>NZ_QEOB01000002.1:0-635085 GCF_003096875.1 Paraburkholderia unamae
CATTCTGCGCAACTCGAACGGCGAGCGCTTCATGGAGCGCTACGCGCCGACGCTGAAGGACCTGGCGCCGCGCGACTTCGTTTCGCGTTCGATGGACCAGGAAATCAAGGAAGGCCGTGGCGTGGGTCCGCACAAGGATCACGTGCTGCTCGACCTCTCGCACATCGGCGCCGAGACGATCATGAAGCGTCTGCCGTCGATCCGCGAAATCGCGCTGAAGTTCGCGAATGTCGACTGTATCAAGGAGCCGATCCCGGTTGTGCCGACCATCCACTACCAGATGGGCGGTATCCCGACGAACATCAACGGTCAGGTCGTTGGCACGCCGAAGGGTCACGAAGAAGTCGTCAACGGCTTCTACGCCGTGGGCGAATGCTCGTGCGTGTCGGTGCACGGCGCGAACCGCCTCGGCACGAACTCGCTGCTCGACCTCGTGGTGTTCGGCCGTGCGGCCGGCAACCACATCGTCAAGCACGTGAAGGAGCTGCGCGATCACAAGCCGCTGCCGGCCGACGCCGCCGACTTCGCGCTCTCACGCCTCGCCGAACTCGACAAGTCGACCTCGGGCGAGTACGCGCAAAGCGTCGCGAACGACATCCGCGGCTCGATGCAGAAGCACGCTGGCGTGTTCCGCACCTCGAAGCTGCTGGCAGACGGCGTGAAGGACATCGCCGAGATCGCCGAGCGCGCGAAGCACATCCACCTGAAGGACAAGTCGAAGGTGTTCAACACGGCGCGCGTGGAAGCGCTCGAAGTGGCGAACCTGATCGAAGTTGCGCGCGCAACGATGGTTTCGGCTGAAGCCCGCAAGGAAAGCCGTGGTGCGCACGCACAGAGCGACTACGAACACCGCGACGACGAAAACTGGCTGCGCCACACGCTCTGGTTCAGCGAAAAAGACCGTCTTGACTACAAGCCGGTTCACATGAAGCCGCTGACCGTCGAGTCCGTGCCGCCGAAGGCGCGTACGTTCTAAGGCACAAGCCAGTCACAAGGAATCGGAAATGGCCAAACGTATTTTTGAAGTCTACCGCTACGATCCGGACAAGGACGCAGCGCCGCGCATGCAGACGTACGAGCTGGAACTCACGCACGAGCGCATGCTGCTCGACGCGCTGGTCAAGCTCAAGGAAGTGGACGAAACGCTGTCGTTCCGCCGTTCGTGCCGTGAAGGCGTGTGCGGTTCGGACGCCATGAACATCAACGGCAAGAACGGTCTCGCCTGCTTGACCAACCTGAACGACCTGCCGGCGAAGATCGTGCTGCGTCCGCTGCCGGGCCTGCCCGTCGTGCGCGACCTGATCTGCGACTTCACGCAGTTCTTCAACCAGTATCACTCGATCAAGCCGTACCTGATCAACGACACGCCGCCGCCTGAAAAGGAGCGTCTCCAGTCGCCTGAGCAGCGTGACGAACTCGACGGCCTGTACGAGTGTATTCTGTGTGCGAGCTGCTCGACCTCGTGCCCGAGCTTCTGGTGGAACCCGGACAAGTTCGTCGGCCCGGCAGGCCTGTTGCAGGCTTACCGCTTTATCGCGGACAGCCGCGACGAAGCCACGGGCGACCGTCTGGACAACCTGGAAGACCCGTACCGTCTGTTCCGTTGCCACACGATCATGAACTGCGTCGACGTTTGCCCGAAGGGCCTGAACCCGACCAAGGCGATCGGCAAGATCAAGGAACTGATGTTCCGCCGCGCGGTTTGATGTTGCTGTTCTGAAATGGAATCGCACCAGTCTGACCCTCATCGCCGCGCACGCCTTCGCTGGCGTGCGCGGCGCGGCCTGCTCGAAAACGATCTGATTTTCGAGCGGTTTTTCGAGCGCTATGAGCATGAACTCAGCGACGCCGACGTGGGTGCGCTTACGCGCCTGCTCGAGCTGAGCGATAACGACCTGATGGACTTGCTGCTCGCACGCAAGGAACCAGAAGGCGACCTTGCCGACCCGGACGTGAAGCGGGTGCTGGATCTGCTCCGGAACGTCTGAGCGCGGCAGTGCCCGCAGTGAGCGGGCGCCGCGCCGGACGTGCAAAACTATCGAATCCTGTGTTTATCTTCGATTGAGGATGTGCTATGACCCCGTCTGATGTAAAAGCCACGCTATCGTTCAGCGACAATTCGCCGAGCGTCGAACTGCCGATCTACAAGGGCACGATGGGCCCGGATGTGATCGACATCCGCAAACTGTACGGTCAGACCGGCAAGTTCACGTATGACCCGGGCTTCATGTCGACGGCGGCGTGTAACTCGGCCATCACGTACATTGACGGGGACAAGGGCGAGCTGCTCTACCGCGGCTACCCGATCGACAACCTCGCGGAAAACGCTGACTTCCTCGAAACCTGCTACCTGCTGTACCGCGGCGAACTGCCGAACGCGGCACAGAAGGAAGAGTTCGTGAAGACCGTCACGCAGCACACGATGGTTCACGAGCAAATGCAGTTCTTCTTCCGCGGCTTCCGCCGCGACGCGCACCCGATGGCGATCCTGGTCGCAGCAGTCGGCGCGCTGTCCGCGTTCTATCACGACTCGCTCGACATCAACAACGCGAAGCACCGCGAAGTGTCGGCAATCCGCATGATCGCGAAGCTGCCGACGCTGGTCGCCATGGCGTACAAGTATTCGATCGGCCAGCCGTTCGTGTACCCGCAGAACGATCTGTCGTACAGCGCGAACTTCATGCGCATGATGTTCTCGAACCCGTGCGAAGAGTACAAGGTCAACGACGTGCTGGTGCGCGCGCTCGACCGTATCCTCATCCTGCACGCCGACCACGAGCAGAACGCTTCGACCTCGACGGTTCGTCTGGCTGGCTCCTCGGGCGCGAACCCGTTCGCGTGTATCGCTGCCGGTATCGCATGTCTGTGGGGCCCGGCGCACGGTGGTGCGAACGAAGCCGCACTGAACATGCTGGAAGAAATCGGCTCGCCGGACAAGATTCCTGAGTTCATCAAGCAAGTGAAGGACAAGAACTCGGGCGTGAAGCTGATGGGCTTCGGTCACCGCGTGTACAAGAACTACGACCCGCGCGCGAAGCTCATGCGCGAAACGTGCTACGAAGTGCTGAACGAACTCGGCCTGCACGACGACCCGCTGTTCAAGCTCGCCATGCAGCTCGAAAAGATCGCGCTGGAAGACGAATACTTCGTGTCGCGCAAGCTCTACCCGAACGTCGACTTCTACTCGGGTATCGTGCAGCGCGCGCTGGGCATCCCGACCTCGATGTTCACGTGTATCTTCGCGATGGCACGTACGGTGGGCTGGATTGCACAGTGGAACGAAATGATCGCCGACCCCGAGCAAAAGATCGGCCGTCCGCGTCAGCTGTTCATCGGCGAAACGCCGCGCGAAGCCAAGCCGATCGCTCAGCGCTAAGCTTCGCTTTGCCATGCCGCGCGCCAGATGGCGCGCCGCGTGCAAGCAGTCACGCAAATGCCCCGACGGGTTATGACCCGTCGGGGCGTTTTTCTTTGGGGCGAGCGGCTACTAGCCAACCGCCAACGGCCGCGCTCACACCCAGCCGTCGATCTTCAGCCCGCTCGCTTTTTCCGCCTCTTCGCGCGTGACCTCGCGCACCGTTTCGCCAAAGCTCCACATGTGGCCTTCGGGGTCGCAGGCCGCGTACACGCGGTCGCCGTAGAACTGGTCGTCCGGCTCGCGCACGATCTTCGCACCCGCGCTGCGCGCGCGCTCGCAGTGCGCGTCGAGCCCGCTTTTCAACTGCACATGAACCGACTGTGTGTTCTTGCCTTCGAGCGAACCGGGCGGCGTGGCGGGCATGCCGGGCCATTCTCCGCAGATCATCAGGTAGCCGTCGCCGAAGCGCATTTCCGAGTGACACAGCTTGCCGTCCGGCGTGGTCACGACGAACTGGCGCTTGAAGCCGAAGGCCTTTTCGAGCCAGTCGAGCGCGGCGAGCGGATCGCGGTAATAGATGGCGGAACCAAAGGTCGGTCGCGGTGAGGTGTTGCTCATGCTTGTCTCCTTGGGGCAGTACGTGTGAAGAATCTAGCACCGGCGGGGTGCGGGTGCGCGCAGCACGTTCTTGCGCCGGATGCGTGGCCATTACCTCCGACGTAATCGCCGGCGCGCACGTCGTCGTCGACCATGTGGCTCATGGATCACCCAACCGCAAGGAGCAACGACCATGGCACGCGACACCCTCAATGCCCGCCAACCCGGCTATATCCGCGTCGACAGCGACACGGCGCTGCATTACCGCGACTGGGGCGAAGGCGCGCCGCTCGTCTTTCTCTCGGGCTGGACGCTCAACGCCGACATGTGGCACTACCAATGCGCGCCGCTCGCGGCAAGCGGCTTGCGCTGCGTGGCGTTCGACCGTCGCGGCCACGGTCGTTCGAGCGATCCGGGCCGAGGCTACGACTACGACACGCTGGCCGACGACCTCGAAGCCGTGCTCGACGCACGCGGACTTGAGCACGTGACCCTGGTGGGTCATTCGTTCGCAAGCGGCGAGATCGTGCGCTATTTGAGCCGCCACGGCGCGCGGCGCGTGGCCGGCATCGTGCTGGTCTCACCGGCATCCACGCCGTGTTTGCTCAAGCGTGCCGACAATCCTGGCGGCCTCGACGCGAGCCTCTTCGAGGACTCGATCGACGAAATGCTGACGTCGTTTCCCGACTGGATCGAACGCCGCGCGCAAGCCTACTTCAGCCCCGGCACCTCGCGCACGACGATTCAATGGACAGCCGACATGATGCTGGGCGCGTCGCTCTTCGCGGCGGCGCAACTGTCCCGCGTGCAGATGCAAACCGACTTCCGCCGCGAACTGGCCGCGATCGACGTGCCCGCGCTCGTGCTGCACGGCGATTGCGACGCTTCGGCGCCGCTGGAGATCACCGGCCGTCCCACGGCGGCGGCGCTCGCTCGCGCGACGCTGAAGGTCTACGAAGGCGGCACGCACGGCATGTACTTCAATCAGGCCGCGCGCGTGAACGAGGATATCCGCGCATTCGTGACGCAGTGGCAGGCGTGAGCGGCGCCCCGGCGGGGCAGTGGGAACCGCAGTGGAAACCGCATTGGAAACAATAGGTAATCGGGGTGCGGGCACGCACGCGCCGTGTCCAGGGAATAGCGCCGCCACGCCCCTCGTTTTGCAGATGACACGCCCACGCGCGCGCAAAACGCTCGCGTGGGCATGCAAGGCGTACAGATGGGGGTCTTCACGGCGTCGGCGCGCATTTCGCGCGCCGCGTGGCCGGTCCATCGCGAGGGGCGACATCATGCGCAAACTTCTCGCCTTCAATCTGCTGGTCTGTCTGCTGGGCGCCTGCTCGACGCCGGTTGCTTCGCAGCAGGCCGCGGACGGGTCGTATTACCCGCCACCCGCATGCCGTACCGTCACGGGCACGGCCGAGATCGACGGCGCGCCGCAGTTAATCAGCGGTCTCGCGTGCTTGCAGCCCGACGGCACCTGGCAGATCGTCCAGAGCAACGACGGCACCGAGGTCTACCCCGTGGCATGGACCGACGCGACGACCTGGTACGCGGGTCCATGGTACGGCACGTGGCCGCCGGTGTTCATCGGGGGCTCGTTCGTATTCGTCGACCACTTCCATCATTTTCATCACATGGATCACGTCGCCCCCGGCGGCCCGCACATGCACCCGGTTTCGGGCATGCACGGCGGCTTCCATGGCGGCTTTCACGGTGGTCACGGCGGCGTCTGGGGCGGGATGGGACACGCAGGCGGCATGGGCGGCGGCGGGCATCGCTGAAACACGCGGCGCAGCCTGAAGCGCGCCGCGAATCCTTTATGATGGAGCGCGCCTCCCCACCCGAGACGCTCCATGTTCTTCGCCGCGCATTCCCTGCATCGCCGCCTGAGCATTGCGATCGGCACGCTCGCGATTCTCGTTGGCGTGCTGGGCGCGCTCGGCACCTTCCTCGTCGTACGCAGTCTCGCCACCGAGTTCAACGCCAGCCTGCGCGACGCGGCCGCGCACGTGCAGGCGGGCACGCGGCATCTCGCCACGGAGCGGCAGGGCAAGCGGCAGCCATCCGACGATTTCGTTGTGCAGATCTGGTCCGCGGACGACGGCGACGCGCCGAGCCGCACGAGCAACGCGCGGCTCGCGCTGCCGCGCGCGCCAAGCGGGTTCTCGTCGATCGAGTACGACGGCGAAGCGTGGGACGTGTTCGCCCTCGCGGCCGGCGACGAATACATTCAGGTGGCCGAATCGCGCAGCATGCGCAACCGCAACGCCCTGCGCGTGGCGTTCTGGAGCCTCCTGCCCGTGCTCGCGCTGCTGCCGCTGCTCGCGCTCACGATCGCCGTGACGGTGCGTGTGTCGCTGCGACCGCTCGAGCGCAGCGGGCGGCGCGCGGCAAACGTCGACCTGCACGACCTCAAGCCGCTCGAAGTCGCGCAGGCGCCGCTCGAACTGCGGCCTTTCGTCGAGTCGATCAACCGCATGATCGAGCGCCTTGCGGTGCTCGTGGATGCGGAGCGCAAGTTCATCGCCGACGCGGCGCACGAGTTGCGCTCGCCGATTTCCGCGATGCAGTTGCAGATCGACAATCTGCGCAACGCGCCGCCGGAGCAGTATCCGGAGCGCTTCGAGGAACTGCGTCGCGGCATCGTGCGCACCGGCTCGCTCGTCTCGCAACTGCTGGGTCTCGCGCGCGCCGAAATCGGCAGCGCGCAGCGCGTGCTCACCGACGTGCCGCTGCCGCAACTCGTGACCGACGTGCTGGCCGACCTGCTGCCGCTCGCCGACGCGCGCAGTGTGGATCTGGGCGTGGAGCGCCTCGACGACGTGAGCGTGCGCGCCACCGAGTCGGACCTGCGCGCGCTCGTGCGCAATCTCGCGGATAACGCGATCCGCTACGGCCAGCAAGGCGCGCGCGTGGACGTCGCGGTGCGGCGCGAAGACAAGACCGTGGTGATCGAAGTGACCGACAACGGGCCGGGCATTGCCGAGGCCGATCTGACGCGCGTGTTCGACCGCTTTTTCCGCGTGGGCGGCCACGATACACAGGGCAGCGGCCTGGGTCTTGCCATCGCGCAGGCGCTGGCGCAGAGCTATCGCGGGCGCGTGACGCTCGCCAACCGCGGCGACGGGCAAAGCGGCATCGTCGCGCGCATCGAATTGCCGCGCGCGTGAGCGGCGCAGCGCACGAAGTCAGGCAAAATCCGGGAAAGCAAGGAAATGGAAGGACGGACACGATGCGCATTCTGCTGATCGAAGACGATCTGCTGATCGGGCCCGCGCTGCTGCGCGCGTTGAAGGACGCTTCGTACAGCGTCGACTGGGTGCGCACGGGCGAAAGCGGACGCGCGGCGATTCGCGACGGCTCGTACACGGCCGTCCTGCTCGATCTGGGCCTGGCCGACATGAGCGGGCTCGACGTGCTGCGCGGCTTGCGCGAAGCCCAGGACGCCACGCCCGTGCTCATCATCACCGCGCGCGACGACGTGGACACGCGCGTGGAAGGCCTCGACCTCGGCGCGGACGACTACCTCGTGAAGCCCTTCGAGAGCAAGGAACTGCTCGCGCGCATTCGCGCCGTGGTGCGCCGCAAGGCGGGTTTTGCGTCGCCGACGATGGGCAGCGGGCGCGTGACGCTCGACATGAACGCCCGCCGTCTCACGTTCGACGGCCAGGCCGACGATCTCTCCGCGCGCGAATACGCGCTCATGCTCGCGCTGCTGGAGCGGCCCGGCGCGATTCTCTCGCGTCAGCAACTCGAGGAGCGGCTCTACGGCTGGGGCGAAGAGGTGGAAAGCAATGCGGTGGATGCCGTGATTTATAGCGTGCGCCGCAAGTTCGGCCACGCGGTGATCCGCAACGTACGCGGGCTTGGCTGGGCCGTATGCGCGTGAGGACCTGATAAAAGCACGCAAAAAAACGTGCAAAAAAAAGCGCGCAACAGGAGCGCGCAAGAAAAGTCGCGGCGTGCGAGGGGCGCCGCGTGAAGCGATGCGCGGGGGAAGGCGCGCATCGCATCCCAACTCAGGCCAGCAGGCGCTGCCACGGCTCCTTCTGCCACGCGCGGCCGAGCGAGGCGAGCAACGCGACTTCGCTTTCGGCCACATGCCGGTCCGCATACACCGCCACATGACAGAGCGTGAGCACCTCGGCGCGCAGCGCGGGGTCGTCGAGCTCGCGCATCACCTGCTGCATCACGTCGGAGTCGAGCTTGCACGCGTCGCTCCAGTTCAGGTGCGAGCTCGTCAGCAGGTCTTCGCACAGGCTTTGCACGATCGTGCCGAACTCGCCGGGCGCGAGGCCGAGCCGGTCGGCAATGCGCGCGCGATGCACGGCGGCCAGTTCTTCGCTGCTCAGGTGGCCGTCAGCGAGGAGGGCGATGGCGACGATCCGGCCCGCGGCCTGCGGGCTGTTGCAGGTATAGGTACGCATGGTAAGGAATCCTCTCAAAGCGTGACGTCGATGGAATCGTTGAAGCGCGGCGTGCCTCAGTCGAACAGGTCGCCGAGCCACGACTTGCGGCGGCGCTCGTAGCCGCCGTGGCGGTCATGGGCGCGGCGTGGGGCGTAGTCGCCTTGCCCATGACCCGAACCCTGATGGCGGCCTGCCTGCGCATCCCTTTCGTCGCTGCGGCGCGAGTTGCCCGCGCGTTCGATCAGCGTGTCGAGTTCGCCGCGATCGAGCCAGACGCCGCGACACTGCGGGCAGTAGTCGAGTTCCACGCCCTGACGCTCGGAGAGCGCGAGGGTAACGTCGGGACAGTTCGGGCATTTCATGATGCGCTCCGTATTGAATGACAGGTCATCGGAAGCCGCATCGCCTTGTGTGGCGGGCAATGCGGCTTCGATGGAACCCATCCTCGCAGAGAAAAATGAGCGAAGAATGAGGAGCGCGAGGCGGGCTCAGGATGCGCCGAGTGTGTCGTTCGTCTCGCGCGTCCTGAATAGGGACACCACCACGCCGCCCGCGAGCAGCGCCGCCGTCACGCCCAGGCTGAGCAAGGCGGGAATCTTGCCGATGATGCCGACCAGAAAGATCTTCGCGCCGATGAAGATGAGCACCAGCGCAAGCGCGTGCTTGAGGTAGTAGAAGCGGTGCGCCATGGCCGCGAGCGCGAAATAGAGCGCGCGCAGGCCAAGCACGGCGAAGATGTTGCTCGTATAGACGATGAACGGATCGGTCGTGATCGAGAAAATCGCGGGGATCGAATCGACGGCGAAGATCAGGTCGGCGAACTCGATCATCAGCAGCGCGAGCAGCAGCGGCGTGGCGAGCAGCGCGGGCTTGCCGGTGCGCGGGTGCGGGCGCCGCACGAGGAACGCGCGCCCTTCGAGCTGCGGCGTGAGCGGCAATGTGCGGCGCAGCCAGCGCAGCATGGCGCTGTCCTCCACGCCGGTCTCTTCCTTCGAGCCGAACAGCATCTTCACGCCGGTCACGGCGAGGAACACGCCGAACACGAACAGCATCCACTCGAACTGCGTAACGAGCGCCGCGCCCAGGCCGACCATGAGCGCGCGCAGCACCAGCACGCCGACGATGCCCCAGAACAGCACGCGGTGCTGAAGCGCGCGCGGCACGGCGAGCGCGCCGAAAATCGAGGCGATCACGAAGACGTTATCCAGCGAGAGTGACTTCTCGATCAGATAGCCGGTGATGTATTCAGTGGCGCGCTCCACGCCGAGCTGCCACCAGACGAAGGCGCCGAACAGCACGCCCACGGCGATATAGCCGAGCGAGAGCCACAGGCTTTCGCGAATGCCGATTTCGTGATCGTCGCGATGCAGTACGCCGAGATCGAGCGCGAGCAGCACGATCACGACCGTGAGGAATGCTACCCAGAGCCATACCGGCTGCCCGAGAAAGGGAGCCGTGACGAGCGGCGCAAGCATGGTCGATCCTTTGCGAGAAGTGGGGAAGAGGCCGCTGTTTGCGCAGGGGTTGCCTGCCGCCGTCAGCCGCATGGGCCGCGGCCCATCGGGTCAGGATAGCTACGAAGAATGATCGCTGAATGAGATCGGGCCGGTGCGATGCCGCCCGGCGTGTACGCGTTGACGTGGATCAGGCATGCAACAGCGCGACGCGGATACGATTTCGCCTTTTGTCCACATCGATACCCCTCGACGCCATGATTGCCCGCTGCCTTCTCGCCGTGCTTTGCCTGCTGACGATGGCAAGCAGAGCGCACGCACAAACGACGGATAACCTCGCGCCGCCGGACGCGAGCCCACGCCAATATCGCAGCCCGCTCCAGCAGAACATGGGCATTGCGACCGCGCCTGCTGCAAGCGATCGGGCGAGCGAGCTGACGAAGCGCTGCAAGGAAGTGGCGGCGGAGTATGACCACGCATTCAGACCGGCAGGGACCGATCAGGCCAATGCGGTCGTGCCGAACTACGGCCGCTCCGGGGAGCAGGAAAATACGCAGCAGCGCTACAACCAGCGCAGGGATGCGGAGAAGGAGTACCGCGCGCTTGGCTGCCGCTAAAACTGATAGTTAATCGAAACGTCGCAAACGCCGCCCGTTTTCGTCTGAATGATCGGGCTGTGCGCGGCGCTGCCCAACAGGCGCTTGATCGCGCCGTCCGCGCTCACGAACCAGTGCTTGTTCACGAAGTAGACCATCGTGATGCCGAAGCCGGCCGACTTGAGACCCGCGCTCGCGTTGTACTGCCGGTAGCCCGAAGCGACCGATTGCTGCGGCGTCACGCCGAACCAGCTCTGCATGTAGTTCGAGTCGGCGAAAGTAACCGAGGGGCCCGCGAACCAATAGAACGTCTCGTTGCTGCCAGGCAGCGGCATGTAGGCGCCGAGGTCGGCGGTCCAGCCGTTCGAGCCGCCGAAGCTGCGCGTGAAGGCCGCGCGGAACACGAGCGGAAAGTCCTTGGAGACGACGTATTCGCCCGCGATCTTCATTTCCGGCGCCGGGTTGATGTTGCCGAGCCCGTTCAGGCGCGTCGGGTCGTCGTGGGCGCGCCGCCCGAGGTCGTAGGCGGCAGCCACGCTCATGCGCCAGTTCTGCCCCTGGAGCACGTTCACGCCGAAGCCTTCGCCCGTCGAGCCGAACAGAATGTCCTTGTAGCGGACGTCGATGCTCGGTCCCACCAGCATGTGATAACGGTCCGAGCCGTCGTAGCGCGGCTCGAAGGTCGTGCCCACGCCAAGGCGCGCCTCGAGGTCGGGGCGGTTCGGCTGAAAGAGCTTCTCGAGCGGAATGCCGGCGGAATATTGCCATTCGCCGAGCGGCGAGGGCGTCTGCGCCTGGGCGCGCGGCGCGAGCGCGGCGCAGGCGCACGCTGCGGCCGCGAGCGCCGCGCGTCGCGAGGTGTGACGCGATGCCGTGGTGCCTGTTCTGTTTGTTCTTTGTTGCGCCGAGCGCATTGCGAATGGCATGAAGCCTCCGTGTTTGCCTGACCGGCCGCGGCGTTGTTCTTTTCAGCGCGTAGCAAACCCAGGCTGAACAACGGGCGGGCGCGCTCGTCTCGCAAGCGTCGTGCCCGAACGCCGGGCCGGCGGGCCGCCCGGGTTCTCATGGCCGCCTCGCGCACGCCCCGCAGGCTGAACCAGCATCTCAAGGCGCGATTGAGCAGGCAATTAATCAGGATGCCTATTTTATTTCAATCGTGCAGAGGCTTGCGCCATGCTGGTGCATGACGCCCGGTTGTCGACGCGTTGCCAACGCATTGCGCAATCGGCATGTGCCCCGATTAAACCCTTAGCCCGGCGTGCCGTTAGACAGTCATGGACTTCGGTCGAGCGGCTCCCCCCTGTGTCGCGCGATCCGGTTCCATGTTCCACCGCCCTCACAGCGGTAGCCATCTTGCGCCGGTCGCAGTCGGGCCGGCGCATCCCTATTTCTGCGGCCCGGTTTCGCCTGGCCGCCCGCGCGCGCCGGGTAACGCTGATACAGGTATCGCGACTACCAGCATAACCCCCTGTTTTTTATCGCTTTTTTCACAATGAGCCCTGTAGCCGGCGGGTTTCGCGTGGCATAATCGATTCACACAGTATTGCCCGCAGACAAACATTCCCCGCATACCATGGCAAAGACGCTCTACGACAAATTGTGGGACTCGCATGTGGTCCACACGGAAGACGACGGCACGACGCTCCTTTACATCGACCGTCAGTTGCTGCACGAAGTCACCAGTCCGCAGGCTTTCGAAGGCCTGAAGCTGCATGAGCGCCCGGTCTGGCGCATCAGCGCGAACCTGGCCGTCTCCGACCACAACGTGCCCACCACCGACCGCAGCCACGGCATCGCCGACCCGGTGTCGAAGCTGCAAGTGGACACGCTCGATTCGAACTGCGACGCCTTCGGCATCACGCAGTTCAAGATGAACGACCTGCGCCAGGGCATCGTCCACATCGTCGGTCCCGAGCAGGGCGCGACGCTGCCGGGCATGACCATCGTCTGCGGCGACTCGCACACGTCCACGCACGGCGCGTTCGGCGCGCTCGCGCACGGCATCGGCACCTCGGAAGTCGAGCACGTGCTGGCCACGCAAACGCTCTTGCAAAAGAAGAGCAAGAACATGCTCGTGAAGGTCGAGGGCACGCTCCCGCGCGGCTGCACCGCGAAGGACATCGTGCTCGCCATCATCGGCAAGATCGGCACGGCGGGCGGCACGGGCTACGCCATGGAGTTCGGCGGCTCGATGATCCGCGGCCTGACGATGGAAGGCCGCATGACCGTGTGCAACATGGCGATCGAAGCCGGCGCGCGCGCGGGCATGGTCGCCGTGGACGACACCACGGTGGAATACCTGAAGGGCCGCCCGTTCTCGCCGCAGGGTGCGGAATGGGATCAGGCCGTCGCCTACTGGAAGACCTTCCGCACCGACGACGGCGCGCACTTCGACCGCGTGGTCGAACTGAGCGCGGCCGACATCGTGCCGCAGGTCACGTGGGGCACCTCGCCGGAAATGGTGACCTCCGTCGACGGCCGCGTGCCCGACCCCGAGCGCGAAAAGGACCCGGTCAAGCGCGATGCGATGGAGCGCGCGCTGCAATACATGGCGCTCGAACCGAACACGCCGATCGAGTCGATCAAGCCGGACAAGATCTTCATCGGCTCGTGCACGAACGCGCGTATCGAAGACCTGCGCTCCGCAGCCTACGTCGTGAAGAAGCTCGGCCGCCGCGTGGCGTCGAACATCCGTCTCGCGATGGTGGTGCCGGGCTCGGGCCTCGTGAAGGCGCAGGCCGAGCGCGAAGGCCTCGACAAGGTGTTCGTCGACGCGGGCTTCGAATGGCGCGAACCGGGCTGCTCGATGTGCCTCGCCATGAACGCCGACCGGCTGGAGCCGGGCGAGCGCTGCGCGTCCACGTCGAACCGCAACTTCGAAGGCCGTCAGGGCGCGGGCGGTCGCACGCACCTGGTGAGCCCGGCCATGGCTGCCGCAGCGGCGATCGAAGGTCATTTCGTCGACATTCGCAAGCTGGGGTAAGGCCATGAAGGTCAATGCGATCACGCGCCGCGTGGCGCTGTTCGTGATGGCGGGCTGGCTCCTCGCGCTCGCAGGCTGCAACACGGTGGCCGGCGTGGGCGAGGACATCAGCGGCTCCGCGCGCGCCGTCCAGCGCAAGCTCTGACGCACGCCTCACAGCCTTTCACAGCCAGCACGGCTTGTAGCCGGGGCGCGACGAAACCATCGAACGCCCCGGCCCGGTCAGCATCCATCAGGATCACGGATCATGGAAAAATTCATCGTACACACCGGCGTCGTGGCGCCGCTCGATCGCGAGAATGTCGATACCGACGCGATCATTCCGAAGCAGTTCCTCAAGTCGATCAAGCGCACCGGCTTCGGCCCGAACGCCTTCGACGAATGGCGTTACCTCGACCACGGCGAGCCGGGTCAGGACAACTCGAAGCGCCCGCTGAACCCGGACTTCGTGCTGAACCAGCCGCGCTATCAAGGCGCATCGGTGCTGCTCACGCGCAAGAACTTCGGTTGCGGCAGCTCGCGCGAGCACGCGCCGTGGGCGCTCGACCAGTACGGTTTCCGCGCGATCATCGCGCCGAGCTTCGCCGACATTTTCTATAACAACTGCTTCAAGAACGGCCTGCTGCCGATCGTGCTCTCCGAGTCCGACGTCGACCACCTGTTCAACGAAACGTACGCGTTCAACGGCTTCCAGCTCACGATCGATCTGGACAAGCAGGTCGTGCGCACGACCGACGGCTCGAAGGAATATCCGTTCGAAGTCGCCGCGTTCCGCCGCTACTGCCTCTTGAACGGCTTCGACGACATCGCCCTCACGCTGCGTCACGCCGACAAGATCCGCCAGTACGAAGCCGAGCGCCTCGCGCGCCAGCCGTGGCTGAACAACCGCGTCATCTGATCAACGCAGAACGAAATACAGCGAGGAAACACAGGATGAAGATTGCAGTGTTGCCGGGCGACGGCATCGGTCCCGAGATCGTCAAGGAAGCCGTCAAGGTGCTCAACGCACTGGGCGAAAAGTTCGAGATGGAAGAAGCGCCCGTTGGCGGCGCGGGCTACGAGGCGAGCGGCCACCCGCTGCCCGAAGCCACGCTCGCGCTGGCGAAGTCGGCCGACGCGATCCTGTTTGGCGCCGTGGGCGACTGGAAGTACGACAAGCTCGAGCGCGCGCTGCGTCCGGAGCAGGCCATTCTCGGCCTGCGCAAGCATCTGGAACTGTTCGCGAACTTCCGCCCGGCGATCTGCTATCCGCAGCTGACGGGTGCGTCGTCGCTGAAGCCGGAAATCGTTTCGGGCCTCGACATCCTGATCGTGCGCGAACTGAACGGCGACATCTACTTCGGCCAGCCGCGCGGCACGCGCGAAGCGCCGGACGGCAACTTCAAGGGCGCGCGCGAAGGCTTCGACACGATGCGCTACGCGGAGCCCGAAGTGCGCCGCATCGCTCACGTGGCGTTCCAGGCCGCGCAAAAGCGCCAGAAGAAGCTCACGTCGGTGGACAAGGCCAACGTGCTCGAAACGTCGCAGTTCTGGAAGGACATCATGATCGATGTCTCGAAGGAATATCCGGACGTCGAGCTCTCGCACATGTACGTCGACAACGCGGCCATGCAGCTCGTGAAGGCGCCGAAGGCGTTCGACGTGGTGGTGACCGGCAACATGTTCGGCGACATTCTTTCGGACGAAGCCGCGATGCTCACGGGCTCGATCGGCATGCTGCCTTCGGCCTCGCTCGACAAGAACAACAAGGGGCTGTACGAGCCGTCGCACGGCTCGGCGCCGGATATCGCGGGCAAGGGCATTGCCAATCCGCTCGCCACGATCCTGTCGGCGGCCATGATGCTGCGCTACTCGCTGGGGCGCCCGGAACAGGCGGACCGTATCGAGAGCGCGGTGAAGAAGGTGCTGGAACAAGGCTATCGCACCGCCGATATCGTCACGCCGGACTGCAAGCAGGTCGGCACCGTGGCGATGGGCGACGCCGTGATCGCCGCGCTGTAAAGTCGCACGAAGGGCACGCTGTTGCAGGCGTGCCCTTTTTTGTTTCGCGCGCCGGAAGAACGGGCGTTGCAAATAGCGGAAAGTGTGGTTTTTTCCGCGTAATTTGACTGTTTCGTGTATATTGCTTCGATGGCGAAGATCTCCCCGATCACGACTGTTACGAACATCCGCGGCACGGCTCGCGTGATTTCGCTCGCCATCACCACGAAAACGATTATCAAAACGATCACCATTCGTTGATCGCTCGTCGTGCCCGCTCATCTTCCCCGCGCGGCCACGCCGGGCGAGCGAAGCGGGGAAGTGTCCATCTCAAGGGTTAGTCATGAACGTAGGTCTCGTAGGTTGGCGCGGCATGGTCGGCAGCGTGCTGATGCAGCGCATGCAGGAAGAACGCGATTTCGACCTGATCGAACCGGTGTTTTTCAGCACCAGCAACGCAGGCGGCGCGGCTCCGTCGTTCGCCAAAAACGAGACGAAGCTCAAGGACGCGAACAGCGTCGACGAGCTCAAGAAGTGCGACATCATCATCACCTGCCAGGGCGGCGACTACACCAACGAGGTGTATCCGAAGCTGCGCGCGGCAGGCTGGAACGGCTACTGGATCGACGCGGCCTCGGCGCTGCGCATGAAGGACGACGCCGTCATCATTCTCGACCCGGTCAACCTCGACGTCATCAAAGATGCGCTCGTCAAGGGCCAGAAGGACTTCGTCGGCGGCAACTGCACGGTCAGCCTGATGCTGATGGCGCTCGGCGGCCTGTTCCGCGAAGGCCTCGTCGACTGGATGACGGCCATGACGTATCAGGCGGCTTCGGGCGCGGGCGCGCAGAACATGCGCGAGCTGCTCTCGCAAATGGGCGCGCTCAACGCATCGGTGGCGACCGACCTGGCGAACCCGTCGTCGGCGATTCTCGACATCGACCGCAAGGTGCTCGCCACCATGAACAGCGACGCCATGCCGACCAGCCAGTTCGGCGTGCCGCTCGCGGGCTCGCTGATTCCGTGGATCGACAAGGACCTCGGCAACGGCATGTCGAAGGAAGAGTGGAAGGGCGGCGCGGAAACCAACAAGATTCTCGGCAAGCCGGCCATGGGCCAGCCGGGCTCGATTCCGGTCGACGGTCTGTGCGTGCGTATCGGTGCGATGCGCTGCCACTCGCAGGCGCTCACGATCAAGCTGAACAAGGACGTGCCGCTCGACGAGATCGACGGCATCCTCGCTTCGGCCAACGACTGGGTCAAGGTCGTGCCGAACGAGCGCGAAGCGTCGATGCGCGATCTGTCGCCGGCCGTGGTCACGGGCACGCTGTCGGTGCCGGTCGGTCGTCTGCGCAAGCTGGCGATGGGCGGCGAGTATCTGTCGGCCTTCACGGTGGGCGATCAGCTGCTGTGGGGCGCGGCTGAGCCGCTGCGCCGCATGTTGCGCATTCTGCTCGACAAGTGAATGAATTAAACTACGCGCCTGATGACGCGTAGACAGGGTGAAAAGCGCCGCGCCAGTCGCGGCGCTTTTTTTATTGCAATCGAGATTGCAACCGCCCCGCAGCACATTCCCATTTGATCGACAGCCGCAAGAGCGGTATGCCAGGGCAACTGATGATCGTTCGATTTGATTCCGTTTCCGCCGCGCCTCGCGCGAGGCGCGCCGAAGGGCGGCGAGTAATGCGCGCCGTTGTGGCGGCCACGAGTTTGGTGTTCTGTAGCCTTGCCGCGGCACAAGGTGGCGCTGGTGGTACGAGCGGTGCCGCTGCTGCCGCTGGCGCGAGCGGTGCGCAGGCCGCTGCGGCGAGCGCGCCGGTGAGCATCATCGGGCACTACACCGTGCGTCCCGGCCAGTCGCTGCATGACGTCGCTGTTGACGTGACGCAATCGCACGACAAGGCGACGCTCGCACGAATGAGCCAGGCGCTGTTCGACGCGAATCCCGATGCGTTCATGAAGCACGACCCCAGCCGCATGCGCGTGGGCGCGGCGCTGGGCGTGCCCGCTACGCCGGACGTTTCGAGCGCGGCGGCCGGCATGACTGCGGCTTCGGGGGCGGTTGCCGCCGCTTCCACGGCCACTGCGCCTGCCGCACCCGCAGCCGCCGCATCGGCATCGACGCCGGTTTCCGCTGCGGCTCCCGTCAGCGCGCCCGCCGCCGCTTCGAGCGCGGCTGCCCAGGCCGTATCGGCGGCTTCGACGGCGGCCGCTGTGGCATCTGTCGCAGCGGCTGGCGCGAGCGCGCCCAGCGCCGCGAGCGCGGCACAGGCTGCTGTCGCGGGTGCATCGACGGTCGCGGCAAGCGGCCCCGAAGCGGCCGTGCAATCGGCTTCCGGCGCATCGGCGGCAACGGCTGGCGCGAGCGCCCCGACGGCGGCCGCTTCGGCCAGCGACTCCCACGTGTGGAGCGGCGCGATCCAGACGGCGCCCGCTGCGAGTGGCGCGACGGCGACCGCTCCCGCGCAGGGCGCGACGACTGCGCCCGCGCCCGTGTCGGTTTCCAGCCTCCAGCAGCTCCTCGCGCTCAAGAACCGCGTGCTCATGGCGTTGCAGCAGCACGGCATCGGCAAATCGGCGCAACCGGCACAGCAGGCCCAATCGGCGGCCGGCGCAAATGGTGCCTCCGCAGGCGCGCCCGCCGCGCAAGGCGGCGCACCTGTGCAATCAGGCGCGGGTCACGCGGGCGCAACCGGCGGGCAAGTTGAACTCACGCCGGTTTCGATCGGCGTGGTGGCGGCAGTTGTCGTGGTGCTGCTCGCGTTGCTCGTGCGTTTGCTCACGCGCAAGCGCCGCAAGCCCGCAGAGCAGGCTCCCGCCGAAGCAACGCCGGAGCCGACACCCGTTGCACCGGTTATTCCCGCCGTACCTGTAACGCCCGCTGTGTCCGTAACGCCCGCAACGCCGGCCGCCCCTGTGGCTGCCGCGGCGGTTGCTGCCGCCGCTGCGTTGCCGGAGGTCTCGCCGGCATTACGCGAACCGATTGCCCGCGCCGAAGCGCAACCGGGCGTGAGCGAAGCCGCGTCCGAAAAAGACGCAGTGACGATCACGCGGGTCCCCACGCCGGTCGTCACTTCCGAGCCGCTGGAGCGCGACGAGACACCCGATCACGCCACCGATTCGGCGAGCCTCGCCGCTGCTGACGCGTTGCCGCCCACGCTGTCCGAGCCGCTGCAACCGGCGGCCCCGCAGGAAGCGCAAGAGCCGCAAGAGCTGCAAGAGCCGCCGTTCGCGCAGGAACATCACGCATCGCACGACGAACTCCCGCGCGGCGTAGAACCGGGCGAGCCGCAGACGCTTGCCGACGCAACCGATGCGGCAAGCCTCGCCGCCGCTGCGGAACTGGGCGCATCGGCGCTGCCTCCCGAGAGCCTCACCACGCCGCGCTCGGCCGAAGACGCGGAGGTGCTTGCGCGCACGCTGGAAGAACCTGCCCACGTCGCGGCACCCGCCACGCCCGATCTGGCGCTGGATTTCGGCGGCGATGCGGCGCGAGAGGAACACGAGACGCACGAGGCGCACGAGGCGCACGAGGCGCACGAGGCGCACGAGGCGCACGAGGTGCACGAGGTGCACGAGGCGCACGAGGCGCACGAGGTCCACGAGGCGCCCACCCTCCATGCGCAGCAAGAAACCGAAGCATTGCAGCGCCCGTCGGCGTTGCCGAACGAACCTGAAATACCGGCAGTCCCCGCAGAAGACATGAATTACGCCGAAGTACCGACCGAATTTCCGAAAGATGCCGTTCATGCGCTGGGCGACATTGACATGGCGCTGCCGCCGCGCGTCGTCGAGCCTGGGGAGCCGGTCGTGCCGGCGGCCCCGCTCTCGACCGAGCCCGTGGCCACGCCCGAAGCGTCGGCGCGATTCTCCTCGCCTTTCTACGAGCCGCCTGAGCCGCTGGCGGGCGAGGCCATCCAGGCGGGCACGGCGGGCGTGGGCGCGCTCGCGGGTCTCGCTGCACCGCGCTTCGGCGCGCTCACGCTCGACTTCGACCTGAATCTGCCGCCCGATTCGGCCGAGCCGCTGCCGGTCTTCACGCCCGAGCAACTCGCGCGCATTGCGCGCAACAAGCTCGATCTCGCGCACGAGTACATCGCGCTTGGCGACGTGGCCGGCGCGCGCTCGCTCATCAACGAAGTGATCGAGTCGAACGACCACGCCACGCGCGGCGACGCGCAGGCGCTGCTGTCGACGCTCGCACCGCTTTCCTGACGCCGAACACGAGCCGTATGCGTATCGCGCTAGGAATCCAGTACGACGGCGCCGCGTTCTGCGGCTGGCAATCGCAGCCGCACGGCAAGACGGTGCAGGACGCGCTCGAGCGCGCGCTGCGCGAGTTCGCCACCGTGCCGCTGTCCACGATCGTCGCGGGTCGCACCGACACGGGCGTGCACGGCCTCGGCCAGGTCGTGCACTTCGACACCGACCTCGACCGCACGGAGTTTTCGTGGGTGCGCGGCACCAACGCGTTCCTGCCTTCCACCGTGGCCGTGCAGTGGGCCAAGGTCATGCCCGAGGCGTTCCATGCACGCTTCGCGGCGTTCGAGCGCACCTACTATTACGTGCTCTATGTGAACCCGGTGCGCTCGCCCATGCTGGCGGGGCGCGCAGGCTGGATCCACACGCCGCTCGATGTCGAGGCGATGCGCAAAGCCGCCGCGCATCTGATCGGCGAGCATGATTTTTCGGCGTTCCGCTCGTCGGAGTGCCAGGCGAAGACGCCGGTGAAGCACCTGTACCAGATCGATATCCGGCCGCAGGGCGATTTCATTCACTTTCGCTTTCGCGCCAACGCGTTCCTGCATCACATGGTGCGCAACCTGATGGGCTGCCTCGTGGCCGTGGGCCGCGGGCGTTATCCCGAAGCCTGGATGGCCGAGGTGCTGGCCGGGCGCAACCGCACCGTAGCCGCGCCGACCTTCATGCCCGACGGCCTCTACCTCGCCCAGGTAGGTTATCCTGACGAGTTCGCGGTGCCCGCCGCGCATACGGCAAGCGTGCCGTGGAGCGCGATCTGGAGCGACGCGCCGCAAGACCAGGCTTGACGCCCGGCGCGGGCACACCGAACCGAATCACCGAATCACCGCGACACACACCGCACTTCGAACCATGACGCCAGCCGAGCAACCCGCCAACGCCGCCGCGCACCGCACGCGCATCAAGCTGTGCGGACTTTCGACGCCCGACGCGCTCGCGCACGCCATCGACCTCGGCGCCGACGCTGTCGGACTCGTGTTCTATCCGCCCAGTTCGCGTTCGGTGAGCGTGGCGCAGGCCGTGGAACTCACGCACGATATTCCGCCGTTCGTCTCGGTGGTAGGTCTCTTCGTGAACGCCACGCCGCAGTGGATGAGCGAGGTGGCGAGCAATGTCTCGCTCACCATGCTCCAGTTCCACGGCGACGAAACGCCCGAGCAGTGCGAATCGCTTGCCTCCGTTGCCGGTTTGCCCTGGTTGCGCGCGCTGCGAGTGGCGGCCGATACTCGGCAAGCCGATTTGATAGAATCGGCTAATCGTTATTCATCAGCCAGCGGCCTGCTGTTCGACACCCATGTCGAAGGCTACGGCGGCGGCGGAAAGGTCTTCGATTGGTCACTTATTCCCGCAGGGCTCGCGCGTCGGGCCGTTTTGAGTGGTGGCTTGAACGCGCAAAACGTCGGTGATGCGATTCGCCAGGTGCGTCCGTTCGCTGTCGATGTCTCCAGTGGCATCGAAGTGCCGGGCGCAAAGGGCGTGAAGGATCACGCCCGCATGGCGGCGTTCGTGCGCGCGGTGCGCGAAGCGGACGCGGGATAATTCCGGGGCGCATGCCCCTTTGGCCGGCACGGCCCACGCAATGTGGACCTTCCCAAGTCCGGTCGAGCGAGTGACTTATGTACAATTTGCCAGATGAACGTGGCCATTTCGGCCCCTATGGCGGCGTATTCGCTGCTGAAACCCTCATGCAGGCGATCGACGAGCTGCGCGACGCCTACGCGAAATACAAGGACGATCCCGACTTCCGCGCCGAATATGAGCGCGAGTTGAAGCATTTTGTCGGCCGTCCGTCGCCGATTTATCACGCACAGCGCTGGAGCGAGCTGCTGGGCGGCGCGCAGATCTACCTCAAGCGCGAAGACCTGAATCACACCGGCGCGCACAAGGTGAACAACGTGATCGGCCAGGCCTTGCTCGCCAAGCGCATGGGCAAGCCGCGCGTAATCGCCGAAACCGGCGCAGGCCAGCACGGCGTGGCCACCGCGACCATCGCGGCGCGCTTCGGCATGGAGTGCGTGGTCTACATGGGCGCCGAGGACGTGCGCCGCCAGGCCGCCAACGTCTACCGCATGAAGCTGCTGGGCGCGACCGTGGTGCCGGTCGAGTCGGGCTCGCGCACGCTCAAGGACGCGCTCAACGAAGCCATGCGCGACTGGGTCACCAACGTCGAAAACACCTTCTACATCATCGGCACCGTGGCGGGCCCGCACCCGTACCCGATGATGGTGCGCGACTTCCAGCGCGTGATCGGCGACGAATGCCGCGTGCAGATGCCCGAGATGACGGGCCGTCAACCCGACTCCGTGATCGCGTGCGTGGGCGGCGGTTCGAACGCGATGGGCATCTTTTATCCGTACATCGACGACACTTCGGTGCAGTTGATCGGCGTCGAACCGGCCGGCGACGGCATGGACACGGGCCGTCACGCCGCCTCGCTCGCGGCCGGCACGGTTGGCGTGCTGCACGGCAACCGGACGTACCTGCTGCAAGACGAAAACGGCCAGATCATCGAGACGCATTCGGTTTCGGCCGGTCTCGACTATCCGGGCGTCGGTCCCGAGCACGCGTGGCTCAAGGACAGCGGCCGCGCGCAGTACGTGACGATCGACGACGAGGAAGCGCTCAAGGGCTTCCACGACTGCTGCCGCATCGAAGGCATCATTCCCGCGCTCGAATCGAGCCACGCGCTCGCGTATGCCGCGAAGCTCGCGCCGACATTGCCGAAGGAGAAGATCCTGCTGGTGAACCTGTCGGGCCGCGGCGACAAGGACATGCATACGGTCGCCGAGCGATCGGGCATCCAGTTCTGAGCGCCCGGAGCAACGTAAGCGATGCGTGACGAGTTCGACGAGCCGCAGATGCCGGCGCCCGTGGGCGAGGCGGATGCCGGGGTGAACGCAGAAGCGGCTGCGCTGGAAGCCGCCGAGGCGGTCGCCCACGCAGCCGTGCTGCCCACGGTGCCGGAGTCCATCCGGCTCCTGAACCGCGATTTTCTGACTGATGCCGCCAATTTGCCCGACGCCTCGATCGACCTGATCGTCGCCGACCCGCCTTATGGGCTCGGCAAGGACTACGGCAACGACTCCGACATGCGTTCGGGCGAGGACTTCCTCGCCTGGACGTATCAATGGCTCGACCTGGCGATACCGAAGCTCAAGCCCACGGGCTCGCTCTACGTGTTCTGCACGTGGCAGTACGCGCCCGAGATCTTCGTCTATCTCAAGTCGAAACTCACGATGATCAACGAGATCGTCTGGGATCGTCGCGTGCCCAGCATGGGCGGCACGACGCGCCGTTTCACCTCGGTGCACGACAACATCGGTTTCTTCGCGGTGTCGAAGGACTATTACTTCGATCTCGATCCCGTCCGTATCCCGTACGATGCCGTCACGAAGAAGGCGCGTTCGCGCAAGTTGTTCGAAGGCAGCAAGTGGCTGGAGCTCGGCTACAACCCCAAGGACGTCTGGTCCGTCTCGCGGCTGCACCGTCAGCACGCCGAGCGCGTGGATCATCCCACCCAGAAGCCTCTGGAAATCGTCGAGCGCATGGTGCTCGCGAGCTGCCCGCCGGGCGGCCGCGTGCTGGACCCGTTCATGGGCAGCGGCACCACGGCAGTCGCCTGCGCGCGTCAGAAGCGCGAATTCGTCGGCTATGAAATTAACGAAAGTTACTGCGCGATCGCGCGCGAACGCGTGAGCGCGGCGGCCATGGCGACTCCCGCCGCCGCCGTTGACGCGAGCGCCGCATCGTCCGTCGCGGCCGGCGCCTGATGCGCCGCCGCCGGACCCACGCGCAGTCACGACTGAAAAGCTGAGGACCCTGAAATGTCCCGTATCAAGACCACCTTCGAGGCGCTCGCCGCCCAAGGCAAGAAAGGCCTGATCCCGTTCATGACGGCAGGCGACCCCGATCCCGCGCGCACCGTCGAATTCATGCACGCGCTCGCCGCCGGCGGCGCCGATGTCATCGAGCTCGGCGTGCCGTTCTCGGACCCGATGGCCGACGGCCCCGTGATCCAGCAGTCGTCCGAGCGCGCGCTCGAGAAGGGCGTGACGCTCAAGAGCGTGCTCGCCGACGTGCTGCGTTTTCGCGAGACCGACGGCAAGACGCCCGTCGTGCTGATGGGCTACGCAAACCCCATCGAGCGCATGGGCGCCGACGCGTTCGCGCAAGCCGCGAAGGCGGCGGGCGTGGACGGCGTGCTGGTGGTGGACTACCCGCCCGAGGAGTCGGTCGAATTCGCCGCGAAGATGAAGGCCGCCGACATCGATCCGATCTTCCTGCTCGCGCCTACCTCCACGGACGCGCGCATCGCCGAAGTGGCGCGCGCCGCGAGCGGCTACGTCTACTATGTATCGCTCAAGGGCGTGACCGGTGCGGCGAATCTGGACGTCGCGAGCATCGCGAGTAAAATCCCGGCGATCAAGAAGCATGTCTCGCTGCCCGTGGGCGTCGGCTTCGGCATTCGCGACGCGCAAACGGCCACCGCCGTCGCCCAGGTTTCCGACGCTGTGGTGATCGGCAGCCGCATCGTGCAGTTGCTCGAACAGGCGCCCCCGGAAACGGCGGCGGACACGCTCACGCAGTTCATCACGGGCATTCGCACGGCGCTTGACGAAGTCGCGGCGAGCTGACGCAGTTGGCTGGTCTGGTTGGCTAGTTTTGCGACTGCTGTAAAATCCACTTTTCGCCATGCGCGGTCGGGGTCGGAACCCGGTCGGAATGACCGATCGGGTGCATAGATCGATCCGCCGCGCCCGCGCATCACGAAGGTCAAGGAAGGAATATCAATGAGCTGGCTCGACAAACTGCTGCCGCCCAAGATCAAGCAAACCGATCCGAAAAGCCGCAAGAGCATTCCGGAAGGGTTGTGGATCAAGTGCCCGTCGTGCGAAGCGGTGCTGTACCGCAACGACGTAGAGGCGAATCTGCACGTCTGCCCGAAGTGCGATCACCACATGCGCATTGGTGCGCGCGAACGTCTGGACGGCCTGCTCGACCCGGAAGGCCGCTATGAGATCGGCCAGGAAATCATTCCGGTCGACGCGCTCAAGTTCAAGGACAGCCGCAAGTACCCGGACCGCCTGAAAGAGGCGATGGAAGAAACCGGCGAAACCGACGCCATGGTGGTGATGGGCGGCGCGATCCGCACGCTGCCCGTGGTGGTGGCCTGCTTCGAGTTCTCGTTCATGGGCGGCTCGATGGGCTCGGTGGTGGGCGAGCGCTTCGCGCGCGGCGCGCAGAACGCGCTGGAGCAGCAAGTGCCGTTCATCTGCTTCACGGCTTCGGGCGGCGCGCGTATGCAGGAAAGCCTGCTTTCGCTCATGCAGATGGCCAAGACCACGGCCATGCTCACCAAGCTGGCCGAGGCCAAGCTGCCGTTCATCTCCGTGCTGACCGATCCGACCATGGGCGGCGTGTCGGCGAGCTTCGCGTTCCTTGGCGACGTGGTGATCGCCGAGCCGAAGGCGTTGATCGGCTTCGCGGGCCCGCGCGTGATCGAGCAGACCGTGCGCGAAAAGCTGCCGGAAGGCTTCCAGCGCGCCGAATTCCTGCTGCAAAAGGGCGCGATCGACATGATTCTCGACCGCCGCAAGCTGCGCGACGAAATCGCGCAAATGCTGGCCCTGCTGCAACGCCAGCCCGCCGACGCGGTGGCCTGAGGCCGCCGGTCCGAAGCGCTTCGCGGCCCTGTGTGACCGCGCTGCGCATCGTTTTACCCAACGCGCCGCGAGCGAAAGCAAGCGGCGCGTTGTCATTTCCGCGATAATGCCGTTCTTTTGAAGCGAAGCGGATCATTCGCGTGAACCCGTCGCCCCTTGCGGGCGTCTCACGCGCAGCACCTGGCGAACTATCCCGATGAGTACCTTTCCCACCCTCGACGCGTGGCTCACGCATCTCGAAACCGCGCATCCGGTCGGCATCGACATGGGTCTCGACCGTATCCGCCAGGTGAAGGAGGCGCTGGACCTCCAGTTCGCGTGCCCGATCTTCACGGTCGGCGGCACGAACGGGAAGGGCTCGACCTGCGCGATCCTCGAAACGATCCTGCTCAAGGCCGGCTATCACGTGGGCTGCCACACCTCGCCGCACCTGCTCGCGTTCAACGAGCGCGCGCGCATTGACGGCGAGCAGGCGAGCGACGCCGAGCTGCTCCAGCACTTCGAGGCCGTGGAAGCCGCGCGCAATTCGCTCGCCAAGCCCGTTTCGCTCACGTATTTCGAGTTCACGACGCTCGCGATCATGCATCTGTTCGCTTCGCGCGGGCTCGACGCGGTGATCTTCGAAGTGGGCCTTGGCGGGCGTCTGGACGCCGTGAACGTGCTCGACACCGACTGCGCGATCATCACGAGCATCGACCTCGACCATACGGAATATCTCGGCAACACGCGCGAGAAGATCGGCTTCGAAAAGGCCGGCATCTTCCGCGCGGGCAAGCCCGCCATTTGCGCCGACCCGATGGCGCCGCAGTCGCTCATCGACCATGCGGAAGCGATCGGCGCGGAACTGTGGCTGTTCGGCCGCGAATTCCGCTATGAAGGCCAGCCGGGCAGCGAGCGCCAGCAATGGAGCTACGTGGGCCCCACGATGCGGCGTTCGGCGCTCGCTTATCCGGCGCTGCGCGGCGCGAACCAGCTCATCAACACCTCGGCCGCGCTCGCGGGCCTGGAGGCGCTGCGCGACCGCCTGCCGGTTTCCGCGCAGGACATTCGCCTGGGTCTCGCCAACGTCGAACTGCCGGGCCGCTTCCAGGTGCTGCCGGGCAAACCCGCGATCATTCTCGATGTCGGCCACAACCCGCACGCGTCGGCCGTGCTGGCGCAAAACCTCGGCAGCATGGGCTATTTCCCGTACACCTACGCGGTGTTCGGCGCGATGCGCGACAAGGACATCGCGGGCGTGATCGAGCATCTGAAGGGCGAAGTGGACCACTGGTGCGTGACCGACCTGCCGCTGCCGCGCGCGGCCACGGCCGGTCAGCTCGAAGAGGCGCTGCGCGAAGCGGGCGTGACGGACGGCCCCGACAGCAGTGTGACGCACCATGAAAGCCCGGCCGCTGCTTTTCAAGATGCGCTAAAACGGGCTACTGAAAATGATAGAATTCTTGTTTTCGGAAGTTTCCTGACGGTTGCCGGGGTCATGGCCTGGCGAAAGTCACAGCAGCACTGACCGCCCGGCACCCGCACGCCGCCCACGCAAGACAGGCCAGGTAGGCCAACAGCAAGCCATACATGGGAATTTTCTCGTTCGGCAAGAAAGATGAAGCTGACGCGCCCCGCCGGCGCGGCGCCGAGGCCGGCTCCAGCCGCCGGAGCAATCAGAGCACGCGCGTGGAGCGGCGCAGCCGCCGGCCGGACCGGTCCGGCGACGCCGAGGCGATGCTGCTCGACCCCACGCTCCCCGAAAAGCAACGCGCTCGCCGCCGTCTTGTCGGCGCGATCGCGCTGGTGCTCGCGGCCATCGTGATCCTGCCGATGGTGCTCGACTCGCACCCGAAGCCGGTCACCGACGACATCGCCATCGACATCCCCAGCCGCCCGGCCGACAAGGCCGCCGCGCGCCAGCACGACGCCGAAGACACGCAAGCCGGTGTTGCGCCCGACAATCCGGCCGCCGAGGCCACGCCTGGCGCATCGGGTCTCGCGGCCGCCTCGGGCGCCGCGACCACGCAGAACGCCCAAAGCTCGGATAAAGCGCCGGCCACGTCCGCGAAAAAGCCCGCGCAAGCCGCCGCCGCTGCGGCCCAACCCACGCAAAACGCCCAGACGCCAACCCCCGCGCATGCCGCGAAGCCGTCGGCTTCGGCCAGCACGGCCGTCGCTTCGCGCGGCAAGTCGCAGGAGAGCGCGGCTGCCGACAGCGACAGCGCAGACAGCGCGAACACCGCCGCCGCGCCGGCCGCGCCGCCGGGCGCGCGTTTCGCGGTGCAGCTCGGTGCGTTTTCGAACGGCACGACGGCAAACAATTGGGTCACGAAGTTGAAAGCTGCGGGTGTACCCGCATATACCGAACAGCGTAAGGAAGCCGACGGCACCACGCGCACGCTGCTGCGCGCGGGGCCGTTCCCGGACCGTGCCTCGGCCACGGCGGCGATCGCCAAGGTGCGCGGCGCGGGTCTGATGGCGGGCACGAACGGCGGCGCGGAATAACCCGCGCATGTTGACCGCATTCGACTACGCTGTAATGGCGGTGATCGGCCTGTCGGCGCTGCGCGGCGCATGGCGGGGCTTCATCGGCGAGATTTTTGGATTGATTGGCTGGATCGCGGCGTTGCTCGTGGCCTGCCGCTACGTGGACCGCGTGGTGCCCTGGATTCCGGCGAACTGGCCGGGCGGGGCGCTCACCCAGTGGCTGATCGCCTTTGCGCTGATCGTCATTGCCGTGGTGCTCGTGGCCGGCGTGGGCAACGCACTGATCGGCCGTCTGGTGCAGGTGAGCGGATTGTCCGGCGTGGACCGTTCGCTCGGGATGATGTTCGGCCTCGTGCGAGGCGTCGTGCTGGTGCTGATCCTCGTCGTCCTCGGCGGGCTGACCGAGCTGCCCCAGCAGGACTTCTGGCGCCATGCGCTGCTGCGGCCCTATGCCGTGCAGGGCGTGCTCGAACTGAAACCGCTGTTGCCCGCGGCGCTCGCGACCTACGTTCACGTCTGATCAGAAACTGATTGTCGCGACGAGGGCTTGAGTTTCCCGGCACCACTGCCCATTTGCGGAGCTCGACCGGTGTTGATCGACCGAGACCACCCGACCGGCCCGCTACCGATTTCGCTTTTTTGAAGGACCTGCCATGTGCGGCATCGTAGGCGTAGTTTCCCGCTCTCCCGTCAACCAGCTCCTCTATGACGCGCTGCTGCTGCTCCAGCACCGCGGTCAGGACGCGGCCGGCATTGCCACCGCGAACGGCAGCACGTTCCACATGCACAAGGCCAACGGCATGGTGCGCGACGTGTTCCGCACGCGCAACATGCGAAGCCTGCCCGGCACCAGCGGCATCGGCCAGGTGCGCTATCCGACGGCCGGCTCGGCGTCGAGCGAAGAAGAGGCCCAGCCGTTCTACGTGAACGCGCCGTTCGGCATCGTGCTCGCTCACAACGGTAATCTCACCAACTGGCAACAGTTGAAGGAAGAGATGTTCCGTGTGGACCGCCGCCACGTGAACACCAACTCCGACACCGAAGTGCTGCTCAACGTGCTCGCGCACGAAGTGCAGCTCGCCACCTCGGGCCTCGAACTCGATCCGGCGACGCTCTTCAAGGCGGTTTCGGGCGTGCACCGCCGTCTGCGCGGCTCGTACGCCATCGTCTCGCTGATCGCCGGCCACGGCCTGCTCGCGTTCCGCGACCCGTTCGGCATTCGCCCGCTGTGCATCGGCAAGATGGAAACGCCGGAAGGCACCGAGTGGATGCTCGCATCGGAATCGGTGGCGCTCGAAGGCATCGGCTTCGAGTTCGTGCGCGACGTGCGTCCGGGCGAAGCGGTGTTCATCGACTTCGACGGCAACTTCCACTCGCAGCAGTGCGCCACGGCGCCGACGCTCAACCCCTGCATCTTCGAACTCGTGTATCTCGCGCGTCCGGACTCGGTGCTCGACGGCGTGCCCGTGTACAACGCGCGTCTGCGCATGGGCGACTATCTCGCCGAGAAGATCAAGCGCGAGCTGCCCGACGTGAAGATCGACGTGGTCATGCCGATTCCCGATTCGTCGCGCCCTGCGGCCATGCAGGTCGCGAACAAGCTCGGCGTGGAATACCGCGAAGGCTTTTTCAAGAACCGCTACGTTGGCCGCACCTTCATCATGCCCGGCCAGGCCATGCGCAAGAAGTCGGTGCGCCAGAAGCTCAATGCCATGGGCATCGAGTTCAAGGGCAAGAACGTGCTGATCATCGACGACTCGATCGTGCGCGGCACCACCTCGCAGGAAATCGTGCAGATGGCGCGCGACGCGGGCGCGACCAAGGTGATCTTCGCTTCGGCGGCGCCGCCCGTGAAGTACCCGAACGTCTACGGCATCGACATGCCCACGCGCGGCGAGCTCGTGGCACACGGCCGCACGGATGAGGAAGTGGCGCGCATCATCGGCGCGGATTACCTCGTGTATCAGGACGTGGAGTCGCTCAAGAAGGCCGTGCGTGACATCAACCCGGAACTGGGCGACTTCGAAGCTTCGTGCTTCGACGGCGACTACATCACCGGCGACATCACGAGCACCTACCTCGACAACATCGAGGCAGCCCGCCTCGCACCGCAATCGCAGTCGGATCGCGATGCGGCGAGCGACGCGCAGGACGGCGGCGCCCGCTCGCAGCTGCACCTGCAACTGTCGGTGGAGTGATCCCCTCCGGCCAACGCGAGCGCGACGCTCGCGTTCTGGCCGATCCCGAAAGCCCGCTTTCTGCCAGCGCAAAAGCGGGCTTTTTTGCGCCTGCTGGGGCAGGATTGAAGCATGATGGTTCAGGACACGGAGAACACCAACATGGACGACACCTTCAACTTCGACACGCTGGCGGTGCGCTCGGGCACGCTGCGCAGCCAGTTCAACGAGCATTCGGAAGCCCTCTATCTCACGTCGAGCTTCTGCTTCAACAGCGCCGCCGAAGCCGCAGAACGCTTCGCGAACTCCGAAACCGGCTATACGTACGCGCGTTTCACCAATCCCACCGTCACCATGTTCCAGGATCGCCTCGCCGCGCTCGAAGGCGGTGAAGCCTGCATGGCCACGGCGTCGGGCATGGCCGCGATCATGTCGGTGGTGATGGCGGCGTTGCAGCAGGGCGACCACATCGTCAGTTCGCGCAGTCTGTTCGGCTCCACGCTCGGCATGTTCTCGCAGATTTTCCCGCGCTTCGGCATCACGACGACTTTCGTCGATCCGCACGATCTCGATGCGTGGCAGCAGGCCGTGCGCCCTGAAACGAAGCTGTTTTTCCTCGAAACGCCGTCGAACCCGCTCACTGAAATCGCCGATATCGAAGCGGTCAGCAAGATCGCCAAAGCAGCGGGCGCGCTGTTCGTCGTCGACAACTGTTTTTGCAGCCCGGCGCTGCAACAGCCGCTCAAATTCGGCGCGGACGTGGTGATGCATTCGGCCACCAAGTTCCTGGACGGCCAGGGCCGCGTGCTGGGCGGCGCGCTGGTCGGCTCGAAGTCGTTCATCATGGAGAAGGTGTTCCCGTTCGTGCGCAGCGCGGGCCCGACGCTCTCCGCGTTCAACGCGTGGGTGCTGCTCAAGGGCATGGAAACGCTGTCGCTGCGCGTCGAAAAGCAGTCGGACAATGCGCTCGACATCGCGCGCTGGCTCGAAACGCATCCGGCCGTGAAGCGCGTCTTTTATCCGGGCCTCGAATCGCATCCGCAGCATGCGCTGGCGATGCGTCAGCAGAAGAAGGGCGGTGCGATCGTTTCGTTCGAAGTGAAGGGCGAGGCGCCCGAGCAGCAGCGCGCCAACGCCTGGCGCGTGATCGACGGCACGAAGATTTGCTCGATCACGGGCAATCTGGGCGACACGCGCACGACCATCACGCATCCGGCCACGACCACGCATGGCCGCGTCACGCCCGAGGCGCGCGCGGCCGCCGGCATTACCGAAGGGCTGATTCGCCTCGCCGTCGGCCTCGAAAACGCGCAGGACGTGCGCAGCGATCTCGCTCGCGGGCTCGATGCGGGGCAGTGAGCGGCGCGAAGCAACGGTTGTATGATCGAGGGCCGGGCGCGCGGCCCGATTCTTTTTCTCTTCAGCGTGAGTGTGTCATGGCTATCGTTCGTGCCTTGTATGTCTATCCCGTGAAGTCGTGCGGCGCGATTGCGCTCGATCGTGCTCAACTCGACGTGAAGGGCCTCGCGTGGGATCGCCACTGGATGGTGGCGGACGAGACCGGCCGCTTCGTGTCGCAGCGCGAATACGCGGCGATGGCGCGCATCGTGCCCGCGTTCGTCGAAGACGGCGTGCGCCTCACGATGGAGGGCATGAGCGAGGCGCTGCATCTGCCGTTCGCGCCGCGCGGCGGCGAGGCGCGTGTGCGGGCCACCGTCTGGAGCGATAGCTTCGAGGCGCTGGACGAGGGCGATCACGCCGCGCAGTGGTTCACCAACGCGCTGGGCGTGCCGGTGCGCCTTCTGCGGTTCGCGCAGGACGTCACGCGCCTTGCGAGCAAGAAGTGGACGAACGACGAAGACGCGCCCACGCAATTCGCCGACGGCTTTCCAGTTCTCGTGACGAGCGAGGCGTCGCTCGCGGAACTCAACGAGCGCCTCGCGGCAAAAGGCGCGCCGCCCGTGCCGATGACGCGCTTTCGTCCGAACATCGTCGTGGGCGACGTGGGCGAGGCGTTCGAGGAAGATTTCATCGACACGCTCGCCATCGAATCCGCAACGGGCGGCGAGGCGATCGTGCTGCGTTTCGTGAAGCCTTGCGCGCGCTGCCCGATCACGACGATCGACCAGACGTCGGGCGAGCGCGACCCGCAATGGCCCACCGAACCGCTCGACACGCTTCAGGTCTTTCGCGCCGATCCGCGTGTGGACGGCGGACTCACGTTCGGCCAGAACGCGATGGTCGTGACGGGCGCGGGCGAGCGCCTCGCGGTGGGCGCGCACGCGCAGTGGGAATATCGCTTCGAGTAAAGCGTGCCTGGGCGCTCAGCGAGTGAGGCGCGAGCGCTCAGTGCGACGGCAGCGCCCGCCACTGGCCGGGCGCGAGCCCGAAGCGGCGCGTGAACGCATGCGTGAAGGCGCTCTGGTCGCCGAAACCCACTTCGAGCGCGATGTCGGTGAGCGAGGCGCGCGGGTCGGCGAGCAGCGTGAGCGCAGTGTCGAGCCGCAGCCGCTGGAGATAGCGATGCGGTGTTTCGCCGAACGCTTCGATAAACAACTGATGAAAGCGCCGCATGCCGAAGCCGCAATGCGCGGCCAGATCGGCGATGCGCAGTGGTTCCGCGAGATGCGCGCGCAGCCAGCGGTCGATGCGCGCGAAGTCGAGGCCGGCGGCCTCCGTGAATCCGCTGCCGGCGGCAATGCCGGTTTGCGCGATCACCGCCGCGCAGAGCCGCGCGGAGGCGTCCCAGTGGAAGCGTCGCGCGCGCGGGTCGGCGCGGTCGTGGGGCGGCGCGGCCACGGCCGCGCGCTGGGCGATCTGGCGCACGAGTTGCGTGAGCGCGGGATCGACGCGCACGGCGCGCGCGCTGTCGAACAGCCGCTCAGGCACCGCGAGCGCCGCGGCGGGCAAGTCGAGCACGAGCTGGCGGTTATCGCCGATGCCCATGTAGTCGTGCCGCGCCCCGGCCGGAATGAGCCACGCGGAACAGCAGTCGATGCGCTTGCCCAGGCCGTTCACCGTCATCTCCATGGCACCGTCGAGACCGAGCACGATCTGGTGAAAATCGTGCAGATCGGTTTCCTCGATCGCGCCGTAGCGGCGCAATTCGACGCCGGGCGAGGTGACGGGCGTGTGGTGATGCGGATTCATGACGGCCTGGTGCGGTTCGCGATGGCAAAAAAGGCGAGCGCGCCTAAGTCTTACACTTCGAGCAGTTCGACTTCGAACACGAGCGTGGCGTTCGGCGGAATCACGCCGCCCGCGCCGCGCACACCGTAGCCGAGTTGCGGCGGGATCGTGAGCTTGCGCACGCCGCCCACCTTCATGCCCTGCACGCCTTCGTCCCAGCCCTTGATGACCATGCCGCCGCCCAGCACGAAGGCGAACGGGTCGTTGCGGTCCTTGCTCGAATCGAACTTCTGGCCGTCCGTTAGCCAGCCGGTGTAGTGCACGCTGACGGTCTGGCCGGCTTTGGCTTCGGCGCCGGTGCCTTCGGTCAGGTCTTCGTACTTGAGGCCGGATTCGGTGGTCACGATAGACATGGAAAAACTCCTGATTCAGATGGAATGAACACGCTATTGTAGGCCGTTTGCAGGGCCAGGCGCGCAGCGCGCCGTTGCGGTCCGCACGCGAGCCGGCCAGGCACGCGGGATGCTCGCTATCCGCTGCCTATAATGGGCACCACTTCGATGGGGACCACTTCGCTCGGCGAGGGCCTGTTCACGCTAATAACAGGCTTGCGCTGGCCGCCAGAAGGGCCGAGCGCAAGGATTGCGACGAAGCGAATACTCGACGTATTCGTGAGGAGCATGACGCAGCGATCGGCCCTTCTGGCGGCCAGCCCGTTGGATGAAATTATTAGTTTGGGGAACGTGCCTTGCCGGTCGCATTGCGGCGTCGCGCGTCGCTTGTTTGGCTCGGCCAAACGGCGCGCCGTGCTCCTTGCACTGCGACCGGCAAGGCACGTTCGCAAGCCTGTTATTAGCGTGAACAGGCCCTAGAGGCGAAAAACGAGGAATCTGATGGCGTCGACTCCGCAAAACCGTACCGAACGCACGGCGCGCCTGTGCGCCGAAGTTGCGCTCTTCATGCGCGACCACGTGCTCTCGCGCGTGTCGCACGATCTGCGCAGCCCGCTCAATGCCATCCATAGCTGGGCGTATGTGCTCGAACGCAAGATCGACAACGCCGACGCCGCCGCGCAGCGCGCGCTGGGCGGCATTCGCACGGGCGTCGAGCAGCAGGTCAAGCTGCTCGAAACACTCGTTGACACCACGCGCGCGCAAACGCGCAAGCTGCACATCGAGCGCGAGCCGTTCGCACCGGCGGCGCTGCTTGCCGATGCCGTCGACGACGTGCGCGTCTCGCTCGGCGACGCACGGGGCGTGAGCTTCGAGGTGCAGGACCCCACGGGCGCGGCGATGCTCGACGGCGACCGCGAGCGCATCGGCCAGGCGCTGTGGCTGATGCTGGCGTTCGCGGTGGAAACGAGCGCGCCGGGCGCGAGCATCGCGTTTGCGGCGAACGTGACGGTCACGGCGGCGCAGTTCGAGGTGAAATGGCGCGCGACGCCCCGGGCGCTCACCGATGAAACGCTCGCGCACGTGCTCGAACCGTTCGCGCGCACGCAGGCGAGCGAGCCGCAGGAGGCGGGGCGCCACGCATGGGTGCTGGCGCTGTGCCAGCGCGTGGCCGAGGCGCATGGTGGCCGTTTCGAAGCGCCCGCGCTGCCCGGCGAAGGCGAGGATGCGGTACTGGTCCTGAACGTGCCGCTGAGCGGCGTATGAGTCTGCCGCCGGCGCCGCGGGGCCCGCGCACGCGCATATCGGTTGCACGGACCCCGGGCGGCCGCAGCGGCGCTTGCGGCCGCCCAAGTCTTTCACGCGTCTTGCACCCCTTATACTGAGCGCTTCGTTCCTCGGAGCCTTCAGTCTTGATCCAGCTTCTCGCCCTGCTCGGGGCGTTTCTGCTCGTTGCCCTCAACGGTTTCTTCGTCGCGGCCGAGTTCGGTCTCGTCAAGCTGCGCACCACGCGCGTGCAGAGCCTCGCGGAGCAGCACGGCGTGCGTGGCCGCCTGCTCGCGAAGGTCCACGGCCAGCTCGACGCCTACCTTTCCGCCTGCCAGCTCGGTATTACGCTCGCCTCGCTCGGCCTTGGCTGGATCGGCGAACCCGCCTTCGCGCAGTTGCTCGCGCCGGTATTCGAAATCGTGGGCGTGCAGTCGGCGGCGCTCGTGCACGGCATTTCGCTCGTGTTCGCGTTCACCGTGATCTCGTTCCTGCACATCGTGGTGGGCGAGCTTGCGCCGAAGTCGCTCGCCATCCGCGAGGCCGAGAAGATTTCGCTGTGGGCGGCCACGCCGCTCTATGCCTTCTACTGGGCGATGTATCCGGCGATCTGGGTGCTCAATTCGAGCGCGAGCGCGGTGCTGCGCATTGCGGGCCTTTCGTCGGAGCACGGCCACGACACGCACTATTCGACCGACGAGCTCAAGCTGATCCTGCGCACCCGCCGCGCCGCCGCCAAGGCGGAGGCCGAGGCGCACGACCCGCAGCACGGCGCCCGCGCGGCCCTGCCGCCCCCCGCGCTGGCCGCGAGCGCCTACAACGCCGACGAGTGGAACACGCTGGCCCATTCGCTCGACTTCTCGCGCCTCACCATTTCCGACCTGATGCGGCCCACGCATGAAATGGTGGGCCTGCGCCGCGACGTTTCGCTGCGCGAGAACATGCAGATCGTGAAGCGCCACCGCTTCAGCCGCTACCCGCTGTTCGAAGACGGTTCGGGCGAGCGCGTGGCGGGCCTCATCCATCTGAAGGATCTGCTGCTCGCGCGCGAGTCGGGCCATGCGCTCGACGATCTCGGCAAGTTCGTGCGTCCCGTGCAGTACGTGCGCCCCGATACGCCCGCGCTCGCGCTGTTCCGGCGCTTTCGCAAGGGCGCCCCGCATTTCGCGCTGGTGGGTCACAAGGGCGCGCGGCCGATCGGCTTTCTCACGCTCGACAATCTGCTCGGCGCGCTCGTGGGCCAGATTCACGACGAGTTTCACCAGGCCGACACCGACTGGACCCGCATGGACGACGGCACGCTCATGGGGCGCGGCAGCCTGCCCGTGGTGTCGCTGGAGCAGGCGCTCGGCATCGATATCGACGAAGGGCGCGCGGAGTCGGTGGGCGGCCTCGTGATTCACGCGCTCAACGACTTGCCCACCGAGGGCCAGCGCGTGTCGTTCGACCGCTTCGATATCGTGGTGAAGAAGATGAAGGGGCCGCGTATCGTGCTCGTGCGTATTTATCCCAAGGATCTCGAAGACGAAGGCGGCTGAGCGCGCGGCTTACCCTTCGCTCACCCTTTGCTCAAGCGCGCGCGAGCGTGGAAAGCACGGCAACGGGCAGTCCTTGCAGCACGTCGCGCAGCAAGAGCGTGTTGCCGTCGCGCACCGTGTGCGCGGCATCGCTCAGCCAGTCGTGCAGCGTGGCCTGCGCGCAGGCTTTCGGTAGCTCGACCTTCGTGTCTTCCCAGCGTTCGGGCGCGACGAGCGGCAGGTCGCCGTCGAGCAGCCCGGCGGCCAGGTGCGTGCCGATAACGATGGCCCACTCGTTGCCGTGCTGGCGCGCGAACGCAATCACATGGCCGGCCTGCGCGCCGCTCACGGCGAGCGGCGCATATTCGCCTTCGCGCAGCAATTCCGGCGCGCGTGCGCGCAGTGCAAGCAGGCGGCGCACGGTGGCGAGCTTCACGTGTGCATTGCGCCAGTCCTTGAGTTTCGCAGCGGGCGCTTCATCGTCGAGCGCGGCCTTGCGGAGCGCATAGTCGACCGGCCGCCGGTTATCCGGATCGACGAGGCTGAAATCCCATAGTTCGGTGCCCTGATAAAGATCGGGGATGCCGGGGGACGTCATCCGCAAGACCGTTTGCAGCAGCGTATTGAGCGCGCCCGCGCTCGCCACACGCGCAACGAACCCGGCCAGTGCTTGCAGGAAGCCGTCGCGCCGCTGCGGCGCAAGAATGTCGAAGAGGAATGCCTGGCACTCCGATTCATAGGCTTCGTCGGGAGCCAGCCAGTTCGTGCGCAGCTTCGCTTCGCGCAGCGCCTTCAATTGCCATTGCGAGACGCGCTCGGCCAGGGCGCGCACGCCCGCTTCGTCGCCGGGGTCGAGTTCGGGCGGCCAGCAGCCAACGAGCGTCTGGTAGAGCATGGCCTCGGCGGTGGGGCCGGGCGACCACGCCGCGGCCGCCGTGTTGTCGTTGCGGCGGTGCGTCTGGTTCAGCGTGGACCACGCACGCAACGTGGCGCTCCATTCTCCCGCCAGTTCGCTCAGCACGGCGAGCCGCGCGCGGACGTCTTCGCCGCGCTTGTGGTCGTGGGTGGCCGTGGCCAGCAGGCCGAGCGGACGCTTTTGGCGCAGCCGGTTCGCCGCGTGGAAGTCCGGTTGCGTGCGCGTGAAATCGTCGGGGTCCGCGCCCACTTCGTTGCGCGAGAGCAGGCGGCCGTAGCGATAGAGCGCGGTGTCCTCGGTGGCCTTGGCCGCGAGCGGTGCGGTGAGCTGCGAGAACAACGCGAGGGCCGTGCGTTGCGCGATGAGCGCGTGGCTGAGCGGCGTGTTGGGCGGGGCACTGTTGCTTGCGCTCGCGCCCGCCGGTGCGGCGCGCGCCGGCTTGACGCTGTTGTTCGCGCCGCCACCGCCGTTGCCGCTGCTCGCGGCCGGTTCGGGCGCGCGTCCTCCGAGCCAGCCATCCACGAGCGCGAGCGCCGCAAGGCTTGCGCGCGGCAACGCGCGTCGTGAGGCTTCGAGCGCCACGTCGAAGAAGCGGTTGTCGAGCGAACCGCGCAGGCCGTTCGACGGATAGATCCGATACACCGGGAAATGCATCGCGAGGTGAGCCACCACGCGATGCACGGACGCATACGTCGTGTCGCGCGTGCCCGGTTGCTCGCGCGCGATGCGATGCAACGCGCGCGTCACGTGGTCGAGTTCGGCGCAGAGGTAGGCGGCCAGCATCTCGCGTCGCGCCTGGAGTGCGTAGCTCGCGAACGGGCGGTCGTCGCCGGCAATGGCGGCCCACGTTTCGGCCAGCGGCGCGGCGCCCGCAGGATCGTGCAGCAAGGCGCCCACGTCGTTCATGAAGTCGTAGCCCGTCGTGCCTTGCACGGGCCAGTCCTCGCGCAGCCATTCGCCGTGCGCGAGAATCTTTTCGACGACGATGAAGGGCGGCGTGGCGCGCAGCGAAGTGAGGCGTTGCCGCAAGCGCTCGCAATATTCGCGCGGATCGGCGAGGCCGTCGATATGGTCGATGCGCAGGCCGTCGATCACGCCGTCGGCATAAAGGCGGAACACGAGCTTGTGGACGGCCTCGAACACGTCGTGGCGCTCAACGCGCACGCCCGCGAGCGCGGTGACGTCGAAGAAGCGCCGCCAGTTCACCTCGTCGGTGGCGGTGCGCCACCAGGCAAGGCGAAAGTGCTGGCGCTCCAGCAGGCGGTGCAGTCGGTCGCGTGTCACGGGGTCGGTGCTTGCATAGGATTGCAGAACGAATTCGATCGGCTCGACGCCGGCGCGCTCGACGAACGCGCGCAACGCGTCGCGCCCGGCAGTGGCGCGGGCCTGGTCCTCGGGCTGCGTGGTGACGCCCTGGAACGGCCCGGCGAGCGTGTTGAGATCGGCGCGGTTCGCGGACTGCAACAGCGTTGCATACTCGGTCGGACAGATCGGGCACACGTGCGGCCCGTACTGCACGTAAAAGCGCGCGGCAATGGGATCGAACTTCAGCTCGATGCGTCCCGCCGCGAGTTCTTCGCCATATTGCGCGCCGAGAAAGGGCATCAGCACCTTGCCGCGCAGCGCGGGGTCGGCCGAATGCCAGTCCACGTCGAAGTGGCGCGCGTAGGCGCTGTGGCGGCCCCATTCGAGAATGTCGAGCCACCACGCATTGTGCGCGCCGCCCACGCCCATGTGATTCGGCACGAAGTCGGCGATCAGGCCCATGCCGCGCTCGTGCACCTTTGCGGCGAGACGGCGCAGCGCGCCTTCGCCGCCCAGCTCGGCGCTCACCGCGCCGTAGTCGACCGTGTCGTAGCCGTGCATCGAGCCCGGTTGCGCCGTGGTAACGGGCGAGAGGTAGAGATGGCTCACGCCGAGCGCGGCGAAATAGTCGAGCTGCGCGAGCGCGTCGTCGAATGTGAAGCCGTGATGGAGCTGCAAGCGCAGCGTCGCGCGTGGGTGTGTCATGGCGTCGGCTTCGTTTCGGGCGCGCGGGGCGCGCCGCTGGCGGATGGGTTGACCTCAGCGCCGCTCGCACCGGAGTCGGCCTGCGCGCGTGCGATGGCCTCGCGGGCGCGAACGACGGTCTCGATGCGCGCGGCGACGGCCGGATCGGTGAAGATCGACTCCACGGCGAGCGGCAATCGCCGGCGCCAGTTCGGATGTTCGTCGATCGAGCCGGGCAGATTCGGCTGGTCGGGCAGCGCCAGCAGGTCTTCGAGCGGGCAGGTGACGAGCGGGCTCGTGGTCGCCGCGACATAGCCCAGCGCGGCTTCGACGGGCGGGTCGTCCAGCGGCGGCGCACCGGCGCCGCGCGGCGCGAAGCCGGTTTGCTGCAAAGCAAGCCAAAGCGCGGCGCGATCGGTGGCGCGGCGCGCGTGGTCGAGCGCGACGGGATCTTGCCCGTCCGCGCGCGGCAGCGTCTGGCCAATACGGTTGCGCCAGTCGATATCGGCGCCGCGCCACCAGCCCGCGACCGTCGGCAGGTCGTGTGTGGTCGTCGTCGCGACGCCGTGCGGGTCCCAGCGCGAAGGCGCGAGAAAGCCCTTGCCGTCGTGCTCGAACCACAGCACGCGAATGCCGTACAGGCCGTGCGCGGCGAGCCGCTCGCGCAGGCCGGGCGGCACGGTGCCGAGGTCCTCGCCGATCACGATCGCGCGATGCCGCCACGATTCGAGCGCGATGAGCCGCACGAGGTCGTCGAACGGATAGCGCAGGTACGCGCCGTGGCGCGCGCTTTCGCCTTCGGGCACGAGCCAGAGGCGCCTCAAGCCCAGGATATGGTCGATACGCACGCCGCCCGCGTGAGCAAACGCGGCGCGCAGCATGTCGATGAACGCGCGAAAGCCGTTGTTGTGCATCGCGCGCGGCGAGAACGTGGTGAGGCCCCAGCTTTGCCCGGCCTGATTGAAGATGTCGGGCGGCGCGCCCACCGAAACGCGTTGCAACATGTCCTGCGGGAGCGACCACGCATGCGAGCCGGCGCCGTCGCAACCCACCGCGAGATCGGCGACGAGGCCGATTGCCATGCCGGCCTCGCGCGCGCTGCGCTGCGCGCCCGAAAGCCCCTCTGCCGCGAGCCATTGCAGGAAGCAGTGAAAGTCCACTTCGCGCCGGTGCTCCTGCGCGAATGTCGCCACGTCGGCGCTGCGCGGGTCGCGCAGCGGCTCGGGCCAGTCGCGCCAGTGGCGCACGGCGCCCGGCCCCGAGAGCATCGCTTCCTGGAGCGCTTCGAAGCGCGCGTGGTCTTCGAGCGCCTCGCCGCCCTGTGCGCGGAACGCCTGGAAGGCGGCCGCGCGCGGCGAGCCGTTCGCGAGCTCGTCGCGCTCGAAGCGGTCGAACAGCGCGCGCAGCACCTTGAGCTTGAGCGGCAGTGCACGCTGCCAGTCGACGAGCGGCGCGTCTTCGAGTTCGCGCCAGGCGTCGCCCGCGTTCGCGGCCACGCTCGCGTCGTGCGCGGCCCTGGCGCCGAACAGCGCGGCCGGATCGATGTGCGCGACATTGACCCAGAGGCGCGACGAGGGCGAGTAAGGGCTGAAGTGCCCAGGCTCGGCGCTGAACATCGCGTGCGTCGGGCTCACGGCGAGCGCCTGGGCGCCGCGCTGCGCGCTTTCGGCGGCGAGCGTGGCCAGCGCGGTGTAGTCGCCGATGCCGCCGTCGCCTTTGCGTCGGAGTCCATACAATTGTGCGGCGAGTCCCCAAAGCGGCGGCACGCTGCCGCTGTCGCCATGGCGCGCTCGCCAGGCGTCGGCGACCGTATGGCAGCGGGGCGGCGCGACCGCGATGGTGAGGCGATGGTCGTTGACCGTGAGCGTGTGATAGCCGGGCTCACTCAAAGGCGCGAGCAAGGCGGGCTCGCCGCGCGGCGAGGTGAAGCGCCCCTCGATATGCTCGCCGCCCTCCAGGTCGATGCGATAGTGGCTGCCCGCGCGCACGGCCGAGGGCGGCAATTCGATCGCGCTTTCGTATTCAGCGGTAATGAGTGGGGGCAGGCGTCGCGCCGATTGTTCCGCATTGAGCGCGGACGTGCTTTGCCGGATTTGCGCGGCGTTCGCGCAGGGCAGGCCCGCGCATTCGAGCAGCGTTGCCAGCGTGCTGTCGGGCACGCGCTGCACCGCACCGTGGGCGTCGGTCCATTCGACCTCGAAGCCCGCGCGCGCGGCGAGGGTCGCGAGCGTGTCGCTGCGGCGCGCCGTGCTCATGCGTGCGGCTCCTCGCGATGCACCACACGCGCATCGTGCTCGCTCGAATACGCGGGCACGTTGCCGGTGAGCCACGCAATGCATGCGCTTTCCGGCAGCACGCCGTTGTCGGCGTAATCGCGTGCGCGCCCCGGCGTTTCGAAGATCACCATGCCTTCAGGATGCGGGTCGAGCCGCACGCCGTCGCGGCCCAGGTTCAGCGCGATCGTGAGCGTTTCGCCGTCGTCGAGTCGCCAGCGCGCCACGAGCGCGGCGAGCCCGTTGGCGGCGTCGTCGGCGAGCACCGTTGCGCCGAGCGCGCGCGCGTGGCGCAGGCGCGGCATGAGCAGATGCGCGCGCACGCAGAGCGCCGACTTGTAGAAGTGCATCCATTCGAGCCGCTCGCCGTCGAGCGGCGCATCGGCGGGCGGCGACGAATTCACGAAGGTTTGCAGGTCGTTCGGATCGGGAATGCGCGCGCGGCTCGCCGCGTCGTTGAATGCGCTGAACGCCTTGAATTCGCGGCGGCGGCCTTCGCGCACCGCATCGGCGAGCGTGCCGGTGAAGGCGGTGAAGAACTGGAATGGCTGCGTCGAGCCATATTCCTCTTCCATGAAGATCAGCGGAATTTGCGGCGAAAGCAGGAGCATGGCGGTGGCGGCGCGCAAGGCGTCGTCGTCGGCGAGCGCGCGCAGGCGATCGCCTAGCGCGCGATTGCCGATCTGGTCGTGATTTTGCAGAAACGCGACGAAGGCCGTGGGCGGCAAATGCGCGCTTGGCTCGCCGCGCGGCTGGCCCGCATGCACGGGCGACGGGTCGCCCTGATACGCGAAACCTTCGCCGAGCACGCGCGCAAGCTGTGTGATGGGCGAGTCGCTGAAGGCGCGATAGTAGCCCTCCGATTCGCCGGTCAGCAGCACGTGAAAGCAGTGGTGCGCGTCGTCGTTCCATTGCGCGCTGAAGTGCGATTCGAGCAGATTGGCTTCATTGTGCTCGTTTTCCAGCACCAGGTGCACCTGGCGGCCGGGCTCCACGCGCGCCTTCACATGGTCGGCCAGCTCGCGCAACCAGTTGGTGTTGCCGATCGCATGCGCGGCGTCGATGCGCAGGCCGTCGAAGCGATATTCGGTGAGCCAGTAAAGCGCATTGTCGCAATAGAAGTCGCGCACTTCGAAGCGCTCGAAGTCGAGTGCTTCGCCCCACGGCGTTTTCACGTCCTGGCGGAAAAACGGCTTGGCATAGAGGCCGAGCCAGTTGCCGTCGGGGCCGAAGTGGTTGTACACGACGTCGATGAACATTTGCAGGCCGAGGCCGTGCGCGGTATCCACCAGCGCTTTGAGTTCGTCAGGACTGCCGTAGGCCGCGTGCGGCGCGTAGGGGAGCACGACGTCATAGCCCCAGCCTCGCTCGCCCGGATAGTCGTTGAGCGGCATGAGTTCGACGGCTGTGACGCCCAGCGCCGCGAGCGCTGGCAGGCGTTTCATCACGCCCTGGTAGCCGCCCAGGGCGCCCACGTGCAGTTCGTAGAGCACGGTTTCTTCCCACGGCCGGCCTTGCCAGTGCACGTGCTGCCACGCATAGGCGCGCGGGTCGAGCACTTCGCTCGGGCCATGCACGCCTTGTGGCTGGAAGCGCGAAGCGGGGTCGGGTACGCGTTGCCGGCCGTCTATGCAATAGCGATAGAGCGTGCCGGGCCCGCAGGGCGCCTGCGCTTCGAACCAGCCGTTGCCGCTCGCCGTCATGTCGAGCGGCGGCGCGTCACCAACGTTTTCGAACACGATCTGCACCGTTTGACACGAAGGCGCCCAGAAGCGAAAGCGCGTGTGCGGCTGTGCGTGCGCGGCGCCGATCAACTGCGCGCCGAACGGCAGGCAATGCATGTAGTGACGGTCGTGCGGATCTTGCGAAAGCGGGGACATGTTGGCTTCCTGATGGCTTCCTGTACTTATCCGGCGGGCGTTGCGTCGGGGCCCGGGCTGGATGCATCCGGTGCGCGGCGCGGGTCCGGCGCGGGCGTGTCCTTGCGCGTGTCGTGCGGCCGGCGTGTGTCTTGCCGCGCCGGCCGCGCGCACAGCACCACGAGCGCGCGCGCGGCCAGTTCGTACGTCGTGTCGGGCAGCGCGTAGGGCACGGCATCGGGGCGCGCGGTGTCGATCAGCACCTCCCATGCCATGCGCGGCGCCGGCGCGACGAACGTCACCGCCCCCTGCGAAGCGTTCAGCATCATCAACAATACTTCCATTTCGCCCTCGCGTCCCGCTCCGGCGCGCCGCATCGTGAAGGCGAGCGCCTCGGGGTCTTGCCATGCCTCGGGCGAGAGCGGCTCGCCGCGTTCGTCGAACCAGTCGATGTCGTGCACGCCGGGCAGCAACTCGCGCTCGCCAAACAGGAAACGCGTTTCGCGCAGCAAGGGATGGTCGCGGCGCAACGCGATCACGCGCGCGGCGAAACGCATCATCGCCTTGCCCTGGGGTGTTTCGGCGAGCGCCCAGTCGAACCACGAGATGTCGTTGTCCTGGCAGTAGGCGTTGTTGTTGCCGCGCTGCGTGCGCCCGGCTTCGTCGCCGGCCAGCAGCATGGGCGTGCCGATCGCCACGAAAAGCGTGGCGAGCATCGAGCGCGCCACGCGCGCGCGCGTAGCGAGAATGGCCGGGTCGTCGGTCGGGCCTTCTTCGCCCCAGTTCGCACTCCAGTTCTCGTTGTGGCCGTCGCGGTTTTCTTCGCCGTTGGCTTCGTTGTGCTTTCGGTCATACGAAACGAGGTCGGCGAGCGTGAAGCCGTCGTGCGAAGTGATGAAATTGACCGATGCCCAGGGGCGGCGCTTGCGTTTGTCGAACAGATCGGCGCTGCCGGTCAAGCGCGCGGCGAGGTCGGCGCGCTGGCCCGGCGCGCCGCGCCAGTAGCGGCGCACGCTGTCACGAAAGCGGTCGTTCCATTCGGAGAAGCCCGGTGGATGGTTGCCGAGCTGGTAGCCGCCGGGGCCCACGTCCCACGGCTCGGAAATCAGTTTGCAGCGCGACAGCACGGGGTCCTGGCGCAGCACGTCGAAGAAGCCGCCGTTCGGGTCGAAGCCCGAGGGCTCACGCCCGAGCGTCACGCCAAGGTCGAAGCGAAAGCCGTCGATACCGTACGAGGTGGCCCAGTGACGCAGCGAATCGGCGACCATTTGCAGCACGCGGGGATGCGAGAGATTGAGCGTGTTGCCGCAGCCCGTGTCGTTGATGAAGTGGCGCTCGTCGCCGGGCACGCAGCGGTAGTAGCTCGCGTTGTCGAGACCTCGCCACGAAACCGTGGGGCCCATTTCGCCGCCTTCGCAGGTGTGGTTATAGACCACGTCGAGAAACACCTCGATGCCCGCCGCATGGAGTTGCCGCACGGCAATACGCATTTCGTCGGTGTCGTAGCCCACGAGGTAGCTCGGCTCGGGCGCGAAGAACGCGGCCGGGTTGTAGCCCCAGTAGTTGCGCAGTCCACGATCGATGAGAAAGCGCTCCGTGAGAAAGGTATGGACCGGCAAGAGTTCGACGGCCGTCACGCCAAGCTTGTGCAGATGGTCGATGAAGCGCGGCGCGGCGAGCCCGGCGAAGGTGCCGCGCATGTGCGTGCGCATTTCGTGGCGCTGCATGGAGAGCCCGCGCAGATGCGCTTCGTAAATCACCGTCTCGCCCCAGGGCGTGTCGGGGCGCCGGTCGCGCGACCAGTCGAAGTTGTCGTTGACGACCACGCACTTGGGCATGGCCGGCGCCGAGTCGCGCCGGTCGATCGAAAGGTCCACGCGGTTCGAATGCGCGCGATAGCCGTAAAGCGTGTCGGACCAGCGGAACTGGCCGATGAGTTGCCTTGCGTAGGGGTCGATGAGCAGCTTGTGGGGATTGAAGCGATGCCCGAGATGAGGCTGATACGGGCCGTGCGCGCGCAGGCCGTAGACCGTGCCCGGATGCGCGCCGGGCAAATAGCCATGCCACACTTCGTCGGTGCATTCGGGCAAGGTGTAGCGCGTGCGTTCCTTGCGGCCGGTGGGGTCGAACAGGCATAGCTCGATGCGCCACGCGTGCGCCGAGAACACGGCGAAGTTGGTGCCGAGCCCGTCCCACGTTGCGCCGAGCGGCCACGGCGAGCCCGGCAGCAGGCGCTCAGGTGGACCATTTGCCATGACGATGCTCCGTGTGTTGTTCTTCGTGATGCATCGGGTTCCTGATTAACATACGTCGCGGCGCGGCCGCCCGTGTCTAGCGGCGCAGGCGCAACACCAGCGTGCCGAGCGGCGGCAGCACGAGCGCGGCCGACTGCGGCTTGCCATGGCTTGCCACGCCCTCGGTGCTGACGAGGCCCCCGTTGCCGATGTTCGAGCCGCCGTAGACTTCGGCGTCGGTGTTGAGCACCTCTTCCCACTGGCCGGGCTGCGGCATGCCGATTCGGTAGCCGTGGCGCGGCACCGGCGTGAAGTTGCAGATGGCCACGACTTCGCGGCCCGTGCCGTCCACACGGCGCCACGCGAGCACGCTGTTTTCGCTGTCGTCGCCGACGATCCATTCGAAGCCGCCCGGCTCCGCGTCGAGCGTGTAGAGCGCGGGCTCGCCGGCATAGAGGTGGTTCAGGTCGCGCACGAGCGTTTGCACGCCGCGGTGCAGCGGGTCGTCGAGCAGGTTCCAGTGCGGCGTGCCGTCGTGATCGAACTCGGCCATCTGGCCGAACTCGCCGCCCATGAAGAGCAGCTTTTTGCCGGGGTGCGCCCACATGAAGCCGAAATACGCGCGCAGGTTCGCGAACTTCTGCCAGCGGTCGCCCGGCATCTTGCCGAGCAGCGAGCCCTTGCCGTGCACCACTTCGTCGTGCGACAGCGGCAGCACGAAGCGCTCCGACCATGCGTAGACCATCGCGAACGTCATCATGTGATGGTGATAACGCCGGTACACCGGGTCTTCGTGCATGTAGTGCAGCGTGTCGTGCATCCAGCCCATGTTCCACTTGAACTGGAAGCCGAGGCCGCCGTCCTCGGGGCGCGCCGTGACGCCGGGCCACGCCGTGGATTCCTCGGCAATGGTGATGACGCCGGGGCGCTGCGGCACATACTGCGTTTCGTGGTTGAGGCGCTTGAGAAACGCGATCGATTCGAGATTCTCGCGGCCGCCGTAGATATTGGGCACCCATTCGCCTTGCGCGCGAGAGTAGTCGCGATAGAGCATGGAGGCGACGGCGTCCACGCGCAGGCCGTCCACGTGATAGCGCATGAGCCACGCGAGGCCCGACGCGATCAGGAACGCGCTCACCTCGCGACGGCCGAGGTTGTAGATCATCGTGTTCCAGTCGGGGTGATAGCCTTCGCGCGGATCGGCGTGCTCGTAGAGCGCGGTGCCGTCGAAATCGATCAGGCCGTGCGCGTCGTTCGGAAAGTGCGCGGGCACCCAGTCGAGAATCACGCCGAGACCCGCCTCATGCGCGCGATCGACGAACGCCGCGAAGTCGACGGGCGAGCCGAGGCGCGCGGTGGGCGCGAACTGCGCAAGCGGCTGATAGCCCCACGACCCGCCGAACGGATGTTCCGCCACGGGCATTAATTCGAGGTGCGTGAAGCCCATGCCTTGCGCGTAGGGAATCAGGCGCTCGGCGAGCGCGCCCCAGTCGGGCGCGGGCGCATCGGCGCCCTGGGTGGGCAGCCACGAAGGCGCGTGCACTTCGTACACCGACATCGCTGAGCGTGCGTTCTGGCGTTCGCCACGCGTTTGCAGCCACTCCTGGTCGCGCCACGCGTAGTGGTCGAGCGCGTCGACGGGCGCGACGATCGACGCCGTGCCCGGCGGGCATTCTGTTTGCAGCGCGCAAGGGTCGGCCTTGAGCGGCAGCACCACGTCGCGCGCGCCGAGGATCTCGTACTTGTAGCGCGCGCCCGGTGCCACGCGCGGAATGAACAGCTCCCACACGCCCGCCTCGTGGCGCAGCCGCATGGGGTGACGCCGCCCGTCCCACGCATTGAAGTCGCCCACCACGGAGACGCGTTTCGCGTTCGGCGCCCACACGGCGAAGCGCGTGCCGGGCACGCCGTCGCAGAGCGTGGCGCGCGCGCCGAGGCATTCGAGCACGGCATACGGGTCGCCGTCGGCGAGACGCACGAGTGCTTCATGCGAAAGCTGCGCGCCGAATGAGTAGGTATCCTCTATTTCCTGGCTGACGCCTTGCCAGTCGATCACGAGGCGATACGGTACCGCCTCGGCGAGCGGTCCGGCAAAGAGGCCCGCGGGATGCACGAGCGTAAGCTCGCCCAGCGTGTGGGCGCGGTCGCGCGCCACGACACTCGCGCCTGCCGCGTTGGGCAGCCACGCGCGCACATAGGGCGTGCCGTCCACCCAGTGCAGCCCGAGCACGGCGAAGGGATCGACGTGGCGAGCGCTCGCCAGCGCTTCGGCATCGTGCGGATTCAGGCCGGCGTGCGGCGTGCGTTCAGCCATGGCCGCCTCCGCCGGAATGCGCGTGCGCGGTGTGCACGGGCGGGGGTTCGAGCAGACGTGCGGCGAGCGCCGCGAGTCCGCGGATCGGCAAGGCGAGCCACGTGGGACGGTTGGCGGCCTCGTAGCGGATCTCGTAGGCGGCCTTCTCGATCAGGAACAGGTCGAGCAGCGGCTGCTCGTGCGATGCGCCCACGAGCATGAGCGGCGCTTCGGCCACGGCCGCGCGGTACTGGCTGAGGAAGGCCTCGGCGGCAAAGCCGCGGAAGCGCTCGAACAGCGCGCGTTTGCGATCGACCACGGGCATCGGCGCGTTTTCGATGGTCGATTGCGCGGCCGCACCCGCATACGAGAGCGAGCGCAGCAGGCCCGCCACGTCGCGCAGCGGCGAAGCTTTGGCGCGCCGGTAGTCGAGCGCGCGCGCGGGCTCGCCTTCGAAGTCGATCAGATACGCGTCGCCTTGCGCGAGCAGCACCTGGCCCAGGTGGAAGTCGCCGTGAATACGGATGCGCGACGCCTTGGCATCGAGCGGTACGAGTGCGTCGACCTTCGCGACCAGCGCCTTGCGGCGCTCGATCAGGCCGCGTGCGAGTTCGCGGGCATCGTCGTCGAGCGTGTGATCGTCTTCGCCGGTGTGGCGCGCGACGATGTCGAGCGCTTCGGCGAGCATCGACTGCGTGTCGGCGACCCATGCACGCACGTCGTCGGGCGTGGCGGGGACGGGCGCGAACGCCTCGTCGTCGGTGGGCGAGGCGAGCGCGGCGTGCAGTTCGCCAAGGCGCTTGCCGATCGCGCCGATCACCGCGCAGTAGCCCTGCACGGCTTCGTCTTCGTGCGCCTGATCGACGCTCGTGTCGTCGTCCACGGCGAGCGCGAGTTCGTCGATCGTGCGGCGCAGGTAATCGAGCGCCCAGTCCCACGCGTTGCCCTGGTTGTCGATGTAGCCCTGCATGATGATGAGCGTATGCGGCACGCCCGCGGGGTCGACGCGCACCACCTCGCCATAGAGCGGCGCAGTGTTCGCGTAGCCGAGCTTCGTGAGATAGCGGCTCATTTCCGCTTCGGGGTGCACGCCCGCCATGAGGCGGCGCACGATCTTGAGCACGAGCGTTTCCGCGATCACGAGCGAACTGTTGCTCTGCTCGGCGGCGAGCCAGCGCACCTCGGGCGCGTCGCCCAGGTCGAGTTCGTCGAGCCGCGCGGTGGGCTCGAAACGGATCGTGCTCTGCTGCACCGTGGGCACGGCCGCGCGCTCGCGCAGCTTGCGCAGCACGCCGTAGGCGAACCAGGGCAGCGAGAAGGCATCGGTGAGGTAGCCCACCGTGCGGCCGCGCCGCACGCGCGAGAGCGCGAGCTGGATATGCAGCGGCGTGGTGGTGTCGGTGCCCCACGTGATCGCGATGGGCAGCACGTAGCGCTCGCTCGTGCCGTCCGCAAGCTCGGCCTCGATCTCCGTGAACGCGAAGCCCGCGCCGTGGATCGTCGTGAGCGCGGCAAGGCGCACCGCGCGCAGCGGTTTGTCTTTCGAGGCGAACCAGCGCCGCCGCGAGAGCCACGAAGGCAGCACTTCCGATTCGAGCAGCCGCACGTTTTCGGGTGTCGCGCCGGTTTGCCCTTCGCGTATCACCACGGTCACGAATTCGGGCAGTTGCTCCGAGGTCGGCTGGCTCCACGAAGGTCGCTGGTTGCCGGGGCACAGGAGGAACCACAGAAAGCCGTACGGCGGGAAGGTCAGCAGATAAGGCAGTTGACCGATGGGCGGGAACACGGAATCCGCCGTCATTTCGACGGGGGCGGTGCCCGCGAATTCGGACAGGTCGAGCTCGACGGCCTGCGGCGCGCGCGACAGATTCGCCACGCACAGAATGGACGCTTCGCCGGGCATTTCGCGCAGGTACGCGAGGATCTTGCGATTGGCGGGCCGCAGGAAGCGAATCGAGCCGCGCCCGAACGCCTGCTTCGCGCGGCGCGTGGCGAGCATGCGGCGCGTCCAGTTGAGCAGCGAATGCGGGTCGCGGCTTTGCGCTTCCACGTTGATCGCGTCGTAGCCGTAGAGCGAGCCCATGAGCGGCGGCAGCACGAGCTGTTCGGGGTCGGCGCGGGAGAAGCCGCCGTTGCGGTCCGACGACCACTGCATGGGGGTGCGCACGCCGTCGCGGTCGCCCAGGTGGATGTTGTCGCCCATGCCGAGTTCGTCGCCGTAATAGATCACGGGCGTGCCCGGCATCGAGAGCAGCAGCGAATTGATCAGCTCGATGCGGCGGCGGTCGCGTTCCATGAGCGGCGCGAGGCGGCGGCGAATGCCGAGATTCAGGCGCGCGCGGCGGTCGCTCGCATAGGTGGTCCAGAGATAGTCTCGTTCGGAGTCCGTAACCATCTCCAGCGTCAGCTCGTCGTGATTGCGCAGGAAAATCGCCCATTGGCAGCTTTCCAGCAAGTCCGGCGTCTGCTTCATGATGTCGATGATCGGAAAACGGTCCTCGCTCGCGATCGCCATGTACAGGCGCGGCATCAGCGGGAAGTGGAACGCCATGTGGCATTCGTCTTCGTTGCCGAAATACTCCTGCACGTCTTCGGGCCACTGGTTCGCTTCGGCCAGCAGCATGCGGTTCGGGTAATGCTTGTCGATGGTCGCGCGAATCTGCTTGAGAATGGCGTGCGTCTCGGGCAGGTTTTCGTTGTTCGTGCCTTCGCGTTCCACGAGATAGGGCACGGCGTCGAGGCGCAGCCCGTCTATGCCCATGTCGAGCCAGAAGCGCATGACATGCAACACTTCGCGCAGCACGGCCGGGTTGTCGAAGTTCAGGTCGGGCTGGTGCGAGTAGAACCGGTGCCAGTAGTACGCGCCCGCAATGGGGTCGTGCGTCCAGTTCGACGGCTCCGTGTCGATGAAGATGATGCGCGTGCCCTGGTACTTATGGTCGGTATCGGACCACACATAGTAGTTGCGATGATTCGAGCCCGGCTTCGCGCGGCGTGCGCGCTGGAACCACGGGTGCTGGTCGGAGGTGTGGTTGATGACGAGTTCGGTGATCACGCGAATGCCGCGCGCGTGCGCCTCCTGAATGAAGCGGCGCACGTCGGCCAACTGGCCGTAGTCGGGATGCACGTTGCGATAGTCGGCGATGTCGTAGCCGTCGTCGCGCCGCGGCGAGGGGTAGAAGGGCAGCAGCCAGATGGCCGTCACACCCAGGCCTGCGATGTAGTCGAGCTTGGCGAGCAGGCCGGGGAAGTCGCCCACGCCGTCGTTGTTCGAGTCGTAGAACGATTTCACGTGCACCTGGTAGATCACCGCGTCCTTGTACCAGAGCGGGTCGTCGGTGAGCAGCGAAGCCTTGCCGCGCCGTTGCGTGGCGCGCTCATCGCGCTGATGCGTGTCGGGAACGGTCGGGTCGCGCGTGACGGTCTGCACGTTGGTTGCCACGGGCTCGTGCGTTGCGGGGTCGCGTTTCATGTCGCTCCTCCGGGCGGGAAGTCGGCATCGAGTTCGGGATGACCCTCGATGTGTTCATCTGCGTGGTCGGTCGGCGCCTCGCGCGGCAAGCCGTTCACCGGCTCGATGCGCCAGATCGCGAAGGGGCGCGTATGCGGGTCGAGCCGCACGTGCTGCCAGCGGCCATGCCATTCGAAACGCTCGCCCGTCATTTCATCGACGACGTTGAGCGTGGCGTGGTCGTCGAGGTGCCAGCGCTGGAACGTCGTCCACGACAGGTCGAAGTCGGCGCCCTGTTCGTTGAAGGCGTCGAGATTGATCGCCACCACGATCACGTTGTCGCGAGCGGGCGTGGCCTTCTCGAAGCAGAGCAGCGAGTCGTTGCGCGCGTCGAGGAAGGTGATGCCGAGATGCGTGTGCAGCGCCGGGTTGGCGCGGCGTATGCGGTTGAGCGCGGCGATCTCGTCCACGATGTTGCCGGGGCGATGCCAGTCCCATGCGCGCAACTGATACTTTTCGGAGTCCAGATATTCCTCCGAATTGGGCAGTGCGCGTCCTTCGCACAGCTCGAACCCGCAATACACGCCCCAGAGCCCCGCAAGCGTGGCGGCCAGCGCCGCGCGAATCAGGAAGCTCGAACGCGCGCCGGTTTGCAGATGGCGCGGATTGATGTCGGGCGTGTTGACGAAGAAGTTGGGACGGTAGAAGTCGCGCACCTCGGTTTGCGTGAGTTCCGTGAGGTACTCGGTGAAATCGCGTTTCGATTCGCGCCACGTGAAATACGTGTACGACTGCGAGAAGCCGATCTTGGCGAGCCGGTACATGAGGCGCGGCCGCGTGAACGCTTCGGAGAGAAAGATCACGTCGGGGTGGCGCGCGCGCACGTCGCCGATCATCCATTCCCAGAACGGCAGGGGCTTCGTGTGCGGGTTGTCCACGCGGAAAATGCGCACCCCCGTGTCGACCCAGAGCAGAATCGCGTCGCGCAGCGCGAGCCACAAATCGGGCTTCGAATCGGGCGCGTAGAACTCTGGGTTCACGATGTCCTGATACTTCTTCGGCGGATTCTCGGCGTAGCGCAGCGTGCCGTCGGGCCGCCATGCGAACCAGGTCGGATGCGCTTTCAGCCACGGGTGATCCGGCGAGCATTGAATCGCGAAGTCGAGCGCGATTTCGAGGCCTTGTTCGTGCGCCGCCGCCTGCATGCGGCAGAAGTCCTCCAGCGTGCCCAGTTGAGGATGCACGGCGGTGTGCCCGCCTTCGGCCGCGCCGATCGCATAGGGGCTGCCCACGTCGCCGGGCTGCGCCGTGAGCGAGTTGTTGCGCCCCTTGCGGTTCGCGAGGCCGATGGGGTGGATCGGCGGGAAGTACAGCACGTCGAAGCCCATGGCGCGGATGCGCGGCATCTTCGCGATCACGTCGTCGAACGTGCCGTGGCGCGACTCGTCGTCGCTCATCGAGCGCGGGAAGATCTCGTACCAGCTCGCAAAGCGCGCGGCGCTGCGCTCGGCGTCCACGCGATTCACGATCGTGTCGCGCGAGAGGAACGGGCGGTGGCGCGCGGCGCGCACGGCGGCGGCCGTGGCGGGCGCGGCGATGATCGCGCAACGTGTTTCGGTGTCCGCACCCATGAAGCGCTTGACAATTGCGTCGAGTTCCTCGGCGGTGTGCTTGCGGGCTTCGCCGTCCGCGTCCGAGGTCTCGGCGGTGGCGAGCACGAGCGCGAGCAGGCGGCTCGCTTCCTCCAGCTCCAGATTCACGGGCTGATTCGCGGCGCGCTTTTTCTGGAGATGGTCGGCGAGCGAGGCGTAGTCGTCGCGCCATGCGATCACCACATGCTCGTAGCGTCCCACGCGCTCCAGCGGGAAATGGCCGGCCCACAGGTCGGTGCCCGCAGGCGGCACGGGCGTCATGGGCGACTCGTGCCACGCGGTTTCGTCGGCGGCGCGCCAGAGCACGGCGGCGTCGATGCGATCGTGGCCTTCGGCGAAGATCGCCGCGCGTACTTCGCAACGCTCGCCCACGGTGCGCTTCGCGACGAAGCGGCCGTGATCGACCGAGGGCGTCGCGCTCTCGATCGCGATGCGCGACGCGGCGATCGCCTCCATCACGCTCTTGTGCCCGCTCGTTTCCGACTTGCCGCGATCCTCGGGCGGCGCGAGCGCGACGGGCGGGCTCGCGAGCGCGCGGAAGATCCAGCATGCGCCGGCGGGCAGCGTGAAGGTGTCGGGTATCGCGCTCGCATCGCGCCGTTCGGGCGTGCGCGCGCCGCGCAGGGTTTGCGCGTCGAGCGGCGCGAAGCGCGTGAAGCCGCCCGGCACGCCGTCGAGCAGGCGCGTCATGTCCACACGCACCGGTGCGGCGAGCGCGGGATTGATGAGCGTGAGGAGCGCGTCGCCCGCCTCGCGCAGGTCCGCGCGGTCGCCGCGCAACAGGGCGGCGACGCTCGCGCCGGGACCGTTGAGGGCACGCAGCTCGCCATTGGTTTGCAACGTCCACGTTTCGCGTTGCAGCGCGTTGGCGTGCGCGACGTCGGCGCTCAGATCGAAGGGCGCGCGCGCCCTGGCCGCCTCCCATGCTTGCGCGTGGTTGCCGCTGTGCGCGGTCGCTTCGTCCACGCCGTATTCGAATCCCATCGGCATGAGCCAGCCGGTGCCGAGCGCGGCCGCCGCGCGCAGCATGCGGCGGTACGCGCGCTCCACGGCGCGGGCGTCGGCGGCGCCTTCCTGGTCGTGTGCATAGCGCGCGCCATAGGGCGGCTCTGGAAACGTTATCGGCGAGCCCACGCGGCGCAACGCGGCGTGTTCCTCGACCATCCAGCTGGAGGAGAAGTCCCACCAGCGTAGCGAGGAGAAAGCCGCGTCGAAGCCCGCGCTTTCGAGGTGCATGAGCGCCTCGCGCGGCAGGCCCGGCGTGGCGGCGAGCCAGCGCGTTTGGGGAAAGCGCGCGCGCACGGCGTCGAAGATCGCGCGCAGCACCTGCGGCGGCGTGCGATGCGGCGAGTCGATGCGAAAGCCGCCTATGCCCGCCTCGACGAGCGCGATGGCGCGCGCGGTCCACCAGGCGGCGAGCGGCGCGCCCGCACGCTCGAAGTCTGAGTAGGCGACGTTGGCTTCATGGTGGCCGTGGCGCGGATCGAGTCGCGCGTCCTCGGGCTCGAACGGATGGAACCATTCGGGGTGAGCCGCGTAGAGCGCGCCGTCGGCGGCGCTGCGGTCGAGCACGAGGTCCGCGAGCAGCGTGACGCCGCACGCCTGCGCCGCGAGGGCGAGTTCGCGCAGGGCGTCGTCGGCGGATTGCGACGTGCCGAAGGCAGGGTGCAGACGCGCGTGATCGGCGACGATGCGGTCGTCGCCCGAAGCCCCCGGCGCGAACAGCGCGCCGATCAGGACGTGGTCGAAGCCCAGTGACGCGGCGCGTTCGAACTGCGCCGGCCAGGCGTCGAGCGGCCCGACAAGGACGGAATGGACGAAGTAGATCCGCGGCGCATAGGCGTGGGGAGGTTCCATCGGTCGTATTCCAGGTACGTCAGGCGACGGGGATGCAAAACGGCGTTAGCCGGAATGCGATCACGCCGCCCGTGGGCTGCCGGAGCGTGCCGCGCTGCGCGTGGTGGACAGGCACATGCTGTTCAATGTAGTGCAAGAGCAGGCCGGAACCAAACCGCGTGCGCCGCGCGGCGACTTGCGAACGAGGGCAGCAAGGCACATGCCCAAACGCGGGGCGCGCGCGTGGCTCACGAATGTCTCACGAATGTCTCACGAATGGCTCTTGAATGGCCCGCCAGCCGCCGGTGCAAAGCGTGTGTGCACCACGAAGGGACATCACCGGCAACACTTGCCGGTATCCGTTGCAGTGCCCGGCCGTGCGGGTCAGCCGCCCACCATGCTGGCTGCGATGTTCACGCACAGTCCTAGCACAGAAACATTGAAATAGAACGACAGAATGGATTGCGCAAGCACACCGCGCCGCGCGTTGCGCCCGCGCAGGCCGACGTCGGCCGTTTGCGAGGCGCAGGCGATGGTGAACGAAAAGTACAGGAAGTCCCAGTAATTCGGCGTGAGCTTTTCGTCGGGAAACGCGAGCGCGGGCGCTGCGGGATCGGAGCCGTAATAAAGACGTGCGTAATGCAGCGTGAAGATGGTGGGAATGAGAAACCACGCGCCGATCAGCGTGAGGCCCGTGAGCAGCGAATGCAGCACTTTCGAGGCCGTGCCGAGGTCTTTCGTGGTGCCCAGTTCGAGCACGATCGCGACGATGCTCGCCACCGTCGCCGTGCAGATGAGGAACAGCACCGTGCCCGCGTTTTCGTCTTCGCGCTGGGCGTTCTGGCGCACGCTCTCTTCGTTTGCGAACGCCATGTGAATCCAGATCAGCGCGAGGTAGGTCCAGATCGCCGCGTCCCAGCCCATGAGGATGCGCGCGGAAGGGCGGATCGCGGCCGGCACGAGCGCGCCGAGCACGATGCCCACGGCGATGCCGATCATCAGATGCGGCCGGTTGCGTAGCACCTGCGGATAGAGGTTCATGGCGTATGGCGTGGCGCGCGGTGGCGCGTGGTGGCGGGTAGTGACGCGCGGTGGCGCTGGTGGCGTAATGTTGCGGCGATTCTACCTTGCATGAAAGTGCCGTTGCGACGCGCCGTTATACCGGGCATCGAACCTTTCGGTTTGTCTTGGAGGGGCGGAAGAGGCTATATTGCTTGCGCAACGCGGCAACGTTCCTTTCATCGCAGGCGCGGCGCAGGCCCGAAGCGCATCTGGCACACGCGCCTGGACCATGCACGCAGCACGACGATTGCGAACGTTATACGTGAATTGCGCCGCCCGCGCCGGCGGCAAGCGTGTTTCGCCCCCATGCGGGATCGCTCGCGGGGATCGACCTCATCTGGAGTGCTCATGACAGATGCGACACAACACGGGACGTCCCAGGCGCCGTACGACCTTCCCGCCGCGCCCGGCCGCCCTGGCCGCCGCCGCTTCGTAACCGGTGCGTGCGCGGCGGCGCTGCTTGCTTTCGCGGCCGCCGGGCGCTCCGGCGCACCCTTTGGCATGGGCCGCGCGCTCGCGGCCACGCCTGCTACCGGTTCAGGCGCGGACAGCGGCTACGACGCCTTCATCAAGCTCTCGCAACACCTCACTGGCCGCACCGGCTTCGACACGGTGCTCGGCCAGCGCGTCTATGCCGCGCTCGCCCGCGCGAGCAGCCAGTTCGAGGCGAACGTCGCCTCCCTCGGCACCTGGCTGCAAGGCCACGGCGGCGTGCCCTCCGACACGGTGACCGCCGCGCTCAAGACCGATCAGCCCGAACTCGCCTCGACCGTGGGCGACATCATGCGCGCGTGGTATCTCGGGCTCGTGGGCGAGATGCCGCATGTGCAGGTGGTGGCCTATGAAAAGGCGCTGATGTTCGATCCGGTCAGCGACGTGCTGACGATTCCCTCGTATTGCCGTGACGTGCCGTTCTACTGGACGCTGAAACCCGCAGGCGGGTGACGCCAATGACGGAATAACGCAACACGCAGTTGCCGGCGGCGCCATGCGCGGCCGGAAGACCTCGCAGCGGCTGCCTCTCGCACAGCTGCCGGCGCGTCGCCTTCGCGATGCATCGGCGGACATAACAGGCCGCGCCGGGTCCCCACAACGAAAGCCAAAAGAAAGAGGTCGATAATGGCGATAGAACATTCCGCCGACGTAGTCGTCGTCGGCTCTGGCGTGGCCGGCAGTCTGGTGGCGCACCAGATGGCCCAGTCCGGCGCCTCCGTGATCCTGCTCGAAGCGGGACCGCGCCTCGCGCGCTGGCAGATCGTGGAGAACTTCCGCAATTCGCCCGCGAAAGCCGACTTCGCCACGCCTTATCCTTCTACCAGCTTCGCACCGCATCCCGAATACTCGCCGCCCAACGACTACCTCGTGCAGAAGGGCGACTATCCGTACAACTCGCAGTATCTGCGGCTCGTGGGCGGCACCACCTGGCACTGGGCCGCTGCGGCATGGCGCCTGCTGCCCTCGGACTTTCGTTTGAAAACACAGTACGGCGTGGGCCGCGACTGGCCGTATCCGTATGAAACGCTCGAACCGTGGTATCAGCTCGCCGAGGTGGAGCTCGGCGTGTCGGGCCCGGGCACGACGCACGATCTCGGCTCGCCGCGCTCGAAGCCTTACCCAATGAGCATGCTGCCGCTCTCATACATGGATCAGCGCTTCTCCGATGTGTTGAATGCGAATGGCTTTCACGTGGTGCCCGAACCGGTTGCGCGCAACAGCCGCCCCTACGATGCGCGGCCCACTTGCTGCGGCAACAACAATTGCATGCCCATCTGTCCGATCGGCGCGATGTACAACGGCGTGATGCATGCGGACAAGGCCGAGCGCGCGGGCGCGAAGCTCGTGCCGCAAGCGGTGGTGTATCGCATCGAAGCCGATAACAAAGGGCTCATCACCGCGCTGCACTACAAGGACCCGAACGGCAGCAGCACGCGCGTGACGGGCAAGCTCTTCGTGCTCGCGGCGAACGGCATCGAAACGCCCAAGCTCATGCTGATGTCGACGAGCGACGCGTTCCCGCACGGTATCGGCAACAGCTCCGACCAGGTGGGGCGCAATCTCATGGATCATCCGGGCACGGGCGTCACGTTCCTCGCCAACGAGCCGCTGTGGCCGGGGCGCGGGCCCATGGAAATGACGTCGGTCGTGAATTTCCGCGACGGCGCGTTCCGCTCCGACTATGCGGCGAAGAAGCTGCATCTCTCGAACGGCGTCCCCACCATGGCCATTGCCGCCGCGCTCATCAAGAACGGCTTGACGGGCGCGGAACTCGACCGGCAGATCCGCGAGCGCGCCTCGCGCACGCTCAACATCAACAGCTTTCACGAGCACCTGCCCGAGCCGCAGAACCGCGTGCTGCCTTCGGGCGAGCACAAGGACGGGCTCGGCATCGCGCAGCCCGAGATCTACTACTCGATCAACGACTACGTGAAGAAAAGCGCGGCCAACACGCATGAACACTATGCGCAGATCGCACAGCTTTTCGGCGGCACGGAGATCACCTTCGACGACACGTTCGCGCCCAACAACCACATCATGGGCACGACGATCATGGGGGCGAACGCCGCCGATTCGGTCGTCGATGCGGACTGCCGCACGCACGATCATTCGAACCTGTTCATTGCCAGCAGTGCGGTGATGCCGACCGCCGCCTCGGTGAACTGCACGCTCACGATCGCCGCGTTGTCGCTGAAGCTGGCCGACAAGCTGCGCCACGAGCTTTGATGCAAACGCGAGACAGACGATGAAAGCAACGAAGTCTTCAGCCGTGAGCACCGAGCGACAGAAGCGTGCGCGCGCCGCGCTTGCGGCCGCGCTCTTTAGCGCCTTCGCGCTGTATATCGCGTGGCACGCTGCGCATGAATCGCAAACGCGTCCCGTCGACGAACTGCCGTTGTCCTCCGCGCGCGGCGACGACACCTCGTCTCCCGCCGTGGGCGCGAACAAACCCGACCTCGTCAAACGCGGCGAATACCTCACGCGCGTGGGCGACTGCGCCGCCTGCCATACCGCCGATCCGGGCAGGCCGTTTGCGGGAGGCCTCGCCATCAATACACCGTTTGGCAAGATCTACACGCCGAACATCACGCCCGACCCCGATACCGGCATCGGCCAGTGGAGCGACACCGACTTCGTACGCGCGATGCATGAAGGCATTGGCAAAAGTGGCGAGCGGCTTTATCCCGCGTTTCCGTATGTCGAATTCACGCGCGTGACGGAGCAGGACGTGCTCGCGATCCGTGCGTATCTGAACACCGTCGCGCCCGTGCACTACAGGCCGCCCGCGAACGCACTGCGCTTCCCGTTCAATCAGCGCTGGCTGATGCTGTTCTGGAATCTCTTCAACTTCAATGAAGGCCGCTTCGTGCCCGACCCGAAGCAAAGCGCCGAATACAACCGCGGCGCGTATCTCGTGAAAGGCCTTGCGCATTGCGAGGAGTGCCACACGCCGCGCAACTTCATGCAGGGCCTGAAGACGACCGGGCGATTCTCGGGCGCGACGCAAGCGGGCTGGGATGCGTACAACATCACGCCGGACCGCACGAGCGGCATCGGCAACTGGAGCGACGAGGTGTTGATTTCGTATCTGTCGACGGGCGTTGCGCCGGGCCATGCGAATGCGGCAGGGCCGATGGCCGATGTGGTGTTGAACTCGACGCAATATCTGACGCGTGAGGACTTGCGCTCGGTGGTGGCCTACCTGCGTGCGCAGCAGCCGGTTTCGGGCGGCGTGGCGCGCTCGCGCGATACGTGGGGCAAGCCGGCCGCGAACGACATCACCGCGCTGCGCGGCACCGCGATCACGAGCGTGAATGGCCTGCAACTGTTCGTGGCGAACTGCGCGAGCTGCCACAACTGGACCGGCGAGGGCGTGGGGGCGAGCGCGCCGGGGGCGTATCCGTCACTCATTCATAACAGCGTGGCGGGCGCGGCCAGTGCGAACAATCTGGCGATGGTGATCCTGCACGGCGTGGCGCGCAAAACGAAAGACGCCGACGTGCTGATGCCGGCGTTCGGCGACGAGTTGAGCAACGACCAGGTCGCGGCGATTTCGAACTACGTGACGAAACAGTTCGGCAATCCGCAGGCGACGCTCACGCCCGATCAGGTGGCGGCGTTGCGCGCGCAACCGCAGTAATGCGCGGGTTATGCATTGCGCTTACACGCCGCGCCGGCGAATCGGAGCGTGCGTGCCTGCGCGGATCAGGCACGCTGCTTGCTCGCATTGATCGCCTCCGTGCAGCGCGCATCGAAATCGCATTCGATACGATGTTTGGCGCGCATACGGCCCATTCACACAGCGCTATGATGACGTAATGACGCACACATCCGACGCCCTCGTGCAGCACCACGCCGCCAACCTTGCAGGTCGCGATTTTGTTGTAGGCGATTTGCATGGTTGTGTGGAGGCCTTGCGCTACTTGCTGCGCGAGGTCGACTTCGACACCGCGCACGACCGGCTGTTTTCGGTGGGCGATCTCGTCGATCGCGGCGACCGCGAACAGTGCGAGCAGGCGCTCGCGCTCCTCGACAAGCCGTGGTTCCATGCCGTGCTCGGCAATCACGAAGACGCGCTTTGCGCCGTCGCCGAAGGGCGCATGCCGCGCCACCGCTGGTATGGCATTGGCGGCGGCTGGGCGCAGAGCGTGCCCGACGACGTGCTCGTGCGTTATGCGCAACGGCTGCGCCAACTGCCGCTCGTGCGCGTGGTGGGCGAGGGCCCCAAGCGCTTCAATATCATCCACGCGGAATTTTTCGGCGACGACGCCGCACTCGACAGCGGCCAGTTCGAACCGGACGTGCGCGAGCGTCTGTTATGGGGGCGCGATCTCGTGCTCGGCGCGGGCGAGCCGCCGCATTTCGCACTCTCGCTCACGTTCTGCGGGCACACGCCCGTGCGCGAAGTGCGCCAGATCGGCTCGCAGGTGTTCATCGACACGGGCGCGTTCATTACTGAAGGACGCCTGACTATTGTCGAGGCGCTCACGTCGCGCGTGTGGTCGGCTTCGACGGTCGAAGCGCTGGCGCATGGCGCGGCGGCGATCGTTCTGCCCTGAAGCCGCTCGCATCTACACGATGCGATTCAACTCGAACACCATGTCGATGGTGTGCCCGTTCCAGTTGTATTCCAGATACGCCGCGTGATGGCACGCGCGCAGCAGCGTCGTGCTGAGCGCGGCGAGACATTCGCCGCCATCGTCGCGCACGGACGGATAGGCAATGCCTGGCGCGCGCGCAACGCGCGCCGCGCGTCCCAGCACCTGGCCTGCGGTGTAGTCGTCGGGCGAGAGCACGCCGGGATCGAGCGCGGGGTCGTCGCGCAGGTCGATCACCTCGCCGTGCGCGATCACCGTATAGAGCCGCATTTGCTGGCGGATAGGCGGCTCGCTGGTGGCCGCGAGAAAGAGCGCCGAGTGATAGCGCGTTTCCGCCACGGCCGTGGTGCGCGAGCGCGCGCAATAAAACACGCCGTAGGTGCCATCGGAGAAGCGGCTGCCCTGCGGATTCAAATGCGTGAACGCGGCCATGATCGGCCCATAGCCCGGACCGAAGCGGCGCTCTTCGCGCGGCACGAGGTCGAGGTCGCCGGTTTCCGTGCGCAGACGGTCGTTGGTCAGCGCCTCAAGCGCGTAAAGCGCATCGAAGTCGTCCGCCGACGCCACGCGGTCGAACAGGTTCACGGCCGGAAAACGGGTGGGGATCACGCGAAATGCGGGTGACCAGGTGAGTTGCGCGCTGCGCCAGCGGTCTTGCCAGTGTGTTTGCGTCACGCCCAGCCGCCTCGCATTGCGTCGAGATACTGGCGCACGGCCACGAGGTCGCTGACGTTGCCGGCCAGCATGCGGTCCAGCGCGCGCCGGCCGCCGAACGGCGGGGCGCTGTTGGGACGCTTGATCCAGGTGTCGGCGGCGGCGGGTTGCGGCAGGAGGATTTGCAGCGCCTTGTAAATGCCGAGGAGGAGCGAAAGCCGCTCCAGGGTGTCGCGGCCGAGGCGGGCGCTTTGCGGTGCTTGCTTCCACTTGAAGAAGGTGGATCGGCCGGGAGAACCGAGCAGCACGATTTGCTCCTCGACGCTCAGGTCCCAGTCGCCCGCAATCCGGAAGAAGGCCCTCAGGCCCGCCGCCGACATCTCGGTCAACGAAGGCTCGGCGCCGGGTCGTCGCGCCGGCGAGGTGGAAGCTGCGGCATGTGGCATGGTGGTCGAGTCCTGATTTGAACTTTTAGTAGATATTAGTCCATATGTGGATTATTGCAAGTTTTGACTCGGTATAATCCTCGCCGGAACATTTCCGGACAAAGACGGCATTCGAGGAGGAGACGGAGTGCGGGCAGGCGTATGGATGGTCGCGGCGATGATGTTTTCAATGCCGGCGTGGTCGGAGGGACAGCCCGCTCAGGGCTCTCATGGTTCGCGTGGCACTCACGGTTCTCAGGGTTCTCAGGCCGGCCATGCGGGCAAATCGCGTGGCGCGCATGGCTCGCGCGGGCTTGCGCAGTCGCATGTGCAGGAGCACGCCGGTCACGCGAAGGGTGCGCATGCCGCGCCAAAGACGAAGTCCCGGCACGCAGCGGGGCATGCGGGGGCGCAACGGCATACGCACGACGAGGCTCACACGGCGGCGCGACCGCATGAGCCGGCCGCGACCCGGGGCGCCACGCAGAAGCGCCCCGCGCCAAAACCCGCCGCCGTGCGTCCTGCGCCTCGCCACAAGCTCGTGGTGGATGCGCCGCCGCCGCGCGTGCCGCGCGCGATACCCCAGCCGCACGATTTGCCGCCGATCCTGAGCTGATCGGCCGCCTGGCCTGGGCGCCTCCCGGTGGCGCTTGCGCTCGCTCAGCCCGCCCCGAGTCCCGAGGCCAGCAATTGCAGCGTTGCCGCGGTTCTCGGCTCGCGCACCCGCGTATGGAGCATGACGTGCGAGGCCGGTAGCGCCGGCAAGCCGAGCCGCGCGCCGACGTCGATCAGCTCGCGCGGCGCGACCCGGCGCGCCAGCGGCGAAACCGCAAGACCCGCTGCCAGCGCCGCGCCCACGGCGGCTACGCCGCCGCCCACGAACACCTCGGTCCACGCGACGCCTGCGGCGTCCAGCGCGCGGATCGCCGCCGAGCGCACGGCGCAGGGCGCGGCGAGCAGCGCGAGCGGCAGCGCCGTGCCGGGCTGCCACTGCCATTGCGGCGCGGCGAGCCAGACGAGCGGCTCCGCAAAGAGCCGCTTCGCGTCGCCACGCGGCGCTTCCTCTTCCTCCTGACGCACGATGACCGCGTCGAGCCGCCGCTCGTCGAACTGCGCGAGCAATTGCGCCGAGAGTCCCAGATGGAGCTCGACCACGAGCCCCGGATCGTGAATACGCAACTGGGCGAGCTGACGGGCGAGGTTCGCATCGGCGACGTGCTCGCTCAGGCCCAGCGCGAGGCGGCGCTCGTTGCCCGAGAGGGATTCGAGCGCCCGTTCGTGGGCGCCGAGCAGGTCGCGCGCGGCGGCGAGGAACGTGAGGCCGTCGGGCGAGAGCCGCACCACGCGCGGCGTGCGTTCGAGCAACTGCTTGCCCAGATGCGCTTCGAGGCGCTTGAGCTTGAGGCTCACGGCCGATTGCGTGGTGTCGAGGGCGTCGGCGGCGCGCGTGAAGCTGCGCAGTTCCGCGACGAGCACGAAGGCGCGCACGGCATCGAGATCGAGTGGTTTCATTTCAATTGAAAATAGATGAAATATCTATCGATGTCTTTTCATTATGATAGATCGCGCCTAGTCTTCTGTCATGTCAAACCCACCGAAGGAGCACGACATGCCATTCACCCGAATCGCGGTTCGCACAGGCAAGCCCGCTGCCTATCGCAAAGCGCTCATGCAAGGCGTTCACCTTGCGTTGATGGAAGTGTTCAAGGCGCCCGAGGACGATCAGTTCATGATCGTGACCGAGCACGACGCCGATAACTTTGTGTTCGGGCGGCATTACCTGGGCATCGAGCGCAGCGACGATCTGGTAATGATCCAGATTGCCGTGAGCAATACGCGCGGACAGGATCAGAAGAAGGCGCTGTTTGCGCAGATTGCCGACAACCTCGCGCGCGATCCGGGGGTGAGGCGCGAGGACGTGTTCGTCAATCTCGTGGATGTCGCGCGGGAGAACTGGTCGTTCGGCAATGGGGTGGCGCAGTACGCGACGTGAGCAACCCTCGGCAGGCGTCGCCAGGACGAGAGGGATAAAGCGCTGTCGCTAAGGACTGCAATCGATCCACATGGAACGTTCGCGTTCGCCATGATTGGCACTTGGCGGTTGGACTCGCATCCATTCCAAACACGCATCGCCTTTTGTCAAACGCGCACCTCGACACGTCTTGCACGCCTCAGAATCAGGCGACTCCAACTCGCCGTGAGACTCGACGTGGACGCTTTTCCCTCCGGCTTGGCAGCCGTCGTGAGCAAGTGCGCGACGCCTGCCATGCTCGACTTTGCAAGCGCGCTCGAAGCGCAAATCGCCCGTCGGACAGAGGCGAGTTCGGCGCCGAATGTCGTCGGGTACGAAGCCGGCTCTGCGGCGTCCTCATCGGCAGACGCGTTCGACGGGCAATTGAGCTTCCTGCGCGACGCCGGACGGGCGATCGCGGCCGGCGTGCCGCAAGTGCGGTGTCGCGCGTTCGTCTACTATCGGTTGCGCCGCCGGTTCATTTTTCAGCGCCCGCGGCACGCTTCGCCGACGAGGGCATCGAACTCAGCGTGGCGTATCTGGCTAGTGCGCAAACGCCGCGCGACAAGCCGGCAATAGCGGCATTCAACGCCTCTGGCTGTCGGACGAACTCTGGCATCTCGCCGATCTGTGCATTTAGGACGCTCTGCCCGCAGGCGTATGCATGCGCGCGAGGTTGCATGCCGCTTGCGTCGGAAGGACCCACTGCTCGACCCGTTCGCGGCCGCGACACATCGCTTGACGAATCCGCACCAGCATGTCTTGCCACCGTCAATCGCCCAGCCCCCTCCACGGCCGTCGTGCTGCGCCCCATACGGCGTCACACGATTGGCGCGGCAACTCGCCACCAACCCCGCTGTGTCATCGTCCCTGTTAACCCCAACCAGATCCCAATGTAAACACAGCAGAGGGCCAGACAGGTAGGATGCGCGTTGTTGTACTGCATGCCAGTTCACGATCCCTCTTCACTCTTCGGAAGACGGACGACCTTCACGGTTTTGTGACTTCCAGACAGGACTACAGAGCAGGCCATGGACACGATCCACTCGATTTCCGACGGTATCCGATTCTCTCTCGTCCTCATCAAGCCGACCCATTACGACGACGACGGCTACCCGATCCAGTGGCTCCGCTCGGTCATGCCTTCCAATACACTGGCGTGTATGTATGCGCTTGCTGATGACGCGCGCAAGCGAAATCTGCTGGGCCCGGACGTCCAGATCGAGATCGAAACATGCGATGAAACCAACCAGCGGGTGTGGCCGGAGTGCATCATTCGCGACCTGAAGGCAAAGGGCGGGAGAGCGATGATTGGTCTGGTCGGTGTCCAGTCGAACCAGTACCCGCGCGCCCTCGACCTCGCCCGCCAGTTCCGTGCCGCAGGCTTGCCCGTTGCGATTGGTGGCTTCCACGTTTCTGGCTGCATCTCCATGCTGCCCGAGATGCCCGCTGAGCTTACGCAAGCGCAGGCAATGGGGGTGGCGCTCTTCGCTGGCGAGGCCGAGGAACGGCGTTTCGACGAGATCCTTCTCGACGCGTGGAATGGTGCAATGAAGCCCCTGTATAACTTCATGGACGATTTACCCACGCTCGAAGGGGCGCCCCAGCCCTTCTTGCCGCGCAAGCATATTGAAAGAACGGCGGGGACCTATACCTCGGTTGACCTCGGTCGTGGCTGCCCGTATCAGTGCTCGTTTTGTACCATCATCAACGTGCAGGGGCATAAGAGTCGCTTTCGCACTCCCGACGATCTGGAAAAGATCATCCGCGAGAACGCAAAGCAGGGCATCGACCGTTTCTTCGTCACGGACGATAATTTCGCCCGCAACCACGACTGGGAAATCCTGCTCGACCGCGTCATCGAACTTCGGGAGAAGGAAGGCATTCACTGCGGCTTCACGATCCAGGTCGACACGCTCTGTCACAAGATTCCGAACTTCATCGAGAAGGCAACGCGCGCGGGTGTGCGTCGCGTGTTCATCGGGCTTGAGAATATCAATCCCGAGAATCTGATCGCGGCCAAGAAGCGGCAGAACAAGATCACCGAATACCGCGCCATGCTGCAACAGTGGCGCGCGCACGGCGCGATTACCTATGCTGGCTACATCATCGGATTCCCGGCGGACACGAAAGAATCGATCCTGCGCGACATCGAGATCATCAAGCGTGAATTGCCGATCGACATTCTCGAATTCTTCATGCTTACCCCGCTCCCGGGTTCCGAGGATCATCAGACGATGGTAAGGAACGGGGAATGGATGGACCCGGACATCAACAAATACGACACCAACCACCGGGTCACGCACCACCCGAAAATGTCGGACGCCGAATGGGAAGAAGCGTATCGGTGTGCCTGGAGCACGTTTTACTCGTACGACCACATCCGCACGATCGTCAAGCGGGCAGCGCAGATCCCGAACGGCCGGCCGAAGACGATCATGCGCACCATTGCCTGGTTCAGACTGATGATCGAACACGAGGGTGTGCATCCGCTCGAAGGGGGCGCCCTGCGAATGAAACAACGCCGTGACCGTCGCTGGGGGCTGCCGGTCGAATCGCGGCTTCGCTTCTATCCGCGCTACTGGGGTGAGACCGTTGTCAAGATGACAAAATATCTGCGCTTCTACCTCAAGACAGAGGCTACCCTCAGGGCAGTCATGAAGGCACCGGACCGTTACGCCTACACGGATATCGCCATCACGCCGTTGAAGGAAGAGGAGTTCGAGCAGCTTGGACTCTTTCACGCCACGAGCGGCGGCGAGGCGGCGCTGGCTGTCCACCACCGGCGTATTGCCATCCGGTCAACGGGCCCGTCTGCCGCGTGATGGCGCCAAAGGGCCATGCCCAGGATGGCCCGCAATCAAAATCAGTTGCGGCTTCATGCGTCATGTCTCCCCGTCACTCGCTCAGCGGCGCATAGCGGCAGATGCCGCGCGAGCAGGGTGTTCTGAAATATCGCCAGCGCTCATCGCGGCTTGTTTTGCACGATAGAGCCGACACTCGCGCCCACGACGCACAGAATGCCCACGAACTGGAGCAGAGTGAGCGGCTGAGCGAGTGCAACGAAACCTATCGCCGCTGCAATGGCGGGCTCCGCACTCATCAGGATTCCAAACGATGACGAAGTCATGCGACGCAGCGCACTGAGTTCGAGCACATAGGGCAACAAGGGCACAAGCAGGGCGAGCCATGCCGCATCCAGCACTTGTGCGCTGGAGATGCGCCCATGCGTCTGGGCGAGCCCGAGTGGCGTCATTACGGCAGCGGCGACGATCAACGAGGTGGCGAGCCCTTCAAGCCCCTCGAATCGTTGCCCGATATGCTTCATCAGCACGATGTAGGCGGCCCAGCATGTCGCCGTACCCACCGGAAAAAGCAGCATCCACGGGCTTTCCACGACCCACGCGCCGTCATGGCGCGCGAGTAGCCACACGCCCAGCGCGGCAAGCAAGGGCCACGCGAGCATGCCGATCCGGCGCACGCCCGCCGTCGCGACGGCAAGCGGGCCAAGGAAGCCAATCGCCACGGCGAGGCCCAACGGCACGCGATTGACCGATTCGAAATAGCACAACGTCATGCCGGCCATCGCGCTTCCCAGCACGAAAGCGGCGAGCCAGTGCTCGCGCGTGAAGGTGCGCCACTTCGGCCGGGTGACGACGGCGAGCAGCAGGGCCGCGATGCAAAGGCGTAACCATGTTGTGCTGGCGGTACCGTATTCGGCGGAGATCGGCCGGGATAGCGCGCCGCCCAACTGGATGCTGGACATCGAAACCACGCAGAACAGCGGCGCAATGACCCTTGGCCACCGAGGAGAAAATCCCGTCATTGCCGTGGGCCGGGTCATACTCGCTTTGTCGGGCATTGCAGAGACTCGTCGGTTTATCTGCACCCGATGGTAACGGGACCGATTGCTAGCCCATAAGCTCGAACTTTTTATCTCCGCATCAGGAAAATTTATGCCCCGCGATCTCGACAGTACGCTCCTGCGCACGTTCGTCACCGTGGTTGAGACTGGCAATATCAGCGATGCCGCTGTCGTGCTGCATCGAACCCAGGCCGCCATCAGCATGGCGTTGCGTCGGCTGGAAGAGGATGTCGGCCAGCGCCTGCTGCAACGCTCGCCGCGTGGCGTAAAACCCACGGCGGCGGGCAATGTGCTGCTGCCGTATGCCTGCACGCTGCTCAACGCGGGCCTGGCCGCGCGGGCCGCGCTCAATACCGGCGAGATTGCCGGCACGGTCAGATTGGGGATGCTCGAAGACATCGCGGTGGGACATTTGCCGCATGCGCTAAAGCAGTTCGCGACATCCTTTGAGAACGTTGCGCTAGAGATCGTGATCGACGGCAGCGCAACCTTGGGGACGGCGCTTGTCAAAGGGCAGCTCGATATTGTGATCGGCGATCCCTCACTCATTCACTTGAGCCCGGATGTGACGTGGCGGCATCCGTTGCGTTGGGCCGCGACGAACACCGGTGTCGTGTCGTTCGACGATGGGCCAGTTCCCATCGTCGCGTTCGCGGGCCAATGCCCCTGGCAGGACGCGCTGTTTGCGTCCCTGCGCGATGCGGGGATTGAGTGGAAGGTGGTCTGTACGAGCGCGAGCCTGTCGGCCATCCAGTCGGCAGTGCAGGCGGGACTGGGCATTGGAGTCCTGCTCGACTGGACCATTCGGCGCGACACGATGCGTGCGCTCAACGCGGGTGAATTTGGCCTGCCGGTGCCGCCGGACGCGAGTTTTGGGTTGTATACGCGCAGGGAAGACCAGACTGCCGCGACGGCGACGTTGCAGCAATTTCTGCTTGAGTCATTGGCGCCTGGGCACGCCGCCACAACCGGAGACTAGCGCCCGATGAGGGAAACCCTGTTTGGGGTGTTGCGTTTCAACGAGGCGCGACGGCGAGGCGATGTTTATCCTGGCTCGCTTATTCGTTGCTGGCCGTTGCGCGGTTCTCGTGCGAAGGCAGACCGATCCGTTGGGCGGCTTCCTGTATGGCGTAGACGCCGACGGCAGTCGTTACGCCTGTGATCAACACGCCGAGCAGCCCAAGAGATACAGCGATAATCCGGCCGGTTGCGGTCGTCGCGACGATGTCGCCGTACCCGATGGTCAGCGCGGTCACGGCGCAAAAGTAAAGCACCTCGCCCGGCGAAGAAGGGGCGCGCGTACCGGTTTGAACGGCGCCGCCCAAGTAATACATTGCCATCGACAGCGCGAAGAAGGCGACGAGAAGGCCCGCCAGAATACTGCGCAGGTACCACAGAATCCGGAAGTATGCGGTTATCGCGTCCCGGGCGTGGATGTACCCACGCCCTTTTCGCCACGTCATGTCGTTCATGCTCGCGCTGTTCTTTGAGATTCACGCTGCGTTAGCTATCGCCGCCGTGGCGAGCGGGTAGGGCGGCCATTCGCCGGCCGCCGCTTACAAGGCCCGGCTAACCAGCAACGGGTCCACCACCCCAATAGCGTCCGTCTCCCGGCTCGCGTAAGGCAACTTGTGCAGCACGAACCGCATGGCGTTCAGCCGTGCGCGCTTCTTGCAATCGGAGCGAACAACGGTCCAGGGTGCATCGGCCGTATCGGTTTGCGAAAACATCGCTTCCTTCGCGTGCGTGTACTCGTCCCACTTGTCGAGCGACGCGAGATCGACCGGGCTCAGCTTCCATTGCTTGAGCGGATGCACCTTTCGCTCCTTGAAGCGTCGGCGTTGTTCCGCCCGGCTCACCGAAAACCAGAACTTGATGAGGTGAATGCCGCTGCGAATCAACTGACGCTCGAATTCAGGCGCCTGCTGCATGAAATCCGTATATTGCTCCGTCGAGCAGAACCCCATGACATGCTCGACACCCGCGCGGTTATACCAGGAGCGATCGAACAGCACGATCTCGCCCGCCGACGGCAGATGTTGCACATAGCGCTGGAAATACCACTGGCTGCGCTCCAGCTCGGTGGGCTTTTCGAGCGCCACCACGCGCGCGCCGCGCGGGTTCAGGTGCTCCATGAAGCGCTTGATCGCGCCGCCCTTGCCGGCCGCGTCGCGCCCCTCGAAGAGAATCACCACGCGCTGCCCGCTTTCCCGTACCCAGGCCTGGAGCTTGAGCAGTTCCACCTGCAAGCGGTACTTCTCGCGCTCGTAGTTGCGGCGCGACATCAGGTTGCGATACGGGTACGCGCCTTCGCGCCATCCGGACGCGAGTTCCTCGTCGGGGTGGCGCGCGCGCGAATTGCGCCAGTCGGCCGGGTTGCCTTCGAGGAGCATGCTGCGCAACTGGGCGGCTTCGTCGGGTGACATACCCTGCATCAACGCTGCGATCGACTCCAGCAGTGTGCCGGGCGGGTTCTGCTGCGCGTGCGTAGGCGTGAGCAGATCGTGAACGGCGCCGGCGATCGCCTGGCTCGCCGATTCGACGGCGCTGTCGACGGTGCGCAGCTCGGCGCTGTGAGGCGTGACGAGCGGCGGCCGCGTGGCAGGGCCGGTGTCGCTTTCGATGGGCTGGGGAGCGTATTTAGGCATGGTTTCGATGTATTTGCAGGAAGGGAACGGCGGGTGAAGCCGGGGCCGGCAGGGCGGGGTCCGGCAAACGGAGGCGACGGCGGGAGGCGATCGCGCGGAAGTCACGGCGTGTGTGCGGCAATGCGACGCAGGGAATGTTGCCGTGTGTACCTGCCGGGGCGGCACGAAGGCAAACCCGGCCACAGCCGACGCGTGCCGCCGCACGGTCGGTTGGGCGCGGGACGCTGCCTTGCTCAGGCGTTTGCCGCTTTCCTCAGGATCACGTACAGCGAGTCCTTGAGCTGGAGCTTTTCTTTTTTGAGCTGCTCGATTTCCATGCCGTGCGAAGCCACGACACCGGCTTCCATGTTCTTGATCTGCTGGTCCAGTTCGTTATGGCGATGGAAGATGCGGGCGAAGTGGTCGTCGTGAATCTTGAGGCGCGAAATCAAATCTCTGTACTCTGGGAACACTCAATACTCCTGACAGATGTGCAAAATGAGGGAAATTGAAACGTAATCATTTTTCCACTGTCTCGTCATGGCAGTCTTGACCATCATCAGATGCCGGCTGAGTCGGGGGCGACGCCAGGGGTTCCGCCAATGAGATCCGGGCAATGACGGCGGCCGGTCAGGGACGTTCCCTGGGGCGCCGGCGCCGGGTCGCGTGTACCATCGGTCCCGCAGCGACACCGTTGCTGGCTCCCCATCCGCTTGCACCGTTCTCAACCTTCGCGCCCAATCACAGAACCTGGAGCGTTCATGGATCGCGTTCTCGAAGTCGTGCTGGATGTCGTGATCCCGGCAGCACCGGATAAAAGGTACGCCGAAGCCGCCGCGGCGACCGATGCGCCTGGCGACTCGACGCCTTCGGCGCTGGCCGCCGGCCTGTGCGCCGCCTTGCCCTCGCTCGTGGCGCTGGCGCAGGTGCGCGAGCGCGTGACCACGGTGGCCTTCGACCGCGCCGGTACCCTGGCGCGGTCCGGTTGGCGGGTGGCGGTGGAGTCGCACGACGATGCGCAATGCGTCGTCGTGTCGAGCCGGTGCGCGCACACGCCGGGGGTGAGCGCCATCGCGCCGATCTTCGAGGCGCCGCTCGACGCAAGCGGCATCGCCAATGCGCTGTTCGACGCCGCTCCCGAGCCGTTTCGCGAGGCGCTGGGCGCCGCGGACGAGCTCAAGCCGTCGGCCACGCTCGTGTTCACGCGCACCCGCTGGCAGTGGCCGCGCGAGGGCGTGGAGGTGCAGCTCACCTTCGACGAATATGTGCGCGAGGCGTCGGGCCCGCCGCAGAAGACCGAAGGCGAAGGCGACACCGCTGCCGCCGTTGCGTCGCCCCCCGACCTGCACGAACTGCGCTTGAGCGCACCCTGGCCCGAAGGCGAGGACGATGCGCCGATCGTCGCTGCGCTTTTCGCCTGCGCCGGTGAACTGGTCGGAGCGGTGCCCGCGTTCGTGCGCCTGACCGACGCGCTCGAGCGCGCCGCATCCGGCTGCGTGACCGGCGACGCCGAGGCCGTCAAGGCGCAAGCCGTGGATCTCGCGGGCGCCGTCACGGCCGAGGCCGCGCTCGTCGCGATCGGCCGCAACATCAGCGCGCAGTGGTTCGGCAATGACGGCGGCGTGCGCGACAGCGCCGACGGCGAATTCATCCATCAGATGCGGGTGGCGCAGCGGCGATTGCGCACGGCAATGCGCATTTTCTCGCGCTGGCGCGACGACACCTGGACCACGCGCATCGAGCCGGATCTCAAATGGCTCGGCGGCTTGCTGGGCGATGCGCGCGACCGTGACGTATTCGTGGAGTCCACGCTTCCGGCGCTCGCGGCCGCCGATATCGAACCCGGCCGCTGGGATGCGATTCGCGACGAGGCGAACGCCCAGCGTCTTGCCGCCCGCGCACGGCTGCGCGAGGCGCTGGCCTCGCCGCGTTATGCGCGGGTGGCGCTCGCGTGGCTGCAATGGCTCGACGAACTGGCGCGCCGCGCACGCGACGCGGGCGCGGCCGGGCGTTCGCTGCACCGCCACGCCAAGCGGCGCGTGCGGCGCTATTACGAGGAGCTGGCGGGCACGCAAAAGCTCACCGCCATCGACGAGGCGAGCCGTCACCGCGCGCGCATCAACGCGAAGTATCTGCGCTACACGATCGAATTTTTCGCCGCGCTCACGTCGCGCCGCACGCGCATGGAGGTGGCGCGCACGCTTGCGCGGCTCCAGAGTGTGCTGGGCGACGGCAACGATGCCGCCGTGGCCCTGCGCTACCTCGAACGCATGGACGCCGAGCCTTATCAGCTTGGTTTTGCGCGGGGCTGGTGCGAGGCCGTCAAGCGCTATACCGCGAAGGAGGGCGAGCGCCTGCTGCGCGAGCTGGGCGAGCCGAAGGTGGCGCGCGGGGCGTGAGGCGCATCTCTATAATCACTGGCGGGTTTGTGAGGCCGGGCCGGTGTTCCGGCTCCTGCCGTCTTGTCCATTTTTCGTTTTGCGCATGATGAATTCCGCCGCCTCGAATCCCCCGCCCGCCGGGCCCGGCCACGCCGACCCTCAAGCCGATGCCAACGCCGAACTGCGCCTTGGCGGTTCGGTCTGGTTTCAGTCCGGGCAGCAGATGCTCGGCGGCGCGGCGCGCATCGCGCTGCTCGAAGCGATCCGCACGACCGGCTCGATCACGGGCGCGGCGAAGGCGGTGGGCATGAGCTACAAGGGCGCGTGGGACGCCGTCGACGCCATGAACAATCTCGCGGGCGAGCCGCTCGTGCAGCGCGCGGCGGGCGGCAAGGGCGGCGGCGGCACGACGCTCACGCCGCGCGCGTTGCGTCTTGTCGAAACGTTTCGCGCCATCGAGCGCGAGCATCGGCGTTTTCTCGAACGCGCGGCCCAGGCGCTGGGCGCAGGCGCTCAGGAGGGCGGCGGTTTCGAACGCGATCTGGCCGTGCTTGGCCGCCTCGCGATGCGCACGAGCGCGCGCAATCAGCTTTTCGGCACGGTGGCGCGCGTCGCTCAAGGCGACGTGAACGACGAAGTCTCGATCACGCTGCCGGGTGGAGACATGCTCGTCGCCACGATCACGCACGAGAGCGCCCAGGCGCTCGGGCTTCAGACTGGCGCGCAGGTGGTGGCACTGGTGAAGGCGACGTCGATCGTGCTGGTCGCGGGTTCGGCCGACGCGGCGCGATTGTCGGCGCGCAACCGGCTGAGCGGCGTCGTCGAGGTCGTGCGGCGTGGCGCCGTGAACGCGGAGGTGACGCTGGCCTTGCCGGGCGGCGTCGTGATCGCGGCGATCGTGACCGACGCGAGCGTGGATGCGCTCGGCCTCGCTCCGGGAGAAGCGGCGACCGCTGTGTTCAAGGCCTCAAGCGTGTTGCTGGGAGTGGCTGGCTGAGGTGCGGCCGGCTCGAGCGTAGCGGGCCGGGGCGCGGCCCGCTGGGCGCCGTCAGGCTGCGTGGCGCTGCGGGGGCGGCGTGAGGCCGTTGCGGGTCTGCGAGATCGGGGCGTCGGGCGCGCGGTTGGTGCGGCCAGCCTTCCATTTGGCGCGCACGTAGGGCCGGTCGTGGCCCGAAACGGTCAGCGCGATGTTCGTGACCCAGCGATGCGTGGGCACGTGCACGTTGTGCAGTGCGACAGTCAGCGCCGCGAGGCTCAACGCGACGACGGCCGCCGAAATGCGTTGTGCCTTTGCATGCCACCAGTAGCGCGCGAACACGAGCGCCGTGAGCGCGCCGACAATGCAGCCGGTGACCGCTTCGGAGGGCGAATGCGCGTCGAGCACCACGCGCGAGAGCGCCACGGCGAGCCCCACGCCCACGCCCATGACGACGCCCGCCGCCCGCACCACGGACGGCACGCCTTGCAGCATCAGAAAGAACGCAACGGGATACACGGCCGTGGAGAGCATGGCGTGCCCGCTGATGCCCGTGAAGTCGACTTCGCGCACGCCCACGCCCCAGCCGAGAAAGGCAATCTTGGTCAGCGTCACGAGGCCGATCGCCACGCCGAGCAGAAAGACCCAGCTTGCCGCCATGCGCCACGAATAGCCCGCGACGAGCCATAGCGCGATCGCCAGCGCGAGCGGCAAGGTGAGGCCCGCGCCGCCGAGGTTGGTAATCGAGTACCACAGATGAATGGGTAAATCTGGCATGAGTCCGCGCCGCCGGGCGTGTTTGATAAGGATGCAAGGGTTGCCGCTAACCAGCCACCCCATATAAGTAACGCGCGACCGGGCCGGCTGGCCGACAAGCGCATCGAGCATGTTTCCAGTATAGCCGTGCCGCATCGAAGCAAGCGCCATGCGTCGTTCGAACGCAAGGCGCAGCCGGACCAATCTCGGACCCGTCCGATCTGCAACCTCGACCAATTGGTGTTATTGTGCGTTGCACAACGACAGATCGCGGCAAATCGCCACGATGTGTCAGACCCTTTTACGAGGCCATAGATGACGAAAAATCTGACGAAGCTATGGGCAGGTGGCATGCGACGTCTGCTCGCCATCCAGCATCGGGCAGCCCGCGACGCCCTCAAGAGCGCGGGAATCGACGCGCCGCAGCCCCAGGCTATCTGGCGCGCCGCCCAGGCCGCGGCCGAGCAGGCGGCGCAGCAAGCCGCGCCGGCCGCGCGCCCGAACAACGGCGCACCGGTGCGCGAGTCCCGCGTGGGGCCGCGCGCGGCCGCCTGGGCCGAGGGCGAGTGGCGCCGCGCGGAGCATGTCGCGCCGGCCGGTGCCCAGCATGCCGGGCGCACGCTGGCCTACGGCCTTTACCTGCCGCAGGGGCGGCCCACGGCGGGCATGCCGCTCGTCGTGATGTTGCACGGCTGCCAGCAAACCATGGATTCGTTCGCCGAGGGCACGCGCATGAATCTGCTCGCCGACCGCCACGGTTTCGCGGTCGTCTATCCCGAGCAGTCGGAGCGCGCGCACCCGCATCAGTGCTGGCATTGGTACGACGCGCGCGACACGGCCGGCGGCGGCGAGGCGGCCGCGGTCGTCTCGCTCGTCGACGCGCTCGTTGAGGAGCATGGCTTCGACCACTCGCGTGTCTATCTGGCGGGCTTGTCCGCCGGGGCGGGGCTCGCGATGATGCTGGCCGTGGGTTCGCCCAGCCGCTTCGCTGCCGTGGCGCTGCACTCCGGCCCCGCTTTCGGCGAGGCGCGCTCGGGCATCTCGGCGCTCGACGTGATGCGGCGCGGCGTGCACCACGATCCCGTGGCGCTGGTGGATAGCCAGTTGGGTGCGCGCCCGCACCCCGGCATGCCGGCGATTGTCGTGCAGGGCGATGCCGACGCCGTGGTCGCGCCCGTGAATGCCGAGCAGCTCGCGCTGCAACTGCTGCGCCTCAATGGGCTCGCGGACGAGCGTGGCGTGCGCCAGGGCGTCGTCTCGCGCGAGATCTTCAAGGAGGGCTATCGCGAGCAGGATTACGAGCTCGACGGCGCGAGCGTCGTGCGGTTGTGCCGCGTGGCGGACCTCGACCACGCCTGGAGCGGCGGCGACGACACCGTGCCGTTCCACTCCTCGACGGGGCCGGATGCCAGCGCGATGATCTGGGACTTTTTTGAGCCGCATCATCGCGAAGCCGTGGACGAGCTTCACGACGACGAATTGACGCAGGACGCAGGCTAAGCGCGTCCGCAGGCAAATTATGGGGTTTACCCGTAATAGGGTTTACCCTATAATGAGCTCATTCGTTTCGCGGGCGCGTGCCCGTCTAGAAGGGCCAAATCATGTACCTGCTCAGCCGTCTTTTCCTGTTCCTCTCCGAAACCGCCGAGACCCGCCGCCAACAGCGCGAAGAAGCGTATCTGTCGGAATCGGTCGATATCTACGATCTCGAATTCCGTATGCGCAAGCTCGATCGCGAGAAGGCCACGCGTCATCCGTCGTGGATGAATCACTACGGCTAAGCAGGAAGCCCGTGCCCTGATCGGGGTGCGAAAAGAAAACGGCGCCCCAAAAGGCGCCGTTTTTGCGTTTACGCACGCGTTGCGTGCCGTTGAACGCGCCGCTCAGCGGCCCGAACCCGAGCCCGATCCCGGCATTTCGGCGGCCTGCTTCTCCTGCACGCCGTAGCAGCCGCGATAAGTCGCGTAGAACGAGCAGTAGAGCATCGTCGTCACGATGATGAGCGCGGGCATCAGGATCGCCACCGTATAGTCGCCGGCGCCGAGCGCGTGCAGGAGCGTCGTAAAGCCGATCGACACGACGGTCGACACCGCGAACCACAGCGCGCCGTACACCACGAACGCGCCCTTGTTGCGCCAGCAGCTCACGACGCTGAAGAACATGGCCTTCACCGGCGGCACGTCGTGCCACGCCGTGAGCACGGGCGCGAACCAGAACAGCATCGAAACGGGCACGTAGCAGAGCAGCGAGGCGAGCACCGCGAGCGGCACGTTGGTGTTTTCGAGCGAATCGGTGTCGAGCGTGCCGCCGAGTGTCATCAGGCGCAGCAGCGCGCCGCCGTCCACGAACGCCGACGCCGCGAGCACCAGCAGCATGGCCACCACGTAAATTGCGCCAAGCGTGAGGAGGTGTTTGGCCACGCCGCTGCCGTACGAGCGGAAACCGTCGATCAGGATGGTCGGGAACACCGGCTTGCCCGCGATCGTGTCGCGGCATGCCGCCATGAAGCCGACGGCCACGCCGGGCACGAACAGGAGCGGCAGCACGCCGCCGATCACGGGAATGGCGGAAATCAGTGTCATCGCCAGCAAATAGGCGAAAAACAGCGTGAGAAACGCGAGCGGATTGCGGCGGAACAGCCAGATGCCCTGGCGGAACCAGACGTAGCCCGCCTTCGCGGGGACTTCAATTAGTTGCATGGGCGATGGGGCAAGGCGTGATGGGAGCCCGAGGCGCTGTCGGCAATGCGCTCGCGCAGGATGCGCTCGAAATGGCCGGGATCGTGGGGCTTGAGCAGTTCGGCCGAGCGCGGCAGGTGGAAATCATACAGGCGCGAGACCCAGAAGCGGTAGGCGCCTGCACGTAGCATGTCGATCCAGTGGCGCGTTTCCTCGGGCGTGAAGGGGCGCACGGTCTGGTAGGCGCGCAGGAGCGCGTCGGCGCGCGCCGTGTCGAGCTTGCCCGTGGGCAGGTCGACGCACCAGTCGTTCACCGTCACGGCCACGTCGAACAGCCACTTGTCGCAGCCGGCGAAATAGAAGTCGAAGAAGCCGCCCAGCCGCACTTCGTGGCCCGGGGCCGGATGCGAGTGCGCGAACATCGCGTTGTCGCGGAACAGGTCGCAATGGCACGGGCCGCCCGGCAGCGCCGCGTAGTCGGCCGAGCCGAAAAACGCGCGCTGGTGATCAAGCTCGCCCGCGAGCAGCGTGCGTTGGGCCTCGTCGAGAAAGGGCAGCACCGTCGGCACCGTTTCTTCCCACCAGGAGAGGCTGCGCAGGTTCGGCTGGTCGCCGCGGTAGTCGCGCCCCGCGAGATGCATGCGCGCGAGCATCTGGCCCACTTCCGCGCAGTGCTCCACGCCGGGCGCGAGTTCGGGCGCGCCTTCGAGCTTCGTGACGACCGCCGCGGGCTTGCCCTGGAGCAGGCCGAACAGCGCGCCGTCCTTGCGCGGCATGGGGTCGGGCACCGGCACGCGGTGCGCGGCGAGGTGGCGCATCAGGTCCAGATAGAACGGCAGTTGTTCGGCCGTGAGCTTTTCGAAGATCGTGAGGACGTATTCGCCGCGCGTCGTCGTCAGGAAGAAATTGCTGTTTTCAATGCCGGACTGGATGCCGCGAAATTCGACGACATCGCCGAGATCGTAGTCGCGCAGCCATTGGGCAAGCTGGTTGTCGGTGACAGCGGTGAAGACGGCCATGCAAGAAGGTCGGTTGATTTGTAATAGTCGGGCGGCAAGCGCGGCTTCGTGCTGCTTGTGCTGCTCTCAGGTCTCGCGAGCGCGGCCGGTTCGGGCGCCATGGCGTCGGCCCTCGTTGCGGAGGCGGCGCGCATGGCGTGAGCGCACGCCTGCCCGGTCAAGGCAGGCGCGCGCCCGGATGGATCAGTAATGCAGGTTGATCGACGGCAGGCGTGTGCTGGCCTGGCCGTTCTGACGCACTTGCGGCGAGGTGTCGGGGTTCGCGCTCATCGAATAACGGGTGCCGAAGTTCGAATGCACGTTGATCTCGACCGGCTTGCCCTTGTCACGGTATTCGGTGATTTCGGTGCCGTTCGGGCTCACTTCGTGAAAGCTCGGCTTGCGCGGCACGTCGTTGATATCGACCTTCGAGGTGACGTGCGCCGTCGGCTTGTTGTTGATCGCGGCCAGATCGGGCAGGCCGGCGCGTTCGTTCTCGGACTGCGCGGACTGCGCCTCGACGGCGGTCCTGGCGTCGTCGGCTGGGGCGGCCATGGCGAGCCCGCTGAAAGCGAGCGTCGCCGCGACGGCGGCAAGAAGGTGCGACTTCATGATGATTCTCCTGTCGACCGGAGTGGGGGTTCAGCCCTGACTCGGGTCACATACGAAGCTGGGATGCTTCGATTCTAACAAATCCGGCCGCTGCGCCCCATGTCGCGCAAGCGCTGAGGCCCGCGCCGGGCGGGCGGTGCGCGGTGCTCGCGGCGCTTGCGCGCCGGGGCCCGCAAAAGCCCTGGGCGCGGCGGGGGCCGCCATCTGAAAGACGCATCTTCCGTGGTAATGTGGTTCCATCAAACGGAGAGGCGAACGAAGATGAACAACGATAGCTACCTGCGGCCCCTCATGATGCCGGCGCACGATTTCCCGGACGAATCTTTCGCCGACGCCGCCGACGCCGTGGCGCGCCTCTCGAGCATTTACGAAGCGAACACGTCTTTCCTGCGCGACGCCTTTGCGCGCTATCGCCGCGGCGAGTCTTTCGACCGGCGCGTGCGCGCCTGCTACCCGTACGTCCGCATCCGCACCAACGTCAACACGCATATCGACTCGCGCCGCTCGTACGGTTTCGTGGCGGGCCCCGGCGTGTTCGAGACCACCGTCACGCGGCCCGACCTGTTCGGCGATTACTACCGCGAACAGTTGCGCCTGCTGGCGAAGAACCATCACGTGGGCATCGAAGTGGGCGTGTCGGATCAGCCGATTCCGGTGCACTTCGCGTTCGCCGAAGGCATTCACCTCGAAGGCGATCTCGACCGCGAGCGCCTCGTCGCCATGCGCGACGTGTTCGATACGCCCGATCTCGCGCAGCTCGACGACCGCATCGTCAACGGCACCTACGAGCCGCAGCCCGGCGAGCCGCATCCGCTCGCGCTCTTTACCGCCCCGCGCGTGGACTTCTCGCTGCACCGGCTCAAGCACTACACGGCCACCTCGCCCACGCACGTGCAGAACTACGTGCTCTACACGAACTACCAGTTCTATATCGACGAGTTCGTGAAGCTCGGCCGCGCGATGATGGCGCACACCGACGACGCCGACCTGCGCAATTACCGCAGCGAATACACCTCGTTCGTCGAGCCCGGCGACGTGGTCACGTATAACGCGAACCTCGGCGAGCAGGGCGACGAAGGCACGGCGCCCGCGCGCCTGCCGCAGATGCCGGCCTATCACCTCAAGCGCGCCGACGGCAGCGGCATCACGATGATCAACATCGGCGTGGGGCCCTCGAACGCCAAGACGATCACCGACCACATCGCCGTGTTGCGCCCGCATGCGTGGATCATGCTGGGACACTGCGCGGGCCTGCGCAACACGCAGCGCCTGGGCGACTACGTGCTCGCGCACGGCTATGTGCGCGAGGATCACGTGCTCGACGCCGACTTGCCGCTGTGGGTGCCGATTCCGGCGCTCGCCGAGGTGCAGCTCGCGCTCGAGCGCGCGGTGGCGGACGTCACGAAGCTCGACGGCGTGGAGCTCAAGCGCGTGATGCGCACGGGGACGGTGGCGAGCGTCGATAACCGCAACTGGGAGCTGCGCGATCACCGCGAGCCGGTGCTGCGCCTTTCGCAAAGCCGCGCAATCGCGCTCGACATGGAAAGCGCGACCATCGCCGCGAACGGATTCCGCTTTCGCGTGCCGTACGGCACCTTGCTGTGCGTGTCCGACAAGCCGCTGCACGGCGAACTCAAGTTGCCGGGCATGGCCGATTCGTTCTATCGCGCGCAGGTCGACCAGCATTTGCAGATCGGCGTGAAGGCCATGGAGATTCTGCGCACCAACGGCCTGCACAAGCTGCATAGCCGGAAACTGCGTAGCTTCGCTGAGGTGGCGTTCCAGTAGTCGCGGCTCGAAAAACGGGCGGCCAGGTGCGGGCGGCTCGCCCGTTTTCCTTGCCGTCATCGTCCACCTTCAAGGAATGCCGGCGTGCGCGGGCACCATCGACTCCTTTACCTTTCGCTGCTGCTCACGCGCTTCGCGGATCAGGTCCTGCTGTTCACCGTGCCGCTCGTGGTATTCAAGCTTTCCGGGAGCGCGGCCTGGTCGGGCATCGCGTTCTTTTGTGAAGCGCTGCCGCGCTTCGCCGCGTTTCCGGTTTGCGGGGCGCTTTGCGATCGCGTATCCACGCTCAAGCTGATTCGCTGGAGCCAGCATTGGCGTTCATTTGTTTGCGTGGGCGGCGTGGCCGGTTATGCCCTGCACGGCAGCCTCGCCTGGCTCATCGTCATTTCGGCGGCGGCGGGCGTGCTCACGACGCAAGGCAGCATGGCCCGCGAGGCCATGCTGCCGCACATCTTCCACGGCGATAGCTACCGCAAGAGCCTCTCGTACACGCAGATCGCCGATCAACTGGGCACCGTGCTCGGACCGCTCGCCGCCGCCGGCCTGCTCGATATCTCGCGCTGGGAGTACGTGGTGCTGGCCGCCGCCGCGATCTTCATCGTGTCCGAGGTGGCGTTTTCGCGCTGGACGCGCGCGCAAACGCTGCCCGACTCCGTTTCCACACAGGCGCCGGGCGGCAAGCTCGGGCTCGAACCTTATCGCATTGCCTTCGCGCATATCGTCGCGATACCGGGCCTTCTGGAGTTGGTCTGTCTTGCGGCGGGCGTGAATCTGGTCGTCGGCGTTACGCTTGCGACATCGGCGGCCATGTTCACGGGCGTGTATGCCCAGACGGCTTCGTCTTACGCGCTGCTGCAAGTCGCGGGCTCGATCGCGACGGTCGTTGTGCTGATGTTCGTTGCCCATGTGAAGCTGCCCGCGAGAGTGTCGGGCGCGGCTTCCTATTTGCTGATCGTGCTCGGCGGGCTGCTGACCGGGTGGGTCTCGTGGCCTTTTGTTTATGTCGCGGGCTTTGTCGCGGTCATCGGCTTCGACAAGATGTTCAGCGTATTCATGCGCGGCGCGCGGCAGCGGCTCATTCCCGCCGAGGACTTCGGCAAGACGGTCGGTCTGATCGCACTACTGAACAATCTGACTCAGCCGCTTGCCGGTCTCGTTGTCGGGCTGTTCGCGACTCGCCTTGGGGCGGGCCACGTCATTCTCATACTCACTCTGGGCATGGCCGTGATCGGTGTCGCGCTGATTGCGTTTCGCGGCCGGCGCGCGGCGTGGATGGCGAGCATCGAAGAGGCGTAGCCACGCCTCTCGTCGACTTATTGCCCGAACCCCGTCAATCCAATCAGACTTCCCGCGCCAAGCAGCCATAGCGGGTGAATCTTCGTGCGAAACGCGAGCACGGCGCACACGCCGGTAATCGCCCACGCGATCCACGAAGGATCGGAAGCCTTCGCGATCAGCACGGCGCTCGCGGCCACGAGGCCCGCTGTCACCGGGACGAGCCCCTTCTGCGCGATGCGCCGCCACGGGCGGTCCTTGAAGCGATCCCACGCATGCAGCGCCGCGATCGTCACGAGCGACGAAGGCCCGAACTTCGCGATCGACGTGACGAGCATGCCCGCCCAGCCGGCCACGTGCCAGCCCACCAGCGTCACGATCATCATGTTCGGGCCAGGCGCGGCCTGGGCGAGCGCGAAGAGGGCGCTGAACTCGCTCGCGGGCATCCAGTGGTGCACTTCGACCACCTGGCGCTGCATCTCGGGCAGGATCGTATTGCCGCCGCCGAACGCGAGCAGCGAGAGCTGGCTGAAGATCGAAGCGAGCGCAATGAGCGTGTCGTTCATCGGGCGGCTCCTTCCTTGCGCGCGGCGCGAGCCGCAAGCGCGATGCCAATGGGCGTGAGCACGAGCATGGTCGTCAGAAGCGGCGTGCGCAACACGGCGATCGCCACGAAGCCCAGTGCGGCGACAACCAGCGCCGCCGGGTCGCGCCGCAGCGGCAGCACGATCTTCACGGCCATCGAAACGAGCAGGCCGGCGGCCGCCGCGGCAAGCCCGACGAACAGATGCTGGACGTGTGGATCGTTCTGCGTGCGCTCGTACAGCACGCCAAGCCCGATCACGACGAGCGACGGACCCGCGATCAGGCCGAGGATGCCGGCGAGCGCACCGCGCCAGCCCTGAAAGCGCATGCCGAGCGCAACCGAAAGATTGATGACGTTGCCGCCGGGCAAAAACTGGCACAAGCCGAGCAGATCGGTGAATTCGCCGGCGGAAAGCCAGCGCCGCTGTTCGACAATGGTGCGCCGCGCCAATGGGAGCGCGCCGCCGAACGAGGTGAAGCCGAGACCGAGAAAACCGAAGAAGAGATCGCGTACGCTGGGCGTGATGAGGTCGGCGTGCGCGCCGGATTCGGCGGCAACGGGCGGGGAAGTGACGTGTTTCATTGGAATGGGGACCTCTGAGGCAAGCTCCGAGGGTAAGCGCAAACGCGCGCGCGGCAAAACGATTTTTAAGGCGGCCTCTTGTGATCTACACTCACAAGCATGGCACGTACTCTTCCTCCCTTTCCCGCGCTGCGCGCGTTCGAAGCCGCCGCGCGGTACAACAGCTTCTCCGCTGCGGCGGGCGAGCTCAATGTGACTCACGGTGCCATCAGCCGCCAGGTGGCGGCACTCGAAGCGTGGGTCGGCGTGCAGGTGTTTCACCGGCATGGCAAGCGGGTTGCGCTGACCGAGGACGGGCGGCGCTACCTCGCCGCCGTGCAGTCGGCGTTCGACGACATCGCGCGCGCAACGGAACAACTGCGCGACACGGGTGTGGTTCATGTGCTGCGCGTGAACGCACTTCCCACGTTTGCGATGAAGTGGCTGCTGCCGCGGCTCTCGCAGTTTCAGCGGCTCGCGCCGAACGTGGAGCTGCGGCTGGCCACCTCGAATGCGCCCGTCGAGCGGCTGGAAGGCTTCGACGTGGCCGTGCGGCGCGGTCCGGCGCACTGGCCCGATTGCGAGGCGGGGCACTTTCTCGACGAGACGGAATTGCCGGTGTGCAGCCCGGCGCTTCTCAAGCGCGCGCCGATCCAGCAGGCAAGCGATCTTGCGCGCCACGTGCTGCTGCATTCCGATACGCGGCCCGATGCGTGGCGCACCTGGCTCGCGGCCGCGGGCGTGAAGGCCAAATGCAGGAAGAAGCAGTCGTTCGACCACTTCTATCTGGCCTTGCAGGCCGCCGTGGATGGTCTTGGCGTAGCGCTCGGCCCGCTGCCGCTGCTCGACGACGAGCTTGCGTCGGGGCGCCTCGTCGCGCCGCTCGCGGGGCCGCATCTCGATGCGCGTGGTTACTGGTGGGTGGCGCGCCGCGAAGTGGCGCAGGCGCCGCTCGTCGCGCAGTTTTGCCGCTGGCTGGAGGAGCAGGCGATAGGGCGGCCGCCGCACGGTGCGCCCGGCGCACCTGGCGTGCCTGCAAGCCTGGAGAAAGCGTGAGGAAGACGGGGGCGGGCGCAGGTGCTACGCAGGCCGGTGCAAAAGGCCTGTGCAGACGCCGCGCCCTGGGGGCTATCGTGCCCCGAGCCGAACGTCAGAGGTAGAACATCCGGTCGTCGTCGGAGTCCGCGTCGCGGTCGCGTCGCGCCGGATGCTCCTTGGTGGATTCCTCGCCTGCGTCCGCATCTTCGTAGAACTTGAGGACGGCTTCGAGCACCTGGTCCGGGTCGTCGATCACCTGCATCAAGTCCATGTCTTCGGGATTGATGAGACCCATGGGCACGAGCGCCGAGCGGAACCAGTCGAGCAGGCCCTTCCAGAATACGGAGCCCACGAGAATAATGGGCACGTGACGCGACTTCTTGGTCTGGATGAGCGTGAGCACTTCGGCCAGTTCGTCGAGCGTGCCGAAGCCGCCGGGCATGACGATCACGGCGTCCGAGTTCTTCACGAACGTGACCTTGCGCGTGAAGAAATGGCGGAAGCGCAGCGAGATGTCCTGCCACTGGTTGCCCGACTGCTCGTGCGGCAACTCGATGTTCAGGCCCACCGAAGGCGACTTGCCCGCATGCGCGCCCTGGTTCGCGGCCTCCATGATGCCGGGACCGCCGCCGGAGATCACGGCGAAGCCCGCGTCCGACACTTTTCGAGCGATCGTGGTGGCGAGCTGGTAATACTCCGACTCCGGTTTCAGGCGTGCGGAGCCATAGATGCTGACCGCCGGCCGGATCTCGGACAGGTACTCGGTCGCCTCGATAAACTCTGCCATAATCGTGAACATCTGCCACGATGCGCGCGCCTTCTTGGCCGTTGCGCGCTCTTGATCTGCGAGTGAACGCAGACTCGGAATCACTTTTCTCTTGTCCATAATGCCTGAAGACCTACGCGTGGATACAAAGCTACAGCAACAAAATGAGCTGGAAGGTAAGACCCTGTTGCTGGTCGACGGTTCTAGCTATCTCTATCGTGCCTTCCATGCGATGCCGGATTTGCGCGGTCCCGACGGCGAACCGACTGGCGCGCTATACGGCATCATCAACATGCTGCGTCGCATGCGCAAGGACGTTACGGCAGAGTATAGCGCGTGCGTGTTCGATGCAAAGGGCAAGACGTTTCGTGACGACTGGTATCCCGAGTACAAGGCGAACCGGCCTTCCATGCCCGAGCCGCTGGCGGCGCAAATCGAGCCCATCCACGTGGCCGTGCGCGCGCTCGGCTGGCCGCTCCTGATGATCGAAGGCGTGGAGGCCGACGACGTGATCGGCACGCTCGCGCGCGAGGCCGAGAAGCGCGGCATGAAGGTCATCGTTTCCACGGGCGACAAGGACCTCGCGCAGCTCGTGACCGACCACGTCACGCTCATCAACACGATGACGAATGAAACGCTCGATCGCGAAGGCGTGATCGCGAAGTTCGGCGTGCCGCCGGAGCGCATCATCGATTATCTCTCGCTCATCGGCGACACCGTCGACAACGTGCCGGGCGTGAACAAGTGCGGCCCGAAAACGGCGGTGAAGTGGCTCACGCAATACGATTCGCTCGACGGCGTGATCGCGCATGCGGACGAGATCAAGGGCGCCGTGGGCGGTTACCTGCGCGACGCGCTCGACTTCCTGCCGATGGCCAGAAAGCTCGTGACGGTCGAAACCGCGTGCGATCTCGCGCCGCATATCGAATCGATCGGGGCGTCGCTCGCGACGCGCCCGGAAGCGCCCGAAGAACTGCGCGATATCTTCGCGCGCCACGGCTTCAAGACCTGGCTGCGTGAAGTCAACGAGGCGGCGCAGCAGAGCGAGACCGTGCCCGCAACGACTGCCGGCAATGCGCCCGAGCAAGACGCGAACGTGCAGCCCGCGCTGTTCGTCGACGCGCCGCGCCACTACGAAACCATCCAGACGTGGGAGCAGTTCGACGCGTGGCTCAAGAAGATCGAAGCCGCCGAGCTCACCGCGTTCGACACCGAGACCACGGCGCTCGACCCGATGGTCGCAAGGCTCGTCGGCATGTCGTTTTCGACGGAGCCGGGCGTGGCCGCTTATTTGCCGCTCGCGCATCGCGGGCCTGACGCGCCCGACCAGTTGCCGCTCGACGACGTGCTCGCGCGCCTGAAGCCGTGGCTCGAAAGCGAGCAGCACAAGAAGGTCGGCCAGCACATGAAGTACGACGAGCAGGTGCTCGCGAACTACGGCATCGAGCTGAACGGCGTGGAGCACGACACGATGCTCGAATCGTATGTGCTCGAATCGCATCGCAGCCACGACATGGACAGCCTCGCGCTGCGCCATCTCGGCATCAAGACGATCAAGTACGAAGAGGTGGCGGGCAAGGGCGCGCAGCAGATCGGCTTCGACCAGGTCGCGCTCGACAAGGCCGCCGAATACGCAGCCGAAGACGCCGACGTCACGCTGCAACTGCATCGCGCGCTCTATCCGCAGATCGCGCCGGAGAAGGGCCTCGACTACGTGTATCGCAGCATCGAGCTGCCGACCTCGCGTGTGCTGCGCAAGATGGAGCGCAACGGCGTGCTGATCGACACGGAGCGGCTCGAGAAGCAAAGCGCCGAGATCGCGGTGCGCCTGGTCGAACTCGAACAGGGCGCGTATGCGCTCGCGGGCGGCGAATTCAATCTCGGCTCGCCCAAGCAGATCGGCCAGATCTTCTTCGAGAAGCTGCAACTGCCGGTGGTGAAGAAAACGCCGAGCGGCGCGCCTTCCACCGACGAAGAGGTGCTGCAAAAGCTCGCCGAAGACTATCCGTTGCCGAAGCTCCTGCTCGAACATCGCGGCCTTGCCAAGCTCAAGTCCACGTACACGGACAAGCTGCCGCGCATGGTCAACGCGCAAACGGGCCGCGTGCACACGAACTACGCGCAGGCCGTGGCGGTCACGGGGCGTCTTGCGTCGAACGATCCGAATCTCCAGAACATTCCCGTGCGCACGGGCGAAGGCCGGCGCATTCGCGAGGCCTTTATCGCGCCGGCGGGCCACAAGATCGTCTCGGCCGATTATTCGCAGATCGAACTGCGCATCATGGCGCATATCTCGGGCGACGAATCGCTGCTCGCGGCGTTCGCGCGCGGCGACGACATTCACCGCGCCACGGCCGCCGAGGTGTTCGGCGTGACGGCGCTCGAAGTGAGCAACGACCAGCGCCGCATCGCGAAGGTCATCAACTTCGGCCTGATTTACGGCATGAGCGCGTTTGGGCTCGCGTCGAATCTCGGCATCACGCGCGACGCGGCGAAGCTTTATATCGACCGTTATTTCGCGCGTTATCCGGGCGTGGCGCGCTACATGGACGAAACGCGCATGGACGCGAAGTCGCGCGGCTATGTCGAGACCGTGTTCGGCCGCCGCCTGTGGCTGCCCGAGATCAACGGGGGCAACGGCCCGCGCCGCCAGGCGGCCGAGCGTGCCGCCATCAACGCGCCGATGCAGGGCACGGCCGCGGATCTCATCAAGCTTTCGATGATCGCGGTGCAGACGTGGCTCGACGAACGCAAGATCGGCACGAAGATGATCATGCAGGTGCACGATGAACTGGTGCTCGAAGTGCCCGACGCCGAGCTTGCCGAAGTGCGCAAGCGCCTGCCCGAACTGATGTGTTCGGTGGCGCAGCTCAAGGTGCCGCTCGTGGCCGAAGTGGGCGTGGGCGAGAACTGGGAAGAAGCCCACTGATGTTCCGCTTCTGCGCAACGAAGCTCTACTAAGCACATACTGAATGCGCCTTGCCGTAGCAAAGCCGTAACTGCGCGCGCGACATTAGGCAAGCCTCGCGTGCGAGATGTCGCGAATGCGCGCCGCGAGGGTTGCCGCCGCGCGCTCCGTCAGCCGACAATGAATCGAGGGCCGGTGCATCGCACGGGATGTTGTCGATGCATCGGCCTTTCCATCGCCTTTCGACATGCACGGAGAGTCTATGCATCGCTTTATCGTTGTGGGAGGAGGCGCAGGCGGGCTGGAGCTGGCGACACGGCTCGGCGACCGTTACGGCGAAGCGCGCGCGAAGCGGGGTAAGCCGCAAGCGGCATCGGTCACGCTGGTCGACCGCTACCCGACGCATATCTGGAAACCGCTCCTGCACGAAGTCGCGGCGGGCAGCATGGACCCGTTCACGCATCAGCTCGAATATCCGGCGCAGGCGCGCTGGCACGGCTTCGAGTTTCAGCAGGGCGAACTGACCGGTCTCGATCGCACGGCGAAGCGCATCACGCTCGGGCGCGTGCTCGACGACGACGGTGCGGAAATGTTGCCCGAGCGCGTGCTCGAATACGACACGCTCGTGCTCGCGATCGGCAGCACGACGCACTTTTTCGGCGTGCCGGGCGCGGCTGAGAATTCCATCGCGCTCGATACCGTCGAGCAGGCCGAGCGCTTTCGCAAGCGTCTGATTGCCGCGTGCATACGTGCCGAACATCAGGCGCCCGAAAGAGTCGCGGCGGAGGTGACGGCAGACGACCTCGCGCCCGCCATGAACGCCGGCGCTGAGCCGCGCGTGCAGGTGGCGATCATCGGCGCAGGCGCGACGGGCGTCGAGCTTTCCGCTGAACTGCGCAACACCGCGCAGGTGCTGTCGGCCTATGGACTGCACAAGCTCGACCCGCGGCATGACGTGGGCATCGTGCTGATCGAGGCGGGCCCGCGCATTCTGCCTGCGTTGCCCGAGCGTGTTTCTTCGGCAACGGGCGAGCTGCTTCAGAAGCTCGGCGTGAAGCTGCTGACGAGCGAACGCGTGACCGAAGTGGCGCCTGGCGTCGTGCGTACCGCGAGCGGCAAGAACCTGCGCGCGGACCTCACCGTGTGGGCCGCGGGCATCACCGCGCCCGCCGTGCTGGCGCGGCTCGACGGCCTCACCGTCAACAAGCTCGGCCAGTTGATCGTGCGCCGCACGCTGCAAACGGAAGTCGACGACAACATCTTCGCGCTCGGCGATTGCGCGGCCTGCGAATGGCCGGGCCACGAGCGCGGTGTGCCGCCGCGCGCGCAGGCCGCGCATCAGCAGGCCACTTTCCTGTTCAAGTCGCTCGGCAATCTGCTTGTGGGCAAGCCGCTGGAGGAGTTCACCTATCGCGACTTCGGCTCGCTGGTGTCGCTCGGCCACTTCAGCGCGGTCGGCAATCTGATGGGCGGGCTGATCGGCGGGAATATGCTGATCGAAGGACTGTTTGCACGTTTCATGTACATGTCGCTGTACCGGCTGCACATCGCGGCGCTGCATGGCTACGCGCGCATGGTGCTCGATACCTTCGCGCACTGGCTGCGCCGCACGACGCTGCCGCGTGTGAAGCTGCACTAGCAGCCGCATTGAGCGGCGCTTGCGCCCAGGGGCGCGGCGCTATGCTGCCTGTTTCCGCTGTTTGACGTTTGAGGAGCGCTGCATGCTGAAACCCGAAGTCGATAGCCTCGTCCCGCACGTGCCGTTCAACCGGCGCACGTTCATCAAGGCCGCGCTCGGCAGCGGATTCGCCGCTGCCGTGCTGCCGGTCTCCGCGCAAACCATCCACACCGATAGCGAAGGTCTCGAAGCCGGCGAGATCGGCTTCCAGTCGGGCGGCACGCTCATCCCGGCGTATCGCGCGCAGCCGCGCGGCAAGACGCACTTGCCGGTCATCATCGTGATTCACGAGATTTTCGGCGTGCACGAGCATATCGCCGACGTATGCCGCCGCTTTGCGAAGCTCGGCTATCTGGCCATCGCGCCGGACTTCTTCGTGCGCCAGGGCGACGCCTCGGTGTACCCGACGATCCAGCAGATCAACGAGAACATCGCGAGCAAGGTGCCCGACGCCCAGGTGATGGGCGACCTCGACGCGGCCATCGCGTGGGCGGGCGAGCACGGCGGCGACACGAAGCGCGTGGGCGTCAACGGGTTTTGCTGGGGCGGGCGCTATGCGTGGCTCTACGCGGAGCACAACCCGCATATCAAGGCGGCCGTGGTGTGGTATGGGCGCGTGGCGGGCGAGCACACGGCGAACGCGCCGAGCAATCCGCTCGATCTAGCGAACACCTTGCAGGTGCCCGTGCTCGCGATGTACGGCTTGCAGGACCAGAGCATCCCGCAGGACACGCTGGCGCAGATGAAAGCCGCCATCGCGCAAGCTCCGCAGGGCGGGCGCGGCTCGCAGATCGTCGTGTACGACGATGCGGGGCACGCATTCTTTGCGGACTACCGGCCGAGCTACCGCAAGGCCGACGCGCAAGACGGCTGGAAGCGCGCGATTGCGTGGTTCAAGGAGCACGGCGTCGCGTGACGCCGTGCTCCGGCCTGCGCCTTAAGGATTCGGGCCCGTGGCGACCGGCCGCGACGGGTCGGCGCACCATTCGCTCCACGAGCCGGGATACAGCGCCGCGCCGTGCAGGCCGGCAATCTCCATCGCGAGTGCGTTGTGGCAGGCGGTCACGCCCGAGCCGCATTGCAGGACCACGTGCTCGGGCGTCGTGCCCGGCAGCACGGCCGTGAAGTCTTCGCGCAGCGTGTGCGCCGACTTGAAGCGGCCGTCCGGCGTGAGGTTGTCCTGATAGAAGCGGTTGCGCGCGCCCGGAATGTGGCCGCCCACCGGATCGATCGTTTCGTTTTCGCCGCGATAGCGGTCGGCGGCGCGTGCGTCGACGACCGTGAGATCGTGCGTGGTGAGATTGCGCACGAGCGCCTGCGCATCCACGGTCACCTGCAACGGCGCACCGGCCTTGAAGGTGCCGCGCGCGGGCGCGGGCACGTCGCGCACGAGCGGGAAGCCGGCCGCCTCCCAGGCTTGCAGGCCGCCGTCGAGCACCGCCACCGAGTCGTGGCCGAGCCAGCGCAGCAGCCACCACAGGCGCGCGGCGTACGCGCCGCCCTGCGCGTCGTAGGTCACGACCTGCTGGCCTTCGTTGAGCCCGCGCAACGAGAGCGTGGCGACGAGCGCGGCGCGGTCGGGCAGAGGATGGCGGCCGTTCTTGCCCGTCTTCGGCCCGGAGAGGTCGCGATCCAGATGCAGGTATTGGGCGCCGGGCAAATGTCCGGCCGCGTAGGCGTTTTCGCCCGCGGCGGGGTTGCCGAGATCGAAGCGGCAGTCGAACACGAGTACGCTGCCGGGAGCGGCGCTCAGGCGTTCGTGCAGATTGGCGGCGGAGATCAGCGTGGTGTAGTGCGTGTGAGGCATGACGGCTCCTTGGATCGTGCGAGGCCGGCATGTGCATGCGCTGCGGCCCGATGCCGTCAGTCTAAACAAAAAGACGGGCCTAAGCCCGTCTTTCCGTGATGCGTTCGCATGGCCCCCGGCTCGCGTCAGCCGGGCGTCAGATCGGTCCCAACTCGCGGCGCAGGAACTCGTGGAAGTGCTGCATGCCGTCTTCCATCGGGCTCTGGTACGGGCCGACTTCCGAAACGCCGCGCTCGAAGAGGGCACGACGGCCGGCGTCCATGCGCTCGGCGATCTCGTCGTCTTCGACGGCCGTTTCCATATAGGCGGCGCGTTCGGCCTCGACGAACTCGCGCTCGAACAGCGTGATTTCCTCGGGGTAATAGAACTCGACGATGTTCGTCGTCTTCTGCGTGCCCTGCGGAATGAGCCAGGACACCACGAGCACGTGCGGATACCACTCGATCATGAGATTCGGGTAGTACACCATCCAGATCGCGCCGAACTCGGGCGGCACGCCGTTACGGAAGCGCAGGACCTCGTCGTGCCACTTGCGGTAGGTCGGGCTACCCGGCTTGCCGAGGTGATTGTGCACGCCGACCGTCTGCACGCTGTACCACTCGCCGAACTCCCACTGGAGGTCGTCGCACGACACGAAGTTGCCGAGGCCAGGGTGGAACGGCACGACGTGATAGTCTTCCAGATAGACCTCGATGAAGGTCTTCCAGTTGTAGTTGCACTCGTGAACCTCGACGTGATCGAACATATAGTCCGTAAAGTCGAGGTGTTTGGCCGGCCCAAGGCGTGCGAGATCGCGCGCGACGTCGCGGCCCGCCGACTCGAACAGCAGGCCGTTCCACTTTTGCAGCGGCGAGTTGTTGAGGTTCAGGCAGGGCTTGTCCGCGAAATGCGGCGCGCCGAGCAGTTCGCCCTTGAGGTCGTAGGTCCAGCGATGCAGCGGACATACAATGTTGTCTGCCGTGCCGCGACCGTTTAGCATGATGGCCTGGCGGTGGCGGCAGACGTTCGAGAGCAGTTCGATCTCGTCGCTCTTGTTGCGAACGAGCACGCGGCCCTCTTTCTCGCCAGGCAGCGCAAAATAATTCCCCGCCTCGGGCACCATGAGCTCGTGGCCGACGTAGCGAGGACCTTTCTGGAAAAGCGTGTCGATTTCGCGCTTGAGTAGCGCTTCGTCAAAATAAGCGGTGACTGGCAGCTGGCTATGGACGGACTTCAGCTGCAATGCATTGCTCAGATTGGACATTCCCACTCCCGATGAAGACGTGAAAGCAGTGAACAACCCAACCATCGAAGATTCGATTTAGGGAGCCGGCGATTATACCCGGTTACCCCGTCATGGGGTAGCTAAGTGACTGATTTTTGCCAAAATTACACCGGCTAGACGGCGGGAAGCGCAGAAATATGAGACAAATGGCCGGGTAATCGAGATAAGCACGGGATAAGCGCGGGACAGGTGCGGGCCCTGTGCGAGCCCCGCGCAAGCGTTCTGGAACCGATTTGCGTTGGCCTCTGCTGTGTGGTCGAGAGGGCACACGAGCCGGCGAGCGGGTCGAAAAGGGTGCTTTTGCCGTAGAATGTCCGCCTTGTTTCATTCTGGCGACGACTCATGGCGAAATCCGCAACGAAAGACCGCGCTGGCGCGGACGAAAACGCGGGCAACCCGGCAGGGGGCGAAGCCCTGCCTGAGAGCTACGAGGCGGCGCTCGCGGAACTCGACGGGCTGGTCGCGCGCATGGAAGGCGGCAGCCTGAGTCTCGAAGAGTCGCTCGCGGCTTATCGCCGCGGCGCGGCGCTGGTGCGTTTTTGCCAGCAGCAGCTCGAAAAGGTTGAACAACAGGTGCGCGTGCTCGACGGCGAGACGCTGCGGCCCGTGCCCCTCAATACGACAGACTCCGCAGCGGGCGGAGACGACGATCTATGACATTTGACCAATGGACCCGGCAGGTGCTCGACCGGGTCGAAAGCGCGCTCGATCACTATTTGCCGGCTGCCAACGTGCTGCCGGCGCCGCTGCATGACGCCATGCGTTATGCCGTGCTCGGCGGCGGCAAGCGCGTGCGGCCGCTCCTGTGCCACGCGGCGGGCGAACTCACGAACGCCACCCCCGAAGCGCTCGACGCGGCGGCCTGTGCACTGGAGATGATCCACGTGTACTCGCTCGTGCACGACGACATGCCTTGCATGGACGACGACGACATGCGTCGCGGCAAGCCCACCGTACACGTCAAATATGACGAACCGACGGCGCTGCTGGTCGGCGACGCGCTGCAATCGCAGGCTTTCGTCACGCTGACGTCCGATGCCCTCGAAGCCGTGCGCCAGGCGCCGCTCGTGCGCGAACTCGCGCTGGCGAGCGGCTCGGTCGGCATGGCCGGCGGCCAGGCCATCGACCTGGCAAGCGTGGGCCATTCGCTCACGCGCGAGCAACTCGAAACGATGCACCGCCTGAAGACCGGCGCGCTCCTGCGCGCCTCGGTCCGCATGGGTGCGCTGGCGGGCGAAACGCCCTCCGCAGACACGCTCGCCGCGCTGGACAAGTACGCGGCGGCCGTGGGCCTCGCCTTCCAGGTGGTGGACGACATTCTCGACGTCACCGCCGACTCGGCGACGCTCGGCAAGACCGCGGGCAAGGACGCGAAGGACGGCAAGCCGACCTACGTGTCGATCATCGGTCTTGACGCCTCGCGTGCTTTGGCGCAGCAGCTGCGCGCCGACGCCCACGCGGCGCTCGAACCGTTCGGCGCACGCGCGCAGCGCCTTGCCGAACTCGCTGACCTGGTGGTGAACCGGGTGAGCTGACCGCGCAACCCGCCCACGCGCATGAAACGTGAGTAATGTGCAGAACAAGTGCGGGTGCGCCAGTTTTCCTACAATGGAACGACGATGTACGACTTGCTGAAAACCATTGACGACCCGGCGGATTTGCGCCGCCTCGATCGCCGCCAGTTGCAACCGCTTGCCGACGAACTGCGTGCCTTCGTTCTCGAAAGCGTCTCGCAAACGGGCGGCCACCTGTCGTCCAACCTCGGTACGGTCGAACTGACGATCGCGCTGCACTACGTGTTCGACACGCCGCGCGACCGCATCGTCTGGGACGTGGGTCATCAGACCTATCCGCACAAGATCCTGACGGGCCGCCGCGACCAGATGCCGACGCTGCGTCAGCTCGGCGGCATCTCGGGCTTCCCGAAACGCGACGAGTCGCCGTACGACACGTTCGGCACCGCCCACTCGAGCACGTCGATCTCGGCGGCGCTCGGCATGGCCGTCGCGAGCAAGCTCAAGGGCGACAACGCCATGGGCATCGCCGTGATCGGCGACGGTGCGATGACGGCCGGCATGGCCTTCGAAGCGCTGAACAACGGCGGCGTCGAAGACGACGTGCCGCTGCTCGTGATCCTCAACGACAACGACATGTCGATTTCGCCGCCGGTTGGCGCGCTCAATCGCCATCTCGCGCGCCTCATGTCGGGCCGCTTCTACGCCGCCGCCCGTGCGGGCGTGGAGCGCGTGCTGCGCCATGCACCGCCGGTGCTCGACCTCGCGCGCAAGCTCGAAGAACACGCGAAGGGCATGATCGTGCCGGCCACGTTGTTCGAGGAATTCGGCTTCAACTACATCGGGCCGATCGACGGCCACGATCTGGATTCGCTCATCCCGACGCTGCAAAACATCAAGGAACTGCGCGGTCCGCAATTCCTGCACGTCGTGACGAAGAAAGGCCAGGGCTACAAGCTCGCCGAAGCCGACCCGGTCCTGTACCACGGTCCCGGCAAGTTCAACCCGGCCGAAGGCATCAAGCCGTCCGCCACGCCCGCCAAGAAGACCTACACGCAAGTGTTCGGCGAATGGCTGTGCGACGCCGCCGAACTCGACTCGCGTGTGATCGGCATCACGCCGGCCATGCGTGAAGGCTCGGGCATGGTGGAGTTCGAAAAGCGCTTCCCGGACCGCTACTACGACGTCGGCATTGCCGAGCAGCACGCGGTGACGTTCGCGGGCGGTATTGCGGCCGAGGGCTTGAAGCCCGTGGTCGCGATCTACTCGACCTTCCTGCAACGTGCGTATGACCAGTTGATCCACGACGTGGCGTTGCAGAACCTGCCGGTCGTGTTCGCGATCGACCGCGCGGGCCTCGTCGGCGCGGACGGCGCGACGCACGCGGGCGCCTACGACCTCGCGTTCATGCGCTGCATCCCGAACATGATGGTGATGGCGGCGTCCGACGAAAACGAATGCCGCCAGATGCTCTACACGGCGCTCCAGCAGGACTGCCCGACGGCCGTGCGCTACCCGCGCGGCGCGGGCACGGGCGTGGCGACCGTCAAGCAGATGGCCGCGCTGCCGGTGGGCAAGGGCGAAGTGCGTCGCGAAAGCAATGCGCCGGCAGGCAGCCGCATCGCGATTCTCGCGTTCGGCACGATGGTTGCGCCGTCGCTCAAGGCCGCCGAGGAACTGGACGCCACCGTGGCGAACATGCGCTTCGTGAAGCCGATCGACGCCGAACTCGTGAAGCAGCTTGCCGAAACCCACGACTATCTCGTGACCGTCGAGGAAGGCTGCATCATGGGCGGCGCGGGTTCGGCCTGCGTGGAAACCCTGCTTGAAAGTGGGGTTATCAAGCCCGTACTACAATTGGGCCTTCCCGACCGTTTCATCGACCACGGCGACCCGGCAAAGCTGCTGGCGGGCGTGGGTCTCGATGCGGCAGGGATTGCGAAGTCCATTCGCGAGCGCTTCCTCGAACGCACGGCGAACGCATCCGGCAAGTCGGTGATGCGCGTCGCTTAACGCGGACCAGCGCATCGCGGTACGGCTGGCCGGGGCCAAGTGCCCGCAGGCGAGCCGCGACTGCCCACTTCACATTTGAACCGGCGGGCGGGTTTCGTACCCGGCTTGCCGTTTGCAAGCGCCGGCTCATGCCGGCGTTTGCCATTTGCGCGCCGCATTCGGCGCGGCTTGAGGATAAGAACATGAATCAGATGAACCCGGCCTTCGTGATGCCGGACGTCCAGAGTTCCGTCGATACCCGTCAGATCGTGATCCAGCGCGTGGGCGTGAAGGCCGTGCGCCATCCGCTCACCGTGAAGACGGGCGCGGGCGACGTCCAGCCGAGCGTCGGCACGTGGAACCTCGACGTTCATCTGCCGGCCGACCAGAAGGGCACGCACATGTCGCGCTTCGTCGCGCTGCTCGAAGAGAACAAGGCGCCGCTCGAGCCCGCCACGTTCCGCGCCATGCTGGCCGCGATGCTCGCGAAGCTCGAGTCGCAGGCGGGCCGTATCGAGGTGACGTTCCCGTACTTCGTGAAGAAGGTCGCGCCGGTGTCGGGCGTGGAAAGTCTGCTGGACTACGAAGTGACGCTCAAGGGCGACGTGCTCAACGGCCAGACGCGCCTGTTCCTCAAGGTGCTCGTGCCGGTGACGAGCCTGTGCCCGTGCTCGAAGAAGATCTCGCAGTACGGCGCGCACAACCAGCGTTCGCATGTGACGATGGACGTCGAGTTCGAAGGCGATCTGCCGGTGGAGCACCTCATTCGCATTGCCGAGGAAGAGGCGTCGTGCGAACTGTGGGGCCTGCTCAAGCGTCCGGACGAGAAGTTCGTGACCGAGCGCGCGTATGAGAATCCGAAGTTCGTGGAAGACCTCGTGCGCGACGTGGCCGTGCGCCTGAACGCGGACGCTCGCGTGATCGCCTATACGCTCGAAGCCGAGAACTTCGAGTCGATTCACAATCACAGCGCCTATGCCGTGATCGACCACGACAAGCGCGTGGCGGGCTGACACCCGAACCAACCTGCCCCGATCCGATATTCACGCGGATCGCGGTAGACCAGCATTGCCTGGTTATCCTGACATTATTTTCTTGTGCATCTGCTGTACATCCTGTCAGGCCTATTTCTGGCGAAAGCGCGACGACTGTCGCGCTTTCGCCACCGCAGCAAACGCCGTTTCGCATAGACGCGCGCTTCCTTGAGGTGTGGCAATGCCACCGCCTGTCTCCGTCGTTATAACTCCACTCGACGTCATCGCGCACCGGCATGCGTGCCTCGCGCGATGGCCGACTCATCAATGAGAAAAAGACAGTGGAGGAGACATCATGCGCTTTGGCAGAAAGAGCATTTGCGGTGCGGCGTTGCTTCTGGCGGCGGGTGTCGCGCAAGCTCAATCGAGCGTCACGCTCTATGGCATCGCCGACGTGTTCGTGCAGTTTCTCAACAACGGCGGCAAGCAATCCTGGTCGGAGCGCAGCGGCGGGAGCGTGCCGTCGCGCTTCGGCATCAAGGGTTCGGAGGATCTCGGCGGCGGGCTGAAGGCCGCATTCACGCTCGAAAACGGTTTCAACGTCAACAATGGCACCGCCTTCAGCGATTCGAGCGTGATGTTCTACCGCCAGGCGTGGGTGGGCCTCACACACGAGAAATACGGCACGCTCTCGCTCGGCCGCCAGTATCAGCCGACCTTCTGGGTGCTTTATCCGGGCGACCCGTTCTTCGCCAATGAAGTGCTCTCAATGCTGGCAGCGGCGGGCAATGTGGTCGACCGCAATACGATCGGCATGCAGGCGAGCGGCGGGCGCTCCAGCAATTCGATCGTGTACCGTTCTCCGAACCTCAAGGGGTTCCAGTTGCTGGCCATGTACGCGTTCCAGTCCAGTGTGACGCAGCCGGCGCCGCAGACGAACGGCAACATCATCGACATCGCCGCAATCTGGTCGGGTTACGGCCTTTCTGCCGGACTTGCGTATCAGTATCAGCATCCGGGCACGAAGACGCTGGCCAGCTTGCCATCCATCCTCAATACCGTCGGCACCGAGCATTTCAATAGTTCGCTCGCCTATCAACTGGGAATTGTCAATCTTCAGTTTATCTACGGATATCACCGTCCGAAGAACGACGATTCGAGTCCGCTCGCAATGCGGCTCGGGGCTGTGCATTCGTACAACCTGATGCAAGCGGGTGCCACGATTCAAGCCACGCCGGCGGACGCAGTCGAAATCGCGGCGCTGCAACGCGTCGTGCGCGGCGTGCATGACAATATGTGGGGGCTGCAACTGGGCGTCGACCACAGTCTCTCGAAGCGGACGTCCGTGTATGCGCGCGCGGGCTACATGAAGAACAACGGCTCGTCCACGATGAGCTGGACCGGGGTGAGCGTGACGGCCCCCGGTACGAAGCAAACGCTCGCGGTGGTCGGCATGACGCAGCGTTTCTGATGCCGGCTGGCGGCTATTGCGCGCCGCCTGCGAGCGACGTCAAATCCCAGCGCGGCTTCACCGTGAACGCGTAGTCGCGTGTGGCCTGCTCGGGCCAGCGTTGCAGACGCAGCGCGCCCGCGAGTGCGATCATCGCGCCGTTGTCGGTGCATAGCGAGAGGTCGGGGTAGTGCACCTCGAAGCCGCGCTTTTGCGCCGCGGCCGAAAGCGTTTCGCGCAACTGCTTGTTCGCGCCCACGCCGCCCGCTACCACGAGGCGCTTCATCTTCGTGCGCTTGAGCGCGGCGAGCGATTTCGCGGCCAGCACTTCGACGGCCGCATCGACGAAACCGCGCGCGATATCGGCCTTGCCCTGTTCGCAGATGTTCGTGCCGAGCTTCTTCACCTGCGTGAGCACGGCTGTTTTCAGGCCGCTGAAGCTGAAGTCGAGGTCGCCCGAGTGCAGCATGGGGCGCGGCAGCTCAATCGCGCCAGGCGTGCCGAATTCCGCGAGCCGCGAGACTTCCGGGCCGCCGGGATAGCCCAGGCCGAGCAGCTTGGCGGTTTTGTCGAAGGCTTCGCCGGCGGCGTCGTCGAGCGTTTCGCCCAGGGTTTCGTAGACGCCCACGTCGGTCACGCGCATCAACTGCGTATGGCCGCCCGACACGAGCAGCGCGACGAACGGAAACGGCGGCGGCGCATCGACCAGCAGCGGCGAAAGCAGATGCCCTTCGAGGTGGTGAATGCCCACCGTCGGCCGGTTCCACGCCATGGCGAGCGCATTGGCGATGCTCGCGCCAACGAGCAGCGCGCCCGCGAGGCCGGGGCCCTGCGTGAACGCGATGGCGTCGATGTCGCTTTTGGCCGCGCCGCTCTTGTCGAGCACTTCCTCGAGCAGCGGCAGCGCGCGGCGGATATGGTCGCGCGAGGCGAGTTCGGGCACGACGCCGCCGTACTCGCGGTGCATGGCAATCTGCGAGTGCAGTGCGTGCGCGAGCAGGCCGCGCTCGCTGTCGTAGAGCGCGAGGCCGGTTTCGTCGCAGGAGCTTTCGATGCCGAGAACGAGCATGGTGTGGGGCGGGGCAACGGCATTGCCGCGCACAGGCGCGGGCAAAAACCGCCGCTAAATCAAGAATCAAGGGAGCCTGAAAGTATAGCAGCGCGCGTAAAAGACGGCTGAGGGCGGCGAGCCGCGTCAGGCGCGGGCAAGCCCTGCCGTCGCGCAGGTAGAATGCGCGCCATGGAATCTTTCGACATCGCCGTGATCGGCGCAGGGGCGGCCGGCATGATGTGCGCGGCGGTGGCGGGCCAGCAGGGCCGCCGCGTGGCGCTGATCGACCACGCGCCGCGCCTCGCGGAAAAAATCCGCATCTCGGGCGGCGGCCGCTGCAACTTCACGAACCTGCACGCGAGCCCCGCCAACTATCTCTCGAACAATCCGCATTTTTGCCGTTCGGCGCTCGCGCGCTACACGCCGCGCGATTTTCTCGCGCTGCTGCGTCAGCATCGCGTGACCTGGCACGAAAAGCACAAGGGCCAGCTGTTTTGCGACCAGTCGAGCGAGGCGATCATCGAGGTCCTGCGCGCGGAGTGCGACGCCGGCCGCGTGGCCTGGCACCGGCCGTTGCCCGTCGAGGCCGTGAGCCACGCCGACGGCGCGGGCTTCACGCTCGGCACGCCACAGGGCCAGATACACGCGAAGGCCCTCGTGATCGCGACGGGCGGCCTGTCGATCCCGAAGATCGGCGCAACCGATTTCGCGTATCGCGTTGCGAAGCAGTTCGGCCACAAACTCGTCGACACGCGCCCGGCGCTCGTGCCGCTCACGTTCGCGCAAGACGAATGGTCGCCCTACGTGCCGCTCGCGGGCGTCTCGCTCGAAGTTCATGTGGCGACCGGCGAGCGCAAGACGGGCGGCGCCTTCGACGAGGATCTGCTCTTCACGCACCGCGGCCTCTCCGGCCCGGGCGTCTTGCAGATTTCGAGCTTCTGGCAGCCGGGCCAGCCGATTCGCGTGAACCTGCTGCCCGAGCGTGACCCCACGGCGGCGCTGATCGAGGCCAAGAGCGCGACGAAACGCCAGATCGGCAACCTGCTCGCCGAATGGGTGCCCGCGCGCCTTGCGCACGTGTGGCTGGAGGCACACCAGGTGAAGGCCGATGCGCGCCTCGCCGATCTGCCGGACAAAACGCTGCGCAAGATCGGCGACGGACTCGCGCAGTGGACGCTCACGCCTACGGGCACCGAAGGCTACAAGAAGGCCGAAGTCACGCGCGGCGGGGTGGACACGCGCGAGCTTTCCTCGGCGACGCTGATGAGCCAGCGCGTGCCGGGCCTGTACTTCGTGGGCGAAGCCGTGGACGTGACCGGGTGGCTCGGCGGCTACAACTTCCAGTGGGCGTGGGCCTCGGGCGTGGCGGCCGGCGAGGCTGCGGCGGAGTACACGGGACTTGCAGGCTGACTTCCTGATCTGTGGGGACTGCCGAAACCCCTGGGCTTGACGCTCGTCATTGTTGACCCGGCGCCCGAGGTTCACGCTGGAAGACCTGGCCAACAAGGAGAGGTACGAAACGTGAGCCGAGAGGAAGATCAGGCACAGTACACCACGCCGCTGCGGCGGATCATGATCGCCGTGGACGATTCCACGGCTTCGATGCAGGCCGTGCGCTTCGCGGGGCGGGTCACGCCGAGCGACGCGGAAGTGCGGATCGTGTGCGCCGCCGGTGAGCCGCGCGCCTGGATGACCGGCGGCGCCTATTCCGCTGGCTCCGCCTGGATGACGGACGCGATCGCCGACGCCCGCAACGAGTTTCGCCGCGACGCCGAGCGCACGCTCGAACTGGCGATGAAGGCGTTCACCGGGCGAGCCGCTTCGGTGGAGGGGCAGGTGGTCGGCATTTCCGGCGAGGCCGGCGCCGTCGTGCAGGTGCTGACCGAGACGGCGCGCGACTGGCGCGCCGACATGCTGGTGGTCGGTGCCCGGCATCAGGGGCGCATGAAGCGTTGGGTCGACGGTTCGGTTTCGGGCGCGCTCGCGGTTTGCGCGCCTTGTCCGCTGCTGGTCGTGCCCGTCGAGTACGAGCAGCACGGTGAAGCGGCGCAGGGTGCGCAAGCGGCGAACGGCGAAGTGCACCTCGCCCGCATCCTGATGGCGGCGGACGGCAGCCCGGCCTCGGCGCAGGCCATGCGGGCCGCCGCGCGGCTCGCCGGGCCGCAAACGGCGTTGCGTGCCGTGTATGTCGTGGACCGCAGCAGCGTGTCCGCCGACCCGGTGCCGGGCTCGGTACTGGAAGATGCGCTTGCCGATCTCGGGCGCAAGGCGCTGGCCGCGGCGCGCGAGGAACTCGAGCCGTCAGGCTGCGCCGCTGAAACGGCGCTCGTGGCCACCGGGCTCATGCACGATGACATCGCCCATGCCGTGCTGCGCGACGCCCAAAGCTGGAACGCCGACCTCGTCGTGCTGGGTACGCAGGGACGGCGCGGCGTCGCGCGCTGGCTACTCGGCAGCGTGGCTCAGCGGGCCATCGAGATCACGCATTTGCCGTTGTTGCTGGTCGGTCCGGGCGCCGCCTGAAGGGGCGCCGGCAACCACGCAAACCCTTGCTGCGAGCGCGTCCGGAAGGCCTGTCCGGATACGGGTTTCCCCCCGAACAGCCACCCGATGCGCGAGCGCGGATTTGCTATACTCAACTTTCTTTACCCTCGATCCGTTATTGGAAAATGACGACCATCCGTGTAAAAGAAAATGAACCCTTTGAAGTCGCCATGCGGCGCTTCAAGCGCACGATCGAGAAGAACGGTCTGCTGACCGAGCTTCGCGCGCGTGAGTTTTACGAGAAGCCCACGGCTGAACGTAAGCGCAAAAAGGCGGCGGCGGTGAAGCGCCACTTCAAGCGCCTGCGCAGCCAGATGCTTCCAAAGAAGCTGTACTGAGTCTGGCGTCGCCGCGGCGCGTGACCCACAAGGTTTCGCGTGTATCGAGCGGCGACGTGGGCAGCCGGCTCTTCGTCGCAGCGCGGCGGCCGCTGCTCTCTGGTGTGGTCGCAACCATGTCGAATTTGCGCCGACCCGCCTGGAAGCGTTTCCAGGCGGGTTTTTGCATTCCTGCAATGCCCGGCGCGTCGCGCGGTTGGCCATGCCGTCCAGGACGGCCCGCGCCGTCCACCGCAATTCCTGCAACCCCAACGCATTTCAGGTGAGTGATGAGTCTCAAAGACCAGATCAACGACGACATGAAGGCCGCGATGCGCGCGCGCGAAAGCGAACGGCTCGCCACGATTCGTCTGCTGCTCGCCGCCATCAAGCAACGCGAAGTCGATGACCGCGTGACGCTCGACGACGCCGCCATTACGGCCGTCATCGACAAGATGATCAAGCAGCGCAAGGACTCGATCAGCCAGTTCGAGGCTGCGGGTCGCACCGACCTCGTCGAGAAGGAAGCCGCCGAGCTGACCGTGCTTGCCGCTTACATGCCCGCGCAGCTCTCGGATGCCGAGATCGCCGCCGAAGTCCAGGCAGCCGTGGCCCAGGTGGGCGCCGCCGGCCCGCAGGACATGGGCAAGGTCATGGGCGTGCTCAAGCCGAAGCTCGCCGGGCGTGCCGATATGACGGCCGTCTCCGGGCTCGTCAAGGCAGCGCTCACGAAGTAAGCGCCGCAGGCTCGCACGCGGCGCCCGCCCGGACCGGGCAGCGTCGCGAGGCCCGACCTCGGGCCGCGCGAGCCACGGCTGCCCGAGCGCATTCGTTTCGATGATTCCGCATTCGTTTCTGCAAGACCTGCTGAACCGCGTCGATATCGTCGACGTGGTGGGTCGTTTCGTGCAGCTCAAAAAGGGCGGCGCGAACTTCATGGGGCTCTGCCCGTTTCACAACGAGAAGAGCCCTTCCTTTACCGTTAGTCCAACGAAACAGTTCTATCACTGCTTCGGCTGTGGCGCGCACGGCACCGCCATCGGCTTTCTCATGGAGCACGCCGGGCTCACGTTCCCCGAGGCGGTGAACGAGCTTGCGCAGTCGGTCGGCCTGACCGTGCCGCAGGAGCCTTCGCCCATGCGCGGCGGCGCGGGCGCTGGCGGCGGTTACGCCCCGGCCGCGTCGAAGGCTGTCACCACGGCGCTGTCCGACGTGATGCAGATTGCCTGCGACTACTACCGCAAGCAGTTGCGCAGCGCAACCAACGCCATCCAGTACCTCAAGAAGCGCGGCCTCACGGGCGAAATCGCCGCCCGCTTTGGCCTGGGCTACGCGCCGGATGGATGGCAGAACCTCGAATCCGCGTTTACCAATTATCGCGACGACGCATTGGTCGAGTCGGGCCTCGTCATCGTCAGCGAAAAGCAGGACGCACAGGGCCAGTCGCGCCGCTACGACCGCTTTCGCGACCGCGTGATGTTCCCGATCCGCAATGTGAAGGGTCAGGTGATCGGCTTTGGCGGGCGCGTGCTGGACGGCGGCGAGCCCAAGTATTTGAATTCCCCGGAAACGCCGCTATTTAACAAGGGCAGCGAACTGTACGGGTTGTTCGAGGCGCGCCTCGCGATCCGGGAGCAGCGCTATGTTCTGGTGGTCGAGGGGTATATGGACGTCGTGGCGCTCGCGCAGCTGGGGTTCCAGAACGCCGTGGCGACGCTCGGCACCGCGTGCACGCCGATCCACGTGCAAAAGCTCATGCGTCAGACCGACACCGTGATCTTCAGCTTCGACGGCGACTCGGCGGGCCGCCGTGCGGCGCGGCGTGCGCTCGACGCGTGCCTGCCGCACGCGGCCGACAACCGCACGATCCGCTTCCTGTTCCTGCCCGCGGAGCACGACCCGGACAGCTACGTGCGCGAATTCGGCACCGAGGCGTTCTCGGAGCAGGTGGAGCGGGCCATGCCGCTGTCCCAGTTCATGCTCAACGAGGTGCTGGCCGACAAGGAGCTGGATCAGCCCGAAGGGCGCGCCCGGGCGCTGTTCGACGCCAAGCCGCTGTTGCAGGCGCTGCCCGCGAACGCGCTGCGCGCGCAGATCATGCATATGTTCGCGGACCGCCTGGACGTGCCGTTCGAGGAAGTGGCCGCGCTGTGCGAAGTGGACGCGCGCATTGCGCAGGCGGCGCGCCAGGCCCCGGCGCGCAAGGACCGGCACCTTGTGACCGGTATCGAACGCAAGGCGCTGCGCAACCTCGTCATGCACCCGCGCATCGCGTCGCAGCTCGACGAGGAGGCCGAAAAGGCGCTGATCGGGCTGACCCGGCACGGCGAGCTGTTCGAGGAAGTGACCACGCACGCACGCGCGCTCGGCGAAGCCGCGGAGTTTCAGCTGCTTTCCGACCTGCTGAGAAATGGGGCCAATGCTCCAACCTTCGAGGAGATTTTTCGCGAAATTCTGGACTATGATGAAAACGTTCGGGATTTGCTGATGAAAAACCCGGAGGATGGCTCCGCGGTGGAGGAGCGTCGCGAGCAGGAGCGACTCGTGACCGAGGAGTTGAAGGCGGCGATCCAGAAGATGCGGTACGACGCCTGTTGCGAGCGGCTGGACGCGCTTTCGCGGCAGTCGCGACACACGCCGGAGGAGCTTGCCGAATTGATGTCACTGAATCAGACACGGGCCGACATGAAGCGTCAGCTCGGTTTGTAGGGGAAGGACCGCACGGAGGGATTATTACTCTGCGTGGTAAAATAACAGGTTTTCAGCGGTTTGTTTTTGTTTTTTCCGGGTGAACATGACGGGTTGGGGTAACCCGCGCATGTTCAGTTTCCAGCAAGGGCGGAATGGCAATGGCAAAGACTACAGGCGGAAAAAAGGCAACAGGCAAGGGCTCGACGGAGCCGGCCAGCAAGGTCACCAAGGCCACAGTTGCCAGTTCTTCCGCCCGGTCGTCGGGCAGTGAGTCCACCAACCGTTCTGAACCGGCAGCCCGGAAGAGGTCAATGGCTGCTTCGGCTGCGCGAGCAGCGCCTGCGCGTGCGGCGAAAGCCGCCACCCAGCCGGCAACGAAGCGGTCCGGTTCGAGAAGTGCAAGGGAAGTGCCTGCCGTCGCGGACGATGCGGCAGAGCGCGAGGCTCAAGCATCCACGGTTCAAGAGGCTGTTGTCCAGCAGCCGCGAGTCGAGACTATAGCCGGTACGGCGAACTCCATGACGAAAAAGCTGAATGAAGTACCCGTCGATGACGACGCAAACCAGAGCGAAGACAGCACCCCCGCCGCGGGCAAGGTCGAAAAGACCACCCGCGCGCGCGACCGGCGAGCGAAGGAAAAGGCGCTGCTGAAGGACGCGTTCGCGTCGTCGCAGCCCGGCACCGTCGAGGAGCTTGAGGAGCGCCGCACGAAGCTGCGTGCGCTCATCAAGCTCGGCAAGGAGCGCGGCTTCCTCACGTATGCGGAAATCAACGATCACCTCCCGGACAATTTCACGGAAACCGAGGCGATCGAAGGCATCATCAGCACGTTCAACGACATGGGCGTGGCCGTCTACGAGCAGGCGCCCGACGCCGAAACGCTGCTGCTCAACGACAACGCACCCAACGCTTCTTCGGACGACGAAGTGGAAGAAGAAGCGGAAGTCGCGCTCTCGACCGTCGACTCCGAATTTGGCCGCACGACCGACCCGGTGCGTATGTACATGCGCGAAATGGGCACGGTCGAACTCCTCACGCGCGAAGGCGAAATCGAAATCGCCAAGCGCATTGAAGACGGCTTGAAGCACATGGTCATGGCAATCTCCGCTTGCCCGACCACGATTGCCGACATCCTCGCCATGGCCGAGCGCGTGGCGAACGACGAGATTCGCGTGGACGAACTCGTCGACGGCCTGATCGATCCGAACGCCGAAGACACCGATGGCTTCAACGCCAAGGAAGCGGAAGAGATCGAGAACGAGGACGAAGAGGAAGAAGAGGCCGAGGAAGAGGAAGAGGAAGAGGAGGAGGAAGAGGACGACGGCGCGGCCCAGGCGACGGCCAACGCGGCGCAGCTCGAAGCCCTCAAGCGTGCCTCGCTCGAGAAGTTCGCCCTCATCAGCGAATGGTTCGACAAGATGCGACGCGCCTTCGAGAAGGAGGGCTACAAGTCGAAGTCCTACCTCAAGGCGCAGGAAACCATCCAGAACGAGCTGATGTCGATCCGCTTCACGGCGCGTACCGTCGAGCGCCTGTGCGACACGCTGCGCGCGCAGGTGGACGAAGTGCGCCAGGTCGAACGTCAGATTCTTCATACGGTCGTGGACAAGTGCGGCATGCCGCGCTCGGAGTTCATCACGCGTTTCCCGGGCAATGAAACCGACCTCGAATGGTCGGAGAAGATCGTCGGCGAGAGCCATGCGTATAGCGGCATCCTCTCGCGCAACATTCCGGCGATTCGCGAACAGCAGCAACGCCTGCTCGACTTGCAGGCGCGCGTGGTGCTGCCGCTGAAGGACCTGAAGGAAACCAACCGCCAGATGGCGGCCGGCGAACTGAAGGCGCGTCAGGCCAAGCGCGAAATGACCGAGGCGAACCTGCGTCTCGTGATCTCGATTGCGAAGAAGTACACGAATCGCGGCTTGCAGTTCCTCGACCTGATCCAGGAAGGCAACATCGGCCTGATGAAGGCGGTGGACAAGTTCGAATATCGCCGCGGCTATAAGTTCTCGACCTACGCGACGTGGTGGATCCGTCAGGCCATCACGCGCTCGATCGCGGACCAGGCGCGCACGATCCGCATTCCGGTTCACATGATCGAGACGATCAACAAGATGAACCGCATTTCGCGGCAGATCTTGCAGGAAACCGGTCTCGAGCCGGATCCGGCAACGCTTGCCGAGAAGATGGAAATGCCGGAGGACAAGATCCGCAAGATCATGAAGATCGCGAAGGAGCCGATCTCCATGGAAACGCCGATCGGTGACGACGACGATTCGCATCTGGGCGACTTCATCGAGGACAACAACACGGTGGCGCCTGCCGACGCCGCGTTGCACGCTTCGATGCGCGATGTGGTGAAGGACGTGCTCGACTCGCTCACGCCGCGTGAGGCGAAGGTGCTGCGCATGCGTTTCGGCATCGAGATGAGCACCGACCACACGCTCGAAGAAGTGGGCAAGCAGTTCGACGTGACGCGCGAGCGGATTCGCCAGATCGAAGCGAAGGCGCTGCGCAAGCTGCGCCACCCGAGCCGCTCGGACAAGCTCAAGTCTTTCCTTGAAGGGAATTGAGCCCGGTTAGTTTTAATGCACGGAAGTCACGTGCAAGATGGCCAGGCCGGTGGTGTTTCGTGTAGTATGTCGGCCTGTCGTCGAAAAGCCCGGCCTTTGGGTAGACCGGGCTTTTTTGTTGTTGTGCTGTTGTTTTCGCTACGCTTGGTAGCTTCGTGGGCCGGACGCCGTGTTGGTTGCAGGCAGCGGACTCATAATCCGCCTCCGAAAGGACGTCGTCGGTTCGAACCCGACCCGGCCCACCATTCGAGCCAATCAGATCAGGCACTTGGCGACAACAATCAAGAAGATTCGGGAGATTCACAAGTGGAAGACCGTGGCTAAAAGCGTGTCCATCGTATAGCCCATCTTCAGCTCCCATAGAGCCCCGCACTGGCAACAGTCGGGGCTTTTTCTTTTCCCCCAGCCAGGCGCGAGGTCCGCAACCGCTAAAGGGCGGGAATGTGCCGTGGCGGCGCGTAGTCTGCGCGTGAGCCGGTGAGTGGTGCCAGCCGGTTGCCGGCCCGCACAGCCTCATCCGGCGCCACTGCGCACACGCCTCAGAGACGAGTCATGACTCAGCAACGCGTCATGAAAACTTCTAGCGGGGAGGGTTGACCACCACGTATTGCACGGACGTGCCTGCATATTGCGGCTGATACCACGTCGAGCCGCATTGCTGGTACGTCACGCCATTGACGCTCATGGCGGAGCAGCTGGGCGGCAGGCTATGGACAATGGAGCCCACCACAGCCGCCGTTGCGACCACGGCGCCCGTTACGGCAGCGGCGGTTGCGACCGGATGATCGTTGTACCAGCCGCCGTGGTTGTCGTTGTAATTGTTGACCGCGTTCGTCCGGTTGTTGCTGACGTTTTCCGCAGCATTGGTTCGGTTGTTGCTCACCTGCTGAACCGTGTTCTGGCGATTCGACTCGCGCGTCGTACGATTTTCCTGCCGCGTCGCGACATTGGTTTCATGCGCGTTTTGCCAATTACCGTTGTTCACGGATGTCCGGGCGCCACCGCGAACCTGGAACGCGCTCGCGGGTGCGGCGATCACGCTTGCCATCAGGAGCGCGCCCGCTATCGTCAGGATTCTTGTCGGATTCATTGTGTTCTCCATGTCAGGCACTATCGGGACTCGTTGGTTTGCACAAGCCGGACCTGATGTGCATTTTCAGGAGGCGTGAATTCGAATGTTTTCGCGGTGATCCCGGGGGTGAGATTCCAGTGGTACACGGCGGTGTACTGCGGGCGTGTCTTGTCCGTCGTCGTCACGATGTTGATCTTGCAGGGCAGCGGCTGGCTGCCTTTCTGGATCCAGATCTGCCAGTCGATGTTCTTTTCCTGGTAGGCATAGTGGGAGCAGGTATTCCCGCTCACAACCTCGTCGCCGATATAAACCGCCGACGTCAAACGTTTCATGTCTTCGGGATTCGAGCCGAGCGTGAAAATATCATTCAGTGGCAAGGCGATGCCGTATTTCGTTTCAAGGTCGCTGTCGAGTTCCTTGATGGTTGCCGGTGCCGGGACAGTCGCATAGTATTTGCCCGGCTCCGTATATAACGTGAAGGTCTTTCCGTCGAAATACACGTGGCGGCTGCTGCCGGGTTCTCCGCCGACGATATCCGCCTTCAGGGCACCAGGTCGGCTTACGGTCAGCTTCGTGTTGTGAGACAACTGGATCAGCTGCGTGGTTGCACCATCCACCATGATCTGGTCCGTCGTTGAATCAACGTCAAGATCAAACTGCTTGACCGTTTGCAGGTAGCTGCTCATTTTCGCCAGCGCATCGATGGCTGCTGGATCCGGTTTGTGAGCGGCGGCGTGTGCCGTCGCCTTATCCGCCGCCATCGCAACGCTGCCCGTCGCACATATTGCACCGGCAACCGCGGCGCAAAGTGTCAGTCGCGTCAGACGTTCTGTCATCTTCCTCTCCTATCATTGGCTTCATCAGCCGGTTTCACGACGCTGCCATTCCGCCCTGCGTGTGGATCCCTGCTGCATGAATTTCATGAGCGGGGGCGATGCGACCGGTTGGTGCCAAACAGCAAGCCCGTGGTTTCCGAATGGCGAGGGGCAAATTCATTGAGTCCCAACCCGGAGGGAACGGGCGGCAAGCGTAGCATTCAGACGAATCTCTAGTGTTGTCCTTCGTCACGCTTGCGTGCGGACAATAGCTCTGTGCCAACGGGATAAAAACTCTTTTCAGTAAATATGTTTCGCATGCCTTATCAATCAAGGTGCGTATTTACAGTGCTCTGCGTGGGTTGTCACGCTGATGCGCGTTACCTGTGATGTTTATCCCGGGTAAGGCAAGCCAATCGCCAGTGCCTCCCTGATCGCCATGCGCAGCTTTTCGCTTTGCGCCGCCGGCGCATCGATCAGGGCTATCCGCCTGTCGAGCGCCTGGTCCATATCGATACGGCCCGCGAGCATTGCACGCAGCGTCAGATCAGCCGTCACCAGCACGTTGCTGCGGTTGTTCATGTCTTGCGTACCGATATCGGGTATGTCCGGCACCGCATCGGGATCGAAGCCGTCGGGCGTGGCATGAAAGAATTCCCACGTTTCACTTTCGATCAGCAGGACATAGAAGTCGGGCAGTGCGAGCAGTGCGTCGTTCGGAATGGTCGACTCGAGTGTGTTCTGGAACAACTTGAGCGTCTCGATCGCGGCAAGTCGCTGCCGCGCCGTGGCCAGCACGTCCCCCGCCTTGTCCTCGGCGAGAAGCCCGCTTTCGATCGCGCTACGGGTGGCGGTCGCAACGCTCAACGCCTGTGGGTGCCCGACCCCGAACTCAATCCGGAAATTGCAGATCGCGCACATGGTTTATCAGGGCGTTACGATGTTGAAGAAGAAGTCGAAGTTGTCGAGCCAGGTCACGAATTCGCTGAGCTTCTGGCTGTCCCCGTCGATCTTTGCCTTGCCTGCGATCACGAGGCTGTGCATCGTGGTGTCCCCGAGCATGACGTTGTTCAGGTCATTGCGCGTCATTGTTGCGGCCGAAACCCATGAGCGCGGGTGCGCTGACCGAGCTAGACAAAAAACAGTGTGTACTACGTATTTATCGTGGGATAGGCGTTGCACCACGCGTCGCCGGCCGCGACCTGGGACAACGTGCTTCCGGTCCAGACCAGCTTGTGCAGCATCTGGCAGGCCGCGACGTAGATGTCATTGTCTTCGTCCACGGCGGCCGAGTTGCTGATGGTCCCGCCAGTGCCGATCACCACTCTTCCTTTCAGGTCCTGAGCCCCCGGTGCACGATGGGTGCCGGGTTCGTGCCCAGCGACCACATTGCCGCCGTAGCTCGTGACGACAGTCAAGAGGCACAGTTCACGAGGCAGGACAACAAGCCCGCCGTTACGAGACGGTGACGGGCTGTTGTCGCCGGCTTGCTGCGCTGCTTAGCGATGATCCGTATTGGTGTAGTGACCATCGTTCATGCGTGGCGCGCCGTCGTGATGATTCATGTCACGCGAATCATGACGTTCGTGCTCCTGATGATGGTGGTGGTGGTGATCGTACTCGTTGGCCATTGCCGTACCGGCAAGTGTCATGGCAAGCGCTGCAAGGAAGACTGCTTTAAGTTTCATGGTCAAGATCTCTGTCAGATTGGGGATGGAACGCTCTACGCGTCCGTCCGGGCTAACGGGTGGTCATTCCACTGCGTTGACGAATTTCGCCGCATTTAAAGTTATTTGAATGTTTCTGGTAGCCTGGTTTGCCGTCGATCAAATTACGGCTGTCGTTGCATGACAGTGTCGGTCCGTACCCGGGTGTCTGGAACTTGGCGATGTGATTCGTGCGCATTGAGGCGGGGCGCGTTGGCGCTCGGGTCTGCGATTTTTGCGCGACGAAGTCGTTGCCATTCACACGCTGTCAGGCGAGTGGGCCGGAGTGACAGTGCTCGGCGATATGCTGGGCCCGTTTGTCGTACCTCATTGTTTGGCGGACGGCTGGCAACTGTCGTTGATGGTTTATGCAGGCTTGCCTATTGTTCGCACTCACATCGAACGCGCATGATTCGCGATGCTAACGAGAAAACGTTCCTGAGCGGCTCTCTCTAGCGCATTTATCGAATATCAATTTCTTGCTTCAGGAATTTATGCATGAATTCGCTTTGTCGTCACGCTGCATTAACCGCTCTTGTAGTCAGTATCCTGTCAAGCTGTTCAAGCAGTGTAACCAGAGAGCCTGTTGTCCAGAGCGATCGCACTTCGGCCAATGCACAGGCGCAGTTCGGCACCCAGCCTGTCGCTGTTCGGGTCACTTTAAGCCCGAAGGTGGAAGCGGACAACGCAGGTTTTAGCGCGCAGAAGTTGCAGTCGGCATTTGAGAGTGAACTCAATACGCGGCAGTTGCTCGCGACGCCGACGAGCAGCGCAGCAATGCGACTCGACGTGGAAGTCAGCGATATACGGGTACGGGGTACAGGCACCGCGCTGTTTTGGGGATTCCTGTCGGGGGACGACCACATTACCGGCAATGTGACCGTCCTCGACGCAAGCGGCCAACCGGTTGAAAAACTGGACGTGTCGGCTGCCTATGCTGCCGATGGCATAGTCGGCGTGGCGGGCGAAGGAAGAATGGCCTACCTGTACAACACGTTCGCCAAAAAAGCACTCTCCGCACTCGAATCACCTAAATAACGCGGCTTGTTGTTCGAAGGGACGCACCGGGGCAACACCAGGCAACACTTCGCCCCGAAGCCTGGACCTCGATCCGGAGATGACCCGGCAAGTGCGGAGCGGAACCGTTGACCGCGCGATGATTGTCGCTTGCATGGGGTTGCAACGAGTCGGCGCCACTTTCGCAGACATCGGTTTCCGGCAACCATTGACGAGGAACGTCATGTTCGCTGTGTGTGCCATTAGCGGAGTCTAAATCTGGAGCAGACCATGCCGAATGTTTTCGACCAGGCGTAGCGTGTGCAGTCCTGGTGCCGGCAGACATGGACGTTCAGCCTGATGATCCGTGCGGCTATCGTCGAGATACGTTGACGATAGCCGCATGGTCCTGATCAGCGCAACGATTCACGAGGGTGGCTCAACTGCCGTTCAGCAATGCGCGTAGAACATAGCCCGCAATGCGTGGATTTTCCTTGATGCGTCGCGTGCTATATCCATACCAATCGCGACCGTAAGGAACATACACGCGCACCTGGAACCCCATTGCGCGCAGGCGCTCACGCAGTGGTTCACACACTCCGAGCAACATTTGAAATTCGAACCGAGTCGGCTCAATCTGTTCGCGCCGGACCCAGGAAATCAACGAATCGATCAAAGCTTCGTCGTGCGTCGCAATGCCGACGAACGATCCAGCCCGTAACGCGCTTGATACGTGCCGCGTGAAATGCTCGTTGATTGCGTAACGGTTTAGCGATGCGCCCGGTACGAGATGCTCATCTGCTTCAGCGTAAATGCCTTTGCAGATTCGTAGCCGGCTCGTTCGACGCTGAAGCGGCACGATGTCGTCGTATGTGCGTCTCAGATATGCCTGAAGTGCAATACCTATATCCGCGCCAGCTGCCTCGGCCTCAGCGAAGAGATCGAGTGTCCTTTGGGTGCAGGTCACATTCTCCATGTCGATACAAGCGCTCACACCTCGCCGCGACGCTGCGTCGATGATTTGCAGAACCTGCTGCTTGCAGCCGCCCGCGTCGAACAGCAAACCCAGTGCGGAAGGCTTGATCGACAGTTCGGTACGTAAGCCGTCGGCGGACAAAGCATCGATCAGGGCTCGATACTCGCGGGCCACGGTTTCGACCTCTGTTGGCGATGAAGCCGTTTCACCGAGTACATCGAGTGTGGTGTGGTAGCCGTCCGAATGCAAAGCGCGCACGCAGTCGAGCGCGTCGGTGAGCGTCGCGCCTGCGATATAGCGGCGCGAGATTTTACGGATTAGCGAACGAGGTACAAATGGGATGGCGTGTGCTGCCATCGTATTGAGAATACGCATGTTGGTCTCACGAAAAAGCCGTCGTTCGATTCCTGACAAGTCAGGTCGGTTCGAACGACATCACCGGATCGCTTGACGCGAGTCCGGAGCGAATAGCTTCGTCAGTGCATTGAGATGCTGTGACGAAGGCTGTTCAGTGCGATTTCAACGGAGGCCAGGTGGCTGCGTACATTGCGGGATGAGCCCGGGTAATGCGATGAAGTTGGATGAATGATGCCGCGAGATGGGCGTTTCGCCATCATGCATGGCGAACGCGTTCATCATAGCATGGGCGGTAGTCCGCATCGCGCCACAAGATCAACGTTGGCCTCGATGCCGGCATCGAAGGGGGACGGTGAAGATAAATCAGAAGGGGGGGCGCCTATGTATTTCGGCATCCGAAATTAAATATCAAACCGTTTGCTGAGACGGATCGGCTGTATCGACCTTCGTGATGTGGCGCAACCGTAGACGTGCGGGTGTCAGGACTGGCGTCCGCAATGCAGGTCGGAAATGTAAGGCGCGATAGCCCGAATGACTATCGAAAGGCTCAACTTCTAATAACTGCTGCTGCGACTTCCGATTTCCGTCAGCGAATTTCTGTCGCACGTACCCGACGGGCTGTGTTCCCCTTGGTGACGTACGTTGACGGAACGATCGCGTGCACCGGGCGGCGCCTGCGACCCGGTGCGACCCGAACGACGACAGGCAAGTCGTCCACGACGGCCTATGAATCAGAGCGGTTTGATGAGTCCTTCGCCAGCGGGCCACCAGATTTCCACCGGTTGCGTGGCGGCGATGTACAAACCGGTCTGGTGCTTTGCCGCAAAGCGAAAGCTCGTGTGGTATGCAGCTTCGCGATGGTCGGGGTTGAAGATGGCGTGGATGAAGTTATGAGGAGGCCGTCGCAAAGTCGAGGCGCTTGTGTTTGGCGAGTGCGCGTGCGCCGAATTCGAGTCGGTCGTCATGCAGTACCACGATCAGTCATCGAAGAAACCTGGTACTCCGACATATCAATAATCGCCGGCGCTACTGCGCCGCCCCCGAGCAGTAGCGCGCAAACCCCTCCTGCGACGCAGCAAACCCCTTCAGCTTCGCAAGCTCCCAGGGTCGCTCACAACGCTGCGTCGCCTCACACCACACGTAGCCCGCGGAGCCGATACAACCGTGCGCGTCGCGATCGCTGCCAACGGCGGTGGCGGTGGCAGCCGCCCCGGTCGACACACTGGCGCAAGCACAAAGCAGACTCGCCGCTACGGCGGCGCTCACAAAAGAAGCAGGACAATATCGGCGCATGTGAACGGACTCCGGAAAGCCAGCAGAAAGACTCGAGAGGAGCCGCCACCGTACCATGGCCGAGCAGCGCGACGCGGCCAACCGCGGTTCGACGTTGACCTGAGCCCGACTCGCCCCTGTTTATTTTCTGCACCATTTTCATCGCGTTCCCTCTAGAATTCCAAGGATCCGCTGTACCGGAGTACGAACATGGAACGAAAAAAAGCTGAGCACATCTTGATCGATGCCGACGAAATCGCCGGACTGGTTCTCGACGGTTTCGATCTGACGATGGAAACCGATGCCGGACGCGCCTTGTACGATCGCGCGTTCACGGCCTACCTCCACGGCGAGATCGGCGACTTGCCGGTCGCCGAGCTGTACGACGCCTTGAACGGTTCGCCCGAGGCGTTCGCCACGGTCACGACGCACTAAGCATACCAGGCGCAGTAAGCGTCCGCTGGCCCGCATAATCGCCATTCCGGTGTGACGGCCGTCACGATGGCCCGCGAATTGGCGCGATAGTTTGTCCGCAGGGTGCGCTTCAAGGATTCCACGAACGTCCCTTCTTCTTCGGGATTTTCAGGAGACAAACCCGGTGCGGACCTATCGCTGCGTGTCGTACTTTCGCTGGATCGTCGAAAACCCCGATGAATCCGGGGTGAAGCTGCATGCCGTCGTGTGCGGAGCCGGCGACGAGCCTTCATACAAGCTCGATCTCGGGGCGGTTCCCCGGACGACAGACGACGAAGCCCTGGACGAAGCCGATCGGCGCGTCCAGGCGGCCATCGATACGCTGCTTGCCGAGGGCAAGCTCGTGGAAGGCAGAACGCTCTAGCCGGTCACTTCACGTTGAACGTATAGTGACCGGTCGTTCGATGCCCGTCGGCGGCCACCGCCACCCACACCACCGAATACTTCCCCGGCGTCAACGCGTTGAGCGCAACCGACATGCGCTTGTCGTTGCCGGCATCCACCCTGGCTTTCTCGCGAATCACCGACTTGCCCTGCGCGTCCATGACGTCGATGGAGCTGAACGCGGCTTCGAGCCCGTCGTCGAAATCGATCACGACAGCATTGAGCGTGGCCGGGGCCGTGGCGCCGGCCGGCGGTTCCTGGTGGGTCGGGTAGGCGTGCGCCCAGGCGAGTTGCGCGGTGAGGAGCGCGAACGAGGCGACGGCCGTGCGCAAAGTAGCGAGTTTCATGGCGAAATTCCTGTGTAAATGGGCGGGCTTACTGGAAAAGCGGCTTGCCGAGCGTGCGCGGCGCGACATCGTCGAAGAAGATGTGCACCTGCGCGAGGATGCCGACGTGCGAGCCGCTCGCGCGATTGATCGGGATCTGCGCCTCGATGCCAAGCTGGCCGTAGCGGTTCATCCAGATGAAGCCGGGGTTGACGGTGCCGGTCGTTTGTCCCTGGCTACGCGACAGGGGCACTTCGACTAGCGGGATCAGATTGGAGAACGGCTGCGGCAAGCCCAGATCGTGTACGTGCTGCTGGAGGTAAGGCAGGCTGTACTGGAACGTGAAACCGTAGTCGAACGAGTTTGGCTGGCCGCCGCCGGTGGTGAACGACGGCCCCGCCTCGCCGGTGATGGCGATCGGGCGCAGCCACGCGAGCGAGTCGGGCAGGTCGCCCATGCCCTTGCCTGCGAAGATCGTGGGCGAGATCGTCGAAAAGTTGTCCGCAATGGCGCGGCTGCCCGTGCCGCCGAGTTCCGCGTCCACGCCCACCGAGGTCATGAACTCGTGCGCGTCGTTCACGTAAAGCAGATACTTCAGGCCCACGCCAAAGTTGTCGAAGCCGTGCGCCGTGGGGTTGTTCTGCATGACGTAGCTGCCGTCCACGGAGAACGCGAGCCTTGGCGTGATGAGCTTGTCGTACTCGAAGTCGAAGGTGTTGACGCTCTGGTCGCCCGCGTCGCCGGGCACGCGTTGGTGCCCGAATTCGAGGTTGGCTTCGTCGCCCACGCCGGGGTCGTCCACGGAGAGCGTCGAGGGAAATACGCGGTCGCCCGCGATGGCGTGCGCGTGTGCCGCGCACGGGCCGAACAGCAGTGCGCAGCCCAGCACGCGGCTCAAGGTGCGAATTTGTGTGCGAATGTGTGCAAGCGCGCCCGGCGCCTGGCGGCCGGACGGTGTTGGGTCAGACATGCGTTGTCCTGTCCTGGAGCGAGGCACGCGCGGGCGCGATGGCGGCGAGCGCGTGCGGGCCCGGCGACACGCGCGGCGTATCGTCCGGGGTGGGTCAGGGGAATCCAGTCAGGACAGGGGTGGGGCGCGCGCGTGAACGTGGCTTGCGGGCTCGACGAGGCGCACGCTGTCGAAGCGCGCGGCGATGCGAGCCTGCACGAGCCGCCCGACGAGCACCATGGCGGCGGGCACGCCGGGCATGACCGGCAGGTGCGCAAAGAGGCTGCAATAGCCGCAGTCCTGCATGTCGCCGGGTGCGGCGTGCATGCCTGTGTCGCTGTGTGCGCCGTGCGCGTGCTGCTGCATCGAAGGCATGCCGCAGGGCGCGCGTTCCGTCTCGCCCTGCGTCGTTTGTGCTGCTTGAGCGGCCAGCACATGCGATACCACGGGCGCGAGCGTCGCCATGAGGAGCGCAAGCGTCCCCAATAGACTGCCCAGCGTGAGATGGAATCGGCGCACGACGCGAAGCGTGATAAGGCGGAAAGGATCCGGGGATTATGCCACGCGCGCCATGTTCCCCGGATGCTGCTGTGCCCCGTGTTACCGCACAAACCGGTCGATCATGCGCGCAAGCCAACCGTGTGGCGCAACTCCTGATAGCTGCGCAGGCCCGCCACGCCAAGCTCGCGGCCAATGCCGCTCAGCCCGAAGCCGCCCCAGCAGACTTGCGGAAAGATCAACTGCGGCGTGTTGACCCACACGAGCCCGGCGCGCAGTTGCGCCTTGTAGCGGCGCGCGGCCTTCGCGTCGTTCGTCACCACGGTGGCCACCAGGCCATAGCGCGTGTCGTTGGCAAGAGCAATTGCTTCGTCATCCGAACGGAATGATTTCACGCATGCCACCGGTCCGAAGATTTCATCGGTCCAGAGCACGTTGTCTGCGGCAGGCTCCGCAATGACGACGGGCGCCATGAAGTAGCCTGCATGACAGGCGGCATCGAGCTTGCCCGCAAATGCAATCTGCGCGCCCGCTTCCACGCCCTGGCCAACGAGCGCCGCCACGCGCGCGTGTTGCGCGGCGCTGATGAGCGGACCCATCGCCGCTTGATCGGCGGGCGGAGCGACGACGAGCGCGCGCACCGCTGTTTCGAACGCGGCCATGAAACGGCGGTACACGTCGTCGTGCACGAGAATGCGCGCCGTCGCCGAACACATTTGCCCCGCATTCGCAAACGCGCCGCTTACGGCGAGCGAGACGGCCTGCGCCACGTCGGCGTCTTCGCGCACGATCAGCGCGGACTTGCCGCCCAGTTCGAGCGTGATGCGCTTCATGTCCTGCGCGGCGGCCTGCATGACCTTGCGGCCCGACGCCGTGCTGCCGGTAAACGAGATCTTGTCGACGAGCGGATGCGCCGTGAGCCACGTCCCCACTTCACCGCCGCCGTTGACCACATTCACTACGCCGTCCGGCACGCCGGCTTCGCTGACGATCTCCGCAAGCATGTGCTCGACGGGCGAGGTGAGTTCCGAGGGCTTGATGACCACGGCGCAGCCCGCCGCGAGGGCAGGGGCGAGCTTCCACGCGGTCGTGACCATCGGGAAATTCCACGGCACGATCAGCGCGGCGACGCCCACCGGCTCGTGCACGCGTTCGGCGAGCAATGTGTCGTCGGGCACCGCGACGGGCTCGGTGGCGAATACCGCGGCGTCCTCGCACAGGCTCGCGTAATAGTTGAAGGTCGCGGCCGCGTCGCTCACGTCGAGGTCGGCTTCGAACGGGGGCTTGCCGCTCACCTGCATCTGCATGGCCGCAAGGCGCGCGCGGTCGGCTTCGAGCAATTCGGCGATCTTGCGCAGCAGTCTGCCGCGCGCGGCCGGTGTGGTGTGCCGCCACGTAATGAGCGCGTCATGCGCGGCATGCACGGCGCGATCGACCAGTTCGGCGTTCGCGTGCTCCTGCCAGCCGATGGTGTCGCCGGTAGAGGCATTGCAGATGCGCGAGCACACTTCGCTATCGGCAACGGAAAAGGTTGCGCCCGCAATCGTTGCGGCGGGCAGCACGAAGGCATCGCCGTCGATCTGGCGCTCGGGATTCGTAGCCATGGTGTATCTCCTTGCGCTCTAGCGGTAAGCCACGCCCGGCATGACGCAGAGCATTTCAAAGGCGAGATTCGCGCCCACGAGCGCGGTCGTGCCGCTTTGATCGTAGGGCGGCGACACTTCCACGAGATCGGCGCCCACCACGTTGAGTCCTTTCATGCCGCGCACGATCTCCAGGCCCTGCTGCACGGTCAGACCGCCCACTTCGGGCGTGCCGGTGCCGGGCGCGAAGGCGGGATCGAGCCCGTCGATGTCGAAGCTCAGGTACACCGGCGTGTCGCCCACGCGCTCGCGCACCTCTGCCATGAGCGGTGCGAGCGAGCGGTGCCAGCAGGCCTCGGCCTGCACGACCGTGAAGCCCTGCTTACGGCACCAGTCGAAGTCCTCGGCGTGATAGCCGGTGCCGCGCAGGCCGATTTGCGTGACCTTGTCGCATTGCAGCAGGCCGTCTTCCACCGCGCGGCGAAACGGCGTGCCGTGCGCGATCTTTTCGCCGAACATGGTGTCGTTCACATCGGCGTGCGCGTCGATATGCACGACCGCGACCTTGCCGTACTGCTTGTGCAGCGCGCGCAGGATCGGCCATGCGATCGTGTGGTCGCCGCCGAGCGTGATGGGGCGGCAGCCGTTCGCGACAATGCGATCGTACGCGGCCTCGATGAGGCGGATCGAGTCCTTGAGGTCATACGGATTCGTTGCGACGTCACCGATATCGGCCACCTGCAACGAGTCGAACGGCGCGGCGCGCGTGGCCATGTTGTAGGGTCGCAGCAGCACCGATTCCGAGCGGATCTGGCGCGGCCCGAAACGCGTGCCGGATCGGTTCGAGGTGCCGATGTCGAGCGGCACGCCCACGAAGCAGACGTCGAGACCTTCGGTGGTCTCGGCCTGCGGCAGGCGCATCATCGTGGCGATGCCGCCAAAGCGTGGCATCTCGTTGCCGCCCAGCGGCTTGTTGAACTGGCGCTCCATCTGGCGAGTCTCCGATCGTTAGAGTCAAATCGATCGGGCGATGGTAGGGGAGATCCCGCGCGGCCAAATATGGAAGTTGAGATGTTTACATCGAAGGCGATCGATGTAAGCGCGTCCTTAAACGCGCGTTCAAACCGCGGCGTAGCCCCAGGCGACGAGCTCGCGCTTGGTGCGCACGCCGAGCTTCGCGAAGGCACGCTTCACGTACGACTCCGCCGTGGCCGCCTGCACGCCCAGGATCTGCGCGGCCTCGGGCACGGTCTTGCCGGTGATGAGGTGCGCACAGGTTTCGTATTCGCGTTTGGACAGGCGTATGCCGTCTGCCGCGATGCGTGCGTCGAACTGCGCGAGTGGATGCATGAACGGCGCCGCATGGGCAATGCGCCGCGCCGCGCTCGTGGAGGCGTGCAATTCGAGCAGGGGAAACAGAAACTCGCTCACGCTGCGAAAACGGTGCATTTCCACGAGCGAAAATGCTGGTTCGCGCAGTGCGCGTTCCAGGGCGATGGAGTGCTGGGCATGCCGCGTGCCGCGTGCGAGCACGCACTCGTGGGCAATGCGCGCCTCGTCGAACAGGCGCTGGCGGAACTCGCCGGGCGGAATCGCGCCGATGTCGCGCACCACGAGCATCGTGCCGATCTTGCCGCGTATGCCGGCAAAGAGCGGATCGCTTTCGTAGAAGCGGTCGTAGTAGAGCGTCATTACGTCCGAGATCGCGTCCGAATCCATTCCGACCCCGCCGCTGCCGATCCATTCGCAGCGAAAGCCCGTGGGCATCGTGTTGTCCGCGCGCGAGCGCTCGATATGCACGACGTTCACGGGCACGACCTCGTTGAGCAGCAGCGTGAGGCGCGGCACGAAATCGGGCGTGCCAACGGCCTCGATCACATTGCCGAGGGTCTTGAACGAGAGCGGAAAGTTGGGTTGATCGCGATTGGGCGGGGGTACGTTGAGCAGCATGGCGCGCCCCTTCGTATGAGCCGGCCCATTATAGCCCACGGATTCCGGCCGCCAAAAAGCCGGAAAAGGCGGCCCGGAGGGCGGCGCGCCGGTGGACGAAACATGGCGAAACGCTGCTTGTCCCCCCCGCGGGGGGGCATACCGCAGGCACGCCAGTCGGTAACTTTGGCGTCACCCAATCAACTGGAAGCGACGCAAATGAGCAAACTGATTCAGGACATCGTGCCGCTGGGCGCAGGTTTCGGCGAATTCACGAAGCTGGAGTTCGGCATGGACGAAAGCGACTGGCGCGCCGCCGAGGGCAAGAACGGCAACTACGTGATCGGCTGGTGGGAAGGCAAGATCGGAGCGGTGGACTTTCCGGCCACCACGGCCGACGAAGCGGTGTGGCTTGTCGAAGGCAAGGTCGCCTTGACCGACGCGCAAGGCGGACGCAAGGAATTCACGGCGGGCGAAGGCTATCTGCTGCCCGCGGGCTTCGCCGGCCGCTGGGAAACCATCGAGGACGCGAAGAAGTTCTACGTCGTGCTCGAACAGGCCTAACGCGAGCCGCCCCCTCCACGGACGGGGGCGGACCGGTCCCCCCCGTTTCATGCCGTGAAGAAAATGATGAGTACCCCTGTAGATATCGAAGTCGAACCGCCCCGACTGAAACCCGCTGCGCAGCGCCCGCCTGTTGCGCTTGGTGTGCAAGAGGCGCTGGCGCGCACGCGCTTCTTTCCGTACTGGCTCGACAATCCCGCCGAGCCGCCCACCGAGCCGAAGCTCGCCACCGACGTAGAAGCCGACCTGCTGATCGTGGGCGGCGGCTTCACGGGGCTGTGGGCGGCCGTGCAGGCGAAGGAGCAGATGCCGCATCTGAACGTGGTGGTGATCGAGGCGGGCAAGGTCGCGCACGGCGCGTCGGGCCGCGCGGGCGGCATTATTTCGACTTCGGTGATGCACGGCCTGCCCAACGCGGTGCGCGTGTTTCCGAACGACATCGAGCAACTGGAGGAGTTCGGCCAGCGCAATCTCGACGGCTTCGAGGAAACGCTCGCGCGCTACGGTATCGACGCCGACATCGAATGGAACGGTGAAATGACCGTGGCCGTCGACCCGGACCATATCGAGCACCTGCGCGGCGACTACGAACTGCACAAGCGTTACGGGCACGACGTCGTGCTGCTCGGGCGCGAGGCGACGCGCGAGCAACTCGATTCGCCCTTGTTCGCGGGCGCGCTGTGGTCGCGCAACCGCAGCGGCATCGTGCATCCGGCCAAGCTCGCCTGGGGCCTCAAGCGCGCGGCGCTTTCACTCGGCGTGAAGATTTACGAGCACACGCCGCTTATCGAGGTTGCCGACGAGGGCGCGAGCGTCCACGTGAAAACGCCCCACGGCAGCGTGCGCGCGCCGCGTGTGCTGTTTGGCAGCGGCACGGCGAAGGTTGGCATTCCTGATATCAACCGGCGGGTGTTGCAGGTGCGCGACCACGTGCTCGCCACCGAACCGCTCACCGACGAACAGTTGGCGCGCATCGGCTGGAAGAACCGCCAGGGCATTTACGACACGCGCACACAGCTCAACTATTTCCGCCTGACGAAGAACAACAACATCATCTTCGGCGGTCTGGTGAGCTACCACTTCGACGGCGACCCCAACCCGCCGCAGGACGAGAAGGCCGAAACCTATTATCGGCTGGCGCAGGCTTTCTACCGCACCTTCCCGCAGCTTGGCGACGTGCGCTTCTCGCACGCCTGGGGCGGCCCGATCGACTACTGCTCGCGCGGCTCCGTGTTCGCGAAACGCTACCTGAACGACAAAGCCGTTTTCGTGGCGGGTTATACGGGCTTCGGCGTGGCCGCGAGCCGCTTTGGCGCCTACATGGGCCTGAACATTCTCTTCGACCGCAAGAGCCCCGAGCGCGCGCTCGATATCGCCAGCCTCAGCCCGACCTATATCCCGCCGGAGCCGGTGCGCTGGCTGGCCGCGAAGGTCACGTTCCACGCCTTTGACGGCGCGGACGCCGAAGGCGGCTGGAAACGCGCGTGGATCAAGGGCATCAAGGCGATGGGCTTTCCAATGTGAGCAGCATGTTCTCCAATACTTCCGATCTCGATCTGCGGCTCATCCGCGTTTTTCTCGCCGTGGTGGACGCGCGCGGCATCACGGCCGCCGAAGCGACACTGGGCGTGCGGCAGTCCACCATCAGCACGCAGCTTTCCGCGCTGGAGGCCCGCGTGGGCTTCAAGCTGTGCGAGCGCGGGCGCGGCGGCTTTCGCCTGACTTCGAAGGGCGAGCGCTTCGTGCCTTCGGCGCGCGCACTCGTTGCGGCCACAACTGAATTTGTCGCGCGGGTGCGCGATATCGACCGCAAGCTGGTCGGCACGCTCGGCATCGGCCTGATCGGGCAGGCTTCTCATGTGGAGAATGTGCGGCTTGCGGAGGCCATCGGCGCGTTTCGCAAGCGCGATCAGGCGGTGCGTTTCACGATGAAGGTGGCCGCGCCCCAGGAACTCGAAGAAAGCCTCGTCAACAACCAGCTCGACATTGCGATCGGCTATTTCTGGCACCGCGTGGCCGGCCTCGACTACACGGAGTTGTTCAGCGAGCGTCAGGTGCTGTGCTGCGGGCGCGGGCATGCGCTTTTCCATGACGCGCCGCACGTCAACACCGGCAACCTGCGCGAGCACGACTGGGTTTGGCGCAGCTATCCGATTCCCGAGGAGCTTGCGGGCATTGGCGAGCGTCAGGTCACCGCGATCGCCGACAGCATCGACGCGGCCACGGTCCTGATCCTCTCGGGCAGTCATATCGGCTATCTGCCGGCGCATCACGCCGAACCGTTCGAGCAGCGCGGCCTGATCCGCGCGCTCGGGCGCACGACCTTCGGCTTCGATGTGCCGATGCATCTGGCCGTCAAGCGCAGCGCCACTGAAAAGCCCATCGTACGTGCGTTTTGCGACGATCTGCTCAACGTCTACGGGCAGCATGCGGCTGCGTCCGAAGCGCTGGCGCAATAGCGGAGCGGCGCGCGCCATGCATTGGCTGAGCGTGATGTAAACGTAGGGAATCCAGAATAATTAATCGACCATGATCGATTAAAGTGGACATGAGATGTTGAAAACGCGCTGACTGCAACGGCGCGCAATGGAGTGAGACAATGAGCGACAACGGCATTACCCAGATCGAGACCTTCGGTTTCGAACGCATTCCCGATGCGTCGCGCTATGCGCGTCCCATCGATCTCTTCCGGCTGCTGTTCGGCGGCTGCAATACCTTTTCGACTTCGGTGCTGGGCAGCTTTCCCGTGCTCGTCGGCCTCTCGTTCAAGGCGGGCGTATGGTCCATCTTGCTCGGTGTGCTCGCGGGCACCTGCATTCTCGCGCCCATGAGCCTGTTCGGCCCGCGCAACGGCACGAGCGACCCCGTATCGTCGGGCGCGCACTTCGGCATACACGGGCGGATCGTGGGATCGTTTCTCGCGCTGCTCACGTCGATCGCGTTTTTCGCGCTCGCCGTGTGGAGTTCCGGCGACGCGCTCGTGGGCGGCGCGCACGATATGGTCGGCGTGCCCGTCAACACCTGGACGCTCGGCAGCGCCTACATGGTGTTTGCCGTGCTCGTGGTGGTGGTGTGCATCTACGGCTTTCGCTTCATGCTGTGGGTGAACAAGATCGCCGTATGGGCCGCGAGCGTCATGTTCGTGGTGGGCGCATTCGCGTTCGCCGGTGCGTTCGATTCCGGCTACGCGGGCACGCTGCATCCCGGCGGCGCGGGTTTCTGGGTGGCCTTCGTGAGCGCCGTGCTCGTGGCGTTGAGCAACCCCGTATCGTTCGCTTCGACGCTTGGCGACTGGGCGCGCTACATCCCGCGCAACACGCCGCGCCACCGCGTGATGGGCGCCGTGTTCGCCGCGCAGATCGCGACCTTCGTGCCGTTCTTCTTCGGCCTCGTCACGGCCACGATCATCGCGACGAAAGCGCCGAACTATATCGCCTCTAACGACTATGTGGGCGGCTTGCTGGCCGTGTCGCCCCGCTGGTTCCTGCTGCCCACGTGCCTCATCGCGATCATCGGCGGCATGTCCACGGGCACGACCGCGCTGTACGGCACCGGCCTCGACATGTCGAGCATGTTCCCGAAACTGCTCAACCGCGTGCGCGCGACCATGCTGATCGGCACACTCGCCATCGGCTTCATCTTTATCGGCCGCTTCGCGTTCAATCTCGTCGAGAGCGTGTCCACGTTCTCAACGCTGATCTGTACGTTCAGTTGCCCGTGGATGGCGATCATGGTGATTGGCTTCGTCACGCGGCGCGGCCACTATCTCGCCGACGACCTCCAGGTTTTCAATCGCGGCGGCCGGGGCGGTCACTACTGGTTCACGCACGGCTGGAACCTGCGGGCGATGGGCGCGTGGCTGCCGGCGGCGTTTCTCGGCCTCGCGTTCGTGAATCTGCCGGGGCAGTTCGTCGGTCCGCTGGGTTCGCTGGCGGGTGGCCTCGACTTGAGCGTTCCCGTTTCCTTGCTGGTGGGCGGTGCGATCTATATCGTACTGCTCACGATGTTCCCGGAACCGGATGCGGTGTACGGTCGAGAAGGACGTCGCTTCGTGCGCGCCTCGCGCGGGCAAGTCGTGGCCGCGGCTCATGCGCCACGCATGCACACGGCGCACCATGTGGGCGCAGTGCAGGACCTGCAACGCGAGCCGGAATACGCCGAATAAGCGGCAAGGGCGCTCGCCTCGCACGAGGCGAGCGCGCATGTGCGGCACCGCACACTGCGTGCGATCGCATTGGCGCACGATGTCGCGATCCTTCGACTCTCCCGAGCGGCGCGCGATGAGACCCGTTGACGACGTGCGGCACCGAAACTTCGGCTGGCTCAAGGGGTTGCTGCTCGCGGCGGCTGCGTTGGCCGTTAGCGCGAGCACCCCGGCACTCGCGCAAACGTCTGCAAACGTCGGCATGATCTGGACGGCGACGTTGCCCGGCCATCCCACCTTGCTGCTGCTGCCGACCATCCATAACCTCGCGCACGAAGACCCGCGCATCGACGCGACGCTTGCCTCGCTCGCCGGCAGCGTGCGCGCCATCGCGCTCGAAGCGCCGATGGCACTGAATGCGCAACGCGTCGCGATGATCCGGCAAGATGCCGCGTTGCCGCCCGACGACAACCTCACGAATCACATGAAGACGATGAGTCCCGCCGCGCTCGCGCAGTGCGCGCGCGACAGCCACTTCGACATCGTGAAGTTTCTTCAGCTCAAGCCGTGGGTGGCGGCCGCCGCGATCGATGCCTGGCGCACGAATACGGTGCCTGGCGGGCGGCGTGACGCCGGGGCGCCAATCGCCCAACGTCCCGGCATCGACATGCGCCTCGAGGCGCTCGCGTTGAAGCAGCATATTCCGCTCATCTATCTGGCCGGCTTCGACGCGGAACTGCATCTGCTCGACGGTATTCCCGCGCGCGCCCAGGAGGCCTTGCTGGTATCGTCGTGCGCGGCCTTTCACGGCACGCCGCCGGGCAGCGTGTCGTCCTAAGTGCTGGAACGTGCGTGGATCGATGCCGACGGCAGCGTATTCGAGCGCATCTCCACGCAGCAGGCGCCGGGCGAGAGCGACGCGCATTTCGAGGCGACGCGCTACGTCATGCTGGAGGGCACGCGCATTTTCGCGGCCACGCTCGCGCGCGACGACTATTTCCACGGCAAGGGCGCAATTCTCGTTGCGGTCGGCGCGAGCCACTACTTCGGCGAGGAGTCGCTGATCGATCGACTTCGCCGAGCGGGCTATACGGTGACGCCGCCGCAGCACCCCGCCATTGTGAGCAGCCGGTAAGTGCGCAGGCCGCGCGTGTGGCCGGTAAAGCGACGCGTGTAAGATCACGGCTTTTCCGCACCGCGTAAGGAGTCGATCTTGCTTCGTTCACTCGTGAGACTGTGTGCCGGTGCGCTGCTGATCGTTGCGGCCGCAAGCATGCCCGCTGTCGCGGCCGAACAGCCGGGCGCCGCCGATGAGCAGATACGCGACGCGGCGCTCGCCTTCATGAACGAGAACGGCATTCCCGGTCTCGCGATTGCGGTGGCCGTGAACGGCAAGGAGCGCTTCTACAACTTCGGCGTGGCTTCGAAGGAAACGGGCGAGCCTGTCACGAACACCACGCTCTTCGAACTCGGCTCGATGAGCAAGACCTTGCTCGCCACGCTCGCCGCGTGGGCGCAGGTGAACGGCAAGCTCTCGCTCGACGCCCCGGTAAGCGACTATCTGCCCGAGATGCGCGGCACGCCGTTCGGCGCGCTCACGCTCGTGAATCTCGGCACGCACACGGGCGGCGGCTTCCCGTTGCAGGTGCCCGACGAAGTGACGAACGACGAACAACTCACAGCGTGGCTCAAGGCATGGCGTCCGCGCTATCCCGCAGGCACGCAGCGCACCTACGCGAACCCGAGCATCGGCATGCTCGGGCGCATCACGGCGAAGCAACTGGGCATGAGCTATGCCGATGCGGTGGAGAAGACGCTTTTTCCCAAGCTCGGGCTCGCGCACACGTATATCCGGGTGCCGCCCGGCGAGCGCGCGGCCTATGCGCAGGGCTACGACAGCAAGGACATGCCGGTGCGTCTGAGCCCTGGTGTGCTCGCCGACGAAGCCTATGGCGTGAAATCGGATACGCGCGACATGTTGCGCTTTCTCGAAGCGAACCTGGGGCAGGTGGCGCTCGAACCGGAGATGCAGCGCGCGCTCGAAGCGACGCACACGGGCTATTTCCGCGCGGGCCCGTTCATTCAGGATCTGGTGTGGGAGCAGTATGCGGAGCCGGTCGCCCTGAACGATCTCGTGAAGGGCAACGCCAATGTCATGGTGCTGGAGGACAACCCGGCCACGGCGTTGAAACCGCCTTTGCCGCCGCAGAGCGAGGCGCTACTCAACAAGACGGGCGCGACCAATGGCTTTGGCGGCTATCTCGTGTTCGCGCCGGCGCGCAAGACCGCCATCGTCATTCTCGCGAACCGCAATCATCCGACCGAGCCGCGCGTAAGGTTCGCTTATCGTCTGCTGGAACTGGTGCAGGGCGCGGCGGCGCATTGAGGCCCACCGAAATTGAGGCCCATTGAAGCGCGGTTACGCCGAATCGCTCGTCGCACGCGTGTTGCGTTTCGCGGCGGGCGTGATCTCCGCATTGCCGCCTTCGCCCGTGCGCCGCTGTAGCCCGCTCACCGCAGCCGTGAGCCCGCGCCCGCCGGGGTTGTTGCGCAACTTGAACGTCAGACCCTGGCGTTGCGCAATGCGCGCGACGATCGAAAGCCCCAGCCCGCTGCCGGTGCCCTGCGCATGATCGCCGCGAAAGAAGCGGTCGAGCACGCGTTCGAGATCGGCCTCGGGAATGCCGGGGCCGTTGTCCACCACCTCGAAGCCGAACGTGTCCTGCGCGCGCGTGAGCACGAGGTCGATCTTGCCGCCCGAGGGCGTGTGGCGGATCGCGTTGTCGAGCAGATTGTTCAGCAAGGTGTTGAGCCCGTGCGGGTCGGCGCTCACGTTGCAGATGTCCTCGGGCGTGACGGGCGGGCGCGACTCCAGGCCGAGGTCGATGCCTTTTTCCTCGGCGAGCAGCGAGAAGTCGCCGATCGCCTGTTCGCCCAGCCGCCGCAGGCTCACGATCGCCGAGGGGGCGCTTGCCTGCGCGTCTTCGCGGGCGAGCGTGAGCAACTGCTGCACGAGGCGGATCGTGCGGTTCAGGCGCGTTTGCATGCGTTCGAGCGTGCGCGGCTCGCCGCTGAGCGTGCCGTCGTGCAGCGCCGCCTGCCATTGCAACTTGAGCGCGGCGAGCGGCGAGCGCAGCTCGTGCGCCGCGTCGGCGATAAAGGTGCGCTGCGCCTGCGAGGCCGCGTTCAGGCGATCCAGCAGATCGTTGAGCGCCTCGACGAGCGGACGCAACTCCACGGGCACCGAGCCGTCCAGGCGCAGCGGTTCGAGCGCATGGACCGAGCGCGCGGCGAGCAGCGTCGAAAGCCCGCGCACCGGCGCGAGTCCGCGCGTCACGACGAACAGCACGAGCACGATCGCCACGGGCACGAGCAGCGCGAGCGGCCACAAGGTGTGCAGCGCGAGATGCAGCGCCAGCGTATCGCGCACGGAAATGGGTTGCGCGACCTGCACGAAGCGCTCGGGCTGCGCGAGGCCGAACACGCGCCAATGCACCTCGTCGTGCTCGATCGTGCGAAAGCCCGTGGCCTGGCGCGGCAGCGTGGGCGTTTCCTGCGAGTGGTAGATGAGCTTGCCGTCGCGGTCCCAGATCGCAATGAGAATGCGGTCGTCGGCAATTTCGTCGAAGCCGGGGCCGGACTGTTCCACCTCGCGTGCCGTCGCGACGTTCGCGGGCATGGAAAGCGCCACGGCGTGCAGTTCGTAATCGAACAGCTCACCGGCTTCTTCGCGCGCCGTGTGGAAAATGCCGATGCCCGCCACCACCGAGGCGGCAGCGAAGCCGCAGATGAGCCAGCCGAGCAGGCGCCGGCGGATCGAGTTCATTCGGACCTCTTGAGCCGGTAGCCCACGCCGCGCACGGTCACGATCTGGTCGGCGCCGATCTTGCGGCGCAGGCTGTGCACGTGCACTTCGATCGCGTTGCTGCCCACTTCCTCGCCCCAGCCATACATGCGCTCTTCGAGCTCGGCCTTCGTGAACACGCGCGCGGGCTGCTCGATCAGCACATGCAACAGAGCGAATTCGCGTGGCACGAGCGCAACCGGCTGACCTTCCTTCGTCACTTCATGCGCGGCGGGGTCGAGCGCGAGGTCGCCGTGCGCATAGACGGGCTGCTTCTGGCCCGTGCGCCGGCGCAGCAGCGCGCGGGCGCGGGCGGCCAGTTCGTCGAGGTCGAAAGGCTTGATGAGGTAGTCGTCGGCGCCGGCGTCGAGCCCGGCGATGCGGTCCGTCACCGAGTCGCGCGCGGTCAGGATCAGCACGGTCGCCTCGCCGCCCTTGCGGCGGTAGCCGTTGAGCACCTCGATGCCGTCCTTTTTCGGCAGTCCGAGATCGAGCAGCACGAGGTCGTACACGTCGTTGTCGAGCGAAAGCTCCGCCTCCCGCCCGTCGCGCGCCCAGTCAACGGCATGGCCTTCGCGGCGCATCGAATCGAGCACCGTTTCGGCAATCATCTCGTCGTCTTCCACCAGCAACAGGCGCATCGCTCGCTCCCCGATTTTTCAACCTCTCATTGTCGCTCATCCCGGCTTAACCGGTGCTTAAGTCACTCGCCAGTCGCCGGCCTGGGCGTTCCGGCCCCGCGTACGAGCAGCACGCGCAGCAGGGCGGGAAGCACGAGCAGCACGAGCGGCATCTGCACGATCAGCCCCGAGATGATTGCCACGGCGAGCGGCTGCTGCATGGCGGAACCCTGGCCGAGCGCGAAGGCGAGCGGCAGCAGCGCGAGAATCGCGGCGATGGTGGTCATCGCGATCGGCCGCAGGCGGTTGCGGCCCGCGGCGAGCAGGGCGTCATCGACCGTATGGCCTTCGTCGCGCACGAGTCCCTGGAACTCCGAAACATAGAAGATCGCCACTTCGGTCACGATCCCCACGATCATCGTCATGCCCATCATCGCGGAGATGTTGAGCTCGATCCCCGTGATCCACAGTCCGATGAACACCGCACCCGTGGCGAGCAGCGGCATGGCCATGACCGCGAGCGCCACGCGAAAGCGTTCGTAGAGAAAGAGCAGCAAGCCGAACACGAGCGCGACAGCTGCGCCGAACACCGCGAGCAGCCCCTTGAACGCGATTTGCTGCTGCTGGTAAAGACCGCCCAGCTCGTAGTAGACGCCTGCGGGCAGTAGGCCCGGTTCGCCGAGCACGCGCTGTACGTCCGCGATGGTCGAGCCGAGGTCGCGACCTTCGATGCGCGCGGTCACGGCCGCCATGCGCTTGAGATTATCGCGGCTGATTTCGGGCTGCCCCGACACGGCGACGCGATCCGCCACGCGCGCAAGCGCGAAGATGTGGCCATCGGGCGCGCGGATCGGCAAGCGGCTCAGTGCCGTGTCGGTGAGGTGCGCCGCGTCCTGCGCGCGCACGCGCACGCCGATGGTTTTCGGGCCGCTCTGGAATTGCGTGGCCACGTTGCCGTCGAGCAGGTCGTTGACCTGCTGCGCGATGGCTTGCGGGTCCATGCCCTCGGCGGCGGCCGCATCGGGGCGGATATGCAGGTCGATCGCGTCGCCCGCGGGATTGATGCCGTCGTTCACATCCACGATGCCGTTGATCTTCGCGATGCGCGCGGCCACGTGCCGGGCGGTGCCGTCCAGCACGTTCTGGTCGTCGGAATAGATCTTGATCTGCACGGGCTGCGGCACAGCGGTCAGGTCGCCGATCAGGTCCTCCATCAACTGCGCGAGTTCCACGCTCACGCCGGGCACCTGGCTTTCGATGCGCGAGCGGACTTCCTCCATCACGGTGTCGATGGGTTCGCGCGAGCCGGATTTGAGGCGCACGAAAAAGTCGCCCTTGTTCGGCTCGTTGAGGTCGCCGCCGAGCCCCGCGCCCGTGCGCCGCGACCACGTCTGCACGTTCGGGTTCGCGCGCAGGATGGCTTCGATCTGGCGCATGAGCCGGTCGGTTTCGGTGATCGAAGTGCCGGGGCGCGTGTGATAGTCGAGCACGAAGCCGCCTTCGTCCATCGAAGGCATGAAGCCGCTGCCCACGCGCGTGAAGGCGAGCGCGGCGAGCAGCGCGAGCGGCACGAGGCCTGCGAGCACCCATGCGGGCCGCGCACTCACGCGTGCGACGAGCTTCGCATAGCCGCGATTGAGCCACGCCGCGAAGCGCGTTTCCGTGTGCTCCTGCGCGTCCGTGGATGTGAGCCAGCGATCGCAGAGAATCGGAATGGCAAGCCACGTGACGATGAACGAAATAAACAGCGCGCTCGCCATCGTCACGGAAAGCGCCTTGAAAAACGCACCCGTCACGCCCGAAAGAAACGCGAGCGGCACGAAGATCACAAGCGTGGCCGCTGAGGAACCCGCGAGCGGCCGCGTGAATTCGAGCGCGGCGCTCATCACGCGGCCGTGGAAGGCGTGCTCGCCCGCTTCGCGCATGCGCCGCGAGATATGCTCGATCATCACAATGGCGTCGTCGATCACGAGGCCCACCGCCGCCGCCATGCCGCCCAGCGTCATGATGTTGAAGCCCATGCCGAACACGTCGAGCAGCAGGATGGTCGCCGCCATCACCACGGGCACCAGCGCGACGGCAATCAGCGTGACTTTCAGATTGCGCAGGAATACGAATAGTGTGAGCGCCGCGAGCACCACGCCGATCATGATCGCGTCGCGCACGCTCGTGGCGGAGGCAATGACGAGCTCGCTCTGGTCGTACCAGTTGGCGAGATGCACGCCTGCGGGCATGTGCTGGCCGAAGTCGGCGAGGCGCGCGCGAATGGCCTTCGCCATTGCCACGCTGTTCGCGCCCGGCTGCTGATAGATGTTGACGAGCACCGCATCCTGGCCGTCAGCCGTCACGCGTATCCATTGCGGCACGACGCCGCGCGCCACCGTGGCGACGTCGCGCAGACGCACCTGGCCGCCGCCCGCTGGCGCGGCCACCACCACGTTCCCTAGCGCGTCGAGGCCGTCGATGGCGGTGTTGGCGACGACGAGATAGAGCTTGTCGTGGTCTTCGAGCCGGCCCGTCGCCATCAGCACGTTGCCCGCGCCGATGGCGCGCGAAACGTCCGCGACCGAGAGCTTGTGCGCGGCGAGCCGCGCGGGATCGACCGCGACTTCGAGTTCGTCGCGCGCACCGCCCGCCACCTCCACGCGCGCCACGCCCTCGACCGAGGAAAGCAGCGGGCGCAACTGGAACTGCGCGAGATCGTAAAGTTGTGCGAGGCTTTGCCGCTGCGAGGTGAGGCTGTACGCGAGCACCGGGAACACCGTCGGGTCCATGCGGCGCACCTGCATGGTCGTGCCCGGCGGCAGGCTCGCGAGGATCTCGGCAATGGCCGACTGCGCTTGCAGCGTGGCCTGCGCCATGTCGGTGCCCCAGTCGAAGTTCAGCGAAATCTCGGCGCTGCCCCGGCTCGTGCGCGACTCCACGTCGCGCACGTTCGGCACGCGCCGCAGGGCTTCTTCGACGGGCATTGTGACGAGCGTCGCCATCTGTTCGGCGGGGCGGTCGCCCGCGTCGAGCGAGACCACGGCGCGCGGAAACGACACGTTGGGAAAGAGCGAGATGGGCAGGCGCAGCGCGGTAAGCGCGCCGGCGATCGCGGCGAGCGCGATCACGAACAGCAGCGAGCGCCGGTGGCGCTGCATCCAGAGGCCGAAATTCATTGTGCGCCGCCTTTGGTCATGCGCACCGCCATGCCTTCTTCGAGCTCATAGTTGCCGCTCACCACGAGCGGGCGCGAGGCGTCGAGCGCGCCGTCCACGCCGTACCAGCCGTCGCGTTCGACTTCCATCTGCACGGCCACGCGGTGTGCCTTGCCCGCGGGCGTCACCTGGAAAACATAGTGTCCTTTGGAGTCCTGTAGAACGGCGGCGCGCGGCACGTTCCACCAGTTGCCGGGGCGCGTTTCGATATCGGCGCGCACGTGCATGCCGGGCATGAAGGGCGCGCCCGTGAACGGCACGCTCGCGCCGACATTGACGAGCTGGCTTTGCGCATCGATCGCGGCGCCGACCAGCACGATCTGGCCGGCCGCGCCCGCGTTGCCGATCGATGCGGAAAGCGCGTGCAGCACGACGCGGTCGCCTGCGTGTATCGTCAGCGCGTCCGCGGGTTCCACGCCGAGCGAGACGTTCGCGGCGCGTCCCGCACCGGCGTTCGCGGGCACGAATTGCGCGAGCGCGGCGCCGGCCTGCACCTGGTCGCCTTGGGCGGCGGAGATCTGCGACACCACGCCGGCCGAGGGCGCAACAAGTGTTTTGCTTCCCTGCGTCACGCCCGAGCGGGTTTGCGCGGCAAGCGCCGCGCGCGCATCGTCGAGCGCCTTGCGCGCCGTCGCCAACTGCGATTGCGTGGCGAGACCGTCGCGGTAGAGCGCCTCGGTGCGATCCAGTTCGCCGCGCGCGAAGGTCGCCTCGCTTTGCGCCTGGCTCAATGCAATGACGGCGCCGGCGTCGGCCTCGACCACGAAAAGCGGCGCGCCGCGCGCAACGCTTTGCCCCGGTTGCGCGAGCACGCGCATCACGCGCGCCGTGTAGGGCAGGCTCAACGTGGTGATATTCGCGGCAGCGGCGCTCACCACGCCATAGGCCTCGATTTGCTGTGCGATGGGCTTGCGCGCCACGGGCGCGACGACGACGGCGACGGAGACGGGCTCGTCAGCGAGCGCGGGCGAAAGCGTCGTGGCCACGGCGGCGAGGAGCGCGGCGGCGCGAAGAAGGAGCGGTCGTCTTGGCATGGGGGTCAACGGTTGGCGATGGGGGGCGTCGTGGCGGAGGCAGGGTCCGGAATCGCGCTGCCGAGCAGGGCTTGCAGCCCGACACGCTGTTCCGCAAGCGACTCGCGCAGCGTGGCGACGTCGATTGCGCGCGCGAGCGCGGCAGACTGCGCGTCCGTGTACTGGCCGAGCGTGATGCTGCGCGCCGTGTAGGCGTCGTGGGCACGCTCCGCGCTGCGCTGCAAGGGCGGCAGCGAGGCCTCGGCGTCGGCAAGCTGGCGGGCGATGATCGCGCCGTTCGCGCGCAGGTGCGCCGTGTCGGCCACGGCGGCGTTCAAGCGCGTCTGGTATTCGTCCGCGAGGCGCGTGCGCGTGGCCTGCTCGATCGCGATGTTGCCGCGATTGCGATTGAAGATGGGCAGGCTCAGGCTGATCTGGAAGCCGCTCGTGTAGATCTCCGAAGTATCGCGCGCACGCACGAAGCCCACGGAAAGACTGGGAAACTGGTTGAGGATCGCCGCGCGATACTTCGCTTCCTGCGCTTCGTAACCCGCCTTCAGCGCGAGCAGGTCGGGGCGGCGCGCGGGCAGCGCGGCCATGGCCGCATCGACGGTCGCATCGGGCGTCGGCGCGATCGTATCGAGCGCATCGAGCGCATCCGGTCCCACGAGCGGCAGTTCGACATCGGGCGCGAGGCCGAGCAGCGCGTTCAGGTCGTGGCGGGTTTGCTCGCGCGCGAGTTGCATGTCCGCGTATTGCTTGCGCGCGTCTTGCAGCGAGACGAGTGTGCCGGCAACGACATCCGCGGTCACGTTGTGGGCTTGCGCGGCACGCTCGGTACGCTCATGGCGCATGCGCGCCAGTTCTTCCTGCTGCGCAAGCAGCGGCAGCACGGCGTCCTGATAGCGCGCCTTGACGAACAACTGGCGCGCTTGCGCCACGACCTGCCACTCTTGCCAGAGCAGGCCGAGATCGGTTTTGTGCACGGTGGCTTCGGCCGAATGCAGGTTGGCGCTGCGCGTGACGAGCGCCATCACGTCCATGCTCAAGCCGTAGCTGAATGCGCGAGACAGGCCGAGCTGACCCGGATAGTCGCTGGAAATCGCGACCTGCGGGTCCGGCAGCAAGCCCGCCGAATAGGCCTGGGCCTGCGCGATGCCGAGATCGTCGCGTGCGAGCCTGAGGTCGGGATTGTTCGCGACCGCGAGCATGGCGACGTCTTCGATGTCGAAGCCGTTTGCCGGGTCGAAGCGGTGCGCGGCCAGCTCGGGCAGCGGCATGGTCGCGGGATCGATCTGCACGCGCGCGAGCGCATTCGCGTCGATCAACGACGCGTGCGAGGCCAACGGTTGCGCGCGATACGTGGTGCAGCCGGTGAGCGTCGCGGCGAAACAGACGGCGCAGGCGGCGGCCAGCGCAACGCCGCGCGCGCGCGCCGGCGGGCAGGGCAGCAGGCGGGGCAAGGGGACTCCTGGCACAAGGCAAAAAGCGTGGCGGAAACACACGGCGCAGGGTATGCATACGCCAGGTTGAATGCCGCGGATTGTGCAGGGGTAACCCTTAGGTAACGCTTAAGTCACGCTCGCGCGTGTTGGGCATTGACTTCGCATTTGCGCGGGGTCAGTGCGCTGCGCGAGCGTAATGTGGCGACGTCGCACCGGCTTCAGTCGAGCAATTTCAGCACGTCGTCGTAGAGCGCGCGCGGCACCTTCACGCCTTCGCGTTCGCTGCGCTCGCGCGCTTCGAAGCGGCGCTGCGACGGCAGGCGCGCGCCTTGCACCGTGATGGCGTCGAACAGTTGCTCGGCGCGCGCCTGACCGGCCGCATGACCGTCGCCGCCAAAGCGGTGCGGGTCGATGGCGATGACGAGTTCGCCGTGACAGGGGCTCGCGCCCGCGCCGCCGTCGAACGCTTGCGACTCCATGCTCGTGAGGTCGCCGATCAGCGCGCCCGCGAGCAACTCGATCATGGCCGCGAGCGCCGACCCCTTGTGGCCGCCGAATGTCTGCATCGCGCCTTCCAGCGCGGCGTGCGCGTCGGTGGTCGGCTGGCCTTCGCTGTCGAGCGCCCAGTGCGGCGGAATGGACTTGCCCTCGCGCGCGTGCAGCTCGATGTCGCCGCGCGCGATCGCGCTGGTCGCGAAGTCGAACACGAACGGCAGGCCGCCTTCGCGCGGCCACGCGAACGCCAGCGGATTCGTGCCGAACACGCCGCGCGTGCCGCCCGCAGGTGCGACCCAGCTATGGCTCGGGTTCATCGCGAGGCCCACGAGACCGTGCGCGGCGATGGCTTCGACTTCCGGCCAGAGCGCGGAGAAGTGGAAGCAGCGGTTGATCGCCATCGCCGCTATGCCCTGGCTGCGCGCCTTCTGTGCGAGCACGGGCAGGCCGGTTTCGAAGGCGAGCAGGGAGAAGCCGTAGTGCGCGTCGACGGCCAGCACGCCGGGCGCGATGTCGCGCAGCGTGGGTTCGGCGCGCGCGTCGACCTTGCCGCTCTTGAGCGAGCGCGCGCAAACGAGCAGGCGGTAGATGCCGTGCGAGTGGCATTCATCGCGCTGGCCCTGGGTGATGACGCGCGCGATGGCCGCGGCATGCGCTTCGGACATGCCGTGCCGCAGCAGCACGTTGCGCGCGAGCGCGAAGACTTCGTCGAGCGTGAGAACGACGTGCGTGGACGTGTCAGTCATGGTGGTGGGTGTCGATATCGCGTGGCCTGCAAAAAAACAAACCGGGCCCTGGCGGCCCGGTTTCGCGTGGTGCAATGCGTTGGGCTTAGAGGCCCACGTCCGGCAGGGCGGGGCGCGTGGCGAGCGCCTTTTCGACCACGGCCTTCACGTGCGCGAGCGCTTCGCCTTCGAGCGCGAGGCGCGGCGGGCGCGTGATCGCGCTGCCGCGGCCGACGAGCTCCTCGCACAGCTTGATGCACTGCACGAGGTCGGGGCGCGCGTCGAGGTGCAGGAGCGGCATGAACCAGCGATACAGCGCGAGCGCTTCGTCGAAACGCTTTTGCTTCGCGAGGCGGAAGAGCGTTTCGCCTTCCTTCGGGAACACGTTCGACATGCCCGAGACCCAACCCTGCGCGCCCACGGCCACGCTTTCGACCACCACGTCGTCAAGGCCGGCGAACAGCACGAAGCGGTCGCCCACGGCGTTGCGCAAGTCGATGAAGCGGCGCGTGTCGCCCGAGGAGTCCTTGAAGCAGACGATATTTTCGCAATCCTGAAGAGCGATCAGGATGTCCGGCGTCACGTCGTTCTTGTAGATCGGCGGGTTGTTGTAGACCATCACCGGCACGTCGGTGCTCGAAGCCACGGCGCGGAAATGCGCGGCCGTTTCGTGCGGCTTCGACGAATACACGAGGGCGGGCATGACCATCACGCCGTCCACGCCCACGCGCGCCGCTTCCTTCACGGTCTGACGCGCGAACTCGGTGGTGAATTCGGCAATACCGGCGATCACGGGCACCTTGCCACCGGCGGCGTCGCGCGCGGCCTCGATCACGGCAAGCTTTTCGTTCGTCGCGAGCGAAGTGTTCTCGCCGACGGTGCCGCACACCACGAGGCCCGACACGCCGTCCTTGACGAGATTGCTCACCACCCGGTGCGTGGCGTCGATATCAACCGAGAAGTCCGCCTTGAACTGGGTGCTGACGGCGGGAAACACCCCGCTCCACTGGATAGCGCTCACTGTGACTCACTCCTTGAATACGTAGCGGCTCGCGCCGGTACCTGTTGAATATGAGTGGAGTATCGCTGTCCAAATCGTCCGGCGCTTGAGGGCTTTCGCACCTCAAAGAGACGAAATCTGCATAGTCTCGCGCGGCCCAGGGTGAACCCTGGGAAAATCGCCGGAAAGCTCAGCCGCGCGGCGTTGCGCCGCCCTCGGGCGCTTGCAGCAGCGCGCGGTACTGGCTCGGGGTGATGCCCACCGTGGCCTTGAATTGCCGCGTGAACGCGCTGTGATCGTTATAGCCGCATTGCGTGGCGATGTCGGTGATGCTCAGGTCGCTCGCGAGCAGCACGGAGGCCGCGTCGAGCCGTGTTTTCAGCAGCATCTGGCGCGGCGTGAGGTGAAAGATCTTGTGGAAGTAACGCTCGATCTGCGCGACCGACATGTTGATGAGTTTGGCCAGGTGCGCGAGCTTGAGCGGTTGCGCATAGTTGTCCTGGATGTACTTCGCCGCGACCGCGAGCCGCTGATAGGCGGGATGCGTGCCTTCGGCGGCCTGCAAGTCGCGCGAAATGCCGGCCACGCCCAGCACGCGGCCCTGCGTGTCGTGCAGCGGCACCTTGGATGTGAGGCACCAGCCCGGATGCCGCCCGGGATATAGATGCAGTTCGAGTTGATCGATGAGGCGGCTGTCGAGCCGCACGACGGCCTGGTCCTGTGCGGTGTAGCTGTGCCCGAAGCGCGAGGGAAACACCTGTTCGGCCGTCTTGCCGACGAGGGCGCGCTTGTCCTTGAAACCGCAGCGCGCGGCGAGCGTGGTGTTCGCGATCACGTAGCGCGCTTCGTGATCCTTCACGAAGAACACCACGTCCGGCATGGCGTCGAACAGCGGTTCGAGCATGGCGAAATGCGCGACCATCTGCGCAAACGTGGCGTTTTCGAGGGTGGCGGGCAGGACCAGTTCGGGCATCGCGAAGCGCGCGGAGCGATAGACGGGAAACCGCTATTGTGCCGTCTCGCGCGCGCTGGCGCATCCGCGATCAATAACCCGTGCCGCGCTATGCCCCGGTCTGGGCGTGCAGCAAGGTGTCGATGCGCGCGGGCGAAAACGGCGGGCGCTGGCCGTTTTGCGGCCAGCCGAAGCAGAAAGCCGCCGCCTCGCCGCAAATCTTGCCCTGGCAGGGCCCCATGCCGCAGCGCGTTTGCAGCTTGGCGTCGCGCCAGGAGGCATGGTGCGCGACGTCGCCGAAAGCGACGTCCTCGCAACGGCAGAATACGGTGTCGGCCCGCGCGAGCGTGCGCAGCGCGGGCGCGAGTTCGAACGCTTCGTGCAGGCGCGCCGCAAAGCGGCGGTAACGTTCGCGCACGGCGAACAACCGGCGTGCGCCGTCGGCGTCGCCGAGCGCGGCGTGCGCCGCAATGCGCCCTTCCACAGCCGCGAGTTCCATGCCGCCCACGCCCGTGCATTCGCCGGCCGCGTGGATATCGTCAACGGAGGTCCGCTGCCATTCGTTCACGGCGATGGCGGGCGAGCCCGCATGCGGTTGCAGTTCGCAACCGAGCGCCGCGCCGATGCCTGTATTCGGTACGAGACCATAGGCGCACGCGAGCCGGTCGCAATCGACGCGCATTTCCGCTTCGCCGCGCCGAACGCGGACCTGCGTGATGCGCGATGTGCCGAGCGCTTCGGCAACGTGCGCGCCGCACCAGTAAGGCGTGGCGCGCAGGTCGAAGCGCATGCGCAGCGCCTGCGCGAGTTTCGCGGGCGTGTGCACGAGGCCCGTCGCGAAGCGGCGCACGGCGTGCGGCGGCGCCTGCTCGACGATTGCGGCGATGGACGCGCCGTGCTGGTGCGCCGTGAGCGCGGCGGCCCATAGCAGCGGCCCGCTGCCCGCGATCACGATGCGCTCGCCGCGCACGGGCATGCCGCCTTTGATGAGCGCCTGCAAGCCGCCCGCGCCGGTGACGCCGGGCAAGGTCCAGCCGGGGTAGGGCAGGAAGCGCTCACGCGCGCCCGAGGCGACGATGAGCTTGCCATACGCGAGCACGAGCGCACGGTCGGCGCTTTCGGCGAGCAGTTGGCGGCCCGGCAGCGCCTGCACGAAACGGGTGCCGCTGAGCAGCGTGACGTTGGGGCGCGCCTTTAGCGCGTCGAGCAAGGCGCGCGCGGCGCCGCTCGCGCGATGCTCGGGCCCCTGACGCCAGATCTGGCCGCCGGGCAGCGGATTGTCGTCGATGACGCCAACGCTCGCATCGGCTTGTGCGGCGGTGTGCGCCGCGCTCAATCCGGCGGGTCCTGCGCCAATGATCAGGATATCGAAATTCATGGCGCCGTATTTCCGGTGACGATGTGCATGCCTTCGGCGCAGACCGACTGGCACGCGAGCCGATGCGGCGTGCCGTCGATGGTGACGCGGCATTCCTGGCAAATGCCCATGCCGCACAACGGCCCGCGCAGCGCGCCGCTCACGGAGCGGCGCGTGACGAGCGGCGCGTGCTGCGCAAGCGCCGCGACCGTGATGGCGGCCGCCACCGACGTGCCCGCCGCAACGCTCACGTTGCGTCCATCGACGCTCAACGTTACGAGTTCAGACATGTGCGGTTCCCTGAGCGGCAAAGCGGGCGGGGAGATACGGCGTCGCATCGATCGCGGCGGCGTGGCCGAGCATTTGCGCGGCGATCAGTTTCGCCGTGCCGAGCGCCGTGGTCACGCCCAGGCCTTCGTGCCCGGTGGCGAGCCACGTGGACGGATGGCTCTGGGGCGCGGCGAACGCAGCGGCGGGGCCGATCAGCGGCATGCCGTCGCTCGATGCCGGGCGAAAGCCCGTCCACGCGCGAATGGCGTTGAGCGCGGGCAGTTGCGGCAGATATTCGGCGGCGCGTTGCAGCATGCGCGCGAGAATGGCCGGTTCGATTGCGGGATCGGTGCTGTCGAACTGGCGCGACGAGCCGATCAGCAATTGCCCGGTCGGGCGCGGCTGCACGTTGAACGCGACCGAGGTGCCGCTCGCGTTGTGCGCGCTCTTGATATAGCCGAGTTCGAGAATCTGATGGCGGATCGTGCCGGGGTAGCGGTCGGTAATGAGCAAATGGCCTTTTTTTGCCTGTAGCGGCAAGCGCGGCATGAGGTCGAGCGCCTGAAGACCGTTCGCCACCAGCACCGCGCCCGTGGCGATCGTTTCGCCGTTGGCGAGATGCACGCCCGCGCGGTCGATCTGCGTGACCTGTGTTTGCGTGCGGCAAACGATGCGGCCGCTCACCGGTTGTTCGAGCAGCCATGCGGAAACGGCGGGCGCGTAGACCACGGCGTCGTCGTCGACGATCATGCCGCCCACGAGTCCCTCGCGCAGGCCGGGCTCCGCTTCTCGCAGTTGTTGCGCGTCCAGCATCGAGCAGGTGATGCCCTGGCGTTGCAGCGCTTGCTGGCGTGTTTGCGCGAGCGTTTGCTCCTCCTCGTCGGCGGCGACCCAGAGCGTGCCGCAACGCACGAACGCATGGCGCGCATCGAGGCGCGGCGCAAGCTCGTGCCACAGCATGCGCGACCACGCGCTCAGTGCGAATTCCTCGGGCGTGTCGTCCATCACGACGAGATGGCCCATGCCCGCGGCCGTTACGCCCGCACCCACGCCCGCGCGCTCGATCACGAGCACGTCGAGGCCTTGCGCGGCGAGTTCGTGGGCGCACGCCGCGCCCACGATGCCCGCGCCGATCACGACGACATCGGGGTGTCCGCTCGAGCGCTCGATCACGTGCGAATGCCCCAGGCGAACGGATCGTCGTCGGCGAAAATCAGTTTGGACTCCGCGCTAATATGCGCGTTGCCGCGAATGCTCGGGCGCACATACCCTGCCGGGAGGTCGGGCGTGGCTTCGTAGCTCGCTTCGAACACGCTGCCGATGATGCTTTCCTGCCGCCACAGCGCGCCAGGCGCGAGTTCGCCGTTCGCGGCGAGGCAGGCGATCTTGGCGCTCGTGCCGGTGCCGCAAGGCGAGCGGTCGTAGGCCTTGCCTGGGCACAGCACAAAATTGCGGCTGTCCACGCCTTCGACATCGGGATGCGCGAAAAGCTCGACGTGGTCGATCAACGCGCCGTCCGCGCCGGTAATGCCGTTCGCTTCGAGCGCCTGGCGCATGGCCCACGTGGCCTCGGTGAGCGCTTCGACGTTGCCCGCTTCGAGCGGGAGATTGTGGTCGGCGACGAGGAAGAACCAGTTGCCGCCCCAGGCGATGTCGCCATGCACGCGGCCGTAGCCGGGCACGTCGAGCGGCACGGCTTGACGGTAACGATAGGCGGGCACGTTGCGCACGGTCACGGCGCCATTGTCGTGCAACTCGGCTTCGACCACGCCCACCGGCGTTTCGATGCGATGCACCCCGGCCGCGATGCGGCCGAGATAAGCGAGCGACGCGACGAGGCCGATGGTGCCGTGGCCGCACATGCCGAGAAAGCCGACGTTGTTGAAGAAGATCACGCCCGCCGAGCAGGACGGATCGTGCGGCTCGCAAAGCAGCGCGCCGACCATCACGTCCGAGCCGCGCGGCTCGTTGACGACGCCCGCGCGCACGTGGTCGAAGTCGCGGCGAAACAGGTCGAGGCGTTCGGCGAGCGGGCCGTGGCCAAGCTCGGGGCCGCCTGCGATCACGAGGCGGGTCGGCTCGCCGCCCGTGTGGGAGTCGATAACGGTCAGGGTTTTCATGCCGACAATCGTAGGTCGCCCCATTTTGGGCGTCTTGCTCGAACGGCCCGCAGGCGACGACGATTTCGGCATAGTGCGCGGCGGCCGTGGGGACCGGCGCGCGGCGGGGGGCGCCTAGCTCCCGGCGAGCACGAACTGCTCCAGCTGGCGCACGACTTCGTCGCGCAGGCGCGGCGGCATGCTCTGGTAGCCGAGCAGATCGGAGATCCACAGGCCGTCCGCCGCGAGACGGCAGATCATCAGGCGGGCGGCGGCTTCGAGCGGCAGCGGGTCGGGGCGCGTCCACTTGCGCATGGGCGCTGCGTAACGCTCGCGAATCGCGGGGTCGGTCATCATCGCGGCCACCAGCACGCGCAGCACGTTGGTGCTGGCCGCCGGGCTCGTTTCGTCGATGGTGGTGTGCAGGTACGCGCGCGCGGCGGCGCCGTGCTGCGGCGCGCCCGCGGCCACGCCCGCCTCGATGCGCGCGTGCATCTGCTGCTCGAAGCGCTCCAGCGTCTGCTCGAAGAGGGCGTCGAGCAAGCCCTGCTTGTTGGCGAAGTGATATTGCAGCGCGCCCTTGGTGACGCCCGCGCGTTCGGCCACGGCGTCGAGCGTGACGGACGGCACGCCCTGGTCGGTGGCGATATCGGAGGCGGCTTGCAAGAGCTGGGCGCGCACCTGGATGGGGGCTTTCTTGCGGCGCGTGCCGGCGGCGGGTGCGTCCGTGGGCGGCGTGGCGTCGTCGCGCGGGGAAGGGGATTTGACTACCTTCGAGGGCTTCGGGACCTTGGAGACCTTTGGGGAATCGGGAGTCGCGGCGGTGAGGGTGGCCGCCGCGGGCGCCGCGTCAGCCGCCTTCGCGCCGCGCCGTGTCGCGCGCGCCGGCGCCTTGACGGAGGAGTCTTTCATGGAGCCGATCATACCATTGCGGGCGTGGCGGCTAAACATTCCGTACGGATGGTATGATTCGCCGATGAAAAATTCCAACTCGCCATTCTCCGCCTCGGCGGCGTCCATGGCTGCGCTCGACGCCTCGATCGTTCGCGGCCGCGAAGCGCTCGTCCGGATGCAGGACGACGACGGAAGCTGGTGCTTCGAACTCGAATCGGACGCCACGATCACCGCCGAATACATCCTCATGATGCATTTCATGGGCAAGGTCGACGGGGTCCGCCAGGAAAAGATGGCGCGCTACCTGCGCGACATTCAGCGTTTGCAGACGCATGGCGCGTGGGATCTTTACGTGGATGGCGCGCCCGATGTCTCGTGCAGCGTGAAGGCGTACTTCGCGCTGAAGGCGGCGGGCGACGCCGCCAACGCGCCGCACATGGTGCGCGCGCGCGAAACCATCCTGAAGCTCGGCGGCGCGGCGAAGTCGAACGTGTTCACGCGCATCCTGCTCGCCACCTTCGGCCAGGTGCCGTGGCGCGCCACGCCGTTCATGCCGATCGAGTTCGTGCTGTTCCCCAAATGGGTGCCGATCTCGATGTACAAGGTCGCCTACTGGGCGCGCACGACCATGGTGCCGCTGCTCGCGCTGTGCTCGCTGAAGGCGCGCGCGGCGAACCCGCACAACGTCTCGATCGCCGAACTGTTCGTGACGCCGCCCGACGAGGAGAGCGAATATTTCCCACGCGGCAAGGGCATCCGCCGGTTCTTTCTTGCGGCCGACCGCGTGCTGCGCCGTATCGAGCCGCTGCTGCCGAACGCGCTGCGCCGGCGCGCCATCAAGCACGCCGAGGCCTGGTGCGCCGAGCGCATGAACGGCGAGGACGGCATGGGCGGCATCTTTCCGCCCATCGTCTACAGCTACCAGATGATGCAGGTGCTCGGGTATCCTGAAGATCACCCGCTGCGCCGCGACTGCGAAGATGCGCTGGAAAAGCTGCTCATCGAGCGGCCCGACGGCAGCGTCTACTGCCAGCCTTGTCTTTCGCCCGTATGGGACACCGCGTGGAGCACGATGGCGCTGGAGCAGGCCCGCACCGTCACGCCTGCCGAACCCGCCGCGGCGACGATTTCCGATCGGGAGTTGCAGCAACGCATCACGCGGGCTTACGAGTGGCTGGCCGAGCGCCAGGTGGATGACGTGCGCGGCGACTGGATCGAGAACGCGCGACCCGACACGCCGGCTGGCGGCTGGGCTTTCCAGTACGAGAACCCGTACTACCCCGACATCGACGATACGGCCGTGGTCGTGGCCATGCTGCATCGACGCGGCCTCGCACAGGCGCGCGAAACCGGCGTGGACCCGTATGCGCGGCGCGTGACGCTCGCGCTCGACTGGATGCGGGGCCTGCAATCGCGCAACGGCGGCTTCGCGGCCTTCGACGCCGACTGCGATCGCCTCTATCTGAACGCTATCCCGTTTGCCGACCACGGCGCGCTGCTCGATCCGCCTACCGAAGATGTTTCGGGGCGCGTACTGCTGTGCTTCGGCGTGACGGGCCGCGCCGAGGACAAGCCGGCGCTCGCGCGCGCCATCGAGTACGTGAAGGCCACGCAGCAACCCGACGGCAGCTGGTGGGGCCGTTGGGGCACCAACTACATCTACGGCACGTGGAGCGTGCTGGCGGGCCTCGCGCTCGCGGGCGAAGACCCGCGGCAACCGTATATCGCGCGTGCGCTCGCCTGGTTGCGTGCGCAACAAAACGCGGACGGCGGCTGGGGCGAGACCAACGACAGCTATATCGATGCGCGGCTCGCGGGTACGAACGGTGGCGAAAGTGCGTCGAACTTCACGGCGTGGGCGCTGCTCGCGCAAATGGCCTTCGGTGATTGGGAATCCGAATCGGTTCGACGCGGCGTGAGCTATCTGCTCGGCGTGCAGGGGGGCGACGGGTTCTGGTGGCATCGCTCGCACAACGCGCCGGGGTTCCCGCGCATCTACTACCTCAAGTATCACGGGTATACGGCGTATTTCCCGTTGTGGGCGCTCTCGCGTTATCGGCGGCTGGCGGGGAATGCGCTGCCGGTGCGTGAGCCGGAAGAAGCGTTCGCGGCAGTTTGATCAGTTGGATAGCAACGCGGGGCGCAAGCGCCCCGCGTTTTTGCTTCTACGCCGCGCCGAAATTGGACGCAACTGCAACGCAACTTCAACGCGACTTCGCGAGCGTGATCGTTTCGAACAACTCGTAGTTGCCGGTGGGCGTTTGATCCGCGCCCGGTGCGTGATAGTAGTTCATCGTGATCGTCGTCTTGCCGCCATGCGTGCCGGGGTCGACGTCGAACACCGCGATGCCGTAGCCCGTGCCCGTATCGCGCTGCGCCGACCAGATGGCGTCTTCGAGCGCGTCGGCCGTCGGACGCACGAAGGCGCCTGCCGTCGTGCCCGGCACCGGGTGGTTGGGCTTCGTGAACACCTGTGCCTGCGGATTGCCGTTGCCCACATCCACGCCATACACGTCGAGCGGTGCGCTCGTGCCGCCGCCACCGAGGATCAGGTGGATCGTGCCGTGGCTCGTGTCAAACGTGTTGCCCGCGCCCTGGGCGTGCGTGACGGGACGCGGCTGGAGCGTGTCGACGCTCACGCCCGTTTTCGCATCGACGCCCGCGTGATGGTTGCAGCCGCGCACCGGGTAGCTGCGCTCGTAGTCGTGATCGTGGCCGCACACCACAAGGTCCACGCCATAGCGGTCGAAAAGCGGCAGCCATGCTTCGCGTATGCCCTTGTCCGATCCATTCCCCGTTTTCGACGAACTGAGCGCGTCCTGGTGCATCTGCACCACGATCCAGTCGATGTCGTCGTCGTGCTTCGCCTGCTTGAGCGTGCGTTCGAGCCAGTGCGTCTGCTCGCCGTTGCTGTAGCCGCGCACATAGAACGACGTGCCCGGCGCGATGGGCGCGTTGCCCGTGCTCGCGGCGGGCGTGAGCGGCGCGGGGCCGGCCACGAAGGCGGCGGCGTCCTGATAGACCACGTCGTCGGCGTCGAGCGAGACGAACAGCACATTGCTCACGCGAAAGCTGTACCAGCGGCCCGCGAAACGCGTGCCGTTATCGGGCAGCGTATAGCGCGTGAGATAAGAATCGAGGCCTTGTGCGCCGTTGTAGAACTCGATCTCGTGATTGCCGGGGCAGGGCATCCACGGCCGGTTCGCCGACGAGGTCTGATTGTTGTTCGCGAAGTCGCGCCACACTTCGGTCTGGTGCGCGGGATTCAGGTTCGCGTAGCAGAGGTCGCCATTGAGCAGATGAAAGAGCGGCTGGAAGCGCTCCACCGCTTCCACGGCGAAGCGGCTTTGCGGCGAGGAGAGCACCCAGCCGGTGTTCGGCGTGGCGAGGTCGCCGTAGCTCGTGAAGCGAAACGGTGCACGTCCGCGCGGTGCAGTGGCGAAACTCGAACTGAAGGGGCTGCCTGCACGGCTGTCGTTGTCGGCCGTGACTTCGTAGCGGTAGGTCGTGGCCGGCGCCAGGCCGCGCAAACGCGCGTGATAAGCAAACACGACGACGCCCGTGAGACCGTCCGTATAGGTGCGCTGAACGGCGTGCACCGTCTCGCGGCGGCCGCGATCGGCGCTGTAGATCACGCGCGGATTCGTGGAGGCGGCGAGCGAGGCCCACGAAACGACGACTTCGTGCGTGGGGTCGTCGCCCCACGTGAGGTGGACTTGCTCGGGTGTGCCGTCGGGCGTGGCGGCGTCGGCTTTCGCGCCGCCCGCGAAAGCGCCGGCCGCGCTCGCGAAGCCGGAAGCGCCCGCGAGCTTGAGGAAGCCACGGCGCGATACGCCGGCGGCCTCGGTGGCGGTATTCTCGGGGATGTCTTTTTTCGTCATGTTGTCTCGCCTCGCGAGCGGAAGGGCGAAGCCTGCTCCGGCGGCCGAGCATGACTGATGCGCGCGGGCGCAAGCATCGCAGGGTGAGTGTAGGCGCAACGATGGCGCGCCTGCATGACCTCGCGATGACATCCTTTATCGCCCCCTTCATTGCGTCCTTTTTTGCGCCGAGGCGGACCGTCTGCCGACGCGTTATGCCGAACGGGTCGCAACAGTGATGGCCGAGGCGCGCGGCCGGGTAAAAACAGGATGAAACCGCAATCCGCTCCGCGATAATGGTGCGCAATTCAATTCATGCTCTTGCCATGACACATCGCGCGCCGCTTCGTCACTCTTTCGCTCTCGCAGCTTTCACTTTCGCGGCATATGGCGCCACCGCGTACGCGGACACAACGGTGCATTCCCTTTCCGGCGTGCGCGGCGCCATGCACACCACGGACGCCCGCAAAATGTTCGACCAGTCGATGGGCGGCGCCCCGCAACCCGACGGCTTCGGCACAAAGCTGCCCGCAGGCTTCACCCCCGCATTGCTCGTCGAGCAACTGGCGCCGGATCAGGACGTGCGCAGCGTCGTGCTCGCGGGCGCGAAGCCCTGGCCCGCGCGGCCGAACAGCTATGTCGCCGTGATCTGTCTCGCGAACAGTCCGGAACTTGCCGCAACCGCGCTGAAGTCTTCACCGGGCTCGTGCGAGGATCTCGGCGGCAACGACAACGACACGCGGCGGGTATGGTTCGGCGTGTTTGAAAGCACCGGCGCGGGCGCACCGCGGCTCGTGGCGCGAACCGAATCGCCTGTCGCCACACCAACCGACTGGAGCAACACGAACATCGATCTGCCGGTCGCGCTGGACTCAGGTGACGCGGCGAGCCCGCAGGAAGCCATGCCGTCCACCTGGTCCCGCTTCGATCTCGCGGCGTACCAGCTTCGTACGGGCGACTACGCGTTTGGCGTGCGTGCAGGATGGAGCGAGGGTTACGCGGGCGGCGGCGCCGATTTCGAAGCGCTGTATCTCTTCGCGATCGACGGCAAGACGCTGCGCGTCGTCTTCGCGCAGCCGATGGCGTTCGACAAGATGCTCGCGGGCGATTGGCACAAAGACGGCACACGTAGCCACGACGTATCGGACGCGGCGAACGCGCTCACCGTTCTTCCCACCGTGACCGGCGGCTATCACGATCTTCAGCTTCGGGCGAAAGGGGGCGGGAAATGGCGGCGCACGTTCAAATGGTCCGCAGCGCAGCAGCGTTACGAATAAACGCCTGGCTGCGCCGGGCGTTTGCGGGCCCGTGCGCCAGCGCGGCGGGGACCGCGCCACCCATTCATGCGTGTTGAATGTGGCGGGGTGAAGCGGACCCCTGTCGGGACGGCCTGATTAGCCGGCCAGATCGGCGGGCAGCTTGCCGCCGTTAGCGGCCAGCGCCGTCATCACCTGGCCGTGCAGCCAGACGTTCATCGAAGCCGAGTCGTTCATGTCGCCGGAGAACTTGAGTTCCTGCGCGAGTTGCTTGCGGTGCTCGAGGCTGCTGTCGACGCCCAGCGCCTTCATCGTGTCGACAATGGACGTGCGCCAGTTCAACGTCTGACCGCTTTCCGAGACCAACTGGTCCATCACGGCGGCTACGTCCACATCGGCCAGCGGCGCCGGTGCCGGTGCGGCAGCGGAGTCGGGCGAGGCGGCCTGGGCGACCGCGGGGTCCGGCGTCGGTTCGACGGCGGGCGGCGCGGCATCCGGCTTGGCTTTGTGGAACAGCTTGTTGACGATGTCACCAAAGATACTCATTTCTCTATCCTTTGTCACAGAAGTTGGCCTGTTGGCAAACCTGGCGCCACGATGAACCGCGCGGCAACAGGGCGACAAGTATGACGCAGTTCGCGTGCCGCAATGTACAGGAATGGTCAAGAATGCGGGACTCGGGTGCCAGGCGAATGAATATCGGCGGATTGCTGATGCAGTCGGACCCGAAAAAAGAACGCCAAAATAGCAGGAGCCGCGACTCGATCGACTCGCGGCTCCTGGCGCGCTAAACCAGCGCTAACGCCGGCAAAGCACAAACACGGTTTCAGAACTTCAGGCGCATGCCCGCCGCGACGACCGCCTGCGTATTGCTCGACGATGCCGCGAGGTTGTAGATCGACGCGTTGCCGAGCACCGGAATGCCCTGCGCGCCGGAAACACGCTGATACACGCCTTCCAGATAGAGATCGGTGCGGCGGCTGAGCGCATAGTCGGCCTGAAGCATGAACTGGTTCCAGTGCGGCGAGGCGTTGCCTTCCGTGCGGCTGACCGAGCCGTCCGTGTAGGTGTACGCGCCGCCCAGGCTCAGTTGCGGCGTGAGCGAGTAGCGGCCGTTCACTTCGAAGTTATTGAACGTCAGGTAGTCGGCGTTGAAGGCGTTGAGCGAGCCGCCCTGGGCGATCTGCGTGGGCGAGGCGACCATCGTGCGCGTGAACACGAGGCCGACCTTCGCCGGTCCGATCGTGTAGCTGCCGCCCGCGCCGAGCGTGCGCGTACGCTCGGCCACGAACATCGGGTCGTTGTCGGTGCCGCTGCCCGCGCTCAGTGCGCCGTTCGTGGTCGAGCCGGGCTCGTTGCCCTGGAAGTACGCCACGGCCAGATTGATCGGGCCGCCGTTCCACGAAGCGCCCATCGTGTAGGCGTTGTTGTTCGAGAAGCCGCCGCCCTGGTTGCTGAACGCATAGGCGCCTTCCACCTGGAAGCCCGCGTAAATCGCGCTGCGGAACTTGACGGCGTTGTTCATGCGCACGTCGTTATTCAGGTTGTCGTTGTCGAACGGGTGCATCGCGATGTTGCCGCCGAAGCCCGAGCCCGTGGCCGACATCGGTGCGATCATGTCCACCAGCGCGTCGTACTGGCGGCCGAGCGTGAGCGTGCCGTACTGGTCGCTGGAGAGACCCACCCACGCTTGCCGGCCGAAAATATAGCCGCCGTTCGAGCCCTTGCCGTTGACCACCGAGAAGCCGTTCTCGAGGTCGAACACCGCCTTCAGGCCGCCGCCCAGATCTTCTGCGCCGCGCAGGCCCCAGCGGCTCGTGCTCACGTTGCCGGACTGCATGCCCCACGTTGGGCCGTGGCCGGTGGACGACTTCTGGTTGCTCACGTAGTCGAGGCCGGCGTCGATCGTGCCGTAGAGCGTGACGCTGCTTTGCGCGTGAGCGCCCGCGGAGACTGCCGCGGCGGCGAGAGCAAGGATGTTCAACAACGCTTTTTTCATTTCGGTCCCGTAGAAAAGGATGAATCACCGCAGGCACGGACGAAGGTCATGATCAGGAATCCGATTCAAGATGATTCAGGCTGTGTGGCGGAACCGAGAATTTAGGCAAGGGCGATGACGCGGACGTGTCGAAAATGGCCCGAAAAATGAAACTTCGTTTAGCTTTCTGATGCAATCGCTTCATGAACGTAGCGTGCCATGCTCGCTCATGTGGTTGACAAATCATCCATCTACGGTTTGCCATGATGCGCCGCAAGCTGATGGAAAGTATCGGAAACCGTGATGACTGATATCCGAAATGCAAGGTTGAGCAGACAAGCACGCGGGCATACCATTTCTTCCGCATGGACTGCGTGCGCCGGACGCGCCCGCACCTGCACCTGACGGAAATGGAGGCCCCTCGTGGACCACGGCACCCGAACGCAAGACGAAAAGCTGGATATCAAGACCACGACCTGCTACATGTGCGCGTGCCGCTGCGGTATTCGCGTGCACCTGCGCGACGGCGAGGTTCGCTATATCGACGGCAACCCGGAGCACCCGCTCAATCAGGGGGTGATCTGCGCAAAGGGCTCGTCGGGGATCATGAAGCAGTATTCGCCGGCGCGGCTCACGCAGCCGCTCATGCGCAAAGAGGGCGCGCTGCGCGGCGAGGCGCAGTTCGAGCCGGTTTCGTGGGAGGTGGCGCTCGACACGCTGGAAAAACGTCTCGCGCACCTGCGCGCAACCGACCCCAAAAAATTCGCGCTGTTCACGGGCCGTGACCAGATGCAGGCGCTCACGGGCCTCTTCGCGAAGCAGTTCGGCACCCCGAACTACGCGGCGCACGGCGGCTTCTGTTCGGCGAACATGGCGGCGGGCATGATCTACACGATCGGCGGTTCGTTCTGGGAGTTCGGCGGCCCGGACCTCGACCGCGCGAAGCTGTTTTTCATGATCGGCACGGCGGAGGACCACCATTCGAATCCGCTGAAGATTGCCCTTTCGAAGTTCAAGCGCGCGGGCGGTCGTTTCATCGCGATCAATCCCGTGCGCACCGGTTACGCGGCCATTGCCGACGAGTGGGTGCCCATTCGCCCCGGCACGGACGGCGCGCTTTTCATGGCGCTGATTCATGAACTGATCAAGGCCGACGCGTACGATCATGAATTCGTCGCGCGCTACACCAACGCGGGCGAACTGCTCGACATGCGCGAGCAAAGCGACACGTTTGGCCTGTTCGTGGAGGACCCCTCCCAGGCGGTGAGCAATCCGCTGTTCCCGCAAAACCACCTGTGGTGGGACGTGAACTCGAACCGGGCGGTGCCGCACCACGCACCGGGTGCTCAGCCCGCGCTCGACGGCCGCTATGTGCTCGACGACGGCACGCCCGTCGCGCCCTCGTTCGCGCTCCTGCGCGAGCGCGTGGCCGAAACGACGCCGGAATGGGCGCAGGCGATCACCGGCATCCCGGCGCACACCATTCGCCGCCTCGCGGCCGAAATGGCGCAAACGGCGCGCGAGCACAAGATCACGCTGCCGATCGAATGGACCGACGCCTGGGGCGTGAGGCACGAGAGCGTGACGGGCAACCCCATCGCGTTTCACGCCATGCGCGGGCTGGCCGCGCATTCAAACGGCTTTCAGTCGATCCGTGCGCTCGCTGTGCTGATGTCGCTGCTCGGCACCATCGACCGGCCGGGCGGCTTCCGGCACAAGTCGCCGTATCCGCGCGCCGTGCCGCCCTCGGCGAAACCGCCCAGCAGTCCGAACGATGTCAAGCCCAATACGCCGCTGCCTTCCGGCCCGCTCGGCTGGCCCGCCGCGCCCGGCGATCTTTTCATCGACGAAACGGGCGAGCCGGTGCGTATCGACAAGGCCTTCTCGTGGGAGTATCCGCTCGCGGTGCATGGGCTGATGCACAACGTCATCACGAACGCGTGGCGGGGCGACCCGTACCCCATCGACACCTTGCTGATCTTCATGGCCAACATGGCCTGGAACTCGTCGATGAACACGGGCGAGGTCCGCAAGATGCTGACCGACCGCGGGCCCGACGGTCAGTACAAGATTCCGTTCCTCGTGGTGTGCGACGCCTTCCAGTCGGAGATGACGGCGTTCGCCGATCTGATCCTGCCGGATACGACTTACCTCGAACGCCACGACGCGATGTCGATGCTCGACCGGCCGATTTCCGAATTCGACGGGCCCATCGATTCCGTGCGCGTGCCCGTGCTGCCGCGAACCGGCGAATGCCGGCCGTTCCAGGAAGTGCTCGTCGAACTCGCGGGCCGCCTGAAGTTGCCCGCCTTCATGAAGGCCGACGGCGAACGCAAGTTCAAGGACTATCCGGACTTTGTCGTCAACTTCCAGACCGCGCCGGACTCGGGCGTCGGCTTCCTGATCGGCTGGCGCGGCAAGGATGGCGACAAGGCGCTCGTGGGCGAGCCGAACCCGGACCAGTGGGAGCAGTATGCGAAGCATAACTGCGTATTCCACTACACGTTGCCCGAGGAGATTCAGTACATGCGCAACGTGAACGGGCCATACTTGCAGTTCGCGGTCGAGAAGGGCTTTCGCAAGTTTGGCGAGCCTATCCTTATCCAGCTCTACTCGGACGTTATGCAGAAGTTCCGGCTCGCGGCGCAGGGCAAGACGCAGGGGCGCAGGCCGCCGGAGCATTTGCGCGAGCGCGTAGAGCGTTATTTCGATCCGCTGCCGTTCTGGTATGCGCCGCTGGAACTCGCCACGACCGATCTCGAACGCTTCCCGCTGGCGGCGATCACGCAGCGCCCCATGGCCATGTATCACTCGTGGGACTCGCAAAACGCGTGGCTGCGGCAGATTCACGGCGAAAACTATCTGTACGTCAATCCGCGCACGGCGCAGGCAAGCGGCATCGCGGACGGCGGCTGGATCTACGTCGAATCGCAATGGGGCAAGGTGCGCTGCATGGCGCGTTACAGCGAAGCCGTCGAGCCCGGCACGGTGTGGACCTGGAACGCCATCGGCAAGGCGGCCGGCGCGTGGAATCTGGGCCCCGACGCCAACGAATCGCAACGCGGCTTCCTGCTCAATCACCTGATCACCGAGGAACTGCCCACCGGCGACGGCGCGCGGCGCGTCTCGAACTCCGATCCGGTCACGGGGCAGGCCGCGTGGTACGACGTGCGTGTGCGCGTCTATCCGGCCGAGGCCGATGCCGACCACACATTGCCGCAGTTCGCGCCGATGCAGCCCCTGCCGGGCTCGACCGGGCCGGTCGGGCGGATCCAGGCGTATTTCGCGGGGCGCGGCGCATTCGCCGCGCGTCTGCGCAATGCCGCGAAGCGCAAGTAAGGAGGACCCCGAAATGACTCAAATGGCGCTGGTGATCGACCTGAACGTTTGTGTGGGGTGCCATGCCTGCGTGACGAGTTGCAAGGAGTGGAATACCTCGGGTCAGGCGGGCAGCCTCTCCGATGTGCGGCCCTATGACGCCGATCCATCGGGCACGTTCTTCAACCGCGTGCAGACCTATGAAGCCGGTGAGTTTCCGGACTCGGACACCATCCACTTTCCGAAATCGTGCCTGCATTGCGAAGATCCGCCGTGCGTGCCGGTGTGTCCGACCGGGGCAAGCTTCAAGCGCAAGGAAGACGGGCTCGTGCTCGTCGACTACGACAAGTGCATTGGCTGCAAGTATTGCTCATGGGCTTGCCCCTATGGCGCGCGCGAACTCGACGAAGCCCGCCAGGAGATGACCAAGTGCACGCTGTGCGCGGACCGCATCTACAACGAAGCGCTGCCCGAACGCGACCGCAAGCCGGCCTGCGTGCTCGCGTGCCCGACATCGGCGCGCATTTTCGGTGACATCCACGATCCCGAGTCGGATGCCTCGAAGGCGATCCAGGCGCGCGGCGGCTATCAGCTCATGCCGGAGTGGGGGACGAAGCCGTCCAACCACTATCTGCCTCGCCAGAAGACCGCGAGCGGTTGCGGCTCAGGTTCATGCGGATGCGGCGGCGAGGCATCGGCGGCCGCACCCGTGAATGCGCCGGATTCGGGCGCACCGATCGACCTCGTGAGCCTGGCGATCCGGCGCGGCGCGCCGGCCGCGCCGCGCACGAAGCGGCCCGATCAGCGCGATCAGCGCAATCAGCAACCGGATGCGGGCAAGCTCAATCTGGCTGCCCTCGCAACCCGCGTGAAGTCGCTGTTCGCTCGCACGCGCCCCGCGGCGACCCAGGAGATTTAAATGAGACCCGCATTTTCCGTTGTCTTCCTGACCACGCTTTCGGGTGCGGGCCAGGGGCTCGTAATCGCGCTTTTTGGCGCGGAACTGCTCATGCGTTTGCATCCCGCCTGGAATGCGTTACTTCACGTGCCGCCGTCCTTTTATGAATTCGGCGCGGCGCTCGCGCTCGTGCTCGGCGGGCTGGGGCTCCTCGCGTCGTTCTTCCATCTGGGTCACCCGGAGCGCGCGTGGCGCGCGGTTGCCATGTGGCGCACTTCGTGGCTCTCGCGCGAATGCCTCGCGCTGCCCGTGTTTCTCGGCACGACGTTTCTGTACGGGCTCGCTCACTGGATGAATGCGCCGTGGTCGCTCGCCATCGGCGCGCTTGCCGTGCTCGCGAGTCTCGGGCTTTTCTTCTGCACTGCGATGATCTACGCGTGCCTGCGCTTCCTTCAGGAGTGGGCCACGCCGCTCACGCTCGTGAACTTCCTGCTGCTCGGTTGCGCTTCGGGCTTCACGATCGCAACGGCGTGCGCCGCGTGGCTCGCGCCCGATATCGCACCGGGCCTGGGGCTCGCCGCATGCGTGCTCACGGTGGCCGGCTGCGTGAGTCGCGTGGCCACGCTCGCGCGCAATGAACGCTTGCGCCCGCGCTCGACGCTGCAAAGCGCCACCGGTATTCAAGCGAGCAAGGTGCGGCAGATTTCGCGCGGCTTCACGGCAAGCGCGTTCAACCTGCGCGAGTTCTTTCACGGCCAGTCGGACGCGACCCTGCGCCGCGTGAAGTGGGGCTTTCTGCTGGGCGCGTTCCTCGTGCCGCTCGCGCTCGTTGCGCAGGGGCTCCATCCGCTTTCCGCGACACTGCTCCTCGCGGCGTGCGTCGTGCAGTACCTGGGGCTCCTCGCGGAGCGCTGGTTCTTCTTCGCACAGGCGCGCCATCCGCAAAACCTGTACTACCAGCGCGCAGCCTGAACGGCGCCGGCTAGTCGACGACCTTCTTCGCGACCACGAAGCCGATCACGAGGAAGACCACGCACAGCACCAGGAAGATAAAGAACAGGATCTTGGCAATGGCGGCCGCCCCGGCCGCCACGCCCGTGAAGCCGAACAAGGCCGCGATGACGGCCACCACGGCGAAGAACAGAGCCAGCTTGAGCATGATCGATTTCCTCCTCGCGTGAGCGCGCGGCGTTGCGGGCCGCGCGACTCGATGGATTGTCGCCGCACCAGCCCAGCAATCGATGTGCCCGGCCGATGCGTCCATCGTCTCAACGTCCGGGGAACGGCGCGAACGCGAGGCTGCAATCTACGGGCGGATTCGCCGGGCCGGCCGTGGTTTGCGTCACGCTCACGCCGTTGCCGAGGTTCTGCAACGGCAGTGTCGTACCGCCCGCACCCACTGATATCTGTGCGTCGGCGGCCGTGAACGCGTTCGGAGCGGCGTCCGCCACGACGTTGTTCAGCGTGATCAGCAAGGGGTTCACGACGGGCGGATTCGGCAGCCCGCTCGCGCCGGCTTTCCATCCCGAGCCCGAAAGCAGGGCACTTGTCGAGTTGAAGCCCTGCAACGTGTAGCCCGAAGCGTTGACGATGCGAACGCCGTCGAGCGTGATGTCGCGGAAGTTCGGATAGAGTCCCGCGTTTGTCGTCGGGCTGTAGTAGGGCGAGAAAACCAGCGCCTGCGGGCTGCGTATGCAAACGTTCGAATAGCGGACGTTCGAGACGAGACCGCTGCGGCTCCAGTCCGACTTGATGCGCAGGCCGTTGTCCGCGCCGTTGATCGAGAGGTCGTAGACATTCACGTTGCTGATGCTCGGGTACACGCCGTTAATCGCCGCGATGTCGCTGTTCACGGCGCCGTTGTCCGCGCCCGCCGACTCGCTGCCTATCGACATGCCGTGGCCCTCGTAGAAGTGGCTGTGCGCGATCGTCACGTTATAGGTGCGTCCGTTGACGGGCGCCGTGCCGCCTTTGATCGCGACGTTGTCGTCGCCGGTGCGGATCGACGTGTAGGCGATCAGGATGTTGCTCGCGTCGCCTGCAAGCCTGCCGGGGTTGCCGGGATTGCTGGTGATCGGCCCGGAACTTGCGGGGTCGATGCCGTCCGTGTTTTTCGCATTGAGCGTGCTATAGGGGACGCCCAGGTAATTGGTCATCGCCTCGTAGGGCGCGGTCGGCGTATAGATCTTCACGCCCCACGCCACGAACCCGTCAACGCCGCTCGGAACGACGTGGAACTTGGGCGCGTTCTGCAACGTGATGCGGTAGAGCGTGAAATTGCGGCCGTTGTTGATCTGGATGAGCCGCGGATTGTTCTGCGATGCGTTGAGCACGACATTCGCTTTCCAGCCGATGTCCCACCAGCTCATGGCCGTGCCGTCCGGCCGCGGGAGCAAGGCGGTGTCGCCGGGCACGCTGCTCACGAGCGGGCTGCCGCCGCGGCCGTCGATCGTGCCGTCGCCCATCACGGCGCTGTAGCTCGTTTTCGACGCCGTAATGAGCGCGGTGCAGCCGTTGTCGCTCGCCGTGATGGTGCCGCAGGTGGGCGTGCCTTTGGTCTTGTCGAACTGGCGTGGATCGCGCGAGGCGAACAGCGTCACGCGGCGGTCGATCCAGAGCGTCACGCCGCTTGGCAGCGTGAGCGGGCCGGAGAGAAACGCATTCGCGCCGTTCGGGCCCGAGGCGAGGCGCACGGCCTTGTTGGTGGCTAGTCCGGTGCTGCTCGCGTTGGCGCAGCTCGTGAGCGCGGTCTGGATGCGCGTGGTGTCGGGTGCGGTGTTGGCGGCGTCTGCGCTGTCGGGCAGCAGGCCGCTTGGCAGCGTCGCGAGGTTGGCGGTGAGCGTTGCGCAAATCTGCGCGGCCGTTGGCAGCGAGGGCTCGGGCGGGAGGTCGCTGTCCGTCGTCGTCGTGCCGACCTGGAAAGCGGGCGTTGTCGAGCCGGAGCTGCCGTTGTCCGCGTTGCCCCCGTTGCCCGAGCCGTTGCCGGTCGACGTGCCGCCATCGGTTGCGGCGCCGGTGGAGCCGTCGCCGTTCGCGCCGCTACCGGATGTACCGCTGTTTGCGCCGCTGCTGTTTGATCCGGTGTCTGCGCCAGCGGTGCTCGACGAACCGGTTGCGGGCGCAACCGGTTCAGGTGACGCATCGCTTGCCGGGGTATTGGCGGCGGCAGCCGCATCGCTGGCGGCGGAGGCGGGCGTGACGACTGCCGCTGCGCCGTCGTTGCTCACACTGTCGCCGCCGCTTTTTTCCGTGGGCGAGTCCGAGCCCCCACAGGCGGCGAGCATGAGCGTGACGGCGAACGCGCTGAGCCATGCTGGACCTGGCAGCCCCGCACGAAGAAGATTGAGCGCGCTTGGGCGCTCCGGACGAAGGGGTTCCAGTTCGCGGCAGGGTTCCATATGTGATCCCATCGGAAAGCGGTGAGCAGGTTGGATGACGCAAGCAAGTTATTTGACAACGTGGTTGGTTGATGAGTGTTGTCAAACAACGGCGCGTAGTTTAGTGCTCCGATGTTTCTGGATCACACCTGGTGGAAGCCCTGGAGATTGATGCGGGATAAATGGGCAGGATGGCGGCGTGGGTGTGTCGTGCAGGGCGATCCCATTGGATGGTTGCTGAAAACCTGTTGATTCCTGTCACCGTAAATCGCAATTGCGTCGGTGCAAGTGGCCTTGAAAGGAATCTGGATCAATCCGCCGAATTCACGGGCGAAGACGGTTGCTGTCCTCGGACCCAGGCGTATTAGGACAAGCGCCTTCCCGTAATCCCACGCATGGCGACGGCCAGGCAGATGCTCTCTAGTTGATGTCGCGCAAATAGCGCCCGGAGCGAAAAGAAAAACGGCCCGGCGTGCGCAAGGCACACACCGGGCCAAACCGGCGCCGCACGGGGGAGCACGGCGCCTTCCGAGGGGAGTGCGCGAGAGGGGCTGCGCGACGCGCGCGCGGGGGGGCTTACAGGTAACAGGTCCCGTCGACGTAAGCCTTGCGCCAGCGGACGATCCTCACGCTCTCGAACAGGTCGACGAGCGTGAACGGGTCCTGCGCGATGAAGCGCTCGGCTTCCTCGCGCGTTTCGACATCGACGATATAAATGCCGCCGCCCGCGCCGCTGCCATCGTCGTTGAGCTTCGCGCCGCAGGCGAGCAGCAGCGGCTTGTGGCGCGCGAGGAATTCCAGATGCAGGTCGCGCTCGCGGGCGCGCACGTCGGCGTGACCGGGCTTGTCGAACGTTTCGATGAGAAAGGCCATGACGTGCTCCGCTCAGTTCGGCGCGATGGCCGAGGGATGCTGGGCGAGCGGCGTCACGCTGATCTTCATGAACGGGAAGAGCGGCAGCGCGGAAAGCAGCGTGTGAAGCTCATCGTTCGACTCGACGTCGAACACGCTGTAGTTCGCGTATTCGCCCGCCACGCGCCACAGGTGGCGCCATTTGCCTTCTCGTTGCAGCTTCTGCGAAAACGCTTTTTCTTCCGCTTTCAGGGCGTCGGCGAACGCGGCGTCGGTGCCGTGCGGAATCTGCACCTGCATGTGCACGAGATAGAGCATGGGGGTCTCCGTTGGGAACAGGGTTCGGGGAAGGGCGGACCGGAGCGGATCAGCCCCAGGCGAGAATGGCGACCGAATAGACGATGCCGATCCAGAACATCATGATGACCGTGTAGCCCATGATGTCCTTGAGTTTGAGCTTCGAAAGCGCAAGCGCGGGCAGGATCCAGAACGGCTGCACCAGATCGTTCCATGCGTTGCCGAGCATCACCGCCGTCGAGGTATGACCCACGGAGGCGCCGATCGTCTTTGCCGCCTCGATCATGAACGGGCCTTGAATGACCCAGTGGCCGCCGCCCGAGGGCGCGAAGAAGTTGATGACGAACGAGCTGATCAAGCCCCAGAACGGCAGCGTGCCGGGCGTCGCGACCTTCACGAATGCTTCGGATAACGTATTGACGAGACCCGACGACGCCATGATCGCCATGATGCCCGCGTAGAACGGGTACTGGAGGATGATGCCGCTGATCGTGCGAATGCCTTCGTTGAGCTTCTCGACATAGCGGATCGGCGTGCCGAGCAGCAGGATGCCAAGGAACAGAATGAAGAAGTTGATGAGATTCAGGTCGATCGAGCCGCCTTGCACGAAGTGCAGCGCGACATAGCCCATGCCGATCAGGCCGATCACGTAGCTCAGAATGCGGCTGTTGTTCAGGCGGTTGGCGAGCGTGTTGCCTTCGTCGAGATCGACGCCGAGCGCGGCGGCCTTCTGATGCGTTTCTTCGAGCGCGCGGTCGATTTCCTTGATCGGCTGGCCCGCCTTCGGATGCAGCCACGCGTTGAGCAGCGGCAGCGTGATGATCGTCACGAGGCTCGTGATGAGCATGGTGGGCGAGAAAATCGTTTCGGAGAGCGGAATGATGCCCATCTGCGCTTCGAGCGGATGTCCCTTCGTGGAGATCAGCACGGGAATGCTCGCCGAAAGCCCGAGGCCGTAGAGCGTGAAGCCGCTATAGGCCGAGGCGATGATGAGCGGGTAGTGCACGCCCTTCACGCGCATGGCGAGCTTGCGCGCGACGATGCCGCCCACCACGAGGCCGAAGCCCCAGTTCAGATAGCTGCCGATGCCGCCCACGAGGGTCGCGACGATGATCGCCATGCGCGGGTCGTTCACGCGCGCGACGAGGCGGTTGAGGAAGCGGTCGGTGAGCGGCGCGGTGGCGAGCACATAGCCCATTGCGAGAATCACCGCCATTTGCGTGGTGAACGCGAGCAGCGCCCAGAAGCCCTTGCCCCAGCTCGTGGTGAGCGCCGTGATGGCTTGCCCCTGCACGATGACGGCGAGGGCCATCGTCAGCAGGGTGAGGCCGATGGCGAAAACAAAGGGATCGGGTAAGTACCGGCGCATCAGCTCGGTAAAGAACGCGGTGACTTTCTGCATGGCTGTGTCTCTATCTGAATCGTAATAGTTGTCGGGTCTCTGCTCGCGCGGCTGCGGCGTCTACGAATCGTCCCGGTTCATGGTCTTGCGATGGCGGGCGAGTTGCATGAGCTCGCGGTCGCGCCAGCCCACGCGTTCGTCCCACTGATCGAGCGGCAGCGCTTCGCGCCTGGCCGCGGCGACCTGCGCGACGAGTTCGGGCGTCCACGGATCGTGCTGACCGCGCTCGGCGCCCATGCGCTCGTACGACGGGCCCATCTTCTGCGCATGCGAGGCAATGCCGCCGCGCGTGTTCAGATCGACGGTCTCGAACGGGCCGATCACCGACCAGCGCGGACCGAGGCCTTCGCGCATCACGGTGTCGATGTCCTCCACCGACGCCACGCCGTCGCGCACGAGGCAATACGCCTCGCGCAACACGGCGCCTTGCAGCCGGTTGAAGATGAACCCTTCCACTTCCTGCTTCACGCGCACGGGTTTCATGCCCGCTTCGCTGTAAAGCGCGATGGCGCGATCGGCAGCCGCGCCGGACGTAAAGGGCGCGGGCACCACTTCGATCACGGGCACGAGGTAAGGCGGGTTGCCGGGATGCGCGACGAGGCAGCGCGCGCGGCCGGCCAACGTTTCATCCACGAACTTCGAAGCCGCGAGGAACGACGAAGCGCTCGCGAGAATCGCTTCAGGAGGTGCTGCGCGGTCGAGTTGCGCGAAGATCTCGCGCTTGAGTTCGGCGCGCTCGGGCGCGCATTCCTGCACGAGATCGGCGTTGGCGGCTGCGGCTTCGAGCGTGTCGACGATCTCCACGCGCGCGGCGATGTCGTTCGCGCTTTCGTCGAGCAGGGCGAATTGCGTGAGGTCATTCAGGCGCAATGCGACTTCTTCCGGCGCGGCGGCGCGGCGCGCGGCGTCGGGATCGTAGAGACGCACGCGCCAGCCGGCGCGCGCGAAGCAGATCGCAAACGCCACGCCTATGCTGCCCGCGCCGACAATGCCGGCCTGACGCGGCGGGCGCGGATCGTGGTTCGTCATTCTCACACCCCCGCGACGCCGACGGTCATGCCGCCGCACACATAGAGCACCTGGCCCGTCACGAAGCCGCTGCGCGCATCGAGCAGATACGAAGCGGCGTGCGCGACGTCGTCGGGCGTGCCCACGCGCTTCACGGGCACGGCGTTGATGATGGCCTCGGTGCGCGGCGCGCCGGGCGGATTGGCGCGGTCGAAGAGTTCGGTGCGGATCGGGCCCGGCCCGATGGCGTTCGCGGTCACGCCGAACGCGCCCAGTTCGAGCGCCCACACGCGCGTCATGCCGATCAGCGCGGCTTTGGTGGCTGAGTAGGCCGTGCGCAGTTCCTTGCCGAGCGCGGCGCGCGACGACATGTTGACGATGCGCCCGAAGCCCGCGGCCTTCATGCCGGGCAGGAGCGCCTGCATGCACTGCTGCGCGCAACGCACGTTGAGCGCCCACGCGCGTTCGAGTTCGTCGAGCGACTGATGCTCGGCGTCGTTGGGCACGACCACGCCCACGTTGTTGATGAGGCGCGTGATCGGGCCGCCTTCCAGCGCGCGGGCGAGCGCGGCGGCGGTCGCTTCGACGCTGGAGAGGTCAGCGATGATGCCGTCGCCCACGCGGTCGATCACGACCGCCTCGTAACCGTCGGCCTCGCAGCGCGCGGCGCACGCGGCGCCAATGCCGGCGGCGCCGCCGGTGATCAGGACTCGTTCTTTAGCCATGGTCTTCTGGGATGCAAATAAAACAGAGGAATACGAATCGATTGATTACACGGTGGCGACCGGCGTGACGGGCGAGCCCATCGCGCCCGGCAACCGCAGCGGCGGCGCGGTGAGCATGAAGTGCGAGCGCTTGTGCTCGCGCAGCCACACAGCAAGATCGCGCAGATACCAAAGCTCGCCCAGCGGCAGCCCGAGCTTGAAGAGGCAGTGGTGATGCAGCGGCATGAGCGGATGCTCGCCGGGCGTGGCCGGTGCGCGCGCGGGATAGCGTTCGACGGCGTAGTTGTCGGCGGCGAGCGCGGCGATGCCCGAGTCGCTGATCCATTGCAGCAGGCGCTCGTCGCGCCCGTCGAGCGCGCTACAGTGGTTCGCCAGCACGGCTTCGTCGGGCTGGCGGTTCATTTCCAGCACCATCTCCGCGAAGCCGGTGCGCAGCACGAGCATGTCGCCGCGCTCGACCTGCACGCCGTCGGCTTCGATCACGCGCATCAGGTCGTCGTAGCCCACGGTGCGCAACTCGCGGCCGAAATGCGCGGTGAAATCGACCAGCACGCCGCGCCCCTGCATGCCCTTCACGGCGAGGTGCTCGATGCCGAGCACGTCGGCGTGGCTATGCTCGCCGCCGCACGCGTGGGGCGCGAAGTTCGCCTCGGCGCGGTATTCCACCGGGCCGACCACGTCCACGTTCGCGCGATAGCCGTTGTAATAGACGCTTTCGGCCACGCCGTCGCCGTTGGCGTCGAAGCGTGCGCCCACGTGCGCGAGCGAGTCCCACTGCGTGGAGTATTGCAGCGAGAGCAGCACCTGGTCGTCGCTCACGACATCGGTTGCGCCCGCTTCGTTGCGTGCGAACGGAAAGTTCACATAGGGCAGGCCGTCACGAAATGTCGGGCGCAGCACGGGTGGATGGCGTCGCACGTTGAGCTTGCTCTCGCCGGGATAGTCGAGCGGCAGGGAGAGCGTGAACGTGAGGCCCGCGCGAATTTCCTGCGCGCCCTTGAGCACCTGCTCGGCGCCGATGAGATTGGGGCGCCCCAGTTGATCGTCGGGACCGAAGTCGCCCCAGTTCGAGCCTTCCGGCCGGTTCTTCCAACGCATGTTGTCTTCCTCCACTTCAGCTTTGCCGCGCGGGCCGGATGGACCGGTTGCGCGCTCGCATCGCTGCATTCGGGTGTCCGAGGTGTCCGGGGCGCCCAAGGGCTCTCAGGCGGCGAGCAGCGACGGCGGGATTTGCGCGTACACATCGAGCAGCGCCTTGACGGCGTTCTGCTCGTTCTTCAGCAGACGCGCCTTGGGCGCGCCGATGACGAGCGCAAATGCCTCGCCATGAATCAGGAAGCCGCGCGCGAGCCCGGCCACGTCTTCCACGCTCTGGCCCGTCGAGCGATGCCAGCCGTCCGCCACGCCCTGGTCGACTTCGCTTTCGAACGCGGCGCGCTCGATGACCGAGCCGTCGCTCGACGTCAACTGCGGCGCGCAACTGTCGAGCAACTTGCGCCGCGCCGCAGGGGCCAGCGCGCCGAGCAGCGCCTTGCCGGCGGCGCTGGCGATCGTCATGAAGCCGCCCGGCTCGTCGCTGTAGCGGATCTTCTGGCGCGACTCCATCACGTCGAGATAGACCACGCGGTTGCCCGCGAGCGTGGCGAGCGCGGCGGTTTCGCCGGTAGCGTCGCGCAGCGCCGAAAGCAGCGGCTGGAACATCAGCGTGAGCGGGTCCTCGCTGCAAATGTCGCGCGCGACATGCAGCAGCCGCTGCGTGGGGTAGTAGCCCGCCTTCACGCCCGGCGCGTACAGATAGCCTTTGGCCACCATCGTCTGCAACAACGCGTGGCAGCTCGACAGGGGGATCTCGGTTCGACGCGCGATCTCGCTGTAGATCATCGGCTGCCGCACTTCGGCAAAGAGGTTGATCACGTCGAAGACGCGCACTGCTGTTTTCACATCCATGAGAGCATTATCGGCATATCGATAACCAGCTGACAATACGATTACGGGTAAACACCTAAATGGCGGCAATCCCGGCTGGTTCTGCGCCCGGGCGAGCTACGGGTTATCCCTTGGTTGACGGGAAAGCACGACCGTCCGATAGTCCGCACCCTCCGGCAGTTGTTCGTTAATTGAAAGACTGTTCGATATTCGAACGTCGTATCGAGCCCTTTTTGGGTGATGACCCAAGTCGCTTTCCGATTGGAAAAAGCTGTCGGAGCCGGCGCGTTTCGTTCAGGAAACCGCCGCTCGAAATCGAAATCTGGAGACGTACCTTGGCAGCAACTCCCCTCGACACCCAGCATCGCCAGGCCCGCAAGGCGGGTATCGCATCGTTCGTCGGCACGACGATCGAGTGGTACGACTTTTACGCGTACAGCACGGCGGCCGCGCTCGTGCTCGGCAAGCTCTTCTTCCCCTCCACGAATGCGCTGGTCGGTACGCTGGCCGCGTTCGCCTCGTTCTGGGTGGGTTTTCTCGCGCGTCCGATCGGCGGCATCGTGTTCGGCCACCTGGGCGACAAGGTGGGCCGCAAGAAAACGCTGATCGTCACGCTCATGCTGATGGGCGGCTGCACCACGCTCATGGGCCTCTTGCCGACGTATAACCAGGTGGGCGTGCTCGCGCCGGTCCTGCTCATCCTGCTGCGCCTTACCCAGGGCATTGCAATGGGCGGCGAGTGGGGCGGCGCGGTCGTGCTTTCTTCGGAACATGCGCCGAAGGGCAAGGAAATTCTCTATTCGGCGTTTGCGCAGCAGGGCTCTCCCGCGGGCAATCTGCTCGCCACGGTCGCGTTCCTCGTGATCTCGATGCTGCCCGATCACCAGTTCATGACCTGGGGCTGGCGCGTGCCGTTCCTGATGTCGGCGGTGCTGGTGGGCGTGGGGCTTTTCATTCGCATGAGCGTGGACGAATCTCCCGCGATGAAGGAATTGCAGGCGAAGAACAAGGTGGCGAAGCTGCCGATTGGCGAAGTGCTGCGTCACCACAAAGGCCTTGTGGCGATGGGCGTGGGCGCCTGCGTGATCGCGCTTTCCGCCACCTACTTCAAGACCACCTTTGCGCTTTCGTGGGCCGTGACCTCGATCGGCTTCGACCGCACGCAATTCCTGAGCGTCATCACGTTCGCCATTGTCGTGCAGTTGATCGTGCAGCCGTTCGGTGCGGTGCTCGCCACGAAAATGGACCTGAAGAAAGCGATCATCTACATGCTCGTGCCCGAGATCGTTGCGTTGCCGCTGATGTTTTCGATGATCGCCACCGGGTCGACGAAGCTCGCGATGATCGGCATGGCGCTCGCCTCGATTCCCCACTCGCTCTACTACGCGGCCATGGCCGGCATGCTGGCGAAGGCCTTCCCGGCGCAGGTGCGCTACACGGGCATTTCGCTCGCCTACCAGATTTGCGGCATGGTGTTCGCGGGCACGACGCCGATTCTCGGCCAGTACCTGCTGAGCGCGACGGGCAGCATCCTTTCCGTGGTTGCGCTAGGCGTGGTGCATGTGCTGATCACGCTGGTTTGCGCGCTGATGCTCGTGACGCGCATGCAAGCCGAGGGCACGCTGGAGACGCAGCGCGTGGTGACGGCGCGGACCTGATCCGCTGAATTTCGACGTTGTATGGCAAGCGGGGCGCGGGCGATGGAACCTGCGCCCCGTTTGCGTTGAATCACTTGCTTTTGCGCGTTTCGTAACGTATCGTTTTGATACGTTACGTTTCGAGCTATTAGGAGGCAAGGTGCATTCACGCTTCGACCGTTTCAAGGCAACCCCGCTCGCGGGCCAACTGGAAGCCTTGATCGACGCGCCGTATCGCTACGCGGAATACGCGGTGCTCTCGCGCGTCGGCGTGGCCGCGATTGCGGCCGTTGCCGGCGAAATCGCGCAAAAATTCCCGGAAATCGGCGAAGACCCCACAGCGCGCCAGTATTGCGGCGCGCTCGTGGCGGAGGTGATGCGCCGCCACGGGCATGAAGTCGCGCAGGCGCGCGGGCGTGTGAGCGGGGCGCTATTCAGTTACGGCGCGGTGTTCAGCGCGCAGCCGCTCGCGCTGCCGTTCGAGGCCGTGATCGACGCGCTCGCAACGATGCCGGAGCGCTTCACGGCGCTCGTCAAGCGCACGCCCATGAATCGATGGGCGCGCCGGCCGCAGGGCACGGGCTTTTCGCTGCTGGAGCACGCGTGCCATTTGCGCGATCTCGATGCCGTTTTCGCCGAGCGTTTCAGCGCGGTGCGCAAGTCGCATCTGCCGGAAATCGTCTCCGTGAACGGCACGGCGCTGGCCGAGGAACGCGAATATATGCGCCAGGATCTCGTCGCCGCGATGGGCGAGTTCGGCGAAGGACGTCGCCGTCTTTGCGCGTCGCTCAAGCGCCTCACGCCCGAGCAGCGGTTGCGCTGCGGGCTGCGCGACGGCGTGCGGCGCATGACGCTGGAAGAACTCGTGCGCGAGTTGCTCGACCACGACCGCACGCATGCGCTGGAACTCGATGAACTCGAAAGCGAATTGCGGGAAGTGGCTTAGGGCCGGTGATTAGCGGGAACAAGGCCTAACCCCGCGCCTTCTCCGCTTCCTGATACAACTCGCGCAGCGACTGCCCGAAAGTGGCGTCCACGTCGCGCAGCGCGCCCGCACGCGTGAACATGGCGACGGGCGGCAGCGTCCAGTCGAGCGTGTACGGCACGACCGCCACGCCCGCGAAATGCACGAGTTCCTCGGCAATGTCGGCGGGCACGATCGACACGGTGTTCTCGTTCGTGCCGATCATTTCGCCGATCAACCGCGACGTGTAGCTCTCCACGATCGGCACGGGCGGCGCCACGCCCGCGTGCAGGAAGAGGTCGGATATCTGCTCGCGGATGGGCGTGTGCGGCGCGCCCAGTATCCAGTCCAGCTCCACGAGCTTTTCCCAGTTGAGCTTGCTGCGCGCGAGCCGCGCGGCAAGCCGCCGGCTGGCGATGAGCCGCGGCTTTTGCTGATGCAGCACCTCGAAGCGCAACTGCGAGACATCCACGGCCGAAGACGCCCGCCCGATCACGATATCGAGTGTGTGGTCGCGCAACTGCGGCAGGAGCGCGTCGCTCGTGCCTTCGTGGATCGTCATGGTGACGCGTTGCGGCAGGCGCGATTGCGTGAGGCGGATCGCGGCGGCCAGCGTGCGCCCGGAGATGAATGGAATCACGCCCACGTGCACGCGCGTGGCGTGGCCGGCCACCACCGCTTCGATGTCGCGCGCGAGGTGGTCGAGGTCGTGCAGCATGGCTTGGGCGCGCGTGAGCACCACGTTGCCGAGCGCCGTGGGCGTCATGCCGCGCGAGGAGCGCTCGAAGAGCGGCGCGCCGAACATGCTCTCCATTTCGGCCAGCGCATTGGTCACGGCGGGCTGGCTGGTCGCCATGTGCTCCGCCACGCGCGTGAGCGAGCCGTGCTGGCGGATCTGCAAGAGCAGGACCAGATGGCGCATTTTCAGGCGCGTATTCAACCGCCTCGTCACTTCGTCGATACTGAAAGACACGATAACCGGGGGTATTACCAAAAAATGATGGCCCCATACTAAATCAAAATGGCCGCCTTATGAGGGCTCTCTAGAATCGCCTCATTCGAACACGCCGGGCCGCGCCAGCCTCCAGCCGCGCAAGCCGGGCCCCATCCTATCGAGTGAGGAACATGAACAAGACCGATCGTCAGGCCGCTCTGGAATACCACGAGTTTCCCACCCCGGGCAAGATTTCGGTGACGGCCAGCAAGCCGCTCGTCACCCAGCGCGACCTCGCGCTCGCCTATACGCCGGGCGTGGCCGTGGCCTGCGAGGAGATCGTCGAGAATCCGCAGAACTCGTTCCGCTACACCGCTCGCGGCAATCTGGTGGGCGTGATCACGAACGGCACGGCCGTGCTCGGTCTCGGCAATATCGGCGCGCTGGCTTCCAAGCCGGTCATGGAAGGCAAGGCGGTGCTCTTCAAGAAGTTCGCGGGCATCGACGTGTTCGACATCGAAGTCACCGAAAGCGATCCGGACAAGCTCGTGGACATCATCGCGAGCCTCGAAGCCACCTTCGGCGGCATCAATCTGGAAGACATCAAGGCGCCGGATTGCTTCACGGTCGAGCGCAAGCTGCGCGAGCGCATGAAGATTCCGGTCTTCCACGACGACCAGCACGGCACCGCCATCACTGTTTCGGCCGCGTTCATGAACGGCCTCAAGGTGGTGGGCAAGGATATTTCGAAGGTCAAGGTCGTGACCTCGGGCGCGGGCGCGGCGGCGCTCGCGTGTCTGGACCTGATGGTGGATCTGGGCCTGCCGCTCAAGAACATCTGGGTGACGGACATCGACGGCGTGGTCTACCAGGGCCGCACGACGCTGATGGACCCGGACAAGGAGCGCTTCGCGCAGGACACCTCCGCGCGCTCGCTTTCCGAAGTGATCGAAGGCGCGGACGTGTTCCTCGGCCTGTCGGCCGGCGGCGTGCTCAAGGCGGAGATGGTCAAGAAGATGGCGGACAAGCCGCTGATTCTGGCGCTCGCCAACCCGACGCCGGAAATCTTCCCCGAGGTCGCGCTCGAAGCGCGCCCGGACGCGGTGCTCGCCACGGGCCGTTCGGACTTCCCGAACCAGGTCAACAACGTGCTGTGCTTCCCGTACATTTTCCGCGGCGCACTCGATGTGGGCGCAACGACCATCACGCGCAACATGGAAATCGCGGCCGTGCATGCGATCGCCAAGCTCGCGGAAGAAGAGCTGAATGATTCGGTGGCGGCGGCTTACGGCGCCTACGACCTGCGCTTCGGCCCGAAGTACCTGATTCCGAAGCCGTTCGACTCGCGCCTGATCGTGCGTATCGCACCGGCCGTTGCGAAGGCCGCGATGGAAGACGGCGTGGCCACGCGCCCCATCGACGACTTCGGCGCCTATACGAACGAGCTTCAGCAGTTCGTGTATCACTCGGGCGCGTTCATGAAGCCGATTTTCGCGGCCGCGAAGCAGTTCGTGCGTGACGGCGGCAAGTCGCGCATCGTGTTCGCCGAAGGCGAGGAAGAGCGCGTGCTGCGCGCGGTGCAGGTGATCGTCGACGAGAAGCTGGCGCGCCCGATCCTGATCGGCCGCCCCGAAGTGCTGCTCGCCCGTATCGAGAAGTTCGGCCTGCGTTTGAAGCTCGGCGAAGACGTCGAAGTCACGAACCCCGAGTACGACGAGCGCTTCCACCAGTACTGGACGACCTATTGGGAACTGCGTTGCCGCGACGGCATTTCGAAGGAAATGGCGCGCGTGGAAATGCGCCGCCGCCTCACGCTGATCGGCGCGATGATGGTGCGCCTGGGCGACGCGGACGGCATGGTGTGCGGCACGGTGGGTGCGTATCACGACCACCTGCGCTTCGTCGATGAAGTGATCGGCATGCACCCGAGCGCGAACACGTATGCGGCGATGAACATTCTGCTGCTCGACAAGCGCACGGTTGCGATCGTCGACACGCACGTGAACGACAACCCGAACGCCGAGCAGATCGCCGAATTCACGCTGGCGGCCGCGCGTCAGATGGAATGGCTCAATCTTCAGCCGAAGGTGGCGCTGCTCTCGCGCTCGAACTTCGGCTCGGGCAGCTCGGCCTCGGGCACGAAGATGCGCGAAGTGCTCAAGCTCGTGACGCAAAAGAATCCCGACCTCGAAATCGACGGGGAAATGCACGGCGACTGCGCGCTCGACGAAGCGCTGCGCCTGCGCATCCTGCCGCATTCGAAGCTCAAGGGCGCGGCGAACCTGCTCGTGTGCCCGAACGTGGACTCGGGCAACATCGCCTACAACCTGCTCAAGACGGGCGCGGGCAGCAACGTGGCGGTGGGACCGTTCCTGCTGGGCGTGAATGCGCCGGTGAACGTGCTCACGTCGAGCTCCACGGTGCGACGCATCATCAACATGGCCGCCCTGACCGTGTTGCAGGCGAACCGCGACTAAGCGAATCCGAAGGACGCCTTTGTGGCGTCCTGATGAAAAACGCGCGATGGCTTCTTGCCGTCGCGCGTTTTTTTATTGGCGCGAGGATCAGGTAGCCGCGGGGTGCCTTATGTAGACTCAGGTTGCCGTTTCGGCGAGCTGCTCGTCGATCAGCCGGCAGGCCGCGCTGTAGCCGCCCATCAACGCGTCGATATCGGACTGGAAGGGAATGCCGGCCGCGTCGCCTATTTTCAGGGCGCGTGTGGGGGACGCCGTTGCGTCGTTAGCCGCAAGGGTTGAGACGGTTACGACGGCCGCATAGCGAGGGCGTTTGACTTCGGTGCGTTCGAGCGGGACGGCGCCATTTGCTTCGACGCCCACATGGATCGCGTAGCCGCGATATTCATAAGTACGATTCATGACTGCATTGCCTGACAGGTAGCTGCCTGCAAGACTAGGGAGGTCAGCTTAAGCCAACCTTACGTAAGCGCTGAATACGCAGCAAAGGACCTTTAGCGCGATGCGTGGGAATCGAGGCTAAACGAAAGACAATGAAAGGCGCTGGTTAGAGAGGAGCGCAAAGGATTTTGTCCGACGAAAAAACGTCGTTACAAGGCGTGACGCTTAAGGTTCTCTTCAGCTTGGCGCTGGCACGATCGCATGACCCTGCCCAGGACTCACGTCTTGCCGCGCGCCGGGTGCTCGCAGAATCCACGCGGGTAAAAACAGTCAACGCGATATCGTTGTCCACGCAACTTGCCGGAGCGCCGCCCCATGAAGCTGTCGACCGCTCGCCTGCACGCGTATCTGTTCGTCGCCGCGCTATCGGCGATCCTCATTCAGGCCGCCGTGTTCGTTTCCATCATGCTGCTGCATGTGCCGGAGCGCGACTTCGAGTCACAGCCGTTTCGCGCGGCCGTGCTCGTGGCGGTAGGCGTTGCGATGCTCGTGGTGCGCCGGCAAGGGCGGCGCGACGCTCAGGCGCTCGCGGCGCGCGAGCGCGAGTTGCCGCAGGCGCCGTGCGCCGCGCGTGCGCCAATGCGCGCGGCTCGCGCACTGCGGCGCGCGCGTCGTACTCGTTGACGCGAGCTTCAGCCGTCCACGGGCGGCGCGGGCATGTCCAGATTGAGCTGGTAGAACGCGGCGTCTAGCCAGCGGCCGAACTTGAAGCCCGCTTCCTTGATCGTGCCCGCGTGCGTGAATCCCAGCTTCGCATGCAGGGCGATGCTGCCGGCATTGGCGGCGTCGATGCAGCCCACGATCACGTGGATCTGCGTCTCGCCCGCGCGCCGGATCAACTCCTTGAGCAAGCGCTCGCCAAGCCCCCGGCCGCGATGGTCGCGATGCACATAAACGCTGTGCTCGACCGTGTACTTGTTGGCGGGAAACGCGCGAAACGTGCCCCAGCTCGCGAAGCCGAGCAGCGTGCCGGCTTCGTCCACCGCGCCCACCACCGGAAATCCGTTGGCGCGCTTCGTGCCGAACCACGTGACCATCGCTTCGGGCGCGCGCGGCTTGTAGTCGTAAAGCGCCGTGGAGTTGACGATCGCGTCGTTGAGGATTTCGAGAATCGCCGCTGCATGGTCTGCTTCGTTGCAGTCGATGAAGCTCACATGATCGCTCTGTGACTTCGAATTCATAGGGAATCCTGTTTAAATGAGAAGGGTGGCGGGTTCAGGGCGTCGCGCGGCTTCAGGCGCCGCTCATGTCGCAGATGGCGACGACATAGCGCGCGGCATGCGACGTCGGATTGCTGAAAATGAGTGGCTGGTCGCGCCGCATGGCGAGGCAGTCGCCGGGGTGCAGCGTGTGGCGCTGGCTCCCCAGTTCGACGTCGATGCGCCCTTGCAGCACCCAGACCTGCTGGTGAATCACATTCTCGCGGCTGCCGGTTTCGTAGGCCACGCGCGCGCCCGCCGGAAAATCCACCTCGACGAGCTGGATGGGCGAGGGCCAGTTCGGCGGCGACACGCTCCGGCGCGTATAGCCCGACTGCGGGTCGCGCCACTGCGCCTGCTGATCGCGGCGCACCAGCGGCTCCACGGGCGCGCTTTCGCCGCTCGCGCCGAACAGGCTTGCCATCGTCACCGATAACCCGGCCGCGAGTTTTTCGAGCACCACGGCGGTCGGGCTGGCGGCGCCGCGCTCGATCATCGAAATCATCGAGCGGCTCACGCCGCTGCGCGTGGCTAGCGCGTCAAGCGTCAGGCCGCGGGTGGCCCGCAGGTCGCGCACGCAGCGCGCGATGCGCTCGTTGATGCCGGTGTCCGCCGGGCTGTCGGTTTGCGTGTCCATCTGCCTGTCCGTTTGATCTGTTTCCAGGATGATGGAGTCATTATCCAATAAATTGGAATTCGAGGTCAATAAAAAAGCGCGCGGCCCATGCGCTGACAAGCGGGCCGCGCGCTCACTGCATCGCTCAGTCGAGCGTTCCGTCCATCATGGCTTTTCGGGCAGGAACCAGTTCATCACGAGTGCGCAGATGCCGCCGGTGGCGACGCCCGACTCCAGCACGTTGCGCAGGGCGTGCGGCAGGCTCGTGAGAATTTCCGGCACCTGCGAAACGCCCAGACCCAGCGCCAGCGAAACGGCGATGATGAGCAGCGCGCGGCGGTCGAGCCGGGTGCCCGCGAGGATGTTGATGCCGGAAGCGGCAACCGCGCCGAACATGACCATGGCGGCGCCGCCCAGCACGGGCTCGGGCACGGCCTGGAGCACGCCGGCGACCGGCGGGAACAGGCCCAGCACCACAAGCATGCCCGCGATCCAGAGGCCCACGTGGCGGCTCGCGATGCCGGTGAGCTGGATCACGCCGTTGTTCTGCGCGAACACGGAGCTGGGGAAGGTGTTGAACACGCCGGCCAGCAGCGAGTTGAAGCCGTTGACGAGCACGCCGCCCTTGATGCGCCGCATCCACACCGGGCCTTCCACGGGCTCCTTCGAGATTTTGCTGGTGGCCGTCACGTCGCCGATCGCTTCGAGCGAGGTGACGAGGTAAATGATCAGCATGGGCACGAACAGCGACCACGAAAAGCCCAGGCCGAAGTGCAACGGGGTCGGAATCTGGAACAGCGCGGCTTCGCGCGCGCCGGTGAAGTCGAGCCGACCCATTGCGCCCGCAACGATATAGCCGATCGCGAGCGCGATGACGAGCGCGGTGCTGCGCACCCACACAATGGGCACGCGGTTGAGCACGATGATGGTGCCGAGCACGAGGCCCGAGAGCGTGAGGTTCTGCACGCTCGCGAAGTTGCCCTTGGCGATGGCGCCGTAGCCGCCGCCCATGCTGATGAGGCCGACCTTGATGAGCGTGAGGCCGATCAGCAGCACCACGATGCCTGTGACGAGCGGCGTGATGAGCCGCTTGATGAAGGGCAGGATGCGCGACACGGCCATCTCGACGAACGAGCCCGCGATGACGACGCCGAAAATGGCGGCCATCACCGTTTCGACAGCCGCGCCCTCTTTGACCATGAGGCTGCCGCCCGCGATCAACGGGCCGACGAAGTTGAAGCTCGTGCCCTGCACGATGAGCAGGCCCGCGCCGAGCGGCCCCACGCGCTTGCACTGGAGGAACGTGGCGATGCCGGAGATGACGAGCGACATCGAGACGATCAGCGTGGTGTCGCGGCTGGAGACGTTCAGCGCCTGGCAGATCAGGAGGCCCGGCGTGACGATGGGCACGAGGATCGCGAGCAGATGCTGGAGCGCCGCGACGAACGCGATGGTCGGAGCGGGGCGGTCTTCGGGACCGTAGACGAGGTCGTGGGCGTGTTCGGTGTCGTCGGCGCCGGGGGCGGCGGGCCGCGCGGGTGAGGCGGATTGCATCGCTAAAGGGCTGGTGAAGAAGGAAAACCCGGCATTTTAGCCGAAGCGCCAGGGCGGCCCTCGGACGCACCATCGGGCAGCGCACGGTTAGCCCTTACAATAGGGCCAGTCCTCAAACGCCAGTACACCGAGCCAATGACACGAGACCCGCGCCTCACCCTGAATGCTCGCCAGCAGGAAATGCTCGAATGGGTGCAACGTGACGGCTTCGTCACGGTCGACGATCTCGCCTCGCATTTCGACGTCACGCCGCAAACCATCCGCCGCGACGTGAACTGGCTCGCCGATATGAATCTCCTGCGCCGCTATCACGGCGGCGCGAGTCTGCCCACGAGTGCGGAGAATCTCTCGTACAGCGCGCGGCAACACATGTTCCATGACGAGAAGCGTCGCATCGCGGCGCTTGCCGCCCAGCATATTCCCGACCAGGCTTCGCTCTTCATCAACCTCGGTACGACGACCGAGGAAGTCGCGCGTGCGCTGCACAGTCATCGGGGCTTGCGTGTCGTCACGAACAACCTCAACGTGGCGAGCGTGATGAGCGGTTATCCCGACTGCGAAGTGATGATCACGGGCGGCGTGGTGCGGCCGTGGGACAAAGGAATCGTCGGCGAGCACACCATCGATTTCATCCGCCAGTTCAAGGTAGATTACGCCATCGTCGGCACGTCGGCCATCGAGCACGACGGCACGCTGCGCGACTTCGACACGCGCGAGGTGCGCGTGGCGCAGGCCATCATCGAGCATGCGCGCACGGTCTACCTCGTGGCGGACCATTCGAAAGTGGGCCGCCCGGCGCTCGTGCGCCAGGGCCATTTGAGCCAGATCCATGCACTCTTCACCGACCAGCCGCTGCCCGCCGAAATGAACGAGGCCGTGGCCGCCGCGGGCACGCAGGTGCACGTCGCGGCGTAGGCGGGCGCGTTTCAGTGGCGCTCAGGCAATAGACGAGGGATGCCGCGCGAGCGGCACCACGCGCATCTGCATATACGGAAAGAGCGGCAAGCTCGACAGCAGGTCGTGCAGTTCGTCGTTGCTCGCCACGTCGAAGATGCTGATGTTCGAATACTGTCCCGCCACGCGCCACAAATGCGGCCACTTGCCCGCACGCTGGATTTCGGTGGCGCGCGCCTTTTCGGCGGCCTTGATCGCTTCCACGCGTTGCGCGTCGAGCGTTTCGGGGATTTCGACTTTCATTTCCACGCAAAACAGCATGAGCGTTGTCTCCTTGATGAAGTGGTAAGGGGCGTTGGCGTGCCGCGTCACACGGGCTGCGTGACGAACGGCTTGAGCGCGCCGATAAAGGTCTTGCCGTGCTCGAACCAGGCCTTGCGCACGTCCGATTCCATATAGAGGCGATACGCGGCCTCGTCTTCGAACCAGCACTCGCCGATGGCGTCCACGCGGCCCACGTCCATATAGGGCACGTGCGTATCGGTGGGCTGCTGTGCGATGAGCCGGACTTCGTATTTCGCGAGTCCCGGAATGTCGTGCGACATGTCGTAGTGACGCCGGCATTCGGCGGCGAACTGCGCGTCGGACATCGTGGCGGGCTTCGCCAGCAGGTACAGCATGCGGATCATGGGTTGTCTCCAGGTGGAATCGTGGTGATGATGATGGTGCGGTGTTTAGCCTGCGGCCGATGTTTGCGCCGCTTGTGCGTTGTCGGTAGCGTCGTCGAGTTGCGCGTCGATGTCGTCGAGGCTCACGCCGCGCGTTTCGGGCAGCATCAGCATGGCGAACGTGGAAATCGCATATGCGGCGAGACAGAAGAGGCCGATCGCATGCGCAAGCCCGGTATGCGCCGAAAGCCAGCCCACGCCGACGATCGCCGTCGCGCCGATCGACTTGCCTACGTTGTACACGAAACCCATGCAGGTGGTGCGCACGCGGGTGGGGAACAGCTCGCTCAGGAAGGGGCCGAGCGCCGCGAACATGCCGATGGCGGCGAAGCCCACCCAGAAGCCGAGCACCTGCATGAGCAGCGGATTCACGGGCACGAGCATGTAGCACACGGTCACGACCCACGCGAGCACCGAGAGCGAGATGAGCGCCGGGCGGCGGCCGGCGGTGTCGGCAAAGTGAGCAGTGCTGACGAAGCCGAAGAAGGCGCCCACGGCCATCACGAGAATGGAGACGATCATCGAACCGGCGGCAAGGCCGCGCTCCACCATGAGCGAGGGAATCCAGATCAGGATCGCATAGCAGGCCGCCTGAAGCCCGATGACGAGCAGGCTCGCCAGCATGATGGAGCGTGCGTACTGCGGCTTGAATACCGAGAGCAGCGAGGCTTGCGGCGCGGTGTTGCGCGCGGCCTTCGTGAACGACGCCGATTCCTTCACGTTGCGGCGGATGAAGATCACCGCGCACGACGGGATCACGCCGACCCAGAACACGACGCGCCACGCCCAGTCGGGCGGCAGCCACGCGATGATCGCCGTCGAAACGAGCACCGCCGCCGACCAGCCGAGCGAAAAGCCCGACTGGACGAAACCGAGCGCGCGCCCGCGCCGCTCGGGATGCACGACTTCGGCCATGAGCGCCGCGCCCACGGCCCACTCGCCGCCAAAGCCGAAGCCCTGCATCGTGCGCGCCACGAGCATCTGGTTGAACGAGGTCGCGAAGCCTGCGAGCACGCCGAAGAACGTGAACCACAGGATCGTGAACATGAGGATGCGCACGCGTCCGTAGCGGTCGGCGAGAATGCCCGCGATCCAGCCGCCGAGCGCCGTGGCGAGCAGCGCCACCGTGCCGAGCATGCCGGCCTGCTGCTTGGTCAGGGTCCACAGCACCATTAGTGACGGCATGAGGAAGCTGAACATCTGTAGATCGTACGATTCGAGCGCCCAGCCCGCATAGCAGGCCCAGAACGTTTTCCTTTCCTCGGTCGAGCCGGAACGGTACCAGTCGAACATCGCTGTCTCCTTGAGCGCGCGGGTCGTGCCCGCGCATGGGTTGTTGTCGGGTTGTGGTCGAATTGCCTTGATACGTGCCCGCGCTCAGGCGCCGACGAGCTGGCTCCAGTCCACGCCCGCGCCGCGCAGCGTTTCGTGGCTTTGTCTTTCAAGTGCGTCGCGGTGCTCAGGCGCGGCGATGTCGAGCATCGCGCGCAGGCGCGCCCACAACCCGCGCCCGCGCAGGTCGGCCACGCCGTATTCGGTCACGATCACGTCCACGTCGCTGCGCGCGATGCCGATCGGGCCGCCGCACGACGCGACGATGCGGCTGCGATGTCCGTGGGTCGATGTGAGCGCAACGATCGCGAGGCCGCCGCGGCTCGCGCGCGCCGCGCGTGAGAACGCGCTCGCGCCGCCCACCGCGCCGACGTAATAGCCACCGCGGACTTCGGTGTTGACCTGGCCGCCGAGATCGACTTCGATGGCCGTGTTGATCGCCGTGAAGCGGTCGAGCCGCGCCAGCACGGCCGGGTCGTGGAGGTAGTCGATGCCGCGTAGTGAGAGGCCCTCGTCGTGCGCGGCGTGGCGGCGCAGGCGCGCGCCGCCCGCGAGCCGGGCCGCTACGCCAATGCCGCGATCCACGCGCTTGTGCTCGTTCGTGAGTGCGCCGCGCGCGGCCAGTTCCACGACCGCTGCGCCCGCGGTGTCCGTATGCAGGCCCAGGCCGCGGCGGTCGGCGAGTTGCGCGAGGATCGCGTCGGGAATCGCGCCGGGGCCGCTCTGGAGCGTCGCGCCGTCGTCGATGAGCGTGGCGGCGTGGCGCGCGATGGCGCGTACGCGGGCGTCGGTGGAATCGATGGCATCGGCAGCGGAGGGCGCGTCCAGCGGGTAATCGGCTTCGACGAGCACGTCGAAGTCCTCGCGGTTCAGGTAGCGCTCGCCATGCGTCCACGGCACGCCCGCATGCACCTCGGCGATCACCACGCGCGCGGTGTCGAGCGCGGCCGGCAGCGTGTCCATCGCGCAGCCGAGGCTGTAGCGCCCGAGCGCGTCGGGAGGCGACACCTGGAGGAGCAGCACGTCCACACGCAACTCGCCCGCGCGGATCAGCGCGGGCAGCGCGGCGTCATGGCAGGGCCACACGTCGAGCACGCCCGCCTGCACGAGCGCCTGATTGCCGCCGTAGCCGCACCAGGTCGCGAAGTCGATGGCGTCCGTGTGCTCGGGCTGCAACAGGCCCGCCTGCGATTCGCCGAGCAGGACCGCGACGCGCCCAAGGCGATGCCGCTGTTCGAGCAGCGCCTTGATGAGCGTGCGCGGCTGCGCTTCGCCTTGTCCCCAGTGAATGCGGTCGCCGGCGCGCACATGGCGCGAGAGATCGACGGCGGCGGCACTGAGCGGGGAAAGCGGGGACGAAGGCATGAACGCGGACTCCGGCAGCGAGGGTGAAAGGGCTGAACGTATCTTCGGTGCGCGCCGCGCGGCTGGGAATTTCGTTTTTCGGAGCGCGCCGTTTGGTTTGGCGAAACGCGGCTATGAAGCGCGATGACGAAACGCGGTCTTTCAAAAAATCGAATGGGTGCGCGCGCCGTGCGGCGCTATCGTGGCGGAACCGTCCAACCACGGAATTCCTCAGACATGATCGACAAATACTGGCCCGACACCGCAAGCGCGCTCGCCGACGTGAGCGACGGCGCGGTCGTCGGCATTGGCGGCTTCGGCAACGCCGGGGTGCCCGAAGACCTGATCGACGCGCTGATCGCGAGCGGCGCGCGCGAGCTCACGCTCGTCAGCAACAACGCGGGCAACGCGGAAATCGGCCTCGCCGCATTGCTGAAAACGGGGCGCGTGGCGCGTATCGTCTGCTCGTTTCCGCGCCAGCCCGACTCGTGGGTGTTCAACGACCTGTACCGCCAGGGCCGCATCGAGCTGGAGCTGTGCCCGCAGGGCACGCTCGCCGAGCGGCTGCGCGCGGCGGGCGCGGGCATCGGCGCGTTCTATACGCCTACGGGCTATGGCACGCCGCTCGCGCAGCACAAGGAAACGCGCGAGATCGGCGGGCGCGGCCAGGTGCTCGAATATGCGCTGCCGCTCGATTACGCGCTCGTGAAGGCCGAACGCGGCGACCGCTGGGGCAATCTCGTCTACCGGCGGCTCGCGCGCAATTTCGGTCCCGTGATGGCCACGGCCGCGCGCCGCACCGTCGCTTCGGTGTCCGAACTCGTGCCGCTCGGCACGCTCGACCCAGAAGCCATCGTCTCGCCCGGCATTTACGTCGATCGCCTCGTCGTGCGCGGCGCTGCCGCGCCGTCCGCCGCGGAATCTCTTGCAGGAGCGCTCGCATGACCCCGCAACAACGCAATGCGCTGGCCGCGCGCGTGGCGCGCGATATTCCCGAAGGCGCGTATGTGAATCTCGGCATCGGGCTGCCTACGCTGGTCGCCAATCACATTCCCACCGAACGCGAAGTGATCCTGCACAGCGAGAACGGCGTGCTCGGCCGCTGGGTCAAGCCCGCGCCGCACGAAGAGGACCCCGATCTCATCAACGCGGGCAAGGAGCCGATCCGCCTGCTGCCCGGCGCGGCGCTCTTTCATCACGCCGACTCGTTTGCGATGATGCGCGGCGGCCACCTCGACTATTGCGTGCTCGGCGCGTTCCAGGTGTCGGCGCATGGCGACCTCGCGAACTGGCACACGGGCGACGCCGACGCGATTCCCGGCGTGGGCGGCGCCATGGATCTGGCCGTGGGCGCGCGCAACGTGTTCGTCGTGATGGAGCACGTGGACCGCAACGGCGCGCCGAAAATCCTGCCCGAGTGCACCTTCCCGCTCACGGGCATGCGCTGCGTGACGCGCATCTACACCGACCTCGCCGTCATCGACGTGCGCGCCGAAGGCCTCACGGTGATCGAACTCACCGGCCACGCGAGCGCACAGGACGTGCAGGCCGCCACGGCCGCGCCCTTGCGATTCGCGCTCGCGCGCGACGCGGCGGCGGCATAATCGAACCACGCGCGGGGCGCGCTTCGCGCTCCGCGCCCCGGACACGAACCCATCGAAACGACGACCATGATCGACACCATGATGATCGGGGATGTGCGCATCACCCGCATTCACGAATACTCCGGCCCCACGCATCCGCCGGAATTCCTGCTGCCGGATCTCGATCCGGCGGCGCTCGAACGCAATCGCGACTGGATGGCGCCGCAGCACTGGGTGCCGCACATGAACCGCTTCGTGTTGACCGTGCAATTGTGGGTCGTGCACGCGGGCGGCAACATCATCGTCGTCGATACGGGTGTGGGCAACGGCAAGCCGCGCGAAGGCATGGCGCGCATGCACCGGCTCAATACGCTCGTGCCCGAATGGCTCGAAGCCGCCGGCGCGCCGCTCGACAAGGTCACGCACGTCGCCATCACGCACCTGCATATGGACCACGTGGGCTGGAATACGCGCTGGCTCGACAACCGCTGGACGCCCACCTTCCCCAACGCGCGCTACTACCTCCCCGAAGACGACTTTCTCTATTGCAAGGCGGGGCGCAACAAGGTGGAGGGCGTGGACGTGTTCGGCGACGCGTTCGACGACAGCGTGATGCCGGTCGTGGATGCGGGGCTTGCCGTCATGATGCGCCCGGGCATGGAGATCGCCGATTGCCTGAAGGTCGAAGCCGCGCCGGGGCACAGCCCTGGGCAGGTGGCGTTTCGCATCCGCTCGCGCGGCGAGGAGGCGGTGTTCAGCGGCGACATTTGCCACAACCCGATCCAGATTGCCTGTCCCGAGGTGAATTCGGGCTACTGCCTGTGGCCCGATCAGGCGCGCAGCACGCGCCACGCGTTTCTCGAAGCGGCCGCCGAGCGCGAGGCGCTCATTCTGCCGGTGCATTTCGGCGACCCATATTGCGGCTATGTGCGCCGCGAGGGTAACGGCTTCGCATTCGAGCCGCTGCGCTGAACAGCGCGCATGCGTCGCGGCTTACGGCGACTCGCTGTCGTAGGCCGCGATGATGCGGCGAACCAGGTCCTGCGCGAACGAGGGCAGCGACTCGAAGGCCTTCGCGCATAGCTGATATTCGCGCGTGGCCCACGGCTCGTCGAGCTCGCACACGTGCACGGTGGCGCGGCTGTTCATGCGTTGCACGACGATCTCGGGCATCACGCCAATGCCGATGCCCGCTTCCACGAGCCGGAACACGGCGTCGAAGCCCGCCGCCTGCACGCGCACGCTGAGGTTCTCGTGCAGCGCGAGCGCATGCTGGCGCAGGAATTCCTGGGTCGCGCTGCCGTCCAGCAGCGCGACGAATTCGTGTTGCAGTAAGTCCTGAAAGCGTGCCTTGTTTCTGTTCGCCACGGGATGATCGAGCGGGGCCACGGCAACGAGTCGCGACCGCGCGAAGCGGCGCACTTCGGTGCCGTCGGTCGGCACCGTGCCGGAGATGATGGCGATATCGGCCGCACCGTCCCGCACCGCGCGCACGGCTTCGTCGCTGAGCTTCTCGCGCATGTCGATCTGCACTTCGGGATGGTCGCGCAGGAAGGCGCCGAGCACGGGCGGCATGAATTCGGTGATTGCCGTCGTGTTGGCCTGGATCTTCAGTTGTCCTTTCAGACCGCTGCCGAACGCCTGCAATTCACTGGTCAGCAGCTCGATTTGCGCGAGGATGCGCCGCCCATGATCCAGATAGGCGCGACCGGCCTCGGTCAGTGCCACGCCCTGGCTGGAGCGCTGGAACACTTTGATGCCGAGCGTGAATTCGAGGTTCTTGATGCGTTGGCTTGCGGCCGGCACGGACAGGAACGAGCGCGCGGCGCCGCGCGTGAGATTCGACTCCTCGGCAATATTGCTGACGAGTCGGAAGTCGGCGAGATCGAAATGCATAGGCGAGAACCGGCAGCGGCGGAGCGAGTCGTTCGCGCCCGCATAAATGCTCAATGTAGCAGCGCGGCGTGGCGCGGGCTATTGTGGTATTCGCCAATTCTCGCTGGCAAGCCGATGAGGGCGTGCGCCGAAACGCCGTGTTTCAAGGTGCGAATGTGGAGGGCATGAAGCCCGGCGTGGCGCTCGCACGGCGCTCCAGCCAATAGCGGATATGAGGCGGCCAGTTCGCCGCCGCGCCGTCAACGCCGAGCTTGAGCGCGGTGTCGATCGCCCAGTTCGGGTTGTGGATCAGTTCCCTGCCGAGCAGGATGAGATCGGCTTGGCCCGCCGCGAGGATCGCCTCGGCCTGGCGCGCATGCACGATCAGCCCCACGGCGGCGGTCGGCATGCCGGTATGCGCCTTGACGTGCTCCGCATACTGCACCTGATAGCCATAATCGGGCGCGGCATGCGAGGGCAATGGCGAACCGACGAGGCCGCCCGAGGAGCAATCGATCACGTCCACGCCGTGCAGCGAGAGCTGGCGGCTCAGCACGACGGTGTCGTCCACGCTCCAGCCCGCGCCGTCCACGCACGACACGCGCACGAATAGCGGCTTGGCGTCGTCCCAGTTCGCGCGCACCGCGTCCACGATCTCGATCACGAGGCGCATGCGGTTGGCGAGGCTGCCGCCGTACGCATCGCCGCGCCGGTTCGTTGCGGGAGAGAGGAACTGGTGGAGCAGGTAGCCGTGCGCGGCGTGCAACTCGATCACGTCATAGCCCGCGCGCCGCGCGCGCGAGGCCGCCGCGGCGTAGGCGTCGACGACCGCGCGGATATCGCCTGGCGTCATGGCGCGCGGCGCGGGCATGCCTTCCTTGAGCGCGACCGCGCTCGCGGATATCGGCTCCCACTCGTCCCAGTCCTCGATATCGGGCGTACGCGCCAGGTAGCCGCGCCCTTGCGTGGGCGCTCGCGTGCGGGCCTTGCGCCCGCAATGCAGAAGCTGGATGCCCGCGGCCGCGCCGTTCGCCTTGATGAGAGCGACGATGCGCGCGAGCGGCTCGACGAAGCAGTCGTCCCAGAGGCCCAGATCGCCGGTCGTGCCGCAGCCGCGCCGTTCGACGCTCGTGCCCTCCTGGAACACGAGGCCGCAGCCGCCGTCCGCGAAGCGGCCGAGATGCATCAGATGCCAGTCAGTGGGGTAGCCCTTGTTGGCGGCGTACTGCCACATCGGCGAGGCGACGATCCGGTTCTTCAGTTGCAGATCGCGCAAGCGGAACCCGGAAAACAGCATGGCGTTCGGCATGGTGGCTCCTGTTTTGGCGTGCCGGATCGACCGGATTGACGTTCTGGTCCGCTCGCGAGAGCGTATTACGGCTTGACCAGCGGGCAGCCGCTTTGCGCGAGCGACCTGAACGCCTTGTCGGCGGGAATCGTCGCGAGCAATTTGTAGTAATCCCAGGGATATTTCGATTCCGCCGGGCTCTTGACCTGGAAGAGGTACATATCGTGGACCATGAGCCCGTCTTCGCGAATCCGGCCGTTCGTCGCGAAGAAGTCGGAAACCGGCATCTCGCGCATCTTGCGCATCACGACGGTGGCGTCGGTCGAATTCGCCGCCTGCACGGCCTTGAGGTAATGCAGCACGGAGGAATACACGGCCGCCTGGCTCATGTTCGGCATTGCCTTGACCTTTTCGTAGTAGCGGCGCGAGAACGCCCGCGTTTGCGGATTCATGTCCCAGTAGAACGCTTCGGAAAGCACCATGCCCTGGGCGGTTTGCAGGCCAATGGCGTGCACGTCGTTGATGTACATGAGCAGGCTCGCCATGCGTTGCGGGCCGCCCGGGCGCACGCCGAATTCGCGCGCCGCCTTGACGACATTCACGAGGTCGCCGCCAAAGCTGGCGAGACCGATCACGCCCGCCCCGCTGTTCTGGGCCTGCACCACGGCCGACGAAAAGTCGGCTGCGCCGAGCGGAACCGGCACTTCGCCCAGCACGCTCGCGCCGGACTGGCCGAGCGCCGTGCGCGCGGCGCCCACGATGTCGTGGCCGCCGGCGTAGTCGGCGGTGATGAAGTACCAGCGCTTGCCGCCCTGGTTCGCCACCGTGCGCGCGACCGAGTTGGCGAGCGCGTACGAATCGTACGCATAGTGCACCGAGGTGGGCGTGCAGAGATCGCCGGTCAGGCGGTCCGATGCGGGCCCGCTCAGGAACAGGATCTTGCCCTTGGCGCGCGCGATATTGAGCACGGCGAGCGCGGCCGACGACCCCGTCACGTCCATGATCGCGTCCACGTGCTTCACGTCGAACCATTCCCGTGCCGTGGTGGCTGCCGTATCGGCATGGCCCTGGCTGTTGCCCACGACCAGCTCCACGTTGTGGCCGAGCGCCTTGCCGCCGAAATCGTCGATGGCCAACTGGGCCGCTGTCACGCTGCCCTTGCCGGAAATATCGGAGTAAACGCCGGTCATGTCGAGGATCAGGCCGATCTTCACGCCTTCCTCGGCATGCGCCTGGGGCGTGCCGGCGAACAGCGCCAGCGCGGCCAGCATGCCTGCGAGCGCGCCACGATGGAGTGCATGGACGGATTTCATTATGGTCTCCTTACCGCCCGGTCGGGCGGCATATGTTTTTCAACGCGTGCGAATATTCCTCAAATGCGAACGTTACTGGTGGTCAAGCCGCCGTCGATATGGAGCGTTTGTCCGGTCACGAACCCCGAGCGCTCGTCGAGCAGGAATGCGATGAGGTGCGCCACTTCTTCCGGCGTGCCCACCCGCTGCAACGGAACGGCGGCCATCAGCGCCTGCGTGCGCGGGTCCTCCGGCGGGCTCGCGGTGTGGAACATTTCGGTGGCGATGGGGCCTGGCGCGATCACGTTGACCGTGATGGCCGAGGGCGCCAGTTCCAGCGCCCACGTGCGGCTCATGCCGATCACGGCCGCCTTGGTCGCGCTGTATGCGGTGCGATTGATCTTGCCGAGCGCCGCGCGCGAGGAGAGGTTCACGATGCGCCCCGCGCCTAGCTCGCGCATGCCCGGCACCAGCGCCTGCGCGCACACCAGTGAGGCACTGACGTTCACGCGCAGCGCTTCCTCCATGTCCGAGGGCCGCGTGTCGTCGAGCGAGGTCGTGTGCGCGATCGCGGCGTTGTTCACGAGGCCGTAGAACGGTGCCGTGTTGGCGAGCCGCGTGACGAGTTCCTGTGTCATCGCGAGATCGTCCAGGTCGCAGCAGTGAAAGTCGGCGTCGTCCTCCAGATCGGCGGGGCGCGTGCGTGCGACGCCAATCGCCTGATAGCCGTCCTCGCGCAGACGTGTGAGCGCAGCGCGCCCGATACCCCGGCTCGCGCCTGTGACCAGCACGCGTTTTCTGGTTGTCATGAATGCTCCTGTCTGTCCAAAGTGGAAAAGTCGCGGGCGAAGCCCGCGTCAAGGGCAGGCGGCCAGCACCTTGCGGCCGATGATGAGTTTCTGGATTTCAGAAGCGCCCTCGTAAATGCGCATGGGCCGCACGTCACGAAAGAGCCGCTCGATCACGCAGCCCTGCGTGACGCCCAGTGCGCCGAATAGCTGCACGGCGCTGTCCACCACGCGAAACGCGGCTTCGGTCGCGCCGAGCTTGGCCATCGACGCCTCGCGTGTGATCGCCGCCCGGCGTGCGTCGCGCTGCCAGGCCGCGCGGTAGACCAGCAAGGCCGCGGCTTCGGTGTCGAGCGCCATATCCGCTACGCGCATGCGTACGGTGTCCATTTCCGCCATCGGCTTGCCGAACAGCGTCCGCGCGTTCATGCGCGCGACGGTTTCGTCCAGCGCGCGGCGCGCGAGACCCACGGCCGCCGCGCCGACCGACGAGCGGAAGATGTCGAGCACCGCCATCGCCACCTTGAATCCTTCGCCGGGTTGCCCGAGCATCGAGTCGGCGCTCACCTCGCAGTCGTGCAGTTCGAGTTCGGCAAGCGGGTGGGGCGCGACGATCTCCACATTTGCGCTGGCCTTCAAACCCGTTGTGCGCGCATCGACAAGAAAAGCGGAAAGCGCCTTCGCACCGGGTGCATCTTCGGTGCGCGCGACGATCACATAGTAGTCAGCAATGCCGCCGTTCGAGATATAGGCTTTCGCGCCGTTGAGCACATAGCGCTCGCCGCGCCGTTCGCCGCGCGTGGTGATCGCGGCGACGTCCGAGCCGCCGCCGGGTTCGGTCAGCGCGAAGGCGGCGAGCGTGCGGCCTTCGCGGCATCCGTCGAGGTAGCGCGAGCGCTGCGCTTCGCTGCCGAACAACCAGAGCGGCGCGGAGCCGATGCCCTGCATCGAGAACACGAAATCGGCGAGCGCGCTGTCATAGGACAGCGCTTCACGGATCAAGCAAACGGAGCGCAGATCGACCGATGGCGGCGTGTCGCCAGCCAGCCGCGGAACCGCGTAGCCCAGCAGTCCCGCCTTGCCCAGTTCGGCGGCGAGCAGCCTGCATTGTTCGGTGAGCGGCTGTTGCGCGAGCGATGGTTCGATTTGCGCGTAGCGAGCGCGCCAGGCATGAAGGCGCTCGACGGTGGTCTCGTGTTGCGCGTCGAAGAACGGCCAGTCCCAATGCGACCATCCACTCATGACCGTGCCTCCCCGGAAGCGAGCAGTTCTCTCGCCATGGCCTGCAACTCGTTCTTTTTCACTTTCTCTCCATTGGGGCTGGGCGTAACGGGGAATGCACCGATCCGGAAGATGCGCACCGGCACCTTGAAAATGGCCAGTTGCGCCTTGCATGCGGCGAGCAACGTGTGCTCCTCGTGAACATAGGCCTCGCTGCCGACGACGAACGCCACGGGGCGCGCGCTTCCCTGGGCTTCGACGGCCACGACCTGGCATGCGTGCGCGCCGGACGAGGCCAGCACGACTTCCTCGATCTCCAGCGGGTTGACGAGGTAGCCGCCAATGCGCAGAACGTCGCCGATGCGCGACAGATGGTTGAAGCCGCCGTCGCCGGTCAGGCAGGCGATGTCGCCGGTACGCAGGAAGCCGTCCGGCGTGAAGGCCTTCGCGGTGGCTTCGGCGTTGCCGAGATAGCCCGTCATGATGTCGGGCGTGGCGATCTCCAGTTCGCCGGGCTCGCCCGCGCCGAGCAGCGCGCCGGTGCGCAGGCAGCGCACGCGTATGCGCGCGTCGGGCGCGAGCGGCACGCCGCCCGATTGCGCGCGCCGATCGAGCGGCGCGTCGCCAGGTTGCGCGGCGAACAGCGCAAGCGTCTCGCTCATGCCGAAGCAGCCGCGCATCAGGATGCCTCTTGCTTCGGCGCGTTTGGGCAGATCGACGAGACCCGGCGTGAAATTGGCGTGGCCATACATGCGCAGGTCGCGCGGCGTCCAGTCCGCGCCGGTGGCCGCCAGGATCTTGTCGAGCATGTCGTTCGTGCCGAACATGTGCGTGACGCGATGCTCGACCATCGCGAGCGCCGTTTCGGCCGGGTCGAAGCTTTCCATGAGAACGAGCGGCGCGTGGGCGGCGAGCGCGGTCATCGCAATGGTGTAGCCGAACGCGCCGCAGAGCGGAATGGCCAGCAGCAGGCGGGCGTCGTCGGGGCCGATGCCGAAGGCGGCCGCCACGTCGCGGCCATGATGCAGCACGCGGCCCTGGGCGTGGACGATCAGCTTGGGCTGGCTCGTGGTGCCCGACGACGAGAGGATGATGCAGGCGTCCCCGGGCTGTGCGGGCACATGCGCTAACGGGGCGGCGCAAGCCAGCGCTTCGAGATCGATCGCCCGAGCGCCCTCTGGTGCGTACGGCGCACGCGCGGCCGGGGCGCGCGCGTACGCCTCGCTCACCGCCACCACGCATTGCAGCGCGGCGAGGCAAGCGGGATCCACGGCGCGCAACAGAGATTCGTAATCCTTCCCTTTATACGAAGGCATGTAGCAAAGCGCCTTGCAGCCGGTTCGCTCCATGAACTGGCCCACTTCCTTCGGACCATAGCGCATGTTCAGGCACAGCACGGCCGCCCCGAGGCGCGCGCAGGCGAGCGCGATGGCGAGCCAGTCAGGCAGGTTCGGCAGCCACAGTGCGACCGTGTCATGGCGGCGGATGCCCGCCTCGTTCAGGCCGCCCGCAATGCGCTGCGCGCGCTCGCGCAATTCGCCATAGCTGATGCGCGCATCGCCGAACACGAGCGCCGTGGCCGCGGGCGGCGCGCGCTCGATCCATTCGAACAGTGTGGTTTCGGACATAGCGCCTCGCTCAGACCGTGCCGATGGGCGTGACCGGCGAGCCGACCGCGCCCGGCAAACGCAGCGGCGGCGCCGTCAAGAGGAAGCGATGGCGGCCGTGCTCGCGCAGCCACGTGGCGAGCGGCGTGAGGTACCAAAGCTCGCCGAACGGCATGCCGAGCTTGAAGAGGCAAAGCTCATGAAGCGGGAGGAAGGCACAGGGCCCGGACTGCGCGCGCGCGGGCACGGACTCCACGCCATAGTTGTCGGCCACGATCGCGGCGATGCCGCTGTCGATGATCCACTGATGCAACTCCGGGTCGCGCCCGTCGAGCGCGGCGCCAAAGCGCTCGGGCATGTCGGGCTCGGGCTGCTTGTTGCGCTCGAGCACGAGCTGCGCGAAACGCGTGTGCAGGCAGAGGATATCGCCCGGCTCGACCACCACGCCGTCCTCGCGCATGATGCGAGCGAGGTCGCGGTAGCTCACGATCCGGTGCGCGTCGCCGAGATGGGCGTGCAGATCGACCATCACGGCGCGCCCTTGCACGCCATGCTCCGCGATCTTCTCGATGCCCAGCGCGAGCGCTCGCGACTGCCCGTCGAGGCGCGGGTCGTCGGCCGGTGCAAGCACGTCCGCACCCGCGCGAAAGCCGTTGTAGTAGACGAGCTCGTCCACGCCGTCGCCGTCCACGTCGAAATGGCCGCCTACGTGCGCGAGCGCATCCCATTGCGTCGAATATTGCAGGAACAACTGGGCGTAGTCGTCGCAAACGACGTCGGTGAAATCGGGGTTTTCGCGCGACAGTTCGAAGTTCATGCCGAGCCCGAGCTTTCTGGGCGTCGGCTTGATGACCGGCGGGTGACGCCGCGGATTGAGCGCGTTGCCGCCTGGGTAGTCGAGCGGCAGGCTCAGGCAGAACGAGCGTCCCTCGCGGACTTCGGCCGCACCCTGGCGAACCTTCTCCGCCGTGATCAAATTCAGCCTTCCTAATTGATCGTCGGGGCCGAAGTCGCCCCAGTTCGATTGGGCGGGACGCTGCTTCCAGCGCGAACTGGTGGCGCTCTCCACGGGTCTGGCGTGGGGCGCATGGAACGCTTTGTACTGACTCATCCTGTCTCCTTTTTTGATGACGGCGTCACCTTGTTGGCAACGCAACGATGGAAGGTCGTGTTCCTGTTCTTGTGCTCCATTGCAGACGAACATCGATTACACTACAAGCACGCTTGGCGAATTCGATCACATTGTGAACATGAATAGCGATCAAGATTTGAACGGCGAGGCCGTCGCCGCACAGGATGGGCGAGCCCACGCGTCAGGCGTTGCAGGCACGCAAAGTCTTTCTCGTGCGTTAGGCCTGCTCAAGTGCGTGGCGGCCGCTCATGAACGCGGCGTCGACCTGGCGGAACTGCTCGCCACCACAGGGCTCGATCGAAGCACGGCGTTCCGGCTGCTCGCGGGGCTCGCGCACGAAGGGTTCGTCGAGCGCGAAGCGGTCACGCGCAAATACCGGCTCGGCATCGAGTCCATGCAACTGGGACTGACCGCCATGAGCCGCGCCCCCGTGCTCGTCAGTTGCCGCCCCATGCTGCTCTCCATCGCGCGTCAGACCGAGGACACGGTTTTCCTCCTCATTCGCAATGGCGACTACGGGCATTGCCTGCACATGGAGGAGGGCAACCATCCCATCAAGGCGCACACGCTGCTGCCCGGCAACCTGCGTTTGCTGGGTGTGGGCACGGCGTGTCTCGCGCTGCTCGCGAAGCTCCCCGACCCGGAAATCGACGCCATCTTCACGCGCCATCGGGTCGAGTACGAGCGCATGGGCATCACGCGCCAGCGCATGAAGGATCTGGTGCAGCGCACGTGCCGCACGGGCTATTCGGAAACGGAGAACATGATCACGGCGGGCGCCGGGGGCGTGGGCGCCGCGTTCGAGATCAGCAGGGGCAACTATGCGGCGCTCAGCGTGGCGTCGGTGCTCTCGCGCATGGGCAAGAGCCGGCGCGAATGGATCGCGGCGCTCGTGCGCGAAGAAATTCGCAGATCGCAGTCACGCTTCCCCGTGCACGGGAGCCAGGACGAATGAGCACGAATGCGAGGGCAGGCGGCAGGCCGCCTGCCCGCCTGCTTGCATGAGCACAAGCGTTAGTGGTGGATGCTGTTGTTGCGCGTCTCGCGGAAGAACAACACCGTTGCGATGAAGCCGAGCACCAGCCACACGGCGGGATAAAGCAGGCCGCCATAGATGCTGCCTGTTTGCGCGCTCAGCGCAAACGCGCCTGCCGGAAGCAGGCCGCCTATCCAGCCCGTGGCGAGGTGATACGGAAACGACATCGCGGTGTAGCGAATGCGGGCGGGAAACATCTCGACGAGCACGGCCGTGCCCGGACCGTAGATCATGCTTTGCAGCAGCATCATCCAGATCATCAGCCCGAACAGGCCCCATGCGTTGACGCTGGAAGGCTCCGCGCCTTCCGGATAGCCCGCCGTGCGCAATGCGGACGAGACTGTGGACGCCAGCGCTTTTTCGCGCCCGGCGCTGTCCGCGCCGCTCATGGTCGGCACGTCGTAGCGTTGCCCGCCGATTCCGATCCACGCTTGCGCACCGGCCGCGAGCGGCTCGGTCGCGAAGCTCGCCGAGAAGCGATACAGCAGGCGCTTCGCGACGTCGCACGAAGAGGTGAAATGGCGCGTGCCCGTGGGGTTGAACTGGATCGCGCAGCTTGCCGGGTCGGCATGCAGCACCACCGGCGCTTGCGCCTGCGCGCGTTCGAGCGCCGGGTTGCCCAGATGCGTCATGGCGCGATAGGCGGGCAGCAGGGTCGCGAGTATCAGCACGTAGCCGGCCAGCATGACCGGCTTTCTGCCTACGCGGTCGGAGAGCGCCGAGAAGATCCAGTACATGAGCGGCGACGTGCACAGCGCACCCATCATGATGAGGTTGGTGGTTTGCGCGTCGATCTTCAGCGTCTCGGTCATGAAGAACAGCGGATAAACGGTCGCCGTGTAGGCGATCACGGCAATCGGCGCGCACACCGCGAAGAAGGCGATCAGCATGGTCTTGCGGTGGGCCGGGTCGCCGAACAGCTCGCGTATCGGCGCGTGCGACTGGCGTTGTTCCTGCCGCAGTCGCGCGAACACGGCCGACTCCTGCATGGAAAGCCGGATATACACGGAGATCGCAAGGAGTACGGAGGAAAACAGGAACGGCAGGCGCCAGCCCCAGTCCTCGAACGCGCTTCCCGTCACGGCGCGGCACAGCGCGACGACCAGCAGCGACATGAGCAGGCCGATCGCGCCGGTCGAGACGATCCACGAGAGATTGCGCGCGCGCCGGTTTTGCGGCGAACTTTCCGCGACATAGGTGGCCGCGCCGCCGAATTCGCCGCCGAGCGCCAGACCTTGCGTCATGCGCAGCGCGATGAGGATCACGGGCGCGACCACGCCAAGCTCGGCGTAGCCCGGCAGCACGCCCACGCACACGGTGGACAGGCCCATGACGACAATCGTTGCGAGAAAGGTGTACTTGCGTCCCTGGCGGTCGCCGAGCCGGCCGAATACCAGCGCGCCGAACGGCCGCAACAGGAAGCCCGTGGCGAACGCGAGCAGCGTGAAGATGAATCCCGTGCGCGGGTCGACGCCCGCGAAGAACTTCTTCGCAATGACTGGCGCGAGCGATGCGTAGAGATAGAAGTCATACCATTCGAACACCGTGCCGACCGACGCGCTGACCAGCACCCTCGTCACGCCGCGCGAGGCGGGCGCGGGTGAGGCGCGCCCGGCGAGGGCGTCCAGACTTTCCTGTGCCATATCCGTTGTCTCCTGGTTCTTGTTGCCGCGCCGGTTCGTCGGACACGGCTTTCGGTTGTGTCTTCGCCTTCGAACATTCCAGGACTGCGTGATTGCCCAGCCTGCGCACGCTCGCGCCCGAAGCGACCGCGCATGCCGGTACGCCAGGGATTTCACCAGGCGGCCGGCAGCAAGCCGAAAGCCGGCGTGCGTGCCAATGATTTGAGCGAATGGGGAAGCGCGCTTCAACCGCTATTCAGCGATCCGTTCACACTGTGAACGCGCGCCGGCGGCCTGCGTTGGGGGGTAGTTCGAATGGCGTAGCACGCCGGGAGATGGCGCGGTGCGCACATTGGTTGTGCTAACAACCTTATGGGCAGGTCACGCTTATGGGCAACGCGCTCGCGCTGCCCCCGTGACGCCGTGATCGGCGATTTATGCGGTGCGAAGGGCCGGATGCTCGGCGGAGTCTGCGAACACGCGAATGGCGTCGCCCTCCATGCGGTAGCGAACCCATTCGCTTTGCGGTTGCGCGCCGATAGACCGGTAGAAGCCGATTGCCGGCTCGTTCCAGTCCAGCACGCTCCATTCGAAGCGCCCGCAGCCCGTTTCCACGGCGATCGCGGCGAGATGCTGCAACAGGCGCTTGCCCGCGCCCTGGCCGCGCGCGTCGGTCGAGACGTAAAGGTCCTCGAGATACAGGCCGGGTTTGGCTTGCCACGTCGAATACGAAAAGAAGTACACGGCAAACCCCACCGGTTCGCCGTCGAGTTCGCATATCAGCGCCTTGGCGGGCGATTGGGGGCCGAACAGCGAGGCGGTAATCGTTTCCGTGGTCGCGAGGACCTGATCTTCGGCCTTTTCGTAGCGGGCGAGCTCCCTGATGAAGTGCAGGATGAGCGGGGCGTCGTTGGAGACTGCGGGTCGGATATCGAGTGCCATGAGCGTGAGCCGGTTCCGGAAATGCCAGGGGAAAGACCAGCATGGTAGTCGAAAGCGAATCTGCATATACTGCATTATCTTCAATGTCGAATGAACATCATGCATCAAGGGCTGCGCCAGCTTGACCTGAATTTGTTGCTCGTGTTCGACGCGCTGGTGCGTCACCGCTCGGTGAGGCTGGCGTCCGACGAGCTGGCGATGAGCGCGTCGGCGTTGAGCCATGCGCTGGCGCGACTGCGCAACGCGCTCGCCGACGAACTGTTTGTGCGGGTCGGCAATGAAATGCGGCCCACCGCGGCGGCCGAAAGGATGATGCGCCCGATAGGCGAAGCGCTCGCATTGCTCAACGCCGGACTTACGCCCACGCGCCGGTTCGACGCCGCCGCAAGCGATCGCACGTTTGTGTTCGCCGCCACCGACTACACCGCGTTTGCCGTGCTTCCCGCATTTATCGCGAGAATGCAGAAGGTTGCGCCGAAGCTGCGTTTCAAGGTGGTGTATTCGCGCGGCCGCGAATCGGCGGACGAGCTTGCGTCAGGCCGCATCGACTTTGCGCTCGGCTATGAGGAGGACGAACTGCCGTTGCCGGCGGGCGTTGAGAGCACCGACTGGTTCTCCGACGATTACGTGGTGATCGCGAGCAAACGGCATCCGTCGATCCGGCGCGCGCCGACCCTGGCGCAGTATCTCGCTGCGCGGCACGTGGTGGTGACGCCGTGGAATGAGACGCGCGGTTCGATCGATCTCGTGCTCGAGCGTCTCGGTGTGACGCGGGAGGTGGCCGTGCAGTTGCCGAGCGTGCTCGCTGCACCGTTCATCATTGCTCACACGGATCTGCTGATGACCGTTCCGCAGCATGCGGCGCTGATCTTGCAGAAAGCCGCGCCCGTCACGATTTTTCCGGCGCCATTCGCGGTGCCGCAATACACGCTGAAGATCTATCAGCACACGCGGCATGTTGGCACCGCTGCTCACACCTGGTTGCGCGATCAATTGCTGCGTTCCGTGCCGGAATCGAAGCCGCGTTGAGGGGCGCTATGCTGTACGTTTGCGCAGGAGGCATACATGGCAGAAGCATGGCAATTCCAGATCCGCATCACCGTCGCGCCCGACCTGGCCGAGGCGTTGCGCGCGCACGCTCAGGACGAGCGGCGCGACGTGATCGAAGCGGTCCTGCGCGAGCGCAACGCCACGTTGACGTGTCAGTTCGATGCCTTCGCCGGCTATGTCGAAGAGGCGGAGCGCATGGGCCGGGACCGGTATCCGCTGTATCAATGGACGAAGGATACGATCGCTAACCCCGAGAAAAAGGCGAAGTATCTGAAGTCGTATGCGGTGTACGTGGGCGGCGAACCGGTCTACGACAAGGACATCGCCGACTGGCTGTACGCTCGGCTCACGGCGCTCGCCGATCAGGCAGGGATCGAAAGCGTGAACCGGTTCGATACGAACCCGGCCAATAATCCGCAACCTCCGCAACCGCCCGCGCGGCAATGAGGTGGGCGGGCTCCGTTTTGCTCCCGCCCTGATCCGCACTCAGGCTGTTGCGTCGCACAACCGCCATGCGCCGGTTGAATCCGCCGGTGTTCCGTTTGGCGACCACGCAACTGTGTGCGTGCGCCGGATGCCTCACGAAAATATGCGCCAGGCCACCGGCGGCTTTCGTTAGAATCGGCTTTCGTCGAGGAAAAAGCCTGTTTGGATCACAGCGGTATTGAATCGCAAATACGGCTCACATTAACGGCTCACATTAATCATCCTTTACCGGAGGCGAGCGTGCCAGGTTTACTTCCCAATGTCGACCCCGAGGGACTCCTCGAATATTCAGTGGTTTATACCGACCGCTCGATCAATCACATGTCGCAGCGCTTTCAGGGCGTGATGCGCGACATCTCCAGCTCCCTGAAAAAAGTCTACAACGCGAAGGCGGTCGCCGTCGTGCCGGGCAGCGGGACATTCGGCATGGAAGCCGTCGCCCGGCAGTTCGCGACGAACAAGAAGTGTCTGGTTATCCGCAATGGCTGGTTCAGTTTCCGCTGGTCGCAGATTTTCGACATGGGCGGTATTCCGTCCGAATCGATCGTGTTGAAGGCGCGTCCGGTCGAACAAGGCAGGCAGGCCGCGTATGCGCCGCCGCCGATCGAAGAAGTGGTTGCCGCGATCAAGGAACACAAGCCGGACCTGGTCTTTGCGCCGCATGTCGAAACCGCCTCGGGCATGATGCTGCCCGACGCGTATTTGCGCGCGGTGGGCGACGCCGTGCATGCCGTTGGCGGCATGTTCGTGCTGGACTGCATTGCGTCCGGCACGATCTGGGTCAACATGGAGGCCAGCGGCGTGGATGTCCTGATCAGCGCGCCGCAAAAGGGGTGGAGCGCGTCGCCGTGCTGCGGCCTGGTCATGCTCGGCGCGCTCGCCCGCGAACGGATCGACGCCACGACGAGCACCAGCTTTGCGTGCGACCTGCGCAAGTGGCTTCAGATCATGGAAGCCTATGAGAACGGCGGCTTCGCGTACCACGCCACGATGCCCACCGACAGCCTCGCGACGCTGCGCAACGTGATGAAGGAAACCGAGGCATACGGCTTCGACAAGGTGCAAGCGGAGCAATTCGAACTCGGCAAGCGCATTCGCGCACTGCTGGTTGCCAAGGGTTTCCGAAGCGTGGCGGCCGAAGGTTTTCAGGCACCGGGCGTCGTGGTCAGCTACACCGACGACGACGGCATACGATCGGGCAAGAAGTTCGCCGACGAGGGATTGCAGATCGCGGCCGGTGTTCCCCTCCAATGCGACGAGCCTGAAGATTTCAAAACCTTCCGCCTCGGGTTATTCGGCCTGGACAAACTGCACGACATCGAAGGGACGGTCGCCAGGTTCGCCAAGGCACTGGACCGCATTAGCTAGCCGCAACGCGCAAGCATCGACAGACGTTAGTAATCGAAAGGCAGTTCGCCTTGCGTCGGCGCCGCCGCGGATACGCCATCCGCGGCGCGCTCTAGCGAGCCAATGCGCACACCGATGAGACGGATGCGCCGATCCAGTGAGACCCGCTTCAGGCATTCGCCAACCGCTCGCCGAATTGCGGCTGCATCCGCCACCGGTTCGGGCAGCGAGAGGTCGCGAGTGACGATCTTGAAGTCGGCGAACTTGATTTTCAGGCCTACCGTGCGGCCGCGATATCCTTTGCGGTGAAGGTCCTCGGTGACTCTTTCGCAAAGGCGTGTGAGCGCGGGCGTGAGCGTGGCGCGGTCGCGGACCACATGCATGTCGCGCTCGAACGTGGTTTCGCGACTCATGGACTTCGGCTCCGAGGACACCACCACGGCGCGATCGTCGAGCCCTTGCGCGATTCTGGCCAGCCACGCAGCGTAGGTGCGCCCAAAGTGCTCCTGCAAGAGCCCGAGGTCCGCCGCGGCCAGCTCGCCGATCGTTGTGATGCCTATGCTTGCCAGGCGGTCGTTTGCACGCGGCCCGATGCCGTTCACTTTCTTCGCCGGCAGCGGCCAGATGCGCGACTCGAGGTCGGCCATCGTGAGCAGCGTGAGACCGTTGGGCTTGTCCAGCTCCGAGCCGATTTTCGCGAGCAGCTTGTTTGGCGCGATGGCGATGGAGCAGGTGAGATTGGTCGCCTCGTGCACGGCCGCCTTGATCCGGGCTCCGAGTTCGCCGGATTCACCATCGACGTTCGTGAGGTCGATGTATATCTCGTCGATGCCCCGGTCTTCGATCTGGTCCGTGAACGTGTGAACCGCATCCTTGAAGAGTCGCGAATAGCGCCGGTACGAATCGAAATCCGTGGGCAGGAGAATGGCGTCGGGTGCGAGTTGCGCGGCCTTCATCATGCCCATTGCGGAGAACACGCCAAAGGCGCGCGCCTCGTAAGTGGAAGTCGTGACCACGCCCCGGCCCACATAGTCGCGCAGCCGGGCGAAGCGGCGCGTGCCGTCGGGTAAAGTCTCCGGCACCGCATTGCGTCCGCCGCCGATCACGACGGGTTGCCCTCGTAATTCTGGGTAGCGCAGCAGTTCCACGGACGCGTAAAACGCGTCCATGTCGAGATGTGCAATTCGGCGCGGTAGGTGGATGGTCACGCTGAAATGACTTTGGCGGTACGGGCGAGGCTCACGGGCGAAAATGCGCTGGCGTCGGTGAATACTGTATATTTGCACAGTATTCTACCGCATGGTCCCGGCGGTGCAGCCAACGAACTTCAGCGAAAATTCAGCGAAAACGAATCGTGGTTGGCACGTGTTACAGGAACAGCAATGGAAGATCTTTTGGCAGCGCAAGCGTGGGTTCAGATGACGACGCCCGCGGTGGTCGCGCACTATCGTTCAGCCGGTGTGCTGACTTGGAATCTGCTTCATGCCATGGAGGAAGAAGTCCTCGAATCGCTCGAGGACGAAGGGTATCCGGACTGGATTGTGGACATGCTGCGAGCGCCGCACGCTCCCGAATATCCGCACGACGACCACGCCGTATCGTTCGAGGCACACGACTTCATCCCGCCGGTTTTCGCGGCGATCGACGACGAGTGGCGCCGGGCAGATTGAAGGGGAAGGGCGAAGAAGCTTTGGCGGTCGGCCACTTCTTCGTCGAACAATCGTCCAGACTTCCGGACGCCCGCAGGAAGTCAGACGTTATATCCGGAACCGCGCATCAACTGGCGCGGGGCCTCGCCGCCCGAGCCTTGCGTGTCGAACTGCGCGCGTAGCTTTGCGTCGGCCTTGCGGGTCACGCCGCGGTGCATGGCCACAATAATCGCGAAAAAGGCGATGAGGAAGATCGGCAAGGTAAGCATCGTGCGGCTCCTGGCAGGTCAGACCGAATAGCGGTCCGGCGGCGGCCCTGCGCGGGCGCGCCGCCAATCACCATCTGTCTGCGTCGACCCCGATGACGCGCATAGCCCGGGCCTGGATGTGCCCTGCGGCAACCCGAAGTTTGGGGGACACGGCCTGGATTTGCCGTCCGCCGACCCGGACGCTCCAGCGAAAGCATCATTCCTGTTTCGCGAATGTTCGATTTCGAAGCACAACTCCGTTCGAATGATCGCTCCCACGCATCGAGGATGTGGCACCTTGAGAGGAAGGTGGCTGGCCTTTGATGGGTGAAAAAATCTAATAAAATTAAAATCAAGGCAACATTAGACGATATAAGAAATAAAAAAGTAAATATTAATTCTGTAATACACCAATTCAGCGGGCCTCAATTTAGCGACAAATCAATCCGGACCTGCCCCACCTTCCTTCACCCTCCGCTTGCCCAATCGAACCTTTACTTTTTCGTTCATGTTCGATAAATTTCGAATTCGAACATTTCAAGGTTCGTTTCTTTTTCCAGGGACAGCAGGTGACTCAACAGAACCGGTACGATCTGCTCGTGGTGGGCGGCGGGATCAACGGCGCGGGCATCGCGCGTGACGCGGCCGGGCGCGGGCTTTCCGTGCTCCTTTGCGAGCAGGACGATCTCGCCTCGCATACCTCGTCGGCCAGCACCAAGCTGATTCACGGCGGCCTGCGCTATCTCGAGTACCGGGAGTTCGGACTCGTGCGCAAAGCGTTGCAGGAGCGCGAAACGCTGCTGCGCGCGGCGCCCCACATCATGTGGCCGCTGCGCTTCGTCATGCCGCACATGCCGAACCTGCGTCCCGCGTGGCTGATCCGCGTCGGGCTGTTCCTCTACGATCATCTGGCCCGGCGCGAATTGCTGCCCGGCTCGCACGGCATCGACATGCGCCGCCACGCGGCCGGCGCACCGCTCATCGATTCGATCCGGCGCGGCTTCGTCTATTCGGACGGCTGGGTGGACGATGCGCGACTCGTTGTGCTCAACGCGCTCGACGCGAAAGAGCGCGGCGCGCAGATCCTCACGCGCACGAAGCTCGTTTCGGCGCGACGCACGGCCGGCGAGCGCGGCGAACGTGGCGAATGGCAAGCTATCCTGCGCCGCCCCGACGGCAGCACCTTCGACGTGCGCGCGCGCGCCGTCGCCAACGCGGCCGGTCCGTGGGTGGGCGAGGTGCTGCACGGCGCGCTCGGGCGCGCAGCGCAGCACAGCGTGCGCCTCGTGAAGGGCAGCCATATCGTGACGAAACGCCTGTTCGATCACGATCACGCGTACATCTTCCAGAACCCGGACAAACGCATCATCTTCGCGATTCCGTACGAGCACGACTTCACGCTGATCGGCACGACCGATGTGGAGTACCGCAACGACCCCGCGAAGGTGTCGATCGACGGCGACGAAACGCGCTACCTGTGTGACTCGATCAACCGCTATTTCAAGCGCAAGATTTCGCCCGCCGACGTGCAATGGACCTACTCGGGCGTGCGCCCGCTGCTCGAAGAGGAGGGCGCGGCCAACGCGTCCGCCGTCACGCGCGACTACAAGCTCGAACTCGACGAAACGGCGGGCGCACCGCTGCTTTCGGTGTTTGGTGGCAAGATCACGACCTTTCGCAAGCTCGCGGAAGAAGCGTCGGACATGCTGTGCGGCGCGCTCGGCCATGCGGCGCCCTCGTGGACGGCGGGTGCACCGCTGCCGGGCGGCGACATCGCTCAGGCGCGTTTCGAGCCCTTCGCGCAAAGCTTCGCGAAGCGCCACGCCTGGCTGCCTGCCGCGCTTGCGCGCCGCTACGCGCGCGCATACGGCACGCGCGCCGAGCGCCTGGTTGGCGCGGCGCAATCGCTTTCCGATCTCGGCGCGCCAGTGGCGCCGGGCATTTACGAAGCCGAGTTGCGCTATCTGCGTGACGCCGAATGGGCCACGCGCGCCGAAGACGTGCTGTGGCGCCGCTCGAAGCTCGGCCTGCATGTGGTGCCGGGCACGCTGAACGGCGTGGCTGCCGCCATCGACGGCTGGTTTGCCGCGGCAAGCGCGAAGGCGACCGCGCAGCACTGAAGTTCGCCGCTTTGACGTACCCACCACGTGCCGCTTCATGCGGCGCGATATCACAACTACGTACGGATGGAGATGAGAGACATGCAGGAACAGTACATCCTCGCGCTCGACCAGGGCACCACGAGCTCGCGCGCCATGCTATTCGACCGCCAGGGCAACATCGTTTCGACGGCCCAGAAGGAGTTCGAGCAGATTTATCCGCAGCCGGGCTGGGTCGAGCACGATCCGCAGGAAATCTGGTCGACGCAGGCCGGCGTGGCCGCCGAGGCCGTCACGCGCGCGGGCCTGAACGGCACCAATATCGCCGCGATCGGCATCACGAACCAGCGCGAAACGACCATCGTCTGGGACCGCGAGACGGGACACCCCATCTATAACGCAATCGTGTGGCAGGACCGCCGCACGGCCGACTTCTGCGACTCGCTCAAGGAGCGCGGCCTCGAAGAGAAGGTGCGTGCGAGGACCGGCTTGCCGATCGATTCGTACTTCTCGGGCACCAAGATCCGCTGGATTCTCGACAACGTGCCGGGCGCGCGCGAAAAGGCGCGTCAGGGCAAGCTCGCGTTCGGCACCGTCGACAGCTGGCTCGTGTGGAACTTCACGAAGCACGAGCTGCACGTGACCGACGTGACGAACGCGTCGCGCACCATGCTGTTCAATATCCACACGCGCCAATGGGACGACGAGTTGCTCGACGCGCTCGAAATTCCGCGCAGCATGCTGCCCGAAGTCCGTTCGTCGTCCGAAATTTACGGTCCGACCAAGACCACGGTGTTCGCCTCGAAAATTCCGCTGGCAGGCATCGCGGGCGATCAGCAGGCGGCGATGTTCGGCCAGATGTGCACGAGCACGGGCATGGTGAAGAACACCTATGGCACGGGCTGCTTCCTGATGATGAACACGGGCACGAAGCCCATCGAGTCGAAGAACAACCTCGTGACCACGATCGCCTGGCAGATCGGCGACGAGGTCAATTACGCGCTCGAAGGCAGCATCTTTATCGCGGGCGCAGTCGTGCAGTGGCTGCGCGACGGCATGGGCATCATCAAGAGCGCGCCGGAAATCGAAGCGCTCGCCGCGAGCGTGCCGCATACCGACGGCGTCTATCTCGTGCCGGCCTTCGCGGGTCTCGGCGCGCCGCACTGGAACGCGCATGCGCGCGGCACGCTGTTCGGCGTGACGCGCGGCACGACATCGGCGCACCTCGCGCGCGCGGCGCTCGATTCGATCGCCTACCAGTCGCTCGACGTGCTCGCGGCAATGGAGGCGGATTCGGGCATCAGCGTGGGCGAGTTGCGCGTGGACGGCGGCGCGAGCGCGAACAACCTGCTCATGCAGTTCCAGGCCGACCTGCTCGGCGTGGACGCGGTGCGCCCGCGCATCACCGAAACCACGGCGCTCGGCGCGGCTTATCTTGCGGGCCTCGCGACCGGCTACTGGCAAAACGTGGGCGAGCTGCAAAGCCAGTGGAAGCTCGACCGGCGCTTTGCTCCGTCGATGCCGTCCGCGCAGGTCGACGCCTGCCGTGCGGGCTGGCAGCGCGCGGTGCGCGCGGCCAAGGCCTGGGCCGACGACTCGCACTGAGCGGCGCGCGCCCGTTTCAAAAAAATAAGCATAACGAACTAACATAACCCGTGAACGGCGCACACGCACAGCGTGCGCCGCGCGGGCATAGAGAGACAACCAGACAATCATGTCACCCTATATTGCGGAATTTATCGGCACGGCCATTCTCGTGCTGCTCGGCAACGGCGCCGTGGCCAACGTGCTGCTGGCGAAAACGAAAGGCAAGGGCGCCGACCTCATCGTCATCGTGATGGGCTGGGCCATGGCCGTGTTCGTGGCGGTCTACGTGACCGCCTCGTTCAGCGGCGCGCACCTCAACCCGATCGTGACGATCAGCCTCGCGCTGGCGGGCAAGTTCGCGTGGTCGAAGGTGGGCGGCTATGTCGCCGCGCAGATGCTCGGCGGCATGGCCGGCGCGCTGCTCGTGTGGCTTGCGTATCGCCAGCACTTCGCGAAGGAGGCCGACCCCGACCTCAAGCTCGCGGTGTTCTGCACGGCGCCCGCCATTCGCAGCGTCAAGCACAACGTGCTGACCGAAGCGATCTGCACCTTCGTGCTGATTCTCGGCGTGCTGTATCTGGCCGCGCCGCAGGTGGGGCTCGGCGCGCTCGACGCGCTGCCCGTGGGCCTGCTCGTGCTGGGTATCGGCATTTCGCTGGGCGGCCCGACGGGCTACGCCATGAGCCCGGCGCGCGATCTCTCGCCGCGCATCATGCACGCGCTGCTGCCGATTCCGGGCAAGCGCGACAGCGACTGGCGCTACGCCTGGATTCCGGTGCTCGGGCCGCTGGCAGGCGGCGCGGCGGCGGCCGGGCTGTACCACTATTTGCACACGATGAGCTGATGGCTTTAGCCTTCGCGCCTGGCTGACAGGCGCGTTGCGATGCACAAAACCCGCGAACGCCCAGGCGTTCGCGGGTTTTTGCTTTTCTGGCGCGCGCCGTCGTGCTTACGGGTAAAGGGCGCGATCCGGTTTCGCTATCGCCCCATGCGGCTTTCGGATTGTTCGGCTATCGCGGCGCACCTATATTGGCTGCAACGCTTACACCAATCACTGGAGACGCCGCATGAAGCTGGTCCGTTGGGGCAGTAAGGGAGCCGAAAAGCCGGGTGTGATCGACGGCGAGGGGCGCGTGCGTGACCTGTCGAGCGTCGTGCCGGACGTGGCGGGCAAGGGTCTCGGCGCCGCCGCGCTGCGCGAGCTTGCCGCGCTCGATCTCGCCGCCTTGCCGCTCGTGCCCGCCGGCACGCGCCTGGGCCCCTGCGTGGGCGGCGTGGGCAAGATCGTCTGCGTGGGTCTGAACTATTCCGATCACGCCGCCGAATCGAACATGCCCGTGCCGAAGGAGCCGGTGTTGTTCCTCAAGGCCACGAGCGCGATCACCGGTCCCGATGACGACGTACTCATTGCGCCCGGTGCGAAAAAGGTGGACTGGGAAGTGGAGCTTGGCGTGGTGATCGGCGAGCCTGCGCGCAACGTTTCGCGCGAGCGCGCACTCGATCACGTGGCCGGTTATTGCGTGGTCAACGACGTTTCCGAGCGCGAGTGGCAGATCGAGCGCGGCGGCCAGTGGGACAAGGGCAAAGGCTATGACACGTTCGCACCGCTCGGGCCCTGGCTCGTCACGCGCGACGAGATCGCCGACCCGCAGGCGCTCGACATGTGGCTCGAAGTCGACGGCAAGCGCTATCAGAACGGCAACACGCGCACGATGATCTTCGACGTGGCCACGCTCGTTTCCTATATCAGCCAGTTCATGAGCCTGCAACCCGGCGACGTGATTTCGACGGGCACGCCGCCCGGCGTCGGCATGGGGCAGAAGCCCGAGCCGGTGTATCTGCGCGCCGGGCAGACCATGCGTCTTGCCGTGAGCGGGCTCGGCGAACAACGTCAACGCCTGGTGGCCGAACAAGGAGGGCAGGCACAATGAATCAGCTCGACATGAAGAATCGCGTGATGGTCGTCACGGGCGGCGCACGCGGCCTGGGCTATGCCGTGGCGCAGCGCGCGCTGCGCTCGGGCGCGGCGGTCTCGCTGTGGGATATCGACGCCGAGCGGCTGGAGCGCTCGCGCGCCGAGTTGTCGGAGCTTGGCAGCGTGTCGGCCGTGAAGGTCGAGCTGACCGACGCGGCTTCGGTCGAGGCGGCCGCGCAGCAAACCGTGAATGCGCACGGCGCGATCCACGCACTGGTGAACAGCGCGGGCATCACGGGCGGCAACGGCCTCACCTGGGAGTTGCCCGTGGACATATGGCGCCGCGTGATCGAAGTGAACCTGATCGGCTGCTATCTCACCTGCCGCGCCGTGGTGCCGTACATGATCGAGCAGGGCTATGGGCGCATCGTCAATATTGCCTCGGTTGCGGGCAAGGAAGGCAATCCGAATGCTTCGCACTACAGTGCATCCAAGGCCGGGCTCATCGGATTGACCAAGTCGCTTGGCAAGGAGCTGGCGACCAAGGGCGTGCTCGTCAACGCCGTGACGCCGGCTGCCGCGAAGACCGAGATTTTCGACTCCATGTTGCAGCAGCATATCGACTACATGCTCTCGAAGATCCCGATGAACCGCTTCCTGATGCCCGATGAAGCGGCGTCGATGATCGTGTGGCTGTCGACCGAAGACTGTGCGTTCAGCACGGGCGCGGTGTTCGACCTCTCGGGCGGCCGCGCGACCTACTGAGGCGGGTGGTACCCACGCGCGCGGCGGCCGCACGCCGCGCACGAATCACAATAACGGCGCGGCGGTAAGAGAAAAGCGTCGGCAAGGAGACACCGATGTTGACAGAACCACAAACGCTGGCGGAATCCGCAGGCCGCAAGGCCATGCGCCGCCTCCTGCCTTTCCTGCTGCTGATGTACGTGCTCGCGTTCCTCGACCGCGCGAACATCGGCTTCGCGCAAAAGGCGCTGCAACACGATACCGGCCTATCCGATGCGTCGTTCGCGTTCGGCGCGGGCGTGTTCTTCGTCGGCTACGCGCTTTTCGAAGTGCCCAGCAATCTCGCGCTGCATCGCGTGGGCGCGCGCATCTGGATGTGCCGGATCATGGTCACGTGGGGCTTGATTTCCGCGGCGATGGCGTGGGTGCAGTCGCCCACTTCGTTCTATGTGCTGCGTTTCCTGCTGGGCGTGGCCGAGGCGGGTTTCTTTCCCGGCATCATCTATTACCTCACGCAGTGGTTTCCGCAGTCCTCGCGCGCTCGGGCCATCGGTGTGTTCTATTTCGGCGCGCCGCTTGCGTTCATCTTCGGCGGCCCGTTGTCAGGACTTCTGATCGATATGCACGGCACCTTGGGGCTGGCGGGCTGGAAGTGGCTCTTTCTGGTGGAAGGCGGCCTCGCCTCGGCCGTGGGTGTATGGGCTTACTGGTATCTCGTCGACAAACCCGAGGACGCGCGCTGGCTGCAAGCCGACGAGCGCCGCGCGCTTGCCGCGGCCATCAAGCTCGATGCGCGTGAGGCCGCCGCGCACGGTCCGCGCGACGCGCTCGCCGCGTTGTTCGACCGCCGCGTGCTCGCGTATGCCGGAATCTATGCGCTGATCCAGATGAGCGTGTACGGCGTGATCTTCTTCTTGCCGCAGCAGGTGGCCTCGCTCGTGGGCGCTTCGGTGGGCCTGAAGGTGGGCTTGATCGCGGCCGTGCCCTGGCTGTGCGCCGTGGTGCTCACCTGGATCGTGCCGCGCCGTGTGGACCGCCTGGGCGGCCATCGCGCCTGGGCCGTGCGGTTGCTCGTGATGTCGGGCGTGGGCATTGCGGTTTCGGGCATGGCGGGGAGCCTGGGCGGCACGACTGGCGCGTTTGTCGCGATGCTCGGCCTGTGCTGCGCCGCAAGCGGCTTCATCGCGGCGCAGCCGCTGTTCTGGACCTTCCCGGCGCGCGACCTCGCGGGCGCGGCCTCGGCCAGCGGCATTGCGCTCATCAATTCGCTGGGCGGCCTGGGCGGTTTCATCGCGCCCATGCTGCGCGCCGCCGCCGATCGCAGTTTCGCTTCGCACGCGGCGGGCCTTCAGTTGCTCGGGCTCGCGAGCCTTGCCGCCGCGCTGCTCATTCTTATCGTCGCGCCGCGCGCCGTTACGCCCGCGGCCCGCTCGTTCGAGCCGCCCGTGCGGCGCGCGCGCTAATCCACTCCAAGGAGCTACGTCACATGGCCATGCCAACCATCAAACACGTGCGAGCCTTCACCGTGCGCGGCGGCGGCGCCGACTATCACGATCAGCCCGACGGCCACTGGATCGACGATCATATTTCCACGCCGATGGCGCGTTATCCCGAGTATCGTCAGAGCCGCCGCTCGTTCGGCATCGACGTGCTCGGCACGCTCGTGGTGGAAGTGGAGGCGAGCGACGGCACCGTGGGTTTTGCCGTGACCACGGGAGGCGAGATCGGCGCGTTCATCGTCGAGAAGCATCTCGCGCGTTTTCTAGAAGGGCAGCGCGTGACCGACATCGAGAAGATGTGGGATCAGATGTACTACGCCACGCTCTACTATGGCCGCAAGGGCGTCGTGCTCAACACCATCTCGGGCGTCGATCTCGCGTTGTGGGACTTGCTCGGGCAGATCCGCAAGGAGCCCGTGTATCAGTTGCTGGGCGGCCCAGTGCGCGACGAGTTGATGTTCTACGCGACCGGCGCGCGCCCCGACCTCGCGAAGGAGATGGGCTTTATCGGCGGCAAGCTGCCCTTGCGGCATGGTCCCGCCGAAGGCGAGGAGGGGCTCAGAAAGAACATCGAGCTGCTCGCCACGATGCGCGAGCGCGTGGGCGACGACTTCTGGCTCATGTACGACTGCTGGATGAGTCTCGACGTGCGCTACGCCACGCGCCTCGCGCAGGCCGCCAACGAATACGGCCTCAAGTGGATCGAGGAATGCCTGCCGCCCGACGACTACTGGGGCTACGCCGAACTGCGCCGCAACGTGCCGCGCGGCATGATGGTCTCCACGGGCGAGCACGAGGCCACGCGCTGGGGCTTTCGCATGCTGCTGGAAATGGGGTGTTGCGACCTGATCCAGCCCGACGTGAACTGGTGCGGCGGCATGACGGAACTCATCAAGATCTCGGCGCTCGCCGACGCCCATAACGTGCTCGTGGTGCCGCACGGCTCCTCGGTGTACAGCTACCACTTCGTCGTCACGCGCCATAACTCGCCGTTCGCCGAGTTCCTCATGATGGCGCCCAAGGCCGACAAAGTGGTGCCGATGTTCACGCCGTTGCTGCTCGACGAGCCGGTGCCGGTGAAAGGGCGGCTCAGGGTGCCGGACGCGCCGGGCTTCGGCGTGCGGCTCAATCCGGACTGCAAACTTTCCCGGCCTTACACGCACTGATCGCGCGTTGGACACGAATCGACGGTAAAGAGGAGAGACACGTGCTGCTCAAGGACAAGGTGGTGATCGTCACCGGCGGTTCGCGCGGCATTGGCCGCGCCATTGCGATTGCGAGCGCCCGCGAGGGCGCCGACGTCGCGATCAACTACTGGGGCGACAACGACGCGTCGTACGGCCGCCGCTCGGCGATCGACGAGGTGCTGGGCGAAATCGAGCGGCTCGGGCGCCGCGCCATCGCGCTGGAAGGCAACGTCGCCGCGCCGCAAACGGGCGTGGACCTCGTGCGACAGACGGTGGAGCGCTTCGGCAAGGTCGATGTGCTCGCCAGCAATGCGGGCATCTGCCCGTTCCATTCGTTTCTGGACATGCCGCCCGCCGTGCTCGAACGCACGATCGGCGTGAACCTGAATGGCGCGTTCTACGTGACCCAGGCGGTCGCGCGGCAAATGAAGGAGCAGGGCACGGGCGGCGCGATCGTGGCGACGAGTTCGATCAGCGCGCTGGTGGGCGGCGGCATGCAGACGCACTACACGCCCACGAAGGCCGGCGTGCATTCGCTCATGCAGTCGTGCGCGATTGCGCTCGGGCCCTATGGCATACGCTGCAATTCGGTGCTGCCTGGCACGATCGCCACGGACCTGAACGCCGAGGACCTGAGCGATGAAAGCAAGCGCGCGTACTTCGAAAAGCGCATTCCGTTAGGCAGGCTGGGCGCGCCCGAAGACGTGGCCGAATGCGTGGTGTTTCTCGCCTCCGAGCGCGCGCGCTATGTCACGGGCGCGGCGTTGCTGGTGGACGGCGGCTTGTTCGTCAACCTGCAATGAACGCGCGGCGAGGTGCCCATGCGAAGTGTCAGTGTGACGTGAGCGCGGCCGTGTGCGAGCCATCGTGAGCGGCGTCGTCCTGCTTGAACGGCTGCGAAAAACGTCGCAGCAAGCCGACGAAATGCTCGGCGGGCTCGGCAAGCGGCTCGTTCTTGCGCGTGAGCACGCCGAAGCCGGGCAGGCTCTTGCCGATTTCGAGCGGCAGCACGACGAGCAGCTTGCCGCGCACGTGGTCGCGCACAACGGACTCGGGCAGCATGGCCACGGCGTCGAAGCTTTCGAGCAGTTGCAGCGTGGCGAAAATCGAGGCCGATTCGGTGAGATTGGCGGGCGTGCCGAGACCGGCGCGCGCCAGTTCGCCTTCGAACAGCTCGCGCGCGGGACTCGTAATGGGCTGCGCGACCCAAGGCCAGTCCATCAGTTCGGCAAGCGTGACCTGTTCGCGGCGCGCAAGCGGATGGCGCGCACGGACCACGAGCACGAGCGTTTCGCGCGCGAGCGGCTCGAAACTGAAGTCGTTGTGCTGGAGCGGCGTGGTCAGGCGGCCGAGCGCGAGATCGACCTCGCGGCGATGCAGCAATTGCACGACCTGGTCGCTCGTTTCACCGAGGATGCGCACGTGCAGCAGCGGCCGTTCGGTCTTGAGCGTGGCGACGGCCTGCGCGAGCAGGTCGGGTGCGGCGCCCATGATCGCGCCCACGGTGAGCTGGCCGTGACCGCCGCGCCGCTTGACGTCGAGGTCGTCGGCAAAGCGCGTGAGTTCGGCCAGCGCGCGGCGGGCGTAGGCGAGCGTGACGACGCCGAGCGCGGTGGGCTGCATGCCGCGCGCGTTGCGCTCGAAAAGGCGGAAGCCGAAGGCTTCCTCGATGTCGCTCAGCATGCGGCTCGCGCTGGGCTGGGCCACGTTGATGGCGTCGGCGGCCTGATGGACGTTGCGCGCGTCGTCGAGCGCGACGAGCAGGGCGAGGTGCTTGAATCGAAGCCGGTTGACGAGTGCGACGACGGCGGTTTGATGATTCATGGAGCGATCCGGTTTGTGTATCGCCCGATCCCAACATCGGATTGGTTGGCTATCGATGCGGGAATTATAGTCGGATCACAACGCTGCTAACCACGTAAAAAACGCATGTCGTTGCGTGCCGCGCGGCCAGGGCAAACACCCAGGCAAAGCGCGCCAGGAACACACAAGCGCACGATGAGACAAGGCTGGACGGAGACACGATCATGGAGACAATGGCGTTTCGCATGCAGCTCGATCCCGGCAAGCGGGACGAATACGAGCGGCGTCACCGCGAAATCTGGCCCGAACTCGCGAGCGCGCTGCGCGAAGCGGGTGTGAAGGACTACCGCATTTTTCTCGACGAAGCGACCCATCACCTCTTTGCCGTGCTCGAACGGCGCAACGACCACACGATGGACGCGCTGCCCGATCTGCCCATCATGCGCAAATGGTGGGATTTCATGGCCGACATCATGCAGACGGACGCGCATAACGTGCCGTTGCAGCAGCCACTCGTGCAGGTCTTTCACTTGCCTTGAGCACACGCGAGGAACATGTCATGCAGGTCGTCGATCCGCACGTTCATTTCTGGAACCTCGATACGCATCATTACCCGTGGCTCGCGAATCCCGGCACGTCATTCGTGGGCGATGCACGCGAGTTCCCGCACAACTATCTGCCTGCCGACCTGCTGCGCGAGGCCGGCGACATCGACGTGCTCAAGGTCGTGCACGTCGAGGCGAACCACGATCCGGCGGATCCGGTGGAGGAAACGCGCTGGCTGGAGTCGATTGCCGACAACGCCGCGAATGCGGGAGAGGCGCGCGCGTTTCCCGACGCGATCGTCGCGGCCTGCGACCTGAGCGCGCCCAATGCCGCCGCGGTGCTCGAAGCGCACGCCGCGTTCGCCCGCACGCGCGGCATTCGCCAGATTCTCAATGTTCACGAAAACCCGCTCTACGACTATGTGGGACGGCACTACATGCGCGAGGCGACGTGGCGTGAGCACTTCGCGCGGCTGGAACAGCACGGTCTCTCGTTCGACTTGCAGATTTATCCCTCGCAGATGCAAGAGGCTGCCGCGCTCGCACGCGCGCATCCCGGCATTCAGCTCGTGGTCAACCACGCGGGCATGTTCGTCGATCGCGACAGCGTCGCCGGCTACCGCGCCTGGCGAGAAGGGCTGCGCGCGCTTGCGGCATGTCCGAACGTGGCCGTGAAGATCAGCGGGCTCGCGATGTTCGACCACGCGTGGAGCGTGGAAAGCCTGCGCCCCTATGTGCTCGAAACGATCGACGCATTCGGCGCGGACCGCGCGATGTTCGCCTCGAACTTTCCGGTGGACCGGTTGTTCGGCGGCTATTCGCAGCTCTGGCATGCGTATGCGCGGATCGTGAGCGGCGCGAGCGAGAGCGAACAGGCGGCGCTGTTTCGCGGCAACGCCGGGCGCATTTACCGCATTTGAGTGTGCGCGCAACGATAACGATGGAGACAGGCGTGGAAGCAGAAGCGAAAGTCGGAGCCGGGCAAACGCCGAGGCTCGAACTGCGTAACGCAAGCAAGTCGTTCGGGCGCGTGCGCGCGCTCATCGACGGCAGCCTGAGGCTCATGCCCGGCGAGGTGCACGCGTTGCTCGGCGAAAACGGCGCGGGCAAATCGACGCTCGTGAAGATACTCGCGGGCGTGCATCGGCCCGATGGCGGCGACATGCGCATCGACGGCGTGGAGCGCCAGTTCACGACGCCCGCGCAGGCGCGCGACGCGGGCATTGCGGTGATCTATCAGGAGCCCACCCTGTTCTTCGATCTCTCGATCGCGGAGAACATCTACATGGGGCGGCAGCCCGTGGACCGCTTCGGACGCATCGACTACGACACGATGCACCGCGAGGTCGCCGCGCTGCTCGAATCGCTCGGCGTCGAACTGAAGGCGGGCCGGCTCGTGCGCGGTCTTTCGATTGCGGACCAGCAGGTGATCGAGATTGCGAAGGCGCTCTCGCTCAACGCGAACGTGCTCATCATGGACGAACCCACGGCCGCGCTTTCGCTGCCCGAGGTCGAACGCCTCTTCACGATTGCGCGCACGCTGCGCGATCGCGGCGTGGCGATACTCTTCATCACGCACCGGCTCGAAGAGGTATTCGCGCTCACGCAGCACGTGACGATCATGCGCGACGGCGCCAAGGTGTTCGACGCGCCCACGGCCACGCTCAAGACTCAGGACATCGTGGCGAAAATGGTGGGACGCGACCTCGCCACCTTCTATCCGAAGGCCGACGTGCAGCCAGGCGAGGTGATGCTGCGCGTGCGCGGACTCACGCGGCGCGGCGTATTCAAGGACATTTCATTCGACGTGCGGGCAGGCGAGATCGTCGCGCTGGCGGGGCTCGTGGGCGCGGGGCGCAGCGAAGTGGCGCGCGCGATCTTCGGCATCGACCCGTGCGATGCGGGGCAAGTGCAGATCGCGGGCAAGCCGCTCGCGACCGGCAAGCCCGCCGCCGCCGTGAAAGCGGGACTCGCGCTCGTGCCCGAAGACCGCCGTCAGCAAGGTCTCGCGCTCGAACTGAGCATTGCGCGCAATGCGTCGCTCACGGTGCTCGGGCGGCTCGTGCGCTTCGGCCTCATTTCGACGGGGCGCGAGGTGCGGCTTGCCGGGCAATGGGGCACGCGCCTGCGCCTGAAAGCGAGCGACCTGAACGCGCCCGTGGGCACGCTCTCGGGCGGCAACCAGCAGAAGGTGGTGCTGGGCAAATGGCTCGCCACGGGGCCGAAGGTGCTCATCATCGACGAGCCGACGCGCGGCATCGACGTGGGCGCGAAGGCGGAGGTCTATGGCGCGCTCGCCGAACTCGTGAAAGAGGGCATGGCCGTGCTGATGATCTCCAGCGAGTTGCCCGAAGTGCTCGGCATGGCCGACCGCGTGCTGGTCATGCACGAAGGCCGCATCACCGCCGACATCTCGCGCGCCGACGCCAACGAAGAACGCATCATGAGCGCCGCGCTCGGCGAAACCAACATTCACCTGGGGCACGCGGCATGATGCGCCATTCGACTTCTCCTCATCCGCTGCACGGCGGCGAGCCGCGCACGCAGCGGCGCAACGCGGGCGCGCTCGCCGAAGCGATCGCCCGCAGCCGCGAGACCACGCTTTTCGTGGTCCTGCTGCTGATCGTGGGTGGCACGGCGCTCGCGCGACCGCAGTTCCTCAACCTGCAAAACCTGCGCGACGTGCTGCTCAACGTCTCCATCGTGAGCCTGCTCACGGCGGGCATGACGATCGTGATCCTGATGCGGCACATCGACCTGTCGGTTGGCTCGACGGTCGGCATCAGCGCCTACGCGGTGGGCAGCCTCTATGTCGCGTTTCCGCATATGCCCGTGATCGTGGCGCTCGGCGCGGGACTTGCCATCGGACTCGTTGCGGGCGCAATCAATGCGCTGCTCGTGGCGGTGGGGCGCGTGCCTTCGCTCGTCGCGACGCTCTCCACGCTCTATATTTTTCGCGGCGCGGATTACGCGTGGGTGCATGGCGGCCAGATCAACGCAACGAGCCTGCCCGATGCGTTTTCTCGCCTCGCCACGGGCTCGATGCTCGGCATTCCGGTGCTCGCGCTCATCGCGCTCGTGCTGCTCGCCGCGCTATCGGTCTACCTCAAGCAGTTCCGGCCGGGGCGCGAATACTACGCGATCGGCTCGAACCCGGAGGCGGCCCGCCTTGCCGGCATCAACGTGGAACGTCGTGTCGCCACGGGCTTCATGATCAGCGGCGCGATTGCGGGCTTCGCGGGTGCGTTGTGGCTCTCGCGCTTCGGCACCGTGGATGCGAGCACCGCGAAGGGCATCGAACTCCAGGTCGTGGCCGCTGCCGTGGTGGGCAGCGTCGCGATCACGGGCGGCGTGGGCACGATACTCGGCGCGACGCTCGGCGCGCTCGTGCTGGGCGTGATCAGCATCGCGCTCGTGGTGCTGCACGTTTCGCCGTTCTGGGAGCAGGCCATTCAGGGCGCGCTGATCGTGGCCGCCATTGCCGCCGATACATTGCTCGCCCGCTCCGTGGCGAAGCGCATGATGAGGAAACGCGACCATGGCTAAGCCCGCACCGAAACCCGACGCCGCGCTGCTCACGCGCAAACCCGGCTTGCCGCTCAGTTGGGAAACGCTGCTCGTCGTCATTCTCATTGCTTCGCTCGTGGTGGGGCGTGTGCTCTCGCCCGTGTTCCTCACCGGCGCGAACCTGAGCAACGTGCTCGCCGACCTGACTGAAGTCGCGCTCATGGCGCTGCCGATGACGCTCATCATCGTCGCCGCCGAAATCGACCTTTCGGTGGCTTCCGTGCTCGGCGCTTCGAGCGCGTTGCTGGGCGTGCTCTGGCACATGGGCCTGCCGATGCCGCTCGCCATGGCGCTCGTGCTCGTGGCGGGCGGTCTTGCGGGCCTCTTCAACGGTCTCGTGATCGTGAAGCTCAATTTGCCTTCGCTCGCCGTGACGATCGGCACGCTCGCGCTCTTTCGAGGGCTGGCCTATGTGCTGCTCGGCGATCAGGCGATTGCCGACTTTCCGGCGGGCTACACGCTCTTTGGCATGAGCAACCTGGGCAGCACGTTCATTCCCTTGCCGTTCCTGATCGTCGCCGCGTGCGCCGTCGTGTTCACGGTGCTCCTGCAAGCCACGGCGTTCGGGCGCGGCCTCTACGCGATCGGTGCGAACAGCACCGCCGCCGCGTTCTCGGGCATCGACGTGCCGAAGATCAAGCTGCGCCTGTTCGTGTTGTCGGGTGTGATGAGCGCGCTCGCGGGCATCGTCTACACGCTGCGATTCACGAGCGCACGCGGCGACAACGGCGAAGGCTTCGAGCTTTCGGTGATCGCGGCGGTGCTGTTCGGCGGCGTGAGCATTTTCGGCGGACGCGGCTCGATGTATGGCGTGCTGCTCTCGCTCCTGATTGTCGGCGTGCTGAAGAATGCGCTCACGCTCGTCGACGTTTCGAGCGAGACGCTCACGATCGTGACCGGCGCGCTGCTGCTCGCTTCGGTGCTGATTCCGAATCTCGCGGCGCGCTGGCGCACGCTGCGCGACCGTCGCGCGCTCGCGCGGGCGGCGTGAAGGCAGGCATGCAGGTGGTGGGCAGTCAGGCGAAAGCAGACGCCAGAGGACGAGGGAAGACGCAAGAAGACGCAAGCAAGCAGGCAGTCAATCAACCGGACACGTCCGGTATCCATCGAGGAGACGATTCATGAGAAAGCCAGTACGTCACGTGTGCACGGCGTTGCTGTGCGCGATGCTGGTGGGCGGCGGTGTCGCGGCGCATGCGGCCGGTATCAAGGAGGGGCTGAAGATCGCCTTCGTGCCCAAGCAGATCAACAACCCTTATGAGGTGATCGCCGATAACGGCGGCCTGGAAGCGATCAAGGAGTTCAAGGGCGAAGGCAAGGCGGTGGGCCCCTCGGACGCGGGCGCGTCCTCGCAGGTCTCGTACATCAATACGCTCACCACGCAGCACCAGGACGCGATCGTGATCGCGGCCAACGACGCGAACGCGCTCGTGCCGTATTTGAAGCGCGCGATGGACCAGGGCATCAAGGTCGTCACGTTCGACTCGGACACCGCGCCCGAGGGGCGGCAGATTTTCGTGAACCAGGCGAACGCGGAGAGCATCGGGCGCGGCCAGATCCAGCTCGTTTCGAAGCTCATGGGCGGCGAGGGCGAGTTCGCGATTCTTTCGGCTACGCCCAACGCGACGAACCAGAACACCTGGATCAAGTGGATGCAGGACGAGCTGAAGAAGCCCGAGTATTCGAAGATGAAGCTCGTGAAGATCGCTTACGGCAACGACGACGACCAGAAGTCGTTCGTCGAGACGCAGGGCTTGCTTCAGGCGTATCCGAACCTGAAGGCGATCGTTGCGCCCACATCGGTCGGCATTGCGGCGGCGGCGCGCTATATCTCGTCGTCGCCGAGCAAGGGCAAGGTGGTCGTGACGGGGCTCGGCACGCCTAACCAGATGCGCGCCTTCGTGAAGAACGGCACGGTGAAGGCGTTCCAGCTTTGGGATCCGGGTGCGCTCGGTTATCTGGCCGCGTATGCGGCGGCCAATCTCGCCTCGGGCACGATCACGGGCAAGGAGGGCGAGTCCTTCGAGGCGGGCAAGCTGGGCAAGCGCACGATCGGCAAGAGCGGCGAAGTGATTCTCGGGCCGCCCACGACGTTCGACGCCTCGAATATCGACAACTTCAACTTCTGAAGTCGGTTAGCGTTCATTTGCCATGGAGTGCGAAGCGACCCGGCTATGCCGGGTCGTTTTGTTGTGAAGCATCCGTATTCTGCCTGGGCGTTGCGCGCGACGGCAACGGCGCGGGCTCGGCCACCATGGCCTGCGCCGGATAAAGATTCAGAAACGTCCGCGCCTCGTCCGTCGACCGGCTCGCGAGCCAGCTCTCGTATTCCGCCGGCGGCACGATCACCACCGAGCGTTTTTCGTCGCCGGGCTTGTGAAAGCGCTGCATGAGCGGGTGATCGCTCGCGTTGACCGTGAGCATCGTGAACGAGTACGACCGGCCGGCCTCGCCTTCGTCCCATTCGCGCCATAAGCCCGCGATGGCGAACGGTGCGCCGCCGGCGAGCGCGATACGCCAGCGCACGGCCTTGCCGGTTTCGTAGTCCGGTTCGAAGAAGGCCGCGCACGGAATCAGGCACAACTGCAATTTCTTCCACGCGCCGCTGAAACTGCGCTTCCCGCCCACGGATTCGGCGCGCGCGTTCATCGTGTCGAACACCTTCACGCCGGGCGGAATGTGCTTGCGCGGCACCATGCCGAAGGTCGCCAGCAACGCTTCGCGTTCGTCGGGCGCGGCGCTCGCGCGGCGGATCACCGGCGCGGCGTAGTCCTTGTAGATCTCGTCGCGCCAGGGGTCGTCCGGCGGCGTCACGCCGTAATGCCTGAAAAGGTAGTCGCGGCGCGCTGCGGCGTAGTTCGTGCACATGGTCGTCTCTCCGTCCCGTCCTTCAGAATCATTCTGACATGTGATAGGCTGTATGGATATACAGTGTTTTGGGGCGGAAAATGGGACGCGATCATCGTCACCTCCCTCCGCTCACGGCGGCGGAACTGGCTGAAATCTACGACCGGCATCCCTCGCCCGTCGTGCTGCGGCTGCTATGGGAGATTCACCGGCTACGCTCGACCATCAGCCGCGCCAACCAGATCCGGCTCACGATCGGCACGCGGGTGGGCTCGGCGAATACGCCTGCTGGCATGTGGGAGCGCTTCGAGCGGGAACTCGACGCGGAGCCGTGCCTGAGCGATCCGCTCACGCCGCGGCAGAAAGGTTTGCTCCATCAGGGCGAGCCGGAGGGGCGGCTGCGGCGCAGGCGGCGCAACGGCGATTGAGACGCGGCGCCTGGCGCCGGTGTGTGGGTTGCCCCGCGTTTGCTGACATTTCGTCGGACGCGCTGAAATATGGCTGTAAGTGGTCCTTGCTAGAGTCGCCGAAAGCCGTTTTCTTTCGTGGCAGTCAACACAAGAGCGACTTCTCATGGCAATCGTCCGCGCGTGCTGGCTCGTTCTGGCGCTGCTTCTCAGTGCTCCCGTCTGGGCGTACCAGACGCGTATCGTCTCGATCCCGAGCGCCGCGATGCAGCGCTCGTTCGACGCGACCGTCGTGTTGCCCGACGACTACGCGCACGGCAACCACGCCGCGCGCTTTCCGGTGATCTACGTGCTGCACGGCTCGGGCGGCAGTTATGCCGACTGGACCTCCAACACCCAGATCGGCAAGCTTGCCGACCGCTATCACGTGATGCTCGTGATGCCGGACGGCGGCCACGAGAGCTGGTACATCGACAGCCCGTTCGACCCGCGCAGCCGTTACGAAACCTATGTGGGCAGCGAGGTCGTGTCGTATGTGGACACGCATTTCCGCACTATCGCCACGCGCGAGGCGCGCGCGATCACGGGCTTGAGCATGGGTGGTTTCGGCGCGCTGCGCATCGCGCTCGACCGGCGCGATACGTTCGGCGCGGCGGGCAGCATCAGCGGCGCGGTCGATCCGCGCAACTGCGAGGACGAGCCCGGCATCGCCCACGTTTTCGGCGATCCCACGCGCCACGCGTCGGTGTGGAACAACAACGCCATCGTGGATAGCGCGCAGGACTTCGAGCATGCGCATATCGCGCTCACCATCGACTGTGGCGTGAGCGACTTTTTCGTGCAGTCCAACCGCGCGCTCCATGAAAAGCTGGTCGAACTCGGCGTGCCGCACGATTATGCGGAACGTCCGGGCGGCCATACATGGTCGTACTGGTCGAATTCGATACGCTACCAGGTGCTGTTCTTCGCCACGGCGTTCCACCGCGCCGGCTGGCATTCGCAAACGGCGTGATCGCTTAGGACACACGTCCGTTCGACTCAGGACTCGCGTCCGTTCGGCTTACGACGCGCGTCCGTTCGATTTGCACGCCCGCCGCACACTTCCCGTTCGTTATCGTTTCATTTGGCACGTGCCTTGCGCTTGCGGCATGGGCGATTGCGCCGGCGAGCGCACGGCCCAAAGCCGGGCACCGCGATTGCTGTATGGGACCGGCAGGGGCGGGGCAATCGTCAGACCCGTCCTGCACATTCAGATGCCGGGCATCGAGCGGCCGCACGCGGCGCCGGGGCGCGGCGACCAACCTTGAGCCGGAGCGAACCGGAGACAGGAGGACGTCATGCTTCAATACGCTGTCATTTTTTTCATCATCGCGATCATTGCGGCCGTGTTCGGCTTTGGCGGTATTGCCGCGGGCGCGGCATCCATCGCCAAGATCCTGTTCTTCATCTTCCTCGTGGTCTTCCTCGTCACGCTGCTGCTCGGCGTTGTGCGACGCGGATAACCGTCCACCGGCCTGACCGGCGCAACCCGTGCCGCCGCCCGCGTATCGTATACGCGGGCGGCGGCACGTGCATGCCGGCTTGTGTCGCTTATGGCATCACGCGTGCATCACACGATCATCACGCGATAGTGTCCACCACGCCGCCGTCCACGCGCAGCGCCGCGCCGGTCGTCGCGGAGGCTTCTTTCGAACACGCGTAGACGATCATGTTCGCCACTTCGTCCACGCTCGCCGCGCGCCGGATGATGGACGAGGCGCGATGCGTCTGCACGAATTGCGCGGCGACTTCCTCGACGGTCTTGCCCGTTGCCGCCACTTCCTCCTTGAGCATCTGCGCCACGCCCTCTGAAAGCGTGGGCCCCGGCAGCACCGAATTCACCGTCACGCCCGTACCCGCCAGGCGCTTCGCGAGGCCGCGCGCCACCGCCAGTTGTGCGGTTTTCGTCATACCGTAGTGGACCATGTCGGCGGGAATGTTCAACCCCGACTCCGACGAAATGAACACGATGCGTCCCCAGCCGCGCTTGACCATCGCATTCGCGTAGGCGCGCGAGAGGCGCACGCCCGACATCACGTTGGTCTCGAAGAAGCGCAGCCATTCCTCGTCGGGAATCTCGAAGAAGTCCTGCTGCTGGAAAACGCCGAGATTGTTCACGAGGATGTCCACTTGCGGGTGCGCCTTCACGAGCGCATCACACCCCTGAGCATTCGAGAGGTCGCCAACGAAGCCCTGCACGCGCGCACCGGGCGCGGCGGTGCGCAGCGCGGCTTCGGCTTCGCGCACGCTGCCTTCGTTGCGGCTGCTCACGATCACATCGGCTCCGGCGATGGCGAGGCCCTTGGCCGCCGCGAGACCGATGCCGGCTGCCGAGCCGGTCACGAGCGCGAGTTTTCCAGTCAGATCGATTTTCATCCGGGTTCCTTGTGTGAGGGCTGGCGGCGCCGCGCGAACGCGCGCCGGACGGGCGGCCGCAGCGGTTCGCGCGGCCCTGATGAACGGAACCGGCAGTGTACTGCGCGCGGCCGGAACGTGCGTCCATCTTGCTTTTTATTTCGATCGATATAGAATTCGCATTTACTGTATCAGGTGATATAGAACGGCGGCAAGTCGCGCCAGGAGCATTTGCGTGCCCGTTGGCGTTGCCGGCGGCTATCCGTTTTCATGAGGTTCACTGCATGTCCACTCAACCTTCCACACTCGGCGCGGGCGTGCCGGACGCACTCGACGCTCGCGCGCTATTCGCCACGCTCGCGGGCCTTTGCGGCAGCTTCGTCGCGATCGGGCTCGCGCGTTTCGCCTATACGCCGCTCATTCCTCCGCTTATTCAGGCGCATTGGTTCACCGCCTCGCAGGCGGTGACGCTGGGCGCGGCGAACTTCGCGGGCTACCTGATCGGTGCATTGCTCGGGCGGCCGATCGCGCATGCGCTCACGAACCGCCATGCATTGCGTCTGCTCATGCTTGCCGCGACGGCGGCGTTTTTCGCCTGTGCGTTTCCGCTTTCCGTGAGCTGGTTTTTCGTCTGGCGGCTCGTGTCGGGCGTGGCGGGCGGCGCGATCATGGTGCTCGTCGCCACGTCGATCCTGCCGCACGTGCCGCCCGCGCGGCGCGGCTTCGTGAGCGGCATGATCTTCCTGGGGCTCGGGCTTGGCATCGCCGCTTCGGGCACCGTGATTCCCTGGCTGCTGCATCACGGCTTGCGCGATACGTGGATCGGCCTTGGCGTGCTCGCGCTGCTGCTCACGGCGATCAGCTGGTACGGCTGGCCGCGCGCCGACGTGCCTTCAGCGCCGCCCGTGCCTTCAATGTCTGCCCCGCCTCCTGTGCATCGTCCGGCGGGAGCGCCGCGCACTGTCTTCGCATTGCGCCTGCACTATGCGCAGTACGCGGCGAACGCACTCGGGCTCGTGCCGGCGATGATGCTGCTCGTCGACTATGTCGCGCGCGGTCTGGGTCATGGCGCGGCCTCGGGCGCACGCGACTGGGTGTTTTATGGCGTGGCCGCCATTGCGGGGCCGATCGTATGCGGGCAGGGCGCCGATCGCATCGGCTTTCGGGCGGCCTGGCGCGTCGCGTTGCTGTTGCAGGCGCTCGCCGTGGCCTTGCTCGCGGTGTCGAGCCAGACGTGGGCCATTTTCGCGGCGACGTTGACGCTCGGCGCATTCACGCCGGGCATCGTCACGCTCGCGCTGGGCCGCATTCATGAGCTCGTGCCGCACGATCATCTGGAGCAACGTGCGGCATGGAGCCGCGCGACCACGGCGTTCGCGCTGTTCCAGGCGTTGGGCGGCTATGGCTACTCATGGCTGTTCTCGCATTCGCAAGAGAACTACGCGTTGATCTTCGCGTGCGGGGCGGCGGCGCTCGCATTGGCTTTTCTCGCGGACGTATTGCTTAATCGACGCCCGGCTTGAGCGTTTCATGAACGTTTTCTGACATTGACGCGCGGCCCTTTGCACAGGGCTGCCACGTGCCCCTGAAGCCGTCGTTGACGCGATCGTTGACGAATCGGTCAACAGTGCGTCCCATCACCGGGACTTGCGTCTTTTAACTGCGACTCATAGAATCCGAGTTACGCGCTGCAACGAGACGGCGCGTTTTCCTCAGTCGTTCAGTTTTATTCAGTTACGAGGCCACGGCACTCCCGCTCGCGCCACGCGAGCCGCGCCGCACGCCCGCCCCATTTTCTGGAGATGGACCATGTCGAAGCGCATTTTGATTGTCGGGGCCGGTTTCGCCGGCATGTGGAGCGCATTGAGCGCGGCGCGTCTGATCGACGCGAACGGCCGCGACGATGTCGAGGTTGCGCTGATCGCGCCGGACCCGCATTTGCACGTGCGCCCGCGCTTGTACGAAGAAGGCCCGGCGAACATGAAGGCGCCGCTCAAGGCGATCTTCGACGCGGTTGGCGTGAAGTTCGTGCAGGGCACGGTCGAGCGCATTCATGCCGGGCGCCGCGAGGTGGATGCCGTGACCGTGGACGGCGGCCCCACGACCCTGGGCTATGACCGGCTCGTGCTCGCGACCGGCAGCCGCCTGTTCCGGCCGGCGATTCCGGGCCTCCCCGAGCACACGTTCAGCGTGGACCAGATCGACGAAGCCGCCGAGCTCGAAGCCCACCTGCTCGCGCTCGCGCGACAACCCGAAACGCCGGCGCGCAACACGGTCGTGGTGGCGGGCGGCGGCTTCACGGGCATCGAGACGGCCGCCGAAATGCCCGCGCGCCTGCGCGCCGCGCTTGGCGAGCACGCCGAGGTGAACGTGGTCATCGTGGAGCGCAACGAGGCGATCGGGCCCGATCTGGGCGCGGGGCCGCGTCCGGTCATCGAGGAAGCGCTGCGCGAGCTGGGCGTGAGCTGGCGGCTCGGCGCGGGCGTGGCCGCGGTGGATGCGGGCGGCGTGACGACGGCGGACGGCGAGCGTATCGAAGCGAGCACGGTGATCTGGACGGCGGGCGTGCGCGCGAGCACGCTCACGGAGCAGATTCCGGCGCGCCGCGACGCCGCGGGGCGCTTGTACGTCGATCGCAATCTCGCGGTGGAGGGCGTGCCGGGCGTCTACGCAACGGGCGACGTGGCTTGCGCGGCCACCGACGACGCCGGCAATCACACCATGATGTCGTGCCAGCACGCGATGAATCTGGGCCGCTCGGCGGGCCACAACGTGGCGGCCGATCTGCTCGGCCTGGAGAGCATTGCGTACAGTCAGCCGAAGTACGTGACGTGCCTCGATCTCGGGCCCTGGGGCGCCGTGTACACCGAAGGCTGGGAGCGCGAGGTGAAGCTCAAGGGCAAGGAAGCGAAGGCGCTCAAGCACCGCATCAACACGGAATGGATCTACCCGCCTCGTGCGCAGCGCGACGAAGTGTTCGCGAGCGCGGACCCGCTCCGGATCGTCGTTGCCTGACGATCAGCGTTAGCCGCGCCGGTTCGCCGCTCGGTCGGCGAACCATTCGACCACGTGGCGGCCATGCGAGGCAGGCGCTTTGGCGTTGGCGCGCGCGGCGAGGTCGGCGAGCGTGTGCTGTTTGAGTTCCTCGCGCATGCTGCGTTCGGCGGCCTGCATGACCGCGTGGATCGAACAGGTGCCGCGCGTGGCCCATGCGGGCGCGTGGTCGTCGAACAGGGCGCATTGCGTGCGCACTTCGCGGCAGTCGAACAGGCGCTTGTCGCCATCGATGGCTTCGACGACATCGTGCACCGTGATATCGCTCGCGGGCCGCGCGAGCGTGAAGCCGCCGCGAATGCCTTCGGTCGAGACCACCAGCCCGGCTTTGGCAAGCCGCGTGAACAGCTTGGCGGCGTAGTCGGCGGGCACGCCCTGCATTTGCGCGAGATCGCGCACGCTCGCCTCGCGCACGCCCGCGGGCGTGCCCGCGAGATAAAGCAGGCAGTGCAAACCGTACTCGACGCCGGTGCTGATGAAAGACGAAGTGGCCATGAGCGCTTTACCGCGACAGAATGAATCGGAGTTATGAGCGTATCACGGCGGCGTCACGCGTGGCATTGCGCTAGACATCGCGTGTGAAATCGCATGAGGCGTCAAGCGCGCGCCGCGCCTTGTTTCGCGGCCTGTTTCGCGGCCGGGCGTTCGCGGCCTGCGGCCGGCAGCAAGCCGAGCAGCGTGAGGGCGGGCGAAACCGCGCCGACCAGCCAGTCGGGTTCGGGATGCACGCGCGCGATCACGCGCAGGCCGAGCAGCACCGCGAGCAGATGCTGTGCGGCGACGTCCGCCGCGACCGTGCGCAAGATTTCGCCGCTGCGTTGGCCCGCTTCGAGGCAGCGCAGGAAGAAGTCGCGAATTTGTGTGAATTCGGCCGTAATCGCAGCGCGCAGCGTTTCGTCTTCGGGTGTGGCTTCCAACGCGGAGTTCACCATCAGGCAGCCGCGCTGGTCGCCGTCGTCCAGCGAGCGCTGCACGATTTCGCCGAAGAACGCGGTGATCGCCGTGCCCGGCGACGCCGATGCCTCCAGGCGCGCGATGCGCTCGCGCAGCGTGCGGTCGAGATAGTGCTCGATCACGCGCAGAAAAAGCGCGCGCTTGTCGCCGAACGCGTTGTAGAGGCTCGGCTGCGTGAGGCCCGTGACCTTCACCAGCTCGCGAGTCGAGGTTGCTTCATAGCCGTGCGTCCAGAACGCGGCGCACGCGGCGTCGAGCACCTGGGATTCGTCGAATTCGCGGGGGCGGCCCATGGCGGGCTCCTGTGAGCGGGGATAACGCACATTTTATATCATTCGATATTGAATATGCGAGGCGTCACAGGGTCACGGGCTTGATGGGCCCATTGCCGGATCGCTCACGCTGTCCTTGCCGGTTTCGACGCGCCCGGCGAAACGTCGCGTCACGCCGTTTTCCGCGCTGAGCGTGAAGTCGTACCAGCCTCCCGAAGCCGCGAGCGGCCAGGTCGCCTCGACCGGCTCGCGCCCGCGCAATGTATAGGTCCAGGGGCCGTCGTCGCGATAGGCGTTGGCGGTGACGGTGACGGTAACGCTCGTTTCGGCGTGACCGTGATTCGCCATGCTCAGGCCGAGCGCGTTGTTCGCCGCGTCGTCGCGCACGCGCACTTCGGGGTTCGGTCCGTGTGCGGCGGCACGCACGTTGCCCTCGAACGCGCGATGAAAGCCGTTCGGTCCCAGGACCCACAGGCTGTACGCGCCGTCGCTTCCGGCGGCGGGCGTCCACGTGTCGCTCAAGGTCTTGCCGGCCTCGACGGTGTAGCGGCGCGGTATGGCGTCGAGCCGCAGGCGGTCGTACACATGAAACACCACGCCTGCCGTGCCTTCGTTGCCGAATTCGAGTTGAACCTTGTGGCGGCGCGCATCGACGCCGGCGTCCACATGGAGCCGGTAGGGCAGCGCGCGCGACGGCCGCGCGATGCGCACCTGCGTGGGCATGCTTTGCGAGCCGGGCGGCGGCAGCGGCACGCGCTTGAGCGCGCCTTGCTGCACGTTTTGCGCGTCGGCCTGCGCCCGGGTTGGCGCGGGAAAGCCGTGCGACGGCTTTTCGTTCGGCATACTGAAGTTGAAGGCCGAGCTCAGGTCGCCGAACACCGCGCGGCGCCATGGGCTGATGTTCGGTTCGCGCACGCCAAAGCGCCGTTCGATGAAACGCAGCACCGAGGTGTGATCGAAGACTTCGGAGTTCACGAAGCCGCCCGTGCTCCAAGGCGAGGCGACGATCATCGGCACGCGCGGCCCGGGGCCGAACGGCAAGCCGTCGGGCTCGACGGGCGCGCTGTCGCCGTTTGGGTTTGGCACGCTGAAGTATTCGTGGCGCGTGCTCGCGGTCGACTTGCCGGCGTAGCCGCCGTCGCGGGTGCGCGAAGGCGGGCAGGGCGGCGGCATGTGGTCGAAGAAGCAATCGTTCTCGTCGTAGTTCACGAAGAGCACGGTCTTGCTCCAGATCTCCGGGTTTTCGGTGAGCGTGTCGAGCAGCGTTTGCAGGTAGTACGCGCCCTGGCCCGGCGTCGAAACGGCGGGATGCTCGCAATAGCCCTTGGGCGCGATGATCCAGCTCACCTGAGGCAGCCGGTTCGCGGCAATGTCGTCCTTGAGCGCTTGCAGAAAACCGCCATCGGCCATCGTGTTGCCGATGCCTTTGTAAAGCGGCTCGCGCGCGTCGAGCTCGCTCGTCCAGGGCAATTCGGGCGAGCCTTCCAGCGCCGCATGAGCCTTGCGATAGCGCGCGAAGCCGACGAGCGGATTGTCCGTGTAGTTGTCCGGCTGGTTTTCGTAGACTTTCCACGTTACGCCGGCCTCTTGCAGACGTTCCGGGTAAGTGGTCCACGTGAGGCCCACGCCGGGCGGCCCGAGATTGTCCCAGCCGTTGTTGTCGACCACCGCGTAGGGCGAGGCCGTGGGGCCGTTGGTGCCGGTGAAGAGGAAGAGGCGGTTCGCATTGGTCCCGCCGTGCAGCGAGCAGTAATAGGCGTCGCAGATCGTGAAGGCATTGGCGAGCGCGAAATGAAACGGCAGGTCGTCGGCCAGCAGGTAGCCCATCGAGGCGTTGCCCTTGAACTTCGGCCAATGCGTCATGCGGCCGTTGTCCCAGGCCTCGTGCGCGTCGCGCCAGGTGTGTGCGCCGCCCGCGAGGAGCGCGTTGCCTTTGCGGCTGTCGAGGTGGAACGGCAGGATCGTGCGCGTGCCGTCGCTTTGCTGCCAGATGGTTTTTCCACCGGCTTTGCCATCGGCTGCTCCGCCGGGCAGCGGTATCGTGAAGCGGTCCGAGAAGCCGCGCACGCCCGGCAAGGTGCCGAAATAGTGATCGAACGAGCGGTTCTCCTGCATCATCACGACGATGTGCTCGACATCGGCAATCGTCCCGGTCGCGTTGTTGGCGGGGATGGCCAGCGCCCGCTGAATAGCGGGCGGAAACAGGCTGAGCGTCGCGCCCGCGGCGGCGGCGCGCAGGAAATCGCGGCGGTCCATCGGTGTCATGGTGAGCAGGCGTTGTTGTCGTTGTGGTCGCGAGCATTAGCATGACACGTTGACCGCGCAAGTGCACTGAAAAGGGTCGCGCCCTTCTTGTGCGGTGCGATGCGCTGTCGCGGGTGGTGATTCGATATGCTAATCAGTTGGGGGGAATGCGGCCCGCCCTTCGGCAGGCTGCGCCACAATCGCCCCTTCAATCGCTCTTGCCGCCACCGTCGATGCCCGCGCCTTTGCGCCACACATCCTTGCCTTGCTGAGAAAGTTCGCCGCTGCTGTGGGTGGCGTCGGGCTCGGTGCCGTGCACGGCCATGTCGCCGCCGGGCGGCTCCAGGGCGCGCTGCTTGTCGTGCTGCTTGCCGTGATTGCGCTGCGCCACGCGTTCGTCGTGCGAGCGGCCTGCGTATTCGCTCATGTCGATCCTCCGGAAGGTGAGCGCACCGCGTCACTACGCGATGCGCTTGGGGGTGCGAACCCATGCCGGCGCGAAAGCCGGTCGCATCCGTCATGCAGCATCGGTCGTGCCATGCCTGACGAATGCGGGAGCGAGTCGATAAGGATGACGAATCACCCGATCGGCTACAACGACGATGTAAATCGTTCACGCGTTGCGGGAACGCGCGAGCGCGGGTTGGACGTGAAAGCGTCAGGGCGCCGCGACGCGACGCAGGATATCGAGCAGTTGGGAGACCGCGAAGGGCTTGCGCAGAAAACCCACGACGTCGGCGTCGGCGGGCGGGGTGACGAGCGCGGAAACGAGCACGAGCGGCACGCCCGCGAGCTTGCTGCTGCGCCGCATTTCCCGCATGAGGGCGAGGCCGTCCATGTGCGGCATCATGCAGTCGGAGATTACGACATCGGGCGGATCGTCGAGCGCGCTTTGCAACGCGTCCGAACCGTCTGCCGCGGTTCTGACCCGATAACCTTCCTGACCGACCAGTTCCTTCAGCGCATCGAGCGCGTTGCTGTCATCGTCGACGAGTAATACGGTAGCCATACGTCTTTACCTGAGCGGCGCGGCCGATCGTGGCGGCCGTGCCTTGTTCTACGCGGTTGCGTCGCGGCGGGCCGTGGGCGCCCGGCGATCGTTCCGAAGCGCGCAAAAACCGTTCCCGGGGTGCGCGGGCGCTCGGCCGGACTCAGCGGCGGCCGGCATGGTCCGGCGTCACGGCGTCATGGGCGCGCAGTTGCGCCGCGACGATCGAGGCCGACACCTCGGCGAAGCTGCCGAACGCCTCATCGGGCAAGTGGCGCAGCGCTTGAACCACGTCGCTCGGCGCGCCGCTGTGTTCGGCGCTTTCGATTAGCGTCGCGGGGTGCGCGGGCCAGTTCACGCGCTCCAGGGCGTGCAGCACGCGTAGGGTGAGGGCGCGCAGGTCGGCGCGGTTGGCAGCCTCGGTCGTATCGCAAGCGGGGGCGGGCTTCATCGGCGTCTCCTTCGAAGGTCGCCATGCGTCCCGCAGGGGGCATTCCCGCCGCGCGTTTTTACCAGCGCAGCAGGCGTGGGCCGAGCCATGCGCCCACCGCTGCGGGAATGGCCATGCCGAGCAGATACCAGACGGCCCAGAAGGGCACCGCCATCTCGGGGCAGTGCAGGCAGTAAGCGAGCGTCGCGGTGGCGCTTGCTAGCAGGCCGCCCGCGAAGCCCGCCGCGCGCAGCCGCGTGGGCGCGAGACCGCGCAGCGCCCAGAACACGGCGATGAAACCCGGCACCGAAAGGAACACGATGTTGAGCGGGCACACGCGCCAGGTCTGGCCGAGCACGAGCGGCAGGCGCGCGTGCGCCGGCGCGAGCCACACGAGCACGGCGGCAGCGATCCACACGGCGGCCACGGGCCACGCGATCGCCGCCCACGCATAACCGGGCCGGGCGCCCGGCCGCGCGAGACGCGTACTCGCGGCGAGCGCGCCCAGGCCGATCAAGAACGGCAGCGCGACCTTGAGCCAGAACACCGGCGTGGCGGCCACGCGTGCGAGGTCGGGGCGCACGCCGAACACGAGCGCCATCAGCAGCGTCGAGCCGGCGCCGCCCGCGAGCAGCGCCACGCCGAAGCGGCGCGCGAGCGCGTGGCGATCCACGGGCGCGGCGCCCGTGGCGAGCAGCGTGATGAGGTCCTCTGTCTTCATGATCCGTTCTGAAATTTCAGCGCGAGCGCCTTGAGCCCGCGGTGCACGCCAACCTTCACGGCCGACTCGGAAAGCCCGGTGAGCTTCGCCGTTTCCGTGACCGAGAGCCCCTCCAGCTTCACGTGCAGGATGGGCAGGCGTTGGCGGTCGGGCAACTGCTCGAGCATTGTGCTCAGGTCGCGGCGGGCGTCGGCGGCCTCGGCGTCGCTCGTCGCGAAGATTTCCAGCTCGTCGTCGAGCGGCGTATTGAGCGCCTCGCGGCGCGAGCGCGCGCGAAAGTAGTCGGTCAGCTTGTAGCGCGCGATCGCGTGCACCCAGGCCGTGAGCGGCTCGCCGGGGCGGTACGTGTGGCGTCCGTTGTGCACGGCCAGCAGGATTTCCTGCACCAGATCCTCCACGTCGTCTTGCAGAAAGAACAGCCGCTTGCGCAAAAAGCCGCGCAAGTGGGCGGTGAGATCGGCGAGAAACGCGTGATACGCCGCCGTGTCGCCGGCGAGGCCGCGCACGAACAAGGCCCTGAGCCGCTCCTCGGCGCCGCGCACGAGCTCGTTACCCGTAGTTCGATTCATCTTGGCCGTTGGTTACAGGTTGGTGCGCAAAGGTTTCCGCCGGACGCGCGCGGAGGCAGGGCGAGGCGCGGGGTGCGGTGCGCGGTACGGCATCTCAGGCATGGTCGCGGCCCTTCGGGGCGTTCGTCAAGTGCGGGGTGCGCGCGGCGGTGTGCCTTCGGGTGTTTCCTTTCCATTGGCTGTCAGTGGCGCGGCTAGGGTATCGGGCTTCGTGTTGGTCCGCATGCCATTCGTTCGACCAGGCCGCGCGGTTACAGCACCACGCAAAAATATTTTCCGCTTCGAACGCGCGCTGCGCTGTAACCGCCGCGAGCGGCAGGCCGAACTAGCTGGCAGATCGCCAACGCAGCGTGGCAATGGCGAAGGCGATCGAAACCGCCGTCCTCTTTGTCTGTTCAATCGATGGAGTCAATATCATGAGTACTCTTAAGCTTTCCGCCGCCGCCGCAATTCTCGCTACGCTCGCAACGGGTGTGACCGTCGCGCACGCCCAGGGCGCCATGGAGAAGTGCTACGGCGTCGCGCTCGCCGGCCACAACGACTGCAAGGCCGGAGCGGGCACGACTTGCGCGGGCACTTCGAAAATGGATTACCAGGGCAACGAGTTCAAGAACGTCCCGGCCGGCACCTGCACGGGGATCAAGACGCCGCATGGCCACGGCTCGCTCTCGCCGATGGAATCCTGAGCCCCTGCCACGTTGCCGCCCCACGATCATGAACACGCTCGACGCCTGCGGCGCCGGTCTAGGCCTCAAGCCGCAGCATTACGACGAAGCGCGCGCCTGCAACGCGCGCGCACTCTGGTTCGAAGTTCATCCGGAGAACTACATGATCGAGGGCGGCCCGCGGCTGGCATGGCTGGAGGCGGTGCGCGAGCGTCATGCCGTCGCGCTGCACGGCGTGGCGCTTTCGCTGGCCGCCGACTGCGCGCCGGATGCCGCTCATCTCGCCCGCCTGAAGGCGTTGGCTGCACGCGTGCAGCCGGTACTGGTCTCGGAGCATCTGGCGTGGTCCGCGTGGCGCGGCCGCTATAGCCCCGACTTGTTGCCGTTTCCGCGCGACGGCGCCGCGCTCGCGCGCATCGCCGCGAACATTGCGCGCACGCAGGACGTGCTGGGGCGGCGTATCGCCATCGAAAACCCCTCGCACTACGTGCGTGTGGAGGGGCACGAATGGAGCGAGACGGACTTTCTCGCCGAACTCGTGCGCCGCACCGGCTGCGGGCTCCTGCTCGACGTGAACAACGTCTACGTGAGCGCGTGCAACATGGGCTTCGACGCCTATGCCTGGCTCGATGCGTTTCCCGCCGAGGCCGTGCTGGAGATCCATCTGGCCGGCCACAGCGCCGACGCCCAAACGCCGCTGCTCATCGACTCGCACGACGCGCCCGTGGCGGAGCCTGTATGGGCGCTGTATCGCCACGCGCTCGCGCGTACCGGACCCTGCGCCACGCTGATCGAGCGCGACGATCACATCCCGGCGTTCGACGTGCTGCTCGCGGAGCGCGAACACGCGCAGGCGTTGCTCGATGCTCAGGAGGTGCCGGCATGACTTCCTCGCTTGCGCGTTTCCAGGACGCCTTCGTCGCGGCGCTGGATGGCTGCGCGCCGCTCGATGCCCGCGTGGCCGCGCTCGCCGCGCAGCCGGGTTTCGCCGTGTATCGCAACACGGTGTTCAAGGGTTGCGTGGATGCGCTGGCGGCCAATTTCCCCGCCGTCGCGCGCCTCGTTGGCAAGGCCTGGTTCGACGCGGCGGCCATGGAGTACGCGCGGCATACGCCGCCAGAAGACGCCCGGCTCGTGATGTACGGCGCGACGTTTCCGGCGTTCCTGGCGGACTGCGAAGCGGCGCGCGAGCTCACCTGGCTTGGCGGCGTGGCGCGGCTCGACCGGCTTTGGTGCGAAGCCCATACGGCGGCCGACGACGTCTCTCTCGACGCATCGGCATTCGTCTCGCTCGCGCCCGAAGCGTTTGAACGCCTGCGCGTGCGCACGCACGCGAGCGCGCGCTGGGCGTGGTTCGATGCCCAGCCGGTTCGCACGATATGGAGCGCGAACCGCGCCGGCGACACCATGCCCGATCCGCTCGACTGGCGCGGCGAGGGCGTGCTGATCCTGCGCCGCTTCGGCGGCGTCACGTGGGCTTCGCTTGGCCCAGGCGCTTGCGCGATGCTCGATGCGTGCGCCGCGGGCGCCACGCTCGGCGAGGCGTCGGAACGCGCATTGTCCGCCGAACCCCGTGCGGACCTCGGCGCGTGGTTCGCGGACCTGGTTTCGCACGGAGCGCTGGCGCCCGCCACGCCGGGTGAAGCCAACAGATCGCAGTCCAAATGAATTCGTAGTCCCAATGAAGCGGAGGATGTCATGGAATCTCATCTCAAGCGGGCGTCGCTCGCCCCCACAACGCCGTTGCTGCGTCTGCGCTCGCTCTGGAACCTGGCGGCGGGCATGGCGTCGGGCTTGATCGGCCACTCGTTTCTCGCGCTCGTTTGCCGTTTCGCCATTGCGGCCATCTTTTTTCTCTCGGGGCGCACGAAGGTAAGCGGCCTGCTCACGATCACGCCCAGCGCCTATGCGCTCTTTCGCGACGAATACCGCATTCCGCTGATTCCGCCTGAAATCGCCGCGCACATCGCCGCCTACTCCGAGCATTTTTTTCCGTTATTGCTCGTGCTCGGACTCGCTACGCGCGGCGCGGCCCTCGCGTTGCTCGGCATGACGACGGTGATCGAGGTGTTCGTCTACCCGGACGCGTGGCCCACGCATCTCTCGTGGGCCGGGCTCATGCTCTATCTCATCGCGCGCGGAGGCGGGCGCTTCTCGCTCGACCGCAAGCTCGGTATCGAATAAACCCTCTAGATGCGGAGATGCCGAATGTTTTCTCGAAGGATGCCGTAAACTCGGGCATATCCTCAGACCACGCTGTGGGTTGGCCACGCCGCGACCCAGGCACTGCTGCCCATGCTCGATCCGGTCAATATCCTTCTCGTCACGGTGCTTTCGAGCATCATGAGCCTGGCCATTCTCGGCTCGCTGCGGCCTGCGGGTATTCCCGGTGTGGGGCGCTGGATCGGCGCTTATGTGATGGCGAGCGTCGCGCTCCTGCTCGCGGGCCTTCAGCGGCTCGGCGTGCCCGTCCTCACGGTGTTGGTATCGAACGTGCTGCTCGCGCTGGCCGTTGTGCGTGTGCTCGAAGGCTGCCGCCAGTTCTTCGGGCTCAAGCCGCGCGTGCCGCTCGCGTACGCGGGCGTCGCGGCGCTCGCGGCGGGCATCGTCTGGTGGTACTGGGCCGAACCCAGTCTCGGCGCGCGCGTTGCCGTCGTCTCCGCCTTTCATGCCGCCATCTACACGTCGATAGGCTGGCTCGCGTTGCGCTGCCGGCCGCCCGCGCGACCCGTCTACAGCTACCGGTTCGTGACGCTCTCGGCATGGCTCGGCGCGTTCGCGCACGCGCTGCGCGGCGTCATGTACGGCAGCGGCTTCGTGATGCAACACGGGCTGCTCGACTTCACGCCGCTCAACGTGGCGTGGCTCGCGCTCGGCATTCTCGTGTTGCCCTCGCTGTCCATCGGCATGGTGCTGCTCGCTCACGATCGCATGGCCGAGCGGCTGGAGCGTCTCGCGAACCAGGACGAACTGACCGGCGCGCTCACGCGACGCGCCTTTCTCGCGCAGGCGAACGCGATGCTCGACACGGCGCGCGGAACAGGAGAGCGGGTGACGCTCGCCATTGTCGATATCGATCACTTCAAGTCGATCAACGATCACTACGGGCACGCGGCCGGGGATCGCGTGCTCGCGCAATTCGGCCGCATCGTGAAGGGCGGCGTGCGGGCCTCCGATGCATTCGGCCGGCTGGGCGGCGAGGAATTCGCGTTGTTCTTTACGGGCATGACGCGCGAGGAAGCCGTGCGGCGTCTCGACGAATTGCGCGTGCTGACGCTGGCCGTGCGCCGCAGCGCCGACACCCACGCGCGCGAACCGGAACATGGCGGCCACGAAGGCCTGACATTCAGCGCGGGCGTGGATGAACTCCAGGCGCAAGACTCGCTTGCTGCATTGATGGCGCGAGCCGATGCCGCGCTCTATGTCGCGAAAACGCGCGGGCGCGATTGCGTGGTTGCCGCGTGACGCTTTTACACGGCTATCCGTCTTTTACCGATTCCCGCTTTTACCGATTCCCATCCCGCATTTATGCGTTGTGAATGAATGCATTGCGCCCTTTGGCGATGCTTCACTTCAACCTTGTCAATTCTCCATGCGCTTCGCATAGTTGCGTACCTCGAACGCATAACACCGCTGTTTTTAAACGATAATTATCAATGGCGCGACTGACGTCGCATGCAGCGTGAATCGGTTTTCGCTGCATGACGTGCTGGGTCTCGATGACCTTCGTGGCGCGCCTCAAATTTTCGAGCAGGCATTTTTTCCCTTGTAACCTGTGACGATCACGCGAAGCGAGATCCGTGCGGATAGGAAGGTGCCTGCCAGCGGCGCCCGGTGCCCGCATTGGTTTTCGGATTCGCTTCGCGCTTGCGCACGGATCCGCACCGCACTCAAGCGCGCTCTGGCGCCGCCGGCCGGGACTGCCCCCCGGCTGCGCGCCGCGACTCACGCGCTCGCCAGTCATTGCAATACCCACATTCAAATGCCCGTGGCCGGGACCTTCACGCCATGCCTCATTGCGCGTGGGGTTTCGCTGCGGGCGCATTACGGGACTGACCTCCGGAAACCAATCTGACAACACACGTCGCGTCCGGAGGCGGCCTTTAACCACAAGGAGCCTGAGATGAAAGTTGGCAGCAACTGGCGTAACGCACAAAACAACGACGCGGCATTGCCCGCATTCCTCGCAGCGCGTGTCGATCGGTATTACACCGAACGCGTGCAGGAGAGCTGGGCCGGGGGGCACATCATGAAGGGACGCGTGGCGGATATCGATGCCTTGCATCTTTCGAGTAATGATTACCTTTCGATCGCGCGGCATCCCGAGATTCTCGATGCAATGTGCATGAGCATCCGCTCGGAAGGTAACGGGCTTTTAATGTCGGGCGTATTCCTGCACGGCGACGATTGCCCGCAACTCGTACTCGAAGATCGCTTCGCTTCCTATATGGGTGCCGAAGCCAGCGTGATATGCCAGTCGGGGTTCGCGGCGAACACGGGGCTGATTCAGTCGATCGCGAATGCGCAGACGCCGGTGTATGTCGACATGATGGCGCACATGTCGCTCTGGGAAGGCATTCGCAGCGCGGGGGCGCGCGCAATCAGTTTCTTCCACAACGATGTCGATCACCTGGAGCAGCGCATCCAGCGCTACGGGGCGGGGATCGTGATCGTCGATTCGGTGTACAGCACGAATGGCAGCGTCGCGCCGCTCGCGGCAATTGCGGACGTGTGCGCGGAGCACGACTGCGTGCTGGTTGTCGACGAGTCGCATTCGCTCGGCACGCACGGTCCGCACGGCGCGGGGCTCGTCGCCGAACTGGGGCTGATCGACCGCGTGCACTTCCGTACCGCCAGTCTTGCGAAGGCGTTTGCGGGGCGCGCCGGCATCATCAGTTGCTCGCGCCGTTTCCAGGAGTATTTCAAGTGCGAGGCATTGCCCGCCATTTTCAGCTCGACGCTGCTGCCTCACGAAACAGCGGGCCTCGCGGCGACGCTCGACGTGATCGAGCGCGAAGACTGGCGGCGTGCGCGCGTCGCGGCCAATGCGCGTTACGTGCGCTCGCGGCTTGCCGAACTCGGCTACAACCTCAACGGCAGCGAAACGCAGATCATCGCGCTGGAAGCCGGGCCGGAACCGCAGACCATCGTGCTGCGCGACGCCCTCGAAGCGCGCGGCATCTTCGGCTCGGTGTTCTGTGCGCCCGCAACGGCACAGAACCGCTCGCTCGTGCGGCTCTCCATCAACGCGGCCATGAGCGAGCAGGAGCTTGAGCGCCTCGTCGATGTATGCGAGGACATTCGCGACGAAGTGCAGATGTGGAACTGGCCGTCCACGCGCCGCAACGAGCGCCACGCGGGCCGTGCGCGCGTGCGTGTGCCGCAGGCGGTGGTGAACATGCCGCTGGTGGCCGTGGCGGCTTGATGTCGAAGCAATAAAGGCGGCGTGGAGCGAGACGGGGATAGCGTGGGTCCAGCCCGATTCCTGGCCAGGAATCAGGGCGAATCCCACGCTGCCTGAATTTCACGGTCGAGCTGGTCGAGATGCTGGTCGTAGGGCATCACGTTGTCGAGCGCGAGTCCCGCCGGCTTTTTGACGAGTGCGTAGAGGTAACGCCGGTCGCCGTGAAACTCCGATGCGGGGTGCATATACGGTTGCCACTCCACGCACTGCGCCGGGTAATACCCTTCGGTGCGCCAGAAATAGGGCAGGCTGCGACGGCTGTCGAGTTCCGCGAGGAAGCTGGCCGGCGCGCCCTGTTCGACGGCGATTTCACGCACGCCGCGCAGCGATTCGTCGGTGTGGATGATGAGCAGGTAGGCGGTGCCCACGCCGTCGAACATCAGCAGTCCGTGTGGCTGGTACGAGAGATAGTGCTCGACGACGCCGAGCGAGTCGGCAATGCCCTTCACGTGCGCGGCGAGCGCATGGTCCTTGAGGAACGCATATTCGGAAACCGCGAGCGCATCGAGCACGGTGCCGCAGCAGCGGTCGAAATACGCGCGCTGCATATCGCGAATCGCGTGATTGAGCGTTTCCACGGCGTCGACTTCATGCTTGCGGATGAAACGATCGATCAGGCCTTCGTTGAAGCATTTCACGGCCAGGTGCTCGTCGGCCTTGCCGGTCAGCACGATCTTCTTGATCGACGGGTCGGCAATGCGGCGGCAGAACTCCATGCCGTTCAGTTCCGGCATGTCGTAGTCGACCACCACGACCGCAACGGACTCGAAGCGCGCCGGGTTGTGCACGAGGCTGCGGATCGCGTCGACGCGCATGGCGATGACCTGATGCGCATCGTTTTCCTCGGTGCGGTCCAGATACGGGCTGAAGATCGGCTCGGCAGCCCGGTCCTGCGCGCGGCCGTTGAGAAACTTCAGCGCCTCGGTGGGCGAGCTGAACAGGCGGAACGCCAGGTCGGGGTCGAGTTGCAGGCTCAGGTTCGAAAGGAACGCGGCGCTGTCGTCGACGAACGCGACGGTGGTCGGATAGGAGAACGGCTGAATGGCTTTCGTCATGGCGCTGGGAATGTCAAAACGAACTCGGTGTATTCGCCTTTTACGGAGGAGCAGGTTATCGCTCCCCCCATCGCTTGCATGACATCGCGGCAGAATGCCAGCCCGATTCCTGCTCCGAGCGTCACGTCATCGGTGGCGGTTGTCGAAGTATAAAAGCGCGTGAAGATGTGCGGCAAGACTTCAGGGGAAATACCTGTGCCCGTATCGCTGAAAATCAGCCGATTGGACCGTTGGCCTGATTCAAGGCGAATCGAAATTTGCGCACCCTCGATGCTGCCCATATGCCGGAAGGCATTTTTCAGCAGATTGAACAGAACGTGAACAGTTAGCATTTCGGAACCGTGAAACTGAAAATCGGGGCGCAGATTGCAGATTACGCGGCGGCGATCGCCTTCGCGAAACGGAAAGCGCGCAAGCGCCGTTTCCACGCAATGCGCGATCGAGCACTGCGTTGCGTTTTGCATGTTGCCGCCCGTGAAGCGCGCCGTGGCGAGCAGCATGTCGATGATGGCGTTCGAATGTAACGCTTCCTGTTCGATACGGCTTACCACGCCTTGCATGGAGTGCAGATGCGCCACGCGTATCTTGGGCACCGGCAAACGATTGCGCTGGGCGAGTTGATAAGTATCGAGTAGCGCGGGCAGATAGCGCATGAGACCCGCCGCGCCCACGCGAATCGCCACGAGCGGGGTGCGCAATTCGTGCGCGACGCTGCCCGCCGTGGCGAGCATCGCGCGCTCCTGTTCGATTTGTATGCGGTCCTGATCGTAATTGGCCACCGCGCCGATCGCCACCGCGAACGAGAAGATTGCCAGATGCGTGAGGTAGTTCGGGCCGAGCACGACAGGGTCGGTGGTGAGGCAGTACGCGAGCACCGCGAGGCTGATGCCCACGAGGAACTGGAGCACGAGCATGAGCCAGTCGAGCAGCAGCACCATGACGAACGCCGCGATCAGCGCGCTTTCCACCCACACCTCGTTGCCGTTGTTCTTGAGCAGCATGAAGGTGAAGAAGAACGGCAGCGCATAGAGCGTGGCGCAGTACCAGTACCACGGCAGCAATTTCTTGAGCGGCGCGGGCCAGCGCTCGAAGGCGAGAATCGGGACGAAAACGAGCGAGCCGATCAGGCGCAGCGTGAGATTTTCGTACGGCTGCGGAAAGAGGTCTTTCCAGACATAGTAGTAAAGCGGAAAGCCCACGCTCGCCACGACGGCGAGCGGGCGCATGCGGCGCTTGACGTATTGCAGGTTGCGCAACGCGGGCGCGAAGGCGCGCACGAAGCGCGGGCGCATCGACGCCCAGACCCGCCGCAGTCGCGCCGAGGTTCTCGAAACGTTCATCAGGATGGAATCGCTCATCGTTCTGGCCGGCGCGTGATCCGCCCGGTCTTCTTTCGTCTCGCCTTGCTGCCCCGTTTTGTTTTTCGGCGTCGCCCAACGCCTGGCCGCGTTTCCCCGTTCTCTGGCCGGTTGGCGTGGTCGGACCCTTTCGCCGCCGCGGCAAAGAAAGACAATATCACCAAAGGATTGCAACGTTGCGGCGGGTTTGGCCCCGGAAACGCTTCGTTACCGGAATTGCAGGGGCGTGCTATGCGAAACGCATCGATTCGCGTGTTCGCCGCGTGTTCGCCGCGTGTTTGACGGGATGCTTGAGGGGGCGTTCGAGGGGGCGATGGCGGGGCGCCCGCGTGCGACGGGCCCCTTGCGGTTTGCGCGCGCGCCGCTCAGGCGCCAGGCTTGCGTTGGGCGGAAACGAATTGCTCGATGGCTGTGTCGAGCGGCCCGGGCGCGTCGCGATGGGGCGAGTGGCCGCCCTGCGCGAGCGCGTGAACGCGCGCATGAGGCACCGCCGCGCCGATTGCCTCCACCTGCGCCATGGTGCCGTAGTGGTCGTCGAAGGCCTGCATGGCGAGCAGCGGCGCACGGATCGCGCCCAGTTCGCCCACGATGTTCCAGGCGCGGAACGCCGGATCGAGCCAGATGTCGTTCCAGCCGTAGAACGCGGAATCGACGTCGTCGTGATAGCGCGCGAGCTTCTCGCGCAGCCCGGTGGTTTCGTACGCAACCTTCGCGGCCTTGATGCTTTCGACGGAGATGTCTTCGACGAACACGTGCGGCGCGATCGCCACCGCGCCCGCGAGCGCCTCCGGAAACGCGGCGGCGTGGAGCAGGGCGATCGAGGCGCCGTCGCTATGGCCGATGAGCCACATGCGCTTGCGTTCGGCGGCATCGACACCGAGCGCGTCGAGCAGCGCGGGCAGGACGTCGCGCGCTTGCTGCGCCATGAAATCGGCGGGCCATTTCACGCCGTGTTCGCGCGGCGTGGAGCGGCCGTAGCCCGGGCGCGAGTACACGAGACCGCGCATGCCCAGGCGTGCGCAGAGCACAGCCGGCCAGTCCTTCCACATGGCGATCGAGCCGAGGCCCTCGTGCAGGAACACGGCGAGCGGCGCGTCGGCGCTAATAGCACCATCGGCACCGATCCAGCGGTATTCGATGCGCAGCGCTTCGCGCGCGGCGGTGGCGGGCAGGGTGGCGAATTCGCTTTCGTTCATGGAGCTGAGGTCACGACTGAAACTGCTGGCGCAGGCGGAAGCGCTGGATTTTACCGGTCGCGGTCTTGGGCAGGTCGTCCACGAACAGGATGTCGCGCGGATACTTGTGCGGCGCGAGCCGCGTCTTGACGAACGCCTTCAGCGTTTCGGCCAGCATGTCGTGCGCGGCGTCCTGCGCCTCCTGCTTGAGCACGACGAACGCGCAGGTCTTCACGAGGCCGCCCTGATCGACGCCGATCACGGCCGCTTCGAGCACCGCGTCGTGCTGCATGAGCACCATCTCCACCTCGATGGGCGAGACGTATTGACCGCTCACCTTGAGCATGTCGTCGCTGCGGCCCGCGTACACATAGGCGCCGCCCGGCAGCCGCCGGTACTTGTCGCCGCTTCGCACCCAGTCGCCCAGAAAGGTCGCGCGCGACTTCTCGCGATTGCACCAGTACATCACGGCCGCGCTCGGCCCGCGAATATACAGGTCGCCGATCTCGCCATCGGGCACGAGGCGGCCGCTTTCGTCGCGCAACTCGATGTCGTAGCCGGGCACGGGGCGGCCCGTGGTGCCGTATTCGACGAGGTCGGGGCGGTTGGAGAGGAAGATGTGCAGCATCTCGGTCGAGCCGAGGCCGTCGAGAATGTCGGCGCCGAAATGCTGCCTGAAGCGCTCGCCGATCTCGCGCGGCAGCGCCTCGCCCGCCGAGGCGCAAATGCGCAGCGCGACGTCGGCGCGCGCGGGCAGGTTGGGCGAGGCCATCATGCTCGCGTAGAGCGTGGGCACGCCGTAGAACACGGTCGGGCGATGCTTGACGAGCCGCGCGAACACGGCACCGGCCGTGGGCCGCTCGGCCATCAGCACCGTGGTCGCGCCCACCGAGAGCGGAAACGAGAGGCCGTTACCAAGCCCGTACGCGAAGAACAGCTTCGCCGCTGAAAACACCACGTCGCTCTCGCGTATGCCGAGAATCGGTTTCGCGTAGGTCTCCACGGTCCAGTAGAGATTCGCGTGCGTGTGCACGGTGCCTTTGGGCTTGCCCGTCGAACCGGACGAGTAGAGCCAGAACGCGATGTCGTCGCCGCTCGTTTGCGCGGCGCGCGGCGCGGGCTCGGCGCGCGCGAGCAGGTCGGCGAGCACACGCGGCGATTCAGGCGTGCTGTTTGCGCTTTCGGCCAACGGCTGTGAGACGATTAATTCGCAGTCCTCGCATTGCGCTTCGGCAAGCGCCGCGCGCACGTTGGCCAGCACCGCGCCCGAGGCGATCACCGCGCGTGCGCGGCTGTGCGTGAGCATATAGACGTAGTCGGCCGGCGTGAGCAGCGTATTGACGATCACGGGCACGATGCCCGCATGGAGCGCGCCAAGGAACGCTATCGGCAATTCGATCGTGTCGAGCATCACGAGCAGGATGCGCTCTTCCGCGTGAACGCCCAGCGCGCGCATCGCACTGGCGAAGCGGTGTGCCTGCGTTTCGAGTTCGCCGTAGCTCAGCGTGAGCGTGTCGTCGATATAGGCGGTCTTGGCGGCGCGCGCGCGATTGAGCGCGAACAGATGCGTGGCGAAGTTGAATAGCGCGGGTGGCGGTTCGGCGCCTCGCGCGGGGGACGCGGCCGCGGGCGTGGGCTGCGCGGGCGACGCTGTCTGGGTATCCACGATATTGTCTCCGTTCTGTGCGTCTTTGTCGGCGGGCGAGGCAGTACAACCAGCGCTTCAGACTTGCGGGGTGAATTCGATCGCGCCTTGGGGCAGCAGATAGAGCACCAGCGCCGCGCCGTTGGCGACGGTCGGCCGATGCGCGCTGCCGGGACCGTATACGCACCAGCCGGCCGGGCGGCCGTCGAAGGTCGCGCCTTCAGCAAGCGGCATGATGAGGTCGATCTCGCCGTTCGGGTGCGTGTGGTGGGGACCGGCAATATCTTTCATGCTCACCACGTCGACGGAGAAGCCGTGCGTGGCCGGCAGCGCCTTGAAGATGCGCCCGTAGCGCAAGCCGCCCGCCTCACGGTTGCACAGCCAGCCTTGCGCCACGCCCGCCCGGCAGGCTTGCGCCAGCGCCTCGAAGGTCGGGCTGCCGTTCGGCCAGGTGGCGTTGAGCCATGCATCGAGTGCATCATCGAGCGGACGGGCGGCGATCTGCCCGGTGACGCCTGCGACGAGGCGCTCGAAGTCTTGCGGTGACATGCGTGTCTCCCATCGTGCCCGCATGGTGGCGGGGCGCTGCTGCAAGCCGCTATACGTCTATTTGTGATCGGGCATTCTTTTGACGGAAAATTAGCGGTTCGCAAAATGCATGTCAAGCACTATAGTACATTTAGATGGGGTTAAGGGTCTCCGAAGATGAAGCAAACTTACATTGCCGAGCTCCCGGCGGAAGCCGCCGACGACGCGGGGCGGGCCGAGCGCGCGGAGCGCGATCCGTTCCTGACCGCCATGGGCGAGCGCGTGCGCATGCTGCGCGCGCGACGCGGCATGACGCGCAAGACGCTGGCGGCGGAGACCGGGCTGTCGGAGCGGCATCTGGCGAATCTGGAGTCGGGCGTGGGCAACGCTTCGGTGCTGGTGCTGCGGCAGATCGCGAATACGCTTAGTTGCCCGCTGGCCGAGGTGATTGGCGATGTCACGACCTCGTCGGCCGAATGGCTCCTGATCCGCGAACTGTTGCAGGGGCGCGATCCCGCCGCCTTGCAGCGCGCGCGCATCGCGCTTGCCGAGATGTTCTCGCAGGCGCCGGCCGACCCGCACCGCAACGACCGCATCGCGCTCATCGGCCTGCGCGGCGCGGGCAAGTCCACGCTCGGACGCATGCTCGCGCAGGAGCTGAAAGTGCCGTTCGTCGAGCTCACGCGCGTGATCGAGCAGCTTGCGGGCTGCCCGCCTTCCGAAATCCATTCGCTGTATGGCGCGAGCGCCTACCGCCGCTACGAGCACCGCGCGCTGGAGGCCGTGGTTGCCGAACACCCGCGCGCCGTGATTGCCTCGCCGGGGGGGCTCGTGTCGGAGCCCGCCACCTTCAACGTGCTGCTCGCGCACTGCTTCACGGTCTGGTTGCAGGCCACGCCCGAGGAGCACATGCGCCGCGTGGTGGCGCAAGGCGACCTGCGGCCCATGTCGGGCAACCGGGAGGCGATGGACGACCTCAAGCGCATTCTGGCCGGTCGCAGCGAGCTTTACGGCCGCGCCGACATGACGTTCGACACCAGCGAGAAGACGCTCGCGGACGCCTACCTGCAACTGCGCGACCGCCTCGCGGCGCGCCTGGGCGCGGAGGCGCCGCGCATCGACTGAGCAGCGGGGGCGAGGTGGGATGGGGTTTACCCATCACCTGAAGTAAAGTGCATTAAAGTGCTTTACTTCGAATGAGTGTTGCACTATCGTTCATTAAAACGAATGTGCATCTGGAGACGCTCATGGCCGAAACCGCCGTCGCCCCGCAACGAGTCGACTACCGCACCGATCCCTCGCAGTACCGCCACTGGAAACTCGCGTTCGACGGCCCCGTCGCCACGCTCGGCATCGATATCGCCGAGGACGGCGGCATTCGCGAGGGCTACAAGCTCAAGCTCAATTCGTACGACCTGGGCGTCGATATCGAACTGCACGATGCACTTCAGCGCATCCGTTTCGAGCACCCGGAAGTGCGCACCGTCGTGCTGACCAGCCTGAAAGACCGCGTGTTCTGCTCGGGCGCGAATATCTTCATGCTCGGCCTTTCCGCTCATGCGTGGAAGGTCAACTTCTGCAAGTTCACCAACGAAACGCGCAACGGCATGGAAGATTCGTCGCGCCACTCGGGCCTGAAGTTCATTGCCGCCGTGAACGGCGCCTGCGCGGGCGGCGGCTATGAACTGGCGCTCGCGTGCGACGAGATCATGCTCGTGGACGACCGGTCGTCGTCGGTCGCGCTGCCCGAGGTGCCGCTGCTCGGCGTGTTGCCGGGCACGGGCGGCCTCACGCGCCTGACCGACAAGCGCAAGGTGCGCCACGACCGGGCCGACATTTTCTGTACCTTGGTGGAAGGCATTCGCGGCGAGCGGGCCAAGGCCTGGCGCCTCGTCGATGAGGTCGTGAAGCCCAACCAGTTCGGCCCGGCCGTGCAGGCGCGCGCGCTCGAACTGGCCGCCGCGAGCGACCGCCCGGCCGGTGCGCAGGGCGTGGCGCTCACGCGCGTCGAGCGCGTGGAGCACGCCGGCGGCCTGAGCTACGCCACCGTGGAAGTGGCGATTGACCGCGCGAAGCGCACCGCCACGTTCACGGCGAAAGCGCCCGCCACGGCGCCTGCTTCGGACATCGAATCGATCGTCGCCGCCGGTGCGTCGTGGTGGCCGCTACAGTTCGCCCGCGAGCTTGACGACGCGATTCTCACCATGCGCACCAACGAGCTGGACATCGGCACGTGGATCCTGAAGACCGAAGGCGACGCGCGCACCGTGCTCGCCGCCGACGCCGCGTTGCTCGCCCACCGCGAGCACTGGTTCGTGCGCGAAACCATCGGCATGCTGCGCCGTACACTGGCGCGCATCGACGTTTCCTCGCGCTCGCTGTTCGCGCTGATCGAGCCGGGTTCGTGTTTCGCCGGCACCTTCGCCGAGCTGGCGTTCGCCGCCGACCGCGCTTATATGGCGGCATTGCCCGCGAACGAAGACGAGGAACCGGCGATCACGCTTTCCGAAGCGAATTTCGGCCTCTATCCGATGGTCACGCAGCAGTCCAGACTCGCGCGCCGGTTCTATGAGGAAGCCGAACCCATGGACGCCGTGCGCGCGAAGATCGGCGTGGCCGTGAAGCCCGTCGAGGCCGAGCACCTTGGGCTCGTGACGGCTTCGCCCGACGATATCGACTGGCCCGACGAAATTCGTCTTGCGCTGGAGGAACGCGCGGCCATGTCGCCCGACGCGCTCACGGGTCTCGAAGCGAACCTGCGCTTCAACGGGCCGGAAACCATGGAAACGCGCATTTTCGGGCGTCTTTCCGCGTGGCAGAACTGGATCTTCAACCGGCCCAACGCCGTGGGCGAGAAGGGCGCGCTCAAGGTGTACGGCAAGGGCAGCAAGGCGCAGTTCGACGTTGCCCGCGTCTGATCGCGCCATCTGATAGCCGCAGCCACCGTATCCGCCGCATCCGTTGATGCCCGCCGCAAGGAACTCAAATGTCCACGATCAACTACAGCGAAAAGATTCCCAACAACGTCAATCTCGCCGACGATCGCGCGCTGCAACGCGCGCTGGAGCAGTGGCAGCCCAATTTTCTTTCGTGGTGGGGCGACATGGGGCCGGACGGCTCGCACGGCTACGATGTGTACCTGCGCACGGCGGTGAGCGTGGACGCGGGCGGCTGGGCGCACTTCGACCACGTGAAGATGCCCGACTACCGCTGGGGTATCTTTCTCACGCCGGGCGAGGCCGATCGCACGATTCATTTCGGCGCGCACAAGGGTGAAGCCGCATGGCAGGACGTGCCGGGCGAGCACCGCGCGAACCTGCGTCGCATCATCGTCACGCAGGGCGACACGGAGCCCGCTTCGGTCGAGCAGCAGCGCCATCTCGGCTTGACCGCGCCTTCCCAGTACGACCTGCGCAACCTGTTCCAGGTGAACGTGGAGGAAGGCCGGCACCTGTGGGCGATGGTCTACCTGTTGCATCGCTACTTCGGCCGCGACGGTCGTGAGGAAGCCGAAGCATTACTGGAGCGCCGCTCGGGCGACGACGACAACCCGCGCATTCTCGGCGCGTTCAACGAGAAAACGCCCGACTGGCTGGCGTTCTACATGTTCACGTATTTCACCGACCGCGACGGCAAGTTCCAGCTTTCGGCGCTGTCCGAGTCGGGCTTCGACCCGCTCGCCCGCACCACGAAGTTTATGCTGACCGAGGAAGCGCATCACATGTTCGTGGGCGAGTCAGGCATCTCGCGCGTCGTGCAACGCACCGCGCAGGTCATGAACGAGCTCAAGACCGACGACGTGAGCCGCCTGCGCGGCGCGGGCGTGATCGACCTCGAAACGATCCAGCGCTACCTGAACTTTCACTACTCGGTGACGATCGATCTGTTCGGCGCCGATCACTCGTCGAACGCCGCGATCTTCTATAGCTCGGGCCTGAAGGGCCGCTACGAGGAGACCAAACGCGACGACGACCATCGGCTCGAAGGCCAGCAATACCGGCTGCTGGACGTGCAGGAAGGCAAGCTGGTGGAGCGCGAGGTGCCGATGCTCAACGCCATGAACGAGGTGCTGCGCGACGACTACATCAAGGACTCGATCGCGGGCGTGAACCGCTGGAACAAGGTGCTGGAGAAGGCGGGCATCGACGTTCGGCTCACCGTGCCGCACAAGGCGTTCAATCGCCAGATCGGCACCTTCGCGGGCGTGCGCGTGTCGCCCGATGGCCGCGTGATCGGCGAGGCCGAATGGGCGGCGAACGAGGCGAAATGGCTGCCCACGCCCGAGGACCGCGCGTATGTGGCCTCGCTCATGGGGCGCGTGGTCGAGCCGGGCAAGTTCGCCAACTGGATCGCGCCGCCGGCCATGGGGATCAACCGGCAGCCGGTCGACTTCGAGTACGTGCGCTTCAATTGAGGAGGGAGCCGTGCCGCGCGGCACCTGGTTCGCGCGCCGCGGCGGGAGACAAACATGAACGGTCCGGTACCCGTGGAAATTCTCAGGCAGCACCTGATCGATCCTGAAATCTGCATACGCTGCAATACGTGCGAGGAGACGTGTCCGGTCGACGCGATCACGCACGACGGCAACAACTATGTGGTGAAGGCCGATACCTGCAACGCCTGCATGGCCTGCGTGCCGCCGTGCCCGACCGGCGCGATCGACAACTGGCGCAACGTGCTGAAGGCCGAGGTGTACGGCACGGACGAGCAGTTCACGTGGGACGAGTTGCCCGCGCAGAATCCTTCGGTGGGTGCGCCGGTGCAAGCGCCACCTCAGAGCGGTGGCGTGGCCCAGGCCGCCGCCGGTTCCTCGCACGATCTCGCATCAGACGCCGCGCCTGAAGCCGCCGACGCGCCCATCGCGGGCTCCGATATGGTGCGCGGCTCGACGCTGCCGCCGTGGTCGGCGGCGCGGCCCTACGTTCACCTGTACACGCACAAGGCGCCCACCACGGCGACCGTGGTGGGCAACTATCGCCTCACCGACGACGCCACCGAAAGCGATATTCATCACATCGTGCTCGACTTTGGCGTGATGCCGTTCCCGGTGCTGGAAGGCCAGTCGATCGGCATCCTGCCGCCGGGCGCGAACGCCGAGGGACGCGTTCACCATGCGCGCCAGTATTCGATCGCCAGCCCGCGCGACGGCGAGCGCCCCGGCTACAACAACGTCTCGCTCACGGTGAAGCGCGTGACGCGCGACCACAGCGGCAACGCCACCGACGGCGTGTGCTCGAATTACCTGTGCGACCTGAAAAAGGGCGACGTGGTGACGGTGATCGGCCCGTTCGGCAATACCTTCCTCATGCCGAACCATCCGAACTCGCACCTGCTGATGATCTGCACGGGCACCGGCTCGGCACCCATGCGCGCGATGACCGAATATCGCCGCCGCCGCCGGCTCAAGGGCGCCACCGGCAAGCTCATGCTGTTTTTCGGCGCGCGCACCCAGCAGGAGTTGCCATACTTCGGACCGCTGATGAATCTGCCGAAGGATTTCATCGACACGAACCTGGCCTTTTCGCGCACGCCGGGCCAGCCGAGGCGCTATGTGCAGGACGCCATGCGCGAGCGCGCCGTGGACGTCGCGCAACTGCTCAAGGACGGCAACACGCATATCTACGTTTGCGGGCTCAAGGGCATGGAAGACGGCGTGCTGCAAGCGCTCCAGGAGATAGCCGGCAAGCACGGCATGGACTGGGAGGCGCTGTGGGAGCGGCTCAAGCGCGAAGGGCGGCTGCACCTGGAGACGTATTGAAACCTCGGCGGGCTGTTGTGCTTCAGCAGGTTTAAGCACGATCGTTCTAAAAACGGTACGATGGCGAACCGGCGCGTTGCTGCGCCGCGATTGCACCATTTGACCCGCGCGCGCAGACGCGCGCCCTTTCGACAGAGACCGCCGCCATGAACCTCGTAGAAGAATTGCCCGCCGGCCTGACCGGCCTGGAACAGTTGCAGCGCATGTTGCAGGGCGGGCGCGGCCCGTCCATCGGCGACACGCTCGGCTTCGAGCTTGCCGAGGTGGAAGAGGGCCGCGTCGTGTTCGAGGCCACGCCCGGCTTTCACGTGTACAACCCCATTGGCACCGTGCACGGCGGATATGCCGCCACGTTGCTCGACTCCGCCTGCGGCTGCGCCGCGCATTCGCGCCTCGGCCCCAATCAGGGCTACACCACGCTGGAGCTGAAGGTGTCCTATCACCGGCCCATGACGGCCCATACGGGCCTCGTGCGCGCCGAAGGACGCGTGCTCAGCATCGGGCGGCGCGCAGCCTTCACGGAAGCCAGCATCACCGACGCGCAGGGCAAGCTTTACGCCTCGGCTACGTCCACTTTGCTCGTGTTCGAACGCTGAGGTTTTCGGCGTGCATGCTTGCTCGCGCATGGGGCGCTTCGCGATCTTCCGCGAGAAGCTGCCCCAGCCGCTGCCGGACGCTACCGGACGCATACGCGGGCCAGGGCGGCCCTAAATCACCGCGTGCGCCTTGTCCTCGATGAGACGCACGAGCGTTTGCAGCAGCCTGTTCGCGGGCGTGGGCACGCCCAGCGCAGCGCCCCGTTGCACGACATAGCCGTTGAGGTGATCGATTTCGCTGCGCTTGCCGCGCGCGAGATCCTGTGCCGTCGACGAATACTGGCCGGGCATGGTCTGCGCGATGTGGCTCACGGCGCCGTCCACGCCGGGCGGCAGGGTCACGCCGTCCGCTTGCGCGACCGCCACGCATTCGGCCACGATGTCGCTCATCGCGTCGCTCACGCCCGCGCCTTGCACGAGTCGCCCGTAAGGGAGTTGCGTGATGGCCGACAGCGCGTTGTACGCGCAGTTCACGATCAGCTTGGCCCAGAGCGCGCCGCGCACATTGGGCGAGATTTCCGTGGGCACGCCCGCTGCGATGAGCGCGCGCGCGGCGGTTTCGCTCGCGCGCGCCGGCTCGATCACGAGTTCGCCGCGCCCGTGGTGACGTACGTGGCCCGGACCGGCCATTTCGGTGGCGACATAGACCACGGCGGCGGCCACGTCCTGCGTAATCACGCCGCGCAGGCGCTCAGCGTTGTCCACACCGTTCTGGAGCGTGAGCACGAGCGTGTGCTCGCCGAGATGCGGCTTGATCGAAGCGCCCGCGCTTTCGGTGTCGGTCGATTTCACGCAGAACAGCACGAGGTCCGCGCCCGCGACAGCGGCCGCCTCGGTGCTGGCCGTGACGCGCGGCGCGCCAATGCGCTCGTCGAACTGCTGCGCTTCGAGACGCAGCCCGTCGCGCGCGATGGCCTCGACGTGCTGCGGTCGGCCGATCAAGACCACATCGTGTCCCGCGCGCGCGAGCATGCCGCCGTAAAAGCAGCCCACCGCGCCCGCGCCCATGACAGCAACTTTCATTTGCGTTTCTCCTCTGGAGCGTGCGTACTTCGCATTCGTCGAGCGGCGCGGCGGATCATGCAACCCGCGCGCGCCTGGCCATCGTATGGTGCGTTCAGCGTAGCTCGAAGCCGAGCGCGTTGAGCGCGTCACGCAGGCGGTCGCGGCCGTGCAGCGACTCGCGGCTGCGCCAGCGCGCGAGCGAGCGCGAGGTCCAGCCCGCCGCGCTCAAGCCCTGGGTGGTCTGGAAGCCGCCCATTACTTCGTCATACTGGGCAATTTCGGCCACTTGCGAGGGCGCATCGTACTGCTCGCGATGGAGCACGACCGCCTGCGGCAGACGCGGCTTCACCTGCGCGGGCTGCGTTTCGTCGGGGTAGCCCACGCACAGGCCGAACACGGGCAGCACGCGCGGCGGCAGGCCGAGTTCGGCGGCCACCTGCTCGGGCTGATTGCGGATGCCGCCGATATAAACGCCGCTCATGCCGAGCGATTCGAGCGCGACCACGGCATTTTGCGCGGCGAGCGCGGCATCGATCACGCCGACGAACAGCGTTTCGATGTAGTGCAGTCCTTCGACGCTCGCACTGCTGCGCGCGCCGGCGGCTTCGAGGCGCGCGAGGTCGGCGAGCCACACGAGAAAGAGCGGCGCTTCGCGAACGTGCGACTGACCGCCCGCGAGTTCGGCAAGGCGTGCCTTGCGTGCGGGGTTTTCGACGGCAACCACGCTCCACGTTTGCAGATTCGACGAGGTGGAAGCCGATTGCGCGGCGGCGATCAGCGTTTCCAGCGTGCCCGCGGGCAGCGGGCGGTCCGCGTAATTGCGCACCGAACGATGCGCGAGCAGCGTATCGAGCGTTTCGTTCCAGGCCGGCAGCGGGGTGGACCAGGGCGTGCCGTAGCGTGCTTCGAGGGCGCGTGCGGCTTCGACGATATCGGCGTGTTCGGGCGCGGTGGCGGTGGACATCGGGGTTCTTCTCCGGCGAATGACTGTGAATCGGGGCGCGCTTGCAAGCGCTTTTGAGTTGTTCCCTGCATGGGGCTGCATGGATGCGCAAGCGCCGTATGGTACATGGCTCGCGCGATTGGCGCTTCGGCAAACTTTGGGCATGGCCGCTATCAGCTGGACTTGCGCCCGCGCGCCAGCCGGTTTCGCGCGCGGGTGCCTTCCGCCGCGCCGTTCGGCCTTTGCGCGCTCACACGCGCCGTATTGCCCGGTATGCGCGCGCCGCAAGGGCTACGTGATCAATATTACGTCGGTGGCGGGGTTCGCGGGCTCTGCGGGGTCGGGCTATTACGCGGCCTCGAACAGAGGCGTAGAGGGCGTGAGGAAGGGGGCATACGCCCGCCGGCGGACCCGTTGGCCGGACTCGACCCGTTGCGGACGATCTAGATAAACGGGCGAGTGTCCGTTACTGGCGAAAATCCGGTCTCTTGTGACCTCGGCTATGGACGAATGTCGTGAGAGCGGGGGGCTCCCGCGCAGTGCGCGGCCATTCAACCCGGTGCCATGCTAAGATTCAAGCTCGCTTGGAGCTCCCATCGCGGCTCCTTTAAGCGGCCTTCGCAGCGGCCTACCGCCACTTCCCCCGCTGCTTCTCGAGCGTTACCGCGCCTCCCTTTACGCCCCACGAAAAGCATCCGTGCACCGATTCGCATGGCGCTTTATCGCGGCTGACGACGTCTGATGCACTGGTAGGGTATCGACGATGAAGGATCTTGATTGCGCGCCATGCCAACATCATCACTCTCGAACCGCCCGGATCAATCTTTGCGTCGTGTGTTTTCAATCCTGGCGATTATTGCCGGGACGGCCATTGCAAATATCTACTACAACCAACCTTTGCTTGAGAGCATTCAGCGGTCCTTTCCCGGTTACGCTTCGTGGACAGGTGCCGTGCCTGCTGCGACCCAGATCGGTTTCGCAACCGGGATGCTGCTATTCGCTCCGTTGGGCGACAAACTCGATCGACGCCGCTTAATCGAGTGGCAGACAGCGGGGGTTTGCATTTCACTGCTCATCGCCGCCTTAGCCCCGACGTTGTTGACTCTGATCGGTGCGAGTTTCCTGCTGGGTGTTTTCGCCACGTTGGCACAGCAGGCGGGGCCCTTTGCTGCCGAAGTTGCACATCCAGCCCGCCGTGGACAGGCCGTTGGGACGGTGATGAGTGGACTGCTGATAGGCATTTTGCTCGCGCGCACAGTGTCAGGCTCTATCGGCCAGTATCTGGGCTGGAGAGCTGTGTTTGGGGCTGCGATCGTAGCGATGGCCGCATTGGCGATCGTGGTCCGCCATGCGCTGCCCGCAAGCCAGCCCACCTCCGCGTTGCCGTATGGCAAGCTGTTGGCTTCGCTTTGGGATCTTGCCGTGGAATTGCGTGGCTTGAGGGAAGCGGCCCTGATCGGAGCGAGCCTGTTCGCGGCATTCAGCCTGTTCTGGTCGACGCTCGCGCTGCTCCTGGCCGACGCGCCCTTTCATCTCGGTTCCCAGAGTGCGGGATTGTTTGGCATTGTCGGTCTGGTCGGTGCACTTGCTGCCCCGTGGGCTGGAAAGCTCGCTGATCGGCGCGGGCCGCGTACGGCCATATGGCTCGCCATTCTTCTCATTGCGACTTCGTTCTTGATTCTGCTGGCGTGTGCGTCAAGTCTGACTGGATTGACGATTGGCGTGATCGTTCTCGACGCCGGCCTTCAGGTGATGCAAACGCCAAATCAATCGCGTGTTTTCGCGCTAAAACCAGAAGCGCGCAGTCGCCTCAATACCGTGTACATGGTCTGCTACTTCAGCGGCGGAGCGCTCGGTTCAGCGGTCGGCGCGTATGCATGGCCTCGATTTCATTGGGTCGGAGTGTGTGTGGCGGGGATGGCATTCACGGCGTTTGCTGCAATCATCCATGTTCGCTCCGGTAGTCCGGGTAGGTGAACACAGGAGGACGTCATCACGACTCCAGGCGCTTGACCGAACGCCAAAACCCGGACGCCGAAATTCCGAAGTGCTTTTTGAAGGCCACGGCGTGGGCGCTTTGGCTTTCATATCCGCTGCTCCGCTCAACCTGCGTGATCGGCGCACCTTGGAGAACCAGTGTGATGGACCCCATCGGACGCATCTGCTGACGCCATCGTCCGAATGTCAGCCCGGTACCTTTCCATTCGGAGACTATCGACCCGCCCGATTCGTGCGCAACTGTGCGACCCGACGCATGAGTTTGACGACGTGACGGTGCGATGCCCGACCGCCCGGCTCGACGACGGTCTGCCATGCAGACGATGACGGACGTGCGCGCTCCGAAATGCATCGTCTGATTGTGGCCGGTTCGAGCCAGCCCCTGTAGCGGTCGCCAGGTGGTTGATTGCCTGAACTGCTGACCGGAAGGCCTTACCCAGTAAGGCTTTCGCGATTCGCGCGGCGGTTTATACAGGTAAATGGCATTTAACAGAGGCGTAGAGGGCGCGTGGAAGGGGGGCACGCCCGTGGGCGAGGCCGTTGGCCGGACCCGTGCCACAAGGGACACTTGCCGTCCCGGATACCGGTCATTCGCAACGGCACGGGCCAACGATCTCGCACCGTATGCTGTCCATGACAAAAGCCTCGCCATCTTTCAAAGTCCTGTATGGCATTTGGTGGCGCTCATAGAATGCGACCTCCTCACCGACGGCCTCCGACTCGGGATGATCGGATTGAAAGTGCACGACGAGGGAAAACGGCAAGATTCCAAGCCCGTCCCAGACCACTGCCGGATCGTATCCCGGAGGAACTTCGGTGGGGTCGCTGACGTGATCGAGTGCGCGCAGCGTGCTCGACGCAACGACCGCTGCTGCACTGAATCCCGAGTAGACGATTCTGTCACGTTCGAGCAAATCCGCTATCACGACATCGAATCCGCTCTGCTTCATCGCCCTGCGAAGTATGAATGCGTTCCCACCGTTGACCCATACCGCGTCGAACTGCTCAAGTGTCTCATCCAGGCGATCGGTTGTTCCGAAGAACTGCCGAAGATCAAGTTCCTGCACCGTAAAGCCAAGTGCTCGAAGTTTGATTGTCTGACTCTCCAGCCATTGGGCGCGCGCCGCTTCGCGATGGTCAAGTGCGTTGACGACAATTGCTGCTCGCAATTGACCGCCGACCAAGCCGACGAGTTGTTCTGGTCTGGCGCCCACATCGAAGGAAGAAAGGTACATGCGCACAGCGAAGTCTCCGGCGAACTCAAAGTGTTTTGGGATTGTCCACGAAACGGAATCCATCGTCAGATGGGACTTGCTCGCCGCCCGATGCCAGGCACGTTTCCGGTATGGGTCGCAGCGCTAAATGAGTTCGGCGATGCGAACAATGATCAATGCCGCTGGGACGAGCACCGCCTGAGCGCATAGCGTCCCGAGCACCCGCGCACCCGCGAGGGTTGTGATTGCTCGCCGGAAGCTGTTTTCCGAAATCCGACCTTCAATTACGTCGTCAGTCATGACTGAGACTTGCGGATCAATGACGACGGCCAACACCACCGTCGCAAAGCCATTGATAACGGACGACAGATTCGCACATGTAACGCGCAGATCTGGTTTCAGGTATCCAGCATAGAGCGACGCGAAAACGCCGACTGTCCAGATCGCCATCGCGATTACGTTGAGTCCGATGACTCTCCAGGAAACGCCTGCCCCAGTCGCTAGTTGGGTGACGTTGTGTCGGGACGGAAGCCGCGCTCCAAGCCGAATGTAGCCGACGCCTCCTCGACTGAAGATATGGAGTATCAGACGAGGGATCGAGCGATTTGCCTGGAAGTGCTCGACAGCGCGGCTGAAATAACGTTGAAACGTGGGAATCAGAAACGCACCGACAGTGCTTGCCACCGTGGCGGTTAGCAGAAAAAGCCGAAAGTCCCCGAGCAAACCATGCTCCAGGTGATGCGCGATATCCAGTTCAACCCGCTTCGCAATGAATGGTCCCTGAAAGGAATTTGCCGTCCGGGAAACAAGGGCGATGATTCCGAATAGGGAGAATGACACGGCGATACGGCGCGTGCGAACGCCAGCAATCCGAACCGCATACGCTAGCGTCGCAATCACGTGGATTACGAATGTGAGCCCGCATATGATCAACAGCTGAATGTCCATGTCGTCGGCACACGGTTGGCATGAATCGAAGCCTACGACTGTACACTGCCGCTCCGATCGTTGACGACTTTGGTTCACTCGTCGTATAACCGGCATTGGCCGGGTTGAGCCAGCCTCTGTGGCGGTCGCCAGGTGGTTGATCGTCTGAACTGCTGACCGGGAAGCCTTGCCCTGTAAGGCTTTCGCAGGTCGTGCGATATATATATCAGTAAACGTCATCCAACAGAGGCGTAGAGGGCTTGCGGAAGGGGCTCACGCCGGTCGGCGAGGCCGTTGGCCGGACCCGACCCTCAGCCGCCGTTCGACACGAGGCGAGTGCTACGGTAGCTTACGAGAGTACATCGGCCGTTACAGTCACGACTGAGGTCGTCGGAAAGCCGGCCAATTTTTCGATGCGAGCGCAGGTTTGATACACGTCGTGGATAGCGACAAGATCCGCAAACTCTTTTGGCCGATATTTGGCTTTAGATTGCGGATGGCATGCGTATCACGCGCTCAGAGCCCTGAGGGCGCGACGATAATAGTGCAGCCTTTCAATCAGGCCGTTTATTCCCTTATTAACGCCATGTGTCAGCATGTGATTCACGTGTTGAACACTCGTCGCGTCATGTGGATTCACCCGATCGGCTATCGCGCACAGACGCGCATATTTTGAAAAAAAATATGCAGAAGCATACATGTCGACCGTAATATCACTTTCGAGTAGCTGCGGTTGTTCTATGAGAGGCTCACCAATCCCAGTGCCAACTAATCGATAGGTGTTTTTTCCGGTTATCTGAATGCTTCCTCGTCCACGATATTTGAATCCATCGCCGGGCTTGTCGTTACCCAGTTCAGGCCTGTTTCCGTACCAGTGCTCGAAGTACTCTTTGTCTGTCTGCGCTGTGAACGCAGCTCGCTTGACTCCAGGAAGCGAGAAATTGTATTTATTTGTCCACTTCTCGTGCGTATGTCGAAGTTCTGAGCTTTCTACTGCGAGTTGAGAAAGAAAGGCAGCAACGCGTTTGGCTGAATCGATGTCGTACTCATCCATTGCATCGTTAAGCGGATCCAGATATTTTTTGGGCGCGTGACGCATAATTTGATGCAAAGTATGCAGCGTAATTGGTAACACCGTCATAACTCACCTCTGAAAATTATTTCATAACTTTTATGATATTTTTATGCTTCCGTATCCGACAAAATTTTAACACACCTGCAAATGCCAAATTATTTCGATAATTTTCGGGACAATTGCGATTTTATAAAATAACAAGATCCCAAAAATCCATTGGCCGCAGAAAAATCATTTTGTCATACTTTAATATCAATTGCAAAATACGCGACTAGCTCGTAGATATTGATCGACAATAGTCGAATATTGAAGAAATCCCAAGCGATGTGCCTTGGCGGCAAACTCGCAGGGTATGTGTTGCCCTGTTCGCGGCGACCGGACCAACGCCTTGGCGGCCAGAGCATCAATATCGGCGGCCCCGCTGCAATAACGCGAGCGAGCGGCTATCGCGGAGCGACCGCACCCGGGAAGCGTGGGCGGCGCGCTAGGTGACCAAACGGCCGCTTTGTGTAGAGAATTGCCATTCGAGCGTCCAGCCATCTGGGATAGCGAGCGACCGCTCATGGCCGGGTTGAGCCAACTCGTGTAGCGGTCGCTGGGTGGTTGATTGTCTGAACCGCTGACCGGAAGGCCTTGCACAGCAAGGCTTTCACGGTCTACGCGACGGGTTGGTTGAGTAAACACCATCCAGACACGTCGTCGAGGGATTCTCCGATTCACTGCGCGCGGAAGCCGGTCCGCTCGGCATCAACGTGACCTGTGTGGAGCCGGGGCCGTTTCGCACGGACCGGGCGGGCCGCTCGCTCGTGCAGACGCCGAACCGCATCGACGATTACGCGCAAACGGTGGGCGCGTGCATGAAGCGCACCGCCGAAGGCAGCGGTCATCAGCCGGGCGATCTGGCGCGGGCCGCGCGGGCGATGATCCGCATTGCCGGAGCGGAAAAGCCGCCGCGCCATCTCGTGCTCGGTGCGTTTGGCGTGGATGCGGTGACGAACCGCTTGCGCGCGGCGTTGGCCGATATCGAGGCCTGGCGCGATGTGACTCTCAGCGCGAATCATCTGGCGGGCAATTGAGGTCGATGGCAGGCGTTCGCGGCTCAAGCGGTGGCGATCATCAAGGTTCCCGTGGCCACGAGCGCGCCGCGCCATAGCCAGTCGAAGTTGATCCAGCCGCGCCGCAGCACGCCGAGCCCGAGGTACTCGTAGGCGAGCAGGGCGATGGCGCCCGTGGTGGCGAGCGTCGTGAGCGTATGCAGCGCGGTGAACGCGAGCGGGACGGCGAACGGGTTGCCTGCGCCCGACGCAATGCCGCCCGCGCCGCCGCCGCACAGCGGCAGCATGGCCGGCATCAGCATCAGTCCCGCGCCGTGCAGCGTCGCCATCAACGCCGACCACGCCGCAAGCCCGACGAAGCCAACGGTCATTCCCACGCGCACACGGTGCCGGTGCCCAAACGCGTGCTGCCACGCGGCCCAGCCGATCAGGAGCGCGCCGAGGCCCCAATGCAGCGCGGCGCCCGGCAAGTGCGCGCCCAGCGCCGCCGTCGAGGACGTGACCAGCAGGATCGACGCGGCATGCCCAAGCGCGATAGGCGGCAGGGCGAGCAACAGCGCGGCGCGGCTGCCGCGTTGCAAGCCGAGCGCGGTCGCGAAGAGCCAGCCCATCGCCGGATTCGCGCCGTGAAACACGCCGCTGCCCACCACCGCCGCCCAGGCGGCCCAGTGTGCGCCGAAGAGGTCGTTCATGCCTGTTCCGGCGCTTATGGATAGCAGTACGAATCAGAAGAGCAATCGCCGCCTTCGAGCCGGATCTGGTGCGGACGGTGCGACTTGGGCCAGTCGATGAAAAAACGCTCGTCGAAGGCTATGCCGCCGTCGGGCGCGGCGTCGAGCTTCACCATCCAGCCGTCGATGCCTTCGGGGTAGAACTGCGCGTCGATGGCGCCATAGAGCGAGTTGCTGAAATACACGCGGCGGCCGTCACGGCTCACCTCCACCATTTGCGGGCCGCCGTTCAGCGCCCGCCCGGGAGCCAGGGGATGCGCGGCGCGCGCGGCGATGCCACCGATGCGCACGCAACCGGTGAGGCTAGCATGTTCGGGGTCCGATACATCGTATTGGCGCAGGTCTCCCGTGCCCCAGCACGCCACGTAGAGGAAGCGGTCGTCGAGCGAGAGCGCGATGTCGGTGACGAGCGGCGGCACGGCCGCGAAGCCCTTGAGCATCGGCGGCAGATGTTCGGGGTCGGCGGGCTCGGCGGGAATCTCGATGATCTTGCGCGCCGCCCATGCGTCGCCGTCGCGATACCACTGCCAGATGGAGGCGGAGAGATCCTTCAGGCTGATCACCGAATTCACGAAGCCATAGGGCCGTGTGGGGTTGTGCGCGGGGCGCAGTTCGAACACGAGCTGGTTTTCCGCGCCGAAATCGAGCACCTGTTTGTGCTTGCGCGTGTGCAGATCCCAGAAGTGCAGGCGGTGGCCGTACTGTCCGCCCAGCAGCACCTCGGGCACGAGGCCGTTTTCGAAGGCCGCGGGCAGGCCCCATTCGCTCGTGACGAGCGTGTCGTAGCCCAGGTGCCACCAGCCGTCATAGGCCAGCTCCTGCGGGCCGCGGTCGATCTCCCACTGGCCGAGTATGTCGAAGCTTTCGTGGTCCATGAGAAAGATGCCGCCGGGCGCCTCGCCCTGCGCATTGGCAAGCGATGTCACGTAAATGCCATCCGGCCCGCAATGCACCGTATGAGGGCGCGTGTAGCCCGCGCGCTGCGCCACGCTCTCGGGCTCGTGCACGCGCGCGATATGGGGGCGGCGCGGGTCGGGCTTCGTATCGACGATATGGATGCGTGAGGAGCGCAGCCCCGGCACCACGAGATAGCGGCGCTCCGTATGGGCATGGGGCGCGTTGGGGCAGAGGCACGAACTGCATGCGTTCCAGCCGAAATGATGGAGTTCGTCGCCGACATTGGGCATGGGCAGCCGATGCACGATGCGGCCGAACTCCGGCGAGCGCGGGTCCAGATCGACCACGTCGAGCGAATCGGGCACGCTGCGCGTGGGGTCGAAGCTCGCCACATAGGCCAGTGTTTCCGCCGGCGCGTCGGCCGCGAGGCGCGCGGACGGGTAGAAGGTCGGGTCGGGTTGCCACTTCGCCATTGTCACCCCCTCATCGATTACTCGAAAGAGTCCTCATCATGCACCAGAGAGCGACAGTGCGTTGCGCACGTGTTCCATATTCCGTGGCGATAGAAGCTTATGCATTTTGGCAATGAGCGCGACGCGCGGCGATTATACGTTCTGCGAAAACAGTGAATTCGCGTTCGTAGCGTTTATTCGAATGGCTCATCTTCCTACACTGGTACCCAACGGATGCAGGCAGGAAACTGCGCCGATTCAATCAAGTTAATGGAGGTTGGTCATGAAATCGCTTATCAAGGCCGTTGCGCTCGCCGCCGTGCTGGTCGTTCCGGCCGTTTCGTTTGCTCAGTCGCAAGGCAATAATGGTCCCGTGACCCGTGCACAGGTGCGCGGCGAACTCGTGCAGCTCGAAGCCGCCGGTTATCACCCCTCGGTGAACGACCTGTACTATCCGGCGGATTTGCAGCAGGCACAGTCGCGTGTGAATGCGCAAACCAGCGGCTATGGTCCCGCCACGAATGGTTCTTCGCAAAGCGGTTCGCGCACCGATGGCGCGGTCAGCAGCTACTCGCCGCCGATCTATAACGCGCACTGATTGAACTGCGTTCAGTAGCCGCGTTGAGCGGCATTTGATTCGCATGACGTAGTAATAAACGCCCGTGGGCGCGCAATGGCGCGACCACGGGCGTTTTTATCCGGCGCGTGAGCGTGGCTCATGAGCGCCGGCGGCCAGCGCGGCCTCAGTCGCGCGCCGCCGCCTCGCGCTCGCCAATCCACGCGCGCGTGGCTTCGAGAATCTCGTTCGACAACGCCGGATCGTCGCACAGCCGCGCGAGCACGACCGCACCCACCATCGCGGCCCAGCCGCCGATCGCCGCCTGCCGCGCCGCCGCGGCGTTCCCCGTTTTCATGCCCGCGCTGAAGCGCTCGATCTGCCGCTCCACGCCTGCGGCCATCGCCGCGCGCGCCTCGGGGGTTTGCCGCGCCGTTTCCGCGCCCAGCGCCGCCATGGGACAACCGCCCGCCACGTTGTCGCGATGCGCGGGCGAGAGATAGCGCGCGGCGTAACGCGCGAGATCGGCGTCGCCGCCTTCGCCTTGCTCGAACACGTGGGCGAGCGTTTGTGCGACCAGGTCGTCCTTCGACTTGAAATACCCATAGAAGCCGCCGTGCGTGAGTCCGGCGGCGCTCATCACATCCGCGACCGTGACCGCTTCGTAACCGCGTTCGCGAAAGAGCCGGCTGGCGGCCTCCAGGATCTGCTGGCGGTTGATCGCCACTTGCTCGCGACTGACCCTCATTGTTTTCTCCGCTCTGGCTTCGATCGACGCTTGACATTATACATGATCGTCATCATGATTCAATTTACATGACGTTCATCATGTAAACGGATCTCAAAGGAGAAGCTTCGATGTCTGCTCAACCTGCTGTGCTGATCACTGGCGCGTCCACGGGAATTGGCGCGGTGTATGCCGATCGGTTCGCCGCGCGCGGCCACGATCTGGTGCTGGTGGCGCGCGACCGCGCCCGTATGGAGGACCTGGCCGCGCGGCTGCGCGAGCGCGATGGTGTGAACGTGGAAATCCTGCGCGCCGATCTCGCGTCGCACGCGGACCTGGTGCAGCTCGAAGCGCGCCTCGCCTCCGACTCGCGCATCGGCGTGCTCATCAACAATGCCGGTGCGAGTCTTCCCGGCACGTTCGTCGAGCAGGGCCCCGAAGCCGTGGGCGGCCTTGTCGATCTGAACGTGACGGCGCTCGCGCGCCTCGCCGCGGCCGTCGCGCCACGCTTCACGCGCGAGGGTCGCGGGGCGATCGTGAACATCGGCTCGGTGATCGGCCTCGCGCCCGAGTTCCGTTCGAGCGTGTACGGCGCGACCAAGGCGTTCGTGCTGTACTTCTCGCAGTCGTTGCATCTGGAGCTCGGGCCGAAGGGCGTGTATGTGCAGGCTGTCGTGCCCGGCGCCACGCGCACCGAGATCTGGCAGCGCTCGGGCAAGGATGTGAACGCGCTGCCGGCCGTGATGGAAGCGGGCGATCTCGTCGATGCGGCGCTGGTGGGCTACGACCGCCGCGAAACGGTGACGATCCCGCCGCTGCCCGACGCGCAGCAGTGGGTCGACTACGAGGCCGCGCGAGTGGCCATGTTCGCGAACTTCGGGCAATCGCAGCCCGCGGCGCGCTATCGCGAAACCGTGTAGCCCGATGTTTCGCAAGCGGCCCGCCGGGTCGCTTGCCTATATGACGGTTCGCCGGATCCGGGGTGCGTCGCGCCGGTCCTTCACTCGCTCACGTCATCCCTCGTCCGTTCGCGCTCACGCGCCTCGTTGGTCCCTCCCTCAGCCGCTCCCTTCGCGTTTGCCTGCTCGCAGATTCAGCGCTTTCCGATATGGACGGCGCGCGGATCACGGCATGCTGTGCGCCGGCGCATGCGTTCGGCGTGCGCCGCTTGCGCGAGCGCTGCGCCGGCCATTCCTGGCGCGCGGCCTCGCGCCGCCCTGTACCATTCACCGCACGCCGCGCGGCAATCGTCGCGCGGCGTACGCGCAAACGAGGACCGGACGATGCAACGCATAACACGAAAAACAGGCGGATGGTGGACGTTCGCGCTTGCCCTGGTGCTGGGCGCATGCATGGCGTGGGCATGGCGCGCCCACGCCGCGCGCACGGTGAGCGTCTCGCCGCAGGGGACCGTGGCGCAGGTGCGCCAGGTGGTGGTGAAGTTCGACGAGGCGATGGTGGCGTTCGGCGCACCCGACGCGAAGGACCCCGCGCGCGTGCAGTGCGGCAATGCGGCGGCAGGCGCGGGGCAAGGCCGCTGGATCGACGCGAAGACATGGGCCTACGACTTCGCCGCCGACCTGCCGCCCGACACGCAATGCAGCGTCAACCTCGTCGACGGGCTTAAGTCGCAGGCGGGCAACGCCGTGCTGGGCGGGCGCCGCTTCGCGTTCTCCACGGGCGGACCGTTCCCGGTGAGCGTGCGGCCCTATAGCGGTGAGGGCAGCGAGATCGAGGAGCACCAGGTGTTCGTGCTCAAGCTCAACGGTCCCGCCACGCCGGCCTCCGTGCGCGAGCACGTCTGGTGCGAGTCGGGCGGACTCGGCAACCGCATTCCCGTGCAGAGCGTGGATGCGCCCACGCGCGCGGCGCTGCTCAAACATTTCCGGCTGGAGAAGGACAGTGCGAACGTGCTCACGCTCGCTTGCCAGCAAACGCTGCCTGCCAGCGCGAAGATGCAGCTTGTCTATGGCAAGGGCGTGCTGGGCCCGAACGGCACGCCCAACGACGTGGAGCGCCGCTTCGACTTCACCGTGCGCGCGCCGTTTACCGCGAGCATGAGCTGCGAGCGCGAGAACGCGAAGGCGCCGTGCACGCCGCTGCGGCCCGTGCGCATCGACCTGAGCGCGCCGATTGCGCGCGCCGACGCGCAGCAGTTCCGCCTGCAAGGGCCGAAGGGCGAAATCGCGCCGGCCTTCGACAGGAATGACAAGGATGCCGAAGTATCGTCGATCTCGTTCCCCGCGCCGTTGCCCGACCACACGACGCTCACGATCACCGCGCCCGCCGGCCTCAAGGACGTGAGTGGGAGGCCGCTCGCCAACGCCGACCTGTTCCCGCTGCGCACGGCCACCGCGCCGATGCCGCCGCTCGCCAAATTCCCGTCCTCGACGTTCGGCATTATCGAGCGCTATGCGGAGCCGGGTACGCCGCCGCTCGTGCCGGTCACGCTGCGCAATGTCGAGGCTGACCTGCACGTGCAGGGCCTCAACTCGGGCGAGGCGAAGTTTGCCAGGCTCGCGGTGCAATCCGATCTCGACATGCGCCGCTGGATGCGTCTCGTCGACCGCTTCGACAGCTACGGCATGAGCGAAACGGAGATCGACAAGCTGATGCCGGGCATGCTCGCGCGCGCGAAGTCGCCGGTAGTGATCCCGCGCACGGCCGATGAGGGCGAGGGCACGGGCGAAAGCGGCGCGAAGGCGCGCATCATCGACGTGCGCTCGCTTTCCCTGCTCGACGGCCAGCCCGGCGTGCAGACGCTCGCTCTGCCGAAAGCCGATCCGAAGACGCTGCGGCCGTTCGAGGTGGTGGGCATTCCGGTGCCGAAGCCGGGCTTCTATGTGATCGAGCTGGCGTCGCCTTCGCTCGGAGCGTCGCTGCTCGGCAAGCCCGCGCCGATGTACGTGCGCACGACGGTGCTAATCACGAATCTCGGCGTGCATGTCAAGCAGGGCCGCGAGAACAGCGTGGTGTGGGTGACGACGCTCGACAAGGGCGAGCCGGTGGCAGGCGCCGACGTGCACGTTTCGGACTGCAACGGCGACACGCTCGCGACAGGCAAGACCGATTCGCACGGACTGCTGACGATCGACAGACCGCTTTCAAACCGCCGGGACTGCGGCGAAAACAGTTACAGCGGACTGTTCGTCTCGGCGCGCATCGACGACCCGAAAACCGGTCCCGACATGGCCTTCGTGCAGTCGGACTGGAATCGCGGCATCGAGTCGTGGCGCTTCAACGTGCCGACCGACACGAGCGTGGAGCCTACGGTGCGCGCGCATACCGTATTCGACCGCACATTGCTGCGCGCGGGCGAAACGGTGTCGATGAAGCATTTCATCCGCGCGCAGACCATGCATGGCTTCGCGTTCCCGCAGCAATATCCCACGCGCGTGACGATACGCCATGCAGGTAGCGGGCAAACCTGGCATTTGCCGCTCAAATGGTCCGCTGACCATACGGCCGATTCGACCTTCGTATTGCCGCCGGAGGCGAAGCTGGGCGAATACGACGTTTCACTGGACGACGGTAATGCAAACGCGAGCGCAGCAAGCGACGGCGGCGACACGGCGGACGACAATACCAGCGACACCAGCGCCGACACCCTCCACATGAGCTACGACAGCGGCAGCTTCCGCGTGGAAGCGTTCCGCCTGCCGGTGCTCAAGGGCACGATAGGCGTGCGCAACGAAACGGCGTCGCCGCTGGTCGCGGTCACACAGGCGGCCGTCGCGGTGCAGATCGACTATGTTTCGGGCGGCGCGGCTTCGAACTTGCCCGTGCAGGTCTCGGCGCTCGTGAAGGACACCACGCCCGCATTCGCCGCCACGTACGGCGATTTCAGCTTCGCGCCGTATGTGAACGCGAGCAAGGGCGACAACGCATCCGAAGACGAGGACAACGGCGCGCAGGAAGACAGCGAGGTGGCGAAGCTCGTGGCCGACAAGGAGCCGCTCACCCTCGACCGCAACGGCGCGGGCCAGATCGTGCTGAAGAACCTGCCGGTCGTGGACGCGCCCAGGCGGCTCGCGCTCGAAGCGACCTTCGCGGACCCGAACGGCGAAGTGCAGACCATCAGCGGCGCGGCCACGCTCTGGCCCGCGGCCGTGGTGGCGGGCATCAAGTCGGGGCGCTGGGTGTCGGTGGGCAAGAGCGTGCCGGTCACGGCGCTCGCGCTCGACTTGCAGGGCAAGCCGCACGCGGGCGTGAAGCTCGAGGTGCGCGGCGTCGCGAAGATCACGACCACCTCGCGCAAGCGCATGGTCGGCGGCTTCTATGCCTACGACAACCACACCGAAACGCGCGATCTCGGCACGCTGTGCAGCGGCACGAGTGACGACCACGGCCTGCTCACCTGTGACGCGAAGCTCAAGGAGGCGGGCAATATCGATCTCGTGGCGACGGCGCGCGACGGCGACGGTCATGCCGCGACGGCGACGACCTCGGTATGGGTCACGCGCGAGGACGAACTGTGGTTCGGCAGCGAGAACACCGACCGCATCGACGTGCTGCCCGAGAAAACGAGCTACGAGCCGGGCGAGACCGCGCGCTTTCAGGTGCGCATGCCGTTTCGCTTCGCCACCGCGCTCGTGGCCGTGGAACGCGAGGGCATCATCGAAACGCACGTCGTGCAGCTCGATGGGCGCGATCCCACGGTCGAATTGAAGGTGAGCGACAGGTGGGGGCCGAACGTCTACGTTTCCGTGCTCGCGTTGCGCGGGCGCATTCACGAAGTGCCGTGGTATTCGTTCTTCACATGGGGCTGGAAAGCGCCGCTCGAATGGGCGCGTGCGTTCTGGTACGAAGGCCGCCAGTATGAAGCGCCCACGCCGCTCGTCGATCTCTCCAAGCCCGCTTACCGCTACGGTCTCGCGCAGATTCGCGTGGGCGACGCGGCGCACCGGCTCGCGGTGAGCGTCACGCCCGATGCGAAGCGCTACCCGGTGCGCGGCACGTCGCACGTACAGTTGCGCGTGCAACTGCCTGGCGGCCAGCCGGTGCCCGCAGGCACGCAGATCGCCGTGGCCGCCGTTGACGAAGCGTTGCTCGAACTCATGCCGAACCGCAGTTGGGATCTGCTCGACGCCATGCTCCAGCAGCGCGCCTATGGCGTGGAGACGGCCACCGCGCAAATGGAGATCGTCGGGCGGCGGCACTTCGGGCGCAAGGCGGTGCCCGCGGGCGGCGGCGGCGGGCATGGCGCGACGCGCGAACTCTTCGACACGCTGCTTTACTGGAACCCGCGCGTGACGCTCGACGCGAATGGCGCGGCGCAGGTGACGGTGCCGCTGAACGACGCCATCACGCGCTTTCGCATTGTCGCGATTGCGGCGAGCGGCGCGGAGCGCTTCGGCACGGGCAGCGCGACGATCGAGAGCACGCAGGACCTGCAACTGATCTCGGGCCTGCCGCCGCTCGTGCGCGAGGGCGACACGTTCCGTGCGCAATTCACGTTGCGCAATACGACCCCGCGCGCGATGAAGGTGCTCGTCACGCCGAACGCGCCGCCGGTTGCGCTTGCCGCGCAGACCGTGGACCTCGCGCCCAATGCGTCGCGTGAAGTGGCGTGGACGGTGGTGGTGCCCGAGGGACTCGCCGAAGCGGAACGGCCCGCGCTCGTGTGGAACGTGAGCGCGGCGGAGCAGGGCGGCGCGCACGCGGCGGATGCGGTGAAGCTCTCGCAACAGGTGAGCGCGGCGATTCCCGTGACCGTGCAGCAGGCCACGCTCGCGCAGGTGGACGGCACGCTCGCGATTCCCGTCGCTGCGCCCGCGAACGCGAGCGCGACGAAGGCCGGCGTGCTGCGCGGCGGCATTGCGGTGTCGCTGCAACCGAAGCTCGCCGACGGTTTGCCGGGTGTGCGGCGCTGGTTCGAGCGCTATCCGTTTTCATGCCTCGAGCAGCAGAGTTCGATTGCGATCGGCCTGCGTGACCCCGCTCGCTGGCAAACGGTGCTCGCGCGCATGCCCGTGTATCTCGACCGCGACGGTCTCGCCAACTACTTCCCGCCTGCCGACGACAGCGCGAGCCGTGGCAGCACCGCACTCACGGCGTATCTGCTGACGGTGAGCGACGAAGCCTCGAAGCTCGACCCGCGATTCGCGCTGCCCGACGCCCTGCGCGGCAAGATGGTGGACGGCCTCACGCGCTTCGTGGAAGGCCGCATCGAGCGCAATCCGTGGTCGCCGCGCCGCGACCTCGATCTGCGCAAGCTGGCCGCCATCGACGCACTCTCGCGCTATGGCGCGGCGAACGCGCGCCAATTCGGCTCGATCGAGATCGCGCCGAACCAGTGGCCCACGTCCGCGGTGATCGATTACGCCGAAGCGCTCGCGCGCATGCGCGACGTGCCCGATCGCGCGGCGAAACTGGCGCAGCTCGGGCAGATCCTGCGCGCGCGCCTCACGTGGCAGGGCACGCAGCTCACGTTCTCCACCGCCGCCGGGGACGACCTGTGGTGGCTCATGACAGGCCCGGAAGTCAACGCAGCGCGCCTCGCGCTCGCCTTCGCCGACGACCCCGCGTGGAAGGACGACATGCCGCGCCTCGTGGCGGGGCTGCTCGCGCTGCAACGCAACGGTGCGTGGAGCACGACGACGGCGAACGTGTACGGCTCGCTCGCGGTGGAGCGTTTCTCGCGCGCGTTCGAGCATGAGCCGGTAACGGGCACGACGAAGATCCAGCTTGGCGACACGTCGCGCACGATTGCGTGGAACGCCCCCGCGCAAGCGGCGAGTGCCGCGAGCACCGCGACTGCGCCCGCGCGCGGCGCGCTGCTGGCGTGGCCCGCGCAGCACACGGCCATGCCGCTCACGCTGACCCAGGAGGGAACCGGCAAACCGTGGGCCACGGTGGAAAGCCTCGCGGCCGTCGCGCTGCGCGCGTCGTTCGCGGCGGGCTATCGCATCACGAAGACCGTCACGCCGGTGGACGCCGCGGTGAAGGGCGCGTACACGCGTGGCGACGTCGTGCGCGTGCGCCTCGATATCGACGCGCAAACCGACATGACCTGGGTGGTCGTGAGCGACCCCGTGCCTGCGGGCGCGACCATCCTCGGCTCGGGGCTCGGGCGCGATTCGGCGGTGGCCACGCAAGGGGAGAAGCAGGACGAGAACGGCCCGTGGCCCGCATTCGTCGAGCGCGGCTTCGACGGCTATCGCGCGTACTACGAGTATCTGCCCAAGGGCAAGGTGTCGGTGGAGTACACCGTGCGGCTCAACAACGTCGGCACGTTCGGGCTGCCGCCCACGCGCGTCGAGGCGCTGTACGCGCCGGCCACGTTCGGCGTCGCGCCGAACGCGCCCATGGTCGTGAAGGCGGCCACGCAATGAGGCGCAGCGCGCACAGGGCTGTGTTGCCCGCCGTCGCGCTTTGCGTGGCGCTGCTGCCGCTGCCCGCGTTCGCGCTGCCCACCTTCGACGACGTGCGCGGCGAGTGGCAAAGCTCGGACTGGGTGCTGCTCGCGCGCGACGGCACGCCGCTGCAACGCACGCGGGTCGAGCACACCGCGCGGCGCGGCGACTGGGTGGCGCTCGCGGACGTTTCTCCCGCGCTGCGCGAGGCAATCGTTGTTTCGGAGGACAAACGATTCTACGAACACAGCGGCGTGGACTGGCGCGGCGCGGCGGCGGCGGCCTGGGCGAACCTGTGGAATACGCGCACACGCGGGGCGTCGACGGTCACGATGCAACTCACGGGCCTGCTCGACGACGATCCGAAGCACTCGGGCCAGCGCTCGCTCACGCAAAAGGCCGTGCAGGCGGTGGACGCGCTGCGGCTCGAACGCGACTGGCGCAAGGATCAGATACTCGAAGCGTATCTGAATCTCGTGCCGTTTCGCGGCGAGACGGTGGGCCTCGCCGCGCTGTCGCAAACGCTGTTTGGCAAGGCGCCATCAGGCCTGGACGAGCGCGAATCGGCCGTGGCCGCCGCGCTGATCCGCGCGCCGAACGCGCCCTATCCGAAGGTCGCCACGCGCGCATGCCGCATTTTGCGCGACATGAACGCGGCGAACGCCGCGAATCTTGCGAACACCGGGAAGGGCTGTCCGAACCTCGACGCCTTCGTGCAAATGGCCTTCGCCCGTCCGGCCGGCGCGAGCGACGACGCGTCGTTCGACGGCCGCAGCGCAAACTCGCCGCAACTCGCGCCGCATTTCGCGCGCCAGATCGCGAATGCGGTGCATCCCGCGCCCGGCATGCGCGTGCGCTCGACGCTCGACGCGAACCTGCAACGCTACGCGCGCGACACGCTCACGCGCACGCTCATCGAACTCAACGCGCGTGCGCACCCGCGCAACGTGCAGGACGGCGCTGTCGTCGTGCTCGACAACGCGACGGGCCAGGTGCTCGCGTGGGTCGGCTCATCAGGTGGACTATCGAAGGCGCGCGAAGTCGATACGGCGCTCGCGCTGCGCCAGGCGGGTTCCACGCTCAAGCCTTTTCTCTATGCCCAGGCCATCGACGAGCGCCGCGTGACGACCGCCTCGCTGCTCGACGACGCGCCGCTCGATCTCGCGGCGGGCGGTGGCCTCTACATGCCGCAGAACTACGACAAGGGCTTCAAGGGCTGGGTGAGCGTGCGCACCGCGCTCGGTTCGTCGCTGAACGTGCCGGCCGTGCGCACGCTCGTGATGGTCACGCCGCACCGTTTCGCGAAAACGCTCACGGCGCTCGGCCTGCCGCTCACGCAGTCCGGCGACTACTACGGCTTCAGCCTCGCGCTGGGCAGCGCCGACGTGAGCCTCGTCACGCTCACGAACGCGTATCGCGCGCTCGCCAACGGCGGCGTGGTGGCGCCGGTGGTCGAGATGCCGGACGCGCTGGCGCCGCATGGCGTTGCGGCGCGTGTGTTCAGCCGCGAGGCCGCGTTCATCGTGACCGACGTGCTGGCCGACAACAATGCCCGCACGCGCACCTTCGGTTTCGACAGCCCGCTCGACACGCGCATGTTTTCCGCCGTCAAGACGGGCACGAGCAAGGACATGCGCGACAACTGGACGGTGGGCTACACCTCGCGCTACACGGTGGGCGTGTGGGTGGGCAACGCGGACGGCTCGCCCATGTGGGACGTCTCGGGCGTGAGCGGCGCGGCGCCGGTGTGGGCCGCGCTCGTCGGTTATCTGCACCGGCGCGTGCCGAGCGTCGCGCCCGCCGCGCCGCCCGGCGTGGAGCGCGTGCGTGTGCAGTTCGCCGATGCGGTGGAGCCCTCGCGCAACGAGTGGTTCATTGCGGGCACGGCAACGCCGCAGGTGGGACTCGCCTCGAACGCGGCCGACCTCGCGCGTGGCCCCGCGCAGATCGGCAGCCCCGTGGACGGCACGATCTTCGCGCTCGATCCCGACATTCCCGCGCAGCGTCAGCGCGTATGGTTCGAGCGCGCCAGCGGGTCGACGGCGCGCGTGAACTGGCGGCTGGACGGCAAGGCGCTGGGCGGCGCCGCGCGCGTGGCGTGGCTGCCGTGGCCGGGCAAGCATCGGCTGGAACTCGTCGATGCGACCGGGCAGGTGACCGACACGGTGCGCTTCGAGGTGCGCGGCGCGAATGCGAAGCCGCCCAGGTCGACGCGCGCCGACGCCGCGCAAGCCGGCGCGGCGCACTGAGCGATAGGCGATAAGCGCCCTAGTCCGCGGACGCAGCCGAGGCTGCCGACGGCGCATTCGCGTTCTGCGAGCCAGGATGCGATCCCTGCGGCGATGCCTTCTGTGCTTCCGCTTCCCGGTTGCCTTCCCAGCCCCCGCCAAGCGAGAGGAACAAGCGCACCTGGTCGAGCGCAACCTGGCCTTCGGCCGCCGCCACCTGCGCATGCACGCTGGTGAGCGTGCGCGTGGCGTCGAGATCGGAGAGGAACGGTTCGCGGCCCGCGGCATAGAGACGATGCGTTTCGTCCGCCGACTGCTTCGCGGAATCGTAAGCGGTGCGAAGCGAATCGGCGCGCTGGTCGTCGGCGGCGTAGGTCGCAAGGCTCGACTGCGTTTCGCGCAGCGCATTGAGCACCACGCCGTCGAAATGCGCGAGCGCGCCGCCCGTCGCCGCTTCGGCCGCGCGCACGCGAGCGCGCTGGCCGTTGGCCGGGAAGGTCCAGCTAATCAGGGGTCCGAATGACCATGCATTGGTCTTGGGCGAGAACAGGTCCCCGGTCAGGCCGACCGTGCCCACGCCCGCGCCGAAGCTGACGTCGGGGTACATCTCGGCAATCGCCACGCCGATGCGCGCCGTCGACGCCGCGAGCTGGCGCTCGGCCTCGCGCACATCGGGGCGGCGCTTGAGGAGCGCGGCGCCGTCGCCCACGGGAATCGGCTGCTTGAGCTTGGGCAGACGATTGCAGGCGAGCGCGGCGGGCGGCAGGTCCTTGGGCGAGCGCGCGAGCAGCATGGCGAGCTGATACTGGGCCACGCGGCGGCGGCCTTCGAAGCGCGGGATATCGGCGGCGATCGTGTTGGCCTGGGTCTGTCCGCGCGTCACGTCGGGCTGATTGCCTCGGCCCGCGTCGCGCAGACGCTTCGTGAGCGCCACGCGCTGCTGTTGCAGCTTCAGCGATTCCTGCGCGATGGCGAGTTCCTCGGCGGCCGAGCACGACTCGACATAGGCCTGCACCACGTCGGCGACCACGCTGATGCGCGCGAGGTCGGCGGCGGCTTCGACGGCCTCGTCGTCGGCGCGCGCGGCTTCCACGCCGCGCTTGAGCTTGCCGAACAGATCGAATTCGTACGACACATTGATGCCGAGGTCGCCCAGGTTCGCCACCGGCACCTTTTCGAACAGCAGGTACTGCTCGCCCGACACCTGCGCGCGCTCCACGGTGGCGGTCGCGCCGCCCGAGAAGCCGCCCTGCGCGCTGGCGACGGCCACGACGGCGCGCGAGCGTTCGAGATTCGCGGCGGCCACGCGCAGATTCGTGTTCGACGCCAGCGCGTCCTGCACGAGCTCATTGAGCGCGGGGTCGTCGTAAAGCTGCCACCAGTTGGCGGGCACGCCTTGCTGCGAGACGGGCGCATGGTCCGCGCCATCGATCGGCCCTTGCGCAAGCGGCGCATTCACTACGGCTTCCTGCGGCAGCCGGTAGTTCGGCCCGAGCGTCATGCACGCGCCCAGCGCCAGGGCGAGCGGCGTGAGGGCGAAGCTGCGCCAGAGACTGCGACGTGTCATTGCGAAGCTCCGGCGGCGGCCGAGGCGGCGAGGGCGTTCGATGTGGCGGGCACGCTCGCGCCCGGTGCGGCTTGTGCGCCGCTTGCCGCGTTCGCCACGTTCGCCGCGCTGGCGCCGCTCGCGCCCTGCGCGCGTCCGGCCTGCCGGTCGTCGCGCGCGTCGGCGCGCACGGCCACGGTGGCCGTGCGGCCCGCGATCATGCGGAAGTCGTCGGGCACTTCGTCGAGCGCCACGCGCACCGGAATACGCTGCGCGAGCCGCACCCAGCTAAACGCCGGATTCACGTTGGGCAGCAGGTTCGGGCTGGCCTGGCGGTCGCGGTCCTCGATGGCGGCGACGATGCTCTGCACGTGGCCGCGCAGCGGACGCGATTCGCCCATCACCGTGATTTCCACGGGCTGGCCGATATGAATGCCGTGCAGGCGCGTTTCCTCGAAGTAGCCGTCCACGCGGAACGAATGCATGTCCACTACCGAGAGCACGGCGCGGCCCGCCGAAACATATTCGCCCACGCGCGGCGCGCGGTCGTTCAGATAGCCGTCCACGGGGCTCACGATGGTCGTGCGCTCCAGGTTCAGCTTCGCGGTGTCGACCTGGACCTGGGCGTCGGCGGCAGCCGCTTCCCCCTGATCGACGCGCGTGCGGCTTTCTTCGAGCGTTTCGGCCGCCACGAGATTGCCGAGCCCGATATTGCGAGCCAGTTCACGTTTGGCCTGCGCGAGCGTCGCCTTGCGTTGTTCGAGCGTGGCCTGCGCGAGACGCAGCGCGAGCGCGTAGCGCGCCCGGTCGATCACGAACAGCACCTGCCCCTGCCTGACCTGCTGGTTGTCCACGACCTGCACGGAGGTGATGAGGCCGCCCACGTCGGGCGCGACCTGGATCACGTCGGCGCGCACGTGGCCGTCGCGCGTCCAGGGCGAGAACATGTAGTAGTTGACGATGCGCCACAGCACGAGCGCGGCGACCACGACGACGATGAGCGTCAGCAGGATCTGTCCTGCGGAGAACCAGGTTTTTTTCACGTTCACGTTATTTCACGAAGCGATGCGACACGATGATGACTGCGGCCAGCACGAAGACATAAATGCCGAGATCGAAAATGGAACGATGCCACACGAGCCGGTAAAAGCCGACACGGGTAAGCACCTTGCCGATCACGACATTGATGAGGTACGCGATCAGCATCAGCACGAGCACGGCGGGCACGAACACGCCGAAGATATCGATTTCGCCGATCATGGTGCGGGTTTCAAAAAGGGGTGAAAGAGGCGAATGTTCATGCCGTGGCCTCCGGGTTGGACGGCGACTGCGCCGACGAAGCCGGGTAGAGCGCGATGCGCAGGCCCACGAGCGCGTGCAGCGTGTCGCGCAGCCAGCGCTGCGAGACGAGCGCGCGCGAGGCGGGCTGGACATCGGCGTCGGAGGCGGTGGCGGGCGGCGTTTGCGCGCGTGCGCGGGCCGCGACGCGGCGCAGCGCGTCGTCGATGGTGGCGAGCAGCGCGGGCGGCGCGCTCTGGCGCTCGCTCGCCCGCGCGCAGCGTGCGTAATGGTCGCTCACGCCTTCGAGCACGCGGTCGATCGCGTCGGGCACGTCGCCGTCGAGCTTGCGCAGCGAGCGGCGCAAGTCGAGTGCATTGAGCGCGATGCGCAGGTCGCGAAAGCTCTCGATCGACGGATGGCGATGATCGTCGGATGCGGCCAGGCGCGGAATGAGCTGCATGAGCCGGTCGACCATGCGCGAGGCGAGGTTGCGCTGGTCCGCGATCGGCGTGGCGGAAGCCGAGAGCGCCACGTCGCTCCAGCTTGAGCGCAACAGGCGCCGCGCCGCGAGTTCCGCGCCGAACGGGCGCGTGACGCGCGTCCACAGGTAGGCGAACAGCAGGCCCGCGACGCCCGCGATATTGCTGTTGAGGAACACGAGGAAGTCAGCCTCGTACGCGCTTTGCACGCTGATGAAGGTCGCCGTGTTCACGGCCACCAGCATCGTCACCATATTGAACGCCGGGCGCGGAATGAGCGTGCCGATCAGGATGAACGGCCCCGAGAACAGCAGCACGAGCATGGCGAAGTCGTGCACCTTGGGCAGCGCGACGAACAGGTAGAGGCCCGCGAACACCACGCTCGCGGCGGTGGCGAGGAAGAAGCGGAACACGAGCGGCGCGGGCTCGTCGAGCGCGGCGAAGAAGCAGCAGGCCACGGCGGCGAGCGTCACGGCGCCCGCGCCGTCGTGCCAGCCCGAGCTGACCCACAGCCAGCAGGCCACGAGAATCGCGCTCACGGGCACGAGGCACGAGATCAGCATGAGGCCCCGGTCGTAGAAGCGCTCGGTGCCGCCGAGCCGCCAGTGGCGATAGCGCGGCCGCCATGATGAGCCCGATTCATGCGCGATGAGCGCGCGCAGCGCGCGGCAGTCCTGCCACACGTCGATCACCTGGCCCAGACGCCACAGCGCATTGGAGAGCAGCGCGCCTTGCCAGCTCGAAAGCGCGTCGCGCGCGGGCTGTAACGTCGCGATGCGCGCGCGCAGATTGTCCGCGCTCGGGTCGCCCGCGTCGTCGTGCATGTCGGCCGCGCGCGTGGGCAGCGGCTCGTCGAACCAGCGGGCCGCGTCCGCGAGCAGGCCGTCGAGCCCTTCGGGCCACACGTGCAAGTCGCGGCGCAGCGCGATGAGCGGGTCGGCGAGCGCGGAAATCATCGGCAGAAAGAGCTGCATGCGCCCGCGCAGCGACTCCGCGCGTTCGAGAATTTCCGGGTGCGTGTGGTCGTAGCTCAACTGGCTGAGCAGGAATTCGAGCTGGTTCACCGTGGCGGCGAGCCGCTGGCGGCAGGCCGAAAGCGCCTTGCCCGCAAGATGGCCGGAGAGCGTTTCGCTGCCGTACCAGGCGGCGTCGCGGAACCACGCGTCGGCGCGCTCGATCAGCGTGGGCGCCAGGCGGCTTGGCAGGATGTTGCTGCCCACCACGCTCGCGCAAATGATGCCGAGCGTGATTTCCTCCGTGCGCGCGATGGCCACGTCGAATACCGTGGTCGGGTCGGTCACGGTGGGCAGCGCAATGAGCGGCATGGTGTAGCCCGCGAGCATGAACACATAACTGCGCGCGGTACGGTCGGAGATCGCCAGATAGAGCAGCGTGCCGGTCCATGTGGCGACGATCACCGAAAAGAGCAGCGGCGTTTCGACGAAGGGTGGCACGAGCGTGATGGCGGCCGCCGCGCCGAGCGCGGTGCCGAGCGCGCGATAGAGCGCCTTCGAGCGCGTCGCGCCCACGAACGGGTTCGAGACGATATACACGCTCGCCATCGCCCAGTAAGGGCGCGGCAACTGGAATACGAGCGCGATATAGAGCGCGAGTATCGACGCGGCGAAGGTCTTGACCGAAAAGAGCCAGTCGCGGATGGAGGGGTAGGTCATGAGTCCGCTTGGTGCTTTCAGTCGTGTAAGGGCCGGTCGCCCTGATCGGCCAGGTCCGCCGCATTGAAGGCGTTGAGCACGCGCAGCGTCGCTTCGAGGTCGGCCCGGCTCACGCCCTTGAGCACGCGCGCGCGCAACCCGCGCAGTTCGTCCTCCATGCGGGCGGTCACGGCGCGGCCTTCGTCGGTCAGTGAAATCGTTTTCGCGCGGCGGTCGTCGGGGTCCTCGTCGCGGCGCGCGAGGCCCGCGGCGCAGAGCTGGTCGAGCAGGCGCACGAGCGAGGGGCCTTCAATGCCCACGTGTTCCGCGAGCGTCACCTGGCGCACCGCCTCGCCAAGCCGCCCGGCCGTGAGCAGCGGCGCGGCGCAGGCTTCGGACACGTTGTACGCGGTGAGGGCGCCGTTCGTGGTGCGCCGCCATTTGCGCGCCGCGAGGACGAGCGAGCTGCTGACGGCCAGCCGTAAAGTGTGAAGATTCGACATCGGCGGATAATAGCCCAAAGCGATTCGATAGCAAACTATCTTTTAGGGTTGGCGGCGCCACGTTCGGATGGTATGCGAGTCGCGGGCGCTGTGCTTCGTGTGTGGTGCGCGGTGATGCGTGCGGCCAACAGTGCCGTCAGCAGCGTGGTCAAGCGCGCGGCAGCGGCGTGAGCACAGCGCGTTTTTTATACGCGCTTACCTGTTTAGGTATTTGACCAGCCGGCCAGCAGCGCGGGCAGTTGCACCATGTCGGTGAACACATGCGCGACGCCCGCTTCGCGCAGCGCCGCGGCGCTGCTGTGGCCGGGCTCGGCCGGGCTGTAGCCGAACACGGTGGCGCCCGCGGCGAGGCCCGCGCGCGCGCCCGTGACCGTGTCCTCGATCACGGCGCAACGGCCGGGCTCGACGCCGAGACCGGCGGCGGCCGCCAGATAGACGTCGGGGTGAGGCTTGCTGCGTGGCGTTTCGTGGCCGCTGAAGATGCGCCCGTCGAAGCATTCGAGCAGGCCCACCTTGCGCAACTGCAACTCGACCTTGCGCCGGTCCGCGCCCGAAGCCACGGCAATCCGCCCGTCGAGCGCCGCATGCACGGCGCGCACGGCCGCGGGCGCGCCTGGAATCTCGACGAGATCGCGCTCCAGCGCCTCGTTGCGGCGCGCGCGAAAGCCTTCGAGCCAACTTTCGGTGAGCGCGAAGCCCGTATGCGACTGGATGCGCGCGGCTTCGTCTTTCACGGCCTTGCCGACGAAGATGCCCATGGCTTCATCGACGGAGAGCTGCCAGCCGAGCTCGCCCAGCATCTGGGTGAGCACCACGTGGGTGATGCGTTCGGAATCGACCAGCACGCCGTCACAGTCGAAGAGGACGGCGTCGAAAGGAATACGGGACATCGGGTGTCTGGGGTCGCCTGGGTTGCCGGGGATCGCGCGCAGGCGCTATGCGGCGTGCATCGGGCCGCATTCGTATGGAGGAAACGGGAGACGGGAAGCGGCCCGCCGCCGCGCTCGTTGCGCACGCAAGAGCGCGATGATAACCGGGCTTACGATCGGGCGGGGAATTCGTGCGCAAATCGGCGCGGTGGAGGGGCCCGGCCTGAAGCGTGCGGAATCAGCGGTACTGCCCGGCGAACTTCTCGACGAGCGCGACGTTGCCGCGCGTGACGAAGCCCGGTCCCGTGTCGACGCCGTCGGGTGTGAAGCGCGGCGTGAGGCCATAGACTTCGATGCGCCGCTGGAACTGCACGTTGGCCCGCAAGGCCGCGACGGCCTTGCGGATGTCCCGTGTCTTGTCCTGCTTCAGGATCGCGAGCAGCGCGACCGGAATGTAGCCCTGGAGGTAGGGCTGCTGATCGATCGCGAAGGCGACCGTGCCCGCCTCGATGCCCTTGTCGACCTCGGGCGTGAGGTCGAACGTGGCGAAATAGACCTTGTTGCTGAGCCCGAGCTTGCCGATGGCGCGCATGGCGGGCACCGCCGACGTGGGCCCGAGCGCGAGCACGGCCTGGGTTCCCGGCCGCTGGCGCAGCGCGGCAAAGACCTTGTTCTCGACTTCGGTGGGGTCGTTGCCCGAGTCGAGCATCGACTGCTTCGCGTTCGCGCCGATCGCTTCGGCGAACCCGCGGCATCGCTCGAAGGACTCGGGGTTGGTCATATTGTTGTTCACGCACAGAAAGGTCTTGATACCGGCGGCGCGGGCGCGCATGCCGGCCTCCTTGCCCGCTTCGTATTCCGGCTGGCCCACATGGAGCAGGCCGCCGAGCGCGGCGTTTTGTTGCGCGGTCCCCGAGTTGAACGTGATCACCGGAATGCCTTTGCTCACGATGGTCTTGACGCGGCTCTGGATGACATCGAAGTCGGCGATCGTCGTCGCCACGCCGTCGTAGTTGCGCGCGGCAGCCTGTTCGAGCAGACGGACCATGTCGGAGAGATCGCCATTGGGCGGATTGCGGTAATCGACCGTGACGCCGAAGTCCTTTTGCGCGTCGGCAATGCCGTTCTTCACGACGTTCCAGAACGGGTCCGCGTCCGGCGCGTGCGATATCACCGCGAAGCGCACGTCCGCCGCGAGCGCACTCGCTCCTGTCGCGCTCATTGCCGCGATTGCTACGGCGGCGGCCACGCGCGCCGCTCGTTTTGCCATGCCTTGGGCCACTCGTCTCATGCTCGTCTCCATGGATCTCGTTGACGCCCGGTCCAGCGCTGCGGGCGTATCGGCATCGTAGGGCGTAGCGGTGGCCGGGCGCTTACACGGAAGTGTCCATTCTGGTTATTTACCGGCCTGCCGGTGCTTCAGGCGGGTTCGATGACAATGCGTCGCCTTCGTCCACAGGGTCGCAGTTCGTCGGCATGGCGGGCATTTCGTTCCTGTTCTAACCGCGCCGGGCTACGGCGGGGCTGGAACGCCGCGGGCAAAACGGTGGACAATAGCGTTCCCGCGCGTTTGCGCGATTCTCCATCCAGCCGCTCTCATGTCCACCGACGAAAACAATCCCGCCGCTTCGGCCAGCGAACTTCCCGGTCGCGCGAACTACACGCAGTTCGCCGACCGCTATGCCGAGCAAGCGCCCGTCAAGCCGCACAACGCGCACTACGAGCGGCCTGCCACGCGCTCGCTGCTGGGGGAGGTCACGGGGCTCGACGTGCTCGACGCGGGCTGCGGGCCCGGCATCGTCAGTGCGGAGCTGGCGGGCGAGGGCGCGCGCGTGCAAGCGTTTGACGTCACGCCCGCGATGGTGGAACTCGCGAAAACGCGTTGCGCGAGTCTCGCCGTCGATCTCGCGCTGGGCGACCTCGGGCGCCCGCTCGACTGGCTTGCGGACGGCGCGTTCGACCGTATCGTGTGCTCGCTCGCGCTCGACTATGTGGAGCAGCTCACGCCAACCTTCCGCGAGTTTCACCGCGTGGCGCGCCCCGGCGCGCTGCTGGTGTTTTCGATGGCTCACCCCATGCGCGACTGGATCGACACGCGCACGCGCGGCTCGCGAACCTACTTCGAGACCACGCGTTTCGGCCTGCATTGGGGCGGCTTCGGCGAACCGAAGCCGTGGGTGGAAGCGTTCCGGCGTCCGCTCGCCGACATCTTCAATGCGCTTACGGAGGCGGGCTGGGCCATCGACCGCGTGCTCGAACCCGTGCCGCAGCCGGAAATGAAGGCGGTGTCGCCGGCGCTGCACGCGGAACTCGCGCAGGCGCCGGCGTTCATCTGCGTGCGGGCGCGGCGCGTTTGACAGGATAGACGGCCGGGGTGGACGGCCGCGCTTCGCCTCGCGTCGCTTGACGTTGTTTAGCGTCGCGCTTCGCGCGAGCTCGACGAGAGCGATTCCTCGAGCGCGGCGACGCCGGCCGGCAGATCGACCTTGATGCCCAGGTCGCACATCGTGCGGCCCAGGGCGTGCACGGTGCGAAAGAGGTTGTGCTCGCGGCACTGCTCGCCCATCTGGCCGATGCGTACGATCGGGAGTCCGAATGACCCCGCAATCTCGACCTGATATTGCTGGGAGATGTGATTGCAGACCTCGCGCGCCGTGGCGCCCTCGGGCAGTGCGATGCCGACCACGGAATTCAGGCGGCAGGCTTGCGGCGTATACAGCGCAAGCCCCAGCGCGCTCACGCCGCTTTGCAGCGCAAGCGAACAACGCAGATGGCGCGCAAAGCGCTTTTCCAGCGTTTCCGTGCAAACGAGGCGCAGCGCTTCATGCAAGGCAAGCACGCCCGAAACCGGCGCGGTGTAGTGGTAACCGGCGTTGTGCCAGAAGTTCTCGGCGAGCATTGCGTCGAGGCACCAGTGCGTGTTCGGCGCGGTGCGCGTGCGCACGCGCTCCCAGGCGGCGTCCGAAAAGGCGATCAGCGAAACGCCCGGAATCGACGAGAGACCCTTTTGGCCGCCCGTGATGACGACGTCGATGCCCCAGGCGTCCATTTCGAGCGGCATGGTGCTCAGCGTGCACACGGCGTCCACCACCACGAGCGCGCCGGCCGCCTTGGCGAGCTTGACGATTTCCTTGAGGTCGCGGTTCCATACCGTGTTCGACGTTTCGCCGTGCACGATCGTGACGACAGCGGGGCGTGTGCGCTCGATGGCTTGCGCCACGGCTTCGAGCGAGGCGATCTCGCGGTCGGCCACGTCGAGCGTCGTGACCTCGGCGCCCACGCGGCGCGCCATTTCGGCCATGCGCTGGCTGAAGAAGCCGTTGACGATCGAGAGCACGGGCGTGCCGGACCACGCGAGGTTCGACACGGCCATTTCCATGGCGGCCGAGCCTGGGCCCGCCACGCCGAGCACCCAGTTCGAGCGGGTCTGGAACACATAGCGCGCCATCGTCTTCACCTGAGTAATGACGCGCGCCATGGTGTCGCCGAGGTGATTGATGACGACGGTGTTGGCCTTGGCCACGGCATCGGGAATCGGCACGGGGCCCGCGCCCATCATGAGCAGCGGCTCCTCGGGCAGGATGCGGTCGAGCGTGTCGACGACGGGGCAAGGGACGGGCGCGGCCTCGGCCGCTGCCGCCGCTGTGCGCGTAGTGGCCAGCGGATCGGGGTGGAGCGCGTTGTCGTTCATCTTGGGTACCTGGTTCGGCGTGGAAGGGTGTGAAAGCGGTCTGCGTTGGCGCGCGATTGCGGCGCTATCGACCAGTGTTGTGCGGCGCGGCGGCGCTGGCCATGTACAGTTGGGCGGAAATCCGCTGAACAGTGGTTAGGGCGGCGCTGCGGCGTTCGGGCCACCGCCCTATAATCGAACGCATCGCCAGATAATGCAAGGAAGACAGCGCATGTCGCAATTCGCCGTGGACAATCCGTTTCTCGAAACGCTCGGTGTGAGCGTCGCCGAATGGCGCGAGGGCTATGCCGAACTCGTGATGCCCATCGACGCCTCGAAGCTCAACCGCCAGGGCGTGCTGCAAGGCGGCGCGATCGCCACGCTGCTCGACGCGGCGGCCGGCTACGCCGGGCTATTTGCGGAGGCAGGGCAGCCCAAGCGCCACGGCTTCACGCTCTCGCTCACCACCAACTACCTCGACAAGGGGCTAGGGCAGTTCGTGCGCGCGAAAGGCTTTCTGGAGCGCGGCGGCCGTTCGATCTTCTTTGCGCGCTCGGAGGCATGGGTGGACGACCTCCTGCTGATCGCAAGCGCGCAGGGGACGTTCAAGTACGCGAAAACCTCCTGACGTCTCCCGATGACTTTTGACGCCGCATTCGATGCATTGAAGCGGAGTCCGAAATAATGGCGCAATTCGGCAAACGCCCGCCGCCTCGTTCGAGGCAGCGGGCGCTTTGTGTGTCGCTGGCAGGCGCTTAGCCGAGCAGCAGCGCGTCGTCGTCGAGCTTCTCGTGGCGGTTCTGCTCGAACATGCGCAGCAGGTCCGGCACGTCGAGGCCGCGGCGCGCTTCGCCCGATACGTCGAGCACCACCTGCCCCTGGTGCAGCATGACCGTGCGCTGGCCGTAGTCGAGCGCCTGGCGCATGCTGTGCGTGACCATCATGGTCGTGAGCTTCGACTCCTCCACAATGCGCGCGGTGAGTTCCAGCACGAACGCGGCCGTTTTCGGGTCGAGCGCCGCCGTGTGCTCGTCGAGCAACAGGATGCGCGAAGGCTGAAGCGACGCCATCAGGAGACTCACTGCCTGGCGCTGCCCGCCCGACAGCAGGCCGATGCGGTCGGCCAGACGATTCTCCAGACCCAGATTCAGCAGGCTCAGCTTCGCGCGAAACAGTTCGCGGTCCTGCTTTTTCAGCGCGGGGCCGAAGCCGCGCCGCTTGCCGCGCGCCATGGCGAGCGCCATGTTTTCTTCGATGGTGAGCGCCTCGCAGGTGCCGGCCATCGGGTCCTGGAACACGCGTGCAACGAGCGGCGCGCGGTCCCAGGCCTGTTTTTTCGTGACGTCCTGACCGTCGATCGTGATCGTGCCGCTATCCACCATCTGATCGCCGCTGATCGCGTTGAGGAAGGTGGACTTGCCTGCGCCGTTCGAGCCGATCACGGCCACGAACTGGCCGGTGGGGATCTCGAGGTTCAGGCCGCGCAGCGCACGCGTTTCGATCGGCGTGCCGGGGTTGAAAGTCAGTTTGAGGTCTTTGGCGCTGAGCATCTCATGCCCTCCCGTTCTTGCGGCCGAACAGCTTCTTGCGCGTGGCGGGCAGCACGAGCGCCACGGTCACGAGCACGGCGGTGACGAGGTTCAGGTCCTGTGCCTTCAGGCCGATGAAGTCGCTATTGAGCGCGAGCGCAATGAAGAAGCGATAGAGAATCGCGCCGAGCACGGCGGCGAGCGTGGTGAGCACGAGCCGGCGCGCAGGCAGAATGCTTTCGCCAATGATCACAGCGGCAAGCCCGATCACGATGGTGCCGATGCCCATGGAAATATCCGAGCCGCCCTGGGTTTGCGCGAAGAGGGCGCCGGCCAGCGCGACGAGCGCGTTCGAAAGCGCCATGCCCGCGAGCGTCGCGCGGCCCGTGGCGATGCCCTGGGCGCGCGCCATGCGCGGATTCGCACCGGTCGCGCGCAGCGCGAGCCCGTACTGCGAGGAGAAGAACCAGTCCAAGCCGAACTTCGCGGCCAGCACGACGACCAAAAGCGCGAGCGGGCGCAGCACGTAGTCGGGCAGCCACGCGGGCTGGATCATCGTGAAGACCGTGGCTTCGGAAATGAGCGGGATGTTCGGCGCGCCCATCACGCGCAGGTTGATCGAATAGAGCGCGATCATCATCAGGATGCTCGCGAGCAGATCCATGATTTTCAGGCGCACGTTGAGCCAGCCCGTGATGAAGCCGGCGATTGCGCCCGCAACGATCGCGCAGGCCGTGGCGACGAACGGATCATGACCGGCCGCGATCAGCGTGGCCGCCACGGCGCCGCCCAGCGGAAAGCTGCCGTCGACGGTGAGATCGGGAAAGTTGAGGATGCGAAACGAAATCAGCACCCCGAGGGCCACGAGGCTGAAGATCAAGCCGATCTCGAGCGCGCCCAGAAGCGAGTAGAGGGACATGGGGAAGAATCCTGTTGCGGTCTCCGGCCGACGTATGCCGGAGTCGGCGCACGGCGCGCGCCTCGATGAAGGCGGCGCGCCGTTGCGCTCGGGGTGGCCTTTATCGGGCCTTGCTTGTTACTGCGTGGATTGCCGGCGCGAGCGCGGCTTACTTCACGACCGTGGTCGCTTCCTTGAGCAGGTCGGCCGAGAGCGTCACGCCTTGCTTCTGCGCGGCGGCGGGGTTCACGAACAGTTGCAGCTTGCTGCTGGTTTCGGAGGCGATCGCGCCGGGCTTCTCGCCCTTGAGAATGCGCACGACGACCTTGCCCGTTTGATGGCCGAGATCGCCGTAGTCGATGCCGAGCGCCGCGATGGCGCCGCGCTTCACGCTGTCCGTGTCGGAGGCGACGAGCGGGATCTTCGCGTCGTTGGCGACCTTCACGAGCGCTTCGTAGGCCGAAACCACGTTGTTGTCGGTGTTCGTGTAGATCACGTCGACCTTGCCGATCAGGCTCTTGGCGGCCGGGCCGATGTCCACGGTGCGCGGCGCGGCGGCTTCCTTGAGCGTCATGCCTTGTTGTGCGAGCAGTTCCTTGAGCGCCTTCACGACCACGACCGAATTTGCCTCGCCGGGGTTGTAGACCATGCCGACCGTCTTCGCGTTGGGCACGACGCGCTTGATGAGCGCGACCTGCTTGTCGAGCGGCAGCTTGTCGGACACGCCGGTGACGTTCGTGCCGCTAGGCGACCACGTTTTCACGAGCTGCGCGGCTACCGGGTCGGTCACGCCCGAGTACACCACGGGCACGCTTTTCGTTGCGGCCACAACGGCTTGCGCCGAGGGCGTGGCGATCGCGACGATCGCGCTCGGGTTATCGCCCACGAACTTGCGCGCGATCTGCGCGGCGGTGCCGGTGTTGCCTTGCGCGCTCTGGTATTCCCACTTGAGGTTCTTGCCCGCGTCGTAACCGGCGGCCTTGAGTTCGTCGCGCACGCCGTCGCGGATCGCGTCGAGCGCCGGGTGCTCGACGATCGAGAGCACTTCGACGGTGGCGGTTTCGGCGGCGCGCGCGGCGCCCGAGGTCAGCGCGAGCGCGGCGGTGCCGGCGATCAGGGAAACGGTGGCGGCAATGGCTGCCTGCTTGAAGGTCTTCATTCTGTTTGATCTCCCCCGAATGTTCGGTTCTTGACGGTGTGGCCGCGCTGCGGCGTGCGCCGTAGTGGTGCATGCGCGTGACAGCGAGGGAGCGAGGATACCACCGACCTTTGCGCGTCTGGAACGCCGTGCCGGGCTGGTGAGGCGGGCGCGCGACGGTCGCGGGAGGATTAATTCGAGATTACCCGATCCGATTATGAGAAAAATCGGCGCTGAGACGGAAGTTTTCTCGATTTCGGATTGGAAAATGGCGGTGTGAGCGAGATCTGTGGTTATGGATTGATCGCGATTAATCCAGGAATTTTATTTTAATATTATTGTAATATTTGTTCTTGTGGATCAATGACTTGGCGCATTTTGCATTTAGGGTTTCCCCGATTTCGTTTTGTGGTATGTATCGAATTTTTCGGGAGGTTGGATGTGTTGGATATTTATTGTACGGTGTCAATTTATTAATTGGATGGTCTTCGATATAATAATCGCGTTCCAGTACATCTTAAAATCAAAAATAACACTATTCCGTACACCCGCGTCAGCCGGGCCTCAGCCCGTCGCGGCTGGCCTTGCACCCATCTGAAACCCCATTTTCCTGAATATTTTCAAGCGCTTTGACGCATTACCCTCAATTGATCAATGTCAATACTCCCAGCGATATCGGAAAAAACCCTTGGTTGCGGCGCAATTGGATTATTGATAGCATCCGCGGGTCGCTGATTCAGCCCGGACCACCTTTCCGGTACGAATTGCAGCGAACGGGGCAGGCGGATAGCTTGCGCAACAGAGTCTGTAACTCAGCAGTCTCTCCGAACTCAGCCGCCTACCAAGGCGCTGATACACGCCGGGCCCCGTCACGTCTTTTCTATGGTGCTCGTCGTGGTTGTTCCCCATTGAGTGTCATTGGGGCGCTGTTCGTTTGCGCAGGTCATGCCGTTTGTCCGGTTGACCCGAAAACAATCGAGGAGCTCCTGATGACGTTGTCCCGCCTTAACCGCCTTACCTCCGTTTCCGTGGCCGCCGCGCTGCTCGCCTTTGGTGCAAGCGCTCACGCCGACACCGTGAAGATCGCCATCGCCGGCCCGTTCAGCGGCCCGGTCGCCCAGTACGGCGACATGGTCAAGGCGGGCGCCCTGACCGCGATCGAGCAGATCAACGCCGCCGGCGGCGTGAACGGCAACAAGCTCGAAGCCGTCCTCATGGACGACGCGTGCGAGCCGAAGCAAGCCGTCGCCGTTGCCAACAAGATCGTTTCGCAGCACATCCAGTACGTGGTCGGCCACGTTTGCTCGGGCTCGACGATCCCCGCTTCGGACATCTACGAAAACGAAGGCGTCGTGATGGTCACGCCGTCGGCTACCGCTCCGCAGCTCACCGAAGGCAAGAAGCGTCAGTTCATCTTCCGCACCATCGGCCGCGACGACCAGCAAGGTCCGGCTGCCGCCGCCTACATCATCAACAAGGTCAAGCCGAAGAAGGTTGCGATCCTGCACGACAAGCAGTCGTATGGCCAGGGCATCGCCACGTCGGTCAAGGCCGCGCTCGACAAGGCGCACATTCCCGTTGTCGTGTTCGAAGGCATCAACGCCGGCGATTCGGACTACTCGGCAGTCGTCACGAAGCTCAAGGCGCAAGGCGTGGACTTCGTCTACTTCGGCGGCTATCACCCGGAAATGGGCCTGCTCATGCGCCAGTCGCGTGAACAGGGCGTGAAGGCCACGTTCATGGGACCGGAAGGCGTGGGCAACAAGGACGTGACGGCGATCGCCGGCCCGGCCTCGGAAGGCATGCTCGTCACGCTGCCCGCCGACTTCGCAGCGGACCCCGCCAACGCCAAGCTCGTGAAGGCATTCGCCGACGCGAAGCGCGACGCGAACGGCCCGTTCCAGATGCCGTCGTACGCCGCGGTCGAAGTGATCGCCGACGGCATTGCGGGCGCGAAGAGCACCGACCCGACCAAGGTTGCCGCCTACCTGCACAAGAACGCGTTCAACACGCCGATCGGCAAGGTGGAATACGACGCACAGGGCGACCTGAAGTCGTTCCGCTTCGTCGTCTACACGTGGCACAAGGACGCCACCAAGACCGCCGCGAACTGATCCCCGCGCTGCAAGCCGCAAACGCCCCGCCTGACGCGGCGGGGCGTTTTTCATGGCGGTTGTGCGCGCAACGATAAAAAGGGTTAGTCCGGTTCCAAAGGTCTCTCATCGGCTTCACGGCCGCGGGGCTTACGCATGAATGATTTTCTTCCTCAGTTCACCCAGCAGCTCGTCAACGGGCTCACGCTGGGTGCGATCTATGCGCTGATCGCCATCGGCTACACGATGGTCTACGGCATCATCGGCATGATCAACTTCGCTCACGGCGAGATCTACATGATCGGCGCCTATGTGGGCCTCGTCACGCTTACGGCCATCGGCACCTCGGCGGGTTATCCGCTGCCGCTCGTGCTGGGCGCGGCGCTCATCGTCTCGGTGCTCGTCACCGGGCTCTACGGTTTCGCGGTCGAGCGCGTGGCGTATCGGCCGCTGCGCGGCGGGCCGCGCCTCGTGCCGCTCATCTCCGCGATCGGCATGTCCATCTTTCTGCAAAACTACGTGCAGATCGGGCAGGGCGCGCGCGACGTTTCGGTGCCGCAGCTCATTTCCGGCGCGCTCGACTTCAACATGGGCGGCAACTTCGAAGTGACGATTCCGTACGCGCGCATGCTGATCGTCGGCGTGACGCTCGTGCTCATGATCGCGCTCACGCTGTTCATCTCGCGCTCGCGCATGGGTCGCGCGTGCCGCGCCTGCGCGGAAGACATGAAGATGGCCAACCTGCTCGGCATCGACACGAACCGCGTGATCTCCTTCACGTTCGTGCTCGGCGCGATGCTCGCGGCCGTGGGCGGCGTGCTGATCGGCCTGACCATCGGCAAGCTCAATCCGTATATCGGCTTCATCGCGGGCATCAAGGCGTTCACGGCCGCCGTGCTGGGCGGCATTGGCAGCATTCCGGGCGCGATGCTCGGCGGCGTGCTGCTGGGCCTCGCTGAAACGCTCGCCTCGGGCTACATGCCGGCGGAGTACAAGGACGTTGTCGCCTTCGGCTTGCTCGTGCTCGTGCTGCTGTTCCGTCCCACCGGCCTGCTCGGCAAGCCGGACGTCGAAAAGGTGTGAGGTCGATATGAGCCAAACTGTTTCGGTTCGCGCGGCCAGCAATAGCGCACAGGGTCCGACGTCGTCGCAAACGGTGAAGGGCGCGTTCGCCGCCGCCGTCGCGACCATCATTCTCACGGCGCCCATTCTCGGCCTGCAACTTACGCTCGACGGCTACCAGGTCGTGCTACAGCAACACTGGCGCCCCGTGTGGATCGCGGCCGCCGTGGTGTTCGTGTTCCAGCTCGTCAAGCCGATGTTTGTGCGCGCAACGAGCGGCGTTCGCCTGCCCAAAGCGCCCGCGCTCGGCGCGCGCCAGCAGCGCGTGGCGATCTGGGTGCTGCTCGCGTTCGGCGCGGTGTTCCCGTTCCTCGGTTCGCGCGGCGCGGTGGACGTGGCCACGCTCGCGCTCATCTACGTGATTCTGGGTCTTGGCCTGAATATCGTGGTGGGCTTCGCGGGCCTGCTCGATCTCGGCTACGTGGGCTTTTACGCGGTGGGCGGCTATACGTATGCGCTGCTCAACCAGTACTTCGGCTTCACGTTCTGGGAATGCCTGCCGCTCGCGGCGATTGCCGCGGCCACGTTCGGCTTCCTGCTGGGCTTCCCGGTGCTGCGCCTGCGCGGCGATTATCTCGCCATCGTCACGCTCGGCTTCGGTGAAATCATTCGCCTGCTGCTCAATAACCTCACGAGCATCACGGGCGGCCCGGACGGCATTTCCAGCATTCCCAAGCCCACCGTGTTCGGCTTCGAAATGGCCCGCCACGCGAGCGTGGAAGGCGCGAAGACGTTCAACGAACTGATCGGCATCGAGTACAGCGGCGAGCACATGGTGATCTTCCTGTACCTGCTCGCGCTCGTGCTGGTGGCGTTCACGCTGTTCGTGACGAGCCGCCTGCTGCGCATGCCGATGGGCCGCGCATGGGAAGCGCTGCGCGAAGACGAGATCGCATGCCGCTCGCTGGGCCTGAACCCCACGCGCGTCAAGCTCTCGGCGTTCACGCTGGGCGCGTCGTTCGCGGGTCTGGCCGGTGCGTTCTTCGCGGCGCGCCAGGGGCTCGTCACGCCCGAGTCGTTCACCTTCATCGAATCGGCGCTGATTCTCGCCGTGGTGGTGCTGGGCGGCATGGGCTCGCAACTGGGTGTCGTGCTCGCCGCAATCCTGCTCACCGTGCTGCCCGAAGTGGCGCGCGGCTTTGCCGAATACCGCATGCTGATCTTCGGTCTGGTGATGGTGCTGATGATGATGTGGCGTCCTCAGGGCCTCTTGCCCGCAAGCCGTCCGCACGTGGAGTTGCCGCAATGAGCGCACAAGCGTTGTTGAAAGTAGCGGGCCTGCAAATGCGCTTCGGCGGTTTGCTGGCCGTGGACGGCATCGACTTCGACGTGCGTCCGAACGAGGTGTTCGCGATCATCGGGCCGAACGGCGCGGGCAAGACCACGGTGTTCAACTGCGTGGGCGGGTTCTACAAGCCGACCGCGGGCGACATCGTGCTGGAAGGCCACGCCATTACCGGCCAGCCGAGCCATCAGGTCGCGCGCCGCGGCCTCGTGCGCACGTTCCAGAACATTCGCTTGTTCAAGCAGTTGACGGTGCTGGAAAACCTGATGGTCGCGCAGCACCTGAAGGTGAACCGCAACATGCTGAGCGGTCTCTTCGCGACGCCCGCGTACCGCCGCGCCGAGCGCGCCGCGCTCGAACGCGCCGCGTACTGGCTCGAACGCGTGGGCCTGAAGCCGGTGGCGAACCGCGAGGCGGGCACGCTTTCGTACGGCCATCAGCGTCGGCTCGAAATCGCGCGCTGCATGATTACCGATCCGCGCCTTCTGATGCTCGACGAACCGGCCGCCGGTTTGAATCCGCAGGAGAAGGTCGAGTTGCAGCAGATGGTGGATGGTTTGCGCAACGAGTTCGGAATCTCCGTACTCCTGATCGAACACGACATGAGCCTCGTGATGGGCGTGTCGGACCGCATTCTGGTGATGGAGCACGGCAAGCCGATCATGATCGGCAAGCCCGATGAAGTGCGCAACGACCCGCGCGTGATCAAGGCGTATCTCGGAGAGGACTGATGCTGAAGCTGGAAAAGGTCCATACCCATTACGGCGCGGTGGAAGCGCTGTCGGGCGTGTCGATCGAAGTGAACAAGGGCGAGATCGTTACGCTCATCGGCAGCAACGGCGCCGGCAAGACCACGCTCATGATGACCGTGTGCGGCACGCCGCGCGCGTCGTCGGGGCGCGTGACGTTCGAAGGTCTGGACATCACGCGCATGCCCACGCACGAAATCATGCGTCTGGGCATGGCGATCTCGCCGGAAGGGCGCCGCGTGTTTCCGAGCCTCACGGTGCTCGAAAACCTGCAAATGGGCGGCTTCTTCGCCTCGCAGCACGAAATCGATGCGGGCATCGAGCACGTGTTCAAGCTGTTTCCGCGTTTGAACCAGCGTGCGAAGCAGCGTGCGGGCACGATGTCGGGCGGCGAGCAGCAGATGCTCGCCATCGGCCGCGCGCTCATGAGCAAGCCGCGCCTGCTGCTGCTCGACGAGCCCACGCTCGGCCTCGCGCCCCTCGTGATCGCGCAGATTTTCGACATCATCCGCACGATTCGCGAGGAAGGCGTGACGGTGTTCCTCGTCGAGCAGAACGCGAACAAGGCGCTGCACGTGGCCGATCGCGGCTATGTGCTCGAAACGGGGCGCGTGGTGCTGGCGGACAGCGCCGACAACCTGCTGGCCAACGACAACATCAAGCGCGCGTATCTGGGCGGTTGATCGTTTGACGTGAGCCGCACAGCGGCCCGCGCAATCGGCGTTCATGGAACGCGGGTCGCGCGGGCCGTTTTCTTTTCAGCGGAATCAGCGCCTCAATCGCCGCGCGCAATCGCGAGCTGCGCGATCAAACGCATCAACTCGGCCTGGCGGCGCGTGGCTGTTTTCGCGAACACATGGTGCAGATGCGTGCGCACGGTCGAAGGCAGCACCTGTAGCGTCTCGGCCACGTCCTTCGGGCTGAGTCCCTTGCCGACTTCGCAGGCCACGCGCGCTTGCGCGGGCGTGAGCCCGAACAGCGCGACGAGCCGCGTCTCCACGCCGCGCCGCGCCGCCTGCGGATCGATCACGATGAGCATGGCCGTGCCCGCGCGCGCACCGGGTGCGAGGTCGGCGTGCCGATGCGCGCCGAGCGGCGAGATCAGCACCTGGAGCGGCTCGTCGGGTGGCGGCCGGCTGATGAGCAGCGCGCCGCCGGCGCGCTCGCGCACGTCGTTGCCGGCCGCGCGTGCGATCAGGCCGAGCAACTGGTGCGTGGCCGCGGCCGTCGTCGCAGCGAGCATGCCGTGTTCGCTGCGCAGCCCGGTCGCGCGCGCGAGCTGCGCCGTGGCGGCGCGGTTCGCGACGACGATGCGCGCATTGGCGTCCACGATCAGCATGCCGTGGGCGAGGGCATCGAGCGCGTCGGCGCTCGCGTGTGCGCCGTCGTCGTGCGGGGCGGTGTGCTGTTGCACGCGCAACGCGTTGCGCACATGCGGCAGCAGGACGCGCAGCGCTTCGAGTTCGTCTTCGCCATAAAGACGCGCCTCGTGGCGCAGCGCGCCGAGCACGCCCGCCATGCCGCCTTCGCGCAGCACGTTGGCGAAGGCCACCGTATAGATGCGCTGCGGGCGCACCCATTCCTGCACGAAGGCGCTGCGCGCGTGGCTGTCCTGCGGGCGGATCATCGTGTCGGTCACGAGCGTGCCCGCGGGCCAGCGGCGCGCCTGCGGCACGAGCGGATCGTCGGCGCCGTAGTGCTGCGCATACGAGCGGGCGAACGAGGCGTCGATGCCCTGCCAGCGCTCCAGCGTGAATGCGCTCTCGTGAGGCAGCACGGTGAGATTCACGTGTTGCGCGCCAATGTGCCCGGCGATGCGCTCGCATACGCCGGGCCAGCGCCGTGCGTCGAAACCGGCGTCGTAAATCGCGTCGATCAGGCGGCCGGTCTCGTTCGGGTCGTTGCGCTTTCCATGCGTCGACGGTTGTTTGGCGGTCGCGGCGTGTGCGCCCGTATCCGGCCCCATGATGGTCTCCAGGCGGAATCTGTAACGGCGTTGGCCTAAAGGGCCATGTGGCGTTGCAACGCAGCGGGTCGCTCTCGATGCGCGAAACCACGTTTGCAAACGGCGGACGAGAGGGGATGCGCTGCAACATCCCGATCCGTCTGACTTCAATGGATAGTCGATTAAACCTACGAATCGCTTTCACGAAAGCCATTTCGACTTTCCGTTACATCGGATGCATTTCGGATACTGGACAAGCGCGCCGCGCTCACGATAATTGAGCGTCCCATTTGAGACGCGCCGCACGGGGCCAGGCGGCGCGCGTCGCGGACTTCGTCGCAAGAGCGAAGCGTGGCATGGCGGCGAATCAGTGAAACCGGAGAGTCTTTGGATGTCTGAAGAGTACGAAGTGCATGGGCCGCACGACCACGCGGTCGAACACGCCGCGGTGGGCCATGGCGGGCACGGTGAGAGCGATCCGTTCCCCGGCCGCATGGCCGTGATGACGGCGATTCTCGCGTCGATCGGGGCGATTTTTGCGTATCAGAGCGGCAATAGCGAGAACCTGGCGCTCTATTACAAGAACGAAGCGGCGATTCATAAAACCGAAGCCGCGAATCAATGGGCCTACTATCAGGCCAAGGGCGAGAAGCAGAATCTCGCGGAACTGGGCGCGCAACTGTCCGCGCTCGCGCCGAACTCCGCCGACGCGCAGCGCCGTTTCGCAAGCGACGCGGATCGCTATCGCCAGCAGAAGGAGCCGATCCGCGCGAAGGCGGAGGCGCTCGAAAAAACCGTCGAGCAGGACGACACGCTAAGCGAGCAACTGTTGCACGGCCATCATCGCTGGGCGCAGTCCACCACGCTCATTCAGATCTCCATCGCGCTCACGGCGATTACGCTGCTGACGCGGCGCCGCTGGCTCCTGAATATTTCGGTGGGCGTGGGCGTCGTGGGCGTCGCGATGGGCGCGTGGGCGTTTTTCGGCGGTTGAATTCACGTCGATGCCGCGGCGGCGTCACGCGGTGGCCATGAAGAAGGGCGGCGAGTCCGCCCCGTCATCCGCCGCACACGATCGCCGTGAGCAGCAAAGGCACGACGGACTGCACCGTCGCGTCGCTATTGGCCTCGCGCACGCGCGAGCGCACCGTTTCCGCCGGAGCGGACACCACCACGCCATAAAGCGGCGAGGCGATCTCCTTGCCTGCACCGCGCCTGAAGAGCGTGTCGTCGCGCTCGTAACCCAGTACCACGTAAATGGGAAATCCGAACGCGCTCAAGCGGTTGCCGTGCACGGGACGAAACGCGTTGACCGAATTGGCCTCGACGCGGCTGGGCTGGGGGTCGATTGACTTTTCGTCGATGAGTGACGAAATGAAGGTGTGAGGGTTGGATTTGCAGTCGAACTGTTCGTCGCGGGTGCTGCTTTGCGCGTGCGCGAGCAGCGGGACCAGCAGGGCGGCGAGTGCGGCGATGGCGGCCCACAGCGAGGTGGCCGGAAACGTGAAAACCACGGATATTTGGCGCTTGGTCATGGCTAGGAGCAGCAATGCCGCTGAAGACCGCTTGACTCTATTCGACACCCAGTGTGCGTTCACGTTCAAGCGTCGCGGCACAAAAATTGCGGCGGATGTGCGCGTACGCACATCCGCGTTTCGAAAACGGCGGGGTTACAGCATCGACTTCGCCTGGCTCAGGATCTTGTCACACACCTGCTTGGTGGCCGCCTCCTTGAGGCCGCCGCCCGAGAGGTCGAGCTGCTGGCCGTTGCCCGCGGTGAGAATGCCGCTCGTGCCCTGGGTGTAGCCGCTATCGGTCGAACTGGCGCCGCCGGGCAGCTTGCCGAGCAGCGAGTCTTTCACGTTGCTTGCAGCGTCGGCATTCAGGTAATTGTTCTTGATGCAGTACTGAAGCAGGCCCGTGACATTGCCGAGACTGTTCGACGTGAGCGACGGCGCCGAAAGCGAACTGCCAAGCCCGCCCAGATTGCCGAGCGCGCCCTGTGCCGAACCGCTGTTGCCGCCGCCCTGGTTGAGCAGGTTGCCGAGTTGGGCCTGTGCGGTGCCCCACGGGGTCAGCAGCGCGAGGGTCAGGGTGGCGAGCAACGCAGTGGCGATGCGCGGTGCAGACGTTTGCATACACGAGTCTCCGTGGTGGTCAGTGCCTTCTTACTATAGACGGATTCGTTTTTGCGCTTTCGCTGCATGGCGCAATACGCGCGCGCCAATCGGGCGGAAAAGCGGCATGCGAGTGGAGGGACGAGGGGGAGATAACGATAAAAAGAAGTGATTTGCCAGCTTCAATGCCGGCTGCATAAACGTTTCATCGCCATGTCATTTGTTGCGGGCACAACGATAGGCGCGGGTCGGCGAGCGAGGGGTCGCCGATGGGGCTCCGGATGCAAGTGGTATGCATGCGCGCGCGAGCGCGTGGCGGCGCGGGCAATCCGGATTTGCGCAACGAGCAAGCTGTTACAAGTGTATTGATCGCGTAAAGCTTCGTGTTTACAGGGCTTTTCTGGCGAGATTCACGCAGATTCAAGGTGTAGATTGTTTCTAACCGAAACACCATAAAACGCATAAGTGATTGATTTTATTGAGTCAGTCGAATATCCGTCTAGAATAAATCTAGAATTCTTTACCCAGCCTTCAGTCTGACTTCCGCCCATTCCCGCCCGCGCGAGTCGCGGTAGAGGGCAGTCATCGCTTCTGACTTATGGCCCAGCAGCGCCTGGGCAAATTCGGCGCCGTGCTCGTCTGCGTGAAGGCGCGCCGACAGCGAGCGAATTTCGTGAAACGACGGCGGTGTGTTGCCATCTGCCACGACGATCTTTGCTTCGTCCCTAAATTCAGAAAACACCGTTGACATGCGATTGCCTGTCACGGCGGCGCCGGGTTGCGCGCGACCACTTCCGCGCAAGTAGTGGATGACGTTGCGGCTAATTGCCGCATCACGACAGCGCCTCAGGACTTCTTCGATGTTGCTGCCAAGCGCATCAAGCCGCAGCGCGAGCGGGATCATGATCTTCGCGCCCGTCTTCGATTGCTCCACCCACAGGAACCCGTCGCGACCCTGGTCGAATTTCATGCTGGCAATATCTTCGCGGCGCTGTCCGGTGAGCAGCGCGAGATCCATCGCGTTCACGAGCCAACAATGGGAGCTCGACTCTGCGACCTTCGCCCGAATCGCCATGAAGTCGTCGAGCGTCAGCCGCTGGCGCGTCACCTCGCGCTTTGGCTTCGGTACGGCGTCGACCGGATTCCTTCCGACCTCGACCAGGCCATCCTCAATGGCTTCGCGGAAAATGTCGTGCAGCCGGCCGCGTATCAGGCCAGCCATGGACGCACCTCTCTTCTCTGTCGCGGACTTGATCAGGCGCGCGATCTCTCGTGGCGTGATTGCGCCGATCTCCTGCGCGGCGCACACATCTTCTTTGATTGCCTTGATGTGTGACTTCATGCCGGCGACCGTGTGCTTGTTGCCATCGAGTCGCTTTTCGAGATAGGTGTCACACCATGCAGCAAGGGTTACTGCACCACCGTCAATGCGCTGCAAAAGATCGGCGTGCCCCTTGCGCCGCTCGAGTTCGGCATTGACCGTTTTCACCTGACGCTTGGCCTCAGCGAGGTCATAGCCAATGCCGAAGCTCTTGCCCGTGTCCGGGTGCCGGAAATAGTAGTAACCGGCCCCGTTCACATGGAGATGAAGAGGCCAGTCTCTGCGCTTGGCCTGCCTTCTTCTAGCGGCCATCGATCATCCTCTTGATGGCACTTTCACGTCGCCGCTGCGGGCGCTTTGTAGAGACATAGCGAGCGTCGGGTTGGCAGAAATACGACCTCCCGATTTTTTGCGGGAGAGGGGCAATGTTGCCTTCGGTGATCCACGTGTAGAGCGTCTTACGGCAAGGGCAGTGTTCGCCAAAAATGCTGCTTGCCCACGCCGACACGGGGATGAGTTTTGCTGTCAATGTGTTTCTCCTTGCTGGTTCCCGTCTATTGGAGTGCGGTTACTTGTTCGGGCACATCGTTTGCTTGCGGCCACGGATCGGAATTTGCGCGCTGAACTGCATCTATCCGTAAGTTCTCCATGCAGGGCAAAAGGAGCCACGTCATGAATGAGCGAACCATTTACATAGGCACTCAGGAATACAAGGTGACCGCTGTGTCGAGTGGCCTGGGGCGCTGGATTGCGCGCATTGTCCATACTGACCACGCGGCTTCCCCGAACACCATGGAGGTTGCAGACATACAGGGCGAATACGGAACGGTTGAAGAGACCCTTGATTCCGGTATCCAGCTTTGCAAGCACATGGCGCATCGCTTCGCACTGCACTAGCTGCTCGGATTCCCCGCGCTTTGTCCCTTGGCGGTTGCTGCACACGATTGCGCGCACAACATTCATGTCTTGGATCATCGCGGACCATCCTGCACGGTGGCGCGCGATTCGTCCGTCTCGGCGCGATCGATGCGCTCGACTTCTGCGATGATCAGCGCGCCGGCCTTGACGAGGTCGCGGCGCGCCGTGGTCGGCTTCCACCATGCACGCGCCCAGTCGCCGGGCCAATGAGGCGGCGGCGCGTCGATTCGCGTCCAACGATGCGTGAGCGCATAACAGGCGGCGGCAGATGCCAATTGCCCGAGGTCGTTCTGATCGTCGTGCGTAGGCGTCCAGCCTTCCTCGCTGACCTGCCGCGCGCGCTCGGCGAGCACGTCGCGCTCCGCGTCACTTTGCATAGGCTTATCCACCGTTTGTGTGGATAACTGCGCGATCGAGGCTTGCGATGCTGATGCGCGCGCGTATAGCCAATCCTCGATTACCTTTGCGCGGCGGCAGTAATCCACAGAACGGCCTTCGCCTTCCTCGTCGTCGCGTGTTCCGCAAGCTGCCCCGCGCCATGCACCGACCGCATGGGACAGCGCCTCGATAACTTCAACGGGAATCGCTGTGCGCTCGTCGAGCTGCGCCGTCAGAGGCGTAGACTGTAAGCGCTCGACAGTTGCCGCCGCGTCCGCCGAGGGGATTGCGTCATCCGTGGTTTGTACCGTAGCCTCGGAGAAATGCGGCAAGCTGTCGAGCCGGACCTGGTCCGCGCACTCGTCGGGCTGCGCTGCCGTAGGTGTAGACTGAAGTAGCTCGGCGGGGGCCGCCCCTTCAATGGGGGACGTATTGCCATTGTTGCCATCCTGGGCGTGCGTCGGCACCTCATAGAGAGGTGGCAACTCGTCGAGCCACGACTGCACCTCGCGGCCTGACCACATCTTGCGCAGCGTGGCGGGAAAGCGCAGCTCGAAATGCAGGGGACTCGCTGCCGCAGCACGGGCGGCTAGTGCCGAACGGGCCGCGTCGACGAGCGGGCTGTTTTCATCAAGAATGAGCGCCGCGTCCTGGCCAGCGTCGAGCGCGTGGATGATTGCGCGCAGAGCATCGTATGCAGCCCATAGTGGAGAGGCGATCGGCTCAGCGCCGCCGCCGTTGATCTGGCGGATCAACTCCCCGGTATTGCTCGGCGTTGACGCAGCGCGGGCGACGTTTGCCAGAGGAGTAGACTGTAGCCGCTCGACGGCTGCTGCCCCTAAAGCGGGTGGTCTTGCGTCATCCTGGGCGTGCTCGACCACCTCAGAAAAGGGCGGCATGCTGTCGGGCCTTTCTTGCGCCGCAGCGGGGGCGACGATAGGCGTAGAGGCGACGGCTACGAGATCGCCATGCGTTGGCCCGAGCATCGCCACGTCGTCAGCGCCGCAATAGCGGATGACTTGGCGCCACGTGTCATCGAGCGCACGACGGTGCACGTTGATGAGAGGACGGTTGCGCACCTCGTCGCTCCAACGCTGCGCGGCCCACCTTGCAAGCCCGTGGCGAATCCGGTCATAGTTGGCTCGCTCATCGTCGCGTTCGTTGATCAGGTCGCTCACGATTTCGGTAGGCGATTCGTTCCACACGTAGTCTGGGTACATCGAAGAGATGCGCTCCAGCAGCGCCTTACCGATGTTTGCCATGTCGCAGATCGAGTGCTGCTCGTCGGGCGTGAAATCCAGGTCGCCGGCGCTCACTACCAGTTCCGGCGCTGCCGCAGCAGGGGCGGCGGCGGCGTCGGCGTGTTTCTGGAGAAGCATTCCGACAACCCACGCAGCTTGAAGCGGGGTGAGTTGCCATACCTCGGTCGCGAGCGATGCGGGAAGCTCATTGACCGCCCGATCGAACAGCTCGATGACTTCCGCAGCGGTAGGCATTATGGCTTTGCGTTGTTCGCTAGTAAGGCTCATCGCGTCTCTCCTTCGGAAAGATGATTTTTGACGTATTCGAGCGCTTGACGCTTTGCCTCATCAAGCGACGTGGGCGTTTCGCAGGTATTGTTGTGCGGTACGCCGGAGCCCCATCCCGCGACCCAATACCAAAGATCTCCCTGGCGTCCACTCGAATAGACTTTCGCGTACACCTTTTCCCCATCGTGCAAATCGGAACCACGTGGAATTGCCAGAACGGACCGAAGACCGGTTTCTCGCTTGTGTTGCCTCCACCGCAGTCTCATCGTGTCTCTCCTTCGGAGTGGGATTGCAGGGCGGCATCGATGGCGCCGCGCGGCGTTTCGAACCAGCGATCTTCGCCAGAGAGGACGAAGCCGGTCCCGTACTCGCAGATTTGATAGAGCTGGCAGCGCCTCGCGCCGTCAGCGCCCGCTCTCCAAACGATGAGGGCCTGCTTGTCGATAATGAAACTCAGGCGTGCCGCGTCGCGCGGATCGTCCGTCAGCGGTACCGCCTGCTGCGCGGGCGCTTGCGCCGCGACGGGGGCAGCGTAGAGCGGTTCGGCCCATTCGTCGCCACCGGCGAGCGGCACTGCGTCGCGTGTCTCGTAGAGGCAATGCGTATGGCTGTGACGCCACGCTACCGGCGCGGGTTCGTCGGCGATCTCGTTGTATTGCTCTTCGGTGATCGCGCCTGCGGCGGCCAGCAGATCCTCCCACTGCCAACCCTCATCGCTCAAAACCTCGTCCATTGCTCGGGTGAGGCGCAGCGGGACCAGCGCGAACCCTTTCGGCTCTGCCGCAGTAGCGGCTACCGGAGCGGCATAGAGTGGCGTCCAGAAACTGCGGCGCGTGTCGCACATACGCGAGTCGCTATCCATGATCGGGCCTTCGAAGCCGCCATCGCTACGGAAGCGCACCCAGGCGATCGGCGCTTGCGCTGCATCGGAAGGGGCGATAACGGCGTGCACAGCGCTTTCGACGGCGCGGCCGATCAAGAGTGCTTCGCGGCGCCACTTCTCGGCGGCAGCCGGTTCGAATTCGCATACGCGCGTGATCGCGGCCATCATCGCGTCGTCGGTGAGTTGCTTCGTCTCGATGCTCATGCTCCGATGTCCTCTTGGGTGATGGTGTATTCGGTTATTTTCTTGACGGCATAGAAGGTCGGTTGTGCGTGCTTGGCGACCCAAGCGCCGAGCACCGTTTCGAGTTCGTCGCGTGCTTCCTGGCTGACGTCCGGGTAGTCGCTCGCCGCTTCCCCGACTTGGTCGAATGCCCGATCGCACAAGGCATCGAGAACGATGTCGACGTCGACCCAATGCGTCGGATTGACCGCCGCTTTCTCGCCAAAGAAGACGGTCTGCCCGACCTCGAAGTCGTCGCTGTCCAGCAGCTCGCCGAGCGAGTCAAAATTGAAAAGCTCGAGGTCGGCGCTCCACACTACTTCGGGCTGGGCGGCTGGCGCTGTCTGTTGTTTCGTATCCATCGTTTTCTTGATTCGATATGTGGCGAGCCGAGTGCAGATCGCCAGCGGTTTGGATGTGAATAGGCTTCGTGCTACGCTGTCGCTCAAATACTCGGAGGCAATCCCAATGGACGCGGACGCGTTGCAAGCCGCATACGATGCTTTCGTGACGGCAAGAGGGAAATTCGAAGACCATTCGAACGCGGTGGCCCGTGGAGACTCGTCCGATTTCGAACTGCTCGTGCTTTTGCTAGGTGAGCTCAACGCCGCTCAGCATCGTTTCTCCACCCTCGCCGAAAAGGTCACACCAGAGATGCGGCACTAATGACATTCGCGTCTCTGCTTTTGCCTGGAATTACGCGGCCACGTGCGCCATTTGCTTCTCGTGCGCGAAGTTCGCGCGGATCAGCGCAGTGGCCACATCGGGACACACGCTGTTTCCGATCATCCGCACCTGCGACGATTTCGAGAGCGGCTTCCCGTTGACGACCGGATTGATGACATAGCTGGTCGGGAAGCCCTGGGCGAGCTTCAGCTCGTGCGGCTGGAGCATGCGCATGCCGATGTCGACGATTGCGTATTGCTCGCCGCCGATCGTCACCACACCGAGCGCGTCGGGCCCGTGGTACTTCTGCAAGAGCGCGCGCACTTCGCCAACGTGGCCGCCGCCGGCGGTGAGCGTCGGCATGGGCTCGCGCACGTCCTGGCCGAATTGGTTGTTTCGCAGCTTCACGAGGTGTGAGGTCACGACAGACGTATCAGCTTTGCTCGTGACCGTGGCGAGCGGCTCGCTCGCGTCGCGCGGCCGCGATTGTCCGGCCCGACCTCCGCAGCCGACGAGCTGCGCGGTGACGACGGAATGATGGTCCGTCGTGGTGATAGTCCCGGTCGGAACATCGACGCCCGTGCCGACGACGTCGCCATAGTGCTTGGCGAGGAACGCCGAGACGACCGCGTGCTTCACGCCGCCTGCGACGGCCGTGCCGAGCGGCTTGCCGAGGCCCGGCACGCGGGGCTCTTGGCCATCGCGCTCGCCATAGCCCGTCTGAATCAACGTCGCGGACACCACACCAAACTTGTTGCCCTGGGTGGTGATCGTGTGGAGCGGCGCGCCGGCGTCTTGACAAGGGGTGTCGCCGAAGTTGTTCTTCACGAGCGTCGCGGCCACGAGCGCCTGCTCTCCGCGGTGTGCGCCGGTAACGGTGGCGAGCGGCGCGGATACCGACGCCGTGCGATCGGCGCCATGGTGCGTAACATGCATCAGCGTCGGCGCGACGACAGCGAATCTGTTTGCGGTCGTTGTCGTGCCCAGCGGGGCATCTAGCGACGCGCCTCGGAAGCGCTCGCTGTCGCTGTAATACGACACGATGAACGGATCCGCGCTGCCCACCACGAACTTCATGATGCCCTTCGCCACGCGGCGCAGGGTCGCGTCCTTCAGCGGCTTGGAGCGCTCGAAGATCGACGGACATGGCAGCGACCAGTCGATGCAATCTGCCGCGGTGCGCCACGGCAGCAACTTGCCCGCGCGCACGGCCGTGCTTTTCGGATCGCCGTGAGTCGGTGTCGGCCAGACGATAGGCAGATGGTCGCGGCGTGCGACGAGGAACAGGCGTTTTCGGATCGTCGGCGCGCCGTAGTCGCACGCGCGCAGCTCGCGGTGCTCGACGGTATAACCTTGGCGCTTGAGTGCGTTCACGAACGAGCGGAACGTGCGCCCGCGATTCTTCGGGCACGGCTTACCATCAGCGGCCAGGGGGCCCCACGTCTGAAACTCTTCGACGTTTTCCAGCATGATCACGCGCGGCTTGACCTTGGCGGCCCAGCGCAACGCGATCCAGGCGAGGCCTCGGATCTTCTTCGACACGGGCTTGCCGCCCTTCGCCTTGCTGAAGTGCTTGCAGTCCGGCGACAGCCAAACCAGTGCGACGGGCTGGTTTCCGGTGATCGCGATCGGATCGACGTCGAACACGCTCTCGCAGTAGTGCGCGGTGTGCGGGTGGTTCGCCGCGTGCATTGCGAGTGCTTCCGCGTCGTGGTTGATTGCGACGTCTACCGGGCGCCCGAACGCGCGCTCCAGCCCGGTGCTCGCGCCACCGCCGCCGGCGAAGTTGTCGACGATCAGCTCGGAGCCGAGGTCCAATTGCAGCGAAATCAAATCGCGCTTCATCGTGTCTCTCGAAATTTATTGGTTACGTGTTGGGGATCAGGCTGCGTTTCATGAAGCAGATCCAGTGCGTGTCGGCGCGCTTGCCTGACTTGTGGCCGAACAGCGGTTGCTGGTCGGTGAGCGCGAGGATTTCGCCAACCTTGATCTGCGTCTCGTTCCATTTGAAGATCAGCACGCCGTCGTCTTCGAGCACGCGAAAGCACTCTGCGAAGCCGCGGCGCAGATCGTCGCGCCAATCGGTCGATAGCTTTCCGTACTTGGCGGCAAGCCAGCTTTTCGGACCGGCGCGCACGAGGTGCGGCGGATCAAACACGACGAGCTTGAACGAGCCGTCGCCAAACTCCATCGCACGGAAATCCATCGTCAGGTCTGGCGTTACGCTCAGCACGCGCTCGCCGTCCTGCTTGCCATGCGATCGATCTGTGACGGAAACCGTCTCGTCGCGCACGTCGCCGAACATCACGGCCGGGTTTTGCGGATCGAACCAGAACATGCGGGTGCCGCAGCACGGGTCGAGGATCGTTTTGGCTTCGCTCATATCTCTCTTCCGTTACGTGGTGGGGATCAGGACGGTTTGCGAATTGCGGCCCATGCGCGCGTGGTTCTCACGTCGTTTAGGGCCGAGTCCAACCATCCTTCCATCCACTCGTCACCGACCAGGCCGCGCAGCAGTTGGTAACTGGTGAGCAGCCCGGCCGACAGATAGTCGATCTTCTCGGCATCGGTCATCATTGCGATTCCGTCGCGAGCGAAACTCGTCAGGATCAGATCGACTGCGCGCCTCTCGGCAGCGGCTTCTTTATTGCGTGTCGTGCTCATGCTCGTTTCACTCAATCGGTTGGGGTTCAAGCTGCTTGCGGACTGCCGCCGCGCGTGACTGCGAGCAGCCCAGAAACTTGCGGATCTCGGTCACGGTCGGACGCACCTCACCGGCGGCTACTGCGGTCATGACTCGTGTCACGTCGTCGTGCTGCTCGATTACTGGCAGCCGCAGCACCGGGGCGGTATCGATCGCGGCGACGGCCACATCTATCGCGCTTACTGGCGGCGTTACCGGCGCATCGGCGTGACTCTCCGGCGTGACTGCCGTTACTACTTCGGCGTGACTGCCTTGCTGGTCGGGCGTTACCGCGATTTCAGTCACGGTCGAGGGGCGCAGCGCGAGCAGCCAGGCGAAGCAGGCGACAGCCTCAAGCACGGCGGCAAAGGCCAGACCGGTCACGAGTTCGGCGCGCGGCGCAGCCACGCCAAAGGCGGTCAGGGCGCCGGTCACCGGATCAGTCATGGCGGCGGATCGGGCAGCGGCGGCGCGGTCCTGCGCGGCCTCGTCGCGTCGCGCTTCGGCTTGCTCGACGTTCAATGCGTCGACGCGAGCAGCAGCAGCGGCGCGCTCGGCCGTCAGGCTTGGGCATGGTTCGACGCAGCGACGCGCATTGGTGCGGGCCAGTCGCGTTACTGCGTCTGCACGGTCACGTGCGATCTCGGCCAGACCGCGTCCCTTTGCCATGACTTCCGGCACCGCGGCGGCGCGCAGCTCACCCGCATGCTTCTGCGCCATCAGGAAAAAGACGGCATGGCCGTAGCAGGTCGCCGCCATGCAGCCGACCCACAGGGCCGCGCCGAGGGCGCGCACGATCCGACCATGCGGACGGCAGAGGGCAGGGAGCAGGTGGGCAGCGACGACCAGCACCACGCCCACGGCAATCCACAGCACGCGCTCGGCGAGGAGCCCGCCACGCTGCCAGCCAGCCATGACCGAGAGGCACGCCGCAGTCATGGTCGCCGGGATGGCGAGTAATTTCGGGTAAGCTTGCATTGGAACGCTTCGATTCATCGGACTGTTTGGAGGCGATGATGGCTGCTGCCGCTCTTTCGGCTGGTGACCACACCTTCGTGGTTACGACTCTTCCTGTCACATCCGGCGGCTGGACGATTACGATCGTTCACCGGCACTACGAGGGCAACGACGTCACGGAGGAGCGGCACGACAGCAACGTCGTCTACGCGACCGAGGCGGAAGCGCTCACGCAAGGCCGCGCGATCGCCCGCACTTTGGCGGAGCAGTACGGTCGGTGAGCTGTCGTGCGTTACAGCAGTCACGGTCGCCGCGACTGCGAGTAATGCCGGGTAAGCTCGCATGAGCATGGTCACGCAACCTCAGCGAGGTCAGCGGGATCGATGGTCACGATTGCGGCGTTCTTGCCCGGACTCCACGACAGTGGCGGCTGCTTGCGGATAACTGCGTTCAGTGCCTCGAAAGCGGCCTCCAGCTCGGGCGGGATCTCGCCGTCCTCGGGCAGGTCGTCGGAGAAGTGCTCGTTGCCGTCGATCTCGCGCGCCATGTTCGGCTCGCAGATCATCAGGCGCAGACTCTCGACCGTGAACTCAGGGTCATCGGCGATGGCGTCGCGCAGATAGTCCACGACCTCTTCGTAGCTCTGGAAGTAGCGGTCACAGGCGTCCGAGTAGATGAAGCCGTCGCCATTCCACTCGACCTTCGGAAGCGCTGCGTAACGCTCGATGTCCTTCTTCTCACGGCATGCGTCGCACGCCATCCACCCCTTGTGCACAAGGGTGCCGCAGTCGCAACGAACATGGGTGCAGCTCGCGTACCGCGCGAGGCGTTCGTCGTCGCCATAGAAGTGCCCATCGGTGCTGACAAAGCCAGTCACGGTCACGCGGCGCACGAGGTCGGGCTGATCGATTGGGATGACTTTCTCGGTCATGCTGTCACCGGAACTTGGTAGGTCGCCATGTGGGCGATTGCCGCTTTGAAAACGAGAGAGCCGTCTTTCGGCAGCTCGCACAGGTAATCGGCTGGGTTGCGCGATGAGCCTTCGCGCAGGTGGCAACGATTCAGATCTGCCTCGGTGGCGTCGCGCAGTGTCAGGCGCCCACCAGGGCAGACGTCGTGCCACCAACCGAGGCGCTCGCGCGGAATCGTCCGCTCCATCTCCTTGCGGGTTTTCAGTTTCACCTGATGGATGTTGACGGTGCTCATGCTTCCGCCTTGCTCGGAACCGGCAGCGCGAGGATTTCAGCGATCTTGTAGATGTAGACCTCGACGCTGCGCAGCGAGAAGTCTTGCGACTTGCGGCGGCTGTAGTTCTCGAACTTGTGGACCTTCGACGAAGGCAGGCGCGCACCGAACAGGTCAATCAGAACCTGCCTGTTCGCGTCGTTATCGACGAGGCTCCAATCACGGTCCTCGTTCGCCAGGGCGAATCCGCGATCACGGAGGCTGTCGTGCCAGTCCACCTTTCGCCCCTTATCGGAAACCGGCGTCTCCGAGTCGAGAATGCGGAAGTCGCCGAACAGGCTGCACGAGAAATCCACCTTGCACACGTACTGGCCGAACGAGATTTCCGAAATGTGGCCAAAGCCTTCGATGTCCCACCAACGATTCAGATGGTCAGCCATGTTCTTGAGGGTGTGCTGAGTCGCCTCCGGCGTGACGGTGCCGCCTAGTTGTGCTTCAAGCTCGTGGACCTTCATATTGGCCGCGCGAAGATCGGCGTAGCGCTGCTCGCGCTCCTTCGAACTGAACGTCTCGACGCCGAGCGTCTTGCAGAGGTCGGACAGGTTGAACTCGGCGACTTTGACGCAATTCGTCGCGAGTCCGGCGTCAAGCGGGCGGCCCTCTTTGACGATGGAATAGATCGTGCCGACTGCGTGGTGAAGGTCCGTGATCTTCTTTCGTGCGACGGCTTGCTGATCTGCCGAGAGGGTGAGGGTTGCTTCGGTCGTCATGGTTGATCTCGAAAAAGGACCGGCCCATACGGGCGCCGGCCAAGACACACAACGTCACCCTCGGGGGTGCCGTCGCGAAACTGTTATTTGTGGCGAACCCAGGTCATCAGCGGGAGGCCGCTGGTTTTGCTCTTGACCTCGTTTCCTTTAGCGTCGAGCTTCTTGTCGATGCGCATGACGGCCATGTTCGCGAGAGCGTGAGAGGGGGGGCGGTGCGCGCTGCGAGGTCGATGAAGTCGCGTGCGAACTGCGGCGCGTCGAATTCAGGGCTGACGCGGACGGGCTTCATGCGGGTGAAGATGCCGGATGCCTCTTCGTCGACGCGCTCGCGCCACTCGACTTCAGTCAGCGGGCGCTTGGCTTCGCTGTCGAATGTGCTGATCTTCTTCGCGGCACGCGCGCGGGCCACTTCCATCGACTGGCCGTACACACAAAAACCACCCATTTCTGTTGCCTCCAGTTGAGAAGGATTACTAATCGTTTGGCGATGAGTGCCACCGCCTCGGCGTTGATAAATTCAGGTGCAGCGCTGCGCGTGACAGGTGAGGGGCTGGCTCGCTTCCTCGATCTCGCGCAGATAGCTTTGAAGCACCATCAGAGCGACGACGACTGCAATTCCGAGCGTCGAGACCGCGAGATACTTGGCGAACGTCACGACAGCGCACCAGCGCGCAGCGCGACGAGAAGCCACCAGGCGCAGCCAATCACCGCTCCGGCTGCTACGACCTTGCAACCCATCAGCAAGCGGCAGGAAAACTCATCGCAGGCGATCAGCAGGGCGTTATCGCAAGCGGCGCGGTTCATGCTGCACCTCGCACGATTCGGATGTTCTTCACCAACGGGTGCACATGCGAGCCAAACGGCATCTTGACTCGTACGCGATGGACGCAGGGCACGTTAAGGCGTTCTTCATTGAATTGGCCGTGAAACCATTCCTTTTTGCCTTCCACGATGCCTTCGCGTGCGTTGCCAACGCGGGTCGTCCATGCCACGCGCTGTCCTTCCTTCGGCATGGCACGGTATGCCCTGCGGCGTTGTGCGCTGTTCATCTGTCAAGCTCCATTAACTAATTTGCATTCCGAAATTTATGATGCGCGGGAGCAAATAACCCATGCTCTGCGGAGACCTGCTTTTCGTGATGCACTTCGTTGGATGCACCATGAGAAGCATTGTTTTACGTGCGGGCCGGGCTACACCTAGCTGGGCTAGCTCCCGGTCCCGCACGGTTGCGACCATTACCACGCCATGCTCGCTCGGCGCTGCTTTCGCAGTAGCAGCTCATCTGGCCGCCATTTCCCGCGCTTTTACTTCAGCCGCGCGGGGCCATGGGCTGGGCTCGATGGATCGAGCCTGTTTATCTGTCTTCGATTGTTAAAGGGCGATTCGCAAACCCGGCTCTGCCGGAGCGACTAGATCTTCTGCTTCGCGTTTCAAAGTGCTCAGGGCGTAGTTTAGGCAAAGCCTACGATGTGTGTCAAGGCAAAGCCTAAAAAAGAATCGGATGTGCGGCAACCTGCCTGTGAGGTGGCCGGTCAGCTTTTCAGCAACCATTTCAATCTGTCGAACAGAGGTAAGTTTTGTGCTCTGTTTGTAAGATGCGCGTTGGCGAATCGCAACACGCCAAACGTTTCACCAGCGGCAGCCAGTCGCAGGTTCGCTAACGGCGCGCGCCCGCTATTTCATATCAGGGTGACCGGACTATGCGACATGCATGAATCGCGTGGACGGGCGGCGCGGAATTGGAGGAGCAGTGGCGCCGGATGGTTGGCGCTAAGCGGGCGGCAGCATACTGCGTGCGGCTCAATGCAGGTCGATGCTCAGTGGTCGCAAGATGGGCGTGCTGGTGGAGGAGGGGTGTGCGCCGAGTGCGGGCGAGCGATGCAGAATTATTCCGGATGGTGCGGATGTGAAATTCCACACTCTTGGGTGGAACAACTGCCGCTCGCCGTGATGGATTCGAGCGATATGCGTTTTAAATCAGTTACTCGGCATGCGATCCCCCGCCTTTTATGGCGTCGAGGACAGCCTGCGGGTTCTCATCGCATACCGCGATGATGTCAAGGATTGCGCGCCAAAGCACATGCCAATGCCTATCTCGAAACGCAATAGCTTGTTCCGGTGTCAATTTTGCGCCATTAGGCAAAGCCGCGGCGGTGCATGCAATGTTTGAGATGTTCGCGATAGTCTCTCGATAGATCTCAAGCCCCGCCATGAAGTCGAACTGTCCGTCGTCACTCTTTGCTTCGTTGGAACCCATGGAATTGCTAGATGATGCCCGCGTCACGTTGCCTGCAATTGAGTACCCATGGATCTTCGGCAAGATCGACCGGTGGCCGACAGAATTCATCGGTGATACGAGCCCCTCTTGCTCCATTCGCCCCACGAGAGCGATCGCACGCGTATAGCCAATCTGGAGGTGCCTTTGGATGAACGAGACGGAAGCGCGGTTATTGGTGGCGACCAGCGACACTGCCTTGCCATAGAGGGGATCGTCATCAACATCAAAGGGCGCGGTTCCGTCTGAACTTCCGCCTCGGCCTTGTGGGGCGTTCATGTCTTGGTCCTATGTGTCCCAGCTTGTTGTTTCGAAGGTGCTCAGTCGGGGTTCGACAGTTGACTCATTGGTATCCACTGCTCCGGGCCGCCCACAGGAGTGACGCGAGCCCAGTCGCCATTGCTTGCATACGCCGTTACGTTGACGCCGGCAACCGAGCCATCAAGCCGCTTGGCCGAATAGTTGGGCTGTGTGTACGAGCCCCCAGTAAAGCTTGCACTTACCCTCATGGACCAGGGCGGATCCAACTCCTTCGTCACGGCCGATGTAACATTCGATGCTGCACTGTTCGATGGTGCGGCGCCGCCGCTTGCCTGGCCGCCATGAACTGGCAGGCCGACGTTTTCGATCGCGTCTGCTGCCTCGTCCGTCTTCCCTTTCGCGTACTGCCAGATCGTCACGAGAGCGACGTTTAGTGGCGCGCCTTTTTGAAGGCCCCAGACGTCAGAGTTCTGGATCGGGACGTTGTATCTATCGAGGATGTAGCCCGTGCCGGTCAGTCCGACAGGCTGGCCGCCCATGTACGCCAAACGGTTGCCGTTGCGCGCGTAGAACTCAATGTCCGCCTGCCAGTAGGTGGCTGCGTCCGTATAGGCCTGTAAGGCCTCGGCCAGCAGGCCCGCGGCATCCCTCTCTTCTTGTGTCTGCGCAGCGCTGCGGAACTGATCGAGCGCGATTGAAAGTTGCAGGACGTATGGCTGGTACTGCACAAGCGAGACGCCTGCGCCGATGACGCTCTGGATCGACCGAGATGCCTCCAGAGCTTTCGCGGAGCGTGCACGAGCGGCATCAAGGGGCGAGGGGGGGTGTGGTGCCGCCTGCGCGGCCTGAGACTGCGCAGCGACGGACTTCACAGCCGCGGCGAGGCATGTATTGCGATCCGCCTGCCGCTTCAGCCCCTGGCAAGCCTGAACTAGAACATCAGCGGCCGACCCGGCCGCAATCGTAGGGCTGGCAACGAGCAACGTCGCCAGCGCGATAACAGCTCTTCGCACACTTTCCCCGGTTTCTCGTTGGTGATTCTTCTTTTGTGCACTACATGGCGCCGCTGACCGCCACTACGCGCCCGATGATCTGAACGTACTGGACCTGCTCAGAGTTCAGGTCCATGTCCGGGTAGCGCACTTTGTCGGTGTTGTCCGACGTGATTCGCAGGCCACCGTCCGGCTTTTTGAAGAGCCGCTTGACGTAGACCTCACTCTGGTAGGCGAGCGCATAGACCTTGCCGTCGAGAACATTGGTTGCTTTGTAATCGACAACGAGCGAGTCGCCATCAAGAACACGCGGCTCCATGCTTGATCCATCAGCGACGATCGTTGCCGCGTGCCCTGGATTAATGCCAAGCCTGTTGCACCACGTCTTGCGGAACGCCTGCTTCTGGCCCTTTTCGTCTACGTGCCAAACAATCTTGCCGTTACCGGCGGAGAATTTGATGTCAAGTCGCGGTATCAAAACGTACTCATCCCCGAGTTCCGACTCGTTCTCCCAGACAAGCACTGGTCGAACGCTGACCGATTCTCTCCCATCGGTAAGACGCCGTTCTTCTGCGGGCGCACCCTCATCGTCTTCTTTGCCCTCGATCCACCACTGCATTGAATGGCCGAATTCGGCGACGAGCTTCGGCAGGTGCTTCTTTGCGATGCGTCCGAAATTCAGCCAATCGTAAACGGATGGCGCCTTGACGCCAAACAGCCTCGCGACGTCAGCCACGACCAATTTTCGCCGATCCATCTCGGCGCGGAGGCGATCTCCGATGTGTTGGGGTTCTTTAGGCATTGCCTGATGATCTGCGTGAGACGCAGATTCGGCAATGCCTTGACCGATAATTAGGCTTTGCCTATACTGCAATCCATGAACCATTTCGCCCCCATCGAAAAAGCTTGCACCAAGGCCGGCGGCCTGTCGGCACTGGCGCGCGCACTCGGCGTCGCGCCGTCTACTGTCCATCAGTGGCTCGTGCGAGACCGCCCAGTGCCACCTAAGCGTTGCAGCGCAATCGAGCGCTTGATGGGTGGCGAGGTGAGCCGAAAAGACCTGCGGCCGGATGACTGGACCGACTATTGGCCCGAGCTATCGGACCGAAGCATGGCTTGAGGTGGCGCGGCGGACCAGGACCGCGCTGACCACATTCCCAACTTTGCGGAGAGCGTGCGAATCACAAACCCGACGCAACCGCAGTCTCTGTTGACCCACTAGCCGCCTCTGTGCGGTATCCAACATTCGTAAGTACGAGGGGTTCAAATGCACCTTCCGCAACACCAGCAAATGCTTCGCGAAGCAGGCAAACACGGCGGCATCGCAGCAGTGATGAAGATCATCGAGCAAGAGAACAGCGCTGCGCTGCATGTCGAGACCGGCGAACGCGAGACGCTTTCTCAGCGCGTTTTCCTCCATCAGCCCGCGCGCGACATCCCGATGAAGGGTTTCGTCAAGCACGTGGACTGGGCAAAGGTCGAGGCGGCCACGCGCCTCGCTCAGCGCGCTAGCGGCACGAGCGCGGCGAGCAACAGCAGCGAGAACACGAATGAAGCTTGCGAACTGGCTGCTGACATTGTTTGAGTTCGCGCAGCTCCACAGAGCGGAGCGCGCGAAGGAGATACGAGGCGAATCCCCGCGCCTCGATCGTAAAAGGCCGCACTTGCACGGCCCGAAGCAGTACCGACTTTAACCGTCAGTAACGTTTTCATTTTTCTCTTATCCCTGTGTGCTTCATGAGGCCTTAGCAGTCCTCACGGCATATGGGGACTGTATGCCACGGAGGCACAAAAGTCATGCGCAACGTGTCGCACAGAAGTCCGATTGCCGCGATCAAGGCGGTGGTCGACGAATGGCGGAAATCTCGTCGCTGGTCGCGTGAGGCAGTGGTCGAAGAGATCGTCGAAGCTCACGAACGCATCGGCGCTGTGCGCCGGGTGCGCGTCGAATTCAGCGAGAACCACCACGGCGAGCACACGCGCCAGAAGACCAACGCGGACCGCGTCTATCGCTGGCTCGACGACAGCGTGTCGGAGCGCAACCTGCTGTCGACGAACATGCTGCCGTCGCTTCTGGCGGCGCTGCCTGTCGCGGCACGCGTAGCTCTGGCAAACGAGATCCTGGCTCCTGCCGGCCTCACCACGCGAGTGATCGAGAGCGGCGAGGGCGACGACGTGAACGCACAGGAGCTCATTCGCTCGATCGTGCGCGTCAACCACCGTACCGAATCCGCGGCGGCCGACCTTCTGGACGGCATCGATCCGGGCGAGCTGCCGCGCCTGCACAACAGCCTGATCGACGAGATCAGCGTGAAGACCGAAATGGCTGGCCGCGTGGTCGCTGCGATGTGCAAGCGCGGCGAGGCCGCACCGGCTAACCCCACGAAGGAATCCTGATGCGAACCTCACAAACCTCGCTTGCGGCCTATGACGCGCTCGACGCGGCGGCGCGCCGCACCCAGAAGCAAATGATCGTGGACCTGTTCACGGCCCCGGACATGCGCCTGACGCGCCAGGACATCGCAGACCGCACGAACATGCGTCTCGGCAGCGTCTGCGGCCGCGTGCGCACCCTGATCGACGCCGGGAAGCTCGCGGTATTCGGCACGCGCAAGTGCGCCGCCACGGGTCACGAAAACGAGACGTTGGGCTTGCCCGCGGCGAACTGACATGGCGCTCGCTGACGTCGTCTATTTCCCCGAGCAACCGCGCACCGCGCAGGTCGAGGACGGGTTCACACGCGTGGCACACGGCATTCTGGAAGCGCTCGCGCTCGCCAATCTCGGCAAGCGCCACTACAAGATTCTGCTGGTGCTGCTGCGCCAGACGTACGGCTACAACAAAAAGTCGGACGAGATCAGTTTGAGCCAGTTCAAGGACAAGACCGGCGTGCTGCCGCCGAACGTCTCGACGGCGATCGACGAGCTGGTGGAAATGCGCGTTCTGCTTCGCACGCCCGGCAAGTACGCGTTCTGCCTGGCTGTGAACAAGTCGTTCGGGCAGTGGACCGGCAACGCGAAGATCGACCCGTCGAAGGTGTGGGGTTATCAAAACGATAACAGTGCTGTTATCGAAACAATAAGCGAGGGTTATCAAAACGATAACAAAGGGGTTATTGATTCGATAACCACAAAAGACAACTCCAAAAGAAAAGACCAAAAGACAACTCCAAAAGAAACCCTTTCGCGCTCGCTTCGCGAACGCTTTGAGATTTTCTGGGAGTGCTATCCGCGCAAGCGATCGAAGAAGGCAGCCGAGAAGGCGTTTGCCAAGCTCAATCCGAACGAGCAGCTTTTCAACGACCTGATGGCAGGTCTGAAGCGGGCCAAGACTTCGGAGCAGTGGCAAAACCCGCAGTACCAGCCGCACGCCGCCACGTGGTTGAACGATGGCGGATGGATGGACGAATTCCAGACCGCGTACAGCGATGCCGAACTCGCCGTGATCCAGGCCTTCAATGAGGCGCTTGGGGAGCGAGTTGGCACCGTGGATACCTCTGCGTTCGTCGAAGCCCGTGCGGGGGCCATACGCGCCTTCCTGACGCATCTGAAGGACGACATGGGTGCGGCGGCTCGCTACTTCCCGGCGGTGCGCGACAAAGTCGACCTTCCGCCGCACGCAGGTTTTGACTACCTGATCAGCCCGAAAGGCTTCGGCGATACCACGGGCCGCATGCGGATCACCAAGCCGGCCGCCGGCGCAGCGCCGGCCGTACGCGGCGACTGGCATGCGACCACGTCGGGCATTGATGCGAAGGGCGCTGAGCTGGGCCTCACGAAGGGTGAGGACGAAAACGCCGTGTCGTGGCGCCGACGCGTGTTCAAGGCGGCAGGGCCAGGCAACTGGCGGGATCAGGATCTCGCCAGCGAATCGAAATACGGCGGCGAGGCATACGAGCGCCTTTACCGCTTCTACAACGATGGAGAGCAGCAGGCATGAGCATCGACAACGCAATGACGGAAGAGTGGCGCCGGGCGATGGACGCCGCCAACTACTCCGAAACTTGGGCTAAAGGTGGCTGCCCGCTTGATCAGCTAAATCACGCCCTGGACAAGCCGTTCGGCCAAGTGGCGCTTTGGAACCGATGCCTTGTATTCGCGCTTTGGCAGCAGGGGCACCCGATTGAGTGGCGCTCGGTGCTCTCGACGTCTGACGATTGGCGGCGTGATGTGCCGATCTGGCATTCGCATGTGATCTACCGCGTCTGCCCGAAGCCCGAAGATCTCGCGCTGCCGTCGATCGACTGGACGCATGTATCTCCGCGCTTGAAGTGGCTCGCCCAAGACGCGACTGGCGCCTTGATGCTCTTCGAAAAGATGCCGTCGCCGCATGAAGGCGGATCGTGGGGCACTGCCGAGTTTGGTTGGAGCACGTACGCCGATAACTTTGCCTCGGCGCGTCGCGGCAACGGGGACTGGCGGAAGCTGCTCGTGCAACGACCGGAGGGCGCGTGAGCAAAAGAACTGTTCGTTCGTATGCCGATGTAGCGATCACGATTCGCGTGCGCGTTGGCGGGTTCACGGGAGATACGCCGACCCGCGAAGTCTATGAATCTGCCGAACGTGTCGCTCGCGAAAAAGTGGACAGATGGTGCGATTCGACTCGCGGCGTAGACATCGTCAGCGTGGACGCGATCAAGCAGGTCGTCTGGGAGGCCTCATGACGAAGCGCACCAACTCATGGCCGATGGTTGTGCCGCCGGGCACGACGACAGTCGGCACCGCGCGCGTGCGCGACGACGCGCCGAGCATGGGCTACGCCCAGCGAAAGCTGGCCGAGAAGTTCGGCACGAAGCCCGCGCACAGCTTCGATGACATCGCGGACGGCACGGAGAGCGCCGGCGCGAACACGCCCGCGTATCGCCGCGAGGCTACGCCGTCGCTGGGCATGGCGAAGCCGAAGAAGCGGCCGAAGTACGGCAACCGGAAGTGCACGCACGAGGGCATCAAGTTCGACAGCGAGAAAGAGCGCTCGCGCTGGTTCCACCTGATCCAGTTGCAGGCCGGCGGCCAGATCCGCGATCTGGAGTTGCAGGTGGCCTTCGTGCTCACCCCGCGCAAGCAGCGCGACGACGGCACGTGGGAGCGCGCCTCGAAGTACATAGCCGACTTCGTCTATCTCGACGTGGCGACCGGTAAGCGCGTGGTGGAGGACGTGAAGTCCAAAGCGACCCGCAAAAACACTACGTACGTGCAGAAGCGCAAGCAAATGCTGGCCGTGCACGACATCACCATCAAGGAAATCTGATGCCAGGCGTCTACAAGGGTATGCCTCGCGCTCCGAAGTGGAGCCCGGAAGAAGATGCGCTGCTCACCAAGCTCTGGGGCGAGCCGGCGGCGCTGAAGAACGTCGAGCATCTGTTCCCGCTGCGCACTGAGGCGGCGCTCGTCGCGCGAGGGCGCGATCTGAAGCTTCCGGATCGCCGCCGCTCGATGCCGGCGCAGCGCGCGGCCCAGGGCAGTGGCGCGCGCATCAAGGCAATCCTCGAATCTCGCCCGGCGACGGCTGCGGAACTCGCGGCGCTCGCCGTGTGCTCGCAGCCGACCGTGCGGCGCTTCATCACTGCGAACCGCGCCGAAATGCGCATTGCGCGCTACCTGCCGAATGCTGGCGACGGCTCGCCCACGGCAGTGTGGGCCTGGGGCGCAGGCCGAGACGCGAAGCGCCCGGCGCCGAAGTCACGCGAGGAATTGAGCGCGCGCTACTACCGCAAGCTGAAACGCGAGCGTCTCGACAAGTTCGACCAGCTCCGCGCGCAACAGCGCGTTCGGGCCGCCACGAAGGCGGGCACGCTGGTTCGTCGTGATCCGCTGGTGGCGGCTCTGTTCGGAGGCGCCGCATGACCGAGCGCGAAGAATACGACGCATGGTTCGCGCGCGAGTTTGCGGGTCGCGACATTCCCGAGCTGCTGCGCGACCTGGGCTTCGTCTTCTGGCGGGGCGGCCGTGCTTCGCTGATCGCGGCAAGCGGCGCGCCGGTCGAGATCCGCGCATTGAAGGAGGCGCAATGACCGCTTGGGGAATTGTTGCCGCAGTGACCGCTTTTTGTTTTGGCTGGGGATGCGCTCATTCGACGATCGCGCGCGAATGTGACCGGCTTGGCGCTTTCTACGTTGGCAAGACGACTTACGTTTGCGTGGGGAAAGAGAGCCGATGACGTTGCAGCGCAAGACGGGGCTCAAGCGATCCGGCTTCGTGCGCAAGCCGGGCTCGCCGTTCAGCAGCTTCGCGAACCGGGCCACGGCGGCGCGCCGCACGACGATGAAGCGCCGCGCAAAGAAGCCGACCGTCGCAGAGGGCTCGAAGTATCTGGCGGCGTGCCGCGGCGAGCCGTGCTACCTGCGCGTGCCCGGCGTGTGCCGCCTGGACCCGAATGACGAAACGGTGGTGCCGTGCCACGAGAACAGCCTGGCGGCCGGCAAGGGAATGGGATTGAAGTCGAATCACGCGCGCACGGTGCCCGGCTGCTTCTGGTGTCACGTGTGGCTCGATCAGGGCCCGGCAGAGCGGGCGGTGAAACAGTCGGTGTTTCTACCCGCGTTCGACGAATGGGAGCCGGTGCGCGCGCGAAAGATGGGATTGCAGGAGGTAATCGCTTGAGGCTGCTGATAGATGTTGAGGTCGAGACGAGGCGCGGCACGAACACCCAGTCATTCGAGACGACTGTGTACGTCGTGCGGCGCTCGGTCACGAAGGGCGTTATGAGCGACGAGGTGGTGCTGGTGGATGCATTCATCCCGCCGAACTACCGCAAAGGGATCTCGGGCCGCGACCACACGTGGCGCTCTGGCGGCGTGCTGCGCTGCTCGGCGCGCGTGTCGATGAACAAGAGGTCGCTGGCCCCGTTCATCGAAAGCGGCGAGAAGCGTTGGGTATGCGCGGAGGTGAATGAGTGATCCTCGAAGTGGAGTTGAGCCTGCCAGCGGACCATTCAAAGCACGTCGGCCGCATGGGTGGCGGCCCGCCGCCGTCGTACGAGTTCAGCGCACCGGCGCGCGCGGTGAGGCGCATCACGTCGCGCTATCAGCCGAACTGGCTCAACCCGTGGTCAGTCTCGGCGCTGGTGCTGGTACCGGAGAACCTGCGGCGCTTCATGGGAAAGAAGGACAAGCGCTGGGCTGACGATGGCTATGCATGGCTGCCAGCGGACATCCACCGGCACGAAGGAAACAAGGCGGCGCTGCGCGAGTTCATCGCTAGCGGCGTCATCGAACTGGCACTGGAGGAAGCAACGTGAGCGAAATCAAGATCAGCACGAGCCGCACCAATACGACGACGCACCGCGCAGTGGTGGACCAAGACAAGATCTACCGGTTGCTGAGCGAAGAAATCTGTCGGCAGATCGGTGTGGATACGGACGCCGAGCACGTAGTCGCCCACGTGCGCCTGAACAATCGCTCAATGAGCTACGGAACCTTGGTTGAGGCCATCGTGGAAGTCACGATCCACCACGACGCCGAGCCGCAAACGACCGAGCAGTGAGTGGCCGCCGCTGATCAACAAATCGAACAAAAAAAGGTGAATATGGAAGCAATCCACGAGGGCATTTTCAAGAGCGCGGAAGAGGCGGTCACATTCGCCTGCAATTACTCGGGCCAGCAGTACGCCATGTCGGCAATGGCGAAGATCTTGAAGGGCGGCCCATGCGGTAGCGGTCGTGGGTTGTTCGGGATCGACGGCGCAGGCCAGGCCGGTATGGTCTTCGCTGAACTGGATAGGCTGGATTACTGGCAAGCCGTTGCGCTGGTCGCGCGCCGGTCGCCACAGAACGAAGAATGCAAGTGCTCCAATCCATGCTGCCGAGGCTGGAAGATGCCGACTTTGTTCAGCGAGGCGATGCACGAGCTAGCGGATGAGGCCGCGCGCGCGATGAAGTCGGTTCCGCCGAAGCGGGAGTTCCGGGTTGCTGTCCTCATGAAGTATTTCGGCGTCAAGGTGCACGTGCTCGATAGAGCAGAAAGCCTGAGAATCCCCGAGGACGCGGCAAAGCGACATGCCACGGCAATACGTAACTGGATTCGCGAAATCGAAAAGGCTGGACTCACGGCGTTGAGCGAACGCCTCGACGCGATCGGGATGCTGGTGAGGACTGCTTGACATGCGCGAAAAACGCGCATAACATGCATTTTCATATACCGTACCAATGGTGCGAACACGAAGCCCGCAAGCGAAAGCAAGCGGGCTTTTTGTTTGGTACGGGCGTGAGCGCCGCCATCCTCAGTCGACCCGCAAGGCGAAAGCCCTGCGGGTTTTTCCTTTTGGGTGCCTCGCATTGGTGCGTCAGAAGTCCAGTTGCCCGGCATCAATGCCGAGCGCTGTGGCGATCTTCTCGCGCGACGTCTTGCTTAGACGGTCGCTGACTTCCTGTTGTGCGTACGCAAATTGGCTGATGCCGAGGCGCTCAGCAACGTGCGCTTGCGTCATGCCGAGATGTTCGCGCCACGCGCGCGCGGGTGTCGCGCCGTCAACCGTGCGACTCAGAACGTCGTGCGGGATCAAGTTTCGATTGGACATAGCAAGTGCGAGTGATTCGTGTGTCGCCACTATCGCATGGGCGGCGCCACGAGGCGCAGCGCGTAGCTACAAAAAAGACTTGCGAGAGCGATTAAGTGTAGCTACAATAAAAGACATGGACATCACATTCGACCCGGCCAAGAACGAAATCAACATCGCCAAGCATGGCGTGTCGCTCTCACTGGCTGAGAAGCTGGATTGGTCGGAAGTGATGGCCTATGTCGATGACCGCAACGACTATCGCGAGGTTCGTGAAGTCGGCTTTGGCGTCATCGCGGATCGCCTTTACTGCGTGGTGTTCACGCAGCGCGGCGACTCGATGCACATCATCAGCATGCGCAAGGCGAACAAGCGCGAGGTCAAGAGCTATGTCGAGCAAACGTAACATCATCATGCCCACGGATGAAGAGGATGCAGCGATCAACCGTGGCATTGCGGAAGATCCGGACACGTTCGAAGTGTCCGATGAGCAGTTCAAGAAGATGAAGCGCCTCGGCGCGCGCGGTCGGCCGCGCCTCGAAACGCCGAAGGTGCTGTTGTCGGTCCGGTACGATGCAGACATCGTGGAGCGCTTCAAGTCCACCGGCGACGGTTGGCAGACGCGCATGAACGATGCGCTGCGAGAGTGGCTCAAGGATCACGAGCCAGCGTAGTCTGGTGATCGCTTCGGATGGCGAGGTGCGACATGCAGCGAAACTATGAATATCACGGCTATACGCTTGAGGTAGCCGTTGAGATTGATGTATCTCTTGAGCCTGGCAAGCGTCCGCAGGTGCCGCGCGGCTACGTTGCAGTGGTGAGAATTTTCAAGGAAGGGCAAGCCCTCGCGGTGTTTTCTCCCTTGAGGTTCGGCGAACTCGGCGGTCGCCCATTTGCGACCGACACGGACGCGTTGATGGGTGGTTACAGCGCGGCGCGCAAGATAGTCGACGATCTCTTCAGTCAATAGGTACTGAGCGGCTCGGCCGCTTCCGCAAATTGAAGCCCGCAAGGTGAAGACCTTGGCGGGCTTTTTCGTTTGCGCAACGAGTTACGAGGTTGGTGAATGACGGACCGAATCAAGATCATCAGCGATGGAACCTCGATGGGAACGCGCGTGCTCAACGCTGATGGCGCACCGGTCCCGGGCGTGATGCGCGTGGAGATCCTGCCGATCGAGCCCAATGGAATTGTGGTCGCGCACCTGACGGTCGGTCTGGTTGAGCTTGACATTGACGCGAGCGTTACCGAATCGCGTGCGGTCGAGCATACGCAAAACGTCACCGGGCCTCAGTGATGCCGCCGCGTCCGCTTCGGCCCTGCAAGCATCGTGGTTGCCGCGCGCTAGTGCCTGGTGGGATGTCGTACTGTGAGGAGCACGCTGGCGAGGATGTCGGCTGGAAGCCCGACTCCGTTCGCGGCAATCGGCACGCGCGCGGGTACGGCAGCCGGTGGGAAAAGCTGCGCGAGATGGTGCTGCTTCGCGACGGTGGCATCTGCCGCTGTGCGGAGTGTCGGCAGCTCGGGCGCGTCCGGTTGGCGACCGAGGTTGACCACGTGATCCCGAAGGCGCAGGACGGCACAGACGACCCCGAAAACCTCAGTGCGATCAACCATGACTGCCACAAGGCCAAGACCGCGAGAGAGCGCCGCCAAGGCGCTGCGCCGCGTCGGCGCGAGACGGGGTCGTGAGTGGGTTAGTCGTCGCGCGCGGTCGTCCGGTGGGGCGCGCAACGGCGCGCGTCGGGCTGCGGCTAGGGGGTAGGGGGTGTCCAATCCCTGCGGGCGATTGACCGAGGGACCGACCGGTTCGTCAAGTTTTCACGCCCGCGAAAAATGAAATTTAAAGGTGGAGCGAACTATGCCCGGAGTCGCGGGCCGCTCCGGACGTCGCGCGAAGCCCGTTGCAAAGAAGGAGGCCGCCGGCAATCCGGGTAAGCGGCAACTAAATACGCAGGAGCCAGATTTCGGCCTGGTCACCAACGTTGAGCCGCCGGAGTGGCTCGATGGCGAGGCAGTCGATATGTGGGAGCGCGTTGCGCCGCTCCTGTGCAAGCAAAAGATCCTTCAGTTCACGGATCTCCACAATCTCGAAATCTTTTGCGCCGCCTACGGCAACTGGAGGCGGGCGCAAGACGAGCTCGTGCGGAATGGACCGGTAGTGTCTGGCTCGCAGGGTGGTCCGGTGAAAAACCCGGCCGCCACCGTCGTCAAAGAGGCCGCCGGCCAGATGGCGACGTTCGGCGCCATGCTCGGACTCGATCCGTCGAGCCGTCAGCGATTGATCGGGCCGAAAAAGAAGGGCGAGGGCAACCCGTTCGCCGCACTGCTGGGCTAGAACATGCCGAAAGAATCCTTTCCGCTGGTCGCGAAGGCGAACCAGTTTGCGCGCGACGTCGTGCGCGGAAAGTTTCCGGCATGTCGATGGGTGAAGCTGGCGTGCCAGCGGCACCTTGACGACCTCGCCGCGAGCAAGGGTGCGGGCTTCAAGTACAAGTTCGACGCCGCAAAGGCCGAAAAGAAGCTGCGCCTCATCCAGTTGATGCCGCACACGAAGGGCGAATGGGCGTACAAGCGCCAACTCGTCACACTGGAGCCGTGGCAGGTCTTCGGGCTGGCGTGCACCTTCGGCTGGGTGCACAAAAAGACGGGTTTCAGGCGCTTCCGTGAGTCGTATTGGGAGGTGCCGCGCAAGAACGGCAAGAGCGTGATCGCTGCGGGCGTCGGTATCGCGATGTTCACTGCTGACGATGAGTTCGGCGCCGAGGTGTATTGCGGCGCGACGACCGAGCGGCAGGCGTGGGAGGTCTTTCGGCCCGCGCGCCTGATGGTCAAGCGCTCTCCGATGCTGGTCGAGCACCTCGGCATTGAGGTCAACGCCCAGAACCTGAGCCGCCCGGAAGATGGCAGCCGCTTCGAGCCGATCATCGGCAACCCTGGCGATGGTGCGTCGCCTTCGTGCGCGATCGAGGACGAGTATCACGAGCACGACTCGAATGCGCAGTACGAAACCATGCTGACCGGCATGGGCGCGCGGCGCCAGCCGCTAATGTTCATCATCACGACAGCCGGCGCGAACATCGAAGGGCCGTGCTACGACAAGCGGCGCCAGGTCATCGAGATGCTCGAAGGCACCGTGCCTGACGACGAGCTTTTCGGCTGGATCTGGACCATCGACGAGGGCGATGAGTGGACCGATCCGCGTGTGCTGGCCAAGGCCAACCCGAACATGGGGATCTCGGTCTACCAGGAGTATCTGGAGAGCCAGCAGCAGCGCGCGATCAAGTCCGCGCGCTTCACCAACACGTTCAAAACGAAGCATTTGAACGTGTGGACGTCGGCGAAAACGGGCTACTTCAATCTTGAAGACTGGAGGGCGTGCGAAGACTCGACGCTGTCGCTCGATCAGTTCGAAGGCCAGTCGTGCGTGCTGTCGCTCGATCTCGCGCGCAAGCTTGACCTGAACAGCATGGGCCGCCTTTTCTGGCGCGACATCGACGGCAAGCGCCACTATTTCAGCGTCGCGCCGCGTTTCTGGGTGCCCGAAGACACGGTAAAGAACACCGAAAACCGGCGGATGGCCGAGCGCTATCAAAAGTGGGTGAATCAGGGGTTCCTGAGCGAGACGGACGGCGCTGAGATCGACTATCGGGACATCCTAGAAGAGGCGAAGGAGGCGAACAGGCTGTGCCCGGTTCAGTCGACACCGCTCGACCCGCACGGCGCGACAAACCTCTCGCACCAGCTCGACGACGAAGGGCTGACGCCGGTCACGATCGTGCAGAACTACACGAACATGTCGGACCCGATGAAGGAACTCGAAGCGGCGATCACTTCGGGGCGGTTCCATCACGACGGCAATCCGATCCTGACGTGGTGTATCAGCAACGTCATCGGGAAGAATCTGCCGGGTAACGACGACGTCGTGCGCCCGATCAAGCAGGGCAACGACAACAAGATTGACGGCGCGGTCGCGCTGATCATGGCCATTGGCCGAGCGATGTTGGCGGACTTGGCTGCCGCAGGCTCGATCTACGACCAGGGAGTGGGAATTTGAATATCATCGGTGTTGCATCCTGGGTCGCGGGGCTGTTCGGCTTTGCGCTACTGATTGCCGGAGTCGCTCTCGTGAGCGTGCCGGCGGCCCTGATCGTCGCGGGCGTCCTGCTGCTGTTCTGGGCATACCTGGCTGACCGCGCAGCTGCGCGTATTGCGCCCGGCGCGTCTGCCGAGGTGGGAGAAAAGTGAGCCATGTTCTTTAGCAAGCAACTGCTCTCAAGCCTTGCCGTGACGCAGATGGGGTCGTCTGGCTGGGTTTCATCGCTGCTCGGGAGCGCGCGTTCCGATGCCGGTCAGGTGGTGACCGCGCATTCGGCGCTCGCGCTGACCGTGCTGCAAAACTGCGTCTCGCTGCTCGCGGAGAGCATCGCGCAGTTGCCGATCGAGATCTACGAACGGAAGGGCGATGACCGGGTTCTGGCCACTGATCACCCGCTGTATTCGATCCTGAAGTACGAGCCCAACCCGTGGCAGACGCCATTTGAGTATCAGGAGCAGACGCAAATCGCGACGGGCTTGCGCGGCAACAGCTACAGCTTCATCGATCGCGATGAGGCAGGCGTCGTGCAGGGGCTCTATCCGCTCGATCACGAGGCGGTGACGGTCATGAAGGGTAGCGACCTGAAGCCTGTGTATCGCGTCTATGGCTCGGATCCTATGCCTCAGCGTCTGGTGCATCACGTGCGCTGGATGTCGCTCAATGGCTATACGGGGCTGTCACCGATCATGCTGCATGCCAACGCGATCGGGCACGCGCAAGCGATGCAGCAGTACGCCGGAAAGTCGTTCATGAACGGCACGGCACTCTCCGGTGTGATCGAGCGGCCGGGGACGCCGATCAAGGATCAGGCTAGCATCGACAAGATCCTCGACTCATGGGGTGCAAAATTCGGCGGCGCGGGCAACGCCAAGAAGGTTGCGCTCTTGCAGGAGGGCATGACGTTCAAGCCGCTGTCGATGACGAACGTCGATGCGGCGCTGATCGAGGCGCTGAGGTTGTCGACCATCGACATCGCGCGGATCTACAAGATCCCGGCGCACATGGTGAACGAGCTGGAGCGCGCGACGTTCAGCAACATCGAGCATCAGGAGATCCAGTTCGTCATCTACACGCTGCTGCCGTGGATCAAGCGGCACGAGCAGGCGAAGACGCGCGATCTGCTTCTGCCCTCCGAGCGCACGCAGTACTTCATCGAATACAACGTGGCCGGCCTGCTGCGCGGCGACCAGGCGTCACGCTATGCAGCGTACGCAGTCGGCAGGCAGTGGGGCTGGCTCTCGATCAACGACATTCGACGACTTGAAAACATGTCGCCCGTCAAGGGCGGTGACGTGTATCTGAGCCCGCTCAACATGGTCGACGCATCGAAGCCGATGCCGTTGCCGGTTGGCAAGCCCTCCGAGCCTACCAAGGCAGAAATCGACGACATTCAAAGGATCCTGACTTGAGACCACATCTCCGACTCGCGAGCCTGATTTTCAACCAGCCGCAGCTTGTGACGGACCAAATGATGGACCTCGCAATGCAATGGGCGGCGCAGTCGCTGCACCTGAACATCGTCAACCTGAGCGTGAACGGCGCACAGCCGAAGATCATGGGGGATGACGACCACGGCGGCGGCGCGCAGATGGCCGCGGCGGCCGACCGCCGGCGCGCCGTGGTCGCTGATACCGGCCTCGACATCATCCCGGTGTCGGGCATCCTCGTGTCACGCTCGGCGCACATGAACGCTTGCGAGCCGATGACGAGCTACGAGGGCCTGCGTTCTTCGGTGAACCAGGCCGCCGCAGACCCTGCGGTCGAGCACATCGTTCTCGACATCGACAGCAATGGTGGCAGCGCCACGGGCGCCTTCGAACTCGCCGACGACATCCGCGCCGCGGCGCAGGTGAAGCCGATCACGGCGATCGTGAACTTCTCGGCGTTCTCGGGCGGTTACCTCATCGCAGCGGCGGCATCGAACGTGATCGTCAGCCAGACCTCGGGCGTGGGCTCCGTTGGCGTGATCGCGAAGCACGCCGACGTGTCGAAGCGCGACGAGCAGCAGGGCGTCAAGGTCACGTCCGTGTTCGCGGGCAACCACAAAAACGACCTGACGCCGCACGAGCCCCTCAGCGATCAATCCTTGCAGTTCCTTCAGGGCATGGTCCAGAACAGCTACCAGCAGTTCGTCGACGCGATTGCGAACTTCCGTGGCCTTACCACGCAGGCGGTGAAGGACACGCAGGCGGGCATCTTTTTCGGGAAGCAGGGCGTCGATGCGGGGCTGGCCGACAGCGTCGAGACGCCTCAGGCCGCAATCAACCGGATCGCTGCCGAGGTGCGCGCGGCGCGCGCGGATCGTCAGGCGAGGGCGCCGGCGCGCCGCAGTGTGGCGGCACAGGCCGCAGCGATGAACATGCGCGCCCGCTACTGAGCATCGTATTGATTGACGCAATTCTCACGTGAGCGCGTTCGCGCCTCAGTGGAGCATCGCCGCCTTCGGGCGGCATTTTTTTTGGAGATGAACCTTGAACATCAACGAACTTCGCCGCGAACGCGCAACCATCAACCAGCAGGTGCAGGCCCTCGCTGCAATCGAGGCAGCCGGAACCGCGTTGTCGGCGGAGCAGCACACCGAATTCACGAACCTGACCACGAAGTTCAACGAGGTCACCGGGCAGATCGAGCGCGCGGAGGCCGCTGAGCGTATGGCTGCGGCTGCCGCGGTTCCCGTCGATCCGAAGCCGGCCACGGTTGCCGCTCCCGCCGTCGCGAGCGTGCCCGCGCAACCGAAGTTGCCCGAGGTGAAGGGTGCGCGGGTGTCGCGCATGGTCCGCGCACTGGCCGCCGCCGGCGGCGACGCTCAACTGGCGTCCCAGCTCGCCATCGAGCGCGGCTTCGGTGAGGAAGTGGCGATGTCGCTTAACACCCTCACATCGAGCGCGGGCGGCATTCTGGTTCCGGCGAACCTGTCGAGCGAGGTGATCGAGCTGCTGCGCCCGAAATCGGTCGTGCGCAAGCTCGGCGCGCGCTCGATGCCGATCACGAACGGTAACGTCACGATTCCGCGCCTGAAGGGCGGCGCAGTCGTCGGCTATGTCGGCGCCGACAGCGACATGCCCGCGACGGAACAGCAGTTCGACGACCTGCAACTCACGGCTAAGAAGCTCGCCGCGCTGGTGCCGATCGCGAACGACCTGCTCAAGTACGCCGGTGTGAATCCGAACGTCGACCAGATCGTGATTTCCGACCTCACCGCGGCAATCGGCGCGCGCGAGGACAAGGCTTTCATCCGCGACGACGGCACTGCGAACACGCCGAAGGGCCTGCGCTTCTGGGCGCTGGCAGGCAATCTGATCGCGGCGAGCGATGGCTTGACGATCCAGAAGGTGGACACGGACCTGAACAAGGCGATTCTCGCGCTTGAAGGTGCCGATGCGAACATGACGGAGCCCGGCTGGATCATGGCGCCGCGCGTTTTCCGCTTCCTGTCGAGCATGCGCGACGGCAACGGCAACAAGGTCTATCCGGAACTCGACAACGGCATGCTGAAGGGCTATCCGGTCGGCAAGACCACGCAGGTCCCGATCAACCTCGGCGCCGGTACGAACGAGTCGGAGATCTACTTCACCGACTTCGGCGACGTGTTCATCGGCGAAGAGGAAACGCTCGAAATCGACTACAGCAAGGAGGCCACCTACAAGGACTCTGAAGGCAATGTCGTGAGCGCATTCCAGCGCGACCAGACGCTCATCCGCGTGATCGCGAAGAACGACTTCGGGCCGCGCCACGTCGAATCGATCGCTGTGCTGACTGGCGTCACCTGGGGCGCGTAAGCGCCAGTTTCAACTTCAAGGCCCGCGCTGGTTCAGGCGGGCCGTTTCAGGAGCTACGACATGAAACTGGTCAAGATCGTGCGCCACCATCGGCAGTACACGCCCGGCGACGTCACAGGATTTGCGGACGGGCACGCGCAGAAGCTGATCGATGCGGGCATTGCTGAAGAGCATGTGCCCGAGGCGAAGGATGCGAAGGCATCGAAGAGCGACGCGACGAAGGCCGCGGCCGCGAAGGGGTAAGCAGCATGGGCGCCGTTCTCGTTGATTACCTCGACGACGTCGAGCCGCTCACGTACGAGGATGTCGTCAACCAGGCACGCATCGACGGCGACGACGAAGAGGATTTCATCACCACGATCGTGATTCCTGGTGTGCGCCAGACTGCGGAAACGAAGACGGGAGCCGCGATTCGCAAGGCGCGCTACACCGAGCGCCTCGCGGCGTTCCCCGCGGGGGATTTCCCGCTTTCAGTGGGCCAGGTGACCGAGGTCGAGAGCATCACCTGGCGTTCGGTGACCGGCGTGAACGCGACGCTCGATCCAACGGCGTACGAGGTCATCCCGTCGACGCGCGAGACGCGCATCGCGCCACTCGGGAGTCACTGGCCGAGGGCCACCGCTGTGGTGATCACGTACACGGCCGGCGCCGACCTGAGCAAATTTCCATCGGTGCGGTCGTGGTTACTTCTTGCGGCGGCCTGGGCATGGGATCAGCGTGAACTCTTCCTGCTTGCGCAGACACGGCAGGCCGTCATGGAGATGCCGGGCGGCTACGCAGATGCGCTCCTTGATCCGATAACCGTCCCGCCGAGGTTCTGACGATGCAGGCTGGAAAGCTCAACCGACGCGTCACGATTCTGCGTAAGTCGGGCGCTCGCAGTCCTTCCGGACAGCCTCTCCCGGATAGTTGGACTGAGCTCGGAAAGGCGTGGGCCAGCATCGCCTTCGCATCGGGCCTCCAGACGATCAAGGGTGATGGCGAAGTGTCGCTTGCGCGGGCAAGTATTCGCCTCCGTTACCGCGCTGACGTTCTGGCTGGCATGAGGGTGCAGCATGGCTTGATCACATATCAGATTCACGCGGTGCTGCCCGATGAGCGCGGGCGTGAATATGTAGATCTTGTTTGCGAGGTGATTGCCTAATGAGCATGACGATCTCGTCGGATTTGAGCGCCCTTGACGAATATCTCGACCACCTCGGCGATGGTGTCGATGAAGCGGTTCGGCCGGCGGCGCAGAAGGGCGCGCAGGTGCTGTACGACTACGTTCGTCGGAATGCGCCAGTGTCGGAGCGGGCTCACATGTTTCACGGCACGCATGCGGTGTACGGCCCATATCAGCCGGGGAGTCTGCGCGACTCCATCTACCAGGTGTACTCGAAAGACAACTCGGGCCAGTCGAAGGCGACCTATCACGTCAGCTGGAACCACAAGAAGGTCCCCTACGGCTTTATGGTCGAGTTCGGAACATCGACGAGGGAAGCGCACCCGTTCATTCGTCCGGCTGTAGCACTGCTGCCCGCTGCCTCTGATGCCGTCGAAATGGAGCTGATGAAGCGGGTCGGAGAAATCATATGAGCGTCGAGGCGAAGATCTTCACATTGCTTTCGCCGTTGGTGGATGGCCGGGTGTTCCCCGGCTTTGCGCCGGATGGCACTGAGCGGCCGTATATCACCTGGCAACAGTTCGGCGGCCACGTGATAACGCTGGTCGCAAAAGAGGTTCCCGAAAAGCAGAACGGCTTCTTCCAGGTCAACGTCTGGAGTGGACTGAGCGACGAGGTGGATTCGCTCGCGCTGCAAATCGAAGCGGCATTCATCACGGCAGCGGACTTCTCGGCGAAACCGATGGTCGCTCCGGTATCGCAGAACGAGCCCGACCTCGGCCTCTACGGCAAACGGATGGAATTCACCGTCTGGTCGGACCGGTAGCAGCAAGCAGGACAGCCCGCCGCGCGCGGGCATTATTTCGCCCAATAGGGCACTCACCGATACCCGCCGCGAGCGGGTTTTTTCATTTGAAGGAGCCCGGTATGTACGGATTTCCCGAAGGGAGTCACTTTTATTTCACCGAGGTGTCAGCAGTCGCGAAGGCAGTGAGCGCGATCACGAACGCCAACCCGGCGGTCGCAACGGCTACCGCGCACGGTTTCACCGCGGGTCAGGAGATTCTGTTCGCCTCGGGCTGGGAAGACGCGAGCGACGCCGTTTTCCGCGTCGATGCGCCGGATGCAGACACGTTCTCGCTTCTCGGTCTCGATACGACCGACTTGAACCTGTTCCCCGCAGGCCACGGCGCCGGATCGGCGCAAGTGATCCTGCCCACCGACTGGGTGGAGGTGCCGCAGGTCCTCACCATCGGTTCGTCGGGTGGCGATCCCAAGTTCACCACGGTCGCACCGCTCGCGAAGCGCAACGAACAGAGTGTTCCGACCGGCTTCGGCGCCACGAGTGTCGCATTGACGCTGGCGCACGACGCTGGCGATGCGGATTACCAGAAGATGGTCAGCATCAGCCGTGCGCGCCGCACGGTCGCCTTCAAGCTCACGCTCGCCAATGGCGCGGCGAGCTACGGCTATGGCTATCTGAGCGTCAACGAAATGCCGAAGCTCAGCTCCCAGCAGGTGAATCAGGTCACCGCCACGTTCTCGCTGCTCGGTCGCTCGATCAGCTACGGCGTGCCCACCGCGTAACTGTCTCCTTGGGGCTGGAAACAGCCCTTCCTCGCCGGGGTGCTCCCGGCGGGGCTTTTCTTCTCATACAAAATATCAAGGAATCCATCATGGCAAAGATCACGCTCGGCAATCGTCCGTCCAGCTTCTCGCACACCGTCAAGTTCAAGCTGCTCGACGGCACTCAGGCTGCCGTCAAAGTCGTCTACAAGTACCGCACGCGATCGGAGTTCGGCGCATTTATCGACGAAATCGCCGCGGCATCGAAGCAGGAGCGCGGCGCAGATGCAGATCTGTCGTGGGCAAAGGTCATGGAGCAGACCGGCAGCGCGAATGCGGACTACGTGATGCGGGCAGTGGAGGGCTGGGATCTCGACGAACCGTTCACGCTGGAAAACGTCCAGCAGCTCGCCGACGAGTTGCCGGCGGCGGTCGCCGCCATCATGGATGACTACCGCAACGCCATCACCCAGGGCCGCTTGGGAAACTGAGTGCCGCAGCCCGAGCGCTCTACCGGCCGACAGGAGGGCCGGTCAATGCATTTGACATCGGCTTCCTGATGGGCCCGCAGCAGGTCGAGGTCTGGCCGGAGAACCATCAGGCGGTGATGCTCTTCATCCGGGTTGGAACGCAATGGCGCGCCGGCATGGGCGGTGCGACGGGCCTCGACTACAACGTTGTGCTTTCGTTGATCGATCGGCTCGGGCTGGGTGCGGTCGAGTCCGACGAGTTGTTCGAGGACGTGCGCCATCTTGAGTCAGTGGCGCTCGAAGTGATGCGCGAAAGTCAGTAGTCCGTTCGCGGTATTGATTCAACTGGCCCGCCAAGTGCGGGCCACTTCATTTGGTGTGTGCGATGGCGACTGATGATCGGAAAGTACAGCTTGGCGTGACCGTCGATGCCACCGAAGCGCGCAAGGGCTTCGGTGACGTCAAGGATAGCGCCCGCGACATGGTGCAATCGGTCGCTGAGCAGGGTGCCGCAGCCGGCAGGGCCATTGATTCGATCGGCAGTGGCGCCACTCAATCGGCGCAAAAGGTCGACGCCGGAACGCGCAGCATGATCCAGTCGATCCAGCGCCAGACCGCTGCAACGCTTGCAGGTCTGCAAGCGGGTGAGCAGGCGGCGGTGAAGGGGACGGCAGCTTACTACGACCTCCTGGCGGCGCAACGCGGCCTCGATCCGGCGAAGATCAGTCCGTACACGGACGCCCTGCGCGAAGCGCAAGCGGCGCTCGCGGGAATGAGCGGTTCGCTGAGCGGCGTTGATCCGGCGGCGCAGAAGTTCATGCAGTCGCTCCAGAGCCAGGCGTCGGCGCTGAAGGACCAGGTGGCCACGTTCGGCATGAGCAAGACGGAGTTGCTCGCCTACCAGGCGGCACAGCTTGGCGTCGGCGCATCCGCAACTTCGTTGATCGATCAGATTGGCCGTCAGGAGTCCGCGCTCAAATCTCTTCGCGACTCCACTGCGACTGCGGCAGCATCGGTCAACGCCTTTGGTGAGACCGGAGACGAGGCCTCGGCGCGGATCAAGGATATGGTCGCGCACTCACGCGAAGCGCAGGCGGCCATGAACGCGACGGCGAGCGCATCGGACGCCGCCGCGTCGAGCACCGCGGCATACGGGAGATCGTCGGAGGATGTCCGCGCGACAGTCGCGGCCCAAAATGCCGCGATGTCCGCGACGAGCCGCGAAATGGCTGAAGTCAATCAAGCCATGGAGGCGTTGCGCGCCGGCGCTGCACAGAGCGCTACGTCCTTCGCCGCGCTGATCGAGCAGGAGAACCGCCTGCAACTCGTGATGGCGTCGGGCAAGCTATCGATGGAGGAATACGACGCCCTGCTCGCGGCGCTTTGGAAGGACGAAGATCGCCTTCAGTCGCAGCTGAATTCGGTGACGTCACGGTATGACCCGTTGGGGGCCGCGACGCGAAAGCTCGCGTCCGACGAGGGTCTGCTCAAGGATGCATTCGACCACGGCCGCCTCAGCGCGGAGCAATACGACAAGGCCATTGCCGGGATCGATGTTGATCATGCTGTTGTTGGTCTGAAGGAGCTCGCGCAGCAGGAAGCCCTGGCGGAGCGCTCGTTCAAGTCCGGAGCGACGTCGTATGCGCAGTACAAGTCCGCAATGGCGGACATCGCCGGCAGCCGCGCGATGCTCAACGAAGTCGCCGACGGCGCAACCAGCGGCGCCAAGGCGATGGATAGCCTCGGCCTGCACACGGCGGGCGCGCGCAAGGAACTCGTGGTGCTTGCGCACGAGGTTGTGACGGGTAGCTGGAGCAACCTCGGCGGCTCGCTGATGGTGATGGCTGAGCGGATGGATGTCGTCGAGACCCTGACGAGTCCTCTCGTCCTCGGCTTCACCGCTGCCGCCGTGGCCGCTACAGCGTTCGCAGTGGCAGCAGTCAAGGGCTATGAAGAGTCGGATCGTCTGAGCAAGGCGCTCGCGTCCACGGCGAATTATGCGGGTGTCACGGCGGGCCAGGTCGACGATATGGCTCAGCGCATCGGGTCATCCAACGGGGCAGTCACGGAAGCGGAGAAGGCGCTTACCGCCCTGGTAGCGTCTGGCAAGGTCAGTGGCAGTGCTCTGGAGTCGGTTGGCGCCGCGGCGGTGGCCATGTCGGAAGCGACCGGCGAAAGCGTCGACAAGGTGGTTGCGCAGTTCGTCTCGATGAGTGACGACGTCGCCAAGGGCGCCGAGAAGATGAATGAGCAGTATCACTTCTTGACGCTCGCTCAGTATGACGAAATCAAGGCACTTGAGGAGCATGGCGACAAAGCCGCGGCGATGAAGCTGGCCGCCGATGCACTCACGACCTCGCTTGAGAACCAGAAGCTGCCGCTCGGGGCATTGCCGCAGCTTTTGAAGGAAGCCGAGAAGTCCTGGTCGGACTTCTGGCGCGCGGCCATGAACGCGGGCAAGCCGGAAACGCCTGCTGATGCGGTCAACGCGGCCCGTGCTGCCGTCGAGGACTTCCAGCAGCAGGTCAATGGTCTCAAGTCGGCAGGTGTGACACCCAATGCCGACGTCATGAGCCATCTGGCGAGCCTTCAGCAGGATCTTGCATCCGCTGGACAGGAGGCAGCACAGCATGCGGATTCCGCAGGCATTCAGAGCATGCTCGCCCAGCAGCAGGCTGATGGCATTTCAGCGTCGAAGCATATCGATGACCTGAAGAAGAATCTGCGCTCGCGTGAGCAGATTCGCGACGATGAAATTACGAGCATTCGCAAGTATTACGCCTCGGCGCGCGCTGCGGCGCAGGCAAACCCCGATCAACTTGACCCGGCAAACTACTCGGAAGCCGCTGAGAATGCGACGGTTGCCGCTGCGGTGGCGAAGAGCGCTAAAGGCGGGTCGTCGAATGCTCAGGCAACCGGGAACCGTGACGCGGCCAACCTGCGAGCAGAGATCGCAGCGCAGGAGCAGCAACTCGCGTTGATGGACCAATACAGCGGCGCGCAAGGCAAGATCAGCGACGGCGACAAGAAGGTTTTGCAGATCGAGCAGCAGCTCGGCCTCGCGCAAACGGATCGCATCGGCAAGGTGTCGGATGCGCAGTTGAAGGAATTGCTCGGCTACGCGCAGACACTCGCGGCGGTTGAAAAGCAGATACAGGCAAAGAAGGATCAGGCGGCGGCCCAGAAGGCCTACAACGAGCAGATCGACAAATGGAGTGCGTCGGCTCAAAGCGAGCAGGACGCGCTGGCGCAGGACCTTGCGTTGTATGGCACGGAGGGTGAAGCGCGCAAGCTGATGGGCACGCAACTACAATATGAGGCGCAGGCGCGTGAGACGATCAACAAAGCGCAGCGAGACGGTCACCCGCTATCCGAACAGGAGCAGCGGGATCTTCTCGTAAGAGCTGACGCGCTCGCGAAGGTCGTTGGCGGCTATCAGGCGCAGCGCGATGCACTCGCAGCAGCGACGCAGTTGCAGAAGCAAAATGAGCAATTCGCGGCGAACAGCATCGCCGATGAGCGGCAGCGCAATGACGCACTTGTGGCGCTTGATGCAAAGAAGTGGCAGGACCTGATCGACAACGCTGGGGACGGCACAGAGGCGCAAAAGCGCCTCATCGAGCAGTACAACCAGTGGCTTGTGAATCAATATAACAAGCCGCTGATTGACCAGTGGAAGCACGCGATCGATCAGTTCGGTAATGACTTCCATGACGGCTTCCTGCTGATGCTCACGAACGGCAAGAACTCGTGGAGTAGCTTCACATCGTCATTGAAGAATACGTTCGAATCCACGGTCGTTGATGCGCTCTACACCGAGTTCGCGAAGCCCTTCGTCGTCAAGGTGGTCGCGCAGATTGCTGGGCTCGTCAGCGGGCAGGGCGTGCAGAGTGCCTTGCTGGGTACGACAGGCGGCAGTCTCACTGACTTGTCCGGGCTGATTTCCAGTGGGAGTTCGTTGGCGAGCCTGCTCAATCTGGGCGGAACCAGCTCAATGGTCTCCGGGGCGAGTTCGTCCATACTCGGTTCTCTCGGTGGCGTTTCGGGATTGTCGACCGATGTGGCCGGCAACGTTGCCTCGGCGTCGAACTTGTATTCGGCGTATGGTGATGGTTCGCTGATTGGCTCGAATAGCTATGGCTTTTCGGCTTCGGGCGGCGGAGGATTCAATCTCGGTGGCCTCGGCAATATGAACGATCTGGGGGGCATGCTCGGAGCGGCCGGCACGGGCTACATGGTTGGGAGCATGTTCGGTGGCACGGGATCGAAGATCGGTGGCACGCTCGGCGGTCTCGCGGGCTCGTACGTTGGGGGGCCAGTTGGCGCAGTCATCGGCTCAGCGCTTGGTGGCCTGGTCGGATCGCTTTTCGGTGGCGGCGAGACGCGCAATGGCGCCACGTACACGACCGATGGCACGGCCGCTACCAAGGTTGGTACTGGCCCGTCTGGTGGTGATCCAGCGAGTGAGCAGGTAACGTCTCAGATCAACTCGACGTTCCAGACCATTCAGTCGATGGCTACGTCCCTGGGCGGCAGCATTGCCGACCTTGGTACGTATCATGCAGGCTACGAAGTGAGTCCGAAGAAGGGCAATTCGTTCGTGACGGCAGGCTTTACGACCGATCCGAACGAGTGGGATCCGGGTCGCGTTGACCTGGGTGGCGTGAAGGACTCGACCACGGTCCTGAACGACTTGAGCCTGCAACTCCAGCGTTCGGTCATCAAGAGCTTGCAGGATGCGAATCTCGACAAGCCCTATGCGGATTACCTGAAACAGTTCGACGCATCGACGCTGAGTTCGGACCAGGTGACGCAGATCGAAAGCGTCCTCAACGAGCTGAAATCGCTGTTCACTGCGATCCAGACGATGGGCTCGGACTTTGACAACCTGAAGAGCGCGTCGACCGATGCGCAGCTTGCGGTTGTCAATCTCTCCGGGGGAATCGACCAGTTCAACACGAACGCGTCGTACTTCGAACAAAACTTTGTACCGGCGGCCGAGCAGACGGCGAACCAGGCGAAAGCCGTCAAGGATCAGCTTGCCGCGCTGGGCGAATCCAGCGTCACGACGAACGAGCAGTTCCGGCAAGCCGTCGAAGGCATCGATCTTTCGACGGCTGCCGGGCAACAGCTCTACGCGCAGATGCTTGCGCTGGCGCCAGCATTCAACACGATGACGCAGGCGGCAGCAGCCGCGCAACAGGCCGCACAGGAGGCAGCGGACCAACAGCAGTCGCTGTGGAACAACTACTACAGCGCGATCTACACCTCCGACCAGCAGGCCGCTGTGGCGCAGGGGCAGTTGAAGGCGCAGTTCGATGCGCTCGGCGTGGCCATGCCGAAGACGAACGCTGAATTTCAGGCGCTCGTCGAGAACATGGACACCTCATCGCAGCCGATGAAAGACCTTCAGAATGCGCTGCTCGCGCTCGCACCGACTTTCGGCCAGGTAGCATCGGCCGCCGAGCAATCGATGGCAGCCATGCAGGCGGCGATCGGTCAGGCGCAGAAGACTGCGATCTCGGCGCTCTCGTCGAGCGCGCAGTCGCTGTACACCGACAAGTCGAATGCATCGTCGCTGCTCGATTCCATCAACTCGTCGCTCACGGGCAACGACGCGGATACGTCGGCTCAAATCAGCTCGCTCTGGTCGGAGATGACGGGCGGTGGTGTGTCGCTCACGCAGCAGATCGACCTGGCCACGCAGCTCAATGACCTCATCACGAAGCGCTACCAGACCGAAACTCAGTCTGTCTCGGCGCTGACGGATCAGGTCAAGCAGATCCGCGATTATGTGCAAAGCCTGAAGGCGGGAGACCTGTCGACGGAAACGCCGAGCGAGAAGCTCGCGGACGCGGCACAGTTGTATGCCGATACGCTGGCTAAGGCGCAAGGCGGGGATCAGACGGCGATCGGCAACTTGTCGACGACGGCCGACAGCTACCTGAAGCTGGCGCAGACGTACTACGCTAGCTCCGACACCTACACGCAGATCTTCGCGTCGGTGACCTCGCAGTTGAGCGCATTCGGCGACTCACTCAATTCGCAGAGCCAGTCAAGCGACCAGCTTTCCCAGCAGTCGCTTGACCAGCTCACGCAACTGCGTGACATCGTGTCGGGTCAGGTGTCGAGTGCGAGCTCGCAGTATCAGGGCGTGATGGGGCAGCTTGCGCAGCAGCTCAGTACGCTCGATGCGATCGAGCAGGCGGCAGGTATCCAATCGGAAGTACCCTCGATCCTGCAAGGCCTGCCGAGCGAGATCGCGGCGCAGTTGGCTTCGATCATCGGCACGGGTACGGCGACGGGCGGCGACCAGATCACGAGCCTGTATCAAAGCATGCTCGGTCGCACGCCGACCGCGAATGAGGTGAGCTACTGGACGGACTCGTTTGCGAATGGCAGCAAGACGCTCTCGGACTTCAAGTACAGCGCCGACCAGGAGTTGATTGGAGATGCGTATCAGCAGATTCTCGGGCGTGCGGCTGACGCGGGCGGTTTGCAGTTCTATACCGACCAGCTCTACAACGGCAAGGAGACGCTGGACCAGATCAAGGGCGACCTCAAGAACGCCAAGCTGACGGGTGCCTATGCTGTTGGTGGGCTTGCGCCAGCAGGCCTCGCGCTCGTGGGGGAGAACGGGCCGGAGATTGTCGACTTCAAGTCGCCGGGTCGCGTGTACACGAACGACCAGCTAAGCACGGCACTGAAGCCGATCGACTACAGCAAGTACGGTACGAGCGACAACGCTGCGCTGATTACTGAGGTGAAGGCGTTGAACTCGCGCATTGGCCAACTTGAGAGTGCGCTGGTGCAGGCGACACAGCAAAACGCCGCAGTGGTTGCGGCAGCGACGACGCAAAGCGCACAGACGATCGTGGCGGGCTCGCAAGATGCAACTGATCTTGCGGTTCGAACGCAGAGCGCCAGGCCGCCCAAGCGGTAATTAGGCAATCCCATATGGGGCACCTTCGGGTGCCCCTTTTCATTTCAGAGCCTATGACCGATCAGGACTTCATTGCGTGGCTGCAAGACCCCGAGGCCGCGCGCTGCATGCTGGTCGAAGCGCAGGTTCAGACGGGCGGCGTAGAGACGACGCGCTACCTGTCGAACCTTGGCTACACGACCGGCCCGGCAGACACGCCCGCGAACACGGCGTACCTGCCGGTCATCAACAGTGGCGTCAAGTTTTCGGAATCGATCGACCTGAGCGGCTCGGCGTCGATCTCGTTCGGCGACTTCGAGGTCGCCAACGACGACGGCTCGCGCGACGCGTGGCTCGACGACGTCTGGGTCAACCGGCGCATTCGCGTTTTCTTCGGCGACGTGCGATGGCCCCGCGCGCAGTTTCGGCCGATCCTCGACGGCGTGATTCGGGACATCAATACCACGAAGCGCGAGAGCCTCGTGCTCCAACTCACCGACAAGCTTCAGCGCCTCAACACGTCGGTGACCGACACCACGCTCAACGACGGCACGCAGAATGCCGATCGCCTGCTTCCCGTGTTGTTCGGCGAGGCCTTCAACGTGGAGCCGCTCTCGACGAACACCGCGACGCTGGAATACCAGGTCCATCAAGGGGCGATTGAAGGCGTGATCGAGGTGCGCGACAACGGCGCGCCGGTATCCATCAAGCCGAGCCTCGCTGCGGGAAAGTTCACGCTCACTCAGTCGCCCGTTGGCCAGATCACGGTGAGCGCGCAGGGCGACAACACCGGCGGCTACGCGAACACCGTGGCGCCGATCATCCAGCGCTTGGCGACGAGCTACGGCACGCCCTCACAGCGCTACACCGCAGCCGACATCGACACCGCGAACTTCGCGGCGTTCAACGCGGCGCACACGCAGGCAGTCGGTGTGTACCTGTCCGACAAAACGAACGTGCTGGACTGCTGCCAGGGCCTCGCGGCGTCCGTGGGTGCGTCGCTGATCGTGACGACGGCGGGCTTGCTGCGGCTCGTCGAACTCGATCTGCCGGCGACTGGTACGCCGTGGTCGGTGACCGCCTCGGACATGGAACTGCGCAGCCTCGCAATCACGGAGCGCTCGACGGTGCAGGCGGCTGTGAAACTCGGCTTCTGCCACAACTACACCGTCCAGAACCAGCTTCAGACGGGCATACCGCAGTCCAGCAAGGACCTGTTTGCGCAGGAGTGGGTGACGGTCACGGCGAGCGACGACGCGGTGGCGTCGAATTACAGCCTCACGACTGAGCCGGATGAGGTCGACACGAACCTGCTGGTGAAAGCCGAAGCGCAGGCCGAGGCGCAGCGCCGTCTGGGCCTCTGGAAGGTGCCGCGGCACGTCTACCAGTTCACGGCCTACGCGTGGCTGATGCTGGTCGAGCTCGGCGACGCGATGACGATCACGCACGAGCGCTTCGGACTCGCGGCGGGGAAAACCGGCCTCGTCGTTTCGATCGGCCGCGACTGGCTATCGGGCCGCATCACGATTGGAGTGCTGATCTAATGGCAACGGTCGTCAACTATTGCGACATCCTGCTGGAGGCGACGAATCCGCGCCTCCTGCCGGTGAGCCTGCCGCCGAATGTGACGGTGCCGGCGGACAGCGTGACCGGCTTGGGTGACCTCGCCACGCAGGATACGGTCGATGTCTCGGACTTCGCGAAGACCATCGAGCCTGTCGGTCTCGCGCAGACGCTGCCCTCGCCAACGGGATACACCGGCCCGAAGGTGGTGTTCCAGATCTCGGACGGAAAGCTCTACCGATACAACGGCACGGCGTGGACCGCAGTGGTCAATACGGGCGATCTCGTCGGCACGATCACGAGCACGCAGATCGGTACGGGCGCGGTGACGACGCCCGCGCTCGCGGCGAACTCTGTGACGGCGGCGGCCGTCGCGGCGAATGCGATCGTCGCTGGGTCCATCGCAGCGAACGCGGTCACGTTCGGCACGGTCGCGGCAGGCGCGATCTCGGCGTCGCAGGTGGTCGCGGGATCGCTGACGGCCGACCGGCTCGACACACGCAACCTCACCGTCAAGGATGCGAGCGGCAACATCATCCTCGGCGCGGGCACGAAGCTGACGACGGCGAATATGTCGGGGCTCGGCTCTCTGGCCACGCAGAGCAGCGTGACGACGTCGCAGGTGACGGGTCTCGGTGCGCTCGCGACGCTGAGCGCGGTGAACCTTGCAACTCAGGTGACGGGGCAACTGGCGAATAGCAGTGTGAGCGGCCTCGGTGCGCTGGCGCTGCTCAACACCGTGAACCTGAACACGCAGGTGAGCGGCGCACTGAACGGCCAGACGCAGGTGACGAACCTCGGGACCCTGGCCTATGCCAGCTCTCTCGCGGCGAACCAGATCGGCGCCGGCACGCTCGCGGCGGGCGTCATCTATTCCGGCGCGATCAACGCGAACCAGGTCAACGCGGGCACGCTGAACGGCGTGACGATGAATGTCGGCACTGGCCACTCGTCGAGCGGCTACGCGCTGGAGATCAACAGCGCCGGTGTCATTCAGGTCGACAACATGCTCGTTGGCATCGCCAACTTCAGCAACCAGTACTACACGTCGAATACGCCGGTAGTGACCACGAGCTATGGCGACCTCACGGCGCTCACCGCGACGGCACGGCAGTCGAGCTACAACTGCCACGCGATTCGAGGGCAGAACATCGCCGTGACGGCATCGGGCCTCGTGGGCACGGCGAGCGGGTACGCCTTCTATGCGGAGTCGGGCACGCACGGCCCGTTCACTGGCTCGCACGATGCGCTGTATCCGAATGGAGTCGAGATGACGACAGGCGACATCGTGATCGACGTCGAGTGCCGCGGGCGCGGCGGACTGTCGAACACCATCTTTGAGGTGGCGACGTCGTCGAAGCCGACGCAGAAGGGCGCCATCGGCGTGATTGCCTCGGTCGGTGGCGCGCTGTCGCGCGCGCAGCCGGCCGCGCTCATCGACCACACCGAAGAGGATGGGACAAACGTCATGAGCGCCGAATACGAGGCGATCAAGGATTCGTATTCCGTGCTCACGATGAACGCGCTTGGCGAAGGGCAACTGAATGTCTGCGGCGAGGGCGGCGACATCGAGGCAGGCGACCTGATCGTCACCTCGTCGACGCCCGGCAAGGGCATGCGCCAGTCCGACGACGTCGTGCGCGGCTACACGGTCGCGCGGGCGCGCGAAGCCATTTCATTTGCGAGTGCTGCCGAGGTCGGGCAGGTCGCGTGCGTTTATCTCTGCGGCTAGAGCAGCCGCGTCACACCGTTTCGAGCCCGCCGTGCGCGGGCATTTTTATTTCAGGAGCCCTCATGGCAACCGAAGTTCGCAAGTCCACCGCACTCAGCCTGTCGATCAACTTCCCGAACGACGTCATGCCGCAGCCGTTTCGCCGTCCGGTGCTCACCACGTATGAGCAGGTGCTGGTCGATGGCCAGCAGGCAGAGCAGCCCCAGCACATGCAGCGCCCGATTCTGCAAGCTGACGTGACCGACGAGATGCTCGCCGCGCTGAATGCGCAGCTCGCGCTGGTGGGTCTCAGCGTTGCGCGCCTGGAGGCGGCGAATGCCTAATCTGCGCGTCGTCTACGACAACGCAGCGGACCGCGCGACGCTCGGCGCGAGCAGCACGGCGGGCGCGCTGCCCGTTACCAACCTGTGCACGCAGTTGAAGTCGCAGGTGTGGCGCGCGACGGGCACGAGCGCCACGCTCACGGCGACGTGGCCGACGCCCGAGCTGGTCGCGTGCGTCGTGCTGCCGTTCTGCAACCTCACGAGCGGGGCGACGATGCGCGTGCGCGGCTACACGATCGCCGGTGATGCCGTGCCCGCATTCGATACCGGCGTGCAGCCTGCGTGCCCGTATGCGCCCCTGGGGCTGTTCGGTTGGGGCACGCAGTCGCTCGGCTGCAATGCCTTCGCGTTCGGCGGCGGGACGTACGCCGTCGCGTGGTTCGCGCATGCGGCCGTCGAGCAGATCGTGATCGACCTCGCGGACCCCGGCAATGCTGCGGGCTACATCGAGGCCTCGCGCCTCGTGGCAGGCGCGTATTGGTCGCCGACGACCAACGCGGCCTGGAACCCGAAGCTCGCGGTCGAGGACTCGACGACCAACACGCGCAACGACGCGGGCGACCTGATCACGGATCGCGGCACGAAGTATCGAACGCTCGCGGTGAGTCTCTCGTGGATGCCGCCGGTGGATCGCGACCAGTTCATGTCGATCCTGCGCGGCAGCGGCTTCGCGCGCCCGATCTTCGTGAGCCTTTTTCCCGAGTCTGCCGACCCGTTGCAGGAGCAGCAGTACCAGATCTGGGGAAAGCTCTCCGATCTGGGCTCGCTGGGGCATGACTTCGTGGCGAATTACACCGGCTCGATTTCGATTCAGGAGGCCTGATGGGCGACATGTTTTATCCGGGGCAGCCGGACTACATCGACAAGCTCAATTTGCTGGCGAAGAACGGCGGCGGCGCGGGCGCTGCGCTGTCCATCGGCACCGTCGAAGAGGGCGATACGGCGGCGGCATCGATTACGGGCGATGTGCCGAACCAGAAGCTCAACCTCACGTTGCCGAAGGGCGACAAAGGTGACGTGGGCGCCAAGGGCGATACAGGCGACGCGGGCCCGAAGGGTGACACCGGAGATGCGGGGCCGAAGGGCGACAAGGGCGATGCGGGTGCGCAGGGCCCGGCGGGCGTGACGCCGCGCGGCGCTTGGTCGGGCGACGCCGCCTATGCGGTGAACGATCTCGCAACCTACGCAGGCTCGGCGTGGCGCCGCATCGACGCTGGCACGACGCCCACGACGCCGGATGCCGACACGGCCAACCGGGAGATCTTCGTTCACGCGGGCGCGGATGGTAGCGGCGGCGGCGGCACGGGCACCGTGAGCGTGACGGCGCCCCTGACGTCGACGGGCGGCTCGAATCCCACGCTGGGTATCAACGCGGCCACCGAGAGCGCATCTGGCTCGATGTCGGCTGCGGACAAGACGAAGCTCGACGGCGTCGCGGCCAGTGCGGCGGCGGTAGGCAATGTGGTCGGCGCGGCGCTGGGCGGTGCATCGGCCGGCACGGCGGCGACCGCAGCGCGATCGGATCACGTGCACCCGTTGCCGACTGCGGCAAACGTCGGCGCAGTCGCGGCGAGCGCAGTCGGCGCGGCAAACGGTGTCGCGCCGCTCGACTCGACCGGAAAGGTGGCGGCTGCCTATCTGCCGAGCTACGTGGACGACGTACTCGAGTATGCGAATCTCGCGGCGTTTCCGGCCACGGGCGAAACCGGCAAGATCTACGTCGCGGACGACAGCGGCAAAATCTATCGCTGGAGCGGTTCGGCGTACATCGAGATCAGCGCGTCACCCGGTAGCACGGACGCCGTTCCCGAGGGCGCGACGAATCAGTACTTCACGCCGTCGCGCGTGCTCGCGACCGTGCTCACGGGCCTGTCGACGGCGACGAACGCGGTCATCACTGCTGCGGATACGGTGCTCAGCGCGCTCGGCAAGCTCCAGAGTCAGATCAGCGATTTCATTGCACAGAAGGGCACCGCGAATGGCCTTGCAACGCTCGGCGCCGATGGACTGGTCCCGACAAGTCAACTTCCCGCGTCGTCGGGCGGGCTCGCGGATTTCACCGACACGCTATCGACGGCCGCGCCGAACGATACCGTCCCTGTTGCGGCGCTCTCGGCAAGTAACGCCGCGGTCAACGTGGACGTGGCATATGTCCCGAAAGGAACGGGCTCCTTTGCCCTCGCAATTGCAGACGGCACTACGACGGGCGGAAACAAGCGAGGGCAGCGCGCGATTGATCTACAGGCGTATCGCACCGACCCGGCTCAGGTTGCATCGGGCGTTCGTTCAATTGCGGCTGGGTCATTTAATGTCGTAAGTGGGAGCGCGGGTGCGGCGATCGGGAGTAGCAATACGGTCTCGGGATCCTTGGCTGTTGCAGTCGGAAGTAGCAATACTGCCTCGGGCGGCGAGGCTATTGCTATCGGAGCAGGCTGTGTTTCCTCCGGCTACGCATCCGTCGCGGCGGGGCAATCTGCTACCACGAATATGATCGCCGGGCAGGTTGCATTCGGACATCAGAGCATCGGCGTCGGAAATACGCAGTTCACCTTTACGGGGTTGCAGTCTTCGACCACATCCGCATTGACGCTCACTGCCACGGCGGAAAACGGCAGTGCCGCCGCGACCAATCAGCTTGTCCTGCGCAACAATTCTGCGGTGTATGTCTCGCTCACGGCCGTTGCTCGCAACGCTAGCGGCACGGTCGCGAAGGCGTGGAAGGGCGATGCGCTCGTTACGCGCGGCGCGAGTGCGAGCACAGTCGCGATTGTCGGTTCAGCTATCAGCAGTCCATATGCGTCCTCTGCTGCATCAGCGTGGACGCTCGCACTGGTGGCGGACACCACAAATGGCGCGTTGCAGGTCAACGTGACCGGAGTGGCCGCGACAAATATCCACTGGCAAGTCGAACTCCAGGCGAATGAGGTGATGTGATGGCGAATCCGCAACCGCCCTATATCTACGCGACGCAGGCCGAGGCAGAGGCGGCCTCCAATGCCCTGTATCTGGCACAAAACCCTGCTGGCACGACCGAGCTGCTGTACGGATGGGTCATCAACGCGGCGGGCCAGTATCAGCTGGCAGTTCCTGACTCGAATGTCGTGGCGACTCCCGCCGCGCCGGTGACTGCGCCGACTGTCTCCGACTACACGATTGCCGTGCAGGCGCTGCTCGACAGCAAGGCAAGCGAGCGCAATTACGACGGCATCCTGTCGGCATGCACGTATGCGACCAGCGCAAACGCGAAGTTCGCCGCCGAAGGACAAGCGTGCATCGTGTGGCGAGACGCCTGCTGGTCGTACTGCTATCAGGCACTCGCTGATGTTCAGGCGGGCAAGCGCGCCGCGCCGACGATTCCCGATCTGCTTGCGGAGTTGCCCGCGCTCGTGTGGCCGGACTAGATCTAGTCCCGAAAAACCTCACCAATACGTTTCGCAATATGGCTGCCTTCGGGCGGCCTTTTTTATTTCCGGGGACCTGATGAATCGAAGCGACCTTGCCGCGAGCGTTGTGAAGGCAGCGCCGGCCGTGGGCGGCAACTTCTGGCTCTGGCTTCTGAGTCACGACATCAACTGGTGGGTGGCGCTCCTGACGGCCGGATACATCCTGCTTCAGGCGTTTTACCTCATCAAGAACGGTGGCCGTAAGGGGGCGGGCGAATGAATCTGACATTGCTATACGCCGAGCTGCGCCGCGACGAGGCCGTGCGGCGCTGGCCATACAAGGACACGTCCACGCCGCCGAAGAACACCGTGGGCGTGGGGCACAACCTCGACGCCTCGCCGCTGCCGTCCGGTTGGACCTATCCGCTATCCGACGCGCAGATCACGCAGTTGCTGACGGCCGATGTCGGCGACACGTTTCACCAGCTCGACGCCTATCTGTCGTGGTGGCGGGCGCTGAGCGAGGTGCGCCAGCGCGTGCTCGCGAACATGTGCTTCAACATGGGCATCACCAAGCTGCTCGGCTTCAAGAGGGCGCTCGCCGCGATGCAGGCGCACGACTGGGGCACAAGCGCCGCGGAGATGAAGGACTCGGCGTGGTACGGGCAGGTGAAGAGTCGGGCCGTGCGCCTATGCAGCGCGATGCTCACCGACGTCATGCCGACCGCCTAGCCGATCGAACGACCATCAAAGAGCCGCCTCGTGCGGCTTTTTCTTTGCCGCCGCGCGCGGCACTCACCTGGAGGATTGCATGTCCATTCGCCTGAAAATCATCGTTGCCGCGCTCGCGGCGGTCTTCGTGCTGCTGCTCATGGTCTTGTGGGCGGTATTCGTCTACAACGGTCGCACTGCGATCGACCCGTTCATCAACCAGATTGGCGCGCTGATTACGATTGCAGTCGGCCTCATCGCGGCGTTCTTCGGGCACCAGTCGGCGGCCGGAGGCTCCACCGTGCTTCCCGCGCAGTTCGCCACGATCGAGGCTTCGCAGCCCCTCACGGCGCCGCTACCGCGCACGCTCGTTGATCCATCTGCTGATCCGGCGGTTGCCGCAGCGCCCGCGCCGTCACCTGTGCCGCAACCGGCGGCCGGTGCATCGACGCTTCAGTAATGCGCGCGCTCGCGGTTGCATTCGCCGCGGCGTTGGGCGGCTGCACTCACGTGCAGGTCCTGCCGCTCATCAATCCCGACACGCACGACATTTCCTGCTGCGTGGCCTATGCCGAAATCCCGCCGTCGACGCGCATGAGCGTCACGGTCAAGAAAGGCAGCACCGGAACCTCCGTCAAGCTCGGCGCCCGCTGGCGCTTCTGATTTTTCTCCCGCCGCACTCGCGGCACATCTCAAGAGGGTAATCACCATGAAACGTATGCTGCTCATCGCGGTAGGTCTTGTCGCGTCCATCGCTTTCGCAGGCTGCACCTCGCAGGTCCAGCAGACCATCGAATCGCTCGCGAGCAATGCGCAAGGCAAAGTGCTGAAGGCCTGCGGTCTCATTCAGCCCGCGCTGCTCGATCTCAGCGCGCTCGTGCCGGCCGATCCGAACCTGAAGAAGCTGGCCGACGACAACGGCAAGTTGTGCACGGCCGTCGCACAGCTCGACGCCACCAACGCCAAGAGCCTGGTCGATACGGTCATTCCGCAGGCGATCGGCCTCGTCTCGTTGCTGCCGCTCGACGCGGCCACCGCAACCGCGATCAAGCTTGCGCTCGGTGCGGCGTCCATTGCGCTCTCGAACTGGCTCGACGTGTACGGCGCGCCGGTCCAGACGGCAGCGCCGGCCGCCGCGTCCGGTGCGTCGGAGGGCTCCGCGCCGCTTGCCGCGTCGAGCGCGTCGTGAATCGCGCGGCGATCCTCGCCGCGGCGCGCCGGGCGAATGCTGCCTACGTCATGAACCCGGCGCAGTCGAAAACGGCATTCGAGGCGCTCGGGTGCACGTGGCTAGGGCAGTTCAGGGACGGCGACAGCCAGGCGGTGCTGTCGCGCGACGCGGGTGGCGTCTATCTCTCGATCAGCGGGACGCGCTTCAGCGCGCTCCAGATCGGCGATCTGCTCGACGACATCGACTTGTGGCCGGTGGACGTGGGCGGCGGCGCGCAGGTGACGCGCGGCGCGTACGAGGCATGCGACGAGATCTGGGCGTGGGCGAAAGCGCTCGTGCCGCGCGGCACCGTGTTCAACGTCGAGGGGCACTCGCTCGGAGGCTGGCGCACGACGTACACGCCGCTGTTCCTGCCGGCGGCGCAGGTCGGCGCGCTGCACGCCTTCGAGCCGCCGAAGGGGGCGAACCTGGCGTACTACCAGCGCTTCGCTGCGGAGCTGGCGCGCCTTGTGATCGTTGCGAACGGGAAGGATGCGTGGTTCGGGTATCCGCGCCTCGATCCACGCTGGATTCACCGGCCAGGCGAGATGCTCCATTTGCTCGATCAGGATGCTCGCGTCATCGACACGGCGGCGTGGCCGGGCGGCCTCGACCTGGACGACCACAGCATGGAGCTCGTGGAGAAAAGGTTGACGGCTTGGGTCGCGGCGTCGAGCAAGCCACTGGTCGCGTAAAACGAGGTCGCCGCATCGCGGGAGCCGCGGCGACCCGTCAAACGCTATTCCCCTGAAAAGGGGAAGCCCCATGGTTGCGGAGTGTCAGTGCAACCGATCTACAAAATAGCAGGCGATACGCGCATCGTCCATGTTTCGAAACCTGTCGAAGCGTTGTATCCAAAAAAGAGCCCGCCGCTCATGGAGAGCGGCGGGCATATACAACCAAGGGCGGTTGCGAACGCCCTTGGAGGGCTGGGTTGCGGCAGATATGCGACCCAGCGCAAAAAATAGCAGGCTCATCCGAGCATGTCCAGCGGGGTATTTATCGGTTTCGCGCACGTGGTGGGCACCATCACCGAGCCGCGCACGCAAGTCGCGATTGCGGTATCCGCGCCTCGACCCGCGCTGGATTTATCGGCCCAGCGAGATGCAGCATTTGCTGGAGCAGGACTCTCGCCTCATCGACACGGCGGCGTGTCCGGGCGGCCTCGACCTTGACGACCACAGTACGGATCTAGTCGTGCGGCGACTGGAGGCATGGGCGGCGTTGCCAGTCAGGCCGATGAGCTAGTTTTAAGCGCTGCGCGCGGATTCTGCCAGAATGAGGCTCCTCTCCACTGTCGGAGCGCACCATGTGCACGAACTACGCGGCCGCGCGACGCGACCACATTTTCAAGCACTTCGGCGTGGAGCCGCCCGATAGCCCTTGGCGAGACGAGATCTACAAGGACTACGCCGCGCCGATCATACGCCGCGTCGATGGCGAGACGCGCGCGGACCTCGCGACCTTTGGCATCGTCCCGCGCAAGCACATTCCAGAGGGCGTGAAGGTGTTCGACACGATGAATGCGCGCGCGGAGACGGTCGGCGAGCGGCGCAGCTTCAGCGGCGCATGGAAAAAGCAGCAGCTCGCGCTGATCCCGTGCGAGGCCTTCTACGAGCCGAACTACGAAACAGGGAAGGCCGTGCGCTGGCGCATCGGCATGGCGGACGGCGCGCCGTTTGGAATCGCGGGCTTGTGGCGCGAATGGACCGAGCCAGAGGGCAAGGCGTGGTCGTTCACGATGCTGACGGTCAACGCGGCCGACCATCCACTCATGAACCGTTTCCATAAGCCGGGCGATGAAAAGCGGTCCGTAGTGATCGTGCCGCCCGACGAGTATTCGAATTGGCTCGCCTCGCGCTCGACCGATGAGGCGCGCTCGTTCCTCAATCTCTTCCCGGCCAGCGAGATGCACGCCGAGGCGCGGCCCGCGCCGCCGCGCGCTGCGAAGGCAACGCCCAAGAGCGCGGCGAGCACCGGGAAACAATGAAGCCGTTCGACGATGAGGCGCGCGCTGAGCTGTTGTGCTTCCTTGTAGTGGGTCAGCTTTTTGCGTTTGCTCGTGAGGGAGCGTGGCTGCGCACGGATCACCTGATCGAATCGGCACAGATATGGCTCAGCTCGAACGGCGCGGAGTGCGACTGGCTGGAACGCGCCCGGCTCGTCGAGGCATCACGCGTGATCGCCGGGCAGGAGAGTGTGAATCACTTCCCGAAGGACGACTCTGACCTCCACGCGCTTTTCAATTTGAAGACCGGATGGTTTCTTGATTATCGCTCGCCAGTTGTTCAGCGTATTCATGCGCTATGCGTGACGCACCTGATGGCTGCGGGAGGCCCAGGGCGTCACACATGAAAAGAGGCCGCCACGAGGGAGTGAGGCGGCTCTTGAGACGGGGTTCATGGTTGGCGTCTGGTTATAGAGTGGTATCGCATGAGCCATGCGCGTCGATCTAGAATGGCCATGCTAAGTGATTGATTTCATTTACCCACGCATGCTCAAGTTTACCCATTGCGGAAACTGCAAAAATGCGAGTTAAGGCACTGAAAATAAAGGAAAACTAGAAAATTCACAGTTGTTTCTAACCGTAACACTTATTACGGCCCTCCTCATCGGCTGGTTTCAGGTGGTATGCTTCCTGCACAAATTCTCCCCTGCACGAGTGAGACCACGTTTTTTGCGTCAATAGCGTGAAAAAACGCACTGCCAGAGTGCGTCCGGCGACGCAAATGAACACGTCATATAAGCATATGGTGCAACCGAGCTAGCCAACGCGGACAGCAAGATCCGCGAGCGAGTGCTCCGTCACAGCAGCCCCGGTCCGGCTGCGTGGAGAACAGCATGAATTTCGATGAACTGAGCGACGACGAGTGGATGCAGGTGTCTTCGCTCGTATCCGATGAACCCCCTATCAGACTCAATCGCCGCGGCCGCCCCCGCGCCGAGCCGCGAGTCGTGGCCAATGCCGTCCTGTGGATCCTGACGACCGGTGAGTCGTGGTCGCGCCTGCCCGCGCGTTATCCGTCCGGGCCCACCTGCCGCCGTCGTTTCGAGGAGTGGCACGTGAGCGGCACGCTGATCGAACTGGTCGAACTGCTGTCGCAGCGCGGGCGCAAGTTTATTTATGTGCCCCAACCGGCGCAGGCCGACGCGCAACCCGTTGTGGTCGCCGCCGAGGAAGTTGCCGAGGACGACGGCCAGCCGGCCGTGTACTGGAAAAGCCCGGAAGCCTGGCAGGCGCCCGCCGCGCTCGCCGACGCGCCGCTGGCCGATCCCATGGAAAGCATGATGCGGCAGCTCTCGGGCGGTGAACCGGCATTGCCGGCTTCGTTCGCTTCGCCCGCAACGACCGCAACGCGTCCCCAGAGCGACGCGACGCATGCGCCTGCGCGCATTGGCAAGCCCGCGTCCGGCCGTGCGATCTCGCGTGAAGAGCGCCGCGCCCATGCGCCGGGTGGAGCCGTGCAGGTCGCCGAATGGCGTGGCTTCACGATGAGCCTGACCGTACAGCCCGTGCGCAACCGCATGTTTCGTGCGGCCGTGGAAATCCTCAAGGACGGCAAGCGTCTCGAACGCTCGGGCCTGATCGGGCCGCCGTTCCAGGACCGCGAAGCCGCGCGCAATTTCGCCTACGACTGGGGGCGCGAATGGGTCGAGCGCGAGTGCCCGCCGACAGGCACGGGCACTGCGACGCCCAGCGATCTGCACGGCGCTTCTCATCTCGACGGCTCACAAACCGCGTTGCCGCACACGGGCCAGTCAGGCCTGAACGTCACGCGGGGCGACCCGTCGAATGCCGTCGTGAAGCGCGCGTTGCCCGCCGCCGTGCCCGGCAGCGTGCGCCATGCGCCCGTGCAGCGTTACAGCGCCACGAGCACGCTGCTTACCAGCAGCGAAGGTCGTGACGCCACCACCTCGGCTTCGGGCTCCGCCGAACGCCGCCCCTTCGGAACGCGCTATCGCACGCTCGTGCGTTGACGCGGCGCGGCCGCGCGCACGGAGCGCGCAGCCTTTCCTCATCGCTTCACTCACTGCCTGCCGTACTGATCGTCGAGACGCACGATATCGTCTTCGCCGAGATACGAGCCCGACTGCACCTCGATGATTTCGAGCGGCATCTTGCCCGGGTTTTCCAGCCGATGCGACACGCCAAGCGGGATGTACGCGGATTCGTTTTCCGAAACGATGAAGCGTTCCTCTCCGCGCGTGACGAGCGCCGTGCCGCGCACGACGACCCAGTGCTCGGCGCGGTGGTGATGCATCTGTAGCGAGAGGCGCGCGCCCGGCTCGACCACGATGCGCTTCACCTGGAAGCGCTCGCCGCTGTCGACGCTGTCGTAGTGCCCCCACGGACGATGCACGAGGCGGTGCGCCACGGCTTCCGTGCCGCGTTCCTGCTTCAGGCGCTGCACGACCTTCTTCACGTCCTGCGCGCGCGAGCGGTCGGCCACGAGCAGGGCGTCGGCGGTTTCCACGATCACGAGGTCCTTCGTGCCGAGGCAGGCCACGAGGCGGCCGTCCGAGTGCGCGAAGGTGTCGCTCGCGCCTTCGAACATCACGCGGCCGTGCGCGACGTTGCCTTCGTCATCCTTCGGCGACACTTGCCACACGGTGTCCCACGAACCGAGGTCGGTCCAGCCGGCCGTGAGCGGCACGACCACGCCGCTCGCGACCGACGGGTCGCCGGCGAGCGGCTCCATCACGGCATAGTCGATCGAGTTCGAAGGCGAGCGTTCGAACGCTTCGCGATCGACACGGAAGAAGTCGCCATCGGCCTTGCCGTGCTCGATCGACTCCGCGCACGCCGCGTAAATGGCGGGCTGGAAGTGGCGAATCGCCTTGAGCCACGTCGAGGCGCGCACGATGAAGATGCCGCTGTTCCACCAGTAGCGCTGCGAAGCGACGTACTGCTGGGCCAGTTCGAAATAGGGCTTTTCAACGAAGCCGTTGAGACGTCGCGCGCCATTGGGCTCGGCGCTCGCGAGCGGCTCGCCCACGTGAATGTAGCCATAGCCCACTTCGGCGCGGGTGGGCACGATGCCCATCGTCACGATCTGACCGTTGGCCGCGTGGCGCACGCCTTCGGCCACGGCGTTCTGGAACGCATCGAGGTCGGCGAGCGCATGGTCGGCCGGCATCACCACGAGAATGCCGTCCTCGTGCTGCGCGACCACCTGCATGGCGGCGATCGTCAGCGCGGGCGCCGTATCGCGGCCCGCGGGCTCGAGAATCAGCCGTGCGCGTTTGCCCGCCGCGCGAACCTGTTCGGCGGTGGTGAAACGATGTTCTTCATTGCAGACGATCAGCAACTGCTCGGCGAGCGTTACGCGTTCGGCGAGCGCATCGAGGCGCCCCGCCGTGTTGGCGAGCAGCGACTGCTCGCCCACGAGGTTGATCATCTGCTTGGGATATTGCTCGCGCGACAGTGGCCACAGCCGCGAGCCCGCGCCGCCGGCGAGCACCACAGGACATACCTGCAATGCGTTACGCGTCTCGGCACGCGTGCTCGACGCTTTCGCCGATGCCGTTGCGGAACCCGTATCCGTCATTTCGCTCTCCTGTAAAAGGTATCGGTGCTGAGATTTGTAGCATGCTTAAAATCGTCATAAATAGAGTCGTAAAGAAGAAAACGGAAAATATTCGGATTAAATTTAAATCATCGATCCGTCATGCAGGAATTTCGATAAAAAATCGAATAAAAATACCGGCTGAAGGGTGCTGAAATTCCAGTCAGAACCCGAATCGAGATGCCGGTTCAGGAAAAATCTGCTGGATTTGGCGGACCGATGAGCCAATGCAGGAGCCGATTCCGGCAATCTTTGCCGAAAAAAATCACTCAAAAATGACCTCGAACGGGCGATACATTTGGAGATACTTTTGAGTCTTGCGGCCGGAATTTTTATCGCGCTTTATTAGGGTTTATTCGGATCAGAATTAGCGGCGCCAGTCGATTGCAGTCGATTCCCGGCGACGTTCTCCCAGAAACTTCGAAGCAGTCGGCCATGACTTGCAGTGCGTGGCCGTGTTTCTTTTTTTAACCCGAGGTGCCGGACATGCTCAGCGTTCTAGCCAGAATCTTCGACGTTGCCGCCATCGCAGCCGGCGCGCTGCTCGCAGCCGCCTTGCACCGCGGCCAGCTCTCGCCGCTCACCGACGCGGAAAGCGTGGCGCTCGCGTTCAACTGCGTGCTCGCCATCTGGATGTTCCCGGCGTTCGGCATCTACAAGTCGTGGCGCGGCAAGTCGCTCTACAGCCTCTTTGCGCGCGTGTGCGCCGCCTGGCTGGCGGTGGAGGGCACGGGCATCCTGCTCAGCTTCAGCGTGCACCGCGCCGATTCGCTCTCGCGCCTGTGGCTCGCGTACTGGGTCGTCGCTTCGGTCGCGCTGCTGATCGTTTCGAAGGCGCTCGTGCACATGGTGCTGCGTGGCATCCGTCGCGAGGGCTACAACCAGAAGGCCGTGGCCGTGGTGGGCGGCCCGCGTTACGGGCGCTTCCTCATCGAGCACATGCGCTTCCATCCGGAGGCGGGCTTTCACCCGGCGCTCGTGTTCGACGAGGACAGCGACGCCGACGGCGCGGCCGCGATCGACGGCGTGCCCGTGGAGCGCAACCTGCAAGCCATGCTCGAATTCGTGCGCGAGAACGAGGTGCGCGAACTGTGGCTCGCCCTGCCGATCACCAAGGAACGCACGATCCATCGCATCGTCACGGCCTTGCGCAACGACTTCGTGAATATCCGCTTCATCCCGGACGTGCGCAGCCTGTCGTTCTTCAGCCAGCCCGTGGTCGACCTGCTCGGCGTGCCGGCGATCAACCTCGCGGCCTCGCCGGTCACGGACCTGAGCGTGCTGCCCAAGCGCGTGTTCGACATCGTGTTCGCGGGCGGCGTGCTGGTCGCACTCGCGCCGTTGCTGGCGGCCATTTCGCTCGCCGTGAAGCTCACGTCGAAGGGTCCGGTGTTCTTCAAGCAGCGCCGCAAGGGACTGGATGGCAACGAGTTCGAGATCTACAAGTTCCGTTCGATGAAGGTTCACGCGGAAGTGGCCGGGCAGATCACGCAGGCGCGCCGCAACGATCCGCGCGTGACGCGCGTGGGCGCGTTCCTGCGCCGCACGAGCCTCGACGAGTTGCCGCAGTTCATCAACGTGCTCAAGGGCGAGATGTCGGTGGTGGGGCCGCGTCCGCACGCACTCGCGCACGACGACATCTACAAGGACCTCGTGCGCGGCTACATGGCGCGCTATCGCATCAAGCCCGGCATCACGGGCTGGGCCCAGGTCAACGGCTTTCGCGGTGAAACCGATCGCGTGGAGAAGATGCGCGACCGCGTGCGTTTCGATCTGCACTACATGCAGCACTGGAGCTTCGCGCTGGACCTGCGCATCGTGGCGATGACCATGTGGAAGGGTTTCGCCGGACAAAACGCATATTGAGGTGAAGCGAGCGCACGCGCTTTCGATGGGGCTTGCGTGCGCCACGCTTCGCATGGAACGAAGAACCAATCACTTTTGAGGTGGGCATGAATCTGACGATCATTGGCAGCGGTTATGTGGGTCTCGTAACGGGCGCGTGTCTTGCCGACATTGGCAACGACGTGTTTTGCCTCGACGTCGATGCGCGCAAGATCGACCTGCTCAATCAGGGCATCGTGCCGATTCACGAGCCGGGCCTGAAGGAAATCATCGAGCGCAACGTGCGTGCGCGCCGGCTCACGTTCTCGACCGACGTGGAAGCGGCGGTCGCGCACGGCGACGTGCAGTTCATCGCCGTGGGCACGCCGCCCGACGAAGACGGCTCCGCCGATCTGCAATACGTGCTGGCGGCGGCGCGCAACATCGGCCGCCACATGAAGGGCTTCAAGGTGGTGGTGGACAAGTCCACGGTGCCCGTGGGCACGGCCGCGCTCGTGCACGACGCGATGGCTTCCGAACTGCGCAAGCGCGGCGAGACCCACATGTTTTCGGTGGTGTCGAACCCCGAGTTCCTGAAGGAAGGCGCGGCGGTGGACGACTTCGCGCGGCCCGACCGCATCGTGCTCGGCTGCAACGACGACGTGCCCGGCGAGCGCGCGAAAGAGGTGATGAAGCGGCTCTATGCGCCGTTCAACCGCAATCACGAACGCACGCTCTACATGGACGTGCATTCGGCCGAGTTCACCAAGTACGCGGCCAACGCCATGCTCGCCACGCGCATTTCGTTCATGAACGAACTCGCGAATCTCGCCGACCGCGTGGGCGCCGACATCGAGGCGGTGCGCCGCGGCGTGGGCTCCGACCCGCGCATCGGCTACGACTTCCTCTACGCGGGCTGCGGCTATGGCGGCTCGTGCTTCCCGAAAGACGTGAAGGCGCTCATGCGCACCGCCGAGGACTTCGGCGAACCGCTGCAAATCCTGCGCGCCGTGGAGTCCGTCAATGAAGCGCAGAAGCAGGTGCTCGCGCAGAAGATCGTCACGCGCTTCGGCTCCGACCTCACGGGCCGCACGTTCGGCGTCTGGGGTCTCGCGTTCAAGCCGAACACCGACGACATGCGCGAGGCGCCGAGCCGCACGCTCATCGCCGAACTGCTCGCGCGCGGCGCCACGGTCAAGGCTTACGACCCGGTTGCGACCGCCGAGGCGCAACGTGTTCTCGCGCTCGACCTCGCGCACGCGCCGCAACAGCAAGCGCGGCTGTCGTACGTGAACGACGCGATGGAAGCAGCGAGCGGCGCCGATGCCGTTGTGATCGCAACCGAATGGAAGGTGTTCAAGGCACCCGACTTCGAAACGCTCAAGGCGCAACTGAAGATGCCTATCGTGTTCGACGGCCGCAACCTCTATGACCCGCCCGCGTTGCAGGAGCTCGGCATCGAATACCACGCCGTGGGCCGGGCGAGCGCGACGCAGGCAAGCCGCGCGCGCGCCGAAAGCGCCGCGACGACTCAGGCGCTGGCCTGAGCGCACCGGGATCACCCGCATCGCGCCAGGTACAGCTCAGGGAAAGGAAGGGAGTCACGCGACCATGATCAAGGACGTGCTCATCGTCTGCCACGCCAACGTCTGCCGCTCGCCAGCGGCGGAGCAGCTTTTTCGCGCCCGCCTGCGCGAACAGAAAGGCTTGCGGGCGGGCGCGTTTCAATCGGCGGGCCTGCGTGCGCGTGACGGCGACGACATGGACCCCGTGATGCAGTGGCTGTTGGCCGAGCGCGGCCTGGAGGTGAGCAAGCACCAGTCGCGCCGCCTCACGAAGCACCTCGTGCGCTCGGCCGACCTCGTGCTCGTGACCGAGCGCCGCCAGGTCGCCGACGTCGAGCGCATTGAACCGACGGCGCGCGGCAAGGTGTACGCGCTAGGTAACTGGGAGAACTCTGATGTCGCCGATCCGCATGGGCTCCATGAGTCCGCGTATCGCGAGAGTCTCGAATTGATGGATCGTATGGTTAAGGGATGGCTGAGCCGAATATGCCAATGAATAAACTGAAACTGACCGCGGTGGTCGCGTTGAGCGCCTTCGTTTCCGCGTGCGCAACGGCGCCCGGCAACTATCTCGACACGTCGAGCCTGAAAGAACAGCCGAACAACCAGCCGCAGCAACAATTCAACGTCGAGCTCATCACCCAGCAAGTCGTGTTGCAGCAGGCGCAGGCGGCAGCCGCCGCACCGAAGGCGGCGCTGCCGCCCTCGAAGTTCACGAACAGCGCCGACTACGTCTATCACATCGCGCCGCAGGACATTCTCGGCGTGACCGTGTTCGACCACCCGGAACTTTCGACGCCGCAGGGCTCGACGTTCTCCACGGGCGGCAACACCACGCAGACGGTGGGCCAGGCGCTCACGCAGCCCTATACCAACGCGCTGCCAGGACAAGCCGACCCGTACGGGCAGACCGTGGCCAAGGACGGCACGATCTTCTTCCCGTTCGTGGGCCGCATCATGGCCGCAGGCAAGACGCCAGGCCAGATCCGCGACCAGCTCGCGGCCGGCCTCGGCCCCTACGTGAAGAACCCGCAGGTGGACGTGCGCGTGCTCGCCTATCGCAGCCAGAAGGTGCAGATCACGGGTGACGTCAAGACGCCGGGTCCGCTTTCCATGAGCGACGTGCCGCTCACGCTGGTGGACGCGATCACGCGCTCGGGCGGCACCACCGACAGCGCCGACATCAACCGCGTGCGCCTCACGCGCGGCGGCAAGCTCTATGTGCTCGACGCGAACCGCATGCTCGACGGCGGCGACTCGACCCAGAACGTGCTGCTTCAGGACGGTGACGTCATCAATATTCCGGATCGTTCGGATAGCAGAATATTCGTGATGGGTGAAGTGAAGACGCCGTTGCAGACCAACCTCATTCGCGGCAACCTCACGATCGCCGACGCGCTCACCCAGGCGGGCGGCATTCTCGACACCGACGCGAACCCGCGCCAGATCTTCGTGATGCGCGGCATGAAGGACAACCCGACGCAGCCCGAGATTTACCGGCTCGACATGACCAAGCCCGACGCGATCATGCTTTCGTCGCAATTCCAGCTCAAGCCGCTGGATGTGGTGTACGTGGGCACGGCCGCTTCGACGACCTTCAACCGTGTGTTGCAGCAGGTGCTGCCGACCATCCAGACCGTCTTCTATCTGAAGCAGATCGCGAAGTAATTGCGTGATCAACCAGCCTCAAGAGAAGACGCAGGAGCAACACCTAAACAACGGGATTGAATCGTGACCATACAAGCCAATAGCCAGGCGGCCCCGGCGGCCCGCACCGAGGAAGAGGACGTTGTCCTCGGCCAGTTGCTGCGCGTCATCATCGACGACATCGGCTGGCTCATCGCGATCGCGGCGGCGGTGATCGCCATGGCCGTGTTTTACTGCTTCATCGCCAAGCCGGTTTACACGGCCGACACCCAGGTGCGCGTTGAGCCTTCCGACTACACGTCGCAGGCCCTCACGCAAACGCAAACGGGCGCGAACATCAGCTCCGGATCGTCGACGGGCAGCCTGCCCACCGACGCCGAGATCCAGATGATCAAGAGCCGCAGCGTGGTCGAGCCGGTGGTGCGGCAGTTCAAGCTGAACACCGTCGTCTCGCCGGTCACGCTGCCCGTGATCGGCAGCCTCTCCGCGCGTCTTGCGACGCCGGGCACGCCCTCGCGCCCGTGGTTCGGCCTGAGCAACTGGCTGAGCAACTATGCGTGGGGCGGCGAAGTCATCAAGCTCGACTCGATCGAAGTCTCGCCCGAACTGGAAGGCAAGAAGCTCACGCTCACCGCGCTCGATAACAACCGCTACGTGATCTCGACGCCGGACGGCGCGCGCGTGCTTGAAGGCTCGGTCGGCCAGGTCGAACAGGGCGGCGGCGTGAAGCTGCTCGTGAACCAGCTCACGGCGCGCCCCGGCACGCGCTTTACCGTCGTGCGCATGAACGACCTCGACGCGATCAGCGCATTCCAGAACGCCATTCAGGTGCAGGAGCAGGGCAAGCAAACGGGCGTGATCGACATCTCGCTCGAAGACAACGACGCCGAGCACGCGGCCATGGTCGCGAATGCGGTGGCGCAGTCGTACCTGCGTGAACACGTGGCGACCAAGCAGGCCGATGCGAGCAAGATGCTCGACTTCCTGCGCAGCGAACAGCCGCGCCTGAAATCCGACCTCGAGAACGCCGAAGCGGCGCTCACGGCTTACCAGAGCAAGTCGGGCTCGATCAACGCAAGCGACGAAGCGAAGATCTATCTCGACGGCAGCGTGCAGTACGAACAGCAGATTTCGGCGTTGCAATTGCAGATTGCCTCGCTGCAACAGCGGTTTGGCGACCAGCATCCGGTGCTGATCGCGGCGCGTCAGCAGTTGGCCCAGTTGCAAGGCGAGCGCGCGAAGTACGACACGAAGTTCCGCGACCTGCCGGCCACCGAAGTGAAGGCCGTGCAGTTGCAGCGCGACGCGAAGGTGGCGGAAGACATCTACGTGCTGCTGCTCAACCGCATTCAGGAGCTTTCGGTGCAGCGCGTGGGCACGGGCGGCAATGTGCACATCGTCGACCCGGCCTTGCGTCCCGGCAAGCCCTCGAAGCCGAAGAAGCTGCTGATCGTCTCGGCCGCCTCGCTGCTCGGCATCATTCTCGGCACGGGCTTCGTGCTCATGCGCCGCAACATGTTCAAGGGCATCGTCGATCCGGACCAGATCGAGCGCTCGTTCCAGCTTCCCGTGTACGGTCTCGTGCCGCTTTCGGCGGAACAGACCGCGCTCGAAAAGCGCGGCCCGGTGCGCGGCGGTACGCGTTTGCGTGAAGTGCTCGCCAACGCGCGTCCGAAGGACCTCACGGTCGAAAGCCTGCGCAGCCTGCGCACGTCGCTTCAGTTCAGCGTGATGGACGCACGCAATCGCGTAGTCATGCTGACGGGTTCGGTGCCCGGTGTCGGCAAGAGCTTTCTCACCGCCAATCTCGCCGTGCTGCTTGCGCATTCGGGCAAGCGCGTGCTGATGATCGACGGCGACATGCGCCGCGGCGCGCTCGAACGCCATCTGGGCGGCCCGCAGGAAAACGGCTTCTCCGAGCTGCTCTCGGGGCAGATCTCGCTGGACGAGGCCATTCGCGCGACCGAAGTGGACAACCTGCACTTCATCTCATGCGGCCGCCGTCCGCCCAACCCGTCCGAGCTGCTGATGTCGCCGCGCCTCGGCCAGTACCTCGAAGGGCTTTCGAACCGCTACGACGTCCTGCTCATCGACTCGCCGCCGGTGCTGGCCGTGACCGACGCCGCCATCATCGGCGGCCACGCGGGCTCGACCTTCCTCGTGCTGCGCTCGGGTCTGCACACGGAGGGCGAGATCGCCGACGCGCTCAAGCGGTTGCGCAACGCGGGCGTGCGCGTGCAGGGCGGCGTGTTCAACGGCGTGCCGCCGAGCACGCGCGGCAGCTACGGCTATGGCTACGCGAACGTGCGCGAGTACCTGAGCACCTGAGGCCCCTGACGCATATGACGCACATGCATCCATCCCGCACAGCCAAGGAGAACACGCGATGAAAGTGACCGTGCTCGTGCCGACCTATCGGCGTCCTGAAGATCTCTCGCGCTGCCTTTCGGCGCTGCTGCGTCAGCAGCGCGCGCCCGACCAGATCGTGGTGGTGGCGCGCGCCGACGACGAAGCCACGCACGCGTGCCTTGCCGACCATGTCACGCCCCGCGTGCTCAGCGTGGACCTCGCGATCGTGGAGGAGCCGGGGCAGGTGGCCGCGCTCAATCGCGGCATCGAGGCCGCGACGGGCGACGTGATCGCCATCACCGACGACGACGCCGCGCCGCGCGCCGACTGGGTCGCGCGCATCGGCGCGGCCTTCGAGGCCGACCCGAAGCTCGGCGCGCTCGGCGGCCGCGACTGGGTGCACGAAGGCGGCCGGATGATCGACGGCGAGCGCACGCTCGTCGGCAAGCTGCAACGCTCGGGCCGCATCATCGGCAATCATCATCTGGGCGCGGGCGGCGCACGCGAAGTCGATCTGCTCAAGGGCGCGAACATGAGCTACCGCCGCGCCGCGATCGGTGACCTGCGCTTTGACCGCCGCCTGCGCGGCAGCGGCGCGCAAACGCATAACGACATGGCGTTCAGCATGAGCGTGAAGCGCTCGGGCTGGAAGCTCATGTACGACCCGCTGGTGGCCGTGGATCACTTTCCCGCGCCGCGCCCCGGCGAAGATCCGCGCAACGCGCAGACGCTTGCCTCGATCCGCAACGCCGCCTACAACCTGCATCTGATCCTGCTCGGCCATCTCACGCCGCTGCGCCGCGAAACCGCCTGGTGGTGGTACGCGCTCGTCGGTACGCGAGTGTATCCGGGCATCGTCCATACGGGCCTGAGCGCCCTGCGCGGCGGCTCCGCGGCCGCGGCTTTCGCCCGCTGGCGCGCGGTGCGCGGCGGTGCACGAGAGGCGCGCCGCGCGCTCGCCTGAGCCGCGCGGCCAACGACTACACGGAGGACCCTGAATGAGCGGTACGCAAGTCCACGTCCACCTTTTTTATGGCGCCGATCCGCGCCGCTATCGCAAAGGCGAGAATATCGGCAGCCTGTACGGCTACCATCACGCGGAATCCGCGGAATTCGCGCTCAACTATGCGCACGATGCGAGCGAGAGCACGCCGGTGCGCTTCGCGCGCCGCGCGCTGAAAGCCGCGCTCGGTTTCGATTTCATCCACGCATGGCGCAATCGCCGCGCCATTTTGCAGTCCGATGTCATCTGGACGCATACCGAGCAGGAGCACCTGGCCGTCGCGCTCGTGCTGCTGATGAACGCCAGGAAGGGTGGCGCGCGCCCGCTGCTGCTCGCGCAGAGCGTGTGGCTGCTCGACCGCTGGCCCGGCTATGGCGCGCTGCGCCGCGCGATCTACAAGCGGCTGCTCAAACGCGCCGATCTGCTCACCACGCTCGCAAGCGAGAATGCCGCGCTGTGCGGCGAGTATTTCGGCCGTACGGCGCGCCACGTGCTCTATGGGCTGAACACCAGCGATTTTCCATTGCGTGCGCCCACGGAGTGGAAGCCGCATACGCCGGTGCGCGTGGCCGCGATCGGCAACGACCGCGACCGCGACTGGACCACGCTCGTAAGCGCGCTTGGCAACGATTCGCGCTACCAGGTGCGCATCGCCACGCGGCGGCGCATGCCGGCTTCGGCGCGTGCGGACAACGTGGAAATCGTGCGTGTTTCCGGCATCCAGCAACAGCATGCGCTGTATGACTGGGCGGACATCATCGTGGTGCCGCTGCGCCCCAACACGCACGCTTCGGGCATCACCGTGATGCTGGAAGCCGCGGCCCTCGGCAAGCCGATGATCGCGACGAAGGTGGGCGCGCTCGAAGACTACTTCGACGAAAGCGCCGCCTCCTACGTTGAACCGTTCAACGCGCAGCAGTTGCGCGACGCCGCGAACTCGCTCGTCGCCGACCCGGCGCGCGCGCTCGCCCAGGCCCGCGAAGCCTGCGAGCAGTTGCGCACGCGCGATCTCACCACGCAGCACTTCGCGCGCCAGCATGCGCAACTCACGCGCGAGATGCTGCACGAGCGCGACGCGCTCAATGGCGAAGCGCTGGCGAGCGAACCCCGAGGCCGGGGCGTGGCCGCGCGCGGGATGTAATCATGGAAGTCTCGACCGCAATTCCCGCAGCGCAGCCCGCGAGCCCGAAGGCGGCCCGCCGCGGGGGCATGCGCGGCCTGTTCGGCCGCGACACGCTGCCGCCGCTCGCCTTGTGGCTGTTCACGGCGCTCCTGATCGGCGCGCATCAGGGCACCGTGCTTACGCTCGCGTTCCCCGTACTGGCCATCGCGGTGGGCTTCTGGCTCTACTTCGTGAACCCGGTGCGCTATATCGGCTACATGTGGTGGCTGTGGTTCCTGAGCCCCGAGGTCCGGCGTCTGGCCGACTACGGCAAAGGCGGCTTCACGCCCACGAGCCTGATTCAGGTCGCGCCGCTCGCCGTCACGATGATCAGCGGCATCTCGCTGCTGCGCTACTACCCGATCCTCGGCCAGCGGCGCGGCCTGCCGCTGCTGCTCGCGCTGCTCGGCATCGGCTATGGGTTCGCGGTGGGCGTGGTGGGCAGCGGCCCGGCCGCCGCCGTGTATGACCTCGCGAACTGGATCTATCCGTTCCTGATCGGCTTTCACATCATGGTGCTCACGCGCCAGTATCCCGAGTGCAGCAAGACCATCGTCAACACCTTCATCTACGGCATGCTCGTGATGGGCGCGTACGGTCTCGTGCAGTTCTTCATCATGCCGCCGTGGGACGCGATGTGGATGATCGGCTCGGACATGAACTCGCAGGGCGACCCCGTGCCGCTCGGCGTGCGCGTGTTCAGCACGATGAATTCGTCGGGCCCGTTCGCGTTCGCGATGATGGGCGCGATGGTGTTCGTGATGGCCGCGACGCACCGCGTGCGCTGGATCGCGGCGGCGTTCGGCTTCTTCTCGTTCGCGCTCTCGCTCGTGCGCTCCACCTGGGGCGGCTGGGCGATCGCGATGCTGATCCAGCTGATGAAGTCGAGCAACAAGGTGCGCATTCGCATCATCGTGAGCGCCGTGGTGCTCGCGGGCGTGTGCGTGCCGCTGCTCACGTTCGGTCCCGTGGCGGACCGCATGCAGCAGCGTCTGAACACGCTCGTGAACCTCAAAGACGACCAAAGCTACGAGGCGCGCAATCAGTTCTATGCCGACTTCGCCAAAAAGGCCTTCACCGACGTGACGGGCGAGGGCCTGGGCGCGACCGGCGCATCGACCAAGCTGTCCAGCAACAACGGCCAGCTCGGCCAGTACGGCAGCTTCGACAGCGGCGTGATGAACATTCCGTTCGTGCTGGGCTGGCCCGGCACGCTGCTCTACATGTCGGGCGTGCTGTGGCTGCTGTTGCGGGCGGTGCGCGTGTCGCTGCGCATGCCTGACGATCGCTATGTCTGCGCGTGCCTGAGCCTCGCGATCTCGATCTTCGCCATGCTTGTCTTTACCAACTCGCTCGTGGGCACGGGCGGCCTGCTGCTCTTTTCGAGCGTGTTTTCCATTCTCAGCGCGGGGCACTGGCGCAAGCTGGAACGGCGCCAGGCCCTTACCACGGAGGTCTCCGATTGAGAGTCGCAATCGTCACGCATGTCGTGCGCCATAACGACGGCCAGGGCCGCGTCAATCATGAAATCGCGCGCGCCGCACTCGACGAAGGGTTCGAGGTGACGCTGGTCGCCTCGCATGTCGCGCCCGAGTTGCTGGCGCATCCCAAGGTAAAATGGGTGAGCGTGCAACCTTCGCGCGCGTGGCCCACCAACCTGCTGCGTCAGCAGGTGTTCGCGCTGAAAAGCGCACTGTGGCTGCGCCGCCACCGGCGCGAGTACGACGTGCTCCATGTGAACGGCTTCATCACCTGGGCGCACGCCGACGTCAACACCGCGCACTTCGTGCATGGCGGCTGGGCGCGCAGCAAGTACTACCCGTTCGGCCTCACGCGCGGCGTGTGGTCGGCCTACCAGTTCGTCTACACGCGCGCGAATGCGGTGCTGGAGCGCTGGGCGTACCGCCGTTCGCGCGTGATCGCCGCCGTTTCGCGCAAGGTGGCCGACGAAATCCGCGCCTCGGGCGGCAACCCTGTCGAGCGGCTCGACGTGATCTACAACGGCGTGGACACGCGGGGCTTCTCGGCCGCAAGCGCCGACCGCGCGAAGTTCTCGCTGCCCGCCGATGCTTTCCTGCTGTTGTTCGTGGGCGACCTGCGCACGCCGCGCAAGAACCTCGGCACGGTGCTGCATGCCATGAAGCAGATGCCCGATAACGTGCATCTGGCCGTGGCCGGCTACCTGCCGGGCAGCCCGTACCCCGATCTGGCGCGCGAGCTTGGCATCGAGTCGCGCGTGCATTTTCTCGGCCTCGTGCGCGAGATGCCCACGCTCATGCGCTCGGTCGACACTTACGTCTTTCCTTCGCGCTACGAAGCGATGAGTCTTTCGCTGCTCGAAGCAATGGCCGCGGGCCTGCCCGTGGTCACGGCGCGCACGGCGGGCGGGGCGGAAATCATCACGCCCGAATGCGGCATCGTGCTCGAAGATCCCGACGACGTGCCGGCGCTCGCCAACGCCGTGAAAACGCTCGCCAACGACACGCCGCGCCGTCTCGCCATGGGCGAGGCCGCAGCCGAACTCGCCACGCAGTTCGGCTGGGCGCGCATGGCGGCGCAGTACATCGCGCTATACCGCCAACTGGCCGGCGACGCGAGCGCGGCCGTGCGCCGCGAAGAACCTGCGTTCGCCGCTGCGACGCTGCCGGGCGGTCAAACGCTCCAGCGCGCAGACCCCCCCCGATAACCGCATTCGTGCAGAACAAGGACACGCGATGACCACACAATCCATTCAATCGCTACAGATCGGCATGCACTGGTTTCCCGAGCGCGCAGGCGGGCTCGATCGCATGTATTACTCGCTGGTTGGCGCGCTGCCCGGTGCGGGCGTGCGCGTGCGCGGCGTCGTGGCCGGCTCGCCCAAAGTGGCCCAGGACAGCGGTGGCGCCATCCAGGGCTTCGGCTCCGCTTCGCGCTCGCTGCCGTTTCGGCTGATGGACGCGCGCCGCGCGCTGCGCAGCGAAATTCGCCGCCATCGGCCCGACGTGATTTCCTCGCACTTCGCGCTCTACACCTTCCCGGGTCTCGACGTGACGCGCGGCATTCCGCAGGTTTCGCATTTCCAGGGACCGTGGGCCGACGAGAGCTTCGTGGAAGGCGCGGCCACGCTGAGCCAGCGCATCAAGCATTCGCTGGAGCAGTCGGTGTACGAGCGTTCCTCGCGGCTCATCGTGCTCTCGAAAGCCTTTGGCGACATTCTCACGCGCCGCTACGGCATCTCGCCCGAGCGCGTGCGCATCGTGCCGGGCTGCGTGGACACGGCGCATTTCGACCCGGGCTGCACGGTGGCGGAAGCCCGCCTGAAGCTTCAGTTGCCGCAAGGTCGCCCGATCGTGCTGGCCGTGCGCCGTCTCGTGCGCCGCATGGGTCTGGAGGATCTGATCGATGCGATCAAGATGGTGAAGCAGCGTCACCCGGACGTGCTCCTGCTGATCGCCGGTCGCGGCCGTCTGGAGTCCGAACTTCAGCAGCGCATCGACGAAGCCGGTCTTGCGGACAACGTGAAGCTGCTCGGCTTCGTGCCCGACGCGCATTTGCCGTCGCTCTATCGCGCGGCTACGCTGAGCGTGGTGCCGACTGTCGCGCTGGAGGGCTTCGGCCTGATCACGGTGGAGTCGCTTTCGGCCGGGACGCCCGTGCTTGTCACGCCGGTTGGAGGGCTGCCCGAGGCGGTGGCCGGTCTTTCGCAGGATCTCGTGCTGCCGACGACCGGCGCGAACGCGATTGCCGACGGTATCGACGGCGCGCTTTCAGGGCGCATCAAGCTGCCGGACGAAGAGGCGTGCAAGGCTTACGCGCGTGAGCACTTCGACAATGCCGTGATCGCCAGGCGTGTGGCCGGTGTCTACGCCGAAGCGATTGCCGCCCACTGAGGTTTCAAAGCACCAAAAGAAAACCGCCGCTCGTGAGAGCGGCGGTTTATTCGTCAAGCAAGAGCTGTTAGCGCCTTATTGCGTTTCACACAGGCGTTCGCGGGCTTCTTCGTACATCCAGCGCAGCGTGTCTTCCAGATGCTTGCGCGAGCTGTCGCCAACGATCGAGCGCAGCTTCGCGTTCGACCCGATGAGCTGGCGCACCTCGTTGGTGCGCACGAAGCGTGGATCGATGTTGACTTCGATCTCGTAGCCGGCGATGTTCGAGAGCATGCCGAGCAGCGCCCCCAGCGTCTGGCCGCTGCCCGAGCAAACGTTGACGGTGGCGCCGCGCGGCGCGGCTTCGATGAGCCGCGCATAGGCATGCACCACGTCGCGCACATCGGAAAAGTCGCGCGCCACGTGGATATTGCCGAGCGAAATGGAGCGGTCGCCGCGCGCGTAGTGCTCAACGATCTTCGGGATCAGGAAGTCCGGCGACTGGCCCACGCCCGTGTAGTTGAACGGACGTGCGATGATGAGCGGCAATTGCGCTTCCCAGCGTTTCGCGACGTATTCCATCGCGAGCTTGCTCACCGCGTAGTCGTTGGCGGGTTGCGGCGCGACCTTTTCGTCGATCACGCCGTTGGTGGCGTTGCCGTAGACGTTCGCGCTGCTCGCGAGCAGCACCGCGCGCGGCACGTGCTTTTGATGCGCGAGCGCTTCGAGCAGGTTGCGCGAGCCGACCACGTTCACGACGTAGGTGCGCGCAACGTCGCTATCGGCCACGTGGGCCACTGCGGCGAGATGCACGACCACGTCGGGCTGCACGCTCTCCACCGCATGCCCGATGGCGCCGCGATCGAGCAGGTCGGCTTCGATCGCGGTGGCGCCGAACGGGAAGGCTTCCTCGCTCAGCGATTCGCCTTCGCGCACGGTGCCCCACACGCGGTAGCCGTCCGCCGCGAGGCGGGCGGCCATGTAGCGGCCCGTAAAGCCGCCAATGCCCGTGATGAGCGCGCGCGGACGGCTTGCGGGATCAGAATGTGTCATGGCGTTCGTTGCGTGCGAGGTCAGCCGTCACCATCATCTGGCAGAGCTGTTCGAGCGACGTTTGCGGCTGCCAGCCGAGTTTTTCCTGCGCCTTGGTCGCGTCGCCAATCAGCAGATCGACTTCGGCGGGGCGGTAGTAACGGGGGCTCACACGCACGAGCGTGCGGCCCGTGGCGACGCAGATGCCGGTTTCGCGCTCGCCCTTGCCCGACCATTCGAGCTGGAAGCCGGCCGCCGTGAAGGCCATCTTCACGAAGTCGCGCACGGTTTCGGTGCGGCCCGTGGCGAGCACGTAGGTGTCGGGGCTGTCGACTTGCAGCATGCGCCACATGCCTTCGACGTACTCGGAGGCGTAGCCCCAGTCACGCTTGGCGTCGAGGTTGCCGAGTTCGAGCATGTTCTGCTTGCCGAGCTTGATTTTCGCGACCGTGTCGGTGATCTTGCGCGTGACGAACTCGCGTCCGCGCAGCGGCGACTCGTGATTGAAGAGAATGCCGCTCGTCGCGAAGATGTCGTAAGACTCGCGATAGTTGACGGTGGACCAGTGCGCGAACAGCTTGGCGATGCCATAGGGGCTGCGCGGATAAAACGCGGTGTCCTCGCACTGCGGGATCGCCTGGACCTTGCCGAACATTTCGGAGGTCGAAGCCTGATAAAAGCGCGTTTTCGGATTGATCACGCGAATCGCTTCGAGCAGGTTCAGCGCGCCGATGCCGGTAACTTCGGCCGTGGTGACGGGCTGGTCGAACGAGACGCCCACGAAGCTTTGGGCCGCGAGGTTATAGACCTCCTGCGCTTGCGCGCGCTCGACGAGACGCAGGGTGGAACCGGCATCCGTGAGGTCGTGCTCCACGAGATCGAGCGACGGATGGTCGAGGATCCCCAGCTCGTTCATGCGCCAGAAGTTGACGGAGCTGGTGCGGCGATAGGTTCCGGTGACCTTGTAGCCCTTGTCGAGCAGAAGGCGCGTGAGGTAAGCGCCGTCCTGGCCGGAAACACCGGTGATGATCGCATTGCGACGTTCGTTCATGTGATGTGCCTTTGAAGTAGCGAACGGGATTCAGGAATTGCGATTGCGAGCGCTTTACTGGCTCACGCGTGCGTCGAGGCGCGCCGGCGCCGTGCTTGCGCTGCGGCGCGGGCCGCGCGTGAGGCGACGCTCGAAGAGAAACCAGCTCGCGCTTGCATAAGCGAGCGTGAGGGCGAGCGCAATCGCGGCGCTCGTGATGCGGCTGTAGTGGAGGGGCCACACCGCATACAGAATCGTGAGGTGAATGAGGTAGATCGTGTAGCTGATGGTGCCGATATACACGAGCACCGGGTTGCAAAGCACGCGCCGCACGATGCCCTTCGATTGCAGCGCGAACACGACGATGGAGGTGCACAGCACGAGCGAAACGCTATAGAGCAGTGCATTCGAAAGCGGCGTATTCATGGCGCGAAAGCGCGGGTAGTGCAGATGCAGCCACGCCAGCACGGCGAGCGCCGCGAAAAACAGCACGGCGGCGGGCCATTTGAACGGTTCCAGCGCATTGCGGTCGCGGCGCACCAGCACGGCGAGCAGCGCGCCCGAGGCGAGCAGGTCCATGCGGAACGGCGTGAGGTAGTAAATCGGCCAGTAGGAGTCGAACCACGGCGTGGCTACGGCGCGCAGCACGGGCACGAACACGATGAGCGCGGCCGCCACCACGGCCATCGCGCGGCGCGGCAGCAGCAGCACGACGAAGGGCCACACGATGTAGAACTGTTCCTCCACCGCGAGCGACCAGAGAATGTTGAGACTGTCGTGGCCGCTCTGGCCCAGGGCGTCGCCGATATTGGTGGCGAAGAACGCATACCAGGGCCAGTAGCGGGCCCAGCCGAAGCCGAACAGCAACGACGACACCACGAGCAGCAGCACGTAAGGCGGCAGGATGCGGCGCAGCCGGCGCGCGTAGAAGTAGCTGAAATACGATTGCCCGCGCGCCTTGCGCTCGAGCAGGATGCCGGTGATCAGAAAGCCGCTCAGCACGAAGAACAAATCGACGCCCATCCACAGCGGCGCGTGCAAGGCGTGCTGCGCGAACACGGCGAGCACGGCGAACGCGCGCAGTCCGTCCAGCTGGACGATGCGGTGCGAGTGGGCAGCGGGGCTGCCTGGGTGATCGACGGGACGGCTAACGGTCATCGGTTCTCCGGTGGGTGCGTGCATGCGCAGTTGGGTCGCGATTCATTCTAGAAAGAATTAAATGTTCAAAAAGCCGAAATATATTGGCGCGAATTTTTAAATCGAAATGAATGAATTTGCGCGATATGAAATCCGGATTGTTTTCTGAAAAACAGGGCGGAAGCCCGCCGAACGGGCCTTTCCGGCATGCCTTCGATGCTCGCGCATTTATTTCTCAATGTGTGGAAATGAGTCATAAATACTGAATTTTTTTGAATTATTTTCCGTTTTTTAGAGGCGATTTTTCACGCGGTTTGTACGGCATGATCCAGGCAGATTGCCGTAATCAGACCCGGAGGAATTGCCTTGCCGTTATCGAATCCCGATCGCCGCTTGCGCAGGACGCTGGCGCTGGCCGCGATGTGCACGTTCATCTGCACGTCGTCGGTTCAGACCATCGCCGCGCCGCAACTCAACGTGACGACCTCGTGGATCGGCAACAGCTACGGTTACGGCGAGGGCACGTGGATGCAGATCAACGTCACCGCCATTGCCGTCACGCCCGAAGGCAAGGTGTTCACCAACGCGCCGTGGGACGAAAGCGGCGCTGAGATCAGCGCGTACCAGGACGGCAAGCCGCTCGGCTTTGCCGGCGGCACGCATGGCTGGGGCGGCGCGGGCGGCAATGCCGTCGCCGTGAACGGGCGCTATCTGTATGCGGCTGTTGGCGTGGGCAACGAGAAGGGGCACCTGGTCGGCGGCGGCATCTGGCCCGCGAAGGGCAGCCAGTGGTACGGCATCACGCGCAGGCCGCTGGACGAGCCGAAGCGCGCCGCCGCATTTCAGGCCTCGCCTGACCCGCTCAATCCGCATGCGCAGCTCGCGGGCGCGTTCCTCAAGATCAACGACGTGCCTGCGGGCACGCATGCCGACATTGGCGGCCTCGCGGCGACGGATTCGACGCTCTACGTGAGCAACACGCCGATGAACCGCATCGAGGCGTACGACGCGAACTCGATGCAACGCAAGACGCAATGGGACGTGCAGGCGCCGGGACGCATCGCGCTCGCCGCCGATGGTTCGCTGTGGGTGCTCACGGGCGGCGCGCACGCCCCTCGCATCGACCATTATTCGCCGGACGGCAAGCGCCTTGGCGACACGCTGGCGCTGCCCGACGACACGGTGGCAGTGGATCTCGCGTTCGATCCGCAGCAGCGCCTGCTGATTGCCGATAACGGCCCGCGTCAGCAGATCCTCATCTACACGCGCAATGGCAAGACGTGGACGCAGAGCGCCACGCTCGGCGAGCGCGGGGGCATCTTCGCGGGCGTCGCGGGACGGCCCGGGCCTGGCCGATTCAATGGCTTGACGGGCGTCGCCACCGATGCGCGCGGCAACATCTACGTTTCGACCAACGGCATCGGGCCGCAGCACGACGACAGCATCGGCGCGGGACTCGGCGCGACGCTGGAAGCCTATACGCCCGCGGGCAAGCGCCTGTGGAACCTGGAGGGCCTGCTCTTCGTCGATGGCGCATGGGTGGACCCGCAACGGCCCAACAGCGTCTACACCGGTAACAAGCGCTTCGAACTCGATTTGTCGAAGCCGCCGGGGCAGGACTCGAAATACGTCGGATTCCTGTCGAATCGATTCCGCTATCCCGACGACCCGGTCTTTCATACCGACCAGTGGCCGGGTTTGCCCACCGCGCGCGCGTTGAACGGTCACACGTTCCTGTTCCTTACCGACATGTACGCGGACCACCTGAAGATCTATCGCTTCGACGCGCAGCGCGACGGCGAGACCGCGATTCCCTCGGGCTTCATCGCGGGCCGCGGCCGCGGCGTGCAGAACGTGCCGAAGGCGCCGCCCGGCGGCGACTGGATCTGGCGCGACGCGAACGGCAACGGCGCGCTCGACGCCGACGAATTCACGCGCAATCCGGGCCGCGACCATCTGGCAGGCGGCTGGGGCTGGTGGGTCGACACGCGCGGCGACATCTGGCGCGCGCGCGACAACAAGGGCATCTGGCGCTTTCGCTTCGGCGGCCTCGACGCGAAGGGCAACCCGATCTACTCGTACGACAAGCTCGACAAGTACCCGGTGCCCGCGCCGTTCACCGAGGTGCATCGCGCGATTTACGAACCGCAGACCGACACGCTCTACGTGACCGGCTACACGGCCGATTCGCCGCACGATCCCGGCTTCTGGAAAGAGGCGGGGCGCGTGCTGGTGCGTTACGACAAGTGGTCGAGCGGCCATCCCGAGCAGCGCTACGTGCTGCAACTGCCGTGGGACCCGAAAGCGAAGCCGCCTGTCACGCCCGCGGGGCTCACCGTGGAAGGGCAGTACGTGTTCGTCGTCGAGCCCGCGGGCAACGTGCATGTCTACGACAAGGAGAGCGCCCGGGAACTCGGCACCTTCGGCCCCGGGCCGGAAGTGGGCCACGCCTCGGGCTGGGTCGACGTGCCGTTCGGCATCTCCGCGCACCGGCAGCCCAATGGCGAATATCTCGTGTTCGTCGAGGAAGACGCGCGCGGCAAGGTGCTCATGTATCGCTGGAAACCGGCCTGACCCTCACGGGCCACGCAACTGGATACCTAATGGATAAAGGAATACTGCGCAACGTCGCGATCAATCTGTTCGGTCTCGTGCTGCCGACCTTCGTGTCGCTCGTCACGGTGCCGTCGTATATCCGTCTGCTCGGCGTCGAGCGCTATGGCGTGATCGCCCTCGTGTGGACCTTGATCGGCTACTTCAGCGTGCTCGATCTCGGCATGAGCATGGCGGCGCAAAACCAGATATCGAAGGCCTATGCCTCGAAAGACGCCGACGCCTGCGAGCGCGTGTTCTGGAGCGCGTTCTGGCTCAACTTCACGACCGGCGTGATAGGCGGCCTGCTGATCTACTCGGGCGGCGCGCTCTATACCGCCTATTTCACGCACGTGACGCCCGAACTGCGTCACGAGGTCTATCTCGCGCTGCCCTGGCTTGCCGTGGCGATTCCGGTGGCGAACGTGTCATGGGTGTTTGCGGGCGCAATCAACGGCGCGGAACGATTCGGCATCTACAACACGAACCAGACGCTCGGCACCTTCCTGTTCCAGTTGCTGCCGCTCGGCGCGGCCTGGTGGTACGCGCCGAACCTGCAAACCGTGCTGGCCGCCGCCGTGTTCGCGCGCCTGGTGGCCGCCATTCTGCTGGGCCGTTCCGCTTTGCGCGTGCTCGGCATACGCCATGTGCGCGGCCCGCGCCTCGACACCTCGAAGGCGCTGTTCAATTTCGGCGGCTGGATGCTGGTTGCGAGCATCACGACGATGGTCGCCGATTCGCTCGACCGCATGATGCTCGGCGCGGGCCTCGGCGCGCGCTTCGTGACCTACTACACGGTGCCGCAAAACCTGGTCACGCGCCTGAACATGGTGCCGAATGCGCTGGTGCGCACGCTGTTTCCGCGCCTCTCGGCGCTGGGCCGCGAGCATGCCGATGAAATCGCCGCGCAGTCGCTGCAATTTCTCAATGCCGTATTCACGCCCATGGCCATCGGCGCGATCGTCGTGCTCCAGCCCTTCCTACATGCGTGGGTCGGGCCCGTGATCGCCGAGCATGGCGCGCCGGTCGGGCGCGTGCTGATCATCGCCGTGTGGCTCATCGGCCAGGCGGGCGTCACGCGCATTCTCATCCAGTCGCAGAACAACCCGGCCGCGGCCGCGCGCGTGGGGCTCGTGGAACTGCCGCTGTTCGCGGGCCTCCTGTGGCTCGGCATCTCGCGCTTCGGTTTGCCGGGCGCGGCAGCCGCCGTGCTGTTTCGCGCGCTGTTCGACTACGTCGTGCTGCTTTGGCTCTCGCGCATTCACAGCCGCACGATTCTCGTCGACATGTTCGCACACCTGAGTTTCCTCGCCGCCGCGCTGGCTCTCGCGTGGTGGCTGCCGGACGCGCTGTACGCGATCGGCGCCGGTGTCGTGCTCGCGCTCGCCAACGTGGTGTGGTCGGTTGCGACCACGCCCATGCTGCGCGGCTACGCACGTTCCCTTCTCTTTCGACTGAATTCACGGAAAAGCGCATGAGTCACGAACTGATTGACGAAGCGGCGCCGTCCGAAAGCGCCACCGCGCCCGTACAACGGCGCGAAGCCAACAAACCGCGCCGCCCCGAAGCGGGCGCCGTCATGCCGCTACGGCCGGCACTCGCCGCAGGGCGTGCGCCACGCGTGGCCATCGTGCACGACTGGCTCGTCACGTATGCAGGCGCGGAGCGCGTGCTCGAACAGATCCTCGCCTGCTTTCCGGAGGCGGATCTCTTCTCCGTGGTCGACTTCGTCGAGTCGAAGGACCGCGCGTTCCTGCGCAACAAGCGCGCCACGACTTCGTTCGTTCAGAAGCTGCCCGGCGCGCGCAAACGCTATCGCGCATATTTGCCGTTCATGCCGCTCGCCATCGAGCAGCTCGACGTGTCGGCCTACGACGTGGTGATTTCGAGCAGCCACGCGGTGGCGAAGGGCGTGCTGACCGGACCGGATCAGTTTCACATCAGCTACGTGCATTCGCCCATTCGCTATGCGTGGGACCTCCAGCATCAATACCTTCAGGAATCGAGCCTCACGCGCGGTCCTAAGTCGATGCTCGCGCGCGTCATCCTGCACTACATCCGCAACTGGGACGTGCGCACGGCGAATTCGGTGGACCAGTTCGTGGCCAACTCCGAGTTCATCGCGCGGCGCATCCAGAAGGTCTATCAGCGTCAGGCCGAAGTGGTCTATCCGCCTGTGGATGTCGCGGCGTTCGAGCTGGAAACGCAGAAAGAGGACTTTTACGTGACGGCCTCGCGACTCGTGCCGTACAAGAAAATCGATCTGATCGTGGAGGCGTTCGCGCGCATGCCCGAGCGACGCCTCGTCGTGATCGGCGACGGCCCCGACATGCACAAGGTGCGCGCGAAGGCAACGCCCAATGTGGAAGTGCTGGGCTATCAGCCGTTCGCGGTGCTGCACGACCGGATGCGGCGCGCAAAGGGCTTCGTGTTCGCGGCCGAAGAGGACTTCGGCATTTCCGTGGTCGAGGCGCAGGCATGCGGCACACCCGTGATTGCGTTCGGCAAGGGGGGCGCGCTCGAAACGGTGCGCGACACGGGCTCGCGCCCCACGGGCCTGTTCTTCGAGGAGCAAAGCGCGGAGGCGATTATCGCGGCCGTCGAATCGTTCGAAAGCGATCCGGGCCGCTTCCGGGCCGAGGATTGCCGGGCCAACGCCGAGCGCTTTTCGGCGGCGCATTTCCGCGAGCAGTTCTTCGCGCGCGTGGCGCAAGCCGTGCCCGCGATCTCGCGTGCGGGCTCCGCGCGCGGCGCGCCGCCCGTGGAGATCGAGGCGGACGCAACGGAGGCGCCGCGCGTGCTTGCCATCGACCAGAGCGGCGTGCTGGGCGGCGCGGAGCTGTCGCTGCTCGAAGTGGTGAAGGGCTTGCGTTCGCGCATCGACGTCCTGCTGTTCAACGACGGGCCCTTCAGGGAGGCGCTCGATGCGGCCGGCGCAAGCGTGGAGGTGCTCGATTCGGGCGCGCTGCGCAACGTGCGCCGCGACGGCGGCACTGCGCCGCGCCTTGGCGTGCTCGCGGGCGTTGCCGCGCTCGTGCGCGAGACGCGCCGCCGTGCGCGCGGGGCCGACGTGCTTTACGCCAACACGCAACGCGCGATGGTGATCGGCGTGCTGGCCGGCAAGCTCGCGCGCAAGCCCGTGGTCTGGCACTTGCGCGACATCGTGAGCGACGAGCATTTCGGCCGCGTGCAGCGCGCCGTCATCAAGGGCTGCGCGAAGCTCGGCCTCGCGCATGTGATCGCGAATTCGCATGCGTCGGCGAAGGTGTTCGCCCAGCTCACGAAGTTCGATGCGCGGCGTATCGACGTCGTGCACAACGGCGTGGACGATTCCCCATTCCGTGCGCTCGCGCGTGTGCCGCAGGCGCAACTGCGTGCGCAGATCGGCCTGCCCGAGCACGCGTTTCTCGTTGGCGCGTTCAGCCGTCTTGCACGCTGGAAGGGGCAGCATGTGCTGCTCGAAGCGTTGCTCGACGAGCCGCGCGCGCATGCGGTGTTCGTTGGCGCGCCGCTGTTTGGCGAAGACGCTTACGCGGCGGAACTGCGTGCTTTCGTGGAAGCCAACGGGCTTCAGGCGCGCGTGCATTTCCTGGGCTTTCGCCACGATATCGCCGCGTGTATGCGGGCGATGGACGTGATCGCGCATACGTCGATTACGCCCGAGCCGTTTGGCCGCGTGGTGGTGGAGGGCATGCTTGCGCAGCGCCCCGTGGTGGCATCGCGCGACGGCGGCGTGACCGAGATCGTGGAGCACGGCAAGAGCGGCTTGCTCTGCACGCCTGGCGACGCGAAAGAACTGGCCGCGACGATCACGAAGCTGCACGACGACGCGGCATTGCGCGATCGGCTCGCGGTGCAGGGCCTGGAAACCGCGCGCGAGCGCTTTGGCAAGCAGCAGTATGTGGAGGCGGTGGAGCGCGTGCTCGACGACGTCGTGGCGCGCGCCAGGTAACCGCGCAAAGAAAAACGGCGGCGCCATGCGCCGCCGTTTTTTTTGATCAGGCCGCGACCCGCTTTCTGAGGCGCGCGGCGGCGTTGAGCGCGGGACGCTCGAAAAGACGATAGAACACCCAGGCCACCGGCAGCACGGCCAGCGTGAAGCCGAACGACGGCCAGATGGACGTTTGCAGCGCGGAGCGGAACAGCAGCGAGCCGAGCAGCACGAAGAGCGGCAGATGGATCAGATAGAGCGAATAGCTGAAGTCGCCGAGCTTCGAGAACAGCGGCAGCAACACGCCGCGTGACTCGCTTGCGGGACGATCGAGCGCCTTGACGAGATAGCAGGCGAACGCGCAGGCCCACAACTGGAATGCCCCGAACTGGCCGAAGTGGAAGGCCGCGCAACCGGCCACGGCGAACAGCGCCGCCGCCGGATAGGCGAAACGAAAGCCGGACGCGCCGCGCAGGCGTACTTCGGCAATCCACGCGCCGAGCATCCACGAGAACCAGTACGACGTGAAGACGATGATGTCGTGCCGTTCGAGCGTGAGCGCGGAAACGACGTTGATGAGGGCCACGGCGGCGAGCACGGCGTTCAGGCCGAAACGGCGGCGCGCGGCGAACAGCAGGGGATAGAGCAGATAGAACTGCACTTCGAGCGAAAGGGTCCAGAGCGCGCCGTTGGAGCCGTAGGTTTTACCGGCCACGCCTTGCAGCGAGAGCAGATTGACGAAAAACGCGTGCGCGCCGATCTCGTTGATCTTGTGGCTCACCGGCAGCAGTGTGAGGCTGATCGTATCGGCGGCCAGCGTGAGCAGCAGCGCGGCGAGCAGCACCGGATAGATGCGCACGAAGCGGCGCAGCCAGAACTGCCGCGCATCGAGCCGGAAATTGGGGTTCGACATGAGGCGCGCGGCGCTGCTACGGTGAATGCAATAGCCGCTGATGACGAAGAAAATCGGCACGCCCGCCGAGCCCCATGCAATGGGCAGCGTGAGCCACGCGGCGATGGTGCCGGGGCTCGCAAGACTCGCATGCAACTGGTGGAACGCGCCCATGCCGATCCAGGTGACCTGGCGGCAATGGAAATAGGCCACCAGCAGGGCGGCAATGCCGCGCAGGCCTTCGATCAGATGGTCGCCGGCAAGCTCGCGAGTCGCAGCCTTCGGCCGCGCGGGCGCGGCGCCTGGCGCCGGTAGCGCCGATGCGGGCGGCATGGCGGACTGGAATACGGGATCGCTCATAGGTATCGGACGGTCCTTCGGGGAGGGTACACCGCGATCTTAGGGCCGCGCGCGCGAGGAAAATGCACAAAAGATTTTCAAAATGTATTCGGAGTGGAAAGAGAAAAGGAGAAATAAATGGCTTAAAAAGCAAAGCGGTTTATTTGTGGAATTTGTGATGCTAGTTTGTGTGTGATCGACTATGGTCGCTGGAGAATACGATGAACCTGCACTTGCTGGCCGGTGTGGCCGTGCTGTTGATCCTCGTGGGGGTGTCCGCGTACCGAGAAGCCTTGCGCAATGAGCCTATCCGGCGCTCGCGCAGGCGTTCTGGCGCGTTGCCGCCTGCCGATGAGGTCGAGTAAGCCGCGCCCGGATGATCGGCGCGACTGACTCGCGAGACATAACGCAATACCCAATCAATACGGAATAAATTCGAAAAAAGGAACGGGGTGCATCAGGAAATTCATGCCGGTTATTCGAAATGAATGGCAATAATTTCCGGTGCGCCGACCGGCGCTCGTAACCAGGATTTACGGGTCTTTTTTATTCCGGAAAAGGCGGTATACGATCCCTTTCAATACAAGAACTGCTAACGCAGAACCCTCGGGGAAGTCGGCTTGCCTCGCTGCGAGACCGAGACTCAAACGAACGATCTGGGAATGAATATCATGTTGAAAGTAACCAAAGCAGTCTTTCCTGTCGCAGGCCTCGGGACGCGCTTCTTGCCCGCCACCAAGGCGAGCCCCAAGGAAATGCTGCCGATCGTCGACAAGCCGCTCATCCAGTACGCGGTGGAAGAGGCGATTGCTGCGGGGATTACCGAAATGATCTTCGTGACCGGCCGCAGCAAGCGCGCGATCGAAGACCATTTCGACAAGTCGTACGAGATCGAATGCGAACTCGAAGCCCGTAACAAGCAAAAGCTGCTCGACCTCGTTCGCAGCATCAAGCCGGCCAACGTGGACTGTTTCTATGTGCGCCAGGCCGAGGCGCTCGGTCTTGGCCATGCCGTGCTGTGCGCGGAAAAGCTCGTGGGCGGCGCGCCGTTCGCCGTGATTCTCGCGGACGACCTGCTTTACAGCCCCACGCCGGTCATGAAGCAACTCGTGAACACGTTCAATCACTATCACAGCTCGGTGATCGGTGTGGAATCGATCGCGCGTGAGCACAGCGCGTCGTACGGCATCGTCGACGGCCGCGAGTGGGAAGAGGATGTGTTCAAGCTGTCGGGCATCGTCGAAAAGCCGGCGCCGGAAGTCGCCCCGTCGAATCTCGGCGTGGTGGGCCGCTACGTGCTGATGCCCACGATCTTCGATCATCTGCGCTCGCTGAAGCCGGGCGCGGGCGGCGAATTGCAACTCACGGATGCGTTGCAGTCGCTCCTGACCGAGGAGCAGGTGCTCGCCTATCGCTACATGGGCACGCGTTTCGACTGCGGCAGCAAGCTGGGCTACCTCAAGGCGACGGTCGAATTCGCGCTGCGCCACCCCGAGGTGAAGGACGAGTTCGAGGCTTATCTGCAAACGCATTTGCCGGCGGCGCTGGCTGCGGCGGCCTGATACCCGGAAGCGACGTAACGACCACGCTACGGGGTGATTCGATGCGCGCGGGCTTCACGCCCGCGCGTTTGCATTGTGGCGCCCCGTACGCACCGAGCGCAGAGTCCAGACGATCGAGCGACGGCTAACCGCGTGCCGAAGCCGCTTCCATGCGCCGCGCCTGGAGAAACCGGCGCACGGCCGGGTCGCGTTCGAGGCCGATCGCGAGATCGTATGCGCCGAGCGCTTCGGCCGTCGCACCGGTGCGCGCCAGCAGATTGGCGCGCGCGGCCCAGTAGGGTTGATAGTCGGCCAGCCGGGGATCGTCGGCATAAGGCGCGAGCGCGTCGAGCGCGGCCTGCGGGCCGTCCCGCTCCGCCAACGCGAGCGCGCGATTCACGGCAACCACGGGCGAGGGCGCAATCGCGAGCAATCCATCGTAGAGCTGAACAATGGCGCCCCAGTTGGCGCGCCCCGTGCGGCAGCGATCCACATGCGCCGACTGTAGCGCGGCCTCCAGCTGAAAGCGCCCGATTGCGTTGAGCGCGTTGGCGCGCCGCAGCAGGGCGTTGGCCGCGTCGATCATCGGCGCGTTCCAGGTGGCCGCATCTTGTGCGGAAAGCGGCACGTATTCACCGGCCGCGTCGCGTCGCGCATCGCGCCGCGCATGCGTGAACAACATCAGTGCGAGCAGACCCAGCGTCTCCGGTTCGTCGGGCAGCAGTTCGACGAGCAAATGGGCGAGATACAGCGCTTCATCCGCGAGGTCGCGCCGTACGGTGTCGCCGCCCACCGGGTCGGTCCACCCCTCCGCATACGCCGCATACACCGCTTCGAGCACCGCCGCGAGCCGGCCGGGCAATTCGTCGCGCTCGGGCACGCTGAACGGAATGCCCGCTTCGCGGATCTTGGTCTTCGCCCGTACGAGGCGCTTGCTCATCGCGGCGGGCGACATGAGGAACGCGGACGCAATCGTCTTCGCTTCGAGTCCAAGGACCACTTGCAGCATGAGCGGCGTGCGGATCGCGGCTTCGAGCGCCGGGTGCGTGCAGGCGAACAGCAACGCCAGCCGCCGGTCGGGCAACGCGCCGGCTTCGCGCTCGTCGATCTCGTCCGCGAGGATCGTGAGCTGGTTCGCCACGTCGTCGCCCACCTGGCGATGGCGCACGCCGTCGATCGCGCGGCGGCGCGCCACCGTCATGAGCCACGCTTCGGGGTTCGCGGGGCAGCCGTGCTCCGGCCAGCCGGCGAGCGCGGCCGCGAACGCGTCGGCCAGCGCATCCTCGGCGGCAGCCACGTCGCGGGTGCGCATCGCCAGCAATGCGACGAGCTTGCCGTAGCTGCGCCGCGCCACCGCTTCGGCTGTCGCGCGCGCGGCAGCGTCAGCGGGGGCGCCTGCGGGCTGACTCATGCAGCGGAGGGCGCGTCATAGGGCGCGGTCCAGACGGGGCGCACTTCCATGATGCCGTGGGCCGCGCCCGGACAGCGCGCCGCCCACGCGATCGCCGCGTCGAGATTGGGCACGTCGATCAGGTAATAGCCCGCGAGCTGCTCCTTGGAGTCGGAGTACGGACCGTCGAGCACCTGCGGCTTGGCATCGACTAGGCGCACCGTGGTCGCCGAATTCGTGTGCTGTAGCCGGTTGGCGCCCAGCAGCGCTTCCGCCTTCTGCAACGACTCCGTGTACGCGTGATAGGCGGCGACGCCTTGCTGCCGCTCGCTGTCCGTCATCTGGTTCCAACGGCCTTCTTCCGAATAGATCATCAACAGATATTGCATGTGAGCCTCCGTCATGGGGTTGAGGCGGGGAACGAATTCGGTCCGCCTGCACAATGACGCGCGGGCCGCATGCTGTTGGACAGAGGGCGTCAAATAAACGCGCTGCGACGCGCTCGTCCGCTTCGGGTTTCGCTTCGGCTTTCGCTGCGTTTGCTGCGTTTGCTGCTGCGCCGGTAAGCAATCGTTTCATTCATATTCGCGACGCCGTAGCCTCGAAACCGTGTTTCGACGCAAGGTAACACGTCAGGTATGAACGGCGGCGATTCGCTCGGCGAGTTTGGCGTCGTAGCTGGAGTGCACGTGCACGCGCTTCTTGTCCGGGAACGCATAGGTGTAGGCCTTGCGCAACGCCAGCGACGCTTCATGGAAGCCCGAAAGGATCAGCTTCTGCTTGTTGGGATAGGCGGCGATATCGCCCGCCGCGAAAATGCCGGGGCGAGAACTTTCGTAGTACGACGTATCGACGGGAATCTTGCCCGCGGGATTCGCGATTCCCCAATCCGCGATCGGGCCGAGCGCTGCAACCAGGCCAAACAGCACGAGCAGGTGATCCGTGTCGATACGCGCCGAACCTTCGATCTGGCGCACGTCGATCGATTCGAGCCTTCCTTGCGGCGCATGCAACTGGCCAATCGTGCCGACCACGAAATCCATCTTGCCTGCTGCGACGGCCTCATGCATGCGGGCCACGCTGGAATCGGCCGCGCTAAAGCCGGGGCGCCGATGCACGAGCGTAACGCGTTGCGCGACGGGAAGCAGCGACAGCGCCCAGTCGAGCGCGGAGTCGCCGCCCCCCGCGATCACGACGTTCTTGCCCGCAAACGTGTTCACATCGGCGACGCTGTAATGGATGCTGCGGCCTTCGAGCGCGGGCGCTTCGTCCAGCATGAGCCGTTGCGGCACGAATGCGCCATTGCCCGCGGCCACGAGCACCGCCGCGGCGTTGAACGCGAGGCCCTGGTCGGTGCACGCGCGCCAGCGGCCGTCTTCCAGGGCTTCGAGCGATTCGATCCGCTGGCCGAGATGCATCGGCGGGTCGAAGGGGCGGCACTGTTCCATGAGCCGGTCGACGAGATCGCGCGCGGTGCAGGACGGAATGGCCGGAATATCGTAGATCGGTTTGTCCGGGTACAGCTCGATGCATTGACCGCCTGGGCGCTCGATGCCGTCGACGATCTGGCACGAGAGACCGATCACGCCCGCCTCGAATGCGGCGAACAGGCCCACCGGTCCCGCGCCGACGATCAGCACGTCGGTGCGGATGTCGGGGGCGCTCGATAGGGTTGGTGTGGATACCATACGTATTCCTCATGGAGGTGAGTCGGGGGCTTTTAATCAGGGACGCAAATCCGGCTGCGTCACGATTGCCGTCACATCCACCATACAGAGGCAATGCCACACCCGCAACGAAGGTATTACAGCGGGCGTGGAATAGCCGCCCGGACCCGCCTGGAGGATGCGCTGCGCGCGGCGGGCGTCGAACCGGACATGGTCATGCCTTCGCCGCCATGCACCGTTATTGGGCCTGGGGGCGAGTCCCATTCCGCTCGACTTGCGGGTGATGCCGAAATGGATGGAGTGGCGGTGCGCCAGAGCCGTTGAGCGCGCAACGTTCAACATGACAGAAACATGACCGACGCGGCTTCGCAATGACGCCGACATCGGCCCGTCATTTGCGACCCTTATATTCGGCACTCGCCTGAATCTGAGCGTGGCGGCATGGCCCGCAGGGTGGCTATCGCCAGGTCACAGGCGCAGAACAAAACGTCCTTTGGGCTTCCACGAGCGGGGTCTCGGCAGGCAGCCTTCCGTCCAGGCGGCATTGAGCACGGAGCGCGATCGTTGCTTTCGCATCGATCGTGACAAACCGTACCCGCTCGCCTTGCGGAATCGCTGCGGTGAATGTACTCGAAGGTCTCGATTATCAAGCCAGATAATAAGGAGCACCTGCACCGTGAATTCCCGTCGCAAGTTTCTGCAAAATACGGCCACTGCCGGTTTGTCGGCCGCCGCGCTGAGCGCGTTCCCGCCCAGCATCCGTCGTGCGCTCGCCATTCCCGCGCACTACGAAACCGGCACGATCAAGGACGTCAAGCACGTCGTGCTGCTGATGATGGAAAACCGCTCGTTCGACTCGTATTTCGGCACGCAGAAGGGCGTGCGCGGCTACGGCGACCGTTTCGCCATCCCCGCGCAAAACGTCAATAACGTCTTTTATCAGACCTATAAGGACGGCCAGGTCTACACGCCGTATCACCTCGACGCGACGAAGGGCAACGCGATCAACGCGGGCGGCACGCCGCACACGTGGTCGGACGCGCAGGCGGCCTGGTCGCTCGGCCGCATGAACCAGTGGCCGGTCGCCAAGACGCTGCTTTCGATGGGCTACTACGAAAGCGCCGAAGTGCCGTTCCAGCGCGCGCTCACCGACGCATTCACGCTGTGCGACCACTATCACTGCTCGATGCACACGGGCACGATCGCGAACCGCCTGTACTACTGGACGGGCACGAACGGGTCGAGCGGCGTTAGCCCAGCCACGGGCGCGGGCGTCAAGGTGGCAGTCCTGAATAACCAGTACAACGACGGCAACGACGTCGGCTTGCCGGCGCAAGGCACCACGGGCTGGACGTGGACGACCTATGCGGACCGTCTCGCGGCGGCAGGGGTGAACTGGAAGGTCTATCAGAGCCTGTACGACAACTACGGCTGCAACGAGATGATGAGCTTCCAGCACTGGCGTCAGGCGATCGCCAGCATGCCGCAGGCACGCCGGCCGTGGTATCTCGCGAGCGAAAGCCTCTCGCAGTACAACAACGCGAACGTGCCGCAATTGCCGGTGTACGAGCCGTCGGACAAGGCGCTCAATGCGCTCGCGCCGGGCTTCTCGAACACGATGCCGGACGGTTTGCTGGCCTCGTTCATTGCCGACATTCAGAACGGCACGCTGCCCGAAGTCTCGTGGATCATTCCGCCTTCGACGTACAGTGAGCATCCCGGCGTTTCGACGCCCGCCACCGGCGGCTGGTACATTCAGGCTGTGCTCGATGCGCTCACGGCGAACCCGGAAGTGTTCAGCAAGACGGTGCTGCTCGTGAATTACGACGAGAACGACGGCTTCTTCGACCACCTGCCGCCGCCTTCGGCGCCCGCGCGCAATACGGACGGCACGCTCGCCGGCGCCTCCACGCTGAGCGACGCGCAGATGGCGTACGAGTACCACAACTTCACGCCCGCCACGGCGTCGCAACCGGCCCAGGACGGCCGCCCCTACGGGCCCGGCCCGCGCGTGCCTATGTGGGTGATTTCGCCGTGGAGCCGTGGCGGCTGGGTGAATTCGCAGGTGTTCGATCACACCTCCACGCTGATGTTCCTCGAAAAGCGCTTTGGCGTGAAGGAGCCGCAGATCACGGCCTATCGCCGCGCGATTTGCGGCGACCTGACGAGCGCATTCAACTTTGCGGCCCCGAACAACGAGGCGCTGCCCACGCTCAAGGGCAGCACGACACAGAGCGCCGCGAGCGCGCTGGTCACGGCCCAGTCGGCGCTGCCGGCGATTCCGGTCACGCCCAACGGTACGCTGCCGGTGCAGGACGCGGGCGTGCGTCCGTCGCGGGCGCTGCCGTACGAGTTGAATGTGCAGGCGAAGGCGAACCTCTCCGCGGGCGCGATCACGCTGAAGTTCGTCAACACGGGCCGCGCAGGTGCGGTTTTTCACGTGTACGACAAGCTGAATCTGGCCAACGTGCCGCGCCGCTATGTGGTCGAGCCCGGCAAGTCGCTGGAGGACAACTGGGCCGCTGTCGCGAACAACGCGGGCAAATATGACCTGTGGGTGCTCGGTCCGAACGGCTTCCATCGCCATATCGCGGGCAACCTGTCGACGCTTGGCGCGCGCAACGCGGCGACGCCTGAAGTTGTCGCGCAGTATGGCGACGGGCAACACGCGCTGTTTCTGAGTCTGCGCAACGACGGCGGCGGCAAGGTCCAGCTCACGGTCAAGTCGAACGCCATCTACGGGGCGCTGCGCGACGCGGGCGGCGACCCGTTTGGCCGCCAGAACGGCACGACGTGGGTCGTGACGCTGCATCCGGGCGAGCACCGGGAACTGGGCTGGGACCTGAAGCAGACCGGCAACTGGTACGACTTCCTCGTGACGTCCGATTCGGACAGCAGCTTTGCACGCCGCTTCGCGGGGCGTGTCGAAACGGGCCGCCACTCGGTGAGCGATCCGGGCATGGGGCGCGCCGACAGCTTCTAAAGCCCTGTAGGTGAGTGCGCCGGGCGCCGCGCAACTTGCGGCGCCCGGCGCACACTGTCATTCAGTCAGTCAGGTATCCAGAGTAATGCTCGAGGCCCGACTCACGCCGCCGCGCACAGCCTCGAAAGGCGATGAAAATTGCGGTCGAAATAAACGAGCCCGTCGCCGTCGCTACGCACGCGAATATGGGTCGCCTTCACGAACATGACCGAGTGCGAGCCAACGTCCTTCAACTCGACGATCTCGCCTTGCAGGCTCGCGAGCGCGTCGCGCAGCACCGGCACGCCGTGCTCGCCATCATCCCAGAGCGGCAGGTCGAAACGCTCGTCCATGGGCAATTGCGTGAGGCCCGCGAAATGCTTCGCGAGCAATTCGTGCTCGCCCGGCAGCACATTCACGCACACACGGCCGTTGCCCGCGAAAGTGGCGTGCATCGCGCTCGAACGGTTCAGGCAAACCAGTAGCGTGGGCGGCGAGTCGGTGACGGAACATACTGCGCTCGCCGTGATGCCGCACCGGCCGAACGCACCGTCGGTCGTGATCACGTTGACGGCGGCGGACAAGTGCGCCATGGCCTGGCGAAAGTCCTTGCGGGCGTCGCTCGCGGGCAGCGGGGTCATGCGGGATGTGTCGGACATGTCGGGTCTTCCGTGCAAGGGTGTTGCGTTCATTCGTATCGGCGTCTGTTGCTTTGGGCCTCGGATTCAAGCGTACGGCAAGCCTCGCGCGAAAAATACTGTCGCGAATCGCCCGTGTGCTGGCGTCGTTCCCGAGCCGCCTAAAGATTTCACCAGGTTGGGCCGCAAGCGTTACGCGCACCTTGGTGCTGCCAGGGGAAATTAAGGGGTAATGCGCCTGTTCAGGGCTTTTTCGGCTGGTTATGATGGCGTCACAAATGCGGGAGCGCGAAGATGAATGGAGGCGGCCGGTAGCAACGGGCACGTCTCGCCGCGCTTCGCAACCCACCATAGCGGAGAGAGGAGATGACATTACCTGCCCCGGTCATCTATATCGTCGACGACGACAACGGCATGCGCACTTCGTTGGCGTGGCTGCTGGAGTCGGTTGGCGTCAAGTCGGAAGGATTCGCGAACGCGACCGATTTCCTGCGTGCGTTCGATCCCGACGTTCCGGCGTGTCTGGTGCTCGACGTGCGCATGCCGGAAACCAGCGGTTTCGACGTGCAAACGGAATTGAATCGGCGCGGCGCGACCTTGCCGGTGATTTTCGTGAGCGGCCACGGCGACATTCCCATGTCCGTGCGCGCGTTGCAGAACGGCGCGATCGATTTCGTCGAAAAGCCGTATAACTCGCAGCAGATGCTCGATCGCGTGCAACGCGCGATGAAGCTCGCCACGCAGCGTCACGCCGCCGACCAGAAACGTCGCGATTTGCGCAAGCGCCTCGAATCGCTCACGGGGCGCGAGCGCGAGGTGCTGCGCGGCGTGATCGACGGCAAGGGCAGCAAGCGCATTGCCGCGGAACTCGATATCAGCGTGAAGACGGTGGACGTGCACCGCGCGAGCATCAAGGAGAAGCTCGGCGTGGCCTCGATCGCGACGCTCGTACGCGATGTGATGGCGGTGTGGGATCAGGACGCGCAAGCACCCGAGCCGTGAAGCGGCGCGGGCACGGCGGGCGTTAGCGCATGTAGAGCCCGCCGTTGATATCCCAGCAAGCGCCGTTGGCGAAATAGGCGTTGCCCGAAGCGAGCAGCACGGCGGCGTCGGCGATATAGTCGGCGGCACCCAGACGGCCAACGGGAATGCTGGCGATCACCTTGTCGAGTTTGTCCGCGGGCACGCTCTCGTGCACGATCGGCAAATCGAGCGGTCCCGGCGAAATCGCGTTGACGGTCACGCCCGAAGCGGCGAGGTCGCGCGCGAACACCTTCGTGAGCGTGATCGCGCCGCCCTTGGCCGCCGCGTAGTGCGCGCCCGTGGCCGAGCCGCCGTTCTGGCCCGCGAGCGAGGCGATGTTGACGATGCGTCCCTCGCCCTGATTCGCGAAATGCTGCCCGAACACCTGGCAGCCGAACAGCACGCTGCGCAAATTGACGTCGATGACCTGATCGAACTGCTCGGCCGTGATCTCCATGACGGGTACCACTTTCGATGCACCCGCGTTGTTCACCAGCGCATCGATGCGTCCCCAGCGCGCGACGATCGCGTCGCGCGCGCTCACGAAATCCGCTTTGCGCGTGACGTCGAGCGCGATGGCGAACGCGCTCGAACCATCGGCGCTCAGCGCGCGTGCGGTTTCACCCGCGGCTTCGACCGCGACGTCGCCAAGCGCGACGCGGTAACCCGCCGCATGAAAACGCGCGGCAATGACGGCGCCGAGGCCGCGCGCCGCGCCGGTAACGAGAACGACTCTGCTGGACATGGGTTGGGTATTCCTTTAAAGACTTAGTCGACGAGCGCCGCTTCGAATGCGGCGGCCACGGCGCAGACCTGTTCATCGGCGCCGTGCCGGCCGATGATTTGCAGTCCGGCCTTGAGCGGCGATCCGTCGATCGGCAAGGGCAGGCTCAGCGCCGGGTGGCCGCTGAGATTGAACGGACGAATGAGCGACGACATCGCGATGACCGACACGCCGCGCCGCGCGTCGTCGATCGTGATCGGCAGGGCGGGCAGCGTCGGCATCACGATGACATCGACGTTCTCGAGTGCATGGTCCACGGCATCGGTAAAGCTGCGCCGCACGCGCTCGGCCGCGCTCACCTGGTCCGGCGTCGTTTGCGACGCGGCGCGCAGGCGCGCTTCGAGATCCGCGCCGAGCAGGCCGCTGCCGACGAGATGACCGAACGCGGTCCACGTTTCCACGTTGATGATCGCAAGGCCCGCCTGGAAGGCTTCCGTGAGGCCCGCAAGTTCGATGACGTGCGAAGCGAAGCCCGCGCGTTGCGGCGCGCGCTCGACGGCCGCGAGCAGGTCCGCTTGGGCATCGACGCGCGCGACGCCGATCCGGCACGCCGTCACGCGTTGCAGCGCGGCCTGCTTGTCGAACGCGGGCGTGATGGCGCCCATCGTCTCGACGATCATGCGCACGTCGCGCGCGAACGGGCCGACGCAATCGAGCGTCGATTCGGCGGGCGCGACGCCGTGCCGCGAAACGCGCCCGAACGTGGGCTTGAGGCCGACCACGCCGCAACATGCGGCGGGGCCGCGAATCGAGCCGCCTGTGTCGGTGCCGAGCGCCGCGTCGGCCAGGCCCAGGCCGACCGCGCTGGCTGAACCGCTCGATGAGCCGCCGGGAATGCGTGCGGCATCCTGCGGATTGACGGGCGTGCCCGTATGGTCGTTGATGCCAGTCATGCCGAACGCAAGCTCGTGCATGTTGGCCTTGCCGATGATTCGCCAGCGAGCGTCGAGCAGCGACTGCACGACGCTCGCGTGCTGGCGCGCGGGCGCGGCGTTGGCGAGCGCGCGGCTTGCGCCGGTCGTGGGCATGCCCGCGATGTCGATGGTGTCCTTGATGGCGACGGTCGGTCCGTCATCGCCAAGGGAGAAGGCACTGATCAATGCGCTCATCGATTAGGATTCCATTTGATTATCGGACCGATGGGTCAGGATGCAGGGCGCGGCGAGACACGCCACGGCGCATCGAAAAGACGCTCGGTGCGAAAGTGCGCGATGAGCCAGGCCGAGGCGTCGGGCGCGCTCACGAAGTCCACTTCGAGGCGCGCGCCGATCAACTCCGCGCGATCCCCCTCATAGCCCGAGGCTTGCAACATGATCCAGCGTCCCTTTGCACGGCCGGGCGACACCATGTCGATGCTCTCGGACGTGAGAAAGTGCACGTTGGTCGCGAAATGCGGTTCGGGCGGCAAGTAACGCGCCAGCATCGCGACGATCGCTTCGCGCCCCTCGATACGGCCGAATTTGCTTGTATATTGCGGGCCGATGCCTTCCCACACCGCGTCGGCCGTGAAGAGGCGCGCGAGCGATTCACCGTCGAGCGCGCCGCTCGGCACGTCGCACAGCGCCATATAGCGCGCCATGGCTTTGCGCGCGGCGCTGGCGCCTTCGAGTGCGGTGAGGCGCGCTTCGAGCGCGGCGATCCTGCGTTCAGCGTCTGAGGTCATCGCCATGGGCTCAAGCGTTGGCGGCGGGCGGCACCGCGGGCGGCACAGTCAGCGCGCGACCCACGCGCGCCTCGATCTTGCCGTAGCGCCACAGGTTGTATTCGCCCACTGGCGTCGTGCGATAGAGATTGCACACGGCCACGGCGGTGTCGAAATTCGCCACGTCGGCCATGATGTAGAAGGTCCACGGCGCGCCGTCCGACTGGCCCACCACGAGGCGGTCGTCGTCCATGACGCCGAGCACCTTCACGCCGTCCATCGCTTCGACGGCGGCGAGCATCTTGCCGTACGCCTGCCAGACTTCGCCGATCTTCTCGCGTGGCAGGTCGAAGAAGTTTTGCGTCACGCCGCAGCAAAAGAGCACGCGCAGGGGCAGGGGAGCGGTTGTTTCGGACATTTGAATGATTCCTTTCGATATGTGAGGTTTGCGGTTACAGATAGCCCGGAATCGGCGGTACGCCGACGAATACGGCGCCCGCGCCGTCGAAGTTGCCTTCGCCGAGGAATGCGTGCTGCGTGACCACCATCGAGTCGCGCAGCAAACGCTGCAAGGGGTGCGTCTTGTAGATCGCCATGGTGCCGCCAAGGCGATAAGCGCGATTCACGACGTCGGCGCCTTCGCGCGCGATCTGCGTCGCGGCAAGCCGAAGCAGACTGACCTGGTCGGGCGTGACGGGATGGCCCGCGAGGATCGACTGCCAGACGCTGTCCGTCGTTTCGTAGAAGAAGGCGCGCGCCGAACGAAGCTGCGCTTCCGCCTTCGCTAGCTCGATGCGATAGTACGCGCGGTCGGCGAGTTGGGGCGCGCCGGTCGTCGTGCGGCGGCCGCCCGACATGTGGTTGGCGACGTCGAGCGCGGCGCGTGCGAGGCCGAGGTTCACGACGGCGAGCACCTGGGCCGCGTAGGCGACGGTCGGGTAGCGATAGAGCGGTTCGTCCACGCAGGGTTCGCCGCCGCGCACGAAGGTCCAGTCGTCGGTGACGATCTGGTCGGTCACGCGCAGGTCGTGACTGCCCGTGCCCTGCATGCCGACCACGTTCCAGTTCTCGACGATCTCCACCTGCTCGGGGCGGAACACGGCCGTGCGCGGCTTGTTTGCGCCGCCGCCGCCGTTACCGGTGCTGATGCCCACGCCGAGCCAGTCGGCGCCCTTGCAGCCGCTCGCGAACTTCCACGTGCCGTTCACACGCCAGCCGCCGTCGACGGCCTGCACTGTCTGCACCGGGAACAGTCCGCCCGCGAACACTTGATCGGGGCCGCTTGCGTAGATGTGCGCCTGCGTTTCGAGCGGCAGCGCGGCCAGGTACACGTTGGCCGAGCCGAAGCTCGCGACCCACGCGGCGGAACCGTCGGCCACGGCAATGCGCTCGATCATTTCGAGGAATTCGCCGGGCGCGCGCGCGTCGCCGCCAAAGCGCTTCGGCGTGCCCGCGCGATAGATGCCCGCGCGCTTGAAGAGGTCGATGACGTCGCGCGGCACGTGCGAAAGCCGGTCGAATTCGTCGCGGCGGGCGGCGACCACGTCGATGACTTCGTCGAGCGAGAGGGTGTCGGCCGGTTGCGCGAAGCGGTCATGCGCACGGTTGTCGCTGTGGGATGCGAGGGCGGTCGCAACGGATGCCATGATGTTCCTCCTGAGTTCCTGGGCCGCCAGGTTGTGGGGCCGGTGTTCGGTACGTGTTTCGGTGCGCGTGTAGCCTGGAACTCAGTCTAGAAAGGCAAAAAGGGGTCATCAATTGGGACGCCGCACGCATTTTTAAGTAGCGTTCCCCGCGCGCCTAAAGAAATCTTCAGATTCCCCGCGCGCGGCCCGGATGGTATCGTCTGGGGACCACCAGGCGGCATGCCGTCCACCTCACGATCATGACGTACCCCACCGACGACGACTTCCGGCGCCTGCTCGACGCCTTGACGATGTGCGTGCTGCTGCACGACGCGAGCACGAAAGCGATTGTCTGGGCCAATCGCGCCGCATGCATCGCGCTCGGCTTTTCCGTGGAGGAATTGCTGCCGCTGAAGGCGCGCCACATGACGCGCCCCGAGCCGAAGTACGCGCGCGAAATCGCCGTGGCGGCGATGGACCGTTCGATCACCGAAGGGCCGCAGGGCTACGAATGGTGTTATCGATCGCGCACGGGGCAGGACATGCTCTCCGAGGCCATCGCGACCTATGTGCCGCTCAAGGAACGCGCCGTCGTGATGGTGCAGTTTCGCGACATCAGTGCGGAAGAGGCCGTGCGCCAGGAATTGCGTCGCTATGAAACGCGATTGCGCGAATTCATGCAGGACCTGAGCGAAGGCGTTGCGGTGCTCACGCATCACGGCGAGGTGGAATTCATCAGCGATTCGGGGCGGCGTTTGCTCGGGCTTGCCGAGGGCCAGGCGCCGGGCGCGGTGTTCGACTACTGTGGCGAGCACGACCGCGAACGCCTTGCCGAACAACTCGACGACGCGCCGCTCCAGCACCCCTCCGAGCCGCAACGCTACCGCATGATCCGGCGCGACGGCAGCGGCTGCTGGCTGCGCCTCACGTGCCGGCGGCTCGTGATCGAGGACGATTTCGATGGTCTGCTGATTCACTTTCGCGACATCTCCGACGAAGTCAGCATCGAGGAAGCGCGCCGCACCGAAGCGCGCATGCTCGAATACGCGGGGCGTTACAACGCCATGGGCGAGATGGCGACGGCCATTGCGCACGAGTTGAGCCAGCCGCTCGCTGCCGTGCGCAACTTCATCGAAGGTGCGATCCGGCGGCTCGAACAGGCGGGGCCGGTTGAGGACGCGATCTGGGGCCTGCGCAGCGCCGACCGCCAGGCGGAGCATGCGGCGCTCATCATCAAGAGCGTGCGCGAATATATCGTGAAGCGCGAGCCGACCGAGGTCCGCTCGGACCTGCGCGACATTCTCGCGGACGTGGCGTACTTCATCGAACTGCGCGCGCGCGATGCGGGGGTACGAGTGCATATCGTGCAACCCAAGGCGGTGCTGCCCGTGTTGTGCGAACGTGTTTTGATTGGCCAGGTGGTGCTGAATCTCGCGTTCAACGCGATCGACGCATTGGCGGACGTGGACGCTGACCGGCGCGATCTGACGCTTGCGTGCGAGCAACAAGACGGCAAGGCAATCGTGAGCGTGATCGACAACGGTCCCGGCGTGCCCGCCGACGCGCACGGGCGGCTGTTCGACGGCTTTTCGTCGTCGAAGGCGGGCGGCAACGGCATTGGCCTGTCGCTGTGCAAGAACATCGTCACGCGGCACGGCGGCACGATCTGGGCGCAACCGGGCCCCGGCGGCGGGCTCGAATGCCGGTTTGCGTTGCCGCTCAACTGACGGCCCGGGTTTAACGTCTCGATTCGTAACGTTAGCGCCCGAGCGAGCGCGCCGTCTTGCCGCCAAGGCCGAAGTCGGTATTCGGTATGTCCTTGATGATGACGCGCGTGGCGTCGAGCGGCGAGTCGAGCACGTCGGCGCTGGTGGTTGCAAGCGCATCGATCAGTGCGGCTTTCTGTTCGAGCGTGCGTCCCGCGATCAGGATCGCGACGATGACCGGCAACGCGGGCGGCGCGCCGTCCGCGGCGCGCTTGCCGCCAATGCCGTAATGCGTGTCGGCCAGCTCGCTCAGCAGAATGCGCACGGCTTCGGCGGGCGCGCCGATCGCTTCGACGGTGGCCTCCGTGAGCCGCCCGATCAGCGCGGCCTTGCGGGCTTCTTCGTGGCCCGCGGGCAAATAGACTTCGAGTGTAGGCATGAATTCGAATGGAAGCGGGGCGCGCAAGACCGGCCGCGCGCCCCTGTCTTGTTAGAGCAGGAAGCCGATGGCGCTCAGCGCTTCGGTCGAATCGATCAGGCGGATCACCTTTTGCAGCAGCCTGGGCTCGCCGCTCGCGAAGCTGATGCGGTGCGTGAGGTCGGCCGCGAAAATCGTGTTCGCGCCGCGCTTGTACGCGACGATGACCTGCGCCGACTTCACTTCCACGGTGTCGGCCGCGTCGCTCGACAGCGTGAAGCGCGAGACCGTGCGCACCGTGCGCGCCGCGTCGCTTGCCGATGCCGAATAGCCCGAGGTCATGCGCTGCACGCGCATTTCGCGCATGTGCTGGTCGTCGTACGCGTAGTTCAGCGTAGCGGCGAAGTCGGTCGTGTGCGGATCGATTGGCACGACGTAGTAACCCTGCGGGTCCCACAGGTCGAGCCATGCGCTGTATTCACGGCGGTCCAGCATCTCGGCTTCACGCCAGATGAACTGCACGGCGCGCGTAAAGGTCTCTTGCGAGTTGAGTACGTTTCGATCGTCCATCATGCCTCCATCATGGTGCGCCACTGCGCATACGCTTCGCGCATGCCGGTTTCGTCGGTGGCGTGCGCGGTCTTTTCTCCGTTCGCGGCCGTCGTTTCGCGGTTCAGACCGCGATTCACGAGAATCGGAATGTTGGGTCCGGCGTGCGAGCCGCGTTGCACGCGCTCCCACGCTTCGGCGTCGTCAGGGCTGCCAAAGCCGAACGGGCCCTGGAAATGCTCGTGAATACGCAGGCGCACGCGGTTGGCTTCCTCGGGGCCGCCGTCCATGGCGAGCGCCACGTGGCGGATTTCGGTTTCCTCGGCGGAAATCGGGCGCAGCACGCGGAAGAACGCCATCGAAAGCGCGAGGTTCGGGAACAGGTTCAGGTTGAAGCCCACGCCCATGAGGGAGCGCACGATGCGGCGCACTTCTTCGTGCGTGTGGCGTTCGGCGAGTTGTGAGGCCAGTTCCTGGAAGCGCTCGGGCAGCGGCGCGCCGTCGTCCTCGTCGAGGTCCACGAGTTCGGGCACGAGCACGGCGAGGCTGTGGCCGTTGCCAAGCGAGCGGCAGAAGGCCTGATCGCTCGTCATGAAGCTCGTGATGGCGGCGGCCGTTTCATCGTCGATCGACTTCATCCACGACTTGTGCACGACGGGGAAGTGATAGAGGTCGGTGGTGTTTTCGAGCTGGATTTTCCAGTTGCCCTTGAACTTGAACTTGTGCTCGCCGTTGGCCTTCACGGGGTAGCCCGCGCCCTGCTTCATGAAGAGGTCGATCCACGGCTTCGCGCCGCCGAGGAAGTCTTCGAGCGGTTCGATCTCCTGGTTGAAGCTCGCGAAAATCAGGCCTTGATAAATGCCCACGCGCAGCTTTTCGAGCGGCAGGTCGCCCTTTTCGCACACGCCTTCGTAGCCGTCGCCATAGGGCAGCGCGCGCAGCGTGCCGTCGAGCGCGTACGACCAGCTATGGTAGGGGCACGTGAAGCCCTTGGCGTTGCCCTTGTGCTCCTCGCACACGGTCGCGCCGCGATGGCGGCAGCGGTTTTGCAGCACGTTCACCGTGCCCGTCTTGTCGCGCACGACGATCACGGGCTGGCGGCCGATGGTGGTGGTGCGGAAGTCGCCCGCGTTGGGCAGTTCGCTTTCGTGCGCGACCCAGATCCACGTCTTGTAGAAAATGCGTTCGAGTTCCGCTTCGAACAGCGCCGGATCGTAGTACAGCGAAGGCGCGATGCGGTCCGTCTCTACGCGGCCGCGCAGCGTACTCGTGTCGATGGTCTGCCAGGTATCGCTCATGGTGTCGGAGTATCGGGGTGGTCGCGATGTCTCGCGAGGTTATTGAAGCGCGGGTCGTTTGCCGCCCGCGCGTTGATTGAAGTCTCGTCTGCGGTGCTCCATACGTCAAATCGATCTAAAATTGAACCTCACATAAATACGGCTGATAAAACCATGCCTTCACTCGATCAGGTCGATCTCAATCTGCTGCGGGCTTTTCACGCGATCGTGGAGGAGCGCAGCCTCACGAAGGCGGGCGAGCGTCTCGCGCTTTCGCAGCCCGCCATCAGCTATTCGCTGTCGCGCCTGCGCGCGCTGTTCGACGACCCGCTATTCATCCGCACGCGCGCGGGCATGCAGCCCACGCCGGTTGCGCTGGAACTGGCCACGATCGTCGGGCGCGCGCTCGACACCGTGCGCGAAGCGCTGCGCTATGCCGAGCGCTTCGATCCGGCGGTGAGCACGCGCACGTTCAGACTTTCGCTTTCGGACGCGGGGGAAATGGCGTATCTGCCGCCGATTTGCGAGGCGCTGCATCGTGAAGCGCCGCAAATCAAGGTATGTGTGGAGCCGCTGCCCGTGGAGGAGATCGAGGACGCGCTGCGCGCGAGTCGGCTCGACTTCGCGATCGGCAACTTGCCTGAGCTGACTTCGCGTACGCGTCATCAGTTGCTCTTCGAGGAAACGTATGTGTGCATGACGCGGCGCCGGCGTGGTTTGCCGCGCGGCGATGCGCTCAGCCTCGCGCAGTTCGTCGAGGCTTCGCATGTGCAGGTGAGGTCGGTCGAGCACAGTCACCACGCGCTGGACGACGCGCTGCGCTCGCAGGGCGTGGGCCGCAATATCGCGCTCGAATTGCCGCACTTCGTGGCGCTGCCGGGCGTGCTGGCGGTAACGGATCTGTACGCGACGTTACCGCGCAGACTCGCGCACCTCTTCAATCCGGACGGACGCTTCCAGATTTACGCATTGCCGGTGAAGGTGCCGGTGGCGGCCGTGACGATGCACTGGCACGAGCATTTCCACGAGGACGAAGGCATTGCGTGGATGCGCGAACTCATTCAAGGCATCATGGCGCGCTTCGACGCCGCGCGCCCCTGATCGTAGCGGCGCGCGTGGCCCGCTAGATATCCAGCACGAGCACCGGCGAGCGCGAGCGCGAGATGCAGCAGCAGATCACCTTGTTGCTCGCGCGCTCGGCCTTGCTCAAACAATGGTCGCGATGCTCGGGCTCGCCCGTCACCACGTCGACCATGCAGGTGCCGCATACGCCTTCGCCGCACGACGTATCGACCTCGATGCCGATCGTTGCGAGCGCATCGACTATCGACGTGTTCTTTTCTACGCGCACCGTCTGGCCCGTGCTTGTCACCTGCACGTCGAATGCTTCGAGCGTCGCGCCGCTTTCGGGCGCGGCGGGTTCGGCCGCGAAACGTTCGAGGTGGATCGCGTCTTCAGGCAGACGCGTGGCGGCCGTGACGACCACGCGCTCCATGAACGCCGAAGGCCCGCAGGTATAAACGTGCGTGCCCGGCTCGGCGCTGGCGAGGCACGACACGAGTGCGCCGTCCAGCGCATCGGGCTCCACGCCGAAATGCAGTTTCACGTAATCCGCAAACGGCGCGCGCGCGAGCAGCGGCAGGAATGCCGCGTGTTCCTCGCCGCGCGCGAAGTAGTGCAGTTCGAACGGAGCGTCGAGCTTGATGAGGCGGTACGCCATCGAAAGCAGCGGGGTAATGCCGATGCCCGCGCCAATGAGCACATGGCGCTGCGCCATCGGCGCCAGCTGGAACAGGTTGCGCGGCGCACCCACCGAAAGCTCGGTGCCGATCGACACGTCGTCGTGCAGCGAACGGGAGCCGCCGCGCGACGCGTTTTCACGCTTCACGGCGAAGATCTGTGCGGCGCGCTCGTCGGGGTCTCCGCACAGCGAATACTGGCGCGTGACACCGGAAGGCGCCGTGACGTCGATATGCGCGCCCGGCTCATAGGCGTCGAACGGCTTGCCGTCGAGCCGCGAAATGCTGAATGAGCGAATGCCGCTGGCTTCGTCGCGCATGGCGTCTACGCGGACCTTGAATGTGTTGGCTTGCATGATGAGGCCCGATCGCTGAAACGGCGGGATGCCGCACTATAAGGAACTGGATGGAACTGGAACGATCGCGCGCGAGGCGCGAGCGGTTGGACCGAGCATACGGCGGCCCGGTCGATCCGGCAAATCGATAAAAAATGGCCTCCCGGATAAATGCCATTGATAATTTGGCGACGGGAGGCCTGGACTCGATCAGGCGCGCGTGGCGCTCAGCGGCGCTGCCACGGCGCTTTGGGCGTCCACGGCGGCGCTTTCGCCCTGCGACTGCTCGCGCTCGATGCTCAGGCGGAACGGGCGGCAGCCGAACCCCAGCAGCACGGCCGCGAGCAGCGCCGCGACGAGGCTCACGATCGACATGGAGTGGCCGACGGCGAGCGGCGAGCCGAACACCTTGTCGGTCAGCAACGCGACGAGCGTGGTGCCAATGCCAAGACCGATCAGGTTCGAGATGAGCAGGAACACGGCGGAGATTTGCGCGCGCATCTGGTTGGGTGCGAGGGTTTGCATCGCGGCGGTGGAGGTCGGCATCGGGAACGAGGCGAAGAACATCGCGATCACCAGCAGCGTGAGCGAGCCGGCGAGGCTGTCCACCTGGGTGAACGCCGCGGCGGGCAGCAGCATGGCCGCCGCGCCGATGCAGCCCGCGAGCATGGGGCCGTCGGTGCGGCCGCGGCGCAGCAGCCAGTCGTTGAGCCAGCCGCCGCAGAAAACGCCGGTTGTGTTCGCGACGAGCAGGATCGTGCCGAGCGTGTAGCCCGCTTCCACCGGCGACATGCCGAAGCGCCGGATATAGAACGCCGGGGTCCAGCTCATGAGGCAGAACAGCGTCATCGCGTAGAACGAGAAGCCCACGTAGTGGCAGAAAAACGTTTTGCCATGCGAACGAATGAAGCGCGCCGAGTCGGCGAGCGAGACGCGCCGCGCCTGGCCGTTTGCGTCCTGCACGAGGCCTTTGCGCTGCGGATCGCGCACCGTGAGGATAAAGAGGAGACCCACGAGCAAGCCTGGCAGGCCGACGATAAAGAACGTCACCTGCCAGGCATGCACCGAGCCGACAATGGGCAGCGTGACCATCGAAGCCTGCTTGAGCAGCGCGATCACATAGCCGCCGATCAGGAACGCAATGCCGCCGCCAATGAACGAGCCGAGCGAATACACGCCCGCGGCGCGGCCGAGTTTTTCTTTGGGAAAGAAGTCGGCGAGCATCGAATAGGTGCCCGGCGAGAGCGAGGCTTCGCCCACGCCCACGCTCATGCGGGCGAGGAACATGTGCAGGAAATTCTGGCTCACGCCACAGGCGGCCGTGGCGACGCTCCAGAGCGCGATGCCCGTGGCGATGATGCGCGGGCGCGCGTAGCGGTCGGCGAGATACGCGAGCGGGATGCCCATCACCGCGTAGAACAGCGAGAACGCAAAGCCGTGCACGAGGCTGAACTGCGTGTCGGTGAGGTGCAGGTCGCGCTTGATCGGTTCGATCATGAGCGCCAGCACCTGGCGATCGACGAATGAAAAGACATAGGCAAGCATGCAGATCAGCACAACGTACCACTCATACGTGTAACGCCTGGTGCTTTTCTCGCTCGCTGGCGTGGCGCGAGCCGTCCTGCCTGGGGTGGGGTTCATTCCGGTTCTCCGATATGTCGATCGTGTTGTGAGCGCGTGGCCGCGTGCGCCATTCCGTCTCTCGCGAATGGACACAGGTGGACCAGCGTACGCAAACAAATTTCGCAGACATAGGCGCACATTTCCCATGCGTCTGCTCGCAATTACCGACCGGGCTAAAGAAATTACCAGGAGGCGCCTGGAAAATCGTGTATTTACAGGGGCTTGGGCCCGCATGCGCCGCATGGCGCGGTGCTCATGAATTGCATCTATAAGTGATATATGGCCGCTTTGATCGACGTTCCATATTGGCCTTTCTAGACTCGCCCCGATTCTTCATCTTTATCGCGGGGACGAAAAGAATGACCAACTGGAAGTGGTGTATTTCACTCATGGGCATGGCGGCGGCGCCCGCTTTCGCGCAATCGAGCCTCACGCTCTACGGCCGCATCGACACGTCGATCGAATACGCGAATTTCGGGCCTAACCACGTGGTGCGCATGGGCACGGGCAATCTGTTCGCAACGCAATGGGGCTTGAAAGGCGTCGAGGATCTCGGCGGCGGCTATGCCGCGATCTTCAAGCTCGAGAACGGTTTCAACTCCGCCACGGGTGCGATCAGCGGCAACGGTTCGCTTTTTGGCCGCGAGGCCTGGGTCGGATTGACGGGGCCGTTCGGCGGGTTGCAGGCCGGTGAAACCTATACGATCCTGCACACCTCGTTCGTGACCTACAGCTTGCCGGGCTACGGCGCGGGTCTCGCGTGGGGCAATGCGTCGAACAATTTCGTGCAGCCGTGGTTCCTGCGCACGAGCAACACGCTGCGCTACACGTCGCCGCGTGTCGCGGGCTTCTTGCTGCGCGCCGCCGCTTCGCGCGGGGCCAATGGCGCGAGCAATGTGCCTTCCACGCTCGGCGACACCTACGGCGCGGGTATCAACTACGCGAACGGGCCGCTCTCGATCGACGTCGATTACATGCAGCAGAAGTTCAGCACGGCAACGGCCGCCGCGCTTTCGGCGACGAGCCCAACCGGTACCGGCAATTACGCGCTCGGTGCGATCTCCTATGATTTTGGCTTCGTCAAGCCCGCGTTCATTTATTTGCGGCATCGCGGCGGGCCCGACGTGAGTACCGCGGTCGCGAGCGCCTATTCGAACCCGCACAACGACTTCTTCGAATTCAACGCGACCGTGCCCATCGGCAAGGCGTCGCTGCTCGTGAGCTACGGCCACTATCACAAGATCGCGGACAGCGCGGGCAACGCCGACTCGTACGGGCTGCGCCTCGACTATCCGCTCTCGAAGCGCACGGTGCTCTACACGGGCGCGGCCATGGTTCACAACGGCGAGCACGCCGCGTTTTCGATCAATGGCGCGGGCGGCGGCGCCGTGCCGGTCGGCAAGCCGGGCGCCACCGCAAGCTCGATCGTGGCGGGCGTGCTTACGTCGTTCTAAAACGGTGAGATCGCTTTTGCCCGCTGATTCAAGCGCTATTTCACGCGCGGATTCAAGCGCGGGTTCAAGCGATCAGCGCGGGCGGCTTCAGATTGGGCGGGATCGCGAGCCAGCTCTCATAAGGCTCGCGTGTGCCGATGCGGAAAAGCTCCATCAGGAGCGCGCGCAGCCAGCGGTGGCCGGGGTCGGCGTCGAAGCGCCGATGCCAGTACGCGTTGACGGGCCAGGTGGCCGCGTCGGCGATTTCAAAGGCCGCCATCTCCCCGAGCGGAGCGAATGCGCGCGCAACGGTTCTCGGCAGGATCAGCGCATAGTCGCAGCGATACAGAATGGCGGGCACGACCATGAAGTTCGGCACGGCAACGCGCACGCGCGCAGCGAGGCCGTGCTGCTCCAGCAGGGCCGCCGCTTGCGGGTGCGAACTCACGGCGATGAACTGCAACGCCGCCGGCGCCGCGCCGTCCAGCACGAAGTGATCGTCCAGTCCGTGCTGCTCGGCCACGCGGCGCGCCATCATCAGGACGTAGCGCTCCTGGAGCAACTCGCTGCGATGGAAATGCGTGAACGCGTGGGGAAAATGGCCCATGGCGAAGTCCACGCGGCCCGATTCCACGGCCACGTTGAACTGGTTCTCTTCGATATGCAGCGTTTCGATCACGACGCCTGGCGCGCGTTCGTCGAGTTCGCGCATCAAGGTGGGCAGGAACGCGCTTTCCGCGAAATCGCTCATGTGCAGCCGGAAGGTGCGGCGCGACGTGGCGGGCGAGAACTGCGCGCCTTCGTCGAGCACGGCTTGCAGAATGGCGAGCGCGCGATCGATCGAGGCCGCGAGGCGTTGCGCGCGCGGCGTGGGTTCGACACCGCCGCCCGTGCGCACGAAGAGGGCGTCGTGAAACAGGAGGCGCAGGCGGCCCAGCGCATGGCTCACCGAAGGCTGCGTGATGCCAAGGCGCAGCGCCGCGCGGCCAACGTGCTTTTCGGCATACACCGCGTTGAACGTCTTGAGCAGGTTCAGGTCGAGATCCTGCACGCGCAGCGCGTCGGCGGGTTCGTCGCCTGGCGGCGCTGCGTAATCGCCGGAATGGCTCATGAAAGCGCTCGTCGCGCGCCGCATCGTGCGGTGGCCGAAGGCGGATAGCCGTAGCGGCGCGCATACGCTTTCGCGAAGTGGCCGAAGCTGTGCACGCCATGTTCCAGCAGCACGTCGGTCACGCTGCGCTCGGGGTCCGCTTTCAGCGCGCGATGCACGGCTTCGATGCGCCGCTCGCGAATATAGTCGGCGGGGGACTGGTCGAGAAACTGGCTGAAGCCGTTTTGCAGCGTGCGCGGCGAGACGCCCGCCGCTTGCGCGAGCGTGGCGACGGCGAGCGGTTCGCCCAGATGCGCGTCGATATACTCGCGTGCGCGCTTCACATGCGCGGGCAGCGGCGGCTTCGTGCCGCGCGCGAGCGTTTCGCTGTACGAATGCGGCAACTGCGTGAGCAGCAGTGTGGCGAGCCACTGCGTGAGTTCGGGGCCGAGCAGGCTGTCGCGCGCGCTCGCCTCGATCTGCTCGCACAGGCTGCACAAATAGCGCAGCGTGGAATGGAACGCGGCGGCTCCGCTGTGGGTCCGGCCGACTTCGAGGTCGAACACGAGCGGGCGGCGCAGCGAGCTTTGCAGCATGTCGGCGAGCTTGATTTCGAGCGCGGCGCGATCCACGCGCAGCAGCAGGCTGCGGCACGCGGTATCGGTGCTGATGCGGCTCTTGCGCGATGGCGACGACACGCTCAGGCTGCCTGCCGAGAGCGACACGCGCTCGTTGCCCGATTGCAGTTCGGAGCGCCCCGCGAGCGTCGCGCGAAAGAGGTAATGGCCGTCGAGTTCACCCGCGTCGATATGTGTTTCTCGCCCATAGCAGAGTTCCAGCAGGCTCGCACGATGCATCGCGACGCCATACAGCTCGGCGTTCAGCGGCTCGCGGCCTGACACTTCCATGCGGTGCTCGCAAAGCAGCTTGGCCACTTCGCGTTCGACGTCCTCGCGCGCACGCGTTGCGCCGAGCCGGTTGCTGTGTTTGCGGGGAATCGCAATGTCCATCGTTCAATGGCCTCGAAGTGACGGCAGAGCGCCTCGGCGCCTATGATCCGATGGTCAATAAGTCTGCGCAAGAACGGATTCACCCTCATACCAACCTCGTACGCGCCGCGCCGCCCGCATGCTTGCCGCAATTGTGTTGCCGGAGTTGAACAGCGCTTGCGCGTGTTGACGCGCGAGGGAAGGCCCGCGCCTTTACGCTCGACGGTATTGCACATGGAGGCGAACAATGAAGGTCAGCGTACTGGGTGGCGGGCACGGATGCTTTGCGGCGGCGATCGACATGCTCGAAAAGGGCCACGACGTGACATGGTGGCGGCGCGACGCGGCGCAAAGCGCGCGCTTGCGCGCACTGGGCGAGCTGAACGTGAGGGACTGGCGCGGCAAGCGCCGCGTGCCGGTGGGCGACGCGCGCGGCGCGATCCGGCTGGTCGACGATCTCGCCGGCGCGGTGCGCGAGGCGCAACTGATCGTGATTCCGCTGCCCTCTACCACGCACGAATCGCTTGCGGCCCAACTCGCGCCGCATCTCGCGAACGGGCAGGTGGTCTATCTGCCGCCGGGCACGTTCGGCAGCTACGTGTTCGCGAAGGCGATGGCCGACGCCGGCAACCACGCGCGCGTGGCGTTCGCGGAAACGGGCACGCTGCCGTATCTCGTGCGTCGCCACGGCGAGAACGACGTGGTGATCAGCGCGTATGCCACGCGCCTGCCCACGGGCGTATTCCCGGCAGAATCGGCCGAGTGGGCGTTTTCCGTGCTCAAGGAGGGCTACCCGAGCGTCGAGCCTCTGGAGGACGCGTTGAGCGGCGCGCTCATGAATGCCGGTCCGGTGATCCATCCGCCGCTCATCATGATGAACGCGGGGCCGCTGGAGCATTTCGAGTCCTGGGACATTCACAACGAAGGCACCCAGCCGTCGATTCGGCGCGTGACCAATGCGCTGGACGCGGAGCGCGTGGCGGTGCGCGAGGCGCTTGGCTACGGCGCGCCGCATTTTCCGCTGGCCGATCACTACGCGAGCGAAGGCGACGAGTGGATGTATGGACGCGGCGCGCACGGCAAGCTCACGGACAGCGGCGACTGGCGCGAGAAGATCGACTTGAAGACGCATCGCTATATGCTCGAAGACACGCGCCTCGGTCTTTCCTTCATCGTATCGGCCGGGCGCTGGGCCGGTGTGCCGACGCCGGTGGCGCAAGGACTCCTGAGCATTGCGAGCGCGGTGTCGGAGCGCGACTTGTACGGCGAGGGGCGCACGCTGGAAAACCTCGGGCTGGCTACGCTTTCGCGCGAGGCCATGCGCGAACTGCTCACGCGGGGGCTCGCATGACGCAAGACGCCGGCGCAATCAAGCATATCCACGTGCTCGGCGCGGGGCGCATGGGGCAAGGCATCGCCCTGGCGTTCGCGTTCGCGGGACTGCGCGTGACGCTCATCGACTTCAAGGAGCGCGACGCACTTGCGCGCGCGGAATTCGCGGCGGCGGCGCTGGGCGAAATCGGGCGGCACTTGCAGATCCAGGTCGACTTCGGGCGCATCGATGCGCGCCAGGCCGGTGAAGCGCTTGCGCGCGTCGACGTGCTCGATCGCGCGGGCGGGGCGGCGGCACTGACCGCCTGCGAGGTCGTGTTCGAGGCCGTGCCCGAAGTGATGGCGGCCAAGGAGGCGGCGTTTGCGTGGCTATGCGCGCACGTGGGCAGCGGGGCGACGATCGCGTCCACGACATCGACGTTCCTTGTCACCGATCTGCAAAGGATGGTCACGCATGCGCCGCGCCTCGTCAACGCGCACTGGCTCAACCCCGCGCATTTGATGCCGCTCGTGGAGATCAGCCGCAGCGACGCCACCGACGAAGCGGTTGTCGCGCGGCTCAAGGACTTGCTGCGGCGCGTCGGCAAGGTGCCCGTGGAGTGCGCGCCGTCGGCGGGCTACATCGTGCCGCGCCTACAGGCGCTCGTCATGAACGAGGCGGCGCGCATGGTGGAGGAGGGCGTGGCGAGCGCGCAGGACATCGACACAGCCGTGCGCACGGGCTTTGGCCTGCGCTTTTCGGTTCTCGGCTTGCTTGAGTTTATCGACTGGGGCGGTTGCGACATTCTCTATTACGCGTCGCGCTACCTTGCGAAGGAAATCGATGCGCGCTTCGAACCGGCCGCCATCGTCGCCCGCCATATGGAGGAAGGGCGCGACGGCATTCGCGACGGCCAGGGCTTCTACGATTACGCGGACGTCGAGGTGCCCGCCTACGTGAAGCGTCGGCTCGGCGAATTTGGGCGACTGCTGGAGCATCTGGAACTCGCCCCGCGTTATCACTCGGCAAACGAGGCGGCTTGCGAAAGTCCATCCCGGGGATGATTGCCGCCATGCATCGCCGGCCGGTGGTGTGGGCGGACAAAAAAAGAACCCGCACAAGGCGGGTTTCAGAGCTGAGGAGACATGCACAGAGGGCCCGGAGACCACCCTCAACTCCCACTGTAACGCGCACCGTTGCGATGCGCACCTATCAGAACGGACAGGGCGGAGGCGACGGTTGCGGTGTGAGCGTGACGCTACGCGAGAAGCGTGGTCAATCCAACGCAGGCGGTGACGGCGGGCGCCAATGAGCGAAATCTCGCGTTCAGGCTGACAAGCTTGCTTCCGGCCCAGGCGCCCAGCAGTCCCATCAGCACATAGAGCACGACCAGCAGCGCGCTTGTCCAGGGCGCGACGCCCGCGCCATGTCTCGCGAGCATCGCGGAGAAGATCAACAGGTTGTCGGTGCTGACCGAAAGAAATGCCGAAATCATCACACCCATCGAGAGCGTGGGGAGAATGACGGGTTGCGCTTGTGGCTGTGCTTGCGGCTGCGTTTGCGCGGTGCGCCGCTTCGTGCCCTGTGCGAGTTGAACGAGTCCGATCGACAGCGGCACGACCCCGAAATATCTCGAAGGGATCGCCACCGAACTGGCCGCGAGGCCGATAAGCAGGCTTGCCGCAACCACGGCGGCGCCCGTTGCGACGAAAGCCACAAACAGCTTGAATGGCCGCGCGTTTGCGGAGAACGCCAGCATGAGCGCGGCGGAATCCATGTTCGTCGCCGCAAAGGCCGCCAGGGTGGCCGAGACGATTGCAAGCGAAATGTCAGTCACGCGGCGTGTCCGGATGATTCGAGGCGCAATGCAATGTGGAGCCCGAAGGAATCGCTCAGTCTAGCACGAGCGACCCGAGCGCAAATGCGCCGAGCGCGGCCACGGCAATCCCAACCCAGTCAGCGAGATGCCATTTTGGCAGGATCCCCTCGCTATTCGGACTGCTAACGACATGCGTGGCCGAGGATACGGTCCGTGGTCCTGGTGCCGGTCGCTCGTCCATTCCCGCAGGTTTTGCCACGGAAACTCGCCTGGCCGCGTATTGGCCATCTGCGTGCCGTGCGGCGCGAGTTCGTCGCCCCGGACGAACTTCGCGCCCTCCAGGCCGCAGCGAGCGGCGATTTCCGAACGCACATGTTGTGCGCAGGGGCTTCCGCCGGATCGTGATGATTCGAGCCCATGAGGAAGGTCGCCGGGAATGCAGGGCATGGCGGGCAAGGCGGGCAAGGCGGTGCACGCGTCGTCGCTCGCTGCCGGTGCGGGATGGACCATGATCAGTCGGGGCGTGGGTCTGTGTGGGCGCAAACGTCGAGCGAGAGCGGCACACAGGCATGGCGCGCCCGTCAGCCGCTTACCGGCATTCAGTATCGGAGCGGCGATCCGGATTCGCCATCGGTAGACGGGGCAACGATGTTGCCCTCAAGGGCAATCCGCGCCGCTGCCGCGCAATGTTTGCAATCGCGTTCGCGTATTCTCCATTTCATTTGCCGCGCTATTCGCTATGCGCTATGCGCGCTGCGTAGGAAAAGCCGCTTTTTCCTTTGTTTCGGCGCAGTCAGAAAACAGGCTACCCGGGAAATTGCTATAACCCTTTGCATGCGGGTTGACTACCGGAATTGGAGCGAAATTGTGAATAACGATTCGACGAAAATGATTCATGTTGTCGAAGACGATGAATCGATGCGGTTGGCGCTAAAACGGCTCCTTAAATGCGCGGGTTATTCGGTCCGGGACTACGCTTCGGCCGGGGAGTTTCTCGTGAGCGAACCCGAAGAATGGGACGGCTGCCTGCTGGTCGATATGGAGCTCGGCGGCCCGAGCGGTCTGGACCTTCAGCAGGCGCTGCGGCGCCAGCCGCGCACGCTGCCGGTCGTGTTCATGAGCGCGTATAGCGACGTCCCCAGGACCGTGCAGGCCATGAAGGCCGGCGCCGTGGATTTCCTCGTCAAGCCGTTCGAGCGGCAAACCTTGCTGGATGCGCTGGAAGCCGCGCTCCATCAGGGTGTGGAAGAACCGCAAGCGCAACCCGCGCCCACGCGCGGGGTCAAGCTCGGCGATCGCGAGCGCACCGTGTTGAGGGGCATCGTGGCGGGCTTGCGCAACAAGCAGATCGCTGCGGAACTGGGGCTGTCCGAGCGCACGATCAAAAGCTGCCGCGCGGATCTCATGCGCAAGTTCGGCGCGGATTCGCTCGCGGAACTGTTGTGCTGCGCTCAAGGGCTGTCACCGGCGGCGTAGCGCGCGTGCGCGGCCGCCACGACTTGTTCGCAATCGAATCCATGCGCCGCCCGGTTTTGCCTGGCGACGGCGATGTCAGGTGATTTGCATTCGTTTGAATCCGATACGCCGATTTGCGTTCGCAGCATTCATCGAAAGAATCACGATATTCCGCTCATTCTTGTCTGGTGTTTAAAGCGCGCAAGGCAACCCGGCGCACGTACCTTTCTGCTAACCTGATTCCCGCAGCCGGATTGAATTGGCGAAGCGTGAAATCCACGCAGCCGGTGTTTCGCAAATAACCAATATTAGAGACAAAGCGTTGGAGCGATTCGGTCGTGCATTCCGCGTTTGGTCTGAAGAGGAGATACATGCTTTGCTGCGCGCCGAGCCTGGAGACCGATCGACTGCTGTCTGCGGCGATCCGATGCATGGCGTGCTCGCCGTGCTCCGCTACGGGATGGCCGTCGTCATGGCGGCGCTCCTGCTCGTTGCCTCGACGGCCGCGCTAGCGGCGGAGCCGGTGCGCGTGGTGATCCTCACCGGCACCGACCCCATTCAGCCCGCTGCGCTGGTGCAGATCAGAGCGATCAGAAGCCTGCTGGAAACGTCCATGCCGCACGGCGCGGAGGTCTTTCTCGACGCGCTCGACGGCTTTCGTTTCGGCGCAGAGGATCTCACGCCCGAATTCCTCGCGTTGATGAAGAAGAAGTATGCGGATCAGCGTGTCGATCTGGTGGTGGGCATAGGCAACCACGCCGCCGATTTCGCGTTGAAATACCATGCGCAACTCTGGCCCGGCGCGCCCGTACTGCTCACCAGCGTGCCGGAAAAATGGTTCGAACAGAACCCGCTGCCCGCCGGCTTTGCGCGCGTGCCATTTCCCATCGACGTTGCAAAGACGCTGGCCATTGCCGAGGCGCTGCAACCGGACGCCAATCGGCTCGTGGTGGTAGGGGGCACGAGCGACACGGACTATTCGTTCATCGACCGCGTGGTCGAGGCCGCGGCTACGCGCGGCCGCCGGTGGTCGTCGGTCGATATCTGGCGCGGCCTGTCCATCCACGAGATCGAGCAGCGGCTCTCGCAGCTCGATAACCGCTCGGCCGTGGTCTACACGACGATGTATCGCGACCGCGAGGGCCATCGGTTTTTTCCCTATCAACTCGTGCCGGGCATGGTGGCTGCTTCGCGCGCACCGATTTACGCGTGGTATTCGACGTATCTGGATGGCGGCGTGACCGCGGGCGCCATGTATGACTTCGAGGAGAATGGGCGCCTGACCGGGGAGGCGGCGCTGTCGATCCTGCGCAATCGCGGCCGCATGGACGGGCTGACGTTCGCCGCGCTACCCGCGCGCTGCACGGCAAACGTGACGCAACTGGAGCGCTATGGCCTTTCAACGTCGGCGTTGCCGGCCGATTGCCGGTTGATCGATTTTCCACGGTCGATTTTCCGCGAGTACCGCGGCGTGGTGCTGGCCGCGCTGGCGGTGCTGCTCGCCCAGACCGTCACGATCGTCGCCTTGCTGGCGCAGCGCCGCAACCGGCGGCTCGCCGAAGCCGACGCCACCGAGCGGCGCGGCGAGCTCGCGCGCGCCGCGCGTTTTGCGACGGTGGGTGAATTGAGCGCGTCGATCGCGCATGAAGTGGGCCAGCCGCTTGGCGCGATCCTGAGCAATGCGGACGCCGCGGAATTGCTCATCAAGGCCTCGCATGTGGATGGCACGGAACTGGAGGAAATTCTCTCGGACGTGAAGCGCGATGCATTGCGGGCCAACGACGTGGTGCAACGCCTGCGCAGCCTGCTGCAAAAACAGGGCATCGCATTTCAGCCGCAGCCGCTGGACGGCGCGCTGCAATGCGCGCTCAAGCTGATCGCCCCGGAAGCGAAACGGCGCAACATCGGCGTGGAGACGCAATTCGAGGCCGGTGACGCGCAGATCATGGGCGACGCGGTCCAGCTTCAGCAGGTCGTGCTCAATCTCGCGATCAATGCGATGGACGCCATGCACGAAACCGACCCCGCGAGCCGCGTGCTCACGATCGCCACGAAACGCGTCTCGCACGGCGTGGCGTTCGTCGTGGCCGACCGTGGCTGCGGCTTGGGTGGCGTGGGCGTGCGGCGCCTGTTCGAGCCGTTCTATACAACCAAGCCGCATGGCATGGGACTGGGTCTGTCCATTGTCCGCTCGATCGTCGAAGCGCATCACGGGCGCATCGACGTAGCGGCGCGCGACGGTGGCGGAACGGAGTTCACCGTGTGGCTGCCCTGCGCGAGTGCGGGGAGTGAGGAAAATGCGTCCGCGAACGCCGGTGCAACTCAAAGCGCCGCTACCTGAGCTTGCCGCGCGCGGGCGCGATTGGCTATCGGAAGAGTCTTCCGCCCGCAATTTCCGCGAATTGCCCGAAAGGGAAAGGGCGTTGCCCCAAGTCCCTATAGTTGCGCCGCGCGTTCTGGACAACGATGGACAAACGGCGTGTCGCGCGCCTGCCGAGGCGGTGACGCCACTCGACGCTGAATCAATGACTACCTGGGTGGGGCATGGATGGAGAACCACACCTGATCGTGATTATCGAGGACGACAGTGGCTTGCGCAGCGCCATCGAGCGCCTGTGCCGCCTGTCGGGATTCGCTACGCGATCATTTCGAAGTGCTGAGGAACTGGCGGTTTCCGGTTGCGCCTCGTCGGCGCGTTGCCTGATCGTCGACGTTCAGCTTCCAGGTGCATCGGGCCCGGTGTTTTATGAGGCGCTGCGGCAACCACGGCCCCCCGCCGTGTTCATCACCGCTCATGACGAGCCCGCCACGCGGCAGGCCGTCGCGATGACCGGGCAACACGCGCTGCTGACGAAGCCGTTTCTGGGCGCGACATTGCTCGGCGCGGTCAACGAGGCGATGCAGCGAGGCGGCTGAAGGGTGGCCTTCGCGGATATCCATTTCCGGCACGAATCAGATAGCTGAAAACCGACGAGCCCGGCTCCTGGGAGTGATGCGATGAGCAAGTCAGTTCCGTGGCGGCTGTTGTCCGCCGTCGTTGTCTTTGCATTGGTCATCACAGGCGTGAGCGCCCGCGCCGACGAGCCGGCCGTTTCGTCGTCTGCAACAAGCGGCTCGACGCAGCTTGCCCCGCAGTCCGCCCCTCAGTTTCCCCCCTTGCATGTCGCGATTGCCTCCGTCGCGCCTTTCGTGCTGCCGCAAACCACCGTGCCCGAGGGTTTCAGCATCGATATCTGGAACGAGATCGCGCGCCGTATGCATCGCGACTTCGCGTGGTATCCCGTGGCGACGCAGGCTGAATTGCTGCCCGCCGTGCAACACGGCAATGCCGATGTCGCGATAGCGGCGATCACCATGACGCCCGAGCGGGAGCGCGTGGTGGACTTCTCGATTCCCTATTTCGATTCCGGCTTGCAGATCATGGTGCACACGCAGAACGACAATTCGTTCGTGGGCAGCATCGGGGCCGTTCCGTGGCTCGCCATCGCGGAGTTCGTGGGCGTGGCGGCCGCCATTGTTTTTCTGCTCGCCAATCTGGTCTGGTTAATGGAACGCAAGAGCGATCGCAGTTTCCAGAAGCCCTATTGGCGAGCCATCGGGGAGGGCCTATGGGTGACCATGCTCATCATCGCAACCGGCGAGCACGGCGAACGCGACGCGCCGGGTGTATGGAAACGTGTGCTCGTGCCGACGATGTGGCTGATCGGCGTCGTGCTGATCGCCCAGTTGACGGCCACGGTGACGTCCTCGCAAACCGTGGCGCGGCTCCAGTCGAACATACGCGGGCCGGACGACCTGCCGGGTAAAACGATCGGCACCGTGCCGGGAACGACGGCCGCCGACTACCTCGCCGGGCGCGGCCTGCCGTTCGTGAGCCTGAACAATGCCAACGAGGGATTCCGGCTGCTCATGCAGGGCAACGTGCAAGCGATCGTCTACGACGCGCCAACGCTTCAGTACTGGGCGCCACGGCTCGGTCAAGATAACGTGAGCGTAGTCGGGCCGATTTTCCGGCCGGAGAAGTACGGCATTGCCCTGCCGGGCGGCAGTCAGGTGCGAAAGTCGATTAACGAGGCGCTGCTGGCCATGTATGACGACGGCACTTACGAGCAGATCTATAGAAAATGGTTTGCGTCGAGCAAATAGGCGCGGAAATATTTGCAGACATTGCGAGGTGGATAGCCAATCTTCGATGTAAGGCGAAAGGCAGGGAACCATGCGAAGCTATGGTTTCGCGATTGCCATCGATCTGGAGATCTGGAAGCGGCGGGCACGCGGCATGCTCACACTGCCTCGTTTGCGTACACGCCGCACGGCAAGCCTGCCGGATAACGATGCGTCGTGAATCAGAAGTGATCTGAATGGCATGCCGTGCCGGTTGGCACGCGGAACTCCGGTAATTCGCCGTGTGTCCGAATGCCAGAATCCAGACGCTGGCACGCGGTACATCGAGGAGAACCGGCCATGACCAGGCAACAACCCGTGGCAGGCAGTGACCATCCGACGCCCGCGGGCGCGCAATGCGTCGGCGCGTGCGACCCGGCGGAGCATTTCGACATCGTGCTGATCCTGCGCCGCCAGGCATTGGCCGAATTTCACGACCTGGTGGACAAACTCGCCGCGAACGATCCTGCGGCGCAGCCACTTTCGCGCGAGGAATACGAGCGCCGCTTCGGCGCCTCCGCCGAGGACATCAAGCGCGTCGCGCAGTTCGCGAGCGCGCACGGGCTCACGGTGGTTCACGCCGATGCCGCCGCACGCCGCGTGGTGCTATCGGGCACGGTGCAGCAATACAACGCCGCATTCGGCGTCGCCCTGCAACGCTTCGAGCATCAGGTCGGCAAATCCACGTTTCACTTTCGCCAGCCCAGCGGGCCCGTGCATCTGCCGGATGACATGCACGAGGTCGTCACCGCCGTGGTGGGGCTCGACAATCGCGCGAAGGCGCGGCCGCACTTTCGCATCAACCCCACTACCACGGCCCTGACGCCGGAAACATCGCCGGCGGCGGGCGGCGCGCCGATCCACCCGCCCATTCGCGCGGCGCGCGCCGTGAGTCATTCGTTCACGCCTTTGCAGCTTGCGCAGCTTTACGACTTTCCGGCGGGCGACGGCAGCGGCCAGTGCATCGCGCTCGTGGAGATGGGCGGCGGCTACGACACGGCGGACCTCACGGCCTATTTCAACGAACTGGGAGTGGGCGCGCCGCGCGTGGAGGCGGTGTCCGTCGATCAGGCGACGAACGCGCCGAGCGGCGACCCGAACGGCCCGGACGGCGAAGTCACACTCGACGTGGAGATCGCGGGCGCGCTCGCGCCGGCCGCGCTGATTGCGGTGTATTTCGCGCCGAACAGCGAAGCGGGCTTCGTGGACGCCGTGAGCGCCGCGCTGCACGACAGCCAGCGCAAGCCGTCGGTCATTTCGATCAGTTGGGGCGCGCCCGAATCCGCGTGGTCACAGCAAACGCTCGGCGCGCTTAACGACGCGATGCAAACGGCCGTTGCGCTCGGCGTGACGGTGTGCGCGGCTTCGGGCGACAGCGGCTCGTCGGACGGCGTGGGCGACGGCGCCGATCATGTCGACTTTCCGGCGTCGAGTCCGTACGCGCTTGGCTGCGGCGGCACGCATATCACAGCGTCGAATGGGCACATCACGCACGAGACGGTTTGGGGCAACGGCGAAGACGGCGCGACGGGCGGCGGCGTGAGCGCGACGTTCGCGTTGCCGGCCTGGCAAAAGGGGCTGCGCGTCGTGCGCGGCAGCGGCGGCGCAGGCGCGCTGGTGCGGCGCGGCGTGCCCGATGTGTCCGCCGACGCCGATCCGGCCACGGGCTACGTGGTGCGCGTGGGCGGCGCGGACACGGTGGTGGGCGGCACCAGCGCCGTCGCGCCGTTGTGGGCCGCGCTGATCGCGCGCATCAACGCCGCGCGCGGCAAGCCCGTGGGATTCGCGAACGCGAAGCTCTACGCGCAGCCCGGTGCCTTCAACGACGTGACGAGCGGCAGCAACGGCGACTTCTCGGCCGGGCCCGGCTGGGACGCGTGCACGGGCCTCGGCACGCCGGTAGGCAGCAAGGTGGCGGCGGTGCTCGGCTCGGCGTAGGATGAGCCGGCGCCCTGGCATTGCCGGGCGCCATGCGGGTTGCATGCGAAGTCGCACTCACGGTCTACATCGCGAACCGCCTCTCCACGGAGGAGACGAAATGAACGACGAGGCGCAGTCCAAAGGCAAAGGCAAAGGCAACGGCAAGGCTCACGGGGCCGGTCCCGCGAGCGGCAACGGCAAACACCGCACACCGGCCGACCAGCCGTGCTTCGATCCCACCGCTTACGGCAACGGTCCCGACGACTTCGTCACCGACATGACGGAGAACGCCGCCATCACGCATCACGCCATCCAGATCGGCAAGGAAGCGATTGCCTATACGGCGACGGCGGGCCATCTCGTGACCGTCGATCCGAGCAGTTCGCAGCCCGACGCGAAGATTTTCTACGTCGCGTTCACCAAGGACGGCGTGCAGGCGCAGGACCGTCCCGTCACGTTCTTCTACAACGGCGGCCCCGGTTCTTCTTCGGTGTTCGTGCTGCTCGGCTCGTTCGCGCCCAAGCGCATCAAGACGTCGATGCCGGGCTTCACGCCGCCCGCGCCGTATGCGCTCGAAGACAACCCGGACAGCTTGCTCGACAAGAGCGACCTCGTGTTCATCAATCCGGTGGGAACCGGCTATTCGGCCGCGATTGCGCCGCATCACAACCGCGACTTCTGGGGTGTGGATCAGGACGCCGATTCGCTCAAGCAGTTCATCAAGCGCTACCTCACCGCGAACGATCGCTGGAATTCGCCGAAGTTTCTTTACGGCGAGTCGTATGGCACCGCGCGCAGTTGCGTGCTCGCGTACCGTCTGCACGAAGACGGCGTGGACCTGAACGGCGTCACGTTACAGTCGTCGATACTCGATTACACGCAAAGCGGCAACCCGGTGGGCGCGCTGCCCACGGCCGCCGCCGACGCGTGGTATCACAAGCGCCTGGGCGTGAAGCCCGCGCCGAAGGACTTGCAGACGTTCGCCGCGCAGGTCGCGCAGTTCGCGCGCACCGGCTATTTGCAGGCGCTCTCGAAATTCCCCAATCCGAAGGACAAGGCGATTGCGGCCGCGCTCAAGACGCTTTCGCAATACACGGGCATCGACACGCAAACGCTGGAGTCGTGGAACCTCGACATCGCCGCGTACGACAGCCGCGGCAATTCGCTTTTTCTCACGACGCTCCTGAAGGACAAGGGCATGGCGCTCGGTTCGTACGACGGCCGCGTGACCGCCATCGACACGGGCATCGCCGGCAACATCGACCCGAACTCGGGCGGCAACGATCCCACCATGACGGCGGTGAGCGGCGTATATACGGCCATGTGGAACAGCTATCTGAACGAGCAGCTCAAGTTCCGCACGAATTCGTCGTTCACGGACCTCAACGACCAGGCGTTCAAGAACTGGAACTTCAGCCATATCGATCCGACCGGCGCGCAGAAGGGCGTCGACGCGCACGGCAATATCGTGCTCTACACGGCGGGCGACCTCGCGGCGGTGATGGCGCTCAATCCCGATTTGCGCGTGCTTTCCGCGAACGGCTTTTACGACTTCGTCACGCCGTTCTATCAGACCGTGATCGACTTGCAGAAAATGCCACTCGACAATCAGAAGGTGCGCAACAATCTGAGCGCACGCTTCTATCCCTCGGGGCACATGGTGTATCTCGACGCGGGTTCGCGCACGGCGCTCAAGGCCGATCTCACGAAGCTCTACCAGGGCGTGGTGGCCGACCGGCCCGCGGTGGCGCGCATTCGCGCGCTACAGCGCATGAGCACGATGAGCACCATGCATCATTGATCTCCCGCTGAGTTCTCCTGGCGGCGGCGCACGCGCTACTGCGTGCGCCCCTGCGCCATGGCTTCGAGGCAGGCACGCGCGTCGCCCTGCACGAGCCGCGCCGCGCACGCGATCATCAGGTTCTTGCCGAGACCGAAATCCTCCACCAGATAGCCACGTTCGCAAACGCGCCCCGGCGGCCCCTGCGGATCGGGTACGGACGGCACGCGCTCGATGAGCGTGCCCGCGTCGGACGTATAGGCCCAGATCTCCTTGCCGAGCGCGGCCGCGTAGCCGATTTCGAAGGCGGTGCCCGAGTCGGGTTCGCCGGGGCCGCGAAAGTCGTTCACATTCGCCATCACGATGTCGGCGGCGCGGATCGCATCGACATTGGCGCGATAGATCCATGCAGCCGCGCGCGGGCCGTCGAGGTTGGCGGGCACTTCGGCGTCGAGCGGGTACACGCCCTCGAAGCCGTATTCCGCGCACGTGGCGACAAGGCGTGCACCGTATTCGTGCGCGTCGCGCCGGAACACGTCGAAGCCGGCGAGATACACGCGTGGACGGCGGGGCAGCAGGGTGGAATTCATGGCGCGCGGATCTCCATGCGGGGTCGTTTTCCGGTCGGTTCGACGATTCTAGCGCCCCGCCTCAGGCCGGCGCGCTTTCGTGCATCGTCCGGGTGCACGCGGACCGGTTTCCAGAGAGGTTGATCGAACCGGCTTACAAATAGTTGACAACAATTGTTGTATCTGGCTACGATCACGCACTTTGCCTGTCTCGTGCGGCGCTGTGCGCAGCTCAGGGCGGGCGATTTGTTGCGGGCGCAACGTAATGGGTGATGGGAGCTAATGGGGCGGGACCCTATGCGCAGCCCGGCTACGTGCGTCTGTTTTCTCCCGCCTTTGCCTGCGCGGCATCGGCTTTGCACCATGTTGGAGACCATGAATACGATCGCCGGTGGCCAGTCGAAGGCCGCATTGCATACTCTTGAGACGCGCGCCTATTCGAAGGCCACGTTGCGTCTGTTGCCGTTTCTTTTTATCTGCTACGTCGCCGCGTACCTCGACCGCGTGAACGTCGGCTTCGCCAAGCTGCAAATGCTGAGCGACCTGCAATTCAGCGAAACCATTTATGGTCTCGGCGCAGGTATTTTCTTCATCGGGTACTTTTTCTTCGAAGTCCCAAGCAATATTCTCATGCACCGGGTCGGCGCGCGCCGGTGGATCGCGCGCATCATGCTCACGTGGGCCGTGCTCTCCGCCGCCACGCTGTTCGTGAAAACGCCCACGCAGTTCTACATCGTGCGTTTCCTGCTGGGCGTGGCCGAGGCGGGCTTCTTCCCCGGCATCGTGCTTTACCTCACGTACTGGTTTCCGGCCGCGCGCCGCAGCCGCATGAACGCGCTCTTCATGATCGGCATTCCGATCGCGGGCGTGCTGGGCGGGCCGCTTTCGGGCTGGATTCTCGCGGCCTTCAACGGCACGCACGGTTTGGCGGGCTGGCAGTGGCTCTTTCTGATCGAAGCCGTGCCTTCGTTCGTGCTGGGCGTGGTCACGCTGTTCTATCTGCCCAACGGCATTCGCACGGCGAAGTGGCTCTCGGCCGAAGAGAAGGCTGTGCTCGAACACAACATCGCGCAGGACCAGGCGGGCAAGGGCCATGCGTCGATTGGCTCGGTGTTCACCAACGGCCGCGTGTGGCTCATGGCCGTGATCTACTTCTGCTGCATGATGGGCCTGTACGGCATCAGCTTCTATCTGCCCACGCTCATCAAGGCGAGCGGCGTGAAGAACGCGCTCGACGTGGGCCTGCTCACGGCCATTCCGTACGCGTGCGCCGTGTTCAGCATGTTGTTCGTGGCGAAGAGCGCCGACCGCACGGGCGAGCGCCGCTGGCACTTCGCGATCGCCTCGCTCGCTTCGGCCGTGGGCCTGTATTTCAGCACCGTGTTCGCTCACAACGTGCCGCTCGCCATGCTCGCGCTTTCGGTGGGCGCGGCGGGCATGCTCGCCACGATGCCCGTGTTCTGGACCTGGCCGAGCGCGATTCTTGCGGGCGGCTCGGCCGCCGCGGCTATCGGCATGATCAACTCGGTCGGCAACCTCGCGGGCTTCGTGAGCCCTTCGATCATCGGCTGGATGAAGGACATGACGCAAAGCACGAACGCGGGCATGTACTGCGTGTCGGCCGCGATGGTGCTGGGCGCGGTGCTTGCGCTGATGCAGCCGAAAAAGCTTGTCAATGGCTGATCGCGCGTGATGTGATGGCGCTTCAGCACTAACAAAAAGCAGCGGCTATGTCCGCTGCTTTTTTCGTTGTCGGCTTAACATATCGGCCAAACGCCTGGTATTTCCCGCATGTTGCGCGATGTTCGATTCTGGCCGCAAATGGATGTTTCATGCGAACGCATCAAGCGGACGTTTCAGGCGCGCCAAACCCACGAGATGACGAAGAGAACCGAGCCATGAACCGACTGAAGTTGCTGGCGCTGGCCTGCCTGGCCGTCACGCCCTGCCTTGCGCTGATGCAGCCCGCGGCGGCCCAGGTCGCGCAGCCCACGCTCGAAAAGATTCGCTCTGCGAATATTATCGCCATCGGCTATCGCGAGACCTCGGTGCCGTTTTCGTACGTGGTGGGCGACAACAAGGTGATCGGCTTTTCGCAGGACATCTGCGACAAGGTGATCGAGGCCGTGAAGGCGAAAACGAATCGTCCCAACCTGCAAGTGCGCTTCATTCCGGTCACTTCGCAAAACCGCATTCCGCTCGTGCAAAACGGCACGGTGGACCTGGAGTGCGGCGTGACGACCAACCTGAAGGCGCGCCAGGCCCAGGTGACGTTCTCCAATACGTTCTTCATCGCGACCACGCGCCTGCTCACGCGCAAGGACTCGGGCATTCACGATTTCCCCGATCTGGCCGGCAAGACCGTGCTCACCAACCAGGGCACGACCTCCGAGCGCATCCTGCGGCGCATGAATATCGACAAGCAGATGAACATGCGCATCATCAGCGCAAGGGACTATGGAGAAGGGCGCGCGACACTCGAATCGGGCCGCGCGGTGGCCTACATGATGGACGACGTGCTGCTCGCGGGCACGCGTTCGCTCACGGCGAATCCTTCCGAATGGACCATCGTGGGCACGCCGCAGTCGTCCGAAGCGTATGGATTCATGATGCGCAATAACGACCCGGAATTCCGCCAACTCGTGAACAACGCGATGGCGGGCATCATGAAAAGCGGCGAAATCGACGCGCTCTACACGAAGTGGTTCGAAAAGCCGGTGCCGCCCAAGGGCGCGAATTTCCAGTTTCCGATGAGCGAAGCACTGCGCGCGCTCTATGCCGCGCCGAACGACCGCGCCTTCGACTGAGCGTGGCCCGCGTGCCCGAACCGTGAGATCATCTCGTTCCTGAGGCGCCGGGCGGCGCGGCGGGCTCATGGGCGCGGCGGTCGAAATCGCGCGTATGGGCGGCGACCGCCTGTGCGCGCCATGAATCCATTGACGTGTAAAAGCGCAAGACAAGCGGGAGCGGACATGCAAGAAGATGGCAGCACGGTGGTGATCGTCGGGGCAGGGCACGCGGGCGGCAACGCCGCGGCGCTGTTGCGGCAGTATGGGTTCGGTGGCCGCGTCGTGCTGGTCGGCGAGGAGCCGGTGCCCCCGTATCACCGGCCGCCGCTCAGCAAGGCCTATTTGAAGGGCGAGGCCGATGTCGAGCGCCTGTGGTTGAAGCCGCGCGCGTTCTACGACGAGCAACGCATCGAACTGAAGCTCGGCGCGAGCGCGCAGTCGCTCGACCGCGCAAGCCGCACGCTCACGCTTGCCGACGGCAGCCAGGTGCAATACGACAAGCTGATTCTCGCCACGGGCTCCACGCCGCGCGCGTTGACGGTGCCGGGCCACGATCTCGCGGGCGTGATCGCGCTGCGCTCGCTCGCCGACGCGGACGTCTTGCGCGAGCGCGTGCAGCCGGGCGAGGAGCTCGTGGTGATCGGCGCCGGTTATATCGGCCTCGAAGCGGCCGCGGCGGCGCGCCAGCTCGGCCACGACGTCACGGTGCTCGAAGCCGCGCCGCGCGTGCTCGGCCGCGTGACGGGCGAGACGGTTTCCACGTTCTATACGAACGAGCATCGCGCGCAGGGCGTCGATCTGCGCCTGAACGCGAAGATCGAGGCGCTTGTGGGCGAGGGCGGCAAGCTCACCGGCGTGCAGCTCGCGGGCGGCGAGATCGTGCCCGCCACGCTCGCGCTGGTCGGCATCGGCATCCTGCCGAACGAGGCGCTCGCGAAGGCGGCGGGCATCACGTGCGTCAACGGCATTCAGGTGGACGACGACGCGCGCACGAGCGACCCGGATGTCTTCGCCATTGGCGACTGCGCGCACCGGCCGCTGTCGCACTATGGCCGCTCGGGGCGGCTGGAGAGCGTGCACAACGCAGTGGAGCAGGCGAAGCTGGCGGCCGCCGCGATCGTCGGCAAGCCGCGCCCCGTGTGCGATGCGCCCTGGTTCTGGTCCGATCAGTACGATCTCAAGCTTCAGACCGTGGGCCTGCTCGAAGGCTACGACGGGGCGATCGTGCGCGGCGACCCGGCCGCGCGCCGCTTCGCCGTGTATTACCTCAAGGACCGCGTGCTGCTCGCGGTGGACGCGGTCAATTCGATGCCCGATTTCCTGTGCGGCAAGAAGCTCGTGGGCAAGGGCGTGCCGCTCGACCTCGACGCGCTGCGCGATCCGGCCACCGACATGGGCAAATTCGCGGCCGCGGCGCTCGCTTGAGCGGGGAAGGCGGGGCGCTGACGCCCCCGCTATACGCCCCCGCTATTTTTGCGATCGGGATAATCTGCGCGCCGGACTGGCGCACGACGTTTGCGCCGGATGAACCATCCCCGCATCCCGATCGCCCGATGAAACCCTCTGTCACGCCCTCCTTGACCGGCTCGCCGGCTTCGTCCGCCTCGCCGGGCAGGCAGCGCGGCCTCCAGGCCAGCGCTTTCGCGCAACCCGGCGCGCCCGCGCTGGCGGGGCCGGAGGGCATCCGCTACGACTTCAACTACGGCTGCCGCGTGCAGGTGCCGCAAGACGGCTGGCGCGTGCGCATGCACGACCTCGACACGGCCAACGTGCTGTTCGACGAGGTGCTGGGCGCGGGCGAGATCGCCACGAGCCGCCGCAAATACTACGTCCGCTTCCGGCTGGAAGTATTCGACGGACCGCGCCGCGTTTTTTCGCATTCTTTCGATGCAGCCGGGCGTCGCGTGCGCGTGGTGGTGGGATCGGGCGCGATTGGCGACGCGATGGCCTGGATGCCGGCCTTCGAAGCCTTTCGCGAGCAGCACGGCTGTGATTTGACCGTGCAGATGGCGGCCTCGCTGCACGCGCTGTTCGAGGCGGGCTATCCCCGCATCGCATTCGCGGCGCCCGCCGAAGCCGCCGCTGACGTTGACGCTGACGTGCCGCTGCCGCTTTACGCGACCTACCGCGTGGGCGCGTACCGCCCGCTCTCCGATCGCGACCATCAGCCCACCGACCTGCGCGTGAGCAGCCTTCAGGACTTTGCCTCGTACATGCTGGGCGTGCCGGCGCTGGAGCGCCGCCCGCGCATCGTGGTGGCCGATCGGACGCGCACGATTGCGCAGCCCTACGTGTGCATCGCAACGCAAGCCTCGGCGCAGTGCAAATACTGGAACAACCCGCAAGGCTGGCCGGCGCTGGTGGCGCATCTGAAGGCGCGCGGCTACCGCGTGCTGTGCATCGACCGCGACCGCGAATTCGGCGCACCCGGCGCTACGAACGTCATGCCCGAGGGTGCCGAGGACTTCACCGGCGCGCGCCCGTTGCAGGAGCGCGCGAGCCTGCTCGCCCACGCCGACTTTTTCGTGGGGCTGGGCAGCGGCCTGTCGTGGCTCGCATGGGCCGTGGGCGCGCCGGTCGTGCTGATCAGCGGCTTTTCGCATCCGAAAGCGGAGTTCCAGACGCCGTGGCGCGTGATCAATTTTCACGCCTGCAATAGCTGCTACAACGACACGCGCCACGAGTTCGACGACAGCGACTTCGGCTGGTGCCCGCGCCACGCGGGCGACGCCTTCCGCTACCAGTGCACGAAGGCGATCACGGCCGAGCATGTGACCCGCGTGGTGGACCGGCTCATCGCCGCGCACGGCCAGCGTCATTGAAGCCCGCGGCGAAGCGCACGCCGCAGGGAATCGGGACGAGTAACCTCTCGAACCCGGTCTCGAACCCGGTCTCGAACCGCAGCGTCATCAGTCTCGGCTAGAATGCGAACGCGGCGCCGTCCACGAGACGGCTCAATTCGATAGAGCCAGCCGCGCCACCCGGCGTTCGCATCAAGACGAGCGCCGTGACTCGAGGAGAGTGACGCAATGGAACAACGCTCCCGCTTTGGGGCGAGCCTGCTGCCTTATCTGCTCGTCGGCCCGCAACTCGCGGTGACCGTGATCTTCTTCCTATGGCCCGCCGGGGTGGCGCTGTTGCAGTCCACCCAGGCCGAAGATGCCTTCGGCACGTCGTCCGTGTTCGTCGGCCTCGCCAACTTCACGCGGCTCGCCCGCGACCCGCTCTATCTGGACTCGGTCAAGACCACGCTCGTTTTCACCGCGCTCGTGACGTTCGGCGGCCTCGCCATCTCGCTGCTGCTCGCGGCCATGGCGCACCACGTGACGCGCGGCAAGCGCTTCTATCAAACGTTTCTCATCTGGCCGTATGCGGTCGCGCCCGTCATTGCGGCCGTGCTGTGGGGCTTTCTGTTCAACCCGAGCATAGGCCTCGTGACTTACGCGCTCGCGCGCTTCGGCGTGGTCTGGAATCACGCGCTCAATCCCGGCCAGGCCATGACGCTCGTCGTGATCGCCTCGGTATGGCAGCAGATCAGCTACAACTTTCTGTTCTTTTACGCCGGGCTTCAGTCGATTCCGCAGTCGCTGTTCGAAGCCGCCGCCATCGACGGCGCGGGGCCCGTGCGGCGCTTTTTCGGCATCGCGTTTCCGCTGCTGTCGCCCACGAGCTTCTTTCTGCTCGTGGTGAACGTGGTCTATGCGCTGTTCGACACCTTCCCCGTGATCGACGCCGCGACCGGCGGCGGCCCTGGCCAGGCCACGCGCACGCTCGTCTACAAGATCTTCGACGAAGGCTTTCGCGGCCTCGACATCGGCAGCTCGGGCGCGCAGTCGGTCGTGCTGATGCTGATCGTCACCGCGCTCACGATCTTCCAGTTCCGCTTCATCGAGCGACGGGTGCAGTACTGATGGTCGAGAACCGCAAATACTTCAACCTGTTCTGCCACGTCATGCTGCTGCTCGGCGTGGCGGTGGTGGCCTTTCCCGTGTACGTGGCGTTTTGCGCGGCCACGATGAACGAGAAGGAAGTCTTCACGGTGCCGCTCTCGCTCGTGCCGGGCACGCACCTCTTCGCCAACATGGCCACCGTGTGGCACGCGGGCACGGGCAGCGCCGCGAGCCCGTTCAGCACGATGCTGATGAACAGCGTGATCACGGCGCTGGTGATTTCGGTGGGCAAGATCGCCATCTCCATCATCTCGGCCTATGCGATCGTGTTCTTCCGCTTTCCGTTCCGGCGCTTCGCGTTCTGGCTGATCTTCGTGACGCTCATGCTGCCCGTGGAAGTGCGCATCTTCCCGACCGTGCAGGTCGCGGCCACGCTGCACCTCACCAACACGTATGCGGGCCTCACGCTGCCGCTCATCGCCTCGGCCACGGCCACGTTCCTGTTCCGCCAGTTCTTCCTCACATTGCCCAACGAGCTGATCGAGGCGGCGCGCATCGACGGCGCGGGGCCGCTGCGGTTCTTCTGGGACGTCGTGTTGCCGCTTTCGAAGACCAACATCGCTTCGCTGTTCGTCATCACGTTCATCTACGGCTGGAACCAGTATTTGTGGCCGATTCTCATGTCGAGCACGGCCTCGATGACCACGGCCGTGGTCGGCATCAAGAGCATGATTTCGAGCGGCGACGCCGCCACGCAATGGCATCTCGTGATGTGCGCGACGATGATCGCCATGCTGCCGCCGCTCGTGGTGGTGCTGGCCATGCAGCGCTGGTTCGTGCGCGGGCTCGTGGATGTGGAAAAGTGAAGATGGATGCGCGCGCAACGATGATCGATACGGATAAACAGGCGGCGCGTGCGGCGAACCGGGCCGCATGCGCGCTTCGGGAGACGGCATGGCGGCATTGAGCATAAGCGGTGTGACGAAGTCGTACGACGGCGCGCATCCGGTGTTGCACGGCATCGACGTGCAGGTGCAGGACGGCGAGTTCATGGTGCTCGTGGGCCCGTCGGGCTGCGGGAAGTCCACGCTGCTGCGCATGGTGGCGGGGCTCGAAACCATCACGTCGGGCGAGATCGCCATCGGCGGGAAAGTGGTCAACCGCGTGGAGCCCAAGGATCGCGATATCGCGATGGTGTTCCAGAACTACGCGCTGTATCCGCACATGACGGTGGCGCGCAACATGGGCTACAGCCTCAAGCTGCAAGGGCTCGACAGCAAGACGATCGACGCGCGCGTGAGCGCCGCCGCCGATATTCTGGAACTGGGCAAGCTGCTGGAGCGCAAGCCGCGCGAACTGTCGGGCGGCCAGCGGCAGCGCGTGGCGATGGGGCGCGCGATCGTGCGCGAGCCCTCCGTGTTCCTGTTCGACGAACCGCTTTCGAATCTCGACGCGAAGCTGCGCGTGCAGATGCGCCTGGAAATCCAGCGTCTGCATGCACGCCTGCGCACCACGAGCCTGTATGTCACGCACGACCAGATCGAGGCGATGACGCTTGCGCAGCGCGTGATGGTGCTCAACGGCGGGCGCGCCGAGCAGATCGGCACGCCCGGCGAAGTCTACGATCGGCCGGCCACGATGTTCGTGGCGAGTTTTATCGGCTCGCCCGCCATGAACCTGCTGCGCGGGCGCGTGAGCGACGACGGCCGCCGCTTCGAAACAGCGGGCAACGGCCCGCATCTGCCGCTGGCCGAGCCGCCGGCGTGGCTGCCGAAGGGCGCGGAGTGTGTGCTGGGCGTGCGGCCCGAGCACATGTACGCGCGCGGCGCGGCGCCGGCGGGCGACGTCGCGGCGGCGACGCTGGAAGTCGAAACCTGCGAACTGCTGGGCGCCGACAACCTTGCGCACGGCCGCTGGGGCAGCGCCGACGTGGTGGTGCGCCTGCCGCACGAAACGCGCCCCGCGCCCGGCGAACGGCTTGCCGTGCAGTTGCCGCCCGCGCGACTGCATGTCTTCGACCCGGCAACGGGGGCGCGCCTGGGTTGAGGCAAACCGCTCGTCCTTGAGCGCGCGACGGAGCCTCGGCGCGCGCGTGAATCCGTCGCTCGCCGCCGCCCCGATTGTCGTAAACTGTCGCCTCGTGCGGGCGCAATGCCGCCCGCACCTTTCGTATCGGCACGACACTCGAACTGGCGACATGGCCGCAATCCTTCTCTTCCGCTTTCTCGCCCAATCCGCCCACCGCCCGCGCGCCGCGCGCCGGAGCCTCGCTTGAGCGCGCGCGAACTGCCCCCGGGGCTGATGCTCGTTCACGGCAATCAGCCCGAACGCATGCGCGACCTGATCGTGCAGTGGATCGGCCAGAATCCGATCGCGCCGCTCGAAAAGGAAATGTTCCTCGTGCAGAGCAACGGCATCGCGCAATGGCTCAAGCTGGCGTTCGCGGCCGATCCCGAGGAGGGCGGCTGCGGCATCGCAGCGGCGTTCGAAATGTCGCTGCCGTCGCGCTTCCTGTGGCAGGCGTATCGCGCGGTGCTCGGCAACGAGGCGGTGCCCGCGGTGTCGCCGTTCGACAAGTCGCGCCTCGTCTGGCGTCTCATGCGCATGCTGCCCGCGCTGCTCGACGAGCCGGGCAGCGAATACGAGCCGCTCAGGCGCTTCATGGCCAACGACGAGGACCAGCGCAAGTGCTTCCAGCTCGCGCAGCGCGTGGCCGACCTGCTCGACCAGTACCAGGTCTATCGCGCCGACTGGCTCGCCGCCTGGGCCGAGCATGAGGATGTGCTGATCGATGCGCGCAACGCCCGCGTGCCGCTGCCCGACGAGGCGCGCTGGCAGGCGGCGCTCTGGCGCGCGCTGCTCGCGGACGTGGGCGCGCAGGCGAGCGACGGCATCGACCTGCGCGACACGGGCCGCGCCGCCGTGCACGAGGCGTTCATGCAGCGCGCCCAGGCGTGGCAGGAGGGCGATGCGCGCCCCAAAGGGTTGCCGCGCCGCCTCGTGGTATTCGGCATTTCGAGCCTGCCGCGCCAGTCGGTCGAGGTGCTCGCCGCGCTCGCACGCTGGAGCCAGGTGCTCATGTGCGTGCACAACCCCTGCATGCACTACTGGGCCGACATCGTCGCCGACCAGGACCTGCTGCGCGCGCGCCATGCGCGCCAGCGCCGCCGCGCGGGATCGCCCGCGCAACTCGACGAGGCGCAGTTGCATCTGCATGCGCAGCCGCTGCTCGCGGCGTGGGGCAAGCAGGGGCGCGACTTCATCGGCCTGCTCGACGAATACGATAGCGACGAGGCGCGCGAGAGCTATACGCCGCATTTCACGCGCATTGGCCAGCGCATCGACCTGTTCGAGGGCGACGAGGCGTTCACGCTGCTCCAGCAGTTGCAGGACGATATTCGCGACCTGCGCCCGCTTGGCGAGACGCGCGAGCACTGGGAGCCCGTGGACCCGCGCGAGGACGAGTCGATCCGCTTTCATATCGCGCATAGCGCGCAGCGCGAAGTGGAGATCCTGCACGATCGTCTGCTTGCCGCGTTCGCCGCGGACCCCACCTTGCGCCCGCGTGACGTGATCGTGATGGTGCCCGACATCGAGGTCTACGCGCCGCATATCCAGGCCGTGTTCGGCCTGCTCGACGGCGACGACCCGCGCAGCATTCCGTTCAGCGTCGCGGACCGCGCGCAGCGCGCGTTCGATCCACTCATCGGCGCGCTGGAGATGCTGCTCGCGCTGCCGTATTCGCGCGTGACCGTGAGCGACGTGCTCGACCTGCTCGAAGTCCCTGCCGTGCGCACGCGCTTTGGCATCGACGAGGAGGACGTGCCCACGCTGCGCAACTGGATCGACGGTGCGAACATTCGCTGGGGCCTGCACGCGGGCCAGCGCGCGAGCCTGGGCCTGCCCCAGGCCGACGAACTGAGCGCGCCCAATAGCTGGGCGTTCGGTTTGCGGCGCATGTTGCTCGGCTACGCGGCGGGCGAGCGCGCGGGCGCATGGCGCGGCATCGAACCGTACAGCGAGATTGGCGGGCTCGACGCGGCGCTGCTCGGTCCGCTCACGCGGCTCGTGGATGCGCTCGACCACGCGTGGCGCACGCTGCGCGAACCGGCCACGGTCGAGGTGTGGTGCGAGCGCCTGCGCGCGCTGAAGGCCACTTTCTTTGCGGCCGACGACGGCGAGGACGCCTACACGCTCGACCGCCTCGACGGCGCGCTCGAAACCTGGCGCGAGGCCTGCGACGAGGCCGCGCTCACGCAGTCCTTGCCGCTCGCCATCGTCGCGGAGAACTGGCTCGCGGTGCTCGAAGGCGGCGGTCTTTCGCAGCGCTTTTTCGCGGGCGCCGTGACCTTCGCCACGCTCATGCCGATGCGCGCGATTCCCTTCCGGCGCGTGTGCCTGCTCGGCATGAACGACGGCGATTATCCGCGCAGCCGCACGCCGCTCGACTTCGACCTCATGCGCCGCGACTATCGCCCCGGCGACCGCTCGCGCCGCGAAGACGACCGCTATCTGTTTCTCGAAGCGCTGCTCTCGGCGCGCGACCATCTGCACGTTTCGTGGGTCGGGCGCAGCGTGACCGACAACACGCCGCGCCCGCCCTCGGTGCTGGTGGGGCAGTTGCGCGACCACCTCAAGGCCGGCTGGCGGCTCGAAGGCGAGGAAGAAGGCGGTGGCGAAGCGCTGCTTCATGCATTGACCATCGAGCATCGCTTGCAGCCGTTCAGTCCGGACTATTTCCCGGCGCGCCCCGATGAGGCGCTGCTGTACACCTATGCGCACGAGTGGGGGCGGCCCGCGCCGCCGCCAACGGACGGCGCGCGCGCCGCGGCATTGGCGCCCGCCGAGCGCGACGAGCCGTTGACGATCCGCGAGCTGGGCGAGTTCCTGCGCGAGCCCGTGCGCGGCTTTTTCCGGCAGCGCCTGCGTGTGGCGTTCGAAAGCGCGGACGCGGCCAGCGAAAATCACGAGCCGTTCGAAGTGGATGCGTTGCAGGCCTGGCAGTTGCAGGGCGAACTGATTCGCGCGCAGGTGCTGGCGATGGAGCGCGGCGAGGACGACCTCGAACCGGTGGCGCTCGCGCGCCTCGAACGCATGCATCGCAGCGGCGACCTCGCGACGGGCGGCTTCGGCGAAGTGATTGGCGAGGAACTGCTTGCGCCCATGCCCGAGCTGTTCGCCGAATATCGCAAGGCGCTCGCGCGCTGGCCCGAGCCGCTCGAACATCAATACGAAATTCGTCTCGATGCGACGCGCGACGGCCGCCTGGTTTCGCTCGACGACTGGCTCGACGACCTGCGCTCGGGCCCGGACGGCGCGCTCGGCCGCGTGATTCTGGAGCCGGGCACGCTCGTGAAGGACAGCCGCTATCGGGGCGACCGTCTCGTGCCGTATTGGGTCGCGCATGTGGCCGCGCAACTTGCCGCCGGCCCCGTCACCACGGTGATCGTGAGCAAGGTGGGCGTGGCGGAGTTCGCGCCGCTCGACGCACAGGTCGCGCGCGCTTACCTGCTCGCATTGCTCGCCGCGTGGGACGACGGCGCGCGCCGGCCGCTGCCGCTCGCGGTCAAGACCGCGTTCGCGTGGCTGCGCAAGCTGCCTGACGCCTTTGACGGCGCGCGCGCCACGGTGCCCGCCGAAGCGTGGGAAGCGGGTCTTGCGGCCTACGAGGGCAACGGCCGCACGCCCGGCGAGCGCGACACGAACGCCTATTTGCGCCGCGCGTTCCCCGACTTCGAAGCGCTCGCCGCGCACGACGACTTCATCACGTTCGCCACGACACTGCTGCTGCCGGTCGCGCGCGCGCCGCTTGCCTCGTCGCGTGCCAAACGCGCCTCGGGCGAGGCTGGAGACACTGCATGAACCTGCGCGAGGACCTCGACGCCGAAGTGCTGGACCCGCTGCGCTTTCCGCTGTATGGCAGCCGCCTGATCGAAGCGAGCGCGGGCACCGGCAAGACCTTTACGATCGCGATGCTGTACGTGCGCCTCGTGCTCGGCCACGGCGCGCTGAACCCGGCGAGCGACGAAGCCGATGTTGGCGATGAGGCGCGCACGGCCGGGCGCGCGCTCACGCCGCCCGAAATCCTGGTCGTGACCTTCACGGACGCCGCGACGAAGGAGTTGCGCGAGCGCATACGCGCGCGCCTGATCGAAGCCGCCGAATGCTTTCGCGTCGAGTTCGAAGACGTGCCCGACCGCGCGCCTGGCGAAGACCTGCTGCACGATTTGCGCGAGGATTACGCGCCGGAGCAGTGGCCCGGCTGCGCGCGCCGCCTGCAACTCGCGGCCGAGTGGATGGACGAGGCCGCGGTCTCGACGATCCACGGCTGGTGCAACCGCATGCTGAGCGAACACGCGTTCGACAGCGACAGCCTCTTTTCGCAGACGCTGGAAACCGATCAGACAGAGCTGCGCGCCGAGGTGGTGCGCGACTACTGGCGCACCTTCATGGCGCCGCTCGACGCGCGTTGCGCGGCCGAGGTGCGGGCGTGGTTCGCGAGTCCCGACGCCTTGCACCAGGCGATTCGCGGGCTGCTTGCCCATGCCGACCTGCTGCCGGAAACGCCCGAGCCCGAGACGGCGCTGCTCGACGCGCGCAAGCGCGCGCAGGACGAGCTCGAAACGCTGAAAGCGCCGTGGCGCGTGTGGATCGACCAGGTCGAGGCGCTGCTGAGCGACGCGCGCGCGGCGAAGCAGTTCGACGCGAGGAAGCTCAATTCAAAGCACTGCGAAACATGGATCGGCAAGCTGCGCGACTGGGCCAACGACCCCGAATCGGCGCATCCCGGCTTCGACGACAAGGCCGCGGTCTGGACGCGCCTCACGCCAGCAGGTCTCGCGGAGATCTGGACGAAGGGCGAGCTGCCCGCGCACGCCGCGTTCGTGGCGATGGAAACCTTGCGCGAATCGCTGGCTGCGCCGCCCGAGGCGAAGCAGGACCTGCTGTGCCACGCGGCGCGCTGGATCGCGCGGCGTTTCGAGGAAGAAGAGGCGCGCCGCTCGCAAATGGGCTTCGACGATCTGCTCACCCGCCTACGGGCGGCGTTGCAGCGCGAGAACGGCGCGCGCCTCGCGGAGATCATCCGCAAGCAGTACCCGGTTGCGCTGATCGACGAGTTCCAGGACACCGACCCGGTCCAGTACGCGATCTTCGATGCGGTCTACCGTATCGCCGCGCACGACACCGAGACGGCCATCGTCTTGATCGGCGATCCGAAGCAGGCCATCTATGCGTTTCGCGGCGCGGATATCTACACGTACCTGGAAGCGCGGCGCGCATGCGAGGGGCGGCTCTACACGCTCAAGAAGAATTTCCGCTCCACGCGCGCGATGGTCGATGCGGTGAACCGCTGCTTCGAGGCGGCCGAGTTGCGCCCGGAGGGCAGCGGTGCATTTTTGTTTCGCAGCCCTGACGGTCGCGAGAACGCGCTGCCGTTCGTCGCCGCCGACGCGCATGGCCGGCCGGAAAAGCTGGTGGCGGCCGGTGCGGCGCTGCCGGCGCTGAACGTCTGGTGGATGCCGCCCGTCGCCGACGGCAAGCCGTTGAGCAAAGGCGCGTACCTCGCGGGCATGGCCGCGAGCTGCGCGAGCGAGATGGTGCGCCTGCTCAATCTCGGCCAGGAGGGCGCGGCGGGCTTCATGCCCCTGGAGGGCGAGGGCGGCATGCGGCCGTTGCAGCCCGCTCATATGGCGGTGCTCGTCAACAACCGCAGCGAGGCGCAGGCGATACGCGAAGCGCTCGCCGCGCGCGGCGTGCGCAGCGTCTATCTCTCGGATCGCGACTCGGTGTATCAAACGCCGCAGGCCGAGGAACTGCGCTACTGGCTCGCGGCCTGCGCCGAGCCCGACGACGGCCGCCTCGTGCGCACCGCGCTCGCCACGTCGACGCTCGGTCTCGACTGGGCCGAACTCGATCTGCTCGGCCGCGACGAGTTCGCGTGGGAAAAGCGCGTGCTTCAGTTCCGCGAGTATCGCGACTGCTGGCGCAAGAAGGGCGTGCTGCCCATGTTGCGGCGCCTCTTCAACGACTTCCACGTGCCGCAGCGCCTGCTTGGCGAAGCGGCGAGCGCGGGGCTGAACGGCGAGCGCGCGCTCACGAACCTGCTGCATCTCGCCGAACTGCTGCAACAGGCGAGCACGCAACTCGACGGCGAGCACGCGCTGATCCGCTACCTGGATGAACAGCGCGAGGACGAAAGCGCGGGCGGCGGGGGCGACGCGCGCCAGTTGCGCCTGGAAAGCGATGCGGGACTCGTGCAGGTCGTGACGATCCACAAGTCCAAGGGCCTTGAATATCCGCTGGTGTTCTTGCCGTTTGCCTGCGCGCATCGCGCCGTCAAGCCGGACGACGTGCCGTTCAAATGGCACGACGAAGAAGGCGTGCTGCGCGTGACGCTGGAAGCCGATGCGAGCGTGCTGCGCCAGGCCGATCGCGAACGCCTGGGCGAAGACCTGCGCAAGCTTTACGTCGCGCTGACGCGTGCGCGCTACGCCACGTGGATCGGCTATGGGCCGGTGCAAGGCGTGGAAGCGAGCGCCTTTGGTTATCTGCTCAATGGCGGCGGCGCCGTGCCTGCTGAGGAAACCGAAGCATTCCTCGGCGCATTGCGCGGACCGTGCGCGGACATTGCCGTCGCGCCCGCGCCGCAAGCGGCTCGCGAAGTGCTGGCGCTGCGCGATACCGGTGCCGTGCGCGGCCAGGCGCGCACCCTCGCGAGGCGCGAACGCGAGCGCTGGTGGGTCGCGAGCTATTCGAGCCTGAAGACGGTCGAGGCTTCGATTGGCTCCGGCGTGCCCGTCGAGGCCGACGAGGCGCGCAGCGCGCCCGACACGCGCGGCGAGGACGTCTTCCTCGAACTGCTCGAATCGACCATGCCGCCCGAGGAAGACGAAGCCTTCGACCGCGGCGCCGAACCGCTCGCCCCGGCGCTCGCGCCGATGCACGGCTTCGAACGCGGCGCGGACGCGGGCAGCTTCCTGCACGAGCTGATGGAATGGGCCGCCGACGAAGGCTTTGCCGCGATTGCCGAAGATGAGGCGCGCGTGCGCGACATGGTCGCGCGCCGTTGCAGCGTGCGCGGCTGGTCGCACTGGATCGACCTGCTCACGGCGTGGATGCTCGAACTCGTGCGCACGCCGCTGCGCTTGCCGGACATCGACGGCGAGCCCGTCGCGCCGGTCGCGTTCGCGGCGCTCGGGTCGTATATGGCGGAGCTGGAGTTCTGGGTCACGGCGCACACCGTCGATACGCTCGCGCTCGACGCGCTCGTCACGGCATTCACACTGGACGGCGAGGCGCGCCCCGCGCTCGACGCCACCACGCTCAACGGTATGCTCAAGGGCTTTATCGACCTCGTGTTCGAACACGAGGGCCGCTATTACGTGGCCGACTATAAATCGAACTGGCTGGGCCCCGACGACGCCTCGTACACGGCGGCAAAGATGCGGGCGCAGATCCTGCATTCGCGCTATGAACTGCAATACGTGCTGTATCTGTTCGCGCTGCACCGGCTGCTCAAGGCGCGTCTGCCCGATTACGACTACGACCGCCACGTGGGCGGCGCCGTGTACCTGTTCCTGCGCGGCGGCCGTGCGCCGGGGCAGGGGTTGCATTGCGAACGACCGCCGCGTGAGCTGATCGAACGACTCGACGCGCTCTTCGCGCGTCGCGATGTGCTGGAGGATGTGGCATGACGAGACGCCGCACGAAAGATCCGATGGGCGTCACCGGCGATCTGTTCGAAAACCTGGAGATGCCGTCGCAAGGCGAGGCGGCGGCTTCGTCGTCGCCTTCGACTTTGCCTTTACTTTCGCCTTCGCCTTCGCCTTTGCCTGTCAAGCAGAACGGTGCGCGCGATTCGGCCGCGCCAATGCTGGACGTGCTCGACAACTGGGTGGAGCGCGGCTGGCTGCGCACGCTCGACGCCGCGTTCGCACGCTTCCTGTGGACCGAAGCGCCGCATTGCCCGCCGCTCCTGCTGCTGGCGGCTGCGCTGGCGAGCCATCAACTCGGGCGCGGCCACGTGTGTCTCGACCTCAAGGCGACGCTCGACGATCCGGCGTTTGCGCTTTCCTTGCCGCCGGACGGCCCGCAACTGCCGGCCGCCGCGCCGGCCCAGCCGCCCGCCGAGGTGCTGGCGGGCGTCACGCTCGCGCAATGGCGCGCGGCGCTCGCCGAGCCGGATCTGGTGAGCGAGGAGGCGACGGGGGCGCAGGACAACACGCCGCTCGTGCTCGCGGGCACGCGGCTTTATTTGCGGCGCTACTGGCAGTACGAGCAGGACGTGCGCGAGGGCATCGAGCGTCGCCTCACGCGCGCCGGGCAGCTCGAAGCCGGGCTGCCGCTGGACGTGGCGCGCGCCGCACTCGACGCATTGTTCGCGCCGCGCAGCGAAGCCGCGCGTGCGAAGCCAGGGGCACGCTCCGCCGACTGGCAAAAGCTTGCCTGCGCGCTCGCCGCGCGCAGCGCGTTCAGCATCGTCACGGGCGGGCCGGGCACGGGCAAGACGACCACCGTCGTGAGATTGTTGGCACTCCTGCAAACTTTGGCGCTAGGCCGCGCGGGGCGCGCAGCGCCTGCCGCGCGGCCCTTGCGCATCCGGCTGGCCGCGCCCACCGGCAAGGCGGCGGCACGCCTGAACGAATCGATTGCGGGCGCCGTTGAGCGGCTGCCGTTCGACGCGCTACAAAGCCAGGTGGACGGCGCGGCGCTGCGCGCGGCGATTCCCACCGTCGTGACCACGTTGCATCGCGTGCTGGGCACGCGGCCAGGCAGCCGGCGCTTTCGCCACGACGCCGCGAATCCGCTGCCCGTGGACGTGCTCGTGATCGACGAGGCCTCGATGGTCGACCTCGAAATGATGGCCGCCGTGCTCGATGCGCTGCCGCCCACCGCGCGCCTGATCCTGCTCGGCGACAAGGACCAGCTTGCCTCGGTCGAGGCGGGCGCGGTGCTGGGCGAGCTGTGCGACCGCGCGCGCGAGGGGCATTACACGGAGGCCTCGCGCGCCTGGCTCGAAGCGGCCACCGGCGAGCACATCGACCCGGCGATGCTCGACGCACACGGCCTGCCGCTCGACCAGGCTGTCGCGATGTTGCGCGAGAGCCATCGTTTCGCATCGGAAAGCGGCGTCGGCGCGCTGGCGGAACTCGTCAACGCGGGCGACGCGGTGGGCGTCGCGAAGATCTGGGCGCGCGGCTACGACGACCTTGCGCGCCTGGTTTGTCCCGCGGACGACGACGGCCCGTTGCGGGCACTCATCGTCGATGGCCGCGTGGGCGAGATGGCCGATCTGGACGCAACGCATGCGCAGCGCCAAGGCTACCGCCACTACCTGGAGACGATGCGAGCCACGCGCCCCGGGAGCGACGCGACGCCCGAAGCGCTGGAGGTCTGGGCGGCAGGCGTGTTGAAGGCGCATGGTGCGTTTCAACTGCTGTGCGCGCTGCGGCGCGGGCCGTGGGGCGTCGAAGGGCTGAACCGGCGCGTCGCGCGCCTGCTGCACGAGGAAGGGCTCATCGAGCCGCGCGGCGACTGGTATGCGGGGCGGCCCGTGCTCGTCACCCACAACGACTACGAACTCGGGCTCATGAACGGCGATATCGGCATCGCGCTCGAGTTGCCCGTGGCTGCGGGCGCACCGCCCGTGTTGCGTGTGGCGTTCCCGGCCGGCGACGGCTCGGGCGGCGTGAAGTGGGTGTCGCCTGGCCGCTTGCAGGGCGTCGAGACCGTGTTCGCGCTCACCGTGCACAAATCTCAGGGCTCCGAATTCACGCACGCCGCGCTCGTGCTGCCCGACACGTACAGCCCGATCCTCACGCGCGAGCTCGTCTACACGGGCATCACGCGCGCGCGGTCGTTTCTCACGCTGGCGTTGCCCGAGGGGCGCTCCGTGCTCGATCGTGCGGTGCTCTCGAAGGTGCAGCGCGCAAGCGGGCTCATGGCGGGACTCGCGCGCGACGCACGGGCCGCGTGAGCGAGCGCGACGCGCGATGTGCAACGCGCATCGGCAATGCGCGAAGGGCCGCTCATGGCGGCCCCTCGTTTTTACGGCAGCGCGCTCTCGTGGAGCCTGCGCCTTAAACGATCGTGAGCGTCACGTCGATGTTGCCGCGCGTGGCGTTCGAGTACGGGCACACGATGTGGGCCTTGTCGACGAGCGCCTGGGCGGCCGCGCGGTCCATGCCGGGCAGCGAGATCTTCAGCTCGACTTCAATGCCGAAGCCATTCGGAATCTGGCCGATGCCCACGTTGCCGGTGATCGAGAGATCGGCGGGCAGGGCGATCTTGTCGCGCGCCGAGACGAACTTCATCGCGCCGATAAAACATGCGCTGTAGCCCGCGGCGAACAACTGCTCGGGGTTCGTGCCGTCGCCACCTGCGCCGCCCAGTTCGCGCGGCGTGGTCAGCTTGAGGTCCAGGTTGCTGGCGGGGATCACGGCGCGGCCGTCGCGGCCGCCGGTGACGTTGGCTTCTGCACGGTAGAGGACTTTTTCGATCGACATGATGGGTTCCTTAGTGAGCAAAGACGTTGGGTTGAAGGTACGGCTCAGTACGGCTTTCAATTTAGCGGTGCATGGCGACAACCCTGTGCACCAGGGTCCAGCAAAAAATCAGGGCTTGCGAATTCACGATCGTCAACTTTTTCAGCCTACCTGGCGTCAGATAGATTTCCGGTCGGAGAAGCATGTTCATGATGCTCCTTTCTTCAACTATCTATCAGAAGATAGATAAAACTGCGCAATAAATGGGGCGGCGGGCCGCCCCGGCTTGCGGGCTTCGAATCGCTTCGATCTTTCAGTGAGCCACGCGCCACATGGCTTCGACATCTTCAAGGCGCGACTTCGTATGGAACAACCGGCTGGCGAGCACGCTGCCCTGCAACGCCGCGAACAACGTGCGGCCCGCGCTCTCGGGCTTGCCCTTCACCACCAGCGTGCCTTCCTTCGCGCCCTGGGCCAGCACGGCGGCCAGCCAGCTTTCGTTGGCGCGGAAGAACGCCTGCACCGCTTCTCGCACGCTTTCGGGCAGCGACTCGATGTCGGCGGCCAGCATGCCGCACAGACAGATCTGATCGCCGTCGCCCAGCGTCTTGCCGAACAGCCGCGTGTACGTCGCCAGCTTTTCGCCCGCGGGCAGCGCTGCGTCGATCGACTGCAATCCCGCCATGACCTCGCTGCTGTACTGGTTCACCGCTTCCAGCACGAGGTCGTCTTTCGACGGGAAGTAGTAGTGAATGCTCGACGTTTTCACGCCCACCAGCTCGGACAGATCGCGATAGCTGAAACCGTTGTACCCGCGCAGCATCATGAGTGTGATGGCGTGGTCGAGAATCTGCTCCCGCACTGTCGACTTCGTTTCCATGGGCTCCAATTTATCTACTGGAAGATAGATTGTCAAGCGCCTGCCCACGAAAATGCGAAAAAACTTCGGGGCGGCGCGGCGGCAGGGCCGCGCCGCGAGCCGGTCAGCTCAGTCTGACCGGGTTGGGTTCAGATCCCGCGGTGACCCGCGCCGATGATGAGCCGCAAGCCGAGCGCCGCGATGGCGCCCGCCGCGATGCGGTCGATCCAACTCTTGGCGCGCAGGTAGAGATCGCGCGGGCGCTGGCTCGAAAAACACAGCGCCACCACCGTGTACCAGCCCGTTTCGATCACGAACACGAGCGGCGGCAGGGCGAAGTAGCACCAGAGGGGCGGGTGCTGCGGCAGGAGCGCCACGAAAATGCCGCCGTAGGCGATGGCCGTTTTCGGGTTGCTCAACTGGGTGGTGAGGCCGCTCCAGTACGACCGGCCGGGGCGCTCGCCCGCCGTTGCCGTGTGGCTCACGGTGACGGGCGCGCCCGCGCCGCGCCAGATGCGCGAAGCGATATAGAGCAAATAGGCGCCGCCGGCGATCTTCAGCGCCGCATACAGCCATGCCACGGTGGCGAGCACGGTATAGAGCCCGGCGAGCGCGATGCCGGCAAAGCAGATCGCGCCGGTGCCCATGCCGAGCGCGGTGGCCACGCCGTCCTGGCGCGAGAGGCCAATCGAGTTGCGCGCGACCAGCACGAAACTCGGGCCGGGGCTCATGGCCCCGAGCAGAACGGCGAGGAGAATGCTGGCGACAGCGGCGAGGGGCGACATGACGGGGGCTCCGGCAGTGACGGGAACCCCGAACATTAGCACGCTGCGGCGGGTAGCGCAGCACCTGCAAGACGGGCGCGCGGATCATGCCGGCCGCCCGAACAATGCTTAGTTATCTTGATTGATTGTGCGCGTCGCGCTCGCGGTTCCAGTGGCGCAGCAGCACGCGCGTCTGGTCCGCGACACTGGCTTTCAGAAACTCGGCCTTTTCCGCATCGATGTCGTCCCATTGGAGCATCGCAAGCGTCGAGCCGCGCGCAATGAAGAACAGCAGAAACTGCCCGTACAGGCTGAACATGCGCACGACGGTGAGCTGGTCGTGCGCGGGCATGCCGGTGATGCGTTCGAGCAACTGGACGTTGATCTCGTTGAGCGGCGTGCGTACGCGCTCGCGCAGAACCTCCGAGCCGATTTCGGGCTCGCCGCCGCCTTGTTCGCGCGCGAAAAAGAGCCGCTGGTCCGGCTCGTGGCGCTTGACGAAGCTGCGATCGGCCACGGCCGACTGGATGTCGATGAACGCGTCGATCAGCGCTTCGGTGTCCCTGTTGTCCGAGAGTGCCGCGCGCGCGCGTTGCACCGCCGGCTCGAATGCCTGCCACGACTCGTCGGCGATCCACTCGGCGCACGCGCGATAGAGGCCTTCCTTGTTCTCGAAGTAGTACTGCAACGCCGGCGCGTTGACGCCCGCGCGCGCGGCGATGTCGCGCGTGGACGCGCCGTCGAAGCCGTGCTGTCCGAACAGGGCAATGGCCGCCTCGATGATCTTGCGGCGTGTCTCGTCCCCGCGTGCATAGCCGCCTTCGGACGGCCGCCGCAGTCTCTTTCCTTCGCTCATGTGTTTCCTTTCTTCGCTGTCGCGAAATATAACACTTGACACAATTTTTCCAAATGGAATAATTTTGCCGACTGGAATAAATTGAGATAACGACGACATGTCTACGACTGCTGGCGCGCCTGGGCGCGAAGTGCCGGACGCCGCCGCCGCGCCCGAGCGGCGCGGGGCGAAACGAACCCTCCTGATCCTGCTGGGCCTTGTGGCGCTTGTCGCCGCTTCGCTCTGGCTCGGGCGCTGGTGGCTCGTCGGCCGCTTCATCGAATCGACCGACGACGCCTATCTGCAAGCCGACAGCGTGACGATCGCGCCCAAGGTGAGCGGCTATGTGACGGACGTCTACGTGGCCGACAACCAGGCCGTGAAGGCGGGCGACCCGCTTGTGAAGCTCGACGCGCGCCAGTACCAGGTGGCGCTCGACCAGGCGCGCGCAACGGTGGACGCGCGCACGGCGGACATCGAGCACGCGCAGGCGCAAATCGAGCAGCAGCACGCGAACGTCGCGCAGGCCGAGGCGCAGCAGCAAGTGGCGCAAGTGAGCCTGCGCCACGCGAACGACGAGGTGGCGCGCTACACGCCGCTCGCGGCCAGCGGCGCGGAAACGACCGAGCGTCTCGCCGAACTCAAGAGCAATCGCGACAAGGCCCAGGCCACGCTCGCCGCCGACGCGGCCGCCGTGATTTCCTCGCGCTCGCAGATCGCCGCGCTCGATGCGCAGCTTTCCCAGGCGCGCGCGCAGCTCGAAGCCGCGCGGGCGAACGCCGCGCAGTCCCAGCTCGACCTCGACAACACCGTGGTAAAAAGCGCGCTCGCGGGCCGCGTGGGCGACCGCACCGTGCGCGTGGGCCAGTACGTGCAGCCGGGCACGCGCATGCTGACTGTCGTGCCGGTGCAGAGCACCTATCTCACGGCGAACTTCAAGGAAACGCAGATCGGCCGCATGCGCGCGGGTCAGCCCGTGGAGCTTCACGTCGACGCGCTGCCCGGCCATACGCTGCACGGCGTGGTGGACAGTTTCTCGCCAGGCACCGGCGCGCAGTTCGCGCTGCTGCCGCCCGAGAACGCCACCGGCAACTTCACGAAGATCGTGCAGCGCGTGCCGGTGCGCATTCGCCTCGACACCGGGCCCGAGACGCGCAGCGTGCTGTTGCCGGGCATGTCGGTGACGGTCGATGTCGACACGCGTTCGGCGCGCGAGGACGACCGCCGCATCGAACAAGAGAACCACCATGGCTGAGGCGGCCGTGCCGCATCCTCATGGTGAGCGCGCGAGCGTGGCCGACTGGGTGGCCGTCGCGGCGGGCGCGCTCGGCGCGCTGATGGCGACGCTCGACATCTCGATCACGAACTCGGCGCTGCCGCAGATCCAGGGCGAGATTGGCGCGACGGGCACCGAGGGCACGTGGATCTCCACGGGCTACCTGATGTCCGAGATCGTGATGATTCCGCTCGCCGCCTGGCTCACGCGGGTGTTCGGACTGCGAAATTTCCTGCTCGCGAACTCGGCGCTTTTCATCGGCTTTTCGATGATGTGCGGCTGGTCCAGCTCGCTTGGCATGATGATCGCCGGACGTATCGGCCAGGGCTTCACGGGCGGCGCGATGATCCCCACGGGGCAGACCATCATCCGCACGCGCCTGCCGCTCTCGCAGTTGCCCGTGGGCATGACCGTGTTCGGCCTGATCGTGCTGCTCGGCCCGCTGCTCGGGCCCGTGGTCGGCGGCTGGCTCGCGGAAAACATCAGCTGGAGCTGGTGCTTCTTCATCAACCTGCCCGTGTGTCTCGCGCTCATCACGCTGCTGATCGTCGGGCTCGAACCCGACCGTCCGCACTGGGAGGCCTTCTTCAAAGCCGACTGGCTCGGCATTACCGGTCTGGCGGTGGGCCTGAGCTCGCTGACCGTCGTGCTGGAGGAAGGGCAGCGCGAACGCTGGTTCGAGTCGCACTACATCGTCATGCTCACATGGGTGTCGCTCGCGGGCATGGCGCTCATTGCGCTTTCGCAGTTCACCGCGAAGAAGCCCATCCTGCGTCTTTCGCTCATGCGCAACCCGCGCTATGCGAGCGTGATCGTCATCGTGTTCGCGGTGGGGGCGGGGCTTTACGGCATCTCTTACCTGCTGCCGCAGTTCCTGAGCCTCATTGCCGGCTACAACGCCGAGCAGGCGGGCGCGATCATGCTGCTCTCCGGGTTGCCCGCGTTTCTCGTGATGCCGATCTTGCCGCGCCTGCTCGGCAAGGTGGATTTTCGCGTGCTGGTGGTGTCCGGCTTGTTGCTCTTCACGCTCAGTTGCATGCTCGACATCTCGCTCACGGCGCAAAGCGTAGGCCACGATTTCGTCTGGTCGCAGCTCGTGCGCGGCGTGGCGCAAATGCTGGCGATGATGCCGCTCAACCAGGCTTCCATGGCCGCCGTCTCGCGCGAGGATTCCGGCGACGCGGCCGGGCTCTACAACATGGCGCGCAACCTGGGCGGGTCGGTCGGGCTGGCGATCATCGGCACGCTCATCGACCGGCGCGAGACTTTCCATACGGCGGTGCTGCGCGAATCGATCAGCGGCAATTCGCTCATTGGCCAGGAGCGCGTGGCGGCGGGGGCGGCCAACTGGTTTGCGCAAACGGGCGACATGGCGTACTCGCAGATGCGCTCGCTCGGCCAGATCGCCGCGCAGATCCAGCAGCAGGCGATGGTTATCACGTTCTCCGAAACATTCTGGGTGCTCGGCATCGCGCTCGCGGCGTGCGTGCCGCTCGCGCTTCTGCTCAAGAAGCCGGAGCCCGGCGCGCAGGCGCCGTCGGCCGGCCACTAAAGATTACTCCTGACACATGACGGCAACCCGTTACCTCCGATTTCCTTCCGCCACGCTGAGCGTGCTGGCGGCCGCCTGTGCGCTGGCCGCCTGCACCGTGGGCCCCGACTATCGCGGCGCCCCGGCTGTTGCGCCCGAAGCGGCGAGCGCCGCCTCGTTCGTGCGCACGCCCGCGCAGGGCGTGACGCCCATGCATGCGCCGAGCCAGTGGTGGCTCGCCTTGAACGACCCGCAACTCAATGCGCTGATCGACGCGGCGCTCGCGCACAATCCCGATTTGCGTGCCGCACAGGCGCGGCTGCGCGCATCGCGCGCACAACTGCAACAGCAGCGCGCCGCCGAACTGCCGAAGATCGGCGCGAGCGCCGCCGCGATCCGCATGCGCCAGCCCAACCTGAGCAGCTTCTCGTCGTCGAGCGGCAGTTCGGGGCAGGACCAGAGCAGTGGCGGGAGCCAGAGCACGTCGTCGGGGCGCGGGCCGATCACGTTCTATACGGCGGGCTTCGACGCATCGTGGGAGATCGATTTGTTCGGCGGCACGCGCCGCGCGGTGGAGGCGGCCAGCGACGAAGCCGACGCCGTCGACGCCGATCTTGCGGACACCCAGGTATCGCTCGCCGCCGAGGTGGCGCAGGCCTACATCGACCTGCGCGACGAACAACAGCGCCTCGCGATCGCGCAGCGCACGGCCGACCTGCAACAGGAGATGCTCACGCTCACCGAGCAGCGCCGCGCGGGCGGCACCGCGGCCGAGGTGGACGTAGAGCGTCTCACCACGCAGGTGGAAAACACGCGCTCTACGATCACGCCGCTCGCGGCGCAGGTGGAGATTTCGCTGGACCAGCTCGCGGTGCTCACCGGCCAGGCGCCGGGCGCGCTCGACGCGCAGCTTGCCACGGCGCAGCCGCTGCCCGCGCTGCCCGCGAGCGTGAGCGTGACCGACCCCACCACGATGCTCGCGCAACGCCCCGACATCCGCGCGGCGGAACGGCGTCTTGCTTCGAGCAACGCGCAGATCGGCGAGCATGTCGCGGATTTCCTGCCCAAGCTCACGCTGTTCGGCGATCTCGGCTTTTCCGCCGCGCAGCCGGGGCACCTGTTCCGCAAGAGCAATTTCAGCTGGGTGGGCGTCCCGTACCTTCAGTGGAATCTGTTCGACTTTGGCCGCACGCTGGGCGCGGTGCACGGGGCGCAAGCCTCGCGCGACGAAGCCGAGGCACGCTACGAAAAAGCCGTGCTCGCCGCGCTACAGGACGCGAACGCATCGCTCTCGCGCTATGGCTATCAGCGCGAGCATCTGGTCACGTTGCAGAAAGTGCAGACGTCCGCCGAGCGTTCGGCCACGCTCATGCGCCAGCGCTATCGCGCGGGGGCGTCGAGCCTCGTCGATCTGCTCGACACGCAGCGTACGGAGTTTCTCGCGCGGCAGAACGTGGTGTCGGGCCAGGCCGATTTGCTCAAGGACTTCGTGTCGTTGCAGAAAAGCCTGGGCCTGGGCTGGCAGACTGCCACGCCCGCCACGCCAGGCCAGGCAGGCTAACCTGGCTCTGCGGGCGCATGTTCGTGCGCGGCCGGCTCGCGATAACCCAGCCGCGCCGAGATGGCCGCGCCCGCGCGCTTGAGCAGCGCGACGTAGTGCGCCTTCGTGTCGGCGCCGCAGCGCATGGTCGGAAACGAAATCGACAGCCCGGCGATCACATGTCCGAAGCGATCGAACACCGGCACTGCCAGGCACTGCAAACCTTCTTCCTGCTCCTCGTTATCCTCGCCGAAACCCTGCTCGCGCACGTGCGGGAGAATGCTCAGCACCGCATCGGCGGAGGACAGCGTTTTTTGCGTCGATTTGCGGAATTCCACATGGGACAGCGTTTCCTGCGCGTCGGCGGGCGGCATGAAGGCGAGCAGCACCTTGCCGATCGCGGTGCTGTGCAGCGGATTGCGCCGGCCGATACGCGACTGCATGCGCAAGCCGTAGTCGCAGTCGATCTTGTGGATGTAGATGATCGCGTCCTCGTCGAACGCGCCGAGGTGGACCGCTTCGCGCGTGGCCTGCGCGATATGGCGCATTTCGAGGTCGGCCTCGCGCACGAGGTCGACGTTCTCCAGCGCCTTCGCGCCAAGCTCGAACAGCCGGATCGTCAGACGATAGCGGTCGGTCTCGACTTCCTGCGCGACATAGCCCAGCGCCTTGAGCGTTTGCAGCACGCGGTGCACGGTGGTCTTGGAGAGCGCGAGGCGCTGCGACAGCTCGCTGATGCCGACCGGCCCCTTTTCGCCGAGCGCGCCGAGGATCGCGAACACACGGCCGATTGACGAGGCCGATTCGCCTTTTTCCGTGCCGCAGTCCGTTTCGTTCATTGCGTGCTCCTGCGCGGCACGCCGCGCCTTGCCTGTCGCTTTATCTGCCGCCTTATTTGCTGCGTTACCTGCTGCTTTACCTGCCTTCACTGCCGCTTTTTCCAACGTTGCCGCCATTGTTTCCGGTCCGTATCGATATCTAACGGGAGCATACCGCGTCCGGCGCGCGCCGCGTGCGCTAGCGCGCAAGCCAGCCGCCGTCCACGGCGAGCGTGTGGCCGTGCACATAGTCCGAGGCCGCCGACGCGAGAAACACCACGGGACCGGCGAGATCGTCCGGTGCGCCCCAGCGGCCCGCGGGAATGCGGCTGAGGATCTCGCCGTTGCGCTGTGCGTCGTCGCGCAATGCGGCCGTGTTCGCCGTCGCCATGTAACCGGGCGCGATCGCGTTGACGTTCACGCCGTGTGCGGCCCATTCGTTCGCAAGCAAGCGCGTGAGGCCGAGCACGCCGCTTTTCGAGGCCGTGTACGAGGCCACGCGAATCCCGCCCTGAAACGACAGCATCGACGCGATGTTGATGATCTTGCCGCCGCCGCCCTGCGCCACGAAGCGGCGCGCGGCGGCCTGGGCGAGAAAGAACACGCTTTTGAGGTTCACGTCCATGACGGCGTCCCAGTCGTCCTCGCCGAACGTCAGGGCGTCGTCGCGGCGGATGATGCCCGCGTTGTTCACGAGGATGTCGAGCCGCCCGCATGCCTCGACGGCCGCGCCCACGATATCGTCCACCGCTGCAACCGAGGAGAGGTCGGCGCGCACCTCAACGAAGCGGCGCCCGGCGGCCTCGACGCGCGCGGGCGTCTCGCCGGGATCAGCCCGGCAGACGCCGACGATGTCGCAACCGGCCTGCGCGAGCGCGAGCGCCATGCCCGCACCCAGGCCCGTATTGCTGCCGGTGACGATCGCGACCTTGCCGCTGAGATCGAACGGATTGAACGTGCTGAATGCCATGAGCGGGCGGCCCCCTGTCGATGCGTGCCGGTGTGTGCCGGCTTGTGCCAGCTTGTGCCGATATGAAATGTTTCCTGGTTTCCGATACGAACCTTCGCGACCGGAATGCGCGCTCAGCGCAGTTCGCGCACGGCGAGATGGTCCATGTCGCCGAACACCTGGTTTTCGCCGACCATGCCCCAGATGAACGTATAGGCGCGCGTGCCGACGCCCGAATGGATCGACCAGCTCGGCGAGATCACGGCCTGCTCGTTGTGCACGAGAATGTGCCGCGTTTCATGCGGCTCGCCCATCATGTGGAAGACAGCGGCGTCTTCGGCCACGTTGAAGTAGAAGTACACCTCCATGCGCCGTTCGTGCGTGTGGCACGGCATGGTGTTCCAGAGGCTGCCGGGTTCCAGCTTCGTCATGCCCATCGAAAGCTGGCAGGTGGGCAGGACCTCGGGCACGATGAACTTGTGGATCGTGCGGCGATTGCTGGTGGCGGCGTCGCCGAGCGTTTGCGGCGATGCTTCGGAGAGCGAAATGGTGCGCGTGGGATACGTGGTGTGCGCGGGCGCGCAGTTGAGATAGAACCTGGCGGGGCGCGCCGCGTCGTCGCTGCCGAACGCCACGGCCTGCGCACCTTTGCCGATATAGATCGCCTCCTCGTTGCGCACCGTATGGCGCACGCCGTCCACGTCCACCCAGCCGTCGCCGCCGATATTGATCGCGCCCAGTTCGCGCCGCTCCAGCAGATAGCCCACGCCGATCGACTTGCCGAGCGTGGCGGGCACTTCGACCGCGCGCGTGGCCGGGAACGCGCCGCCCACGATGATGCGGTCCACGTGACTGTAAGTGAGCGTGAGCGCGTCGGGTTCGAACACCTGCTCGATCAGGAATTCGCGGCGCAGGCCCGCAGTGTCGAGTGTTTTCGCGTATTCGCTGTTGACGCTTTGTCTGACTTCCATGCATGTCTCCGTCGGATGGGCGGCGCACCGTTTCTCGTGGACTATAGTGCAGATTATCGTTTTCGGAACATCGGTCCGGAAATGTTGCGCCGCCCAAGTCAGCTTGGCAAGGGATCTGCCCACATAGTGGATCGGTCGCGGGTAAACGTTGACGATTTCACACTTAAAAATCGGAACGACGTTCCTTTCACGCTGCTATTCTGTTCCGAAAAGGGAGACCCGAGAAAAAGCCGGACGCACCAGCGTGCCGATCCGGCCACCGGATGCGTAGTCCAAGGAGGAGGCATGAAGCTGAAGAAGGCCATAGACCGCATACCAGGCGGCCTGATGCTGGTGCCGCTGCTGCTGGGCGCGTGCGTTCATACGTTCGCGCCGGGCGCCGGCAAGTACTTTGGTTCGTTCACCAATGGATTGATCGCCGGCACCGTGCCGATTCTCGCGGTGTGGTTCTTCTGCATGGGCGCGACCATCGACCTGCGCGCGACCGGCACGGTGCTGCGCAAGTCCGGCACGCTGCTCGTCACGAAGATGATCGTGGCGTGGATCGCCACCCTGATCGCCGCGCGTTTCATTCCCGTGGACGGCATCAAGACCGGCCTCTTCGCCGGACTCTCGGTGCTCGCCATCACGACCTCGATGGACATGACCAACGGCGGTCTCTACGCAGCCGTGATGCAGCAGTACGGCACGAAAGAAGAGGCGGGCGCGTTCGTGCTGATGTCGGTCGAATCGGGGCCGCTTGTCAGCATGATCATTCTCGGCGCGACGGGCGTGGCCTTCTTCGAGCCGCGACTGTTCGTCGGCGCGGTGCTGCCGTTTCTCGTGGGGTTTGTGCTGGGCAATCTCGACCACGATCTGCGCGAGTTGTTCGGGCGCTGCGTGCACCCGCTGATTCCGTTTTTCGGCTTCGCGCTTGGCAACGGCATCGACCTGAACGTGATCGTGGCGAGCGGCTTCTCGGGCGTGGTGCTCGGGCTCGGCGTGATCGTCGTCACCGGCATTCCGCTGATTCTCGCGGACCGCTGGATCGCGGGCGGCAATGGCGCGGCGGGGCTCGCGGCGTCGTCCACGGCGGGCGCCGCGGTTGCGAATCCGGCCATCATCGGCGAGATGATTCCGAGCTTCAAGCCGCTCGTGCCGGCAGCGACGGCCATGGTCGCCACCGCCTGCCTCGTGACCGCGATTCTCGTGCCGATTCTCACGGCGCTGTGGGTGCGCAGGAGAAGCGCGCGCGATGCGCTGCTCCAGGAACTCATGGAGCCGCCCGTGCCGCCCGTTGCGGGGCGCGATCTTCACGTCTGAGTCACGCTTGTTTCGTGAAGGGGCCGACCGCGCACGCTGTGCGCAGTCGGCCCGCTTTAACTTCGTTTCAACCGCGCGCCTCGCCGCGCGCCATGCTGGCGAGCACACCGTCACGCCGGATGAGCGCGTGAAAGAGCGCGGCCGCAAGGTGCAGCAGCACGGTCGCATAAAGCGCCATGGCGAGCCACGTGTGTGCGGCGCGCAGCCACGCATAGAGCGTGACGTCGTGCGGCACGATGGGCGGCAGATGCACGCCGCCGAACATCACGACAGGATAGCCGCCGGCGGACAGCATCGACCAGCCGATCAACGGCATCGCGATCATCAATGCATAGAGCGCGAGGTGCGAGGCATGCGCACCGAGGCGTTGCCACACCGGCAGATCGGCGGGCAAGGGCGGCGCGCCGCGCGTGAGCCGCACGACGAGACGCATGATCACGAGCGCGAGCAACGCGATGCCCAGCGGCCGGTGCAGCGCGATCAGGCTCTCGTGCAGCCGCGAAACCGTCGATACCATTCCCACGCCCACGAACAGCATCGTGACGATCAGGACTGCCATCGACCAGTGCAAGAGGCGCTGGAGCGCGCCGAAGTGTTGACCTTGTTGCTTCATGGCTGGGCGTCTCCATGCGTTTGCGCGAGTCCCGGCTGAGCGGCTTCCTCGCGCGTGCGCCGGTTGAACGATACGGAATAGGCTGCGGAACGTGCGGCGAGCAACGGATCGTCGGAAGGCTTGAGGCCTTCGGGCAGGATCGTCGGGTCGTAGTTCACGTCGCGGCACATGCCGTTGCTTTGCGGTTCGGCGTGGTGCAGCACGAGCGTGCCCGCGTCGATCTGCTGGCGCTCGGCCGGCCATTGCTGCGTGGCGTCGTTCGTGGGGTCGCCGGGTGCGGCGACCGTGAGCACGAGACGCCAGCGCAACGGGCCCGCCGCGAGGCGTGCATTGAGGTCGTCGGCGAGAAAGTTCGGGTCGGCTTTTTGCCCTGCCGTTTGCGGCGCATAGGCGACCTCCGGCACGGTCTGCCAGCGCACGGCGCGGGTCTGCCCGGCGGCATTGGTCGCAAGGAATGCGTTGATGCTGTAGAACCCCGTGTTCGCGAGGCTGGAGGCGGGCGGATGCGCCTTGACCCAGTTGCGAAACGGCAGTGTTTCCGGGTTCGCCTGGAAGAAGGCGTCGAGCTTCGCGGGGTCGGGCTTGCCCGTGGCCGGGTCGGGCTTCGAGGCGACGAGCTGGTTATAGAACTGCTTCGGGGTGCGAACGACAAAGATCGGCGTGGAATTCATACCCGTGCGCCATTGCTCGCCGTCCTGCAACTGGAATAGCAGCGCCATGCTGCGGACGGGCGTGCTCGCGTCGGGCGCGGCGGGGTTGCTGCCGGGAATCGCGAAGCGTCCGATCACGGGCGTGCGGCCCGGCGCGAACACGGCAGCGCGCGAAACGCTCGCGCCGTTGCCGTTGCTCTCGAACCAGCCCTCCACGCACAGGCCTTTGGCGTGATTGCGGCGGTAGCCCGCGTGCACGCCGTAGTTCGACTCGAACGTATTGATGATATGGGGCGCGCTCAGGCGCTTCGGCGTGAGCCAGCCGGCGGTCCAGGCGAACGCGGCGCCCGCGCAGCCCACCACGGCCGCAATGGCCGCGAGCCGGCATGGCACGCAGAGGGCGGCGCGGCTCATGGTCGTGCTCCCGCCGGGGGCGGCGCGCGGTGCGACGCAGGAGTCAGTCTCGGCGCAAGATGTGCAAGGGTACGCATGATCGATCCAGTCGATGGCCCGAGGGCCGTTACTGGCGTCAACAGCGCTTCAGTGCGTTCTATTCCATGCGCGTTGCGCGAGTGCGTGAAATCGTCTGGGTTTACAGTGCTGAAAGCCTTGAATACGATGAATGCACGTCCGCTTGCGCAATGGAGGGAGCGATGCTCACTGGCGGCTGTTTATGCGGAAAAGTCCGCTACCGGATTTCGGCTGCGCCGATCGGCAGCACGGTGTGTCATTGCGTGGATTGCCGGCGCGCGTCCGGGGCGCCGTTCGTCGGCTGGATCAGCGTGCCGTGGCACGCGTTCCAGATCGTTGCGGGTGCAACGAAGACGCATGCGTCGAGTCCCGGTGTGGAGCGGGCCTTCTGCCCCGCGTGCGGCACGCCGCTCACGTACCGGCATGCGGCGTTCGCGGGCGAAGTCGACGTGGCCACGGGCACGCTCGATCGTCCCGACGACGCACCGCCCGAGCATCACACATGGACTTCGCAAAAGCTGGCCTGGGTGCAACTCGCGGACGGCTTGCCGCACTATCCGCGCGCGCTTCCCGAGCCGTGAGCCGGGGAAACGCGCGCGTTTTCAACGTGAAGCGATCAACGATGCTCGGAAACGAACTTCGTGACGAGATACGCTTCCATCGCTTCGCTGCCGCCTTCCGAGCCATAGCCCGAATCCTTCACGCCGCCAAACGGCGTTTCCGGCAGGGCCAGGCCGTGATGGTTGATCGACAGCATGCCGGTTTCCACGTCGTCGGAGAGCGCGGCCGAGGTCGCGCTCGAACTCGTGTACGCATACGCGGCGAGGCCGTAGGGCAGGCGGTTCGCTTCGACGATCGCGTCCTTGTAGCTGGAGAAACGCGAGATCGGCGCGAGCGGGCCGAACGGCTCTTCGTTCATGATGCGCGCGGAAAGCGGCACATCGGTCAGCACGGTCGGCGCGAAGAAGTAGCCCTCGCGGCCCACGCGCTCGCCACCCGTGAGCACCTTCGCGCCTTGTTCGCGCGCGTCGGCCACGAGGCGTTCCATGGCGGCGAGGCGGCGGTCGTTGGCGAGCGGGCCCATTTGCACGCCGTCTTCCAGACCGTTGCCCACCTTGATCGCGCGCGTGGTCGCGACGAAATGCTCGACGAACTCGTCGTATGCGGCGTCTTCCACCATGAAGCGCGTGGGCGAGATGCACACCTGGCCCGCGTTGCGGAACTTGGCGCTTGCGAGCAGCTTGGCGGCGCGCGGCACATCGGCGTCGGCGAACACGATGGCCGGGGCGTGGCCGCCCAGTTCCATCGTGGCGCGCTTCATGTGCTCGCCGGCCTTCGAGGCGAGCAGCTTGCCCACCGGCGTCGAGCCCGTGAACGAGATCTTGCGGATAGCGGGGTGTGCGATCAGGTACGACGAGACTTCGGCCGGTACGCCGAACACGAGGTTCAGCACGCCCGCAGGCAGGCCCGCGTCGACGAACACCTTCACGAGTTCGGCGCAGCTTGCCGGCGTTTCTTCCGGTCCCTTGAGCACGACGGTACAGCCCGAGGCAAGCGCGGCCGACACCTTGCGCACAGCCTGGTTGAGCGGGAAGTTCCACGGCGTGAATGCGGCGACCGGGCCCACCGGCTCGCGCGTGACGATCTGGCGAACGGCGTCCGAACGCGACGGAATCACGCGGCCATAGGTGCGGCGGCCTTCTTCGGCGAACCAGTCGATCGTGTCGCCGCCCGCGAGCGTTTCGAGCTTCGCTTCGCCAAACGGCTTGCCCTGTTCGCGCGTCATGATCGCGGCGATGTCGTCCGCGCGATCGCGCAGCAGTTGCGCCGCGCGGCGCATGAGCTTGCTGCGCTCGAGCGGCGAGACCTTGCGCCATTCGCGGAAGGCGCGCTCGGCGGCGGTGGCCGCATCGGAAAGGTCCTGCTCGCTCGCGAGGCTCAGGCGGCCGATTTCCGCTTCGGTCGCGGGGTCGATCACGGCAATCGTCTTCGCGCCGGCGCGCCATGCGCCGTCGATGTAGATCTGGGTGTCGGGGTAGGGCTTCACGCTGGAACTCATGATGGGACGATCCTTTTCAACGGTTCAACGACAGGCTCTCGCCGCGCGCACGGCAACGCGCACAGGCCAGAGCCGGAAAATGCGGAGCGCCCATTGTGCCACCGGATCGCAGATGATGCAGGAGGGGCAAATGAAAAGGGCCGATGTCCGCAGACATTGGCCCTTTTTAACCCACACTATGAGAACCGGCGCATCGGTCGGCTACAAAGCGCTCAGAATTCGAGCGTTGCGTTGGCAACGAAGGTGCGCGTGGCCGAGGGCATCACGTAATAGCCCCATGCCGCGGTCCAGTAGCGCCGGTTGAACAGGTTGTTCACGCCCGCGCGCAGTGTGACGTCCTTGCCGGCCACCTGGGTTTCGTATTTCGCGCTCAGGTCCCAGGTCGTATAGGCGGAGACGAACTGGGTGTTCGCGGCGTCCACGGCCATATTGCCCACATATTTGCCGCCGAAGGCCACGGTCAGCGCGCGCAGGTACGACGGGTTGTACTCCACGCGGCCCGTGAGCGTGAAGCGCGGCGTGGCGTACACGCGCTTGCCTTCCACGCTCGGGTCGTCCACGTCCACCGCCTTCGCGTCCAGCCACATCACGCCGCCCATCACGCGCCAGTCCTGGGCGAGTTGCAGCCAGCCGCTTGCGTCCACGCCTTCGTAGCGCTTCGTGCCGCTCTGCACGAAGACATTGGCCGAGTTGGTGTACTCGTAGCCCTGGTCGACACGGAACAGCGCGAGGTTGGCGCCCCAGCCGCGATGGTCGGCCTTGAAGCCCACTTCATACTGCTTGCTCTTGAGCGGACCGAAGGTCTGCGGATAGTTGACGTTCAGGTTGCTCGCCGCGCCGCCTTGCTGGAGGCCTTCCACATAGCTCGCGTAGAGCGTGGAGTCCGGGTCGAGCTTGAACATGAGCGCGGCGGTGGGCGTGACTGGGTTCGCGCTATAGCTCGATGCCTGCGACTGATCCGGGTTGTAGGTCGTGTCGCGGAACTGCGTGTAGCGCAGGCCGAGCAGCGCCGAGAGCCGCGAGGTGAACTGCACGGTGTCGCTCGCGTAGAGCGCGGTTTGCGTGGTGACCTCGTGGCGGTACAGGTTCTCGCTGATATGCACGGCGTCGTTCGTGAGCAGCGTGCTGCCGTAGATGTTGCCGATGCCGAGCGGATAGCCCTCGTTCCAGCCTTCACTGTTGTCGTATTCGTTTTGCTGCGACTGGTAGCTCGCGCCGAATACGACATCATGCTTGAACGGGCCCGTGTTGAATTTGCCCTGCACGTTGGCGTCCACGTTCTGATAGAAGTAGCGCGTGAGCGCCGCATAGAGCGTGTTGGAGTAGTCGCCTTGCGTGTTGAAGACGTAGAGCAGGCTGTCGGAGTTGTAGCGGTTTTCCTTGGCGAAACGATACTTCACGTTCGCGTGCCAGTTCTCCGAGATGCGGTAGTCGAGCCCGGTGCCGAACGAGGCGATCTCGGTTTCGTACCAGTTCTGCGGCTGCGTGAGCTGATGCGTGACCTTGCTCGCATCGGGAATGCCGAGCGGATTGCCGTTCTCGTCCGAGCCGAAGTAGAGGCCGAACAGCGTGCCGTTGGTCTTGCGCTTCTGGTAGAACGCGTCGACGGTCCACGTGAGGTCCGGCGTGATGCGGTAGTCGAGTGCGATCGACGCCACCTGGCGCCGCACGTGGCCATTCGCCTCGGCGGTGTTGCCGTCTTCGTTGACGAGATTGAGGCGATAGCCGAACTGCTTGTCGGGACCGAAGCGCCCGCCCAGGTCGATCTTCTGGCTGAACACCCCCGCCGACTGATAGCCGATCGAGAAGCTGCGGTACGGGTCGTCGGTCGGGCGCTTGAGCACATAGTTGACGATGCCGCCCGGGTTGCTGAAGCCGTACATGAAGCCCGAGAGACCCTTGAGCATTTCCACCTGCTCGAACTGCTCGAGCGAAAGCTCGGTGTCCCACGAGGGGAAGTTCTGGCCGTCCACCTTCACGCCGTTGAGCATGTCGACCGGCAGGCCGCGAATGCTGAACGCCGAGTTCTCGCCGGTCATGTTGTTGCCGACATCGGTCACGGCAGGGTCGTACTTGAACAGGTCGTTGGCGGTGGAGGCGAGGCGGTCCTTGCCTTCTTCCGTCGTCACCACGTTGGTCGAGAACGGCGTGTCCACCTGCCTGCGGTTGCCGAGCGCGCCCGCGCTCACGCGATCGGGCGAGGCGGCCTGGCTGTCGCGCGCGGCGTTGACCTTGACGGTCGGCAGCGCCTGGGTGTTTTCGGTTGCGGTGCCGGTTTGTGCGTTGGTCTGTGCGTCGGCTTGCGCCAGTTGCGCATTGTCCTGCGCCCAGCCCGATGCGGAAAGCGTGGCGAGCGTGACGCCCACGCTCACGAGCAGCGCGGCGCTGAGCTGCGCGCGGCGCGCCGGAGGGCGCGCAAGCGCCGAGCGTGAGCGGGAAGGAACGGTGTCGAGGCGGGAGCGGCGGGCGGCAGCAGGATTGTGCATGTTCTTGTGATGAATTAAGCGCGAGATATCCGGCGAAAGGCGCTTCCGATGCGTAACGGGATCGAAGCGGATCGAAGCCGCATCGAAAGTGCCTTGAAAGCGCGGAAAATGTTAATGCAAATGATTCGCATCCACAATCGAAAGCGTCAAGCCACCGGTAAGGTTGCAAATTCGCCGCAGCGGGGTGGGCCGGAGCTTGCGCAAGAGGCACTTTTATGCGTCTTGACTGCCGCGGTGCCGGCCAGCCGCCGGGCGGCCGGGCATCCGATGCGAATTTGCCCCGCATTTGCCCCGCATTTGCGCATTCAGCCGCGCAAAAAAAACGGCGCCCGAAGGCGCCGCGAGAAGGGAAAGCGAACAGGAACTGAAGGACGTGTCTGACCGCGCGCTGTCAGCCCAGGTGCGTGACGGGCGCGACCGCCGCCGGGTCGCTGATGCTCGGCCTGCCGTTCTCGATGTGACCGGCAAAGCGCCAGGCGAACGCGGCGTCGTCGCGGCTCGTGACCGTGAGGTCGTACCAGTGATGGCTCGACGCGAGGATCCAGGCTTGCTCGATGCGCGCGCCGGGCTGCACGACCACGTTGCGCTCGTGCGCGCCGTAGGCGTTGTCGCTCACGTTGAGGTGCGCGACGCTGCTGCCCGGGTTCGAGAACTTGAGGAAAAGGTTGCCATTGGCCACGTCGTAGTGCGCCGTCACGGCAGGCGCCGGTGCGCGGCCGGAGTTGCCCGGACCCGCTTGCGCGGCCGTGCCCGCGAAGCGCCGCACGAAACCGTTCGGGCCGTGGATCTCGAATGCGTAGACGCCGTTGGTCGCGCTCAGGTCCCACGTGTCGTCGAGCGACTTGCCCGCTTCCACGGTATAGCGCCACGGGCCGTCGGTGCGGTTCGTGCCGTACACGTAAAAGTGCGCGCCCTGGCGTCCCGTGTTCGCGAACGTGATCTGTAGCGTGTTGGCCTTCGCATCGGGCCTGGCGTTCACGTGCAGTTCGTACGGCAGCGCGCGCGCATAACGCACGCCGGGTTCCTGGGCGTCGACCGGCAGCGGCGTGGCCGGCACCGTGGGCGCCGAGTTGGCCGAGCACTGGTTGTCCGCGAGCGTCATGTAGCTGCTCGTGTCGGGCAGCGAGGGCATCGAGGCGTCGGGCGTGCGGAAGTCGAAGCACGTCGTGAGGTCGCCGCACACCGCGCGGCGCCATGCCGTGATGTTGGGCTCCTGCACGCCGAAGCGCTCCTCGATGAAGCGGATCACCGAGGTGTGGTCGAACACCTGCGAGCAGACGAAGCCGCCCTTGGTCCACGGCGAGACGACCGTCATCGGCACGCGCGGGCCGAGACCATAGGGCAGACCGTCGGCGGTGTACTTGCCGCCGCGCAGCGGGTTGACCACGTTGTGAATCTCGCCTTCCACGCTTACCGTCGACTTGCCCTGCGTGGACGTCGTGGGCGGCTGCGGCGGCACGATATGGTCGAAGAAGCCGTCGTTCTCGTCGTACATGATGAAGAGTACGGTCTTGCTCCAGACCTCGGGGTTCGAAGTCAGGGCATCGAGAATCTGCGAGGTGTATTCCGCGCCGTAGGCCGGCGTGTACTTCGGGTGCTCCGAGAACGCCGCGGGCGGCAGCAGCCACGAGACCTGCGGCAGATTATTCTGGAGTACGTCGTTTTTCAGGTCGGCGATCGTGCGCACGGTTTGCGCGCGCTGGTAAAGCGCGGAGCCCGGCTGCGCGTTGATGAAGTTCGCGAAGTTTTGCAGGATGTTGGTGCCGTAGTTGCCGTTCAGCGGGTCGCTGCCGTTCGTGCCCTGCTGGTAGATCTGCCAGGAAACGCCGGCGGCTTGCAGGCGCTCGGGGTAGGTCGTCCACGAGAGCAACTGGTACGTGGGCGGCACGTCGTTGTCCACGTAGTCGTTGTTGTCGAGCAGCGGGCCGCCCATCGTCCCGCTCGGGTCGACCATGCCGGTCATGAGGTAGGCGCGGTTCGGATGCGTCGGGCCGGGCAGCGAGCAGAAGTAGTTGTCGCACACGGTGAAGGCGTCGGCCAGCGCGTAGTGGAACGGAATGTCCGCGCGCAGGTAATAGCCCATCGTCATGTCGGTCTTGTACTGCGGCCACTGGTTGTAAAGACCGTTGTTGATTGCGTAGTGGGTGGGGTACCACGAGTGGTCGAGGTCGCCCACGCACTGCGCGCTCGTCTTGAACGTGTCGAGGTGGAACGGCAGCACGGGCTTCGTGGCGTCCTCCTTCGAGGGCTGATACCACACGGGCAGGCCGCCGGGCAGCGGAACCGGCACGCGGTCGTTATAACCGCGCACGCCGCGCATATGGCCGAGGTAGTGGTCGAACGAGCGGTTCTCCTGCATGAACACGACGATGTGCTCGACATCGCGGATCGTGCCCGTGCGCGAGTTGGCCGGAATGGCAAGCGCATTGCGGATCGACTCGGGCAGCACGGTCATCGCGGCGGCTGCGGCGCCCGACTGCGCAACGGTTTGCAGGAAACGGCGACGGCTGGTTGACGTCATTGTTGTTCACCCTTCTGCTTGAGGTTGGAGTGTCATGCCGGGCGAGGTACCGGCGCAAGTGCACACAGGTGCGGTGTTTCAATGGCTGGACGTGACGGGGCGGCTGGAGTCGTTGCCGTTGCTGGCCTCGGTCTGCGCGCCGTCTCCGGGCGCGTAGCTCATGACCGGCGTGACCTGATCGCTGTCGGCGGCGAGGCTCGCTTGCGCGCTTTGCACGGGGTCGCTCGCGGCGTTCGCCGCATTCGACGCATTCGCGCCCCAGGCGGGTATTGCCACGGTGCTGGCGGCAGAACTCGCGTCCGGCAAAGGCGTCGTCGCCGCGCTACGCGCGAACGGCGAGGGCGCGGCGGCGCTCTGGCTTTGCGGCGCGGCAGACGAGTCCGAAGCCGCCGGCGCACCGGCGCCGGGACCACATGCTGTGAGCATGATTGTTGCGTGCGCAACGACTGTCGCGGTCGACAGGGGCGTCGACACGCGGGCAAGCAGGCGTAATCTCATGTGCGCATCCGTTCTGTGGGGATGGGTCGCGCACAGTTTCGTCGTTGATGAAGAAAGAATTGTGAAATGCGCGAAAACGTTTGCGAGCGAGGAAAATTGCTTTGCAAACGTGCTTGGTGGAAGTCTTGCACTGCCGATTGCTTTCTAACGAAATGCTTTCACTTTTCGCTCAGGCGGCGGAGGGCTCGTCGTTGTCGTGCGCTCGGCGCAGCACGTCGGTGGCGCGGTGGGGCATGTCGACCTGATCGATCAGGAACACTTCGCCGCGCGAGTGCGCCGCGCGCAGCGGCAGGATGGCCTGGTACGCGCTCGATCGATACCACTCGCGCGCCCGTTCGCGGCTCGCGAATTCGATCATGATGAGGTCGCCCGAAAACCGGCCTTCGAGCCGTTCGACACGGCCGCCGTGAATGATGAAGCGGCCGCCGTAAGGGGCGAGCGTGCCGTCGATCTTCTCCAGATACTCGACGATGGCGGGGCAGGGTTCGACGTCGCGCAGATGGGCGATGGCATAGGCGGTCATGGCAGTCCTCGTGAGCGTGCAGCGGTGGTTGATGCTCATGAGAGTAGGCCGTGCCGGGCCGCGAATCGATTACCTCGGAGGTCATGTTGCCGCCGCGCCGGGCGCGAGGCGCGGAGTAAAATACGAAACATCCGAAGTCCGCATCGAGACGTTTTTGCTATCGCCACCACCATGAAACCATCGCCCACGAAGGAACCCGCGCGCAAACAGCCGCCCAAATGGCTGCTGAACACTCTCACGGCGCTCGTGGGCGTGCTCACGCTCGCGCTTGGCGTTGGCTGGGTGATCTACAAAGCGGTCGTCGACCTCGAAGTGCCGTACTTCGCCATTCCGCTCGTAATGTGCGTGCCGGTGATCGTCGCCGTGGCGTTTCGCAACATGTGGGACTGAGGCGCGGCGGCGCGTTGGCACGCGCCCGCCATCACATCCCGAACCACGCCTGGCAGGCCACGCGCGCGCGTTCCACGACCGCCGGCCATGGCTCGTCCATGCGCTGGCGGAACAGGCGCATCGTGCCCGGATACCACGGCGAATCCTCGCGCTCGTGCATCCAGCGCCAGTCCGGGTCGTACTGCGGCAGCAACACCCAGCACGGCTTGCCGAGCGAGGCCGCCAGATGCGCGGTGGACGTGTCCACGCAAATCACCAGATCGAGCTGCGCGACGATGGCCGCCGTATCGACGAAATCGCGCACGTCCGAACCCAGGTGCATCATCGGCAGCCACGCCGGCGCGTTGATCGCCTCGTCTTCGCCCTGACCTTTTTGCAGGCTCACGAACCGCAGCCCCGGCACGTTCCAGAGCGGGGCGAGCGCGGCGAGCGAAGGTAGCGAGCGGTGCGCGTCGTTGGAGTGCTTCGGGTTGCCCTTCCAGACGAGCCCGATGCGCGGGCCCGGCGCGAGCGTGGCGAGGCGCGCGCCCCAGTGCTCGACGAGCGCGGGTTCGGGTTCGATGGCGAGCGGCGCGGGGATCGTGTCGAGCGTCGTGCCGAGGCGATGCGGCACGCTGATGGGGCTCACCCAGCAGTCGAACTCGCCGGAGGCGGCTGCGGCCGCATTGTGGTCGAGCACGGCGTCGACGCCTTCGACGCCGCCAAAGAGCCGATGCAGCGGCGGCTGGCAGGCAAACGCCACGTGCGCCGCGCCCTGCGCCTTGAGCACGCGCGCGTAGCGGCCGAACTGGAGCATGTCGCCGAGGCCGTCTTCCTGCCACAGCAGCAGCGATTTGCCGGCGAGCGGCTCACCCTGCCAGGCGGGGCACTTCAGCAGACGTTGTGAAGCGTTGTGCACGAAGCCCGGCATCGTGTAGCGGCACTCGTAGCGCGCAAAGCCTTCCTCGAAACGCCCCATGCTGATGAGCAGGGTGGCGAGGCGGAATTTCGCGTCGCCGTATTCGGGGTTCGCGGCAAGCGCGCGGCGGTAGCCGGCTTCCGCTTCGTCCAGCCTGCCATATTCCTTGTGGAGGCTCGCGATATTGAAGTGCGCCTCGGCGAAATCGGGCCGCGCGGCCACGGCTTCGTGAAGCACGTCGAGCGCTTCGCCGCGGCGCCCGAGCGCCAGCAGCACGCAAGCGAGGTTGTTGTGCGCTTCGGTGCGGCCCGGCAAGCGGCGCAGCGTCTCGCGGTAGGCGGCTTCCGCTTCGGGCAGCCGCTCGAGCGCGTGGAGCACGACGCCGAGGTTGTACAGCGCCTCGGTGTGGTTCGGCGCGAGCGCGAGCGTCTGGCGGAACGCGGCCTCCGCTTCGGGCAGGCGCTTGAGACCGGTGAGCACGCAACCGAGGTTGTTGAGGGCATCGACGAAATTGGGCCGCATCTCCAGCGCGAGGCGCGCCGCGAGTTCCGCTTCGGCCAGCCGTCCGGCCGACTTGAGCAGCATGGCGAGATTGTTGAGCGCCTCCGGATACTGCGGCTGGATCAGGAGTGCCTGGCGATACGCCTCGGCGGCCTCTTCGGCGCGGCCCTGATCGCGCAGCAGCGTGCCCAGTGCGTTGTACGCGTGGGCGTGGCGCGCGTGCGCGGCGATGGCGGCGCGCAACGCGCTTTCGGCTTCCTCGTGGCGGGCTTGCGTCTGGAGCAGGAGACCGAGGTTGTAGTGGGCATCGGCGTGATCGGGGCGTTGCGCGAGCACGGCGCGAAACGTGGCTTCCGCCTGCGCGTACTGGCCCTGGCGCTGGAGCACGACGCCGAGGTTGCTGCGTGCGTCGATGTCGTCGGGCGTCAGGCTCAGGAGGCGCTCGTAGAGCGCCTGGGCTTTCGTGAGGCTGCCGAGCGTCGCGAGCAGCGCGGCAAAGCCGCTATACGCCGGCGCGAAGTCCGGCTGCGCCGCAAGGCAGCGCTCCCAGAGCGCCTGGGCGCGCGCCGCGTCGCCCGTGCCCATCGCGCCGAGCGCGGCGAGACTGAGCGCCGGGGCGAGCGCCGCGTCGTCGTCGCCCGCGTGCTCGCCGGTCACAGGGGCGAGCAGCGCGAGCGCGTCGGCGAAGCGGTGTGCGTCGCACAGCGCATTGGCTTCGCGCAGGAGGTCGTCGAGGGCGGGCGCGAGGGGCGTCGTAGTGGTCACGGTCAAAGTCGTAGTGGGCGCCGCGCGTGCGTCGCAGGCAGGAACAATGGGGCACGGTGAGCTTACGACAGCTCCCGCTCGGGCAGCGGGCGGAACTGAGCGCATACGTCGCGCTTATTCGACGGATGAAGCGCCTTCACTGAAGCGCCCGGCCGGCCGAGGCTTGCGATTGCCTTGCAGCGAAGCCCGCAAGCCGTTTTGCGCGCGCGGGCATATCGATGTGCCGATTTCTTCGTGGCGGGGTGCAGGCGCACGCACGAGAATGGGGCGATCCTTTCCCTTACGCGCAGCGTTTTTCACCATGAGCCAACCTGCTGGAGCACGGCGCGGTCAACTGCGCCTCGGCGCTTTTCTCTATCCCACCGGCCACCATATCGCCGCATGGCGGCACCCGCATGCGAACGCCAACGCGGGCAGCGATTTCCGTCACTACGCCGAACTGGCGCGCACCGCAGAGGCCGCGAAATTCGATCTGGTTTTTCTCGCGGACGGCTCTGGCACGCGCGGCGACAACGCCGACTTCCTGAGCCGCACCGCGCACAGCTATGTCGCGCAGTTCGAGCCGATCACGCTGCTCTCGGCGCTCGCGGCCGTGACGCAACACATCGGGCTCGTTGGCACGGCGTCCACGACCTTCAACGAGCCGTATCACATCGCGCGCAAGTTCGCTTCGCTCGATCACATCAGCGGCGGGCGCGCGGGCTGGAATCTCGTCACGTCGTCGAACGAGCACGAGGCGCGCAATTTCGGTTTCGACGAGCATCTCGCGCATGCGACGCGCTACGAGCGTGCGGCCGAGTTCGCCGAAGTCGTGGAAGGACTGTGGGATAGCTGGGATGACGACGCTTTCCTGCACGACAAGGCCGCCGGCCGCTTTTTCGATCCGGCGAAGCGTCACGTGCTCGGGCATCGCGGCGAGTTCTTCAAGGTGCGCGGGCCGCTGAATGTGGCGCGCGCGCCGCAGGGGCGGCCCGTGGTCGTGCAGGCGGGCTCGTCCGAGGCGGGCAAGGCGCTCGCCGCGCGCACGGCCGAGGTGATCTTCACGGCGCAGCAGACGCTGGCGGACGCCGTGGCGTTCTACGCCGACGTGAAAGGCCGCATGGCGCAGTACGGGCGCGATCCGGGCGACCTGAAGATCATGCCGGGCGTGATGCCGATCGTTGGGCGCACCGAGGCCGAAGCGCGCGAGAAGTTCGAGGCGTTGCAGGCGTTGATCGATCCGGCGGTGGGGCTCGCGATGGTCTCCGGCTTGACGGGCGGCTTCGATCTTTCCGGCTACCCGCTCGACGGGCCGATTCCCGAACTGCCGGAAACCAATGCGAGCAAGAGCCGCCAGGCGCTCACGCTGACGCTCGCGCGCCGCGAAAACCTCACGATCCGCGAGCTGTTTCTGCGCGTGGCGGGCGCGCGCGGGCACTGGCAACTGGTTGGGACTCCGGAGCAGATTGCCGACGCGCTGGAGGAGCGCTTCGTGAATTACGGCGCGGACGGCTACAACGTCATGCCCGCGCTGCTGCCCGATTCGCTGACCGACTTCGTCGAACTGGTGTTGCCCGAGCTGCGGCGTCGCGGGCTCTTTCGCAGCGAGTACGAGGGGAGCACCCTGCGCGAGCATCTCGGCTTGAAGCGGCCGGAGTCGCGGCACGTGCGCGAGGAAGCGGTCGAGTCGGGCGCGTGACGTTGCACGGGGCGACGTCGAATGCGAATCTCCACGATGTGAAGCTTGATGCAAATCATTGAAGGTGTCGCCAATCCGGCGTGATCCGGCCGGTGCGCCGAAACTCCCGGTTTGGCCGCAGGGGCAGGTATCTTGCCGACTGCGGCGCGAGGAGCGCCACCTTGAATGCATCGACCGAAGACACGACACGATCCGCACACGACCCCGCGCCGGATGCGGCGGACCCCTACGAAGCCGCGTTTGCACTCTTCTCCGGCGGACGCAGCGCGCAGGCACTGGCGCAGCTGGATAGCCTGATCCTCGCGCAGCCGTCCAACGTGCAGGCGTTGAATCTCGCCGCGATTTGTCTCGTCACCCTGAACCGCAAGCCCGAGGCGGCGGCGTATTGGCGGCGAGCGGTCGAAGCGGACCCGCAAGACGCGCAGGCGCACAACAACCTCGGCAACGTGCAGTACGAACTGGGCGACTTGTGCGAGGCGCAAGCCTCGTTCAACCGGGCGATTGCCATCGATCCGCAAAGTGCAGACGGACACCGCAACCTGGGGTGGCTCCTGCACATGCGCGAGCGATATGACGAGGCCGAAGCCTGCTATCGCCGCGCGCTGGCCCTGCGTGACGACGATGCCGTGATCCTCAACGATCTTGCCTGCCTTCTCAACAAGCTCGATCGGCACGCGCAGGCCGAAACGTGCGCCCGGCGGGCCAGCCACATCGATCCCGCGAGCGCCGACATCCAGCACACGCTGGGTTGCGCGCTCTTTGGCCTCGGACGATGGGTCGAGGCGCAAGCCGCCTTCCAGCAGACGCTGGTGTTGCGCCCCGGCGATGCGAACGCGCATCGCGGTCTTGGCGCGGCCTGCTTCGAATCGGGCGATCTGGCGCAATCCGAGGATGCGTACCGGCGCGCCCTGGCGATCCATCCGGACGACGCCGATCTCTGCTCCTCGCTCGGTTTTATCCTCGTCGAAACCGGACGGCATGAAGAGGCCGAGGCGTTCTACCGGCGCGCGGTCGTGCTTCACGAGAATCACGCGACGCTCAATGATCTTGGCTTCGTGCTCTATGAACTCAGGCGCATGCATGAGGCGCAATCGTGCTATCGCCGCGCGCTGGAGTGGGCGCCCGGATCGGCGCAGATCAGCATGAATCTCGCGCTCTGCCTGCTGGCCATGGGCCGCTTTGAGGAGGGCTGGCCGCTGTGGGAGGCGCGCTATGACCCGGGCCTCAAAAGCCGCAATACCGTCGTGCCGGATCTGCCATTTCCGCAATGGCAGGGCGAGCCGCTCGACGGCAAGTCGCTCCTCGTCCTGCATGAGCAAGGGCACGGCGACAGCCTCCAGTTTGCGCGTTACCTGCCCATGCTCAGGGAGCGCGGCGTGGCTCACCTGAGCGTGGCGTGCCCGCCCGCGCTGAAGCGGCTGCTGGAAACGGTGGAGGGTGTGGACGCCTGCGTTCCCCTCGCCGGGGACCACGCGATGCGCAAGCACGATTACTGGTGCTTCATGATGAGCCTGCCTGGGCGCTTCGGCACGACATTGCGCACCATTCCCGCAGCGGTGCCGTATGTGCGGGTGCCCGCGCCGTGCGCCGATGCCTGGCATGCGCGTGTGCCCGCGGGCGCGTTCAAGGTTGGCCTCGTGTGGGCCGGGGATCCGCGGCTCTGGCAAACCGGCACGCGCGCGACCACCGTGGATCGGCGCCGCTCGCTCGATGCGACGGCCTTGCTGCCCTTGCTCCAGACCGAAGGCGTCACGTTCGTGAGCCTGCAAAAAGGCGAAACGACACGCGGCCAGATCGAGAAGCTCGCGCCGCAGTGGCGGCCGCACGATGTGATGGACGACGTCCAGGACTTTGCGGATACGGCCGCTATCGTCGATCGTCTCGACCTCGTTATTACGGTCGATACGTCGGTTGCGCATCTGGCGGGCGCGCTCGGCAAGCCGGTCTGGATTCTGTCGCGCTTCGACGGTTGCTGGCGTTGGCTGGACGACCGGGACGATACGCCCTGGTATCCGGACGCGCGCCTGTTTCGGCAAGTCCGTCCCGGCGACTGGAATGAGGTGATCGCGCGCGTGACGCGCGCATTGCAGGCGTGCGTGGCGGGGAAGGGCGATAAGGCGTGAGGCCCGAGCAGGGTGCGCAAGCTCAGGCAATAAAACAGTTCGTGTTCCTGATCAAGTTCGCGCGTGCGGCCCGAACCGCACGCAACGTAGCCCGACCGCTCTCAGGGCACGAGCACCTGGCGTCCGACCACCTTGCCCTGCACGAGCGCTTCGAACGCCTCGTTGATTTCCGTGAGCGGCCGCGTCGAGACGGGCGAGGGCTGCATCCTGCCTTCGCGCATCAAGGTCACGAGCTCGCGCAACTCGGGCAGCGTGCCCACGTAGCTCCCCTCGATCTTGAGGGGACGCATGGGGATGATCGGCAGCGAGACCGTGAGGTCGCCGCCCATCAGGCCGACGATCACCACATGGCCGCCGCGCGCGCACGAGTCGAGTGCTAGCTTGACGGTGGGCGTCGCGCCCACGAGGTCGAGCACGGCGCGCGCGCCGCCGCCCGTTGCCGCGATGATCTGCTGGACGGCGTCGTCCGCGCGCGCGTCGATGGCCGCGAGCGCGCCGGCCGCGAGCGCCGCTGCGCGCTTGGCGGGGTCCACGTCCACCACGATCGCGCCTTGCGCGCCGTGCGCCTTGAGCACTTCGAGCGCCATCATGCCAAGGCCGCCCGCGCCGATCACGACCACCGGACCTTCGTGAATGCGCTCGCCGAACTTCTTGACCGCCGAATACGTCGTCACGCCCGCGCACGCGAGCGGCGCGGCCTTCACGGGGTCGAGGCCCGCGAGATCCACGAGATAGCGCGGGTGCGGCACGATCACGTAGTCGGCGAAGCCGCCGTCGCGCAGCACGCCGAGCGACTGCGGCTTCGCGCAGATGTTTTCCTCGCCGCGCTTGCAGGCCGCGCATTCGCCGCAACCAATCCACGGATGCACGACCGCTGACGTGCCGGCCGCGAGCGCTTCGGCGGCGGTCTGCGCGTCGGGCCCCAGTGCCACGACTTCGCCGCAGATTTCATGGCTCGGCGTGAGCGGCAACTTGATGCCGCGGTCGGAGAGCGAGAGCTTCTTGCCGCCGCCCAGATCGTAATAGCCCTCCCAGATGTGCAGGTCGGAGTGGCACAGGCCCGCGGCTTTCACGCGTAGCAGCACTTCCGTTCCCTTGGGCTCGGGCACGTCGCGCTCGACGAGTTCGAGCGGTTTGCCGTGATGGATAACGCAGTAACAGCGCATTTGCATCGATGTCTCCGTGAATGTGATGGACGACGGCCAGGCGATGACGATCCTTTCGCATCATAACGGATGCGACCTAAATTCGGCCGATCGTTCGATTTTTGCCCCGCGTGCCGGTTGTGGAGATCGGTGCATAGCTAACGATATCCGTATATGCTTCAGGCATGTTCGACCATTGCCTTTACTTCAACACCACGGCGCTCGCGCGGCGCCTGGAGCGTGAATGGACCGAAGCGTTCGAGGGCTTCGAGCTCACGCCGCCACAGGGTTTCATGCTGCGCGCCGTGCTGGAGCGGCCCGGTTCGTTGCAACGCGAGCTGGCGGAGCTGCTCGCCATCGCACGGCCCACGGCTACGCGCGTGCTCGACGGTCTGGAGGCGCGCGGCTATGTCGAGCGCCGCCGCACCGAAGACGACGGGCGCGAGGTGGCGATCGTGCCCACGGCGCGGGCTGTTGCCATTCGCATGGCGCTCGACGCCGCGAGTGCGACCGTGACGAGCCGCATCAAGCGCACGCTGGGCGGCGAGGCATTCGTCGATACCGTCTCGCGGCTGCGCACCGCGCGCGCGACGTTGGGCTGAAAGGTGCGGCACGCGGTATGCGCGGCAACGCATCAGAAGGGCATTAAAGAGTAGGGAGTTTCATCATGCGGCGCATCGGCGCTTTTTGTATTTCGACGTGGCTTGCGGCCGCTGTTCTGGTTCTCGGGCGCCATTCGGTGCCGTTGATGGCGCTAAGCGGTGTGATCGTATTCGCCGGTTTCGATCTCTTTCGTCCCGGTTCGGGCGATTAGCTACGCTGCGCCTGGCATAGTTCTGCGAGCGCCACGCACGATGCGCGGCGCTCGCGGTCATTCACCGGGTTCTCACCGGCTCTCACCGGTTTTTCACGTCACATCTCCTCGGCCCACGACATGTTTTCGCGCGCGAGCAGCGCCGAAGACGCCGCCGGCCCGAACGTGCCCGCCGTGTAATTGCGCGGGCGGTCGTTCAGCTCCTTCCAGCCGTTCAGGATCGGTTCGACCCACGTCCATGCGGCTTCCAGTTCGTCGCGGCGCATGAAGTGCGTGAGGCGGCCGCGAATCACGTCGATCAGCAAGCGCTCGTAGGCTTCCGCGCGGCGCTCGGGAATGGCCTGCTGCAAGTCGAGGTTCAGGCTCACGGGCAGCATGTTCATGCCGCTGCCCGGTTCCTTCGCGAGCATCTGCAACTGGATCGACTCTTCCGGCTGAAGCTGGATCACGAGACGGTTGCCGTAATGGCGCGGCCCGCTCGGGAAGATCGAGAACGGCAGGTCCGCGAATTCGATCACGATTTCCGACTGGCGCTTTTGCAGGCGCTTGCCCGTGCGCAGGAAGAACGGCACATTGGCCCAGCGCCAGTTGTTGATGTGCGCGCGCAGCGCCACGAACGTTTCCGCCTTGCTGTCGGGCGGTACGTTGTCTTCTTCCAGATAGCCCTTCACCGGCTGGCCGTCCACCGCGCCCGCCGCATACTGGCCGCGCACGGTGTCGCGTGCGATGTCGGCGAGCGACATGGGGCGCAGCGAGCGCAGGACCTTGAGCTTTTCGTCGCGCACGGCGTCGGGGTCGAGCGAGACGGGCGGCTCCATCGCCACGATGCACAGCAGTTGCAGCAGGTGGTTCTGCACCATGTCGCGCAGCGCGCCCGTGTGGTCGTAGAAGCCCGCGCGGCTGCCCACGCCCACCGTTTCCGCGACCGTGATCTGCACGCTGCGGATGTACGGCGCCTGCCACAGCGGCCCGAAGATCGGGTTGCCGAAGCGCAGCACCATCAGGTTCTGCACCGTTTCCTTGCCCAGATAGTGGTCGATGCGGTAGATCTGCGATTCCGCGAAATGGCGGCCCACCGACTCGTTGATCTCCTGCGCCGAGGCGAGATCGTGGCCGAGCGGCTTTTCGAGCACCACGCGCGAGCTGCTGTCGATCAGGCCGCCTGCCGTGAGGTTGTCGCAAATCGTCGTGAACAGTTCCGGCGACGTGGAGAGATAGAACACGCGCAGCGCATGCTCGCGCGACGCCGCCTTCAGATTCGCGTAACTGGCGGAATCGTTGACGTCGATGATCACGTACTGGAACAGGTTCAGATAGCGGTCCCAGGCTTGCGCGTCGAAAGCTTTCGCGTCGATGAACGGACGCGACTGCTCCTCCATGAACTTGCGATAGTCGTCGATCGTCCAGTTCTTGCGGCCCACGGCGATGATGCGCGTTTCGGGCGGCAGGTTGCCGTGCAGGTGCGCCATGTAGAGCGCGGGCAGCAGTTTGCGCGCGGCCAGGTCGCCTCCGCCGCCGAAAATGATCATGTCGACGGGCTGTTCGGGCAAGGCTTGGGCAGGCTGATTCGTCATGGCAGGTCGGAGATGGCGCGCGCTCGGGTCACACTCGGTCAGCTTTGGGGCAGGACCTCGCGTGCTCTCGCGCGCGGTTGCAAAACCCGCGCCCCAGGCGTTGAACGGGGCGCGGCGAAAACGCTAATGGTGCATGGTTTCGCGCGAGTTTGCACGCGTGGCGAGAAGGGGGCGTCGCGCGAGACTCACGCCGCGATAAACCGACCGGCCGTTCATGCAGACTTTGTCCTTTATTCGCCTGCCACATTCGCCTGACGTTTAATCGGCTTCAAGCGAGCCCCGGCACCGCCACGCCGAAGGTCTCCAGCAGCAGCACGACATTGAGCGCGAGCACCGCGGCCGCGCCCGCCACGGCGCCGATCGCCGTGATCGCGCGGTTGCGATGTTGCCCCATCACGTCGGCGCGGCAGGTGAACCAGACGAGCGCCGCCATCGGGAACGGCAGCGCCAGGCTCAACACGACCTGGCTCATGACGAGCGCCTCGGTGGCGTTCACGCCCAGCGCCACCACGACGAAGCTCGGCACCATTGTGATGGCGCGGCGCAGCCACAACGGCACGCGAAAATTCACGAAGCCCTGCATGATCATCTGACCCGCGAGCGTGCCGACCACCGAGCTCGAAATGCCCGACGCGATCAGCGACACGAGAAAGATGCTGGCCGCCGCCGCGCCCAGCAGCGGCGCGAGCGTGCGATAGGCGGTCTCGATCTCGGCCACGTCGGCATAGCCCTGGTGGAACGCGCCCGAGGCCGTGATCACCATCGCCATGTTGATGAGCCCGGCAAGGGAGAGCGCAACCACGACTTCGATGTTTGAAAACCTGACGAGACGCGCGCGTTCGGTGGCGTTGCGCGCGAGCACGCGCGCCTGGGTGAGCCCCGAGTGCAGGAAGAGCGCATGCGGCATGACGGTTGCGCCGATGATGCCCACCGCGATCGTCACGGCCTGCGCATCGGGCAGGCGCGGCGTGGCGAGATGGCGCAAGAGGTTCGGCCACTCGACGGGCGCGATGAAAAGCTCCAGCACGTAGCAGATGCCGATCACGCCCACGAGCGCGCCGATCACGAGTTCGAGCGGACGAAAGCCCGCGCGCTCCAGAAATAGCAGCGCATACGTCACGACGGCCGTGACGGCCATGCCCGCGAGCAGCGGCAAATGAAAGAGCAGCGCGAGGCCGATGGCGCCGCCGAGGAACTCGGCGAGATCGGTGGCCATCGCCGCGATCTCGCTTACGATCCACATGAGCCACACGAGCGGCGCGGGCAGGTTGTCGCGGCACAGCTCCGCGAGATTGCGGCCCGTGGCGATGCCGAGCTTCGCGGAAAGCCCCTGAAACAGCATGGCGATCACGTTGGCGAGCAGCACGACCCACAGGAGCGCATAGCCGTAACGCGCGCCGGCCTGAATGTTGGTCGCGAAGTTGCCGGGATCGATATAGGCGACGGAGACGACCACCGCCGGACCGGCGAGCGGCAGCAGAAGGGCGATGCCGCGGCGGCGTCCTTCGAGCGCTTCGCGCACTGCGGCGGCCGTACTGCGCGTGAGGCCGTCGTGCGCGCGATCGGCGCGGTCATCGCGGGCGCGACGATCCATGCAACTTCTCTCGCGACTCAGGGTCTGTACGCGCAGCCCGCAGCGATGATGCGCGCATCGAGCCTTCGCAAATACGGTGGATAGGCGTCATCGAAATCGGGCCCTCATGCGTTAAGCAGGCAATCCGCGCGCCTGCCTTGGCGCTATCTCAGCACAAACCGGCGCGGCGCGCCTTCGCTGCTCTCATTCCCTTACGAAATGCCTGAATTTCCGATCTTTTCGTTTACACCGGTTCACATGAAAAAACCGCTCGCAGCCGCGCTGCTGATGGGCGGCCTCGCATGGGGCGCGCTCGCCCACGCCGACGACAAGGTCATCGTGCTCGACTCGGGCGAGGCGAAGCTCTCGCTCATCGACGAAGCGAGCCGCACCGTGGTCGGCACCGAGCCCACCGGCAAGGAACCGCACCATCTGATGATCACGCCCGACGGCAAGTCGCTCATCGTCGCCGATTCGGTGTCGAACGACCTGCTGTTCCTCGATCCGCATACGGGACAGATCCAGCGCCGCCTGGAAGGCATCGAAGACCCGTATCAGCTCGGCTTCTCGCCCGACCATAAATGGTTCGTGACGGCGGGCCTGCGGCTCGACCGCGTGGACATCTATCGCTACGACGGCCAGAACCTCACGATCGCCAAGCGTATTCCGCTGGCAAAAACGCCGAGCCACATCACGTTCGCCTCGGACAACAAGACCGCGTTCGTGACACTCCAGGACACGGGCGAAGTGGCCGCGATCGATCTACCCACGCAAACAGTGCTCTGGAAGCTCCACGTGGGCAGCACGCCCGCGGGCCTGTGGATGACGCCCGGCGACAAATACCTGCTGATCGGCATGACGGGCGAGGACAATGTGGCTGTGGTGGACTGGCACAACCGCACGCTCGTGAAAAAGATCCAGACCGGCCGCGGCGCGCATAACTTCCGCAATCTGGACGATGGCAAACATGTGGTCGTCTCGAACCGCGTGGAGAGCACGATCAGCATCATCGATTACACGACGCTTACCAAGGTCGGCGACATCACGGGCCTGCGTCCGGGCCCCGACGACATGGAGCTTTCCGCCGACAAGCGCTACCTGTGGGTCACGTTCCGCTTCGCGAAGCACGTGGGCATCATCGACCTGAACACGCGTCAGTTGATCGACACCATCGCGGTGGGCCGCTCGCCGCACGGCATCTACTTCGCGAATCGCGCGCCCGTGTACGCGCCGAACCCGGATTGATCCAGGAGTCCCGATGATCGATACGTTGATTTCGCAGGCCGACAACCTCGTTTCGTGGCTCCAGACACTGGTCTACGTGGACGTGGTGCAGCCGATCTTCTACAAGGTCGGCCTGATGGGCTACGACGAAGACACCTACGACGCGCTCTACTGGGTGATCGTGGGCGTGCTGGAGATCGTCGCGATGTATGTGATCCTGCGTCCGCTCGAAGCGCTGCGCCCCGCTGAGCAATGGGGCGATCGCAAGGCGCTGCGCGCCGACATCTGGTACACGTGGATCGCGAAGCTCGGCATCATCAACATCGCGTTCTTCTTCCTGCTCACGCCATTGTTCAATCACTGGCAGAGCCTGATGGCGATCCACAACATCCCGAACCTCGAGGTCGACAGCCTCTGGCCCGGCGTGACCGACAGGCCGCTCGTGTCGTTCCTGATCTATCTGATCGCGCTCGACTTCGCGGGCTACTGGTATCACCGCTGGCAGCATCGCTTCGGCGTGTGGTGGGAATTGCACGCCGTGCATCACAGCCAGCAGCAGATGTCGCTGTGGTGCGACGATCGCAATCATTTTCTCGACGACATCTTGCAGGCCGCGTTTTTCGCCGCCATTTCGCTTTTCATCGGCGTGCAGCCCGCGCAGTTCGTCGTGCTCGTGGCCGTGAGCAACTTCATGCAGAGCGTGCAGCACGTGAACGCGCGGCTGGAGTTCGGCTGGCTGCTCGAACGCATTGCGGTGAGCCCGGCGTTTCATCGCCGCCATCATGCGATCGGTTATGGCCACGAAGGCACGCGCTACGGCTGCAACTTCGGCGTGCTGTTCCCGTGGTGGGACATGATGTTCCGCACGGCTTCGTGGAACAAGGAACACGAGCCCACCGGCATTCGCGACCAGTTGCCCGCGCCGCACGGCCGGGGCGTGAACTACGGCGAAGGCCTGCTCGCGCAACAGTGGCTCGCGCTCGTGCGCATTGCGCGACGGCTGGCGGGCAAGGGCTATCCGATGGGGGGCGCTGCGCGCTGATCTTCACGGCGCCGATCTTCACGGCGCACGTGGCAGGCCCTTGAGCGAGGCGGTCTTCGGGCCGCCTCGTTTTGTTTGGCGCGCCGCCGCCGGATGCGATAATCGCGCATTCATCCCCCACACATGCATGGTGCGCGTGTCAAATGCGCAGACGGAGAACATCTTGAGCCGTATCGACAATCCGCAGCACGACCAGGAAGTCGGCGTGGCCGACGCCACCCAGGACACGACCCGTATCGACGACGTGCGCATCGGCGCCGTGCGACCGCTCATCTCGCCCGCGCTGCTGCTCGACGAACTGCCGACGCCGCAGGCAACACAATCGCTCGTCGAAGCGAGCCGCGGCGAGATTGCCGAGGTGCTCGCACAGCGCGACGACCGGCTGGTGGTGGTGGTGGGCCCGTGCTCGATTCACGACCACGATCAGGCGATCGAATACGCGAAGCTCCTCAAGGCGAAGGCCGACACAATCAAGGACGATCTGCTGATCGTCATGCGCGTGTACTTCGAGAAGCCGCGCACGACGGTGGGCTGGAAGGGCTATATCAACGATCCGCGCCTGGATGGCAGCTTCCGTATCAACGAAGGCTTGCGCGCGGCGCGTCAGTTGCTGCTCGACATCAACGCGCTCGGCCTGCCCACGGGCACCGAATTCCTCGACTTGCTGAGCCCGCAATACATCGCCGACCTCGTGGCGTGGGGCGCGATCGGCGCGCGCACGACCGAAAGCCAGAGCCATCGGCAACTCGCTTCGGGCCTGTCGTGCCCGATCGGCTTCAAGAACGGCACCGACGGCGGCGTGCAGGTGGCCGCCGACGCCATCGTCGCGGCGCGCGCGAGCCACGCGTTCATGGGCATGACGAAGATGGGCATGGCCGCGATTTTCGAAACGCGCGGCAACGACGACTGCCACGTGATCCTGCGCGGCGGCAAGAGCGGGCCGAACTACGACGCGGCTTCCGTGGCGGCGTGCTGCGCTTCGCTGGCGAAGGCGGGCCTGCGCGAGCAGGTCATGATCGACTGCTCGCATGCGAACTCGAACAAGGCGCATCAGCGCCAGATCGACGTGGCGCGCGATATCGGCGAGCAACTGGCGGGCGGCGACAAGCGCATTGTGGGCGTGATGATCGAGAGCCATCTCGAAGAAGGCCGCCAGGACCTGAAGCCCGGCGTGCCGCTCAAGCGCGGCGTGTCGATTACCGACGCGTGCATTAGCTGGGCGCAGACGGAGCCGGTGCTCGACGGGCTGGCGCAGGCGGTGCGGGAAAGGCGTCAGGCGGGGTGAGGGGGCGGGGGCGCTGCGGTTCGCCAGCGCTCAGCTCAGTGCGCGTTTGGCGGCCATGCCACGGCAAGCTGTGTGGCGAGTGCTGCCAAACGCCGATCGAGCGTCCACAGGCTCGCGCCGGGTGTCATCAACGTCGATGCGAGCAACGTGAGGTCGATGGCGCCGCAGCCATGACCGTAGAGGCGCTCGGCCTCGATAAACTGCATCACCTCGGCAGGCGTCGCCTGTTGTGCGTGCTGCAACAAGCCGATGTCGTGAAGCGTGCGTGCGCGTGGCTCGGGCGGTGTACCGCAAGCTAGCTCGACGAGCACAAAGGGATGGGTGAGCGCCTGATCGCTCGTGATCAAGTTTATGAGTTGCTGGTTGCCGTGACGGAAGTGGTCGATCCAGACCGATGTGTCGATCAGGACGCTCATTGCGCTGCGGACTCGGGGCGGCGCCGCTCGATATCAGCCATGTCGGGTGCGGAACCGCCGAGTGCGGCGAGCCGCTTTGCGGCCTGAACGCGCACAAAGGTCTGGATTGCGGCCCGGATGAGCTCCGCCTTGTCGATACCTGGCTCGGCCAGTTCGAGCGCTTGCTGGTACAGGGCGTCGTCGATCGTGACAGTGGTTCGCATGGGCGTTGCCTCAAAAACTGATGCGTATGTGCATCAATGGTAGCACCTCACTGCCATCGTTATTTTGCCAACGCCGGAAGATCGAGGTGGAATCGATCAAGGCCCCGCAGCGCCTATCGCCCCTTTCCGCGCGTTCCTTTCTTCCCGCCCGCCGCTCTTGGCGCTTCCTTCACCGGCGCCGCCGCTCCAACGCTCGCATTCAACTGCTCGACCCACGAAAGCGCATCGGCATACGCGAGGAAGTGCTGGAGATACCCCGGCGACACCTCGCGCATGAGCGAAAGCGCGCGATGCACGAGGCTGTTCGAATTGAGCGGCCCGGCGTTTCTGGGCACCTGGTCCAGCGACTGCCTCAATTGCTTTTCGGTGCGCACGCGCGACCAGGTTTTCCGGAAATAGTCGACCAGCTCCGGGTCCGGTTCATGCCTCACGCGTGACGGGGTGTGCACAGGCTCCGCGCGCGGGATCGAATCGACAAGGCTGCCGAGCGCGCTGCGACGCGCTTCGTTGCCGAATACCGGCGTCACATCGCGCTCAAGGTCGCGGGCAAACGCGTCGAGCCGTTGCGCGAGACGCGCATCGATGAGGCGCCGCGCTTCGCCCGCATGCGCGGCACGGCGGCGCTCCAGCGCCTCGATCAAGTGGAAGCGCACCGGATCGAGCCGGTCGGCGCCGCGTGCGCGCCAGGCGTCGAGCAGGGCGCTCACGTCCGCAGCGTCGGGTGCCTCGCGCTCGGCCGGCGCGAGACGCGGGCCGGCGTCATTCGCCATGCTTGCTCTCGCCAACGGTCGGGCGCGGCACCGGCGCGATCTCCACGCGGCGGTTCTTCGCGCGGCCCGCTTCGTCGCTGTTCGCGCTCACCGGCTGCTCGGAGCCGAACGCGGCCGCGAATACCGACTTCGCCGGAACGCCCGCGTCGATGAACGAGCGCGTGACCGTGAGCGCGCGCTCGGCCGACAACTCCCAGTTGTCCGCGAAGCGGCGGTTGCCCGCATGCACCTGCTGATCGTCGGCGAATCCGCTCACCATGAGGATTTCGTCGCGGCTTTTCAGGTACGCCGTGAGCGGTCCGGCCAGGCTCTTGAGCAGTTCGCGGCCCTGCGGCGTCAACTGGTCCGAATTCAGCGCGAACAGCACGCTGCCGCTAATGCCGATGCGCCCGTTCACGAGCGTCACGCGCCCCGCCGCGAGCGGGCCTGCGAGCGCTTCTTCAAGCGTCTTGCGGCGTTCCGTTTCGGCCTTGCGCTGCTTGACCTCGTTCGCGAGCCGGCTCGACAGTTCGAGCTGCATGCCGACCACGCCGACGAGAATCAGCAGGAACGCGCCCAGCAGCACCGACATCAGGTCGGCGAACGCGGGCCACACGGGCGCGGCGGGGGCCGCGCCGCCGTCGATTTCGTCGTTCATGCCGCGTCGACTCCGGCGGCGGCGCGCTGGCCGGCGAGCTGTTGCAGGTTCTCGACGATCTGCTTCTGCGACAGCATGCTCAGGTCGATGACCTCACGCGCCTGCGCCACGTAGTAGGCGAGCTGGTCGTCGCTACGCGCGAGCGACTTGTCGAGCGCGCTCTCGATACGCTCCAGATGCGCCACGAGCTTGTCGTTCGATTCGCCGAACACGGTGACGGCCGCGCCGAACGCGTCGCCAAGGCTCGCCACTTCCACGGCGCTGCTGCTCACCTGCGCGGCGAGCGCGCCGAGCTTGCCCGTTTCGGCTTCGACGTTCGCGCTGAACTGGCCGCCCACGCGCACAAGCAGATCCGACGACGTGGAAACGAGCGCGTCGATTGCCGAGCGCTGCTCGGTGGAGGCGCGGTTCACGGCGTCGAGCAGGGTTTCGAGCGTGCCGAGCAGGCGGTTGCGCTCGTCGAGCATCGCGGTGTCGCGGACCATGCTGTCCGAGAGCTTCTGGCGCAACTCGGCGATGACTTCGGCCGCGGCTTGCGGCGCCACCGACGCGGCCTGCACGAGGCGGGCGATTTCGGCGATGGTGCTGGCGTTGTGGGCCTGCGATTGCGTGGTGATGTCGCTGGCCGTCTGCGAGAGGGTTTCGCAGATTTCCCGCTGGCGTTGCGCGGCGGCGGCGCTCGTCTCTTCCCATTCTTTGCGCAGCGCGGCGGACATCGCGGCAAGCGATGCGGTCCACGTTTCGAGGCGCTGTTCGTCGCGTGCGGCGATTTCCGAGTGCAGATTGGCGGCGGCTTTCGGCGCTTCCGAAGCGGCTTCGACCAGGCGATCGATTTCGGCAATCGTCTTGCTCGAGTGCTGCTGCGACTGAGCGGCGATTTCGTTCGCGGTTTGTGCGAGCGTCGCGCAGATTTCCTGCTGACGTTGCGCCGTGGCTGCGCTCGTTTCTTCCCACTCTTTACGCAGCCCGGAGGCCAGGGTGGCAAGCGATGCGGTCCACGTTTCGAGGCGTTGCTCGTCGCGCGCGGCGATTTCCGAATGCAGGTTCGCGGCGGCCTTCGGGGCTTCCGAGGCGGCTTCGACCAGGCGATCGATTTCGGCAATCGTCTTGCTCGAGTGTTGCTGCGACTGAGCGGCGATATGGCTCGCGGTTTGTGCGAGCGTCGCGCAGATTTCCTGCTGACGTTGCGCCGTGGCTGCGCTCGTTTCTTCCCATTCTTTACGCAGCCCGGTCGCCAGAGTCGCAAGCGATGCGGTCCACGTTTCGAGGCGTTGCTCGTCGCGCGCGGCGATTTCCGAATGCAGGTTGGCGGCGGCCTTCGGGGCTTCCGAGGCGGCTTCGACCAGACGATCGATTTCGGCAATCGTCTTGCTCGAGTGTTGCTGCGATTGCGCAGCGATATCGTTCGCGGTTTGTGCGAGCGTCGCGCAGATTTCCTGCTGTCGTCGCGCCGTATTCGCGCTGCTTGCTTCCCACTCGGTGCGCAACCCGGCCGCCATCGCGGCGAGCGCCTCGGCCCAGTTCGCGAGCCGCGCTTCGTCCCGCGCGCCCAGTTCCTTCTGCAAGTCCGTATGCGACGCATCCACGGCGCGCAGCAGCGAAGCCGAATGCTGCTCGAACGTAGCGGCCGCCGCGGCGAGCGCCTGCCGGTTGTCGGTCGCGAGCTTTTCGCCTGTGTGTTCCTGTTGCGTGAGCGCCGCTTGCCATGCTTGCGACATCGCGCCCGAAGCCGCCTCGAAGCGCACCGACACGCCATCCAGCAGCCCCGACGATCGTTGCTCGAAACTTGCGTTGAAGCGCTCCAGTGCGCCGCCCAGGTCGGCCGCGAGCGCTTCGTTGGTCTGCTTGTGCTGTGCGAGCGCGCGGCCCCAGATCTCGGCCACGCTGGCGGTCGAGGCCTCGAACCCGCTCGTGAGCCCGTCGAGCTGACGCTGCACCGCCTGCGTGAGCGTGTCTTGCATCGACGCCGATTCGCGCGCGAGTCCCGCCATCGTCGTTTCGACGACCGGCTGCAACGCCGCGCCCGCGGCGCGCGCGCTTTCGGCGGCGCTTTCCCTGAGCGACTGGCCGACGGAAGCCGCGAGGCGGCTCCACGCGGCTTCGGCGTTGGCAGCGAACGCCTGCTGGCTCGCGAGCTGCTGCTCGTGCTGCGCGAGGCCCTGGCGCTCGATCAGCGTCATCAGCGCGCCGAGTTTGTCCACCAGCGCGGGCATGGCCTCGGCCTGGCGTTGCAGCAGCTTGAACGATTCGTCGCGCTGATGGGCCAGCGAGAAGCCGCGCAGCGTCGTAGCGATCTTCACGTCGAGTTGCTGCGCCGCTTCGATGCGCTCGCGGCGGCACAGCGCGGAGAGCAGGCCGAGCATCGCGGACGTGGCCACGCCCGCGATCGAGGTGCCGAACGCGAAGCCCAGGCCGTTCACCGGCGCGGCGAGCGAGGCGCGGATCGCGTCGAGGTCGGTGGCGCTTTCCAGTGCCGCACCCGTGCCCTTGAGCGTGACGACCATGCCGAGCAGCGTGCCGAGCATGCCGAGCAGCACGAGCAGGCCGGTGAGGTAGGGCGCGAGCGCCGGGCCGGGCAGGCCGACGCGCTCGCCTTCCACGCGCGCACGCACGGGGTTGCGCAGGCCGGGATGCAGCGTGTCGAGCCAGACGCCGAGGCGCCCCGGCGGCGAGTCGAGTTTCGCGACGGCCTGGGCGAGCGTGCTGGTGGCCTGCCGGAAGCGATAGAGCTCCCACACGCCCGTCACATAACACGCGCCGATCAGCAGCGTGACGGCGAGCGCAAGCAGATTCGAGCCCAGATAACCGGCGCCGATCCAGCACACGGCCGCGAGACCCACGACGAAAATTACAGGTTCAATGCGAAAACGGGACATAGCGCGGGACATAGCATTGGGGTTAGCGGGTGCGAAGGGCGGCAAGCAACCCCTCCACCGGTTGAAACCGGATCTCAAGTTCGGCGAGCAACACGCTCTGCATATCCTTGCGAAAGCTCGGAAGCCACGTGTGCGGCGCGGAAGGCGCGGCGTTTTCGGCGGTCGCCTCGGCTCGTTCTGCGCCTTCGGCTGCTCCGGCGGCTTGCGCGGCCTGGGCCGTGGCCGCTGCGCGCAGTCGCGCGAAGTGCGCGCCGAGCAGCGCGGGCACGCCTGCGAGCAGGCTGCGCTCGCGCGCGCCCAGCGCCTGCTCCATGACGGCGTCCACCGTCGCGAGGCGCGCGAGCGCGGGCGTGCGGGCGGCCAGCGCCGCGCGCAAGCGTATGCGCAGCGCGCCGATATCCGTCTCCATCGCCTGCTGTAGCGCGAGGTAGCGCTGGCGGAAATCCGCGAAATCGGGTTCCACATCAGCAGGCGCCTGCGCGGCGGCGGCGTGCGCGATCGGCGCGCGCCGTCCATCGCGCCGGGCGGACGCGCCGTCGCCGGTGATGGCCTTCGTCAGCGCCGCGCGCACGCGCTCGCTCTGGCTTTGCTCGGCGCTCGCGCCTGGCGGCGCGGCAGCGGCGCGCGCGGCCGGCGGCTGCGCGCTGAGCGCAGTCGAAAGCGCGATCGCGTCCGTCCAGCCGAGCCACTGGCTCAACTGGTCCGCGATCGACAGCCGGGATTCGGGCACCTCGGCGCCGCCAAGGCCGGCGAGTAAGCGAACGAGCGTCGGGCCGCTCAACGCCAGGCGTTGCGGGGCTAGCACTTTTTCACCTGAAAAAACCCGCTAGTTTACACGCCCGCGAGGGGGCGCCCGGCATACTTGATGCGCCGGGCGCCCGATCGGGGCGCATGTCAGGTTGTGAATGCGGCCATGAAGCCGCCTCGGAAGTCGCCTCTGAAGCCGTGAATGAAGCGGGCCACAGCGCGATCCTGCCCGCAGCGCTCAGGCTTCGGCCAGGATCTGGCGGATGGCGTTTTCGAAGGTTTCGACGGGCTGGCCGCCGCTCACCAGATACTGCTCTTTGAAGATGATCGCCGGGACCGACTGGATGCCGGCCGCCTGGTATTGCTGCTCCTCGGCGCGCACCTCGTCGGCGTAGCGGCCGCTTTCCAGCACCTCGCGCGCCTGCGTCGCGTCGAGCCCCACGGACTGCGCCGCCGCCACGAGCACGGCGTGGTCGCTCGTGTCCTTGCCCTCGCCGTGATAGGCGCGCAGCAACGCGAGCTTGAGCGGCACCTGCTTGCCCTCGATGCCGGCCCAGTGCAGCAGGCGATGGGCGTCGAAGGTGTTGTAGACACGCTCGCGCGCGCCGAACGTGAAGCCGACGCTCGCGCCGCGCTCGCGGATCATCGCCTGCGTCTCGGCGATCTGCTCGGGCGTGCGGCCGTATTTCTTGCCGAGATAGTCGACCACCGACTCGCCGCCCGGACCCATTTGCGGATTGAGTTCGAAGGGATGCACGACGAGCTGCACGTCGACCTCGTCGCGCAGTCGTTCGAGCGCGAGATTGAGCGACGAGAGGCCGATTGCGCACCACGGGCACGCAATATCGGAGACGAAATCGATTCTGAGCGGTTGTTTCATGGCTTTCCTGATTCGGTTGAGCGGCGGCGCGGCACGGCATGATGCGCAAGCGGCGTGCGCGCCGGACGGCTTATTCGTCCATCATTCGTCCGTCATTCGTCCATCAAGCGGGCCTTGACCTTCTTGCCCTTGACCTTGCCCGCGTTGAGCTTGCGCAGCGCGTCGCGCGCGACGCTGCGCTCCACGGCCACATAGGTCGAGAAGTCGGTCACGTTGATCTTGCCGATCTGTGAGCCGCTGAAGCCCGCTTCGCCGGTGAGCGCGCCCAGCACGTCGCCGGGACGGATCTTTTCCTTGCGCCCGCCCAGGATCTGCACGGTTTCCATGGGCGGCAGCAGCGGTTCGTTGCTGGCGGGCTTGAGCCCGGCGAGCGGGCTCCATTCGACTTCGCGCTTGAGCGCCTGCTCGATGCCGCCCACGCGCCCCATTTCGTCCATGCTCGCGAGGCTGAGCGCCCAGCCGTCCTGGTCGGCGCGGCCCGTGCGGCCGATGCGGTGCACGTACACCTCGGGGTCGGGCGTGACGTCCACGTTGATCACGGCTTCGAGCTGCGCGATGTCGAGGCCGCGCGCGGCCACGTCGGTCGCCACGAGCACCGAGCAACTGCGGTTGGCGAACTGGATCAGCACCTGGTCGCGCTCGCGCTGGTCGAGCTCGCCATGCAGCGCGAGCGCATGAAAGCCTTGCGCGCGCAGCACGTCGAGCAGGTCGCGGCATTGCTGCTTGGTGTTGCAGAACGCAAGCGTGCTCACGGGGCGGTAGTGGTTGAGCAGCATGCCCACGGCGTGCAGGCGCTCGTCTTCCGTCACTTCATAGAAGCGCTGGCGGATCTTGCTGTCGTCGTGATGCTCTTCGAGCTTGACTTCCTTCGGATTGCGAAGGAACTGCTGGCTCAGCTTCGTAATGCCTTCCGGGTAGGTCGCCGAAAAGAGCAGCGTCTGGCGTTCCTTGGGGCACTGGCGCACCACGGTTGCGATGTCGTCGAAGAAGCCCATGTCGAGCATGCGGTCGGCTTCGTCGAGCACGAGCGTGTTGAGCGCGCCGAGCGCGAGATTGCCGCGCTCCAGGTGATCCATGATGCGGCCCGGCGTGCCCACCACGATGTGCGCGCCGTGTTCGAGGCTCGCGGCCTGCGGACGCATGGGCGTGCCGCCGCACAGCGTGAGCACCTTGATGTTTTCTTCGGCGCGCGCGAGGCGGCGGATTTCCTGCGTGACCTGGTCGGCCAGTTCGCGCGTGGGGCAGAGGATCATGGCCTGCACGTCCTGGCGGCGCGCGTCGAGGCGCGAGAGCAGCGCGAGCGAGAACGCGGCGGTCTTGCCGCTGCCGGTCTTGGCCTGGGCGATCAGGTCGTGCCCCGCGAAAGCGATGGGCAGGCTCGCCGCCTGGATCGGCGTCATCTCGACGTAGCCGAGGCGCGTGAGGTTCTCGAGCATGGCGGGCGCGAGCGGCAGTGCGCTGAAGGGCTGGGCTTGCGTAGGAGTGGCTTTGTTTGTCATGACGGGGTCTCGCGCCGGACGGGTGAGGGCGACGCGGCCGTTCGGTAGAAGTGGCGTCGATGCGGGTATTTCTGGCGCTGCGAAAGCGCGCGTTCCGTGATTTTAACGGATGCGCGCGCCAGGCCCCTCAGGCGCGCCGGGCGAGGTCGCCGCCAGGCGCTGGCGGTTCGGGCGTAACCGCTTTGCTGGTAGTAACCGCAATAAGAAACTGGCTGCGATACGAGCATAATCGCAGGGTAAATCAATAATGCGTCCACCGGCGATTGCCCGATTTACAGGCGATTTTCGCGGCAGGCCGCGTTTCGACCGGGGTAGTTGCAGAAAAGTTTCATCGATTTGCAGCGACTTAATGCGGGAAATCTCCCGCAATTAATCCCACTTTTCACAATAATCGATTCGATGCGCTATCCGGGCGTCGCATGATTGCCACACGTCGTATTCGGAAGGAACGGCGTGTTACCCCGTATTTCCCCTACGCGACAACCACTTACGAGATTTAATCCCGATATTTCCAGATTTCGCAAATATCTGTTACAGCCGCTGGCACGGCGCTTTAATGCCTTTGCCACGTAGACTTCGGCCGAGATTGCGGGGTGGTGCCAATACCCGGCGCCGCTTCTGCGCGGTCTGAATGTCATTAAGGAAAGTCATGAAGAATACTTTGATTATCGCGGGCGTCCTCGGCGCATTCGCAGCCTCGGCTCACGCACAAAGCAGCGTTACTCTCTACGGCGCGCTGGATGCGGGTATCGTCTACGCGAACAATGCAGGCGGTCACGCCGCATGGAACCAGGGTAGCGGCGCTGTCGGCGACACGTACTTCGGCCTGAAGGGCAGCGAAGACCTGGGCGGCGGTCTGCACGCGATCTTCACGTTGGAAAACGGCTTCAACCTGAACAACGGCAAGGACACCGAAAGCGGCACGATGTTCAACCGTCAAGCGTTCGTCGGTCTGCAAAGCGACCGCTTCGGTACGCTGACGCTCGGCCGCCAGTATGACTCGATGGTCGACTACCTCGGCCCGATCTCGGAAGCCGGCTCGGGCTACGGCAACAACCTCGCCGCTCACCCGTTCGACAACGACAACCTCGACCACTCGTTCTCGATCAAGAACGCGGTGAAGTACCAGAGCGTCAACTATCAGGGCTTCAAGTTCGGCGGCATGTACGGCTTCAGCAACGACGCTGGCCAGTTCGCCAACAACCGTGCATGGAGCGCAGGCGCTTCGTACGGCAACGGCCCGCTGAACTTCGCGGCTGCCTACCTGCAAATGAACAACACGCGCAGCGGCAACAGCAACGGCGCGAACTCGGCATCGAACGGCAACAACTTCAACCTGTCGGCTGAAACGCAACGCACGTTCGGCGCAGGCGTGAACTACAACTACGGCCCGGCAACGGTCGGCTTCGTGTGGACGCACACGCAGTACGAAAACCTGATCGCTGGCGGCCAGGGCGGCACGACGTTCTCGATCCCGTCGGGCACGAACCTGCACCTGGACAACTTCGAGCTGAACGGCGCATACGCACTGACCCCGGCTCTCGCCCTGAACGCGTCGTACACGTTCACGGACGGCAAGGTCACGGGTTCGAACGGTTCGGGTGATCCGAAGTGGCACACGGTTTCGCTGACGGCTGACTACTCGCTGTCGAAGCGCACCGACGTCTACGCTGGCGCTGTGTACCAGCACGCTTCGGGCGAGCTCGGCGATGCCGGCGCGAACGTTGCCATGATCAACACGCTGTCGCCGTCGACCTCGCAGAACCAGGTCGCCGCTACGGTGGGCCTGCGTCACCGCTTCTAAGCATTGCCTGGTCGCTCCCTCGCGGAGCGATCGAGCGACGAAGCGCGAAGACCCGATCGGCCGGTCGGGTCCCGCGCTTCACGCGGGGCGAGCCCCGCGGTTTCATCCGCTTTCTACCTGAAGCACGACCGGTTCGCGGTGCGTGGCGCGCTCATGAGGCGCGCGGCGCCTGCGAACCGGTTTTCTTTTGTGGCGCGCCAATGCGCGACCCTCAACACGCCGCTCAGGGTTTCACGGCCACCGGCGCCGTGCCCGCAGGTGTGGCAGCGTCAATCGACGCCTCTTCCGAAGCGCCTCGCACTCGCGAGACCCACAGCACCGCCGCGCACGTGAGCGCCGCGGCAATCCAGCCATTGTGCCCAAAGCCCAGGATCGCGCCATTCGGCCCATTCGTGAGCCACTGGCCGCCCAGCCACGCGCCAATGCCCGTGCCGAGCGCCTGCACCGCGCTGTTGGCGCTCAGAAACGCGCCGCGCCGCGCAGGCTCGGGAATCGTGGTGAGCAGCGCCTGCATCGGCACCATGCGGCCCGACATCGCGATCATGAATACGGCGAAGAACGCCACGAGCGCGACGAACGGCAGCGCGGGCAGATGCGTGACGAACAGCACCGGCGCGAGCGAGACGAGCGCCATCACGCGGAACACGCGGCGCTTGCCGTAGCGGTCCGCGAGGCGGCCCACCGCGCGCGAGGTCATGAACGTCGCCGCGCCCCCGGCCATGTAGAGCCACGAAAGCTGTTGCGGCGCGATGCCGTGATTGCCGACCAGCATCGGCGCGATAAACGGAATCACGAGCATGTGCCCGGCCATCATCGTAAAGGTCAGTGCGAAGGCCTTCAGATGGCGCGGCAGCGTGAGCAGCCGCCAGAGGCTCGGCAGCACTTCGCCGAGCGGCGTGCGCTGGCCGAGATGCTCCGTGAGCGACGGCACGACGCGCGAGCCTGCGAGCCAGATCGCCACGGAGAGCACGACGAGGAGCAGGAACGGCGCGCTCCAGCTGAAATGCGCGCCGAGCAGCACGCCGGCCGGCACGCCCGCGATGGCCGCGATCGAGAACGCGGTCATGATGATGCCCGTGGCCGCACCGCGCCGTGCGGCGGGAATCACGTCGCTCACGATGGCCATCACGATCGAGCCGAGCACGCCGCCGGTGAGACCCGCGAACGCGCGCGCGGCGAGCAGCAGATGAAAGTTCGTGGCGAGCGCGCAGGCGAGATTCGACAGCGCGAAGAGCGCATAGGCGACCTGTAGCAGGCGGCGGCGGTCGAAGCGGTCGATATACGTCGCCGCAAGGAGTCCTGATAAACCCGAGCAGAGCGAATATGCCGAGACGGCCGTGGCGAATGCCGCGGGCGTGATCGCAAACGCGCGCATGATCTGCGGGCCGAGCGGCATCATCACCATGAAGTCCATGATGACGGTGAACTGTGTGAGCGCGAGCAGCCAGAGCAGGGTGCGTTCGCGCAGCGGTGTGAGAGTCGTGGTCATGTAAAAGGCGTAGTGCCAAACGTTAAAGGGCGCGGCAGTCATGCCGCGCCCAGGAAGGGGCGATTCGTGTTCGATCAGTCGTCAATCGTTTCGTGGGCCGCCTGGGTTCCGCGCCGCCAGTAAGCGGAGGCGCGAATGCGCTTCTTGTCCACGCCGCGCTCATTGCACAGGTGCGCGCGCACCGCGCGTATCGCCGAGGCTTCGCCCGCGGCCCAGACGTAGCCGTCGCCGGGCGGCAGCCAGACTTCGGACACGGCGTCCACGAGCGGCTGCGCCGATTCGCTTTCCTCGCGATAGCACCAGGTGGCGTACAGATCGGCTTCGGTCGGCAATTCGATGCGTGCGTCGCGGTTCGCCACTTCGACGACCACGGCCACGCGCGCACCGGCCGGCAGTTCGCCGAGGCGCCGCTGGATGGCCGGCAGCGCCGTTTCGTCGCCGATCAGCAAATGCCAGTCGTAGCCCGTGGGAATCACCATCGAGCCGCGCGGGCCGCCCACGCCGAGATACTGGCCGGGCTGCGCCTGCGCCGCCCACGCGGTGGCCGGGCCGGCTTCGTGCAGCGCGAATTCGATGTCGAGTTCGTTGGCCTGCGTGTCGAAGCGGCGCGGCGTGTAGTCGCGTGCCGCGGGGCGCTCCACGCCTTCCGGGAACACGATGCCGTCGGGCCCAAAGCTTGGCAGTACTGGCTTTTCTTCGCCGGCGGCCGGGAAGAACACCTTGACGTGATCGTCGAACGACCCCGAGACGAAATCGCCGAGATCGCCCGTGAGCGTCACGCGCACGAGCGCGGGCGAGAGCGCCTCGACGCGCGCCACGCGCAACAGCCGGAACTTCAACGGGTGACGGACACGGACAACTTCGAGTTGGGACGGATTCTGCATGGATGGCTCCGGTGTTGGGGTGGCGCGGCGTGGGCCGCCGCGAGGCTCGCGAGGAAGAGAGGCGGATTTACGCGTCGCCGTTCTCGCTGCCGTTTTCGATTTCCTGGGTGGCGCGCGCGAGGATCGCGGCGATGCGGCGCTGCTCCTCGGGCGCAACGTCGGTGCGGCGCAGGAGCGCGCGCTTGAGTGCGCGGCGCGCCTCGATCAGCTCGCGCACCCAGCCTGTGCCTTCGGCGGGGTCTTCGCCGGCCATCGCGCGGCGCATGACTTCCATCTTGCGGCCGAAGTGCGTGAGCTTGGCGAGGATCAGGTCGGCGCGTTCGCGATTGGCTTCGAGGTGCGCGCGGCCTTCGGACGACAGTTCGTAGCGCTTGCGGTTGCCTTCCAGCGCCACGCTCACATAGCCGAGCTCTTCCAGGTACGTGAGGGCCGGATAGACCATGCCGGGGCTCGGGCTGTAGAAACCGTTCGAGCGCGCGTCGAGCGCCTTGATGAGTTCGTAGCCGTGGCTCGGGCGCTCGGCGAGCAGCACGAGCAGCATGAGTTGCAGGTCTTCGGACGTGAACTTGCGGCCACGGCCGAAACCGTCGCCGTCGCCGAAACCGCCGAAGCCGCGGCCAAAACCTTCGCCGAAGCGATCGCCGAAGTCGCCGGGGCCTTCGCCGCCGCGATGGCGGCCCATGGCGTGACGCATGGCGCGCCAGGCGTGCATGGCGGCGTGCGGGCCGTTGAAGAAGGCGCGCGCGTCGCGCGGTGCATGGCCTTGACGGCCGGTATGACAAAAATGGGGATGGTGGCGCATGGGGCCTCCTTATCACGTGAGTGTCTTAAAATATGTCTTAAGATATATATCTTAAGAGTGTTTGTCAAAGAGATTTTTGGAGGGATGGATGCACAACGGAGGGTGCGGGAACGCAAAAATTGTGTTTCGGGAACGGAAAATTGTGTGATAAACGCGAAATTTTGTGTTTCGTGAACAATTTTTAGTTAGTTTTTCTATTGAGCGGTAATTTTGATGGCGCTGACGTGCGCTGCAATGACACGTAGATTGAGCGCATTGCGGAAGACCGACGCGCTGGCTTGCGGCGTTTGGGTTCGCTGGCGGCTAGGCGTGTGACGGCATTGGCACCGTCTACGTGAACAAGGCGCTCATTAAGTGCCAGAGCACCCAAGGCGTCGCCGACTCACCCGCAGCGGAGTGACGAACGGCGGCAAGCCAGCGCACCCGGCGCTCGCGACGCCATAGTTGGCCGGTGGGTGGGCTCAGATACGGCTAATCCTGGCACTGACCGTCTTCCCGGTCGGCCGTGACTTCGCCAAGAACAGCGTGAGCGGCGAGCACGTCCTTTGTTGACGCACCTTGTGTGATTCGGGAGAGTGTCGCCGCGAGAACATCCTCAGCTTCGTGGCGGTCGCCTCTGTGCGAAATAAGTCTTGCCAGGCTGGTAGCCGCACGCAACTCCCACGAAAGCGTGCCTTGTTGCTTCGAAAGCGAAATAGCAGCCCGAAACAATGACTCGACATCTTCCAAGGGCCGGCTCCCGTCCTGAAGGTGTTGTTCACCTAGTGCGCGCCATATCTCGGGTGTTGCCCAACCTGCTTTGGCGGAGGTTGCCCGTTCGATATCGCGTGAAACGGAAGCGGTGCTGAGACCTTGCATCGTTGTCGCTCGAACGCTTCAGTTTGTCCTTCGGAGTACGGATCGAGGCGGGAGCGTTGTTGACGATAGGGCGCGTCGCATTCAGCAATTCAGCGGTGTCGTTCAAGGGATGGGCATCGGCCGTGCCTTTGGATGGAACATGGCAAGCCGGAGATACTTGAGGTACCAAAGCCCGAACGGGTAGTTCCGCCGGTCGTGTGGTGCCAGCATCTTGAGAAGGTCATAGTGATTCGTGAGAGCCTGAACCGGCGGGTCCACGAAGACGGCACCGCCTGTGATGTGGGACATGATCGACCTTGCCACATGGGCGTAGGCCCAAGGCGTCGAGGTATTTGTCTCCAGCACGCCGGGTGCCAAAAGAAAGAGGTTGGGGGCGTCGATCGAGCGAAAGACGGAGTAGCACCGCGCGGAGAGTTTATTCATCCCGCTTGCCTGGGTAAGCGAATCCAGCCCCAGATAGCCAAGGTCCATGGCGTAGCCGGTGCCCCACAGCAACAGGTCCGTCCCGATCTCTTCACCGTTCGAGAGGCGAATCGTCTTGCCGTGGACGGACTGGACTTCACCGCGATGGCGCTCGATGCTGCGGAAACCCTGGATCATGCGCGGCCGGCCCGGAATGAGTTGATCGCGACGGATGTCGAAGTCGCTCTCCGGCATGATCTCCGTGATTCCGGCCTTCTTGTACCTTGCCCGCAAGTCTTCATTGATGCGGCGGTTCATCGCGTGCGTGGAAAGACCAAGCATCTGGTATTTCGCTAACAGGCGTACGTCGATCCCGAGATATTTGACCTGTCGCGTCGGGCGCATCCATTTCGTAGAACGATAGATCCACGCAATGCTGCTCGCCTCGTATGTGAAGCATAAGTCGAGCAGGTCGTACGCCGATGCGCCGCCACCCACGACAGTGACGCGTTTGCCTCTCAACGCTTGCGGATTGCGCAGTTCGAACGAGTGGTACTCGGCAATCGACGAATCATCGTGCTTGACCTGCGGTACGACGGGGCGATTGTGTCCGCCTGTGGCAGCGATAAGCCACCTTGATTGATAGCGGGCTCCCTCTGTCGTCACTTGCCAGCGGACTGCGCTGAACTGTGCGCTCGTGACCGGTGCATTGAGGACGATTTGAGGCGCGAGATCGAACCGCTCGACCCATGCTTCGATATTGCGCAATATACCCGGCTGCCTTTCTTCGGACAGCGGGACGTCGCCGAGCGTCCAGTCTTCCTTGCGAAACTGGATGTCCTGCCACGAGGGAAGATCACGCCACAGCCCGCCGACACGTTCCCGGCGCTCCAGGACCAGAGTCTTGAGCCCGGCGTCTTTGGCGTACTTCAGGCAGATGACACCGCCGATGCCACCGCCGACGATAACCAGATCGAGATCCGAACCTGTGGACATGGATGTGGAATGTGCAGAATGTCCCTCACGCTGGATCCCGGTACGACTCCTAGATCACAATGTGTTTCTCATACCGGAACGTCATGGGGCCCAAGAGGGACGCAAACGGAATCGTCCTGAAAAGTATAGGTCGCGAATGCTGGATTTGAGGTACTGCGGCGATATTCACGACGTTCCTGGCGAATCGACTGCCCGACGTCAAGCAAAGGGATCACGGGGCGACGTCGTGAGCGCCGTAAGCCGCGCGCCGGGGACCGTTGACTTGACCCAACCGTCGACGGCATCCATCCGTTGCGCCGCACCAGAGCAACGTTCATGGACAAACGCACAAGGAACGTCAGCGCCGTTCAACGGTTGCTCGGCTGGAGTAATCCGGAGTCCACCATCGCGTATCCTGGCATCGGACCAGCCGAATCGGATGATGAATAAAAATTCGCCGCTACGGACTGCTGGAAATGTTCAATGAACACGGCGCGCGCTCACAGAGCAGGTGTCTTACCAACGAGATACATTCCGTTGTAGCCCGCCGAGCGCAGATCGCGAGCTCGGGGCGCTTGCAGGCTTCGCGCGCGTAGGTCAGGAGCGGACTCCCGGCCAACCGTGTTGCGTTTGCAAGCGTCGCAAGACCTTCTTGCCGATCCCACGATTCGTCGCCGCCAGGAGCGTTCATGGCTCGCCTCACGCCCCGTCAATCACACCGGCCAACGCGCCGTTATGCCCTTGGTCAGGCTGCCGCGACGCCGCCCGGTAACGGCATGTGAGCAACGCACCCTCTGTGCCGTGGTGGCAAGATCCGATGCCGCGCCGGACCGTCCAGCGAGCGCCGCACCCGCGCATCGTCGCCGATCGCGCGCTGCGGCGAACGGCATGGCTCGTCGTGGCGCTCGTGTGCCTGCTATGCACCGGCTGCGCAGCCGTGCACGTGCGTTCCACGAGCCCTGAGCAATACATCGCGCATAGCCGAGGCGACATCCTGACGACCGGAGCACTGAGCGAAGCCACACAGCAAACCCTCGCGGTGAGCGGCCTCGAAGATATTTGCCGCAGCCCGACGCAACCCTGCGCCACCGGGCTCATGAACGCATCAATGATCGATAACGACCAGCGCCTTTCCGCGCTGGCGGAGTTGTCGCTCAAGGAGGCGCTTGCGGCCACGGCCGCGCGCGACCTGCCCTGGAGCGACGCGCAGTTTGACCTATGGCTGCGTGCGGCCCGTTTCGCCTATGTCTGGCTATTCTTCAGCACGCGGCCGGCGGCCGAGCGCGCCTTCGAAGACCGGCAGACCCAGGTGCGCGACTTCTACAACTACGCGGTTCAGCGCACCGCGTCGGCACTTTTCCAGCGCATGCTCATCAATGCGACGGCCAGCGACAGCGAGCCGGAGCTGATTAAACACATCGCCGACTGGCAGTTGCAGTTCGATCTGGACGGATTGCATCTGCCAGCGGGCGTGGAAACGCCGCGCGCGCTAATCCCGGCGACATCGCTCAGATTCTCTGGACTGCGCAGCATCTACCGCCGCGACGGCCTTGGCGCGCAGTTCGTCGCGGACGCGGACATCAGACCCACCCCGCCGAAGGCGCCGCGCCCCGCGAATGCATCGGCGCTTTCCACGCCCGTCTACACGCCGCTCCCTGCTTCCGATGCCGTCGCGTCTCTGGCCGACGCGCCCGGATCGAGCGCCACGCCGCACCGCCGTTCGCGCCAGGAGCGCCTTGCGGGCGGCTCATGGTTCAGCGAGATGCCTTATCCCGTCCTGACCGTCCTGCTCAAGTTCCCCGGTGCTACGTTGGATGAGGTCTTTGCGCGGCGCGACGCGACCCTGGTCGTGTACGACCCGTACCGGACGGATTCGGTCGACGTCAACGCCCAGGTCGTGCCTCTTGGCGCTAACTTCTCGGCGGGTTACGGCATGTGGCTCGCGCGCTCTGATTTCGGCGCGGAGTCGATGGCCTCGCTGCTCCTGCCGAAGTACGGCATCAGCGAGCCGCATATCTTTCTCATGCAGCCGTTCGATCCGAACCGCCGCATCATCGTTACCCTGCATGGCCTCGCGTCGAGTCCTGAAGCGTGGGTCAACGTCGCCAACGAGATTCAGGGCGACCCGACCCTGCGCAGGAAATTTCAGCTTTGGCAGGTCTATTACCCGACCAATGTGCCAATTATTGTGAACCTCGCCGATATCCGCCAGGTGTTGCTGAGCACCTTGCGCCATTTCGATCCCAACGGACAGACGAGCGCTTCACGTGACATCGTGCTGATCGGCCACAGCATGGGCGGCGTGCTGAGCAAGGCCCTTGTGTCGTCATCGGGAGACGCGCTCTGGCATGTCTTCGCGGACCAATACACACCGGAAGGCGCGCAGGTGGAGCGCGCGCACGCGCAGCTCGATCCGTATCTGCGCTTCACGCCGCTGCCTGGCGTCGAACGTGTGGTCTTCATCGCGGCGCCGCATCGCGGCACCTCGTTTGCGCGCAATCCTCTCGGACGCTGGGCGGCGAATCTCATCGAACTGCCGCTCACGCTGCTCGACGACGTGGAGGACGCCACGGACGCGATGATGGGCACTTACGGCGCGCAGTCGGCGAATCACTCCCGGCGCGTTCCGAACAGCGTCGACCAGCTCAGCGACGACGACCCGATGATCCGTGCACTTGCCACACTGCCGATTGCGCCGAACGTGCGCTACAACTCGATCATCGCGCGCAGACAGGCAGGCGGCCCTCTGGAAAACACCGACGACGGCGTCGTGCCTTATCGCAGCGCGCACCTCGAAGGCGCGGATTCCGAATTCGTCATCCGGGGCTGGCATTCGATTACCGACTCGCCGCAGGCGATACTCGAACTGCGGCGGATCCTGCATCAAGACCTCAATGAAACGGGCGAGCGCAACTAGGCGCGAGCGCTACTGACGCGCCTCGCCTTCATCGAACGACAGCGCGCGCAATGTCTCGCCCGGTGCGGTGAACGTCTGCTCGCGCAGGCGGCGCACCTGATCCGCGATATCGCTGCCGGACTGCCCGGATGCTTCGATCTGCTTGCGCTGCACGACATAGGCTGCATAACGCGCGCGCCACGCGTCGTCGTCGCGCTTCATCGCGATCAGGCGATCGGTCGCGGCCGGGCCGATCACGGGCGTCAACTCACGGCGCATCTGTTCGGGCGAGGCATTCGTTTTCTGGAGGCGTTCGATGTGGGCAAGCACAACGGTTTCCCGCTGACGCGCTTGCTGCTGCGCCCGGTCGTCGGCAGGCAGATCGCGCTCGAGCGCCGTGAGGCGTGCCTGCCTCTGCGCGTCGCTCAATCGCGGATTCACGCTGAGCTTGAGCCGGTCGATATCGTTTCGCTCGCGCGCGAATTCGTCGGCAAAAAATACGTCCCGCCATTCGCCGAGTGTTTGCGTCGCGACGGCCTCGCGTTGCCCCAATGCATCGGCGAGACGCGCTGGCTCCATCGTCTGCGCTGGAGCACCGCTTTCCTTTAGCTGCCGGACAGCGGCGAACCAGGCGCGATAACGCGTCCACACGTCGAGCGCCTGGGCTTGCGCCGGCAACCCGTTCACCTGCGCGGCGATCTGGCGCGTGACGAACGCGTCGACGCCATCGGGCCCGAGGTCCACCTCGGCGATCAGGCAATAGTCGAAAAAATCGCGCACGGCGCGCACAGGCATCAGATTGCCGCTGGCGTCGACGGGCAAGGACGGCACGTCGGTGCCCGCGAGCGATGCGGGTAATGCAATCGCGCCGGCCGGCAATGACGATGGGGCTTCGTTACGCGGTGTCGGCGCGCCGCAAGCCGCCACCAGCAACGCAACGCCGAATGCGGCGAATGCCTGGCGGAGCGCACGCGAGGCGGGACGCATGCACCGGAGAACGAGGGGAGTGGGCGTGCGCATCGTCTGTCTCAAACGCCGTTGAGCTTGAGGCGGTTGGCGTGGGCGCGGAAAACGGCTACCGGATCTTCGGCATAGGCGCCCAGAATGCCCATGAACTGATTGACCTCGTCGAGATGATTCCAGCGGTAGCGTGTGCTGATGACGTCGCCGAAGAGCGAGCTGCACACGGAAACGAGGCCATCGTTGACGCCGGAGTTCAGGTTCAGCATCACCGTGCCGATTTCAAGCATGTCGAGCGTGGAGGGATCGACGTAGATCGCGGGATCGACGACCGGGACGATGCTCATGTCGCGGCCAACGACAACACCCGCGATTTTCGTGTAAGGCTGGATGGCGGAGCCGCTCCACGAATAGAGAAGATGCCGGTAGCCGCCCACTGTCTCCTCGGCCGCGCCGGACGTGCAGGTGCCGGGTGCGCCCAGGCCCGCGCTCGGGTACTTGAGGTTGAAGCGGCTCGCGTCGTCCGTCGTGAGTTCCCTCAGTGCGATGACCGCGTCCTGGTTCGGATGACGCCCGCTTCCCATGGCATAACCCATGATGTTGGCAAACTGCGCCGCCAGTGCCAGCGAAAAGCCGCTCGGGTCGAGCGTGAGCATGCCCTGCACCAGATCGGCGAACTCGGAGCCGCGATGCGGGGTGCCGACGGTCGTCACGGAAGCGACGTACTGTGGCACGACCGCAGCCGCGTAACGGACGGTCAAGCCGCCCTGGCTATGACCGATCAGGTTGACTTTGGCAGCGCCTGTGACAGCGAGCACGCGCTTGATATAGGCAACGAGTTGTTCGCCTCGTCCAAGCGGTCCGTCGTCGGCCTGAAACGCTGTGACGTCGGCGACAAAAACCGTCGCGCCGTGGCGCTCGAGGTCGGACCGGATGCCATACCAGTAGTCGAGTACGCCCAGCAGCTTGTCCGAGCCGGACAATCCGTGAACGAGGATGATCGGGTAGCGTGTCGCGGCGTAGTCGTCGACGTGGACCGCAGACGCTATCGTCATGGGGTCCACGTTCGCGGAGAGCGCCGCGGTTTGTTGTGCATGCGCGAGCACCGGGGCGATTGCGCCCGCAACAAGCGCGGCAATGATTGAGAGCCGCTCGAACGTACGGCACCGCGACCGCGGCGACTTCAATGCCAGCGATTCAGCCACGATGGGTCCTCCATGTCATGACGCGTTACCCACAGCCTCGGTGAACTGCATGGAGGCTGAAAAAATCAGGCAGTGCAGTGGCATTGGGCCGAGGCGAAATCGATGCGCATCTGGCCATATAGACGACGTCAAGCGTTGCGTCAGTATAGACTTTCGCGGGTGCAGACCCATTATGGTGTCCCGACGAAAATGGCAGGAAACGTGGGACGTTAAGCAATATCCGTTGCTACACCCATAGAGCGTTCACGCATCGATTCGTCGACCGAAGGCCATGTGACGCGGAAAACGCGTAACGCGGGCCACGGCATATCGCCATATCGACGATCGCGGTAATGCTTACTGCATGCGCACTGATGCTGGCTGATTATTCCGGCCACGATTCGGGTTGCGGTTCATTCAATGAGGATTCCTCTCCGAGCGTCGAAAGATGTGGAGCGGAGCCGATGCGAAGCGGGAGAATGCCGGATGATCGACAGACGCCACTTTCTGAAGCTTTCTGGCAAGGCTGCCAGCGCCGCATTGCTTGCCGCAACGGCGACGCGCACGCACGCGGCCAGTGCTTCCGTCCCATCGCCCGATGATCCGGCCTGGTTGTCTGCCACAGAACTGCTAGCCCGTTTCCGGACTCACCAGTTGTCGCCCGTGGATGTGCTCGAGGCCCAGATCAAGCGCATTGGCATTGATGAGGGGCGGGTTGGCTGCATCACCGTCAAACACTTCGACGAGGCGCGCGCGGCGGCGAACGAATCGGCAGCACGCTACAAGGCAGGCAATCCACGGCCGCTGGAAGGCATTACCGTGGCGGTAAAAGACGAGTTTGCGGTCAAGGGGTGGACGACGACCATGGGGTCGATGCTGCTGAAAGACGCACCGCCCGAGAAGGCGGACAACCCCGTAATCGAACGTCTGCGCGCGGCCGGTGCTGTGTTCCATGTCCAGACGACAGTGCCGGAGTTTTACACGTGGCTCACCACGGCGACGAAATTGTGGGGGGTGACGCGTAACCCGTGGAACCTGGCATACACGCCTGGCGGATCGTCGGGTGGTGCCGGTGCGGCACTCGCTGCGGGCTTCACGACACTCGCACTCGGCTCCGACATGGGCGGCTCGATCCGGGTTCCAGCGTCGCAATGCGGGCTGTACGGCTTCAAGCCCCCCTTCGGACGGGTGCCTACCAGCGAAGTTCCCTACGAGACCGAGGGACCGCTCGCGCGTACGTTCGACGACCTGAATCTCTTCACCAACGCCATGGTGGGCCCGCATCCGCTCGTTCTTTCGTCGTTGCGTCCCAGGTTGATTTACCCGGAACACTACGATTCCGTTAAGGGCTGGAAAATCGCCTACGATCCTATGCCGGGGATTTCGCCGCTTGACCCGCCGGTGCGCGAAGCGATGAATCGCGCGATCGAACGCGTGAAGGGTCTCGGTGCCACGGTGGAAACCGTGGATCTCGGCTTCAAGGCGGATGATCTCGATACGTTCTGGGCGGGGCTCTTTTCTACCAGCATGGGAGGCATGCGAACGGAAGGGCTCAAACATCTGGACCAGTTGATGCCCTATACGCGCGCGTCGTTTACGCGCCTGCACGGGCAGATCGGTCCAGACGCCCTCGTCGCCACGGAAGAATTACTGAACCAATATCAGCGCCAGGTGCAGGAAACCGTCTTTACCCGCGGATATCGCGCGCTCCTGACGCCAACGGTCGCCACACCGCTTATTCCGGCGGAGCATGGTCTGAATCCTGAAACTGATAGCGTCATGATTCAGGGCAGGCGGGTCACCGGCTTAAAGTTCGTCTTTACCTGGGTCTGGAATCTACTCGGCGCGTATCCCGTAGTCGCAGCCCCCATCGGGATCGACGCCGAAGGCATGCCAATGGGCATGCAGATTGTCGGCAATACCTACGACGATCTGGATGCGTTTCAACTGGCATCGGCATATTCCAGGGTGGCGCCGCCGCTTTACACCGGCAACCAGTTTCCCGACTTCCGCAATCAGAAGGCGTAGCCGGTCAGGGCGCGCAGGGGCCTGCTTGCGCCGATTGGTTTGTCGGCGAACAAGGGGCGCGGCGACCCGGTTCGTTACCATCTCTGCGCTTACCTGATGAACGAACGGCGAACTAATGGAGCCTTCCTTGCCCAATCCAGCCCTGCATCTCTACTGCGACGCCCAATACGCCAGCCCTTACGCAATGTCGGTCTTCGTGGCATTGCACGAGAAGTCCCTGGCGTTCGAGCTTTCGACCGTCAATCTCGGTAAAAACGAAAACCACAGCGCGGACTTCGCGGCGAAGTCGCTGACGCAGCGCGTGCCGACCCTGATCCACGACGGTTTCGCCCTCTCGGAATCTTCAGCGATCACGGAGTATCTGGACGAAGCGTTCCCGGGCGCGCCGCTGTATCCGGCGGATCGTCAGATGCGCGCCCGGGCGCGCCAGGTTCAGGCGTGGCTGCGCAGCGACCTCATGGCGCTCCGGCAGGAGCGATCGACCGAAGTCGTGTTCTACGGCCCGACGACTGCACCGCTTTCCGATGCGGCGCGCTCCGCTGCGCTAAAGCTCTTTTCGATGGCCGAAGCGCTGCTCGCGCCAGATGCAGAACATCTCTTCGGCGAATGGTGCATCGCCGACGTGGATCTTGCGCTGATGCTGAATCGCCTCGTCCTGAACGGCGATGCGGTGCCCGGGCGGTTGGCCGGGTATGCGCGGCGTCAGTGGCGGCGGCCGTCCGTTCAACGTTGGGTGGGGCTGGAGCGGCCGCCGCTCTGATCCCTGGAAGGCGGCGAGGTCGGCATTGAGATGCAACAAATATGTTGCATCTCTACGTTTTTTAATACAACATATATGTTGTACTCGTGGCTCAGACGACTTTCCGCGCGAAGCCAATGAGTTACAGCGAATTCAGACGATGGCTGAGGCATCTGGGCGCCGAGTTCCTGGCCGCCAAAGGCAGCCATTTCCGTGTGACGCTGAACGGTCGATCGACTATCTTTCCCGATCACGGCAAGAAGGAAATCGGCAAGGGTCTGGTCGAGAAGATCAAGCGCGATCTCGGCCTCAAGTGAGCGGTGAGCGCGCGCGTAGACCTCACTGCCAAGTCATAGCAAGGAGAAACTGGCCGCCATGTGGTCCTATCCCGCCAATCTCGAACTGGACACCAACGGCACCTATCTGGTGACGTTTCCGGACATTCCCGAAGCGGCATCCGTGGGCGACGACGCTGATGAAGCGCTGCTCAACGGGCTCGACGCACTGGAGAGTGCCATCGAGATCTACTTCGACGAAAAGCGCAAGGTGCCCTTTCCCTCGAAGCCGCGCAAGGGGCAGCCGTGTGTCGTGTTGCCAACGCTCGTCGTGGCGAAAGTGTTGCTCGCCAATGAAATGATTCACCAGGGCGTGCGCAAGGCCGAACTGGCGCGGCGGCTCGATGTGCATATGCCGCAAATCGACCGGCTGCTCGATCCACGCCATGCTTCCCGGATCGATGCCATGGAGGCGGCGTTCAACAAGCTGGGCAGGCGCCTCGAAATATCGATCGTCTGATTGTGCTGTCTGACTTGCCGCGCATTCGTCATGCGTGAAGCGCGTTCAATTCGCCTCGAAGGCGGCGTGGTATTGCACCGTCGCGGCGGGCACGCTGCCGCGCAACGCAATTGCCTGGAAGTATTCGGGCGGCACGCCCAGCAGCACGAGCGCGGGTTGTGCGGCAAACCCGAAGCGCGCGTAGAACGCCGGATCGCCGAGCAGCACGCAGCCCGCCGCGTCTCGCGCGCGCAGCGCATCCAGCGCGTGTTGCATCAGCATGGCGCCAATGCCCTGCATTTGCCGCGCGGGCGCCACCGAAATCGGCCCGAGCCCGAACCAGTCCTTCGAGCCATCGGAAAGCGCGACCGGCGAAACCGCCACGTGCCCCACGATCTCGCCTTTATCCTCGGCAACGAGCGATATCGTCAATGCACCGGCAGCGCGTAGCGCGTCGACGATTGACTGCTCCGTGTGGCTCGTATGCGGGGCGTGCAAAAACGCAGCCTCGGTCAGGGCGTGGATCGCCGCGTGATCGGCCGGGGTTTCGCTACGGATGTGTAAAGTCATGGCGTGCGTCGCGGCCTCAGAAAATCGAGCGGCCGGTGCGCGTGGTCAGCCACTCCAGTGCCAGCGAGCCCACTTGCGAATTGCCCGTCGCGTCGAGCCCCGGCGACCACACGCACACCGCGAACTCGCCCGGCAGCACCGCGACGATGCCGCCGCCCACGCCGCTCTTGGCCGGCAAGCCGACGCGGTAGACAAAGTCGCCCGCCGCGTCATACGTGCCGCAGGTCAGCATGAGCGCCGAAAGCCGCTTTGCCGAACTCGCGTCGAGCACGTGCTCGCCGTTCGCGGGCGACACACCGCCATTTGCCAGAAAGAGCGCCGCACGCGCCAGTTCCACACAGCTCATGGAGATGGCGCACTGGCGGCAATAGGCGTCGATCACCGTATTGGCGGGCATTTCCAGATTGCCGAAGCTCGCAATGAAATGCGCCATCGCGCGGTTGCGCTCGGCGTGCGCGATCTCCGACTGCGCGACGCGCAGGTCGTAGCCGATGCCGGGCTCGCCCGAGAGCCGCCGCACGAAATCGACGAGCGCGGTTTCCGCCTGCACGAAGCGGCGGCACAGCACGTCGGTGACGACGAGCGCCCCCGCGTTGATGAACGGGTTGCGCGGCTTGCCCGCTTCGAATTCGAGTTGCACGAGCGAGTTGAACGCCGTGCCGGACGGCTCGCGGCCCACGCGTTGCCAGAGCGCGTCGCCGAGCAACTGGAACGCGAGCGTGCAGGCGAACAGCTTCGAAATGCTCTGAATCGAGAAGCGCACGTCGGCGTCGCCGGTGCGGTGCACCTGGCCGTCCACCGTCACGATGGCCATGCCGAAATGATCGGCGCGCACCTTCGCAAGCTCGGGAATGTAGTCAGCGACGCGGCCTTGCCCGATGTACGGCTGCAAGTCGCGATGGATGGTTTCGAGAATGGGCGAATAGTTCATGGGCGGCGCAGGGAAGCCGCGGCGGGGCGCCCGCCGCGGTCCCCGCGATTGTAGCGGCTGCGCCCCTCGACGCGGCGCAGCCGTGCGCGATTGTGCGTTGGCGCGTGATATTGCGCGTTATTGCGCGTCCGCCTTCATCTCGCGCAGATGCTTGTACACGGTCGCGCGCCCCATCCCCAGCACTTTCGCAACGTAGTTCGCCGAGCTTTTGCCCTTGAACGCGCCTTCGGCATGGAGCGCCTCGACCAGTTCGCGCCGGTGCTCGCGCGTGAGCGAGTTGAGCGCGATCTGCCGTTCGCGCAGCCAGCCGTGCAGGAAGGTGTTGATGCGCTCCTGCCAGTCGTCCTTGAACAGCTCCTCGGGCTGCGCGATCACGCCCGCGCCGCGCAGGAACAGGTTGAGCGTGGCCTGCATGTCGTCGAACGCGGCGATGTTGAAGTTGATGCACATGACGCCCGCCGCGCGCCCCTCGTCATCGAACAGCGCCGTGCTCACGCAGCGCATGCGCCGCCCGTCCCAGTTCACCTTCTCGTAGGGGCCGAGCAGCTTCTCGCGCGTGGTTTCCTCGACGTCTTCGAGCGCCGAGTCGTCGCCGATCTCGCGCTTCGAGAGATTGTTCGAGAGATACGCCACGGTCTGGTCGGCGAGATCGTGAATCACGACTTCCGCGAACGGGAAGAACAGCGTCGTGATGCTGTCGGCCACGTGTGCGTAGCGCGCGAGCAGCATGTCGCGTGACGTTTTCGGGCTGGCGGGCTTTTTCACGGTTTCGATCTCAGGTTGACGTGGCGCGCGCGTTGGCTGGGCGGCGCGAAGGACGTCGATGATACTGCGATCACGCGCGCAGATGCGTATAGAGCGCGTGGGCGATGGCCATATCTTCGAGGCCGAGGCCGATCGAGCGGAAGAACGCATGGCGCGCGTAAGACGGCCGCGGGCAGGCGTCGTTCGCGAGTTCCGCGAGGTCGCCCGCGATCGATTCCGGCGACCAGCCATGCTCGCGCGCGGCCAGCACCATTTCGCCCGCACTTTGCGGCGTGGTGTGGCGATAGTCGCAGTACACGTCGAGCGAGGGCAGCGCGGCGGGGTCGATCTCGTGCGCCTGCGCGACATTCGTGCTGATCGACGTGATGAGCGCGGGCTTCGTGAGGGCGTCGAGCGCGAGCACGGGCTTGCCGGAGGAGGTGCAGAGCATCACCACGTCGGCGTCGCACACGCATGCTTCGGTCGTCGCCGCCACGCTGGCGCGTGCGTCGAGCGCGCGCAGCTCGGCCTGGCGACTGGCGTCGTCCGCGAGTTTCGGTGAATACACCTGAATGCTCTCCCACGCGCGCAGCGGCGCAACATGGCGAATGTGCGTGAGGGCGACCGCGCCCGAGCCGATTACGGCCAGGCGTTTTGCCTCGCGCGGCGCGAGCTGGTCGACGGCGAGCGCCGTCGTGCCCGCCGTGCGCTCGGTGGTGAGCAGCGCCGAGTCGCACCACATGAGCGGCTGGCCCGTTTTCATCGACATCAGCGCGGTCCAGGCGGTGATGACGGGCGGCCGGCCTTCGGCGCCCACGATGTACGGCGAGAGCTTCGCGCCGAACACGCCCGCTTCGCCGAGCACGCCGAGATAGGTGATGAAGTCGCCGGCCTGGCCGGGAAACAGCGTGAGCGTTTGCGGCGGCTGCACGGCTTCGCCGCGGCCGAGCGAGGCGAACAGGCGTGCGAGTTCGCCGCGCACGTCGAGGCCGGGCAGGGCGGCGCGCACCTGAGCGGCGTCGACGACGAGCGGCGCGGCGGTGGATTGGGACGTCTCGTTCATGCGGGGACTCCAGAGTGGCGATGTAGACATTTTTGTCCATTCTAGACTTTCTTTTTATTTTTCGTCTATATTCCTCCTGCGGCCGCGGCGCTCGGGAAAGGGCGTTGCACGGGGCGCATCGCGCTTGAACTGACACTGATTACGAATTGGGTGACGACGATGAACAGGAAGATGATTCGCTTCGCGGCAGCGGCCAGCCTTGCTGGCTTCGCGGGTATGACGGCGGGCGCGGCGCACGCGCAGGATCCGAAAACGCTGCGCTTTGGCGTGGAGGCGTCCTATCCTCCGTTCGAGAGCAAGACGCCTTCGGGGGCATTGCAGGGCTTCGATATCGACATCGGCAATGCCGTGTGCCAGAAGTTGCAGATGAAGTGCGTGTGGGTCGAGAACAGCTTCGACGGGCTGATTGCCGCGCTCGAGGCGCGCAAGTTCGACGTCATCAATTCGGCGATGAACATCACCGAGAAGCGGCGTCAGCAGATCGCCTTCACGCCCGCCATCTACGTGATGCCGATCCAGATGGTCGCGAAGCGCGGCTCGGGTCTCCAGCCCACGCCCGAGAGCCTGAAGGGCAAGTCGGTTGGCGTGCTGCAAGGCTCGACCCAGGAGGACTACGTGCGCAAGCACTGGGGCACGCAGGGCGTGAACGTCGTCACCTATGAAAACCAGGACCAGATTTTCGCGGACCTCGCGGCCGGTCGTCTGGACGGCGCGGTGCAGGAAGTGCAGACCGCCACCGACGGCTTCCTCTCGAAGCCGCAGGGCAAGGGCTTCGAATTCGCCGGCGCGCCGCTCAAGGACCCCGCCACGCTCGGCGAAGGCACCGGCTTCGGTATGCGCAAGGACGACGCGGCGCTCAAGGCCAAGGTCGTCGCGGCGATCGATTCGCTGCGCCAGGACGGTACGCTCACGAAGCTCTCGATGAAGTATTTCGGGCGCGATATCGTCGCGAAGTGATTGCGGTAATTTCGGACGGCAGAGTCAATTCATGAGCAAGAGCGCGATCGTTCTCGGCGCGGGCATCGTGGGCGTGAGCGTCGCGCTGCATTTGCAGGCGCGCGGCGTGCAGGTCACGCTCGTCGACCGGCGCGGGCCAGGCGAGGAAACGAGCCACGGCAACGCCGGGTTGATCGAGTCGTCGTCGGTGGTGCCGTATGGCTTTCCGCGTGACTGGCGCACGCTGCTGCGCCTCGTGCGCAACGACTCGACCGTGCTGCGCTACGACGTGCGCTCGTTGCCCGCCTACGCGCGCTGGCTCGCGTCGTTCTGGCGCGAGTCGTCGCCGGCGCGGCTCGCGCTCGCCGCGCGCGACATGCTGCCGCTCATCGAGCGCAGCGTGGCCGAGCACGACGCGCTGATCGCACGCGCGGGTTTGCGCGAACTGGTGCGGCCCTCGGGCTGGCTCGAAGCGTGGCGTGCGCCCGGGCCGTTCGAGCGGGAAATGCGCACGGCGCAAGGCGTGGCCGATGCGCATGGTCTGCATGTGCGGATGTTCGACGCGCCAGGCTTGCGTGCGCTCGAACCTTCGCTTGGCGAAGGCTACGCGGGCGCGATTCACTGGATCGACCCCGCGAGCGTGGCGGACCCTGGCGGACTCACAAAAGGCTATGCGCAACTGTTCGTGCGCGAAGGCGGCGTGATCGTGCGCGGCGACGCGTGCACGATCGCACCACAAGGCAAGGGCTGGCGCGTGCAGACCGACGATGGCCCGGTGAGCGCCGAGCTTGCGGTCGTGGCGCTCGGCCCGTGGTCGGATCTGGTCACGCGCCCGCTTGGCTACCGCGTGCCGCTCATGGTCAAACGCGGCTATCACATGCACTACGCGAGCGAGGCGCGCGCGCCGCTCGAACGGCCGGTGGTGGATATCGAGGGCGGTTACGTGATCGCGCCGATGCGGCGCGGCCTGCGGCTCACCACGGGCGTGGAGCTTGCCACGCGCGAGCGTCCGCCCAATTACGCGCAACTCGACGCGGCGGAGCGCGAGGCGCGGCCCGTGTTCGGCCTTGGCGCGCGACTCGATGCAACGCCGTGGATGGGCCTGCGCCCCTGCACGCCCGACATGCGCCCGCTGCTCGGCCCCGCGCCGCGCCACGCGGGGCTATGGTTCGCGTTCGGCCACAACCATCATGGGCTCACGCTCGGGCCGGTCACGGCGCGTCTCGTCGCCGAGCAGATCGTCGGCGAAACGCCGTTTATCGATCCCACACCGTATTTGCCCGCGCGCTTCGGTTAATGCGCGGTCGGGCTAATGCGCGCCGGCCGCGCCGCCTCCGCCGCCCCGTGTCGACTTCGTGATCCAGATAAGCGGAATGATCACGAGAAAGATGATGGCCGAGATATAGAAAATGTCGTTCAGCCCCATCATGGCGGCCTGCGTCGTGAGCTGAAAGTCGAACAGCGCGCGCGCGGACGGTTCGCTCAAATGCAGCGTTTTCTGCGTCTGGTCGATGGCCTGGACGAAAGTCGGGTTGTTGATCGAGGCCTGCTCGGTGAGCCGCGCGTGATGCAGGATCGTACGGTTGTTCCAGGCGTTCGTGGCGATCGAGGTGCCCACCGCGCCGCAGAACACGCGCACGAAGTTGGAGAGGCCCGCCGCCGCCGGCACGCGGCTCGGCGGCTGCCCCGCAAGAATGATGGCCGTGAGCGGCACGAAGAAAAGCGCCATCGGGATGCCTTGCAGCAGCGTGGGCAGCACGAGATGGAAGGTGTCGATTTCGACCACATACATCGAGCGCATGTAGAACACCCCCGCGAACAGCACGAAGGCGATCGTCGCGATGATGCGCGCGTCCGAGCGGGGCAGCAGCTTCCCCACCACGGGCGAGAGCAGCAGCGCGAAAATGCCGAGCGGCGCGGTCACGAAGCCCGCATCCACCGAGCGGTAGTTCAGATACTCCTGCATCCATTGCGGCAGCAGCACGAGATTGCCGAAGAACACCGCATACGCCACGGAAATCGCGATCGTACCGCCGAGAAAGTTACGTTGTCCGAACAAGCGTAAATCGACGATCGGATGCGCCTCGGTCAACTCCCACACGAGGAAAAACGCAAAGCTGATGAGCGCGACGATGCCAAGCGTGACGATCACGGGCGAGTTGAACCAGTCGAGGTCCTTGCCCTTGTCGAGCAGGATCTGGAGCGAGGCGACCCAGGTGATCAGCAGAGCGAGGCCCACCACGTCGATGGGCGGTTTGCGCGTGGCCGATTCGCGTTTGCGATAGATCGACCACGTCACGAACGCGGCGAAGAAACCCACCGGTATGTTGATGTAGAAGATCCACGCCCAGTTGTAGCTGTCGGTGATCCAGCCGCCGAGCGCCGGTCCCGCAATCGGCCCGACGGTCGTGGTCATTGCCCAGAAGGCGAGCGCGCTGGCCGATTTGTCCTTGGGCCAGGAGCCGAGCAGGATGGCCTGCGAGAGCGGGATCAGCGGGCCGGCCACGGCGCCCTGGAGCACCCGCGCGATCAGCAGGAAGGGCAGGCTGGGTGCGATGCCGCACAGCCAGGAGGCCAGCACGAACGAGAGGATCGAGGTGATGAACAGGCGCACCTGCCCGAAGCGCTGCGTGAGCCAGCCGGTGAGCGGAATGGAAACGGCGTTGGCCGCCGCGAACACGGTGATGACCCACGTGCCTTCGTCCACGGAAACGCCGAGGTCGCCGGAGATGGTCGGAATGGCGACGTTGGCGATCGACGTGTCGAGCACGTTCATGAAAGTCGCGAGCGAGACCGCGATGGTCCCGAGGAGCAGACTGCCTCCCTGGAGCGGCGGCGGTGGCGCGGGCGGCGCGGCTGATGCGGCGGGTTGATTCAAGCGTCTTCTCCGCTGATTCGGTTTGCGGCACAGGATACCCGCAATCGCCGCAGGTCATCGCCATCCGCGAAGCAGCCCCATGCGGCACAGGGTCATCGGGGCTTGCGATCGGCTTTCGCCGCCCGGTTCGCCGCCTGGTTTGTCACTTTGACGCTTTACCTAACAGCGGGAAATTGAGTCTTTCATTCACATCGCGCACGGCGAGCGTATCCTTGCGCCTGTCTCGCGCCGCGCAAAATGCGCGCGCTCAACACACAATACGGTTACACCCACAGGGGAGGCCTGACCATGAGCTGGGAAGCATTTGATGGAGGCTGGCGCCTGGCGCCCGCAGATGGCGCGGCGCGCGCGCTGGTCGTGCTGCTGCACGGCGTGGGCAGCAACGCCCAGGACCTGACGCCGCTCGCCGACGTGTGGCGCGATGCGCTGCCGGGCGTCGCGTTCGCGTCGCTCGACGGCAGCGAGCCGTTCGATGGCGGCTTTGGCGGCCGCCAATGGTTCAGTCTGCGCGATATCAGCGAGACGAACCGCGAGGCGCGCGTGGTGGCGGCCTCGCAGGTTTTCGAGCGACGGCTCGAAGCCGAACTTGCGCACTGGGGACTCGGCCACGAAGCGCTCGCGCTCGTCGGTTTTTCGCAGGGCTCCATCATGTCGCTTTACCACGCGGCGACACAGGCTTCGGGCGCGGCGGCCGTGGTGGCGTACGCGGGCCGTCTCGTGACGCCCGTGGTCGCGAGGAGCCACACGGCGCTTACGCTCGTGCACGGCGAGGACGACGAGGTGATTGCGGCGAGCGAACTCGAGCGCGCCGCCGCCGCGTTCAGCGACGCCGGCTTTGCCGTCACCGCCTTCGCGTTGCCGGGCGTGGGTCACACGATCACGCCGCAGGGCGTCATGCTCGGGCGCGACGCCCTGGTGCGCGCGCTCGCGCGCGAATCCAACGGCTAACGCACGCTGGTGCGAACGCCGGGCCGCCACTGGCCCGGCGATTCAATACAAGTTTCCGACCCCGTTATGTGCGCCCATTCAAATTCATATAAATCGGTATAAGCGACACATCGCCGGATTCGAAACTGTCTTATTTCGGCCATTTTTGCCGATTATCCTATGCAGTTATTTTTGGCGCGGCTAAAGTTCGCGCCGGTCGCGGCCGTTAACACGGGGAGTCGTCGCGACCCTTTGCTTTGCGGGCCGCGTTGGCCCGTTCCGCCCGGCGCGCGGTCAGTTCGCGCAGCCTGGACGAGGCCGCCATCGGGAATGCCCTCCGGCGGCGCTTTGCCAGCCGGGCAGCTCAAAACCGCACATCAGACCAATATGGCCCGAGCCAAGCCGCATTCCATTTTTTCCAAAAGGCTGTTCCGCCAGGACATGGCGCTCGATCTTGGCACGGCCAACACGCTGATCTATACCGCCGACGAAGGCATCGTGCTCAATCAGCCCTCCGTGGTCTGTTTCGAGCGCCGCGCCGGCGCGGGTGAGACGACGGTGGCCGCCGTGGGCCGCGAGGCGAAGGATCTGCTCGGCCGCACGCCCGTCAATCTGGAAACCGTGCGTCCGCTTTCGCACGGCGTGATCGCCAACTTCTCCGCCGCCGAGCACATGATGCGCCGCTTCGTGGCGATGGCGCAGCCGCGCCGTTTGCTCGGGCGGCGCGCGGCGTTCACGGTGTGCGTGCCGGCGGCCGCGACCCGGGTCGAACGCCGGGCGATTCGCGAGGCGGCCTTCGCGGCCGGGGCGGCAAGCGTGAACCTGATCGGCGAGTCGCTCGCCTCGGCGCTCGGCGCGGGCCTGGCCGTGAATTCGGCAACGGGCTCGATGGTCGTGGACATTGGCGGCGGCACGACGGAAGTGGGCATCGTCGCCCTGGGCGGCGTGGCGTGCAGCGGCTCGGTGCGCGTGGGCGGTGAGCAGTTCGACCGCGCCATCGTCGATCACGTGCGTGCGCTCTACGGCGTCGTGCTCGGCGAGCAGACCGCCGAGCACGTGAAGAAGACGATAGGTTGCGCGCTGTACGGCGAGCCTGTCGAACGCATGCGCGCCACCGGGCGCAGCATGGAGGACGGCCTGCCGCGCACCATCGAGATCACGAGCCACGACGTGGCCGACGCGCTGGCCGCGCCGTTGCGCGAGGTGATCGGCGTGGTGCGCCACGTGCTCGAAACGGCGCCGCCCGAACTCGTCACCGATATCGCCGATACCGGCATCGTGCTGACGGGCGGCGGTTCGCTGCTCAGCCGCCTTGACCAATGCCTCGCGGCCGAACTGGGCGTGAACGTGCGCGTGGCCGACGAGCCGCTCACCTGCGCGGTGCGCGGCGCGGGCGCGGCGTCTTCGCTCATTAGCGAGCACGCGTTCGAAACGGTCGAATAAGGCGCTGGCGGGCGGTGACGGCGCGGGTTCGCCCGCTTGGTTCCCCGCTTGTTCGCCCTGTGCCTTGCGCGCCGCCGTGGGACAATACGCCACTTTGCCGGCGTGCGCCGCCGTGGCAGGGGCTTCCCGCCGCCGCAGCGCGCCGCCCGTTCGTTGCCTCCACATCATCCAGCCGTGAATCCAGCCGCATTTCCCGCCCCCGGAACGTTCGTCGAACTGCCCGGCGGCCTGCCCATGCCCTATGTCGAACGGGGCGAGGGCGAACTCCTTCTCTTCGTGCACGGGTCGCTGTGCGACTACCGTTACTGGCAGCCACAACTCGCGGGTCTCGCGCAGCACTACCGCTGCGTTTCCGTGAGCCTCACGCACTACTGGCCCGCCGGCGACGCCGCGCGCGGCCAGCCCTTCAGCTGGCGGCGTCACGCCGACGAACTGGCCGCGTTCATCGACGGCTTCGGCGCGGGTCCGGCGCACGTGATCGGCCATTCGCGCGGCGGCCTTGTCTCGTTCCAGTTCGCGCGGCGGCATCCGGGGCACGTGCGCACGCTCACGCTCGCCGATCCCGGCGGGCCCGTGCAGCAGCCCGGTCAAACGCTCGCCACACTGCCGGAGACCGTCAACGCACTGCGCGCCCGCGCCGTGGCGCTGATCGAATCCGGCGAGGTGGATGCGGGGCTGGAATTATTCGTCGATTCGGTGAGCCGACCCGGCTTCTGGGCGAAGAGCACGCACGCGTTCCGCCGCATGGCGACCGACAACGCGCACACCCTCGGCCCGCAGTTTCACGACACGTTGCCCGCGTACACGCGTGGGGACGCGGCCGAAGTGACTTGCCCCGTGCTGCTGATCGACGGGGCGTTGAGCCCGGAGATGTTCCACCGTGCGGTGGCGGCGCTCGAAGCGTGGCTGCCCGACGCACGGCGCGCGAGCGTGGAGGGCGCGTCGCACGGCATGAATCTCGCGCGGCCCGCGGCGTTCAACGAGTTGATCGACCGGTTCGTGAGCTGGCACGGACGCTAGGAAAGCGCTGAAAAGGGCGCTGAAAAAGGGCGCAAAAAAGTTGCAGAAACGCCAACGGCGGCCGCGTGCATCGAGTCACGCGGCCGCCGTTGCTTTGGCTGCGGGATGTTTCGTATCCCGAACGATTGGCGCTTATTCGCGGCCGTGCGCGTGCGCGTCGAGCTTGTGCTCCGCGGCTTCGCCCACGAGGCCCGCATAGTAGAGATGCACGCCGATCGCGAGCGAATCGTTGCGGATTTCGTGGAAAGCCTTCCACGCCTTCACGGGGTCCTTGAACACGAGGTAGTGCGCTTCCTGCGAAACGAGCCGCGCTACCTGATGCAGACCATGACCGTGCAGTGCGTCCACGAGGGCGTCGAGGCTGCGGTGCGTGCGCGCGTCGGTGCGCGGATACAGCATGTGCAGCACGGCGACGCGTTCGCTCGCGAGCGCCGCCGAGAGTGCGACCACGATGTCCTGATGATTGAGTGCCGTGACGACGGCGCCCTCTGCGAGCTCGTCTTCTGCGAACAGGGTGTCAATCGAGATGTTCATCCGTTGCTTCCTTACGTTTTGCTTTAAGCGCGTGTGGCCAAGAAAAAAGACCCGCCGGTGAGGGCGGGTCGAACTACAGCATGCAAGGACAATTAGGGGAAGTCATCGCATGTCAAGCAGTATCGCAGAGCCGGGGTGCGTCATGTTGCACCGCAAGAGCAAAATATTGTTGCAGGAATCGATGTTAAGGAAGCCGCAAGCTTTGAATGTTGCTGGCACGAAGAGGGATTGTTGCTGCCTGCGCTATCAATCGATGCTGCGCTGCGACGTAGAATGCGACGAGCGGTCGCAGCAATGCCTGCCCGGACGAATGGGCCCCCGGCGTGGCTGCCTCCTGTCGCGAAGTGACAGCAATCCAAGGACACAGAATGATCGATTCGAAGACACACGCCACGCTCACGATCCCCGGCCACGCTGAAGGCGTTGAACTGCCGGTCTACCAGGGCACCACGGGCCCGGACGTGATCGATATCCGCAAGCTGTACGGCCAGACCGGCATGTTCACGTACGACCCGGGCTTCATGTCCACGGCGGCGTGCAACTCGGCGATCACCTATATCGACGGCGACAAGGGCGAACTGCTGTACCGCGGCTACCCGATCGACAACCTCGCGCAAAACGCCGACTTCCTCGAAAGCTGCTACCTGCTGCTCAAGGGCGAACTGCCCACGCAGCAGCAGAAGGACGAATTCGTGGCCTCGGTGAAGAACCACACGATGGTTCACGAGCAGATGCACTTCTTTTTCCGGGGGTTCCGCCGTGACGCGCATCCGATGGCGATTCTGGTGGCGGCGGTCGGCGCGCTGTCCGCGTTCTACCACGACTCGCTCGACATCAACGATCCGAAGCATCGTGAGGTGTCGGCGATCCGCATGATCGCGAAGCTGCCGACGCTCGTCGCCATGGCGTACAAATACACGGTCGGCCAGCCGTTCGTGTATCCGCAAAACGACCTCTCGTACAGCGCGAACTTCATGCGCATGATGTTCTCGACGCCCAGCGAAGAGTACAAGGTCAACGACGTGCTCGTGCGCGCGCTCGACCGCATCCTCATCCTGCACGCCGACCACGAGCAGAACGCTTCGACCTCGACGGTTCGTCTGGCGGGTTCCTCGGGTGCGAACCCGTTCGCGTGTATCGCGGCGGGTATTGCTTGTCTGTGGGGTCCGGCGCACGGCGGCGCGAACGAAGCCGCGCTGAACATGCTCGAAGAAATCGGCTCGGTGGATAACATTCCCGAGTTCATCAAGCAGGTGAAGGACAAGAACTCGGGTGTGAAGCTGATGGGCTTCGGCCACCGCGTGTACAAGAACTACGATCCGCGCGCGAAGCTCATGCGCGAGACGTGTTACGAAGTGCTCAACGAACTCGGCCTGCACGACGATCCGCTCTTCAAGCTCGCCATGCAGCTCGAAAAGATCGCGCTGGAAGACGAATACTTCGTGTCGCGCAAGCTCTACCCGAACGTCGACTTCTACTCGGGCATCGTGCAGCGCGCGCTGGGCATCCCGACCGCGATGTTCACCTGTATCTTCGCGATGGCGCGTACGGTGGGCTGGATCGCGCAGTGGAACGAGATGATCGCCGACCCCGAGCAGAAGATCGGCCGTCCGCGCCAGCTCTTCATCGGCGAAGCGCCGCGCGTGGCCAAGCCGATCGCGCAGCGCTAATGCTCTCGCGGCGCGCCGTCAGGCGCGCGCCGTAAGCGCATCGCATGCCTTGCCTTCACGGGCGCCCGCACGTTTTACCGTGCCGGCGCCCGCAATTTTTTCCGCGCACGTTCCTTGCATGCGGCCGCAGAAAGCCGCGCATTGATTCCCTCCATGCGCGCCGAAGCCACTACAATCAAGCGGAAGCGAACCGTACCGTAACCCGTTGCACGGCATTGGAGGCACGCAATGCAGGATCCTGAAACACTCGGTGGCGTCACGCGCTCAAGCGGCGTGGATCATCCTGTTCAAGACGCACGAGAAACCGACGGTGCGTTCATCGCGCCCGAAACCCCCGAAGTCGCAAGCGCCGACCAGCATGTGCTGAAGTCGGGCGGCACCTTTATCGTCAACGATCCGCTCGGCGACATCACCGGCGTCGACGACGGTCTCTTCGTCAACGACACGCGCGTGCTCTCGTCGCTGCGTTTGACCTTCGGCGGGCGCGTGCCCTCGCTGCTCTCGGGCAGCGTGAGCAGCGACAACGCCGTGTTCACGGCCCACCTCACCAATCGTCCGCTGCCGCCGCTCGGCGGCACCACCACGCCCGAAGGCGTGATTCACGTGCAGCGCGAGCGCGTGCTCTCGGGCACGATGATGACCGAGGCCATCGAACTCACGAACTATGGCACCGAAGACGCCGTGGTGCCGCTTTCCATTTCGTTCGCGAGCGACTTCCGCGACATGTTCGAAGTGCGCGGCCTGAAGCGCGAAAAGCGCGGCACGCTCATGCCGCCGCGCGTGGAAGACGGCGAGGTGCGGCTCGAATACATCGGCCTCGACAAGGTCGCGCGGCGCGTGCGGATCGAATTCTCGCCCACGCCGAGCAAGCTGCTCGCCGATCGCGCCGACTTCACCGTGGACCTGCCCGCGCAGGCCTGCGTCTCGATCTACCTCACGGTGGCGATCGAAGTCGAGGCGCTGCCCGGCGCCGCGCCCGGCACGCAAAGCGCGGGCATCTTCCAGCCGCCTCATTGCCTCGCGAACTCGGCGGAACAGCGCGTGGGCCGCGCGGCCGTGCGCGCCGCGCTGGTCGACTCGCACATCGTGATGCGCGAACGCCGCCGTGCGGCCGCGCGCCTGCGTTCGAGCAATCCGCTCTTCAACGCGTGGATCAACCGCTCGATCGCCGACCTGGGCCTGCTCACCACTGACTTGCCGACCGGCCCGTACCCGTACGCGGGCATTCCGTGGTTCTCCACGCCGTTTGGCCGCGACGCGGTGATTACCTCGCTGCAAACGCTGTGGCTCACGCCCGCGCTCGCGCGCGGCGTGCTGCGTTTTCTCGCCGAGCATCAGGCGCGCGAGGACTCGGCGTTTCGCGACGCGGCGGTCGGCAAGATCATGCACGAAATGCGCAAGAGCGAAATGGCGGCCACGGGCGAGGTACCGTTCGCGCTCTACTACGGCGGGGTGGACACCACGCCGCTCTTCGTCGTGCTGGCGGGCGCCTATGTGGAACGCACGGGCGATGTTTCGCTGATCGACGAGTTGTGGCCGGCGCTCGAGCGCGCGGCGGCCTGGGTTGCGGGTGTGTGCGACCGCAACCAACTCGGTTTGCTCGACTACCGGCGCGAATCGGAAGGCGGCCTCGCGAACCAGGGCTGGAAAGACAGCCACGACTCGGTGTTCCATGCGGACGGCCGCTTCCCCGACGGCCCGATCGCGCTTGTCGAAGTGCAGGCGTATGCGAGCGCCGCGTTCGAGACGATGTCGCGCTTCGCCACGCATCGCGGTCTCGTCGAAGACGCGGCGCGCTATGCCGCGCGCGCCTCGAAGATCCGCCGTTGCGTGGAGGAAAAGTTCTGGATGCCGGAGTCGGAGTTCTACGGCATTGCGCTCGACGGCCACGGCGAGTTGTGCCGCGTGCTGGCGTCGAATGCGGGGCATCTGCTCGCGTTCGGGCTGCCTCAGGAGGAACGCGGCCGCGCCGTGGCGGAAGTGCTCGAATCGGCGCTCTTCCACACGGGCTGGGGCGTGCGCACGCTCGCGGCGGGTCAGGCGCGTTTCAACCCCATGGCGTACCACAACGGCTCGGTCTGGCCGCACGACAACGCGCTGTGCGCGCGCGGTCTTGCACGCTATGGCCGCAAGGCGGCGGCGGTGCGGCTCTTGCAGGCGCTGTTCGAGGCCGCCGTGACGTTCGACATGCGTCTGCCCGAACTCTTCTGCGGCTTTCCGCGCCGGCGCGGCGAGCCGCCGACCGCGTACCCGGTGGCCTGTCTGCCGCAAGCCTGGGCCGCGGGCTCGCCGTTCATGATGCTCGAAGCGTGTCTTGGCGTGACGATCGACGCGGCGCGCAACGAGGTGCGTGTCGAGCAGCCCATGTTGCCCGAAGGCATCGACTGGCTGGAGGTGGGCGATCTGCGCGTGGGCAAGAATACGGTGACGCTCATGTTCCGCCGCGTGGACGGCAAGGTCGTGGCATCAGCCGATCGCAGCGACGTGAAGGTGGTGGCGTTGCTGTGAGCGTTGTGTTGGCGCGGGCTTTCGCGGCCCGCGCCGCCACCGCCATGCTCATTGGTGCGTCGGGTGATCGACGCGTTTGAGTGCAAACTGCGGCGAGACAAAGCCCGTTTCGACACCCATCGTATTGACGATGCGCGGGGCGTCGAATTTGCTTAGTTGTGCAAGCTGTTGCGCCGTGCCGATGCCCAGTTGCCTGAGCACTTCCACGACGATCGCGTAGAGCACGGTCTGATCGCCGTCCTCGACTTTCACCGCGATACCTAGCGCGGGCCCGCCCGTATGCGCGGCAGTCGCGCTGCTCGCGCGGACGCCGATCGCATAGCTGCCCGCCGCGCCCACCTTGCCGACGAGCGCACCTTCGAACGCGCGCATGAGCATCGTGCAAAAACGGCCTTCTCCCGCCACCAGTTCCGGATACGACGTCATCGCGCGATAGATGCGGGCGAGTGCCTGCGTGCGGGCGTCGGCGGAAGTGCCTGCGTGATCCTGCGCGGCGGCGAGCTTGACGAAGAGTCGCGCAAGCCGTTCGAGCGCGAAGGCGGGCGTGGGCAGATTGCAACCGTCGATGGCCCATTCGACATCCGTTTCGGCGAGGTCGCAGGCTTGCGCCACGATGCGCTTCACATGCTGCTGCAAGGGATGCGACGGCAGATGGTAATCGGCCAGCGCCGCGCCGATGGAGCGCGCGCCGGCCAGCATGCCCGCGTGCTTGCCCGAGCAGTTGCTGCACACCGCGCCCGGCGTGAAGTCGCGTTTGATCCACGCCTTGTACACGGCGTCGGAGAGTGGCGCGTGTCCACCGCAGCGCAGGTCCGCTTCGGTTGCGGATACCTTGGCGAGCATCGCGCGCGTGCGCTCGATATGGCGATCCTCGCTGCTGTGCGAGGCGCACATGAGCGCGAGATCGGCCTCGTCGAAGCCGAAGCGTTCGAGCGCGCCCGTCTCGACCACGGCGAGCGCCTGCGCGGGCTTGGCGGCCGAGCGCACGAGCGTCATGCGCTGCGGGTTGCCGAGCGCGTAGAGCAGTCGGCCCTGAGCGTCGACCACGGCGATATGGGCGGCATGTGTGGTTTCGATCGCGCCGCCGCGCAGCACGTTTACGGCGGGTTGGGTGGCGTTCGTCGTCATCGTGGGTGTGCCTCTTCGCGTTGGTTGGGCCGCATCGCCTCGCCGCTATGTGTGCGTTGCACGGCCGATGAGCGATTCTAATCCGCGCGGCGGGCTGTCAATGCGGGATGTCAAGCGCGCCGTGGCGGGTGCGGTTTTGACCGGACGTTGGCCTGCGCCTCAAAACCGGTCGATGCGAAACGGCGTGAGATCGACGGCGGGCTGCTGGCGAGCGATCAATTGCGCGACGAGTTCGCCGGTGAGCGGGCCGAGCGTGAGTCCCAGGTGCTGATGGCCCGTGGCCACGAAAACGTTACGCGCGCCACGCATCTCGCCGATCATCGGCAGGTAGTCGGGCAGCGTCGGGCGCTCGCCGTACCAGCGCTTCGCGACGCGCGGGGCGGGCTCGCCAGGAAAGAGCGTCTGGAATTGCGTGGCGAGCAGGTCGGCGCGACGCCAGTCCGGCGCGCCGCGCGCGCCGAGTTCGACGGTCCCCGCAAGACGAATGCCTTGCTCCATCGGGTTGCAGGTGAAGCCGCGCTCGACGAAGCTCACGGGCACGCGCAAGTGATCGCGTGACGGCGCGGCTAGCTGCACGTGGTAGCCACGCTCGTTCGTGAGCGGAATGCTGGCGCCGAGTTGCTGCGCCAGTTCGGCGCTGCGTGAGCCCGCTGCGATCAGCACCTTGTCCGCGATGTGGGTTTGCCCGTCGAGCGTCACGGTAATCCGGCCGTCGGGCAGGGGGCGCAGCGCCTGCACCGCGCCGCTCGTGAAGCTCGCACCCGCCGCAAGCGCGGCGTCGAAAATGCGCTCGACCACCCGTTGCGGATTCGTGACGGACGCCATGCCCGGAAAATAGCGTGCGTGGCTCATATGCGGTGTGAGCGCCGGCAGATAGTCGCGGCGCACCTGAGCGGCCGTGAGCGTCTCATAGCGCACGCCGTGCCGGTCGAGCAGTTCGAGCTGCGCACGCTCCGTTGCGGGCGCAACGGGTTGCTCGAACACATAGAGCGAACCGATGTCGCGAAAGAGCCCGTCGCCGATATGGCCGTCCAGCAGACGCCGCCAGGCTTGCGCCGCGACGGTGACGAGGCTCGCGAGTGCGCGCGTGTTACGCCGAAAGCGCGGCTCTTGTGCTTGCGCGACGAACTCCAGCAGCCACGGCGCCATGCGCGGCAGGCTGCGCTTGTGCAGGCGCAGCGGGCTGTCCGCGCGCAGCAGCATGCGGGGCAGGCCGGCGAGCGTTTCCGGGCTCGCGAGGGGCGCGACATGGTCGACGGCGATCAGTCCCGCGTTGCCGAACGAACATCCTGTGCCGGGCGGCGCGCTGTCGACGATACGCACGCGCATGCCGCGTTGCGTGAGTTCAAGCGCGGCCGCAGTGCCGATGATGCCCGCGCCTATGACGACCACGTCTTCCATGTCAGTCTCGCGACGAAAGGGGTTGTTTCGTCCGATGCTAACCGAAATATTTCCTATAAGAAACTTTTTTCTTATCGTGCATTCTCGCGATGTGAGCCGTGCGCGTCGTGCTGGGTGCGCTGGGTACTGTAGGCGCTGGCCTGGTCGAGCAGCCACGCGCGGAACTGCTCTAGCGGTTTGCCGTGACTGAGTTCCGTGGGGTAGACGAAGTAGTAGCCGCCGTCCGCAACCGACGCGGTATCGAACGCGATGACGATGCCGAGCCGTTCGAGCTGGCCTTCGACAAAGAATTTCGGCACGAGCGCCACGCCGAGGCCCGCTGCCGCCGCCGCGATCAGCATGGTGTGAAGTTCGTAGCGCACGCCGTGCATGGTGGCGTTGTCCGCCACGCCGAGATCGTCGAACCAGCGTGTCCAGGCGTCCGGGCGCGTGGTGGAGTGCAGGAGCGGGTAGGCGAGCAGTTCATGCGCCTTCTTGATGGGGCGCGTGAGCAGCGAAGGCGCGCAGACTGGCACGACTTCCTCGCCGAACAGGTAGTCGGCCGAGGTGCCGGGCCAGGTGGGCTTGCCGTAGTGGATCGCGGCTTCGAAGTGCGATTCCTCGAACGAGAAGGTGTCGGTGCGCACGCCCATGTTCACGCGCACGTCGGGCGTGCGGTCGTAGAAGTCCTTGAGGCGCGGGATCAGCCACTCGGAGGCGAAGGTCGGGAGCACGGCGAGTTCGAGATACCCGCCGCCGCTGCCGTGCGCAATGATGGAGAGCGTGTCGCGATCGAGATTTTCCAGCGCGCGCCGGACCTGCGTGCTGTACAGCCGCCCCGCGCGCGTGAGCACGACCCGTTGCTTGGCGCGCACGAACAGGCGCACGCCGAGATTCGATTCGAGCGTGGCGATCTGGCGCGACACCGCGCTTTCGGTGAGGAACAGTTCTTTCGCAGCGTGCGTGAAGCTCTCGTGGCGCGCGGCGGCTTCGAAGGCGGTAAGCGCACCGATGTTCGGGATCTTGAATTTTCGCATGATCATTCCGTAAACTCATCAAGTAACAATTTAATCTCGCTTTACGCGGCACGCAACCGTCCGAATAATGCGTTTCACGTATGTTTACGTACGTTCACGTATGGCCGGCCCGAACCGGAAGGTCGGCGTCCCCACTGTTGGCCGCCTGGTGGCGGCTGTGCCCATGAGATCTGGTGATGCGCAATTCGAACGTAGAACGCCTGTTGTCGGCGCTGCTCGGCCCTGAGAAAACCGAAGCCCTTTTTTCGACGCTCAACTCCCCGTCGATTCTTGAAGACTGGGAGGACGGCACGGTCACGCGCGCCGAACTCGCGCAGGCGATGAACATGGCGTTGTTCGAAGACCTGCTGGAGCGTTCGCCCAACGGGCGCATCTACACGAACGATGCGCTCGCGCGCGGCGGCGCGGTCTACTTCGATCACGGCGCGCTGCGCACGGTGCGATGGCCGCATAACGGCGCGCTGCCGCCCGGCGAGGCGGCGTTCACGCGCATCCTGCGTCCGCTCGGCTTTCGCCTGAACGGCCGCTATCCGCTGGACAAGCTGGGCATGACGGGCCGCGCCTACGCCCACGAAGACGCACCCGACGAGATCGCACAGTTCTTCGTGAGCGAGCTACACCCGGAGCGGTTCTCGGCCGCGTTCCAGCAGGCGGTGACCAACGTGGTGGGCGCTTCGAAAGATCCGCTCACGCCGCTCGCGATGGCCCAACTCTCCGAACTCGAACGCGACGGTTCGCTGCCTCTCGACGCGGCGCTTGCGCTGCTGCCGGTGATCGTTGGTGCGTTCGCACGCCAGCACGACGCGCCCTCTGTTTCGGACTACGAGACGTTGTTGCGTGAGTCGGCGGAGATGGCATGGATCTCGACGGAAGGCAACGCGTTCAATCACGCGACCGACCGCGTGGACGACGTGTTCAAGCTTTCCGACGAGGAGAAGGAAAAGGGCCGCCCGATGAAGCCCGAGGTCGAACGCTCGCGCTCGGGCCGCGTGTTTCAGACCGCCTACCGCGCGGACACCGTGGAGCGCGAGTTCCGCGCGGCCGACGGCGAGCGCGTGACGCGCCAGGTGCCGGGATCGTTCTACGAGTTCATTACGCGCAAGCGCGAGTTCGATCAGGCTTCGCGCCGCTGGCAGACCGATCTGCGCTTCGACGCGGGCAATGCCACGGGCATTTTCAAAATGACGGCCAACGCCGCCTGATCGCGCACGATCAGATGCCGGGTGCGCCAGGCGCGCCGGCGTCGCTGTCGTGCGCGGCCGGGTGGGGTTCGTTGATGAGCCAGAGGACTTCCGCGTCCTCTTCGCTCGTCGACACGGCTGCGTGACCGGTGCGGCTGTCGAAATAGAGGCTGTCGCCCGCTTCGAGCTGGGTGGGCGCGTAAAGCTCGGAGTAGAGGCAGACCGAGCCGCTCAGCACGAAGAGAAATTCTTCGCCTTCATGCCGGCCCCATTCGGTGAACTCGTCCAGCGAGTGCGCCGTGACGCGAATGCGAAACGGGTACATCGACTTGTGCGCGAGCTCCGTTGCCAGCAGCTCCATCTGATAGCAGCCTGCCGAATGCCGCTGTCCGCCGCCCTTGCGGGTGAGCGCGCGGCGTCCGCTCGCGCGCGGCCGGGGCGCCGAGCCGAACAGTTCGCCAAGGTCGATCTTCAGACCGTGGACGATTTTTTGCAGCACGTCGAACGTGGGCGACATGACGCCGTTTTCCACCTTCGAGAGCGTGGAGCGCGACACGCCGCACACGCGGCTGGCGGCCTCCAGCGTGTAGTCGAGCTTCAGCCGGGCCGCCTTCATGCGCTTGCCCAGCTCCGCCGAGGCGTTCTCCGCAGGCTTCAGGGATGGGGTTTCCATTCGGGGACTCGGGAATGTTCGTATCGTACTCTGTGTTTCCGATCATAACATTTCAGTGTCGAGCGGCGCGCCTGGTTTTTTCGTTGAATTTGCATAGCATGACTAAATAAATCTCCAGCCGGGAAGTTGATGATTTCTTTCGCGAATCCAGGCGGAACAAGGCGCTCACCACGCGCGTACCGGGACACTCATCAGGTCGAGGCATAGCGCATATTCCGGCGCAATCGGGTATCCCCCAATGCCTGCGGGGCGGCGCGATCCTCCGTGTGGATCCCCCACGCAGGCGGGCTTGATGAGAAAAGCGCATCACGTGGTGATTAGATTTCGTTTGATGCGAGGCAATCGGCTGCTGACAATCGGCTCACGTTTTGCCCTTGCGCTGCCTTGCAGGGCGTGGCGCGAGACGAGTCCTGTGTGCCGAAGGTCCGCGCGACCGTTCGCGCGCATCACGTGCCGACTTCAGTTACCGAAGGAATATCGCATGCGTCCCCGTTTCCTCGCTTCTCGTCATGGCTGCGCCATCGCAGCGTCGTTGATGTTGGTTGCCGGCGCCGCGAGCGCGCAGGAAGTGGTCGTGAAGATCGGCGTGGCCAGTCCGCTCACGGGCGGCGGCGCGGCCTATGGCAAGGACATCGAGAACGGCGTGCGCCTGGCCGTCGACGAGGCCAACGCCACGCATCCGGTCATTGGCGGCAAGCCGGTCAAGTTCGTGATCGACTCGCAGGACGACCAGAGCGACCCGCGCATCGGCGTGCAGGTCGCGCAGCAACTCGCGGACGACCATGTGGCGGTTGTGATCGGCCACTTCAATTCGGGCACCACGCTGCCGGCCTCGAAGATCTACGCGAAGGCGGGCATTCCGATGATCACGCCGGCCGCGACCAATCCGGCCATCACGCAGGGCGGCTTCCCGACGATCTATCGCGTGATTGCAACCGACTCGCAAAACGCCGGCAACGCGGGCCACTATGCGGCGACGGTGACGAAGGCGAAGCGCATCGCGATCATCGACGACCGCACGGCCTTCGGGCAGGGTGAGGCCGACGAGTTCGAAAAGGCGGTGAAGGCGGCGGGCGGCACGATCGTCGCGCGCGAGTTCACGAATGACAAGGCGGTGGATTTCAGCGCGCAGCTTACGAGCATCAAGCGCACGAGTCCCGACCTCGTGTTCTTCGGCGGCCTCGACGCGCAGGCGGCCATGCTCGTCAAACGCATGCGCCAGCTCGGCCTGAAGGCGCAATTTCTCGCGGGCGGCGGCGTGATGGACGCGAACTTCATCAAGCTCGCCGGCGACTCGGCCGATGGCGCCTCGGTGTGGGAGTACGGCCAGCCGCTCGCCACGCTCCCCAAGGGCCGCGATTTCGAGGCGAAGTTCAAGCAGAAGTACGGCATCGACATGCTCGCCTACGCGCCGTTCGCTTATGACGCCACCTGGGTCGCCATCACGGCGATGCAAAAGGCCGGCTCGGCCAATCCGGCCCAGTTCAACGCCGCGCTCAAGGGCACGGACTACGACGGCATCACGGGCAAGATTGCGTTCAACGCGGCGGGCGACCTCAAGAGCCCCAGTTCAACGCTGTACCAGGTCAAGAAGGTGGCATGGGTGCCCGTGACCACGCGTACCGCCGATTGAGGGCAGCCTGATCTGCCGCCATCGCGCAGTCACGCCGCAGTGACCTTCGAGGGCGCCGCATCTTGCGGCGCCCGATGCTTTGTTTCCAATAGGAAATGAACGGCCGCCGGATGAGGCGGATTCGTGCCTGCGCCGTAGCGGAAAGCGGCCGTGGAACGATCCATGCGGCATGTCGAAATTCCCGTGGATTTTCGTGTTGTCGCCACAAATTTGCGCGTGTATAGTTTCCTAAAGTAGCAATGTTTCGTATCGGAAATTTTTAAGGGATTGTACCTATGAAAGCCTCCACCATCCTCTCGGATCTCGGTATCTCCCAGCTCGCGGAAGCGGGCGACATCGCCGTGCATTCGCCGATCAACGGCGAACTGATCGGCCGCGTCGCGAGCCAGTCGGCGGCCGACGTCGACGCCGCGCTCGCGAAGGCCCAGGAGGCGTTCAAGACGTGGCGCAACGTGCCTGCGCCGCGCCGCGGCGAACTCGTGCGTCTGCTCGGCAACAAGCTGCGCGAACAGAAGCGCGCGCTCGGCAGTCTCGTCACGCTGGAAACCGGCAAGATTTTCCAGGAAGGCCTGGGCGAAGTGCAGGAAATGATCGACATCTGTGACTTTGCCGTGGGTCTTTCGCGTCAGCTCTACGGTCTCACGATCGCTTCGGAGCGCCCCGGCCACCGCATGGCCGAAACGTGGCATCCGATGGGCGTGTGCACCGTGATTTCCGCCTTCAATTTTCCGGTGGCCGTGTGGTCGTGGAACGCGGCGCTCGCGCTTGTGTGCGGCAACGCAGTCGTCTGGAAGCCCTCGGAAAAGACGCCGCTCACCGCACTCGCCGTCAACAAGCTCCTGCAAGATGTGCTGAAGGAGTTCGGCGATGCACCGGAAGGTCTCACGAGTCTCGTGATCGGCGGCCGCGAAGTGGGGGCGAAGCTGGTGGCGGATCCGCGCTCGAGCATCGTCAGCGCAACGGGCAGCACGGAAATGGGCCGCACGGTGGGCGTGGAAGTCGCGCGCCGCTTTGGCCGCTCGCTCCTCGAACTGGGCGGCAACAATGCGGGCATTGTTTCGGCGACTGCCGATCTTGAACTCGCGCTGCGCGGCATTCTGTTCTCGGCCGTGGGCACGGCGGGGCAGCGCTGCACGTCGCTGCGCCGCCTGTTCGTGCACGAAAGCGTCTACGACAAGGCCGTCGAACGCCTCAAGACGCTCTACGGCAAGGTGGCGATCGGCAACCCGCTCGAACAGGGCACGCTGATGGGGCCGCTCATCGACGAGCAGTCGTTCGCGCGCATGCAATCGGCGCTTGAGCAGGCGAAGCGCGAAGGCGGCAAGGTGTTCGGCGGCGAGCGCCACGCGGTGGCCGGCAACGAAAAGGGCTTTTACGTGCGCCCGGCAATCGTCGAGATGCCGTCGCAAACCGAAGTTGTCCTGAAGGAAACGTTCGCGCCGATTCTCTACGTGCTCAAGTACAGCGACTTCAACGACGCCATCGAGGCGAACAACGCCGCGCATCACGGTCTTTCCTCGTGCGTGTTCACGACCGACCTGCGCGAGAGCGAGCGTTTCCTTTCGGCCTCGGGCAGCGACTGCGGCATTGCCAACGTGAACATCGGGCCGAGCGGCGCGGAGATCGGCGGTGCGTTCGGCGGCGAGAAGGAGACCGGCGGCGGGCGCGAATCGGGCTCCGACGCATGGAAGGCTTATATGCGCCGCGCGACCAACACGGTCAACTACTCGTCGGCGCTGCCGCTCGCGCAGGGCATCGACTTCAACGTCGAGTAAGCGCGCTCGAACAGCACGCGAAGGAACGCCTGTGAAGGCGGGGCGGCCGGGCGCACTGCGCGCCCGGTCGTGGATCGATTCGCGCTATGAAAGCGCGTCGCAGTGATCTGCAATCTGGAGCCAGTCGTGAGTTCTCAAGTCGTTATCGTTGGCGGCGGGGCAATCGGGAGTTCTATCGCCTACTTTCTGCGCGCCGCGGATCCAACCGTTGCCGTCACCGTTTTCGAGCGTGATCCGAGCTACGCGCGCTCATCGTCGGCGCTCTCCGCGGCGTCGATCCGGCAGCAATTTTCCACGCCGCTCTCGATCCAGATGTCGCTCTTCGGCATCGAGTTTCTGCGCTCGATCGGCGAGCGGCTTCAGGTGGACGGCAACCGGCCGTCGATCGATCTGCATGAAGGCGGCTATCTGTTTCTCGCCACGGCAGCGGGTGAGGCGACGCTGCGCGAGAACCACGCGTTGCAGACGCGCCTTGGCGCGGACATCGAACTGATGTCGAGCGACGCGCTGCGCGCGAAGTTTCCCTGGCTCAACGTCGACGACCTCGCGAGCGGCGCCTACGGACGCAGCGGCGAAGGCTGGTTCGACGGCTATGGCCTCGTGCAGGCGTTGCGCAAGAAGGCCCAGTCGCTCGGCGTGCGCTATGTCGCCGCCGACGTCACGGGCGTGGTGCGCAACGGCCGCAAGGTCACGCACGTGATCGCGAGCGACGGCGAACGCCATGCATGCGACACGCTCGTGAATGCCGCCGGCGCGTGGGCGCGCAAGCTTGCAGAAATGATGGACATCGACATACCCGTCCGTGCGCGCCGCCGCAGCATCTTCAATGTGTCTTCGCCCGCGCGGCTGAGCCACTGTCCGCTATTGATCGATCCCTCGGGCGTGTACTTTCGCCCGGAGGGCAATACCTATATCACCGGAACGTCGCCGGGCCCCGAGAACGATCCCGACGATCTGCCGCTCGACGAAGTGGATCACGCCATTTTCGACGAGGTGATCTGGCCCACGCTGGCAAACCGCGTGCCGGGTTTCGAGGCGTTGCGCGTGGAGAACTGCTGGTCCGGTTATTACGAGTACAACGTGCTGGACCAGAACGCCATCATCGGTTATCACCCCTCCATCGACAATTGCGTGTTCGCCAATGGCTTCAGCGGCCACGGTTTGCAGCAGGGACCGGCGACGGGGCGGGGCGTGAGCGAGTTGATCCTGCATGGTCGTTACACCACGCTCGACCTTTCCTCGCTCGACTGGTCGCGCGTGCTCGAAAATCGTCCTATCGTCGAGAAGAACGTGGTGTGAAGCCGCCCGCGCGCGCGGAGCTTGATGAGCAATCCGCATCATGTCGTGATTAGATTTCGTTTGATGCGCGCGCGAGGGCTGACCACAATCGAGGCTTGACTGCTGATCCGCTACGGGCCATTCACGACATGTACGATTTCACCGAACCCTTTCGGCATCCTGCCGGTTCTCCGATTCGCGAGCTTTTCAAGTACCTGGGAGAACCAGGCATGATTTCGTTCGCGGGCGGCTATCCGGCCAGCGACCTGTTCGACACCGACGGGTTGCAGGCGGCCGCGGCGCAGGCATGGCAGGTGTCCACGCGCTGCCTGCAATACGGCCCGACCGACGGCTTGCCCGAACTCAAGACGCAGTTGCTCGCGCTGATGGCGCGCCGTGGCGTGACCTGCACGGCCGAGGAAATGCTCGTCACGACCGGGTCGCAGCAAGGTCTCGATCTGCTGCTGCGCATCCTGCTTGCGCCGGGCGACACGGCTGTGACGGAGCAGCCCGCTTATCCGGCTACGCTGCAAGCGCTCAGGCTCCAGCAGGCGAATATCGTCACGGTGCCGGTGGACGGCGACGGCATCGACGTCGGCGTGCTCGCGGCGCGTCTCGACTCGGGCGCCATCGCGCGGCCGAAACTGCTCTACACCGTGCCGACCTTCGCGAATCCCACCGGCGCCACGCTCACGCGCGAGCGGCGTCTCGCGTTGTTGCGCCTCGCCGTGCAATACCGCTTCGTGATCGTGGAAGACGACCCGTACGGCGACCTGCGTTTCGCGGGCGCCGCGGTGCCGTCCATGCTCGCGCTGGCGAGCGAAGTGGAAGGGGCGCGCGACTGGGTCGTGCATTTTTCGAGTCTGTCGAAGGTCGTTGCGCCCGGCCTGCGCGTGGGCTGGACGATTGCGCCGCCCGAAATCGCGCGGCGTTGCGTGATCGCCAAGCAGACCGTCGATTTGTGCAGCACGCCGTGGACGCAGGCCATCGCGGCGCGCTATCTGGCGGCGGGCTCGCTGGAGCGGCATCTTCCGCGCATTGCGCAGGCGTATCGCGGCAAGTGCGAGGCGCTGTGCGACGGCTTGCGCGCGCAATTCGGCGACGCTATCGCGTTTCATCAGCCCGAAGGCGGCATGTTCGTGTGGGCGCGCATTCCCGGTGTGGCGATTGACGCGCTGTTGCCGAACGCGATTGCGAGCAAGGTGATCTTCGTGCCCGGCAAGGCGTTTTTCGCCGACAATGCGGACCCCGCGTCGCTGCGTCTTTCGTTTGCCGCGCCGAACGTGGACGAGATACGCGAAGGCGTCGCGCGCTTGCAGCATGCGACGCATGCCACGCGTACGACGCGCAAGGCGAGCGCCGCCTCGGTCAGCGCCTGAACGGTTGGGGCGCGGCCGGTCCGCTACGCGAGCCGCACGTGGCCGCCGGCGCGCAATTGGTCAGAATGGGCGCGCAAGATGCGTCCACTCAGGTAGGATGAGTGCACCACGCACACGACCGCCGAGGTCACTCATGAACTGGTCCACTCACGACCCGCTGGATGCCGCCACCGAGGCGCTCTCGACGCTGGCCGAATATCTGGAGCGCTCGCTCGACAGCGGCAAGAGCCTGATCCTCGTGCGCTCGCAAAGCGACAAGAGCGAGGTCTACCTTGGCGACGCCGGCGAGCCCCAGGCGGACTGGCAACGGTGCGGCGTGGTTCGGAACGCCGTGGTGAGCGCGATTCTGGAAGCCACGCGCTCGGGGCACAACGAACTGGATATCGGCGGCCAGACCTACCGCTTCGTACGAACGTTCACACAGGTGGAGAACCACGGGGCCGTCGTCATTTCGGCTTCGTAGGTCTGTGAGGTTCGAGTAGGGGCCATATCGGGTAACGCCGGCCTTTGGAGGCCCGGCTGGTTCTTTGGCTCCGTTGTTGGGTTCAAACCAGTTGAAGCCAGGCTCGCCGGGCTTCTTGTTCGAACGCGAAATTTCGGTATAATGGACCGAAGTTCGAGATGTCGAACGAAGTATCAGAAGTCATGCATCCAGAGTCGGACTGTCCGACGCCAACCTGCCCGCCCGGGCAAGGTGGACGCCTTTGAGGCGATGCGGCCGATTGACGGCAACGAAACGGGAGCGGCATAGCTGGCACCGGTTCGAAAAACATTCATCCGGAGCGACTATGCGCCAAGATACCTCTGCCACTTCCCCCGCAGTCTGCGAAGACTGGTCGCACGTCCTCCCTGGCTTCACGTTGACACATACGGTTCACCTGGTATCGGGATTGAATCTGGGTGTCGTCTCGACAGCCGCCGCCGTACTCGAAAGCGAAACCGCCGCCGTCGACCGTTGGGCCGTCACCCGCTGCGGCGACGTGCTCGAACAGAAAATCGTGCTCAGCGACATGACGGAAGGCCAGGCGGTTCGCCTGCGCGAACAGCTAGCCGCACTCGACGGCGTGTTGCGCACGAGGATGGAACATCATTTCGTGCGAGCCGGTTCGGCAAGCCTGGCTTAACGGGGATTGTTGCAGCGACGTTCAACAATGGAGCGATATCATGTTCACCTGATTCCGCTCCTGGAGAACGCATGGAACTGCTGCAAGCAATGAAGGTTTTCAGCGCGGTGGCGAAGCTGGGAAGCTTCACGAACGCGGCGGAAGTGCTTCAGGTAGGGCGCCCGCACGTCACGCGTTACGTCCAGGATCTCGAGGCCGCGCTTGGCGTGAGGCTCTTTCAGCGGACGACTCGCAGCGTGAAGCTCACGGCGGAGGGCGAGCAGTTCTACGCGCGCACCGAGGAAATTCTCGCCGGTATCGACGATGCAACCACGATGTTCAGCCAATCGAGCGAGGCAATGCGCGGGCGGTTGCGCGTCGATCTGCCTGCTGCGCTGTCCCAGCAGAAATTCCTCGACCGCCTGCACGCGTTCAGTCATCAATATCCCGGCCTCGATCTCGTACTCGGGGTGACCGACCGCACGGTCGATCTGGTGGCCGAAGGCGTCGATTGCGTCCTGAGAATCGGCGACCTGCCGGATTCGAGTCTGGTCGGCAGGCGGGTAGGCGCGGCGGTCATGGTGATGTGCGCTTCCCCGTCGTATCTGGCCGAATACGGTACGCCGGCGTCCTTGTCGGATCTCGCGGCACACAAGGGCATCCATTTTCTTTCGGGCCACGACAACCGGCCGCTCGCCTGGCGCTTTCTCGAAGACGGGCAGGAGCAGACCGCCGCCTGTAGCGTGAGCATCAGCGTGAACGAGTCGAACGCCTACGTGCGTTGCGGCGTCGCCGGATTCGGGCTGATCCAGGTGCCGGGAATTCTGGTGGAGCGGCAACTCGCAGAGGGCGCGCTGGTGGAGGTGCTGGCGCCTTGCCGGCCAACGCCGTGGCCCGTTTCGCTGCTGTATCCCAGCCGCCAGTATGTCTCGCCTCGCGTGAGGCTTTTCTCCCAGTGGCTCATCGATGAACTCGTCTCGCTAGACGAGACGTGGTTCGTGCCTTGGCACCGCGCGGCCGGGAAACCGGAATAGGCGCGACGAGACGATTGTGCGGCGGCGTGCCCGTCAGGGAGATTGTTGCCCTGCGAGGAAACAGTCAGTTGCTCGTGAATTCATTTATCCGCGCCTGTCGCAGGCCTAAAGTGCCAGTCACCAGCCCGTTGCCGACGCACCGGCAGCGAAGTTCACGACGCACTTGAGGTCCAGACATGTCCAAGGTAGTTCGCTTTCATCAAATCGGCGGCCCCGAGGTGCTCCAGTTCGACGACGTCGAAGTGGCCGCGCCCCAGGCGGGAGAAGTTCAGATCCGGGTCAAGGCTTTGGGTATCAACCGCGCCGAGGTCATGTACCGCACGGGCCAATACGTGATCGACCCCGTGTTTCCTGCGAAGCTCGGCTATGAGGCTTCCGGCGAAGTCATCGCGGTCGGCGCGGGCGCCAATGCGTTTTCCGTCGGTGACGCGGTCAGCGTCATTCCGGCGTTCTCATTCGCCGAGTACGGCATGTACGGCGAAGTGGTGAACGCCCCGGTTCATGCCGTCGCAAGGAATCCGGCCGGCGTCACCCACGAAGAAGCCGCTGCCACCTGGATGATGTTCGTCACGGCGTACGGCGCGCTGATCAACTACGGCAAGTTGAAGAGCGGGGACACCGTGGTCATTGGCGCTGCGACCAGCAGTGTGGGGCTGGCGGCAATCCAGGTCGCGAACATGGTGGGAGCCCGGACCATCGCCCTCACACGAAGCAAGGAGAAGGAGCGCACCTTGCGAGAAGTCGGTGCCGACCACGTGTTGCTCGGCGACGATCCGAACCTCACCGACGCAATCCTGCGAGCGACGGATTCCAGCGGCGCGCGCGTGGTGTTCGACCCGGTCGGCGGCCCGAACGCGCGAAACATCATCCGGGCGATGTCCCATGACGGTATCTACTACCAATATGGCGCGCTCGATTCGCGGGATATTCCCGTGCCCGTCATGGAAATCCTGACGAAGCACATCGTTATTCAAGGCTACGAACTATTCGAAATCACGACGGACCCGGACAAGCTCGAGCAGGCCAAGGCGTTCATTTCGGAAGGGCTGGCTTCGAAAGCGTTGCGACCGGTTATCGACCGGGTATTTCGATTCGACGACATTGCCGAGGCGCATCGTTACATGGAAGCCGGCAACCAGATCGGCAAGATCGTCGTCGCGCTTTGAATATCACCACGCTCACACCGTCAATGCGAGGTCATCATGGGTTCCCGATTTGCGTTCCAGGCGCCGGCCGTTAACAGAAGGAAGGTGGGTGACATGACCGTCACCATGCTGAGTGACGGGTATCTCGACGTCTCCTTCGAGTTGCTCGACGGCATCGACGCCGCCCGGGCCGAAGCGCTGCTCGAACAGCGCGGCGCGCCGCCGTTGCCCCGGATGAATATCAATGCCTACGTCGTTCAGACCGCGGACCGGACCATCCTGATCGACAGCGGCGCGGGCGGCATCAATGGTTGGGGCGGCCGCCTTCAGGTGGCGTTGGCCGCTGCGGGCATCGACCCGCTCGAAATCGATACGATTCTGCTCACGCACGCGCATCCCGACCACATTGGCGGGCTCGCCGGTCCGCTGCAAACACCGATATTCAGGAACGTGCAGCATTTGTTCGTGCATGAGAAGGAGCTCGCATTCTGGCGCGACGACGCAATCTATTCGAATGCGCCCGACGGCTTCCGCCCGTTTTTCGACGTGGCGAGAAATGCGCTCAACGCCTACGGTGAAAAGCTGGTTCCGTTCCGGCAGGAGTCGATTTTGCCGGGCATTCAGACGGTCCCGTTGTTTGGCCATACGCCGGGACATACCGGCTACCTGCTGGGTAACGGGAGTGGTAACGGATCGGACTCCCTATTGATCTGGGGGGACATCGTTCATTTCCCGCACATCCAGATGGCGCAACCGGCGGTCACCATTGCTTTTGATAGCGACCCGGCGCAGGCTGCGCGCATTCGCGGGCAACTGCTCGACCGGATGGCAACCGACAAGCTGACCATTACCGGCATGCACTTCAATTCGCCCACTACCGGCTCTGTTCAGCGTGACGGGGGCGCGTACGTGCTCAACTACGATCTGTGGTCGCCGGTGATTTGAGCACGTCTTCCCGGGCCAAAAGTCGCCACCTTCAGCCGGGGGAACGATACGTCGGCGCCTTTACCGCCTGCGTACAGGGCGTGTTTTTCCACAACCGCGCTCAGTTCCCCGGCCTCGGCGAGTTTCTCCCTTCCATAGGAACGCGCGGGGGCCAGCACTTGATACGTGGGCTCGGTGCCGTCGATATACAGTTCGACCAGCGATTTGTCGACCAGCTCGCAAACGCAGTCCATCACGTCCAGCGGCGAAAGCGTGTCGTCGTGGGCGACCTGGCACGCTGCGTCCGAGTCGAAGCGGCGGTCGAACACGCAAAGGCGCCGGAACACGGTTTGCTCGCTGTCACTCAACATCTCGAAGCTCCAGTCCAGGGAACCACGCAGGCTCTTGTGCCTGACCTCCGCCGTTCTATATCCCCCGCCAAGGTAGAGCAACGGTTCTTCGAGTCCATCCCGGATGCGCTCCAGCCCGAGAACCGCAGCGCGTCCGGCCGCCAGTTCAATGGCAAGCGGTACGCCGTCCAGGCGTCGGCAAATCTCCTCGACCACCTGTAGACGATTCTGGTCCACGTCGATGCTCTGTCCATTGGAGGACAGCCGCCGCAGGAACAAACGCACGGCAGGGCAGTCGAGTCGGGACTCGGCATTCTCGTTTGCCTTGGGCAGGGCGAGCGGGCCGACGCGATAGACAACTTCGCAAGGTACGCGAAGCGGCAACCTGCTGGTCACGAGCACCAGGAGTTCGGACGGGCGACGGCAAGCAAACTCGATGAGTGGTGCGACGTGCTCCACAACGTGTTCCGCGTTGTCGATGATGAGCACGCCCTTCATTTTCGCGAGCATGTGCGCCGCGAACTGAAGGTCGGGGTCCCGCCCTTCGAAGCTGAAGCCACACTGGGTCGCAACGGCGTCGATCACATCTCGACCGGTGCTGTGGGCAGCCAGTTCCACGAAGTGCACGTCTGAAACCCGCTCTTGCGCAAGCCGGTGCGCAATCTCGCGGACAATCGATGTCTTGCCGATTCCCCCGGCACCCACCAGCGTCAGGACGTGCGTAGACGACAGTTTTGACCGTATCTCGGCGATCGTGCGCTCCCGGCCGAGCAGCCCCTCTTTTCCGGTTATGGCATCTGCGTTGCCGCGAGTGAGAGGGGCGAGCGTGGCGGGCTCGGTTCGGGGAGGGATCAGGTGGTAGCCGCGCCGCGGCACCGTTACAATGAGTTTGCCGTCCGCCCCGAGTGCCTTGCGGATGGAGCAGAGGTGCACATGCAGGTTGTTTTCCTCGACAATCGTGTCTGGCCAGACTGCGTCCATCAGTTCGGTTTTCGTCACCACGCGGCCCGCTGCCCGGGCGAGTACCGCGAGAATGTCGAACGCGCGAGCCCCGAGTTCCTGTACGTCACCGCGACGGCGCAATATCCGTATTCCGAGGTCGACCTCGCATTCGCCAATCCGGATGATCTGGCAGCCGGAAGCGAGCATTGGGAGATGAGGTATCGCTTGGGTCATGGCGGTTGCATCCGATGGTAATCGGGAAGTCCCGGCGGGCAGGTGATTGATTGATGAGTTGTCGTGACACGCACGGTCGGTGTCGAATGGATATTAACCGAGGCGATTTTTCCTCCTCATTACCGATGCATTAAATTTCGTTAACGCTTTCTATCAGGTTCATCAAGTTCATTTTCTGACGTGCCGGCCGGCAAGCGTACGACGCCGACATGATCGGAACATGGACAAAACATTAACTAAATTTAATGAGTCGGCGAAAGGCTTAGTTTTCAGGCAGAGCGGATAATCCTGGATCGGTTGTCGTGCTGAAAAGCGAGGCATCCTGGCAATTACGAGTGACGCGGATGAAAATCTTGTTAGTGGAAGACAACATGCAGGTAGCCGGCTTCCTGGTAAAGGGCTTGACGGAAGCCGGCCATGTCGTCGATTCCGCCGATAACGGGCGCGATGGCATGTTCCTGGCCATGGGCGGGGGGGCTTACGATGCCGTCATCCTCGACCGCATGCTGCCGGGAGGGGTTGACGGGCTCAGCATTGTCGCGGCAATGCGGGCAACCGGGAACAAGGTCCCGGTGCTCATCTTGAGCGCCATGGATGCGGTCGATGAGCGAATTCGGGGCCTCAAGGCGGGCGGTGACGACTACGTCGTCAAGCCTTTCGCCTTTGGGGAGGTGCTGGCGCGTCTGGAGGTGCTCCTGCGTCGGTCACAGAATGATGCGGTCGAATCGACGCTCAAGTGTGGCGACCTGTGCATCGACCTGTTTTCCCGGAAGGTTTCGCGTGCCGGAAAGGTCATTGCGCTCAAGCCGCGCGAATTCAAGCTGCTCGAGTATTTGATGCGGCACGCCGAGCAGGTCGTCACGCGGACCATGCTCCTTGAGAACATCTGGGACTATCACTTCGATCCGCAAACGAACGTAGTCGACGTGCACGTGAGCAAGCTTCGGCAGAAGATTGACGCCGGGTTTGACGTATCACTCTTAAGAACCGTCCGCAACGCCGGGTACATGCTCTCGGCGAACGGATAAAAGCTGGCGTCGGAGCGGATAGCAGCGACGGAGAGTCATGGATATTGAAGAATCGACGACCGAATTGCTATGGGACGACGGCGTCCTCGCGCTGTCGCGCGTCGAGGCCGGCGACGGCGGGGCGACGCGACTGGTTGTGCGGGCAACGACCCATCAGCCTTCTGCTCAAACGCTGGCGTTGCTCGAAAACGCCTATTCGTTGCGTGCGCATCTGGATGGTCCTCGCTTCGCGCGGCCCGTCGAACTCGTCCAGGACAGTTCCTCCGTCTCCCTGCTGCTCGAAGACCCGGGCGGCATTCCCTTGTCCATCATGGACACGTCGCGGCTTTCGCTCGGTCAGATCTTGTCGATCGCAGCCAATGCGGCGTCCGCCCTCGATACCCTCCATCGTCGGGACGTCATACACAAAGGCGTCCGGCCGGCGCATCTGCTAGTAAATCCGGCCACCTGGGCGGTAGCGCTGACGGGTTTTGGCGTGGCGAAGCGGGTTGGCGCCGCTGGCGACGAATCGGTCCTGTCGCTTACGGCCGCGCCTGCGTACCCGTATCTCGCGCCTGAGCGTACCGGGCTTGTCAATCGCCCGGTCGACACACGTTCCGATTTGTATTCGCTAGGTATCCTTATTTACTGGACGCTCACGGGGAAATATCCGTACACCGCGAATTCCCCGGGCGAATGGCTTTATTGCCATACGGCGCGCAAGCCTGTGCCGCTGCGCGAGTATGTTCCACATGTCCCTGAATCGCTGGCGGCCATTGTCGACAAGTTGCTCGCCAAGGCTGCCGAAGACCGTTACCAGACGGCGCGTGGCGTCGAACACGACCTGCGCTTGTGCGAAGAGCAATGGCGCACCGGCGAACGCTTCTCGCCATTTGTGCCCGGAGCCGCGGACTCGGACGACCGCCTGTTGATACCTGAGCGGCTTTACGGTCGGGAAGCCGAGCTGGGTGCGCTGACCGATGCGTTCAACCGGGTCGCGCATGACGGCACGGCCGAGTTCGTGCTGGTGTCCGGTTACTCAGGAATCGGGAAGTCGGCGCTCGTCGAGGAATTCCAGCATTCGATGGGGCGTGGGCGATTTGCCTCGGGCAAGTTCGACCAGTTCAAGCGAGATATCCCGTACGCGACGATTGCGCAGTGCCTGGAGTCGGTCGCCAGACAGATTCTCAAGGAAGACAAGCGGGAGCTGGCAAAGTGGCGAAAGCGCATCGAGCATGCACTTGGGCCGCATGGCCGCTTGTTGACCGACCTCATTCCCGCGCTCGAGCAAGTCGTTGGTCCGCAATCGGAGATTGCGGAGATGCCCCCTGAAGACGCGCACAAGCGCTTCGTCGCGGCGTTGACCCGGCTCATCGAGGCGTTTGCGACGCCCGAACAGCCGCTGGTGCTGTTTCTTGACGACCTGCAATGGCTGGACGCTGGAACCATTTCGATCCTGGAGGCGCTAGGGCGGGGCCCCGGGATTGCCCACTTCCTGCTCATTGGGGCGTTCCGCGACAACGAGGTGGGTCCCAGCCATCCTTTGGCGCGCGTAGTGGGTGACGTTCGAACCGGTGCGGTGCAAGTGCGTGACCTGCTGTTGGCCCCGCTGGTGGTTGACGACGTGGAGCGACTCGTTCGTGACGCGACCCGCAGCGATACGCCCGAGACCGGACGACTCGCGCAATTGATGTTCGAGAAGACCGGGGGGAACCCTTTCTTTGCAGTCCAGTTTCTGCGCGTCCTTGCAGACGAAGGCCACCTGACGTTTGACCGCGCCTCGCGTCAATGGGTGTGGAATGTCGACCAGATTGCGCAGGGCGCTTTCCCCGTTAGCGTCGTCGACTTGATGGTGAGCCGGATTGGGCGGTTGCCGGAGCGCGCGCGACGGCAGCTCGTCGATTTTGCTTGCCTGGGGGCGACCGTGGCGACGTCGGTATTGGCGCAAGTGGGCGGCCTCTCAAACGACGAAGTTGACTCCGCACTGGCCGAAGCCATTGCCCAAGGTCTCGTTTACCGTCATTCGGATGGGTATGCCTTCGTCCACGACCGGATCCAGGAGGCCGCGTACGCGTTGCTGACCGACGCAGAGCGCGCGCCATCCCATCTGCGCATCGGTGAACGCCTCGATACCGGAGATGGCGACCCGAATCTCGAACGCAACATTTTCGAGGTCGTTAGCCAGTACAACCGGGCGCTCCACGCCATCGGCGATGCGCAGATGAGGACGCGCGTCGCGCTGCTGAACCTGCGCGCGGGCCGTCGCGCGAGAGCCGCCGCGGCGTACGGCACGGCGCTGAATTATCTCCACGTGGGAAGCGGGATTCTTGGCGATGAGGCGTGGACGACCCATTACGCCGAGAAGTTCGACCTCGAACTTCTGCTTGCCGAGTGCACGTTTCTTTCCGGCAATCCATTGCTCGCCGACGAGCGCCTGCGCAGGCTCGAAAGCTTCGCCGGCAGCGTACCGGACAAGGCCGCAGTGGCCTTTCTCCGGATAACGTTGCACACCGCTTTGGACCAGATGGCTGCGGCGGTGGATATTTGCCTGCGCTATCTTCGCGAAGTCGACATTGATTGGGTGGCTCACCCGGACCGCGAAGCGGTCGACAGGGAGTACCAGAATCTGGCTGACAAGGTGAAAGGCGGCTCGATTGCCGCTTTGCGCGATAACCGGTTGCTCGATGACGAAACCGTGGAAGCCACGCTGAACGTATTCACAGCGACCTTGCCCCCCGCGTTTTTCACCGACGAGAATCTGGTGTGCCTGATATTGACGCGCATGGGCAACCTGAGCATCGCGCACGGCAATGCCGACGCCTCTTCATTGGGGTTTGCGTATCTCGGCATGGCGGTCGGCCCATTCTTCGGCGACTACGTGGCCGCCTACGAGTTCGGCAAACTCGGGATGGCGCTCGTCGACGAAAGGGGGCTTGATCGATTCCGCGCACGCGTCTACATGTGTTTCGCGTATCACGTCATGCCATGGACGCAGCCGATTCAGGCCGGCATACCGCTGCTACGCCGCGCATTCGAGGTGGCAACGCAATGCGGCGACATCACCTATATCGGATTCTCCAGTTGCTGCCTGGTCACGGCGCTTCTTGCTGCGTCCGCGCCGCTGGCCGAAATCGAAGCGCAGGCTGTCGAGCGTTTGCGCATCGTGCGAGCCGCAGGGTTCGGGCTCATTGTCGACATCATCAATTCGCAGCTCGCACTGATTCGCGAAGCGCGGGGCGGCGCGCCCTGGTTTGGCTCGCCCGACGCGGACTATCCGAGTGCGCAGGCTTTGGAGCAGCATTTCGAGGGCAATCGTTCGCTTGATATTGCCGCATGCTGGCACTGGATTCGCAAGCAGGAAGCGCGATATCTTGCGGGCGACACAGCGGGCGCATTGGAGGCTGGCAGGAAGGCTGCTCCGCTGTTGTGGACCACATGGGGGCATCAGGAAATCGCCGTGTACCACTTCTTTTCGGCGCTAACCTGCCTCCGCGAAAAAGATGCGGTCTCCTCACAATCTGACGTCCTGATGGACGCGGAACTGGCCGGGCACGTGAGCAAGGTCCGCGGATGGGCACAGTCCAATCCGGCCAGCTTCGGCGCGCGCGAAGCGCTGGTCGACGCGGAAATTGCGCGCGTAAGCGGCAATGCATTCGAAGCGATGCGGCAATACGAGCGAGCGATCGAATGTGCGCGAAACAGCCGATTGCTCCATCTCGAAGGACTCGCCAACGACATGGCCGGCCGGTTCTACGCGAAGCGTGGCTTTGCGACGATCGCAACGGTCTACCTGCGCAGTGCACGGTCTGCCTATCTCAACTGGGGCGCGCTTGGCAAGGTCGAAATGCTGGACGCAGAGTTTCCTGACCTCAGAGTCACGGAGCCAGGAACTCCGGTGGTGGGGGCGTTGGAAAATCAGCTGGAGATGGAAACTGTCGTCAAAGCCTCGCAGGCAATATCGAGCGAGCGAGTGCTCGAGCGCCTGATGAACACGCTCATGACCATCGTTCTCGAGCATACGGGCGCGAGGCGCGCGTTGCTCATCCTCCCGCATGAAGAGAAGCTCAACATCGAAGCCGAGGCCACTGAGGGAAGTGACGTTCGCGTGGAGCGGCGCGCCGCCTCGCCGCGAACCGTGCCGCTATCGATGCTCCACTACTGCCTTCGCACCCACGAGACGTTGCTTGTCGACGATGCGGCTGCGGAAAATGCATTTGCGCCCGACGAGTATTTCAGCGCAAAGGAATCGCGTTCGGTGCTCTGCCTGCCACTCGTCAAGCAAACGAGGCTGGTGGGGGCGCTGTATCTGGAGAACGAGCTCGCACCCGGAGCGTTCACGCCTTCGCGAATGGCCGTGCTGAAGTTGCTGGCATCGCAGGCCGCGATTTCGATTGAGAATGCGAGTCTGGAGCAGGTCGAAGCGCTTCTCGAAGAGAAAGACGCGCTGCTGCACGAGGTGCACCATCGAGTGAAGAACAATCTGCAACTGATTAGCAGTCTCTTGAGCCTCCAGGCATCGCGCGTCGAGGACAAGGTCGTTGCCGAGCTGTTTCAGGAGAGCCGAAACCGTGTTCGTTCGATGGCGATGGTTCATGAGAATCTGTATCGCGCAGGCAACTTCGCGAGAATCGACATGGCGCCTCACATCAGGAATCTTTGCGCCCACCTCTCGCGTATTTACAAGCTGAGTCAATCGAACGTCAGTTTGGATGTTGCCGTCGACGACGTCCAGCTCGACATGAATCGCGCGATCGCATGCGGGATGATCGTCAACGAACTGGTTTCGAATGCGCTCAAGCATGCTTTCCCGAGCGGTCGAAACGGGCGGCTGCGTGTCGAACTGATCGCCGTCGGAGAGAATCGGTGCCGGCTTGGTGTCGCCGATGACGGTGTGGGTTTGTCGCCGGCGTTCTCGCTCGAACGTGCGGAAACGCTCGGACTGCAACTTGTGTTTGACCTCTCCAGGCAACTGCACGGCTCGGTGGAGGTGAGCCGCGGGGGCGGCACGACATTCGATATTCACTTCGGACTTCAACAAGCGGAAGGCCAGTAACATGTCATCAGCGCGCATACTGATTGTTGAAGACGACCGGGTCGTCGCTCGTGACATTGCCCAGCAAATGAGTCGATGTGGGCACGTTGTCATAGGCAGTGTTACGACCGGCGAGGAAGCGATCACCCTCGCGGCCAGGGAAAGGCCTGATCTCGTCTTGATGGATGTGCGCCTGGAGGGCGAACTCGACGGTATTGACACGGCGCGGCATTTGCACGAATCGCTGAATTTGCCCGTCGTGTTTCTAACGGCCTATGCGGACGAGGAAACGGTACAGCGAGCCACGGTGACGGAACCGTTCGGCTACGTATTGAAGCCCTTCGACGACCTGCAATTGCGAACCGTCGTCGAGATGGCGCTATACAAGCACGACGCAGAACGCCGCTTGCGCGAAAGCGAACAGCGTTACGCGGTGACGCTGGATAGCATCGGTGACGGTGTCATCGCGACGGACTTCAAGGGCGAAATCACGCTGATGAACCCCGTTGCCGAATCGTTGACAGAATGGTCGCGCAGCGACGCGGCAGGCAAGCCGCTCGAAGCGGTTCTCAGGCTATTCGACGAGGATGCGGCCGCGCCACTGGGCTTTGACGTTGCCGCCGTCTTGCGTGAAGGCGGTGTCATCAAGTTTCCTCCGCGCACGGCACTCGTAGGCCGAGCCGGGCGTATGGTGCCGGTTGAGAATCGCGGAACGCCGATCGTCAACGACGCTGGCGAGGTCATCGGCATGGTATTCGTGATTCGCGACGCTACCGAGTCGCGGCGCGCGGCACAAGCCGAAATCCTGCGAGAGACAAATGAGCGGCTGGGTGGCGCGATGCGCGGCTCGAACGTCGGCGTGTGGGCGATTGATCTTTCGGGCGACGACGGGCGCGAACTGTCGCTGAAGTGCTGGAACATCCTGGCGTGGCTGGGATACACCGAAGGGCCGGTTGCGCCTGGTCTGGATCGCGCCATGGAGGGCGTGCATCCGGAAGACAGAGAGCGACTTCGCGCTGCGCTTTGGCAGTGTACGAGCGAACCGGCCGTTTGCGCGCCCTTTGGCATTGAACACCGCGTGCGGCACCGCGACGGAACCTATCGATGGGTCTTGACCCGTGGCGCGTCGAAGCAGATTGCCAATGGGCGGTTGGCGCGCGTCTGCGGCACCATGGTCGACATTACTGACCTGAAGTTCGCGGAAGTTGCACTGCGGGCCAGCGAGGAGCGTTTCCGGGGCACCTTTGAAAACGCGGCGGTCGGCATTACCCACTGCGACAGACATGGCCGGTTTCTCATCGTCAACCAGCGCTATTGCGACATCGTTGGCTACAGTCGTGATGAACTGCTCTCGATGACATTCATGGATGTCACGGAGAAAAGCAGTGTTTCGGGGAGCGTTGCGCAGTTCAAGAAATTGCTCGATAACGCGTTTTCCCACTACACGGAGGAGAAAATCCTCGTACGCAAGGATGGGTCGCGCGTGTGGGTCAATGTTTGCGTCTCCATGCAGCGTGACGCGAACCAGCAGGTGCAGCACTCAATCGCCATTCTCCAGGATATTTCCGAGCGCAAGGCGCTAGAGGAAACGGTGCTCATCGCGCGCGACGAGGCGGAATCCGCGAACAGGGCGAAGGACCAGTTTTTGGCCAATATCAGCCACGAACTCCGCACGCCGCTGAATTGCATTCTCGGTTATGCCCAACTTCTTCGGCGTGACGACGACCTGACCATTCGTCAGAAGTCGCAAGTCTCGCTGATTGAGCAAAGCGGTTCGCATCTGCTTACCTTGATTAACGATTTGCTGGATTTCGCGCGCATCGGCGCCGGTCGATTTGACCTCGAACCCAACGACGTATTGCTTGCCCCCTTCCTCGAAATGCTGACGGACATGGTGAGCGTGCGGGCCCGCGAAAAAGGACTCGCGCTGCATTGTGCCGTTGCGTCGGATCTTCCGGCGGTCGTTCGCATTGACGAGAAGCGATTGCGACAGGTGCTGCTCAATCTGCTGTCCAATGCCGTGAAGTTTACCGACGCCGGAGAAGTGAAATTCTCGGTCGAGATGCGTGAAGGCAATGTGTTGAGATTTGAAGTCGCCGATACTGGGCTTGGCATCAAGCCTGACCATCTTGAGCGCATCTTCCAGCCATTTGAACAGGCGGGCGACAGCGAGCGGCGAAGCGCGGGTATAGGCCTGGGGCTCTCGATCAGCCAGCACCTGGCTTGCCTCATGGGTAGCGCGATTCGTGCCGAAAGCGAATATGCGCGAGGAAGCCGGTTCTGGTTTGATTTGCTGGTTGAGCAGCCGCTCCGGGAGCCGTCAGCCAGGGATGACGCCGGTCATTGGCGAGTTTCGCGCGAAGAGGGTCTCGCCCTTGTCCGTTGTGACGGCGTGTATGCCGTTGGGGCACATGATTCCGCTTGCCCGCTCCGGGTCGGCTCAAGCCCTTCCCATGCGGAAGCGTTAGTGCCGTTCGTCCTGCCGCCACGGGCGAGCATGGAGGTGCTGCACAACCTCGCGCTGAGAGGGTCGATGCGGGAGGTCATCCGGCATACGGAATCCCTGCGCGCAAGCGACGCCCGCTATGAGGATCTGGCGGACACGGTATGCCGCCTGGCGGAAAACTTTGAGTCTCGAGAACTGCTGTCGCTCATCGAGAAACATTTGAACGGATGTTAGTGCATATGTCGGATGAGTTTGAACGCAATCCGCCCGTCGTTCTGGTGGTCGACGATACGGCGCCCAACCTGGGCCTCGTAGTCGACTTCCTTGAGGGCAGTGGCCTGCAAGTTTCGATTGCCCGGGATGGCGAAGAAGCCTTGAACCGTGCGGCGCTCGTCCGTCCGGACCTGATACTGCTCGACGTGATGATGCCGGGCATGGACGGGTTCGAGGTTTGCCGCCGTTTGAAGGCGCGGCCCGAAACGTCGGACATTCCGGTGATTTTCATGACCTCGCTGTCGCGTACCGAGGACAAGACCGTGGGCTTCCAGGTCGGCGCGGTCGACTATGTCACCAAGCCGTTGCAGATGGAGGAACTCGTCGCCCGCGTGCGAACGCACGTTAAATTGCGACGACTACAAAAAGCGCTCCAGGAACGCAATGCGCGTTTGCACGAGGAAGTGGAGCGGCGGCAGGAAGCCCAGGAGGCGCTGGTCGAAATGATAAACAGCGTTCGCAACACATCGAACGCCATTGCTCATGATCTGCGTACGCCCCTCACCGAACTCCGCACACGGATGGAGGTGATGGTTTTCGACCTGAAGAACAAGCTCGATCCGGATAACCTCGAACGACTGGAAAGCTCGCTTTCCGATATCGACCGGGTGATCGGCATCTTCAATGCGCTGCTGAGGCTCGCTGAAATCGATGCAGGGGTGCGAAGGTCAGGCTTTGTCGCCAGCAATGTGGCGGAAATCGCGGCGGAGGCCGTGGAGTTCTATCAACCGCTGGCAGACCTTAGATCGATCGTTCTCTCGCAAACTTGTCCGCTCGAACTCGAAGCCGTTGTGGACCCGCTTCTGATTGCGCAAGCCATCGGAAACTTGATCGATAACGGGCTGAAGTACGCAAATTCGCGTGTGCATGTGTCGGTGAACGAGCGCGAGGGACTGATCGAAATCGAGGTCGCTGACGACGGGCCGGGCGTGCCCGTGGCCGAAAAGGCGAAAGTCACCGAGCGCTTCTATCGCGGCGATGCGAGCAGGGGGACGCCTGGTGTAGGCCTGGGGCTCTCGCTCGTAAAGGGTGTAGCCACCTTGCATCGGGGCACGCTCACCCTGGCGGACAACAATCCGGGGCTCTCGGTGAAATTGACGGTCTCTCGTCGATTCGATGGCCGCCTGCGTGGCGCTCATTGAGGCACTCCCGCGGTCCGCAACAAAGCTTTCGTTCTGGTTGCGCTGCTTAAGCTGGATTTAAGCGACGCTACGTACGCTTCGAATCAATCCTTCAGAGGACAAACACGGCAGGCATTCCCAGACGGAAAGAGGTTGAGATGGTGTACTTGATTACCGACCTGAAAATGGTTGAAAGCTACGGCCGCATCAAGGCTGATAGCGGCAAGGATGCGCTGGAAGCGTTTGCGGTAAGCAACGGCTTCCTCGACCTGATGGAGTTTGCCTGCGCGCGGCCCACGTTCGCCAATGACTTGATCGCGGTACAAATGCAGTAAGGAGACGGACGTGGCCATGACTTTGGGAGAAGCTCTGGAACATGCAGAGCTGCTGGAAGCCTACGGCGTCATTTCCCGGACGGCGCAGGCGCTCATCTTGATGAGGCGCGAGTATCGCAACGTCGTCGGTGTTGAGCAGTACGAATTGATTTTCGCGGAGGCGGGTCTGGTGCATCCCGACCCGCAGTGACCCGGTTCACTTGTCTTGCCGCCGGGAAATGCAATGAATCAGCGTCCGCGAGTGGGCTATCGTGCGAAGGCGTAAACCTGTTCGGCAAACAGGAGGATGGCAACCAGAATCATGGCAACCCCCGAGAGCTGACTCACCCTGCGCGCCGCTTTGGGGCGGGTGCTCAGGACAATCTTCGAGCCCAGGCCGACGACCGAATAGACCGAGCCGACGTTGACCATGTGCACACAGCCCAGCGCCACGATCTGACCGGCGGCTGACCATCCGGCTTGAGATCTCACGAACTGTGGCAAGAGGGCGACGAACAGCAGGAGCGCCTTGGGGTTCAGCCCGCTGATTGCAAAGCCGCGCATCGACCAGCCCCACGGGCTTTTCTGCGCTTCATCCTGACCGGCGGAGAGTTCGGGCGGGCGCATGAGCGTCCTGATGCCCAGCCAGAGCAGATAGGCGCCACCGACGACCGTCAAAATCGTCAGCACGGACGGAACCCGCGTGACGAGTTTTCCAATGCCTGCCGCTACGACTATCGTGATCGCAAGGTAGCCGAGCAACATGCCGCCGACTGCGGGCGCGACCATGCGACCGCGCAGACCTGCCGAGATGGCGTAAGCCCAGTCCGCGCCTGGGACCATGACCAACGAGAACGAGACGACCCAAAACGCCGTCAACAAACTAGCTTCCACTGCGCCACTTCCGGTTATGCGGGCGTCCACGCCCAAGGCGAGAGATGTTACGGTTTTGGTCCCGGAAGGTGCTCCCTATTTCTTGCCTGTAGGGGCGGGTTAGCGCTAATATTTCGTGTATGGACGCATTTGATCGCAAGATTCTTGCTGAGATTCAGCAAGATGGACGACTTTCAATCACGGAGCTCAGCGAGCGCGTGGGTTTGAGCCTGTCTCCGTGCCAGCGACGGCTGCGGGCGCTCGAGAGTGCCCAGGTCATCAACGGCTACCGTGCCACCATCGACCCCGCGACCGTCGGTCTGAATTTTTCCGCAATCGTCTTCGTGACCTTGAGTGAAAGCAGTAGCGAAGGCATCCGGTCGTTTGAGGACGCGCTCGTCGGCATTCCGGAGATCACACGGGCCGAGCGCCTCTTCGGCGAGCCGGACTACATGCTGCATGTAGTCACGCGCGACCTGAAGGCGTTTCAGGCGCTTTACGACCGCCGCTTGACGGCGTTGCCTTCTGTGTTGAAGCTGACGTCGACGCTCGTGATGAAGAGCATTTTTCAGGACCGGCCGCTTCCGTTGTGAAAGCGGGAGGCCGCGCGGAAGCGGCGCGTGCTCGTGCGACGAATGTCGAACCTGACATCCACACAGAGCGAAGCCGCCGTCCTTGAGACAGGCCTGTCTGCGCCTCCACCCACCCGCATCTGTCCCGACTTGCAACATCCGGCAACACGAGTGATAACATTTGTTGTCACCCACTGCCCGAGCGAAGCATGCCAGACAGTTTCGACCAGCTCGCCGCGCTGATCCGCGCGCGTTTTTCCGATTTGAGCCCGCAGTTCCAGACGGGCGCTGCCTTCCTGCTCGATCATCCCGACGAAGTCGCCGTTTCGTCCATGCGCAAGGTGGCCGAGCGCGCCCGCGTGCAGCCCGCCTCGCTCGTGAGGCTCTCGCAGCAACTCGGCTTTCCCGGCTGGAACGAGTTGCGCGACCTGTTTGTCGCGCGCGTGCGCACCCGGCCGGAGCCGCTCTCCAGCCGCGCCCGCTCGCTCGTGGCGGGTAGCGCGAAAGACGGCCTCGCGCGCGATCTGCTCGCCGCGCAGCAGCACAACCTGGAGGCGAGCGCCGCCCACAATACGCGCTCGATGGTCGAGGCGGCGCGCGTGTTGCGCCGCGCGAAGCACGTGCACGTGGCCGGTTTCCGTTCGTGTTACGCGGTGGCGTTCGGTCTCGTGTATGGCTATCGCCTGTTCCGGCCTTCGGTGTCCTTGCTGGGCGGGGAGGCGGGGACGCTCGAAATGCAGTTGCTCGGCATCGAGCGCGACAGCGCAACGATTGTTGTCAGCTTCGCGCCGTACTCGGTCGAGGCAGTGCGTGTGGCCGAGGCCGCGCTGGCGAGAGGCAGCCGCTTGATCGCGATCACCGACAGCGCCGTCGCCCCGATCGCGCTGAACGCCGACAAGGCGCTGATCTTCACGCACGAAAGCCCCTCGTTTTTCCCCTCGCTCGTGGCCGCAACGGCGCTGGCGGAATCGCTCGTCGCGCATCTGCTCGCGCTCGAAGGGTCGGGCGCGATCGCTCAGCTCGAACAGGCCGAGCGCTCGCTCAACGCGCGCGGCGCTTATGTTCCCTGAGGTTCCCTGAGGGCGGGGCGCGCCGTTTCCCCTTCCGGTGCTTCCACGTTTCTACGCTGCCGGGCGCCGTTGCAAGACGGCACCCGGCTTCGCGTCGGCCGTTTCGATCATATTTGTTGCTGATATCGATTAAATTGACAACATATGTTGTTGAGGCGTATAAAGCCGAGCATAGGAACACGAATAGCTCGAACGAAGCGAGAAAATCGATGCAGGAACTCAAGACATTTCGCGTGGCCGGTTCGCCCGAGTCGATCGGGGTGCAGCTCGGCGCGCTCGTGAAGCCGGTTTTCGCTGACTACATGGCGCAAAGCGGCGCCTGGCAGGCGGTGAGCCGCTGGCGCGGCAGCGCGTTCGCCAGGCAGTTGCGCGCCGCCGCGGAGCAATACTTCCCCGCCCACGTCGCCGAAATCGACGCCATGGCGCAGGCGCTCGACTGGCCCGCCGACGACCTGTTCCTCTGGAACTGTCGCGGCGAGCTGATTCACAACGCGCCGGACGGTTGTACGACGCTCGCGGCGCGTACGCCGCAAGGCGGCCTGATCGCACACAACGAGGACGGCGACCCCTGGCTGCTCGGCCGATGCTGCGTGGTGGAGGTCGAACCGGAGGGAAAGCCCGGTTTCGTGAGCTTCTACTATCCGGGCTCGCTGCCGGGGCATACCTTCGCGGCCAATCGCGCCGGGCTCGCGCAGGCGATCAACAACGTGCGCATTCGCGAGCCCCGCGCGGGCGTGCCCCGCATGATCCTGTCGCGCGCCGTGCTCGATTGCGCGTCGCTCGACGAGGCGCTCGCCGTGCTGCGCGACACGCCGCGCGCGAGCGGCTTTCATCACACGATCGGGGGCACGGACGCGGCTGACGAGGTGCGCATCTTCAGCGTCGAGGCGACCGCGCAGCGCTGCTCGGCGATCGAGGTCACAGCGCCCTCGGGCCACGCGAATCACCTGATTCACGCGGGCTCGGAGGATGAGGCGCAAATCGTCACCGATTCGTCGCGCGACCGCCAGGCGCGGCTCGCCGAACTGCTGCCCGCGCTCGGCGCGCAACCCGACGGCGCGGCTTTCGTGCGGACGCTTCAGGACCGTGCGGGCCGCGGCCTGCCGATCTTCCGCGACGACCCACACGACCCTGACGACGAGAACACGCTCGCCACGGCCTGCATGCGCCTCGCGCCAGGCAGCGTCGCATTCGACGTCTGGCAGGGCGGCGCGCGGGTGCTCGGCCTGCTTGTCGACTCGAACACGCGGCGCGCGGATGGCGCGGCCCGCTAAACATTCACCGATTTCAGCGAGGAAACTCATGAGCAACGCGTCCCAGACTCCGGCGTCCCCAACCAAAGTGTTCCATCGGATGCCGAAGCAAACCTTGCCTGTCGCGGTGGCGGGTGAAGGCATCGAGATCATCGACTCCACCGGCAAGCGCTACCTCGACGCCAGCGGCGGCGCTGCCGTGTCGTGCCTCGGCCACAGCAACCAGCGTGTGATCGACGCAATCAAGCGCCAGGCGCAGCAACTCCCGTACGCGCACAGCTCGTTCTTCACGACCGAGGCGTCGGAGCAACTGGCCGATCATCTGATCGCCGCCGCGCCCAAGGGGCTCGACCACGTGTACTTCGTGTCGGGCGGCTCGGAGGCGATCGAGGCGGCGCTCAAGCTCGCGCGCCAGTATTTCGTGGAGAAGGGGGAACTGGCGCGCCGCCACTTCATCGCGCGCCGCCAGAGCTACCACGGCAACACGCTCGGCGCGCTCGCGATTGGCGGCAACGCCTGGCGCCGCGAGCCGTTCCTGCCCATCCTGATCGAGTCGCATCACGTGAGCGCGTGCTACGCGTACCGCGAGCGTCACGAGGGCGAAACCGACGAGGCCTACGCACAGCGTCTCGCCGACGAACTCGAACAGAAGATCCTCGAACTCGGCCCCGACACGGTTGCGGCCTTCGTCGCGGAAACCGTGGTGGGCGCAACGGCCGGCGCGGTGCCGCCCGTGCGCGAATACTTCCGCAAGATCCGCGCGGTGTGCGACCGCTACGGCGTGTTGCTGATCCTCGACGAGATCATGTCGGGCATGGGGCGCACCGGCTATCTCTTCGCCTGCGAGGAGGACGGGGTATCGCCCGATCTGCTCACGATCGCGAAGGGTCTGGGCGCGGGCTACCAGCCGATCGGCGCGACGCTCGTGAGCCAGCGCATCTACGAGACGATCGTGGGCGGCAGCGGCTACTTCCAGCACGGCCACACCTATATCGGGCACGCCACGGCGTGCGCGGCGGCGCTCGAAGTGCAGCGCGTGATTGCCGAAGAGAAACTGCTCGACAACGTGCTCGCGCGTGGCGAGCAACTGCGCGCGAGCCTGCGCGAGCGCTATGCGGCGCATCCCTACGTGGGCGACGTGCGCGGCCGAGGCCTTTTCGTGGGTGTCGAGCTCGTGAAGGACCGCGCCACGAAAGCGAGTTTCGACCCGGTGCTCAAGCTCCACGCGGCGATCAAGCGCGAGGCGTTCGCGCGCGGCCTGATGGTCTACCCGATGGGCGGCACCGTGGACGGCAAAAACGGCGATCATGTGCTGCTCGCGCCGCCGTTCATCTGCACGGCGCAGAACATCGAGACCATCGTCGAGCGGCTTGCCGCAGCGATCGACGGTGCGCTCGACGCGACGGGTGTGGCGCGCCCGGCATGAGCTTTGGCGCGTGAGATTGATGTGCAACTAACTGTCCGCCGCGCTCGCCGACCGCAACCGGTCGCGGGCGACCGGCCATGATCACCAACGGAGTCCATCGATGACACAAAACGCGACCTCGCGGCTTCCCGCCTTCGACGCAGCAGAGGCGTCGCCCGAGCAGAAGGCCGTGCTGGACGAAATCCTTTCCGGTCCGCGCGGCAACCTCAACGGGCCGTTCCTGGGCTGGATCCACAGCCCGGAGCTGGCGCAACACGCGCAGCGCCTCGGCGCGTTCTGCCGCTATCAGACCGGCCTGTCGCTGCGTCTCTCCGAACTCGCGATTCTTGTCACGGCCGCGCGCTGGCAGGCCCAGGCCGAGTGGTACATCCACTATCCCATCGCGCTGAAGGCGGGCGTGCCCGAGGCGCTGGCGGAGCAGATCCGCACCGGTGCGACCCCGCATTTCGACGAACCTGACGACGCGCTGATCTACGCGTTCACGACCGAGCTATACGACGCGAAGCGCGTGTCCGACGCCACCTACGCGCGCGCCATCGAACGTTTCGGTCACGAAACCACGATCAACCTGGTCGGGCTGCTGGGTTATTACGCGCTCGTCGCGATGACGCTGAACGTCTTCGGCATGCGCGCGCAGGGCCAGACGACGCTGCCGTTCGCCGAATAAGCGCTGCACGGCGCGCCTCGCTCGCGACGCCCCACCTGGTTTTGCCGGGTGGGGCTTTTTTTTGCGCTGCAAATATCATTAACGTGACAACCATATTTCATGCGAGCTGCTTTTGAAATCGTTCGGTTAATCGGCTGATGTCGAACGCTCGCGCCCTGACTCCCCATTAGTCAAAAAAATAAAACGAACGGGCGGTTTATCGCAGCGGGAAACGTTTTCACCCAGACTGCATCGGCTTCGGATTTTTGAACCATGCGGTTAATGTGCCAGCGCACCGATGGATTTAGCGAAAAAAGCGGTGTGGCATTTTGTCAGGATGGTTCAAATAATAAGACTGTTTGGCTGGAAGCCCGTCCGGTAGCTTTTGCTGCGCATGCACGGCGCCGACCGCAATTTATGCGTGAGGGCATTCCGCAATGGCTGCGAGCGCGATTCAATAACAGGGTTTTCCACATGGTTTATGGAAATTGCTTGCGTGCTTTAAATCGGGTTGTTAATCTTGCGAAACTTATTAATCACCGCCGCATTCCCATTATCGAAAGGGCGGCCTGGAAGCGGGGCGCAATGCCCGCTCAGGTTTTTCTCTGTGTGTCTTTTTATCCGGGGAACCTCATGCTTGATACGACCATCGACGTTGCCGAAACGCAGCGCGCCATCATGGCCGGAATTGGCGACGTCGTCACCCTGAAGTCCGGCGGCCCGCGCATGACCGTCATGTACGCCGGTCCGGTAGGTTTCGCGAGCGGCCACTGGCTCATTTGCCAGTGGTTCGACGAGCAAGGCGAACTGCGTCAGGACATGTTCGCGCAGGACATGGTGAAACTCGAGCCCCGCTCGATTTCGGCAGCGTCCGTCAAGATGCGCAGTGTTGCCGCCGAGCGTGCAGCCAGCGGCTTTTGAGTTCTCAGCCAGATTGGCGGCCGGGCCATTGACTGTAACGACCCGGCACGCTGCTCGTTAGCGCTGCCCCTCGGCCGCGATGCGCACGGCGAGGCCTGCCAGCACCGTACCCATCAGCCAGCGCTGAAGCGTGAGCCACGCGGGGCGCCCGGCGAGAAAACCCGCGATCGTGCCAGCGGTCATCGCCACGGCGGCGTTCACGGTAATCGAAAGCGCGATCTGGATGCTGCCCAGCACCATCGATTGCGTCAGCACGCTGCCCTGATGCGGATCGATGAACTGCGGCAGCAGCGACAAATACAGAATGGCGATTTTCGGGTTCAGCAGGTTCGTGACGAAACCCATCAGAAAAAGCTTGCGCGGCCGGTCGACCGGCAGTTCGCGAACCTGAAAGGGCGAGCGGCCGCCGGGCTTGAGCGCCTGCCAGGCGAGCCAGAACAAATAGAGTGCGCCGCCCAGGCGCAGCGCGTCATAGGCGAACGGCACGGCCATGAGCAAGGCGGTAATGCCGAATGCCGCGCTCAGCATATAGAACACGAATCCGAGCGCGACTCCGCCAAGCGAGATCAGTCCCGCTTTGCGACCCTGGCAAATCGAGCGCGAGATCAGGTAGACCATGTTGGGTCCGGGCGTGAGCGCCATGCCGAGTGCGACGGCGGCAAAGGCGAGCAGCGGGGCGGCGTGCGGCATGACGAGGCTCCGTTCAGGAAAAGCGTGGTGCTTGCGTGAGTGCTGGGCGCGCGGCCGTGAGCATCGCGGCGCGTGGCCAGAGCGGCTGAATTCCTGCTGATTATTTCATGCGCGGGCAGTGCGTGCGCACTCCCGCTTGCGGCGTTGGCCACAAGGATAAGGCGCTACGGCCTGGATGCGGCTAGCGCTCGCGCTCCGCAGTGCGCGTTGCGCGTGCCTGGACGCGATCATCCAGACGACGCGAAAACAGCAGCATGCCGAGCCTGCGGCTACGGTCCCTGGTCTGGCCCCCTAGATCCTTCGGCGGATTCGGCTGAAGCGACCAGACGAGCGCCAGCAGCCAGCCCAGCACGGTCCAGCCGAGCACGGCGTTGAAGAGCGCGAGGATCAGCAGGTCGTGACGGCCGCGCCGGTCGGCGATCAACGCGGGGAGAAAATAGAGCGCGACCACCGCTGCGAGAACCAGCATCTCGAAGACGGAACGGCTCACCATGATCGAATCTCCAGAAAAATGAAATATGCCAGATGTCCAATTGTCGCGCGGATCGGCGCAGCGCGCACGCCGCGCCTTGTCCGGACGGCCAACGCGGGGCGCGAGGGGTGTCGGCGCGCAGGGGTTCGGGTCTATCATCAGGGTTTTCATCGCATGGAACCGACACCATGATCTCCGACCCGTCCGAGGCCACCCGCCAACTCGATCACGACGAACTGCGCGCCTTCGTCGAACGTAAATGGCATGACGAGATCGTGCCCGCGTTGACCGACTACATCGCCGTGCCGGCCAAGAGTCCGGCGTTCGATCCGCAGTGGGCGCAGCATGGCTATCTGGAGCGCGTCGTCCAGGAGGCGGCGAAATGGGCCGAGCAGCAGCCGGTGCGCGGCCTGAAGCTGGAGATCGTGCGTCTGCCCAACCGCACGCCGGTGATTTTCTTCGAGGTGCCCGCCACGCGCTCGGGCAGCACCGAAACGGTCGTGCTCTACGGTCACCTCGACAAGCAGCCGGAGTTCGCGGGCTGGCGCAACGATCTCGGCCCCTGGACCCCCAAGCTCGAAGACGGCCGCCTGTACGGCCGAGGCGGCGCCGACGACGGCTATGCGATCTACGCGAGCATCACCGCATTGGCCGCGCTCGATGCACAAGGCGTCGAGCGGCCGCGCTGCGTGGGACTCATCGAAACCTGCGAGGAATCGGGCAGCTACGACCTGCTGCCCTATGTCGATGCGCTGCGCGAGCGTCTTGGCAACGTGGGTCTCGTTGTTTGTCTCGATTCGGGCGCGGGCAATTACGACCAGCTTTGGCTCACCACCTCGCTGCGCGGGCTCGTGGCGGGCGATCTCGAAGTCGAGGTGCTGGAGGAGGGCATTCACTCGGGCTCGTACGGCGGCATCGCGCCATCGAGCTTCCGCGTGATGCGCCAGCTTTTCGAGCGGCTGGAAGACGCTGCGAGCGGCACGCTGCTGCCCAAGGGCTTTCATTGTGCGGTCCCGTCGCAGCGCCTGAGCGAAGTGGAGGCCACGGCGAAAATTCTTGGCGAGAGCGTCTGGAAGACCATGCCTTGGGCGTGCGGCCAGGACGGTCGGCGCGTGCTGCCCACCACGACCGATCCGCAACAGGCGCTGCTCGATTCGACGTGGCGGCCCTCGCTTTCGGTCACCGGCGCGGCGGGCCTTCCCGCGCTTGCCGACGCGGGCAACGTGCTGCGCCCGCGCACCGCGTTCAAGCTGTCACTGCGTCTGCCGCCGCTCGTCGAGGCGTCGAAGGCCGTGGCGGATCTGAAGGCGTTGCTCGAACTCGATCCGCCCTACAACGCAAAGGTCACGTTCAAGCCCGACGCGGGCGCGGCCAATGGCTGGAACGCGCCCGAACTGGCCCCATGGCTTACCGACGCGCTCAACGCGGCCTCGCGCACGCATTTCGGCGCGGACTGCGCCTATCTCGGGCACGGCGGCACGATTCCGCTCATGAACGTGCTGCAAGCGGGCTTTCCCAAGTCGCAGTTCATGGTGTGCGGCGTGCTTGGGCCGAAGTCGAACGCGCACGGCCCAAACGAGTTCCTGCACGTGCCCTACGCGAAGAAGCTCACGGCCACGGTGGCCGAGGTGATTGCCGCCGCGCCTTGATGCGTGGCGCAGGCGTTCACGCGGGCGAGTGCGCTCGTCCGCGTGAAATGTGCCGCCTCTGGCGGCGTCTAGTGGTGGTGTGCCGAGGGCGCCGCTTCCGGCTCCGGCAATTCCCCGGCGGCATTTCCCTCGCCGTGGCATGAACAGCGCTCGTCGTCGATGGGCTGTTCCAGGCTCTTCATGATCCCGCATTCGGCGCTGCTGCTTTGATGGGCGTGGCAGCTCTCGCGCAGCGTGCGCAACTGTTGTTCGAGCACGCGCATCGATTCGATCTGCTGATGAATGCGTGCGATCTGATCGTCGATCAATTCGTTGACTTCGTCGCAGGGCTGGCTGGGGTCGGCCTGGAAGCGACGCAGCATGCGGATATCCGCGAGCCCGATGCCTAGCGAGCGGCAATGGCGGATGAAGTTGAGCTGCGTGGCGTGCACGGCCGTATAGCTGCGGTATCCGTTGGTCTCTCGCGCGGGCTCGTCCAGCAGCCCTTCGCGCTCGTAAAAACGCACGGTTTCGACATCGCAGTGTGCAAGACGCGCCAGTTCGCCGATACGCATAGTCACGGCCCTCCCAAATGACTTGACCCTGTAGTGGCTACAGGCTGTTCAATGATTGTGTCACTTTTGGGAGAGATCGGCGATGAACCAGGGCTTCTTGTCGCGGCTGGACGGTGCGCAGCGTTTGCGAGCGCGTGAGCAGGAATCGGCGGCGGGCGGCGCCTGCTCTGGCACGTGCAGCCACGACCACGACCACGACCAGGCGCACGATCACGGGCACGACCAGACGCACGACCACGGGCAGCACGATCACGCCGCCTGCGGCGCCAGCGGGCACGCGCACGCCACGCAAGCGCGGCCCGAAACGGCAATCACCGGCCACGAGGGCAAGAAGCATCACGAGGACCACGAGCACCACGACCATGGCGGGGCCTGCTGTCACGGCGAGGCCCACGCCGGCGCGCCGGTGCAAAGCCCGCGCCGCGCGGCGAGTGCGCCCGAAGGCACGCGCCGCGCGCGCTGGCGCATCGACAACATGGATTGCCCGACCGAGGAGCGCCTGATCCGCAACCGGCTCGAACCGATGGCAGGTGTGGTGCGACTCGACTTCGACCTGCTCGCGCGCGAGCTGACCGTACATCACCGGCTGGATGACACGCAGCCCGTCGTCAAGGCGCTGCGGGCGCTGAACATGGCGCCGCGCGCGCTGGACGACGCAGCCTCCGCGCAGGCCACGCCGCCCGCCACACCGGGACTCGCGGTGCGCCAGAAGCTCTTGCTCGCCGTGAGCGGCTTCGCGGCCGCGGGCGCCGAAATCCTCGCGTGGACCACGGGCCACGAAACCGGCCTGCCGGTGCTGATCTGCGCGGTCGTCTCGCTGCTGTGCGCGGGCTTGCCCACGCTGCGCAAGGGTTGGATCGCGCTCAGCAATTTCACGATCAATATCTATTTCCTGATGTCGCTCGCGTTGGTGGGCGCGGTGGTCATCGGCAAATGGCCCGAAGCCGCGATGGTGGTCTTCCTGTTCGCGCTCGCGGAGGAAATCGAGGCGCTCTCGCTCGAACGCGCGCGTCAGGCCATTTGCTCGCTTACCGCGCTCGCGCCCGAGACCGCCGAGGTCTGGGAGGGCGGCGAGGGCGAATCGGCGCAGGGCCAGTGGCGTGAATGCGCGGTGGACGCGGTGGCCATCGGCAGCCGCATCCGCGTGCGTACCGGCCAGCGCGTGCCGCTCGACGCGAACGTGATTGTGGGGCGCGCTGCGCTCGACCAGGCGCCGATCACGGGCGAAAGCCTGCCAGTCGACAAGGAAGCAGGCGCCGCGCTTTACGCGGGCAGTATCGTCGTCGATGGCGTGGTCGAGGCGGTCGTCACCGCAGCGGCGCAGGACAGCACGCTCGCGCGTATCGCCGCGGCGGTGCAGGAGGCGCAGGCGCAACGCGCGCCCACGCAGCGCTTCGTCGACCAGTTCGCGCGCTACTACACGCCCGCTGTGGTCGCACTCGCCCTGGGCGTCGCGCTGATCGGGCCGCTTGCGCTCGGCGGCGCATGGAGCGCCTGGCTCTACAAGGCGCTCGTGCTGCTCGTGATTGCCTGCCCGTGCGCGCTCGTTGTCTCCACACCGGTGACGGTCGTGAGCGGTCTCGCCGCCGCCGCGCGCCACGGCATGCTCGTAAAGGGCGGTGTGTGGCTCGAACGCGGCCGCCTGCTCAAGGTCGTCGCGCTGGACAAGACCGGCACGCTCACGCGTGGCGAACCGGTGCTGACCGACGCGCTCGCGGCGCCGGTGCTCGCACGCGCCTCGGCACAGGCAGCAGGCTTCGCGTCCGAAGACGTCCCCGCACTATCACCCGACGACGCGTTGCGCATCGCCGCGAGTCTCGACGATGCAAGCACGCACCCGGTTGCGCGCGCCATCGTCGCGGGCTGGCGGGCGCGTCAACCCGAGGCGCGACTGCTCGGCGTCGAGGCGTTCGCGGTGCTCAACGGGCGCGGCGTGCAGGGACGCATCGACGGCACGCTCTGGAGCCTCGGCAACCATCGGCTGGTGGAGGAACTCGGCCTGTGCTCGCCGGAGCTGGAAGCGCAACTGGCGAGTCTGGAGGGTGTCGGCAAGACGGCGATCGTGCTGTGCTCGCCGCAAGCGGCGGTGGCCGTGTTCGCCGTGGCCGACGCGTTGCGCACCGAAAGTGCGCCTGCGGTGCGCGCGCTGCGCTCGCTCGGCGTCACGCCCGTCATGCTGACCGGCGACAACGCATCGACGGCGCGCGCGATTGCGGATCAACTCGGCATCGACGACGCGCGCGGCAATCTGCTGCCGCAGGACAAGCAGGACGCGATCGCCGCGCTCTCGCAGCAGTACGGCATGGCCGCGATGGTCGGCGACGGGGTGAACGACGCGCCCGCGCTCGCGCGCGCCGACATCGGCTTCGCGATGGGGGCGGCGGGCACGGCCACCGCGCTCGAAACCGCCGACGTCGCGATCATGGACGACGATCCGCGCAAGATCGCCGCGTTCATCGGGCTCTCGCGCAAGACGGCGGCCGTGCTCAAGCAGAACATCACGCTCGCGCTCGGCATCAAGGCCGTGTTCCTCGTGCTCGCGATGGCGGGCGAGGCGACGCTCTGGATGGCCGTGTTCGCGGACGTGGGCGCGAGCTTGCTCGTCGTGGCGAACGGCCTGCGCGTGCGCCGGCACTTCGGCGCCGCGCGCAACACGTTCAAACAGGGCTGACGGCTGCGCGTCACAGTATCGCAACTAACAGCCAGGCCCGCCAACGCAAGACGAGCGCGCCTCACCAAGGCTTGGCGAGGCGCGTGCGCAGTTCGGCGCGCGTGCTTTCGTCGAACTCGCTGAGAAACGCAAAGCGGCCGGCAATCAGCGTCGCGACAGGGACGCCGTCGCGAAATACGATGCGGTTGCCGGCGAGCGCCGGCACCTTGTCGCCGGGCAGCAGCGTGCCGACGAGATTGAGGGGATCGGCGGCCGGCACGCAAACGAGCGCGCCGCCTTCGCCTTCCGTCGGCCCACGACGCCGCACTTCGCGCAGCAGCGCCACGGCCTCCGGCAGCGCGAACTGCTCGCCCGAAATCCCCGTCACGAAGCGGCCTCCGCGTACTTCGCCACGCGCCTCCATGCGATGCAGCACGCGCAGCAGGTCGCGCCAGGGAGGCAACCACGGCGCTTCGCGCGCGAGCAGATGCCAACCGATCACGCCATAGCGGCGCAGCATGACATTGGCCACGTGCTCCAGCAGGTCAGGATCGGCGGGCGGGCGGCGCGTGATGGCGGTTTGTTTCGTGCGCGCCTGCGCTTGAGCGAGCGCTGGCGGGCGTGGTGGTGTTTCGGCGAGCGCCGTATCGTCGGCAACGGCTGGCGGATCGGCCAGCTCGACGCGCCGCAGCGTCGCCCACCGTCCCGCGTCGGCCATGCCGCCCGCGAGCGGTGCGAAGCCGCGCGGTCTGCGCCGGCCGTGGTGCGCGCTGCGCTGCGCCGCCGGTTTCACGAGCGCCCGCAGCCCGGCGAAGCTGTCCGCATTTACGAGTCCAGCCGCCACCAGTTCGCCGAGGGCGTTTTCGAGTTCGACGCCGAGCAGATGCGCGTCGGCGGCCAGTTCGTCGAAGAACATCGCGCCATGCCGCAGCAGCGCGTCGTACACGCGCCGTGCGCGCGCCGAAAGCCCGGAGGTGTCGGGCGCGTCGACCAGCGCCATCCAGCGCGGGAGTTCGCGCCGCGAGAGCAGCACGACCGGCGTGCTGCGCACCGTCGAGGCGGCCGCCGCGCGCGCGGGCAGCCGCGCCCACGCGAGACGCCCCGAGCGGCATAGCTCGTCGAGCAGCATCGGCGTGTAGTCGTCGATGCGCGCGGGCAGGATCTCGTCCTCCCAGGCCAGCGCCGAGGCTTCCCAGCCTTCGAGCTGATCGAGCACGGCGGCAAGGGCGTCGCGGCCCGAGCCACGCGTGCCGGGCGCTACGCGTTGCCACTCGAAGAGGAAGCGCATGAAGTCGTGGCGCTCCACGGGCTCGATCTCGCGCCGTAGCTTGCGCACCGTGTAGCGGTGAATGCGCGCGAGCAGATGGCGTTCGCACCACTCCTCGTCACCGCCGCCTGGCGCTTGCGGCGTGAAGCGCCCGCGCATGACGGTGCCTTCGGCTTCGAGGCGCGTGAGCGCGAGCGCCGCCACGCTCGCCTCCAGCGCAAGCGGCCGCGCCACCTGGGCGAGCGTGAGCGGCCCGAAGCCCGAAAGGCGCGCACGCACGATCTCGACGAGCGCCGCGTCTTCGGTCCAGGCGTCCGCATAGTCGGGCGGCGGCGTGAGCGGCGGCTCGCACCGCGCCTGCGGATAAATGGCCCGCACGCACGCGAGCCGCTCGATGCTCACCCACAGGGCGTCGTGTTCCGCGATCGGCAGCCGCGCCGCGCGGCCCGCCGCCGCCAGTCCGGCGAGCCACGCCGGCCATTGCGGCTCGCGCCCGGCCTCGCTTTCGGCGATCGCGCCGAGGCTCGTGAGGGCGTCGTGCATTTCGTCGGCGTCGCGCGCCTGCGGCCAGGCTTCCTCGCGCACGCTCGCAATCGCTTCGGGGTCCAGCGCGCCGAGATCGTCGGTGGATTCGGGGTCGCTCCAGCGGCGCGACAGCACGGCTTGGGTGCGGCGCTCCTCGATCGGGGCGTCGTCGAGAAACGCGTAGGGCCGCGCCGTGAGGATCTCGGCCGCGAGCGGCGAGGCCGTGGGCAACTCGCGCACCACGAGCCGCACCTCGCGCGCCTCGATACGGCGCAGGAGCGCGATCCATGCTTCGGTATCCATAGCGTCGTGCAGACAGTCGTCGAGCGTCTGGTCGACGAGTGGATGGCGCGGCACTTCGCGCTCGCCCGCAATGTTCTCGACGCACGCCACCTGGTCGGGGAACACGGCCGCGAGCAGGTCCTCGCTGCGCATGCGCTGGATTTGCGGCGGCGTCTTGCGTCCGCCGGTGTGGCGCGGCAGCGCGAGCGCCGTGGTGGCGTTCCAGCGCCAGCGCACGCCGAAAAGCGGGGCGTCGAGCAAGGCCTGCACCAGCAGATGTTCGGCGCTGTTCGAATGCAGATAGCGCCACACTTCGTCCAGCGCGAAGCTATGCGCGCCCGTCAGCGAAAGGATGATGGCGTCCTCGGTCGCGGCCGCCTGCAACTCGAAGTTGAACTGGCGGCAAAACCGTTTGCGCAGCGCGAGCCCCCACGCGCGGTTCACGCGGCTGCCGAACGGCGCGTGGATCACCAGTTGCGTGCCGCCCGCTTCGTCGAAGAAGCGCTCCATCACGAGCGTGTCCTGCGTCGGCAGCACGGTGAGCGCGGCGCGCGCTCGGGCGAGATATTCGACGATCTGGCGCGCGGCCGCATCGTCGATGTCGAGCGAGGCGGCAAGCGAGTGCGTGGCGCCATCGACGAGTGCGGGCGACGGGGCGTCTTCCACGGGGCTCGCGCTCGCCTCGATCAGCGCGCCCTCCACCTGCTTGCGCAGCCGCGAAATCGCGAACGAAAGCTCATCGCTGCGCCCCGGCGCTTCGCCGAGCCAGAACGGGATATTGGGCGGCTGACCCTGCGCGTCCTCCACGCGCACGCGGCCCGCTTCGATGCGCAGGATCCGGTACGAAGCGTTGCCGAGCTGGAACACGTCGCCGGCCAGGCTTTCGACGGCGAAGTCCTCGTTCACGGTGCCGATCTGCACGCCTTGCGGCTCCAGCAGCACCGAGTAGTCGGCATTGTCGGGAATCGTGCCGCCCGAGGTGAGGGCGACGAGCCGCGCACCGCGCCGCGCGCGCAACGTGTGGCTCACCACATCGCGATGCAGATAGGCCGCGCGCGGCCCGTGACGGCTCGTGTAGCCTTCGGCGAGCATGCGCAGCACGGCGTCGAATTGCGCACGTTCGAGCGTCGCCCACGGCATGGCGCGCCGCGCGAGCGCATAGAGCGCGTCTTCTTCCCACGCTTCGCAGGCCACCTCGGCGACGATCTGCTGCGCGAGCACGTCGAGCGGCGCATGCGGCGGCGCGAGGCGATCCAGTTCGCCGCGCCGCACGCTGTCGAGCAGCGCCGCGCATTCGATCAGGTCGTCGCGCGAAGTGGGAAAAAGCCGGCCCTTGGGCACGCCGCCCACCTGGTGCCCCGAACGCCCCACGCGTTGCAGGAAGGCGGCGATCGAGCGCGGCGAGCCGATCTGGCATACGAGATCGACGTCGCCGATGTCGATGCCCAGTTCGAGCGACGCCGTCGCCACCAGCACGCGCAGTTCGCCGCGCTTCAGGCGCTGCTCGGCGAGAAAGCGATGCTCGCGCGCGAGGCTGCCGTGGTGCGCGGCCACGGCTTCGGCGCCGAGCCGGTCGGTGAGATGGCGCGCCACGCGCTCGGCCATGCGGCGCGTGTTGACGAACACGAGCGTCGTGCGATGCAGGGCGACGAGTTCGGCCATGCGGTCGTACACGCGCTCCCACACATCGTTGGCCATCACGGCTTCGAGCGGCACGGGCGGCATGTCGATGGCGAGGTCGCGCGTGCGCGTGTGGCCCACGTCGACGATCTCGCAGGCGGGCGCCTTCGCGGTCGGCGTTAGCGCCGCGTCACCCATGCCCACCAGAAAGCGCGCGACGGTCTCGATCGGCTTTTGCGTGGCCGAAAGACCGATGCGCAGGAGGCGGGCGCCGCACAGCGCGTCGAGCCGCTCCAGGCTCAGCGCGAGATGGCAGCCGCGCTTGTTGCCCGCGAGCGCGTGAATCTCGTCGACGATCACGCTGCGCGTGCTCGCCAGCATGCGGCGGCCCGATTCGGAGCCGAGCAGCACATAGAGCGATTCGGGCGTCGTCACGAGAATGTGCGGCGCGCGTTTTCTGAGCGCGGCGCGCTCGGGTTGCGGCGTGTCGCCGGTGCGCACCGCCGTGCGGATTTCAACGGGCGGCAACCCGAGCCGCGCGAGTTCCGCGCCGATTCCTTCGAGCGGCCGTTCGAGATTCAGCCGGATGTCGTTGGAAAGGGCCTTGAGCGGCGAGACGTAGACGACGAGCGTCGCGTCGGGCAGCGCGCCGCCGTTTGCGAGGCCATCGCGCACCAGCTCGTCGAGCGCGGCGAGAAAGGCCGTGAGCGTCTTGCCCGAGCCCGTGGGCGCGGCCACGAGCGTCGCGCGCCGGCTGGCGATGAGCGGCCATGCGGCGCGCTGCGCGGCCGTGGGCGCGTCGAAGGTGCGGCGAAACCAGCCCGCGACGGCCCGGTGAAAGCGCGCGAGCACGTCGCCGTCGTCATGGGCAGCGGGCGCTGGCGCTTGCGGATCGGTAACGGGCGTGGACATGGTCATCCGGGTGGAAGGCGGCAAGCCGGGGCGTTGCGAGACGCTCGCACACCCGGCGCGGGCCGTGCGGCGCGGGGGGCATGTACGCCTGCCAGTCTGGCAGCTTTCGTGCGCGCGTGCCAGGCGTGGGCGTTGCAACGTGCATGGCTACGATGTCCGGTCGCCCGGCGCGGTTTTCAAGGCGCGGCGGCTGTCCGGCAGGCGCCGCGCGAACGCAGTATCCTCGCCGCGTTGGACTTTCCCTCGACCCACGACGGAGTCACACCATGCGTTACAACCCACTGGGCCGCACCGGCCTGTTCGTTTCGGAACTTTGCCTCGGCACGATGACGTTCGGCGGCGGCGCCGGCATCTGGAGCCAGATCGGCGACCTCCAGCAGGCCGACGCCGAGCGCCTGGTCGGCCGCGCGCTCGACGCGGGCATCAATTTCATCGACACGGCCGATGTCTACTCGCAAGGCGTTTCCGAGCAGATCACCGGCCAGGCGCTCAAGAATCTCAAGGTCCCGCGCGAGCAGGTGGTGATCGCGACCAAGGTGTTCGGCGAAATGGGCACCTCACCCAACGAGCGCGGCGCCACGCGCTATCACATCATGGACGGCGTGAAAGCGAGCCTGAAGCGTCTGCAACTCGATCACATCGACCTGTACCAGATTCATGCGTTCGATCCCGCCACGCCGATCGAGGAAACCGTACGCGCGCTCGATACGCTCGTGCGCCAGGGGCACGTGCGCTATGCGGGTGTCTCGAACTGGGCCGCGTGGCAGATCGTCAAGGCGCTCGGCATTGCGCAGCGCGAAGGGCTTGCGCGCTTCGAGTCGCTCCAGGCTTATTACACGATCGCCGGGCGCGATCTGGAGCGCGAACTCGCGCCCATGCTGGAGAGCGAAGGGCTCGGGCTGATGGTCTGGAGTCCGCTTGCGGGCGGCTTGTTGAGCGGCAAATACGGACGCGAGCAGCAAGGCGAGGCGGGCAGCCGCCGCACGACTTTCGATTTCCCGCCCGTGAATCGCGAGCGCGCGTGGGATTGCGTGGACGCCATGCGGCAGATCGCGCAGAACAAGGGCGTGTCCGTCGCGCAGATCGCGCTGTCCTGGTTGCTGCATCAGCGCGTGGTCACCTCGGTGATCGTCGGCGCGAAGCGCACCGACCAGCTCGACGACAACATCGCCGCGACGAAGGTAAAGCTCAGCGTCGAGGAACTCGGCGTGCTCGACGACGTGAGCGGCTTGCCCGCGGAGTATCCGGGCTGGATGCTGGCGCGCCAGGGCGAAGCCCGGCGCGCGCAGCTCAGGCAATCACAGCGCGACGAGGATTGAGGCGGGCGGGGCGCGCATCAGCTCGCCGCCGAGACCTTCAGGTGGTTCTTCACCGAGGACACGCCCGAGACGCCCTCCACGACCTGTTTGGCGTTGTCGCGGTCCTCGGCGCTCGGCACCGTGCCCGTGAGGGAGACCACGCCCTTGCGGGTCTTCACGTGGATGTGCTCGGACTTGACGTTCTTCGCGCCGAGCAACTCGGCCTTGACCTTGGTGGTGATGGTTGCGTCGTCAACGTGCTGGCCCACGGATTCCGAGCTGCCCGAAGGCGCCGCGCTGTTCGTCGCGCCGTTCGTCGTGGTCTGCGCACCGGCGACGAGTGCGAAGGTCATGCAGGCGGCGCCCGCCGCGGTCTTGAGGATGTGGATGCGCTTCATGGCGACTCCCTTTCTGGTTGTGGTCGGCCCCTTCTTCCGCAAGGTGCGTGCCGCGGCATGCCCGCGGCGGCCTTCGCTAGCGTTGCGGCTTCCCGCGCGGCCCGCTGAAAGCCGGCCGGCAGGCGCGGACGCTGCCCACAATGCGGGATCGCAGGCAGGGTGCGGGGCCGCCGTTCGCCACGCCGGGACGTGACACAATTTTTCCGCACGTTTGTAAAAAGCGCCCGTTCGGGGTCGGAAAAGACACCCGCCTGGCATGCGTTGCAAATGCCGATCCCGTTTCAAAACAGGGTGTTGGAAAAACTGGCATGGGTGTTGCATGAAGGGGCCCATCACTTCAATCAACACAAACGGGATCGCCATGCCTTCCATCGCGTTACACGCGCGCCAGCATCTGGCGCTCACGCCACGCCTTCAGCAGGCCGTGCGGCTGCTGCAACTGTCGTCGCTGGAATTCCAGCAGGAGTTGCGCGAGGCGCTCGATACGAATCCGTTCCTTGAGTACGTTCCGCCCGCCTCGGAAACCGGCGAGGCGGCCGAAGCCGCGGAAGGCGCGGCCGGCATTGGCGCCGCGGCTGCGGGCACGCCCGAAGTGCCCGCCATGGCGACGGAGGGCGCGGTCGATGGCGGCCTGGAAAGCGGCATGCCGCAGGACGCCGGCCCCTACGCCGAAAGCGATGCGAACTACAGCGATGCGCCCTATAGCGACGAAGGCGCCGGCTATACGGCCGAACTGCCGTCACCGGCCGCGCTGCGCTCGACGAGCTATCGTGGCGAGGACGGCGACTCCGACGCCTCCGACTGGGTGCGCGTACCGCTCACGCTGCGCGAGCAGTTGCACGAGACGCTGCGCCTCTCGCCGCTCGACGACCTGGACCGGATCGCGACGCAGGTGGTGATCGAGGCGCTCGACGACGACGGCTATCTGCGTCAGGACTTTGCCGATCTTGCCGAAGTCGATGGCGCGGGCGAAGGGCTCGACGAAGACCGTCTGCGCGTGGCCTTGCGCGTGGTGCAGACGCTCGATCGCCCGGGCATCGGCGCGCGTTCGCTCGCAGAATGTCTCTCGCTGCAACTGGACGCGATGCCTTCGGGCACGCCGCATCGCGAACTGGCCATGCAGATCGTTTCGCAGCATCTCGAACGCCTCGCGCGCCGCGAGCACGGCGAGCTTCAGCGCCAGCTCGGCTGCGACGCGGCCTCGCTACAGGCCGCCATTGCCCTCGTGCGCCGCCTCGATCCGAAGCCTGGCAACCACTACGGCCGCGCGGACGGCGGTTACGTTGTCCCGGACGTGATCGTGCGCCAGGTGCGCGGCAAGTGGGTCGTGAGCGTGAATCCGGCGATCGAGCCGCGCGCGCGCATCCACAAGCTCTATGCCGAGATGTTCGCGCGCTCGGACCAGACGAGCCGCTCGCCGCTCGCGCAGCAACTCCAGGAAGCGCGCTGGCTGATCCGCAACGCTCACAAGCGCTGCGAAACCATCCTGCGCGTGGGCGAGTGCATCGTCGCGCGCCAGAAGGCGTTCTTCCAGTACGGCGAAATCGCGTTACGGCCCATGTTGCTGCGCGACGTGGCCGACGAACTGGGCCTGCACGAATCCACCGTTTCGCGCGCGACCGGCAACAAGTACATGGCCACGCCGCGCGGCATTTTCGAGTTCAAGCGTTTCTTCCCGCGCGAGCTGGAAACGCGCACGGGCGGCACCTGCTCGGCGGCGGCGGTGCGCGCGCTCATCAAGGAGATGATCGACGCCGAAGATCCGCGCGACCCGCTTTCGGACGTCATCCTCACGCAGGAACTCGAAAAGCAGGGTGTGCAGGTGGCGCGCCGCACGGTCACGAAGTATCGGCAGATGATGAAGCTGCCAGCGGCTGAGATGCGCCGCCAGATTTGAAGTGCGGCTGCGTGCCGAAAGGCGGGGGGAGGTGTGCGGTGCGTTGACCGGCGTTACGTGACGTGCGGGCAGCGCGTCACGTAACGCGCGCCGCCCTGGCGCCGCTAGAATACGAGCCATTGCTCATATTCGACGCCCGCTTGCCCGATTGCCCGCCATGCCTTCAACCCGAACGACACGCGCAGCCCGCCGCCCGGCCGCGCTCGATGCGCGCAAGCAGCCCGTGCAGCGCCGCTCCGCCGCCACCGTCGAGGCGATCCTCGAAGCCGCCGCCCGCATTCTCGAAAGCGCGGGCCTTGGCGGTTACACCACGAACGCCATCGCGGCTCGCGCGGGCGTGAGCGTCGGCTCCCTCTATCAATACTTCCCGAACCGCGACGCGCTCACCGCCGCGCTGATCGAGCGCGAAAGCGCACCGCTGCTCGCCGAGGTCGAGGCGGCCGCCGCCGCTTCGAGTTGCGAGGCGGGGCTGCGCATGCTGATTCGCGCGGCGGTGGCGCATCAGATGCAGCGCCCGGAACTGGCGCGCCTGCTCGATTTCGAGGAACGCCGCCTGCCGCTGGGCGAGCGCGACGCACGCGTGAGTGAGCGGATTCATGCCACGCTCGTTCAGGTGTTCGGCCTTGCGGACGCGCCGCGACTGAGCGACCGGCCGACCGCGGCCTATGACGTGATCGCCATCGTGCGCGGCACGGTCGACGCGGCCGGCGAGCGCGGTGAGACCGATGCCGACGCGCTGGAGGCGCGCGTCACGCGTGCGGTGATCGGTTATCTATTGTGGACCGAGCACACCGGGTAGCGCCCGGGCCTGGCTTCACCGTTCGGGGTGCAGCGCCTCTTTCTCGGGCTGGCGCGCGATGCCGAGCCACCGCGAGACGCGTCCCAGCGTGAGGCCGTTGCAGAGCAGGTTCAGCAGCACGAAAGCGGCGGCCATGGTGGCGGCGAATGCGCGCGTATCGGCGGAAAGCGCTTCGTTGCGCGCAACGCAGATCGCGAGCGTGAGGGTGACGGGGCCGCGCACGCCGCCCCACGCAATCAACCACTGATGCGCGCGTGGCAGCGGCTCGCATATCCTGAAGCGGCTCAGAAGCGGCAGGCAGATAGTAAGGATGCCGAATCGGCTCAATATCGCGGCCACTAGCGCCAGGGCGAGCGGAAGGATTTCGCGCGCGTGGAGGTTGTCGAGCAGGCTGGGTACGCGGGCGGAGGCCAGCAGGAAAACGGCGGCTGAGGCAATGCCGGCCTGGTAGGACCATAGCTGGCGAAACAGGTCGAGGCTCGCGGCGGCACGCCGCGTTCGCATCAGCCGGTTGGCGGCGAGGCCCGCGCACACCACGGCGGCGACGCCGGAAACATGCAAGGCCTGTTCCGCGCAGGGATAGAGCAGGGTAGGCAGCGCGAGCGAGAGCGCGTACTCGGAAAACGGCAGGCTGCGCAGCGCGCTGGACACGCCGACGAACAACGCACCCGCGAGCGCGCCGAACGCGCAGCCGCCGACGAGCGAAACGAGGAAGGCCGCAAGCGGATGACCGTGCGCGGGCGCGCTGGACGGCGCGAGCACGAGCGCGCCGGTGAGCAGCGTGGAGATGGCGATGGCGGCGGCGTCGTTCAGAAGGCTTTCGCCTTCGATCAGGCGGATCAGCCGCTCGGGCGCGCCGCTGCTGCGAAAGAGCGCAATGACGGTGGAAGGATCCGTCGTACTGACGATGGCGCCGAGCAGCAGGCAGACGATCAGGCTCTCGCCGCTGCTCACCCACGTGGCGAACCCGACGCCCGCCGCGGCGGCCACGACCGCGCCGATCGCGAGCACGAGGATGGGCGCGAGATCGGCGAGAAAGCCGCGCGTGTCGACCTGCAAGGCCGCGTCGAAAAGAATGGGCGGCAGGAAGATCCAGAGATAGGCCTCCGGCGGCAGCGAGGGCGTCAGAAACGGCACGACGGTCGTGGTGGTGAAGCCCGGCGCGAAGTGCTGTAAAGCGAGATAGCCGAAGCCGCATAACACGCCCGCGCCGGTCAGGCCGAACGAATCGGAGAGGCGGAATCGCTGTGTGAGCGCGTGGCAGAGCGAAATGACGAGCAGCAAGACGCCGGCTCGGATGGTGAACTCGATTGCGGTTTGCAAAGACTGGAAACTCCGTGGTGCGGCGCTGTGAGTATCTCGCTGCGTTGCACCATTCCCAATTGATGTACATCAAGGTTTGGCTGATGGTGCAAAGACCACGTCATTACCGCCTTTTACGTACCGGATGAGCGGCGGAACCGACCCCGAAACGGCATTCGCGCGGGGCGCGAGCGCGTTTTTTCGGGGCGCGAAGATTGAATGCGCGCGGCGGCTAGCGGTTCGCTTGCGAAGCCGCGTCGAGGCGTTCGATCAGCGCCATCGCCGCGGCGGGATTGCGCTCCTTGAAGCCGCTGATGACGTAGAGAAAAACGTCGCGTCCCGTTTTCGTGGCGAGCGGTTTTGCGTAGGTGTTGAGGTCGTCGGGCGTGTCGCCGTGTGCCCAGGCGAGTGCCCGGGTGACCCATCGCTCCAGCTCGGCGGAAGTGTAGCCCTGCGGGTGATCCTGCTCCGTCCCCATGATGCGCGCGTAGACGAACGGCGCGCTCGCATCGGCGATCTGCGGGTAGGCGGAATCGCCGGAGACGACGATGGCGGCTTTTCGCTCGCGCGCGAGCGCCACGAAATCCGGCGTACAGAAGCTCTCGTCGCGCACTTCGAGCGCGTGGCGCAGCGGGCGGCCTTCGGCTTGATCGGGGAGCAGGTCGAGGAATCGTGCGTAGTCCTCGGGATCGAAGCGCTTGCCCGGCGTGAGTTGCCAGTTGATGGGGCCGAGCTTGTCGCGCAGGTTCAGCACGCCGCCGCCCAGAAAGCGCTCGATTGTCGCACCGGCTTCGGCCAGCACGCGCCGGTTCATCGCAAAGCGCGGAGCCTTCAGCGAGAACACGAAATCGTCGGGGGTTTCGTCGTGCCAGCGCGTGAAGCTCTCGGGGCGCTGCGCGCCGTAGTACGTACTGTTGATTTCGAGTGTGGAGAGATGGCGGCTCGCGTATTCCAGTTCGCGGCGTTGCGCGAGCCCTTCGGGGTAGAACGCGCCGCCGCGCCAGGGCGCATAGATCCAGCCGCCTACGCCGACGCGAATTCGCCCGCGCCGGGCTTTCGATCTGGGAGTGGCCGTCATCGGGAATCCGTCATCGTTGCCGGGATGGCGCAGTGTAGCGCAACGTTCCGCGTGCACGCGTACGGCTCACCCGGCCGGCGCGCGCGTGTCGCGACCGCCGGGCCATTTTAGGCATAGTCCGATATTTTCTTGCGGGTTGTGAGGCTAATTTAGTCATGTTGTGTCAGATAACCTCACATGGATCATCAGATGTCTTCCCGTATATCTCCGGAGCTGACCGATGCGCAGTGGCGCAGCATCGAGCCAATGTTTCACGAAGTCCGCGTCGATGGTCGCCGCCGCGGGCGCCCCGCGCATAATCCCCGCCTCGTTTTCGCCGGCATTCTTTGGGTGCTGGCGACCGGCTCGGTCTGGTCGAAGTTGCCCGAGTCCTATCCCGATTTCCGGACGTGTCACCGCCGCTTCAAGCTGTGGTTCGACGCCGGTCTCGTCCATCACGCCATGGAGCGCCTGTATGGCGAGGACGGGATCGCGCTGTGCACGGCAATGGCCTCGCGCATGCAGCCCTGGCGCGCGCCGGCCGGCCGCAAGCCGCGCTTTCCGGTGGCGTCCACGCTGCGCTGGCCGCTCGTGCGGCCGTTCGCGGAGCGGTGAGCCCGCCGGGTGTGCGAACTCGGCGCGGGCGGCGGATCATGAGTCCGCTGCCGCGTCAAATCTCGCCATTCTCGGCGCGCATTCGCTCGAATAGCGGCGCCCACCACTGCGCGTGCGAGAAGGCCTCGATCGGAACATCGGTGTCGAGGTCGACGGTATGCAGGCGCTCTTGCGCATCGAGCGCGTCGGCCTGGGAGACTTGTGCGGCCAGCACGTCGGCGCCCGCGTCGGAGGCGTCGCGCGGTCCGCGCGCGCGGGCATCCACTCGTTCGGCCAGGCGTGCCTGCGGCGCGTGGAAATTCAGGATCAGCATGGGCCGGTTCAACTCGCGCGCAAGCGCCGCGAAGCGCGCACGATGCGCGGCCTTCAAAAACGTCGCATCGACCAGCGTGGTATAGCCCGCATTCAATACGTCTCGCACATGCGCGACCAGGCGGTCGTAGTGGGCATCGACCGAGGCCTTCGTGTAGGCGCTTGCAGGCAGGGCGTCGAGCATGGGCGCGGCGAACGGTCCCGGGCGCTTGCGTTCGAGATCGCTCGAAACGCGCACGACTTCGCATCGCTCGGCTAACGAGCGGCTCGCGACGGACTTTCCCGAACCTGAAAACCCGTGACACAGCAGCAGCCACGGCGTGTGTTCGCGTATCGCGCGCGCCTCGTTGGCCGCCAGCGCCAGGTAGCGCGAGTATTTGCCTTCGCGCCTGTTCTCTTCCTCGCGTTCTGGCCGGCCCGCCTTGAGCAGTGCCACCAGGGCCCTCACCAGTGCGCGATAAACGATATCGATCCGCAGCGCCGCGAGCCCCGCAAAATCGCCTGTCGATTCGAGGTAGCGGTTGAGCAGCCGGTGCGCGTGCGCCGTGTGATCGTGCGCGCGCAGGTCCATCAGCAGGAAGGCGAGATCGCAGGTCACGTCGATCCATCGCAGTTCGTCGCTGAACTCGATGCAGTCGAACATCAGCGCATGCCGCCCGTGGCGGACGATGTTGTCGAGATGCAGGTCGCCGTGGCAGGCGCGCACGAAGCCGTTCGCACGGCGCGCGTCGAGGTGCGCCGCAAGTCTTGCGAGTTCGCTTTCGCAGGTGGCGCGCAACCCGGCGTCGCGCACGACGCGTGCCGTGCGTGGGTCTGTTTCGAGCGGCGCGAGGGCCGCGAGCACCTGTTCGCGCAGCAGCGCCGCCGAACCGAGGCGTGCGGCGGCCGCCCGCGCTCCGCGCCCGGCGCGGCGAGCATGCCGATGGCTTTCGGCAAGCTTCGATGCGGCCGCATCGATATCGCCCGCGCTCAATTCACCTTGCGCGAGCAAGTTGGAGAACAACATGCGCTGGTCGAAGCGCCGCATGCGCACCGCGTAGTCAATCGCCTTTGCGTTGCCGCGCCCGAGCCGGCACCGCCTCCCGTCTATAAACAGTGCGCACACGTTGCGATAAATCGCACCCGCGAACGGCGCATTCAGACGAATCTCAGCTTCGCAGCAACGACGTCGCGCGTCGAGCCGCACGAAATCGACGAAGCCGAAATCCACGGGCTTCATGATCTTGTAGGCGTACCTCCCGGCGAGATACACCACGGAAATGTGCGTCTCGATGCGCACGACATGCCCGGCCGGATGAGCGTAGGTCGAGGCGCGCGTGAGGGCGGCGTCCACGAGGCGGACATGGCGGCGCGCGGCGCGCCGACGGTTGAGAACATGACGGGAGAGTGGGGTATCGGACATCGGTGTCGAAGGCGTGGGAGTCCTGGGACGGTGGGGCAGCGGCGTCGTGTGCGAACCCACGCGCGGGTGGGCGCACACGAGCGGTTGTGCGGCATGGGGCCGGGTTGATCGAAACGGCCTGCGCCTCCATCGGCATATTGCACCTTTTGTGCAATCCGGCGAGGCTGCGCGATACTGTCAAGCTCAACCCAATGGAAATTCGGAGACATGGCGCATTTCGACGTATTCAATGGCGACGCGGACGGCATCTGCGCGCTCCACCAACTGCGGCTCGCAAGGCCGCGCGAAGCGACGCTCATCACCGGGGCCAAGCGCGATATCGCGCTGGTCGCGCGCGTGCCGGCCGAACCCGGCGACTCCCTCACGGTGCTCGACATCTCGTTCGAGGTGAATCGCACGGCGCTCGCCGCGCTGCTCGCCAAGGGCGTCGCGGTCGAATATTTCGACCATCATCACGCGGGCGACCTGCCTGTGTGCACGAATCTCATTGCGCATATCGACACCACGGCGCAGGTCTGCACGAGCGTGCTCGTCGACCGGCACCTGGCCGGCCGCTACCGGCCTTGGGCGATCGCCGCCGCCTGGGGCGACAACCTGCCCGATACGGCGCGCGCGCTCGCGCAGCAGGCCGGGCTCGACGCGGCGCAGGCCGACCCGCTTCGCGAGCTGGGCGAGTCGATCAACTACAACGCTTATGGCGACTGCGTCGAAGACCTCGTGATCGCGCCGCTCGACCTGTACGCGACGATGAAACCCTATGAGAGCCCGTTCGACTTTATCGCCTCGGAGCCCATCGTCGCGCAGCTTGCCCGCTGCCGTCACGAAGACCTCGAACTGGCCCAGGCCATCGCGCCGCTCATCGCCTTGCAGTACGGCAGTGTGTGCGTGCTGCCCGACGAGCCGTGGGCGCGCCGCGTGCGCGGCGTGTTCGCCAACGTGCTTGCCAACGAGGAGCCTTCGCGCGCGCACGCCGTGCTGAGCGTGAACGCCGACGGCAACTATGCCGTGAGCGTGCGCGCGCCGCTCGCGCAGCCGCGCGGCGCCGACGAAGTCTGCCGCGCTTTTCCCGGCGGTAACGGCCGCGTGGGCGCGGCGGGCATCGACTGCCTCGACTCGAAGCGGCTCGACGCGTTCGTTACGGCGTTCGCGCGCGTGTTCGGACGCTCCAAGCCGGCCTGACCCGCGGCACGCGGTCGCCGGGCGGCCCAAAGTCGCGTCAAGCCGGTCAAGCGAGTTAAGCCCGTTAAGCCAGGTCAAGTGAGGCTAGGTCAAGCGACCCCGCTGCCGCCTTGCGCGCTGTGCGCGCCGGGCCAGCGCCAGTTGCGGATCTCCGGCATGTCGTCGCCGTGCTCGTCCACGTAGCGGCGGTGCGCGGCCAGCTTGTCGTGCAGCGTCTGGCGCAGGTGCGCCGCCCGTTGCGCGAGCCCTTCCACGCGGTCGATCACGGCCTCGCACAGGTGAAAGCGATCGAGCCGGTTCACCACCGTCATGTCGAACGGCGTGGTCGTCGTGCCTTCCTCGATGAAGCCGTGCACATGGATGTTCGCGTGGTTCGCGCGCCGGTAGGTGAGCCGGTGGATCAGCGACGGGTAGCTGTGGTGCGCGAAGATCACCGGCTTGTCGGTCGTGAAGAGTGCGTTGAAGTCGGCGTCCGGCAGGCCGTGCGGATGGCGGTCGGCAGGCTCCAGCGTCATCAGGTCCACCACGTTCACCACGCGCACCTTCAGGTCGGGCAGGCAGGTGCGCAGCAGGTCCACGGCCGCGAGCGTTTCCAGCGTCGGCACGTCGCCGGCGCAGGCCATCACCACGTCGGGCTCGCCGCCGTCGTCGTTGCTCGCCCATTGCCAGATGCCGATGCCGTCCGCGCAATGGCGGATAGCCGCGTCCATGTCGAGCCATTGCGCCTGCGGCTGCTTGCCCGCCACGATGATGTTGATGCGGTTCCATGTGCGCATCACGTGGTCGGTGACGGCCAGCAGCGTGTTGGCGTCGGGCGGCAGGTACACGCGCACGGTGTCCGACTTCTTGTTCACCGCATAGTCGATGAAGCCCGGGTCCTGGTGGCTGAAGCCGTTATGGTCCTGACGCCACACGTGCGAGGTGAGCAGGTAGTTGAGCGAGGGGAGCGGGCGCCGCCACGGAATCTCGCGAATCACCTTCAGCCACTTCGCGTGCTGGTTGAACATCGAGTCGATGATATGGATGAACGCTTCGTAGCACGACATGAAGCCGTGCCGGCCCGTGAGCAGATAGCCTTCCAGCCAGCCCTGGCAGGTGTGCTCGGACAGGATTTCCATCACACGGCCGTTGGTGGCGAGCTGGATGTCGTCGGGCGTCACCTCCGCGAGCCAGGTGCGCGACGTCACGTCGAACACGTCGCTCCAGCGGTTCGAGGCCGTTTCGTCCGGTCCGAAGATGCGGAAGTTGCGCGTGGGCTCGTTCACGCGCATCACCTCACGCAGAAACGCGCCCATCACGCGCGTGGCTTCGGCGTCCACCTGGCCCGGTGCGGGCACGTCCACGGCGTGGCGCTCGAACGCGGGCACGCGCAGCTCGCGCACGCGCCCGCCGCCGTTCGAGCGAGGGTTGGCGCTCATGCGCTTTTCGCCTTGCGGCGCGAGCGCGGCGATGTCGGGAAGGAGGCGGCCCTGCGCGTCGAATAGCTCCTCGGGCTTGTAGCTGCGCATCCAGCTTTCGAGCTGCGCCAGATGGCCCGGTTTGGCGATATTGGCGAGCGGCACCTGGTGCGAGCGCCACGAACCTTCGGTCTTCTGGCCATCGACCGTCTTCGGGCCGGTCCAGCCCTTCGGCGTGCGCATCACGATCATTGGCCAGCGCGGGCGCGGGTAACCGGGCGGCAGGTTGCCCTGCTCGTCGGCGAGTTCGCGCGCGGCCTTCTGGATGCGCGCGATTTGGTCGAACGCCGTGTCGAATGCGGCGGCCATTAGCCGATGGGCCACTTCGGGTGCTTCCGCTTCCACGAAGATGGGCTCGTGGCCGTAACCCTTCATGAGCGAGGCGAGCTCGTCGTCGCCGATGCGCGCGAGCACCGTCGGCCCCGCGATCTTGAAGCCGTTCAGATGGAGGATGGGCAGCACGGCGCCGTCGGTGGCCGGATTGAGAAATTTGTTGGAGTGCCAGGCCGTGGCGAGCGGGCCGGTTTCGGCCTCGCCGTCGCCGACCACGCAGGCGACGATCAGGTCCGGGTTGTCGAACACCGCGCCATAGGAGTGCGAGAGCGAGTACCCAAGCTCGCCGCCTTCGTGAATCGAGCCCGGCGTTTGCGGCGCGACGTGGCTTGGAATCCCGCCCGGAAAGCTGAACTGCTTGAAGAGCGCGGCCATGCCTTCTTCGTCTTGCGGCACGTTGGGCCAGGTCTCGCTGTAGGTGCCTTCGAGCCAGGTGTTCGCGACCACGGCCGGCCCGCCGTGACCTGGCCCGGCGAGAAACAGCACGTCGAGATCGCGCTCGTTGATGATGCGGTTCAGGTGCGTGTAGAGGAAATTGAGGCCCGGCGTGGTGCCCCAATGGCCGAGCAGGCGCGGCTTGACGTGCGTGAGCTGGAGCGGTTCGCGCAGCAGCGGATTGGCGAGCAGGTAGATCTGGCCCACCGAGACGTAGTTCGCCGCGCGCCACCAGGCGTCCATGCGGCGCAGCAGGTCGTCGGAGAGCGGCGGGTGGGCGGGGGTGTCGGTTGCATTCATGCAGGGGCTCCGGTTGCGCGGCGGCGGAAGGCGGACCGAGGCGCAGATGCGCGGGGTGCGGCAGGGCGCACCTGGCGTGCGCGCCGAACGAGGCGAGCGTGGCGCGGACAAGCGCGCGAAGCGCCTCGCGGCGGGGCCTCGTGGTCCAGAGGGAATCGTCTTATGTTGCCACGATCGCGCGGCGCGCCACGCGAGGATGTCCCGCGGCGGCGCGTCGCAGGGTGCGCGCCGGCAATTCAGCGGGCGACGCAGCGGCCGACCGCGTAACATGATTAATGACAGCCGACGCGGCGTGTGGGCTGCATTCATGCGAGGAGCGAAGCGATGCGGGCGATGGTGTTCGACGGCGAAAATCCACGGCTGCGTGAAGTCGAGTTGCCCGATCCGCAGCCGGGCGCGGGCGAGTTGCTGATCGACGTCCATGCCTGCGGCGTCTGCCGAACCGACCTCCACGTAGTCGATGGCGATCTCACGCACCCGAAGAAGCCCGTGATTCCAGGGCACGAGATCGTCGGCACGGTTGCGGCGCTCGGCGCGGGCGTGACTGGTTTCGCACCGGGCGACCGCGTGGGCGTGCCCTGGCTCGGTCACACATGCGGCCACTGCCGCTTCTGCGCGAACGGGCGCGAGAATCTCTGCGACACGCCCGGCTTCACCGGCTATACGATCGACGGCGGCTACGCCACGCGCACCGTCGCCGACGCGCACTATTGCTTTCATCTGCCGCGCCAGTACAGCGATGTCGAGGCCGCGCCGCTGCTCTGCGCGGGGCTCATCGGCTATCGGTCGCTTGCGATGGCAGGCGATGCGAAGCGCATCGGTATTTACGGCTTCGGCGCGGCCGCGCATATCGTCGCGCAGGTCGCGCAGGTCGCGCGGCACGAAGGGCGCACGGTCTACGCGTTCACGCGACCCGGCGATACGGCGGCGCAGCAATTTGCGCGGCGCCTGGGCGCGGAATGGGCCGGTGGCAGCGACGAGCGCGCACCCGAGGAACTCGACGCCGCACTCCTGTTCGCGCCGGTCGGCGCGCTCGTGCCCGCGGCGCTGCGTGCGCTGACCAAGGGCGGCATCGTCGTGTGCGGCGGCATCCACATGAGCGATATTCCGTCGTTTCCGTATGCCTGGCTGTGGGAGGAGCGGCGCATTGTTTCCGTGGCAAACCTCACGCGCGAGGACGGTGCGACGTTCATGGCGATCGCCGCGCGCCACAAGCTGGAAATCGAGACCACGCCGTATCCGCTTGCGCGCGCGAACGAGGCGCTCGCCGATCTGCGCGAAGGGCGGCTCACGGGCGCGGCGGTGTTGACGATGCGTTGAGCGCGCCCGTGTTCCGACGATGACGTCGATGGCGTTGATGATGGCGCGGCGGTGACAACGGGTCGCACTCGCGAAGGTGCGCATCGGTACCCAAATGCGATACAAGGATTTTGACACTACGTGCGCCGCCGGAAACGCGGTGCACGACACGCAACGGCCGGCAGGCCGACGCGCGCCACGCTCACAAGGCCCGGTGCGCGCAGGCCGTGCCGCGCACCATGGGCGACGCCCGGGAGGTCCACGATGTACAAGCAGATTCTGGTAGCGGTGGATGGCAGCCGCAGCGGCCGCCGCGCGCTGGACGAGGCCGTGAAGATTGCGAAGGCGACCGGGGCCGCGGTCGAGGCGCTGTGCGTCGTGCGGCATCCGGCGCGGCTCGTGGACGTGAGCACGGGTTTCGCCGAGGAACAGGCGCGCCACTCGGCGGAAAACGACGCCGCGACCGCGGCGCTGGAAGAAGCCAGAACGGTGTTCGCGCAGGCTCAGGTGACGGGCTCCACGCGCGCCGCCGACGCGAACGGAGAGGAAATTGCCTCCGTCATTTCGCGCATCGCCGCCGAGGAAGGTGCGGATCTCGTTGTGATGGGCACGCGCGGCCACTCGGGCATGAAGCGGCTGCTGCTCGGCAGCGTGGCGGAGTCGTTCCTGCGCATGGCGGACCGTCCGGTCATGCTGGTGCGCGAAGAAGAGGTGCCGGCCGCCTGATCCGGGCCGCCGGTTTCACCGGCCGGGCGGCCTTGAGCTCGCGCTCGGCCGCAGTGCGCGCAGCGTGGTGGTTCGCATCGTGGGCAGTGCGCGGGTGCGCCAGCCTGCGCGCCGCGCTGCGCCGTCACATTTCCCTGCGCTTTTTCCGCCGGTCCCTGCCTGCGCGGCGTTCCGTCGCGAAATACTCGCAAAATTCCCGCCAATAGTGAGCCACCGCGCATCAACTATCTTGATTTGTGACGTTGATCGAGCGGTGGCCTCGCGATTCGTCACGCGAGAGTCCTTCTTCCTGCCTATGATGTTGGCTTGAGCCGACTGTCTTGCGGACGCGCCGCACTCCGAAGCAATCCATCCACCATCGTCGCGCCTGAAGCGCAGCGTTCGTTTCTTTCGCGCGCCGCTGCCTGCGTCCGTCGCGGCCCCCGGCTGCCGCAACCGCCACGATTGCCGCACTCGCTGCACTGCTTGCAAAGCGCACCCGGCTGCGCGCCGGGCTCCCGCCATCACATGGAGGAGATTGACCATGGTTACCGCATCCCAACCCAAAGCGCCGTTCGATGCCTGGCGCGCCAACACGTCGGCCTCGCTGCGCCTGGTTGCCGGGCAACAGCAATGGCGCGAACGCCTGTTGAAGCTGGAGCAGCGCCGCCTCGAACGCGACCGCGAGGCGCTGGAGGGCGTGCTCGAATCGCTGCGCACCGCGCACGACTGGAGCGATTTCGCGCTCGCCACGCAATCGGTCTGGCGCGACTATTTCGCCGCGAGCACGGCGCTCTGGCAGGAGAGTGTCGCAGGCGCGTTGCAGGACGCGGGCACGTGGTCCGAAACGGCGCGCGGTTTCGCGCAGCAGTGGCAGGACGCCTGCACGGGCGCGCAGGCGGGGGCGTCGAGCGCGGCCGGCGCGCTGCCGATGCGCGAGTGGATGAACGCCTTCGAGCGCGCGATGACCGGCGCCACGAACGGCGCGGCCGGTCCGGCTGCCGCTTCTGCCAACGCGCCGGGCGCACGCACGAGCCGTGCCCAGGGCGCGAGCGAAAGCGGAGGCCCGCATGGCCACTAAACGGGTTGCCTTCGTGACGGGCGGCATGGGCGGGCTGGGCGAGGCGATCAGCCGGCGGTTGCATGACGCGGGCATGACCGTCGCGGTTTCGTGCTCGTCGGCGAGCGCACGCGCCGACGCCTGGCTTGCCGGTGAGCGCGCGGCAGGCCGCCACTTCGAATGCCATGAGATGAACGTCGCCGATTTCGAGGCATGCACGCGCGCGGCGCAGCAAGCGCTTCATGAATTGGGCCAGGTGGACGTGCTCATCAACAACGCGGGCATCACCTGCGACCGCAGCTTCGTGAAGATGGCGAAGGCCGACTGGGACACCGTGATGCGCACCGACCTCGACGCGCTTTTCAACGTCACGAAACCGTTTCTGCCCGGCATGCTCGAGCGCGGCTTCGGGCGCGTCATCAATATCGGCTCGGTGAACGGCTCGCGCGGCGCGTATGGACAAACCAACTATGCGGCGGCAAAAGCCGGCATGCATGGTTTCACGAAGGCGCTCGCACTGGAAGTGGCGAAGAAGGGCGTGACGGTGAACACGGTGTCGCCCGGCTATCTCGCTACGCAGATGGTGGAGGCCGTGCCGAAGGACGTGCTGGAAACGCGCATCCTGCCGCAGATTCCCATGGGCCGCCTCGGGCAGCCCGACGAGGTGGCGGCGCTCGTGGCGTTCCTCTGCTCGGATGAGGCGGCGTTCATCACCGGCGCCGACATCGCGATCAACGGCGGGATGCATATGCAGTGACGCAACGCCCGCACGCGAATTTTTTCACACATGGCGAAAAAGGGCCTTGCAAACGTGCCGGACGCCTACATGTTGGAACGGTGAGCGGCATCGGCCGCGCCGCGCGAGCGGTGCGCTTCGTTGCCGACGATTCGCTATCGGCTGACCCGGCCGCGTAAGTATGCGCGGCAATAGCTGGGAATAGCTGATGGTTTATTCAGGAGTCCGTTGCATTTGTTCAATGCGCGGACACGGCAATCGTTCAGTCCATGGAGGCATCAATGAGCAATATCTCGCGTCACGATCCGTTTTCGCTGGAAGGTGTGCCCGATCTGTTTCAAGGGCTGTTTCGGCCGTTGCGCACGACGGGCGGCGTGGAAGGTCAGGCGGCCGGCATTCGCATCGACGTGACCGAAGACGAGGCGGGTTACACGGTGAAGGCCGAAATGCCCGGCGTCGAGAAAGACGCGATCGACGTGAAGATCGACGGCAATCTCGTGTCGATCGCGGCGAAGGTCGAGCGCGGCGCCGAACTGAAGGAAGGCGAGCGCGTGGTGCGTCGCGAGCGCTATACGGGCAGCGTGAGCCGCGCGTTCACGCTAGGCGCGGAAATCGACGATGAAAAGGCGGGCGCGCAGTACAAGGACGGCGTGCTGACGCTCGTGCTGCCGAGAAAGATCGCGAGCGCCCGTAAGCGACTCGAAATCAACTAAGTATCGATTGAGGGATCGGGCGACGGCGCGCGGGTGGCTCCTCGCGCCGTCGTCGGCGGGCTCGTAACACGGGGAAACAAGACTGTAGCGAAACTGTACGATTGGATCGCTATGCTGTGGAGCAATGTGAGTTCAGGACTGGAGAGACCCGATGCTCAGCCACCACGAACTGGCGACCTTGCTACTGATCCGTGACGCGAACGCGCCCATACAGTCGTTCGATTCCGACTTTCTGGCACTAAAGCGCTATCGCCTGGTAGAGATGGACGAAGGAGGAGGCGACCCCACCTTGCGGCTGACCATGCGCGGCCGTGAGTTGTTGCGCCGTCTCACGAACGACGAAGGCGACGACCGGAGCGAATGAGCGCGCAAGCTCAACGGGAAAGAGGCCAGACTGTTGCGCCTCCAACGATGTCAAGAGCGTTTCATCGCGCGCTACGCCCGTTACATCCGTGTAATACGGCACGTTGCACTCTGCGGTACAGTGCTGGCTTTTCGTTTCATCCCACGCTGTTTTACGCAAGAGTCGACCTATGAACGCCGTTATCAAGCCTGCTGCCCGCCTGTTGGCCCTCATTTCCTGCGCCGCGATGTTCGCACCGCTCGCCGCCGTTGCCGCGCCGTATCATCACGAGGTGTGCCACGTCGAGCACGTTCATCATCACGAGCAGCGCGTGTGCCACCACGTGCGCTGACGCGCGACATTGTGTTGAATGAATGACGCCGCACTTCGATGCGGCGTTTTATTTTTGGATATTAATGAGGAATGCGAATGAAGTGGGCAATATCTTCCGCATCCCGCCCTTGTAATGGACTGAAAGAAGCGCATTACACAAGTCATATTGCCATGCACTAAGCTCGGCGACTTCTACGCAACAACGCTCATCATGAAGTCAACCACGTCGCTAGCTGCGTTCAGCGTGAGCGCCACGGCACTCGCCCTGGCTTCGGGGTCGGTGTGCGCGCAGGAGTTCACGCTTTACACCGGGCCGCTCAAAAGCGGCGCCGACCATTCCTATTCCTGGCAAATGGATTACACGGAAGGCTTCGGCGAGTATTTCGCCGGCAGCATTTCGTGGCTCAACGAAGGGCATATTCCCGACCATCACCGCGACGGTCAGGCTATTCAGGCGTGGGCGCGGCTGCCGCTCGCGCAACGGCGTTTCGTGTTCGCGCTGGGCGTCGGGCCGTATCGCTACTTCGACACGGAGGCCGCCTCGCAGGGCGCAGGCTATTCCGATACGCACGGCTGGGGCATGCTCTACAGCGCGCGTGCCACGTGGTATGCCACGCAGCGCTGGACGGCGAACCTGCAACTCAATCGCGTGCAGATCGCGCATGGGCCTTCCACTACGGCGCTCATGCTCGGCGTCGGCTACCAGCTCGACGCGCCGGACACGCCAGGCCCGCGCGATTTCGCGCTGCCGCGCACGCAGAAGGTGACGAACAACGAAATTACGCTGATGGCGGGCGAGACGATCCTCAACAGCCTCCAGTCACAGACATCGGCGGCCGAGGCGATCGAATACCGCCGCGGCCTTAGTTCCTTTATCGACGCGACCGTAGGCTATCTGCACGAAGGCAACGGCATCTCGGCGCGGCGCGATGGCGCGACGGCGCAACTCTGGCTCACGCGCGCGTTCCTTGACGACCATCTCACGCTGGGTTTCGGCGCGGGGCTTTATGCGGCGATCCATCACGGTGAGCACCCCGATCAGCGCGATACCGGCGACGGCATTCTCTCGGGGCTCGTCTCCGTCTCGGCTTCGTACCGCTTCACGCCGCACTGGGCCGCGCGCGTGACGTGGAATCGCGTGGTCACGCGCTATAGCCGCGATACGGACGTGATACTGGGCGGGATTGGCTACCGTTTCTAGACTGCGGCGCAGCCTGACCGGCAGGTCAGTTGCCAGGCGGCGGACGACCGCCACCGCCGCCACCGCCACCGCCGCCACCGCCGCCACCACCGCCACCACCGCCACCACCGCCACCACCGCCGCCACCGCCACCACCACCGGCGCCTCCGCCTCCGCCACCACCACCCTGCGGACGACTGTTGCCGCCACCCTGCGGCCGCCCGCCGCCTTGTCCGCTCGGCCTGCCGCTGCCCTGGTTCGGCGGACGCGCATTACCTTGACCCGGCGGCCGCGCGTTGTTATTGCCGGAGCCCGCGCCGGGTGGCCGGTTACCCGGCCCGGCGTTGTTGGGCGGACGATTGCCGCCGCCTTGCGAGGGTGGCCGTGCGCCGCCGGGCGGGCGCCCCGCGCCGTGTGAAGGCGGGCGCGGCCGGATGGGCGGCGGCGGCACGGGCCGCGGGCCGGGATGGCGTGCCCAGCGAGACTGATTGGAGAACCACGGCCGGTCGCGATAATGGAGTCCCCAATACGCGCCGAGCGAGAACGTGACGACAGGCAGGCCGATGCGCGGGCCGTAGGCCATCACCGGTACGCGCTGTCCTTGCCACGGGTAGCTGATGAAACTGCCATAGACCCAGCCGCGCAGGCCGGGCATCCCCACGTCGCACCAGCTGAAGCCGGCGACGCAGCCCCACACCGTGATCCCCACGCCGCCCGGCACCTGGGCGACGATCGGAAAATCGGCGGCGGGGCCGGCGTAGAGATTCACGGTTTGATTGGTGAAGCCCTGAGACTGGGCGTGTGCCGGCGGCGAAGCCGCGAACAGGCCGGCCAGGCCGGCGAACACGACACCGAGAAACTGCTTGCGCATTGCCGCCTCCCGCTGGGTGCAATCACCCGGACATTTATTGAGATAGCAACCCTAACGGTAGCAGATAAGCCTTTTTGGGCGCGTCTGTGCATGTAACGGCTTATTTCGCAGCCAGGCGAAAGTGGCGAAAGCAAGATGTAATCGTTGCGAGCCTGCCCGTGTTACGCACGCATTGTGCAGCCTTGTGCAAGAATCGCGGCCTCGGTTCGCAACGATGAAAACAAGCGGCCGAATCCGTATCAGCAGACGAGGAGCAGACCACCGTGATTCAGCGTATTTCCCATTTCTTCACCGGCGTAGTGCATCGGATCTTGCCCGATCCGCTCATCTTCGCCATTCTCCTGACCGTCGTGACCTTCGTGCTGGCGTTCGCGCTCACGCCGCAGTCACCCGAAGCGCTCGTCCTGATGTGGGGCTCGGGCTTCTGGAATCTGCTCGCCTTCGCGATGCAGATGGTCCTGATTCTCGTGACGGGCCACGCGCTCGCCAGTTCCGCGCCGGTCAAGCGCATGCTGGTCGCGCTCGCAAGCTGCGCGCGCACGCCGGGCCAGGGCGTGATGCTCGTGGCGTTCGTGGGGGCGATCGCCTGCGCGATCAACTGGGGCTTCGGCCTCGTGCTCGGCGCGATGTTCTCGCGCGAAGTGGCGCGCCGCGTGCGCGGCACGGACTACCGGCTGCTGGTCGCGGCCGCGTATATGGGCTTTCTCACGTGGCACGGCGGGCTCTCCGGCTCGGTGCCGCTCGTGGCGGCCACGAAGGGCAACCCGATGGAAAAAGCCGTCGGCCTGATCCCGGTTTCGCAGACCATTTTCACGGGCTATAACGCGTTCATCACGATCGGCCTGATCGTGCTGCTGCCGATTCTCGTGCGCCTCATGATGCCCAAGCCCGAAGACGTCGTCTCGGTCGATCCCGCGCTGCTCGAAGATCCGCCCAGCGTCGAGCGCAAGCTCGGCCCCGACGCGACCTTCGCCGAGCGCATCGAGGAAAGCCGCGCTCTCTCGCTGCTGGTGGCGGCGCTGTGCTTCGTGTTCCTCGGTTTTCGCTTCCACGCGAAGGGCTTTGCGCTCGACATCGACACCGTGAACCTGGTGTTCCTCGCGGCGGGTCTCGTGCTGCACAAGACGCCGATGGCCTACGCGCGCGCCGTGGCCGGCGCCGCGAAGGGCGCCTCGGGCATCATGATCCAGTTCCCGTTCTATGCAGGCATCCAGGCGCTGATGGACCACTCGGGGCTTGCGGGCGTCATCACCAAGTGGTTCGTCGATATTGCGAACGTGCACACGTTCCCGCTGCTCGTGTTCCTGAGCTCGGCGGTGATCAACTTCGCGGTGCCTTCGGGCGGCGGCCACTGGGTGGTGCAGGGGCCGTTCGTGATGCCGGCGGCGCAGGCGCTGGGTGCGGATCTCGGCAAGTCGGCCATGGCGATCGCTTACGGCGAAGCCTGGACCAACATGGCGCAGCCGTTCTGGGCGCTGCCCGCGCTCGCCATCGCGGGCCTCGGCGTGCGCGACATCATGGGCTATTGCGTGACGACGCTGCTGTTCTCGGGCGTGGTGTTCGTCGCGGGGATGTATCTGTTCTAAGCGGCGCACCAGGCGATAAAAGCAGGACGACGCGCCTGGCCGACCCGCCGGCCGCGCGTCGCCCGCCTGATGCTTATTTGTGCTGCAACTTCTTCTCCAGATACTCGCGCAGCACGATCGCGTGATTGCGCTGCGTGTCGTGCGAGCCGTAGAGCAGGGTGACGTGCCCTGCGGCGGCCGCTTCGGCGAGCGGCTGCCAGCCATCTGGATTGGCGTTCAACTCGTCCAGATAGCGCTTCCTGAATTCGGTCCATTGCTCCGGGTCCTTGTGGAACCACTGGCGCAGCGCCGTGCTCGGCGCCACCTCCTTCAGCCATTCCACATTCGCGAGTTTTTCCTTGCTTAGCCCGCGCGGCCACAGCCGGTCGACGAGAAAGCAGTGATGCCCGCCTTCGGGCAGCGGCTCGTAGACACGCTGGATATCGATTGCCGGTTTCGTCATTGTCGAGTCCTTTCTTGCGGATTGCGCGTCTCGCGCCCTGGGCTTCGTGGACGCAAGGAGCGCGCCCACGCGTTCCTGCAAAGCCGGCAGCACGTCGTGCCCGAACCACGGATGGCGTTTGAGCCAGGGCTGGTTGCGCGGCGAGGGGTGCGGCAGCGGCACAAAGTCGGGCGCGTACTCGCGCCAGGCCGCGACGGTTTCGGTGAGCGACGCCTTGCGCCGGTTGCCAAGAAAGTAGCGCTGCGCGTACTGGCCGACCAGCAGCGTGAGACGCACATTTGTGAGCTGCCCGATGAGCTTTTCGTGCCACAGCGGCGCGCATTCGGGGCGCGGCGGGTTATCGCCGCCGCCGCCACGGCCAGGGTAGCAGAACCCCATCGGCACGAGCGCCACGCGCGAGGCGTCGTAGAACGTTGCGCTGTCGATGCCGAGCCATGCGCGCAGGCGCTCGCCGCTCGCGTCGTCCCACGGAATGCCCGATGCATGCACCTTCGCGCCCGGCGCCTGACCGACGATGAGCAGGCGCGACGTGGCGCTTGCCTGTAGCACCGGGCGCGGCCCGAGCGGCAGAACTTCGGCGCAGGCGTGGCAAGCGCGAATTTCTTCGAGCAGCGCGGGGAGCGGCTGGAGCGGACGAATCTGGCGAAGCGGTCGAGCGTTCGGCACGGTACGACGAAGGAAAGCGGGCGGGAGAACCAGTCTATCAAACGGTATTCCAGCAGGCATCCCAGCCGGTACCCCTGCCGGTATCGGCGCGCTCAGGCTCAGGCCCGAAACGGAAATGGCGCGCTGCGTCATTCTCGAGCGCCCGTTTGCGCTTTTCCTGTACCCTCGCCACTGGTCGATCTGGAACGGAGCCGCAATGCCCGCCGAATCCGAGACGTCAACCCGCACGGTCCGCACCGAGCCCCTGCTCATCGATCTTGCACTGCAAGGCGGCGGCTCGCATGGCGCCTACACGTGGGGCGTGCTGGACCGCCTGCTCGAAGAGCCGTGGCTCCAGATCGAAGGTATTTCCGGGACCTCGGCGGGCGCGATGAACGCGGCCGTGCTCGCGAGCGGCCACGCGCAAAACGGTGCGGCCGGCGCGCGCGAGGCGCTCGAACGCTTCTGGCGCCGCGTGGCCGACGCCGCGCGCTTCAGCCCGTTCCGGCGCGGTCCCGTCGACATGCTGCTCGGCCGTTGGACGCTCGATCATTCGCCGATCTTCGTCGCGCTCGACATGATGGCGCGCGTGGTCTCGCCCTACGATCTGAACCCGGCGAGCGTGAACCCGTTGCGCACGATCCTCGCCGACACCATCGACTTCGACGCGCTGCGCAACTCGCGCATCAAGCTCTTCGTCACGGCCACGCGCGTGACCAACGGCCAGGCGCGCGTGTTCCGCAACGCCGACCTGACACCCGACGCGCTGCTCGCCTCGGCCTGTCTGCCCACCTTGTTCCAGGCCGTCGAGATCGACGGCGAGGCCTATTGGGACGGCGGCTACGCGGGCAACCCGACGATTTCGCCGCTCGTGCGCGAAACCGATTCGATCGACACGATCCTCGTGCAGGTCAACCCTGTCGAGCGGCCGGGCACGCCGCGTTCGGCGCGCGAGATCATCAACCGCGTGAACGAGATCGCGTTCAATTCGCCGCTCATCAAGGAGCTTCGCATGATGGCGTTGCTGCACAAGGTGGCCAACGGGGGCAGCGAGGAGGGCCGCCGCTGGGCGCATATGCGTCTGCATCGCGTGCATAGCGGGAAGCTCGTCACGCTCGGTTCGTCGTCGAAACTCAACGCCGAGTGGCCCTTCCTCACGATGCTGCGCGACGAAGGCCGCAGCAATGCCGATGCGTTTCTCGCGCAGCACGGCGCGCAGCTCGGCGTGTCCTCGTCGTTCGATTTCGAAGCGCTGCTCGAAGGTGTGCTGAAATGAGCGCGGGCACGCTGATCGTCGGACTGGGGGGCATGCTCGCGAGTCTCGCCTTGCTGATCTGGCTTGCGTATCGCGGCTGGAGCGTGCTGCTGCTCGCGCCGCTATGCGCGATGCTGGCCGCGCTCGTCTCCGGCGAGCCGGTGCTCGCGCATTGGACGCAAACGTTCATGTCGAGCACGGGCCGCTTTCTCGCGCAGTTCTTCCCGCTGTTCCTGCTCGGCTCGCTGTTCGGCAAGCTGATGGAGGACAGCGGCTCGGTGGACGCCGTCGCGCGCCTCATGATCGACAAGCTCGGCACGCGCCACGCGCTCGTGGCCGTCGTGCTGGGCGGCGCGCTCGTCACTTACGGGGGCGTGAGCCTTTTCGTGGCGTTCTTCGTGCTCGCGCCGATGGCGCAGGCGCTCTTTCGTTCCGCTGACATTCCGCGCCGCCTGATGCCCGCCGCGATCATGCTCGGCACGGCGACCTTCACGATGTCGGCGCTGCCGGGCACCCCCGCGCTGCAAAACGCGATTCCGATGCCGTTCTTCGGCACGACGCCGTTCGCGGCGCCCGGCCTCGGCGTGGTCGCGAGCCTCGTGATGGCGGGCTTCGGCCTCTGGTGGCTCGGGCGCGCGGCGGCGGCGGCGCGGCGCAATGGCGAAGGCTTCGTCGAACCGGACGACGGCGGCGCCGACGACGACGCGCGCGGCCAGTCCCCGCTCGTGCGCGAGCGCGCTAGCCTCGCGCAAGCGTTCGACCCCGCCGAGATCGGCAACGGCGCGCCGGCTTCGGACTACGCCGGGCCGCCAACGCCGTTTGTCGCGCTCGCGCCGCTCGTGGTCGTGGTGGCGATGAACTTCGTGATGAATGTCGTCGTGTTTCCGCGCATCGACGCCTCGTATCTGGCCGAGCCGCGCTGGGGCGCGACCACGCTCTCGGCGGTGGCGGGCGTGTGGGGCGTTTCGGTCGCGCTCGCGCTCGGCATTATCGTGCTCGTGGCGCTGAACCGCGGGCGGCTCGGCGCGCTGCGCGAGAGCGTGGATGCGGGCGCGAACGCGTCGGTTTTGCCGGTGCTGAGCGTGGGCAGCCTCGTGGGCTATGGCGCCGTGATTGCGGCGCTGCCCGCGTTCGAGGCCGTGCGGGACTGGGTGCTCGGCATCGGCGGCGGCCCGCTCGTTTCGCTCGCGGTGGCCACGAACCTGCTCGCCGGGCTCACCGGCTCGGCTTCGGGCGGCCTGACCATCGCCCTCGACGCGCTGGGCGGCACCTACATGCAACTCGCGGCCCAGCACGGCATCGATCCCGCGTTGCTGCACCGCGTCGCCGTGATGTCGTCGGGCACGCTCGACAGCCTGCCGCACAACGGCGCGGTCGTCACGCTGCTGGCCGTGTGCGGCTCGACGCACCGCGAAAGCTATCGCGACCTCGTGGTGGTTAGCATCGTCGGCGCGCTCATCGCATTGGCCGTGGTGATTGGGCTCGGCACGCTGTTCGGCAGTTTCTGACGCGCGTGGCGCGCTTCTGCCGCGCAGATGGCACAGCACCAATGCGCGAACGCGCGTAGACTCGCACGAAGCAACAGCGTCGAGGCGCAACGCTTGACGCTTGCGCCGCCCCGGTGGGCGCTAATGGCGCCCGGCAGTTTGGCGCGTGCGGCGCGCCGCGGCAATGGCGTCATCAGGTTCGAAGCGCCTTTGCCGGCACGCGCACACGCGGCAACAACCGTGAATGACCGTGAACGTCCGGCCTACCGCGCCGGCCGGCCGGCGAGGAGACAGCGGCATGCGCCGTGCTCTTGCGTGTGCGGACGGCCAGGGCTTGCAGCGCGTCGGGCTGGCGTCTCGCAAGGAGGCTTCATGAGATTGCTTGCTGTGCACCCGAGCGGATTGATGTACACGCGCGTGTTCCTGCGGCTCGAGCCACTGGGTCTCGAATCGGTCGCCGGCACGGCGCGCGATGCGGGCCACGACGTACGGCTCCTCGATTTGCAGGTCGAAACGCACCGCGACCTCATGCGCATGGTGCGCGACTGGCAGCCCGAAGCGCTCTGTTTTTCGGGCAATTATCTGGCGAATATTCCCGAGATCATCGACCTTTCGAAGGCCGTGAAGGCGGCGCTGCCGTCATGCTTCGTGTTCGTGGGCGGCCATAGCGTGTCGTTCACGGCGCAGGATCTGCTGCGTCATGCCGAAGGCGCGATCGACTGCGTGCTGCGCGGCGAGGGCGAGGCCTCGATCAACACGCTGCTCGAAGCGGCGGCAAACGGCGGCAACCTGCTCGACGTGCCCGGCGTCGTGACGACTCAGGGCTCGGGGCCGCCGCCACGTTTCGTCGAGAACCTCGATCCCGTGCGTCCCGCGCGCGACCTGCTGCGCCACCGGCGCAAGTATTTCATCGGCACGCTCGATCCGTGCGCTTCCATCGAATTCGCGCGCGGCTGCCCGTGGGACTGCACGTTTTGCAGCGCCTGGACTTTCTACGGCCGCAGCTATCGCACGCGCAGTCCCGAGGTCGTGGTGGAGGAACTGGCCGCGCTGCGCGAGCCGGGCATCTTCATCGTCGACGACGTGGCGTTCGTGCACGCCGAGCACGGCATGGCGATTGGCGAGGCGATCAAGCGGCGCGGCATCGACAAGCGTTACTACCTGGAAACGCGCGGCGACGTGCTCCTGCGCAACAAGGAAGTGTTCCGCCTGTGGCAGACCATCGGGCTCAAGTACATGTTCCTCGGGCTGGAGGCGATCGACGAGGAGGGCCTCAAGGCGTTTCGCAAGCGCATCAGCCTCGACCGCAATTTCGAGGCGCTGGAATTCGCCCGCTCGCTCGGCATCACGGTCGCCATCAACCTGATCGCGGACCCGGACTGGGACCGTGAGCGCTTCGAGACGATTCGCCAGTGGTGCCTGGACATTCCCGAGATCGTCAACATCAGTGTGAATACGCCGTATCCAGGCACGGAAAACTGGCAACGCGAGGGGCGTCGTCTCACGAGCCTCGATTACCGTCTCTACGACATCCAGCACGCCGTGGTGCCGACGAAGCTGCCGCTGCCCGAGTTCTATGCGGAGCTCGTGCGCACGCAGCAGGTGCTCAACCGCAAGCACTTGGGCTGGACCGCGCTGCGCGGCGCGGCCGGTCAGGCCACGCACCTGTTGCTGCGCGGACAGACCAATTTCGTGCGCATGCTGTGGCGCTTCAACTCGGTGTTCGACCCGCGCCTGCAACTGGCCGATCACGCACGCGAAGTGCACTACGAGATGTCGCCGCCGCCTGGCATGAGCGGCGCGCCGCAGGTCGATATGAAGACCGTCTATATCCATGGCCCGACCGGCCGCAAGGGCCGCAAGATCGACGACGCCACGGAGAAGTTCGTCGACGAGACGCGCATGGGTCTCGGTTGAAGGGTCTCGGTTGAGGGGCTTCCGGCGGCAAGCCGTGCCGTCATGATGTGTACCGGAGCGCACGTTCCGCCCGCGGGTTGAATACGCGGGTTGGACGCGCGCGCGCGGCAGGTTCACAATCCACCGGTCGCATCAAGACGAAAAAAATATGGAATTCCGGCAACTACGCTACTTTCTGGCCGTCGCGCAGTATCTGCATTTCAGCGAGGCCGCGCGCTTTCTCGGCATCGCGCAGCCGCCGCTGAGCCAGCAGATCCTCAAGCTCGAAAAGGAAATCGGCACGCGGCTTTTCATTCGCCATTCGCGGCGCGTCGAACTGACCGAGGCCGGGCGGCTCTTTCGCGAGCGCGCGCAACGCATTGTCGATGACGCGGATCTCGCGCTCGCGGAGGCGCAAAACGCAGGGCGCGGCGAAACCGGCCGGCTCGTGCTCGGCTTCGCGGGCTCCACGGTGTTCCATCCGCTTGTCGCGACGGTGCTGCAACGCTATCGCAGCGCCTATCCGGGTGTCGTGATCGGCTGCGAGGAAAGCAATAGCTCGGTGCTGCTCGAACGCGTGAGCGAGGCGAAAGTGGATGCCGCGTTCGTGCGCTTGCCGCTGGACTGCCGCGGGCTCGCCACCCAGCCGCTCGTGGAGGAGGACGTGCTGGCCGTGCTGCCGCCGCGTCATCGCCTCGCGCGCCGCCGCAGCCTCGACCTCGGCGATCTGGCGGGCGACCCGCTCATCCTGTTTCCGCGCGCCATCGGTCCCGACCTCTACGACTCGATCATCAGCGCCTGCCATGCGGCGGGCTTCAATCCGGTGATCAGCATGGAGTCGCCGCAGATTTCCTCGACGGTCAACATGGCCGCCGCCGGTTTTGGCGCCACGCTCATTCCTTCGTCGATGCGGCAGATTCAGGCAAAGGGCGTGACGTATCACGACCTCAAGGGCGGCACGCTGCACACGACGATTGCGCTCGTGCATCGTCCGCGCGAAAGGGCGCCGACGGTACAGAATTTCGTGCGTGTCGTGCGCGACGCGGCGCGCCATGCACCGCATGCGTGAATGTGCGTGAATCCGTGCGACTCCGAAGGCTATCCATATCTTTTTCGTCTTGATCGAGCGCCCGAACGATATTGGACGTAATGATTTGTGGGTTTTATTCTTACAAAATTCCCATATTTCGCAGGAGCCGTTCGCATGTCCACCGTCCCCGGGCGCGTCGCCTCGTCCACCACGAACCGTAGCGCAGGGCGCGAGCCGCTGATCGCGTCGTTGCGTGCCGCCGTCGGCGGCCCGTATGTGCTGACCGGCGACGAAGCCACGCGGCGTTACCGCAAGGGCTTTCGTTTCGGCGAGGGCAAGGTGGCGGCGGTTGTGCGCCCCGGCACGCTCGTGGAGCAATGGCGGGTGCTGCAAGCCTGCGTGGCCGCGAATGCGATTGTGATTTCGCAGGCCTCGAACACGGGACTGACCGGCGGCTCCACGCCGGACGGCGACGACTACGACCGCGACGTCGTGATCGTGAGCATGACGCGCATGCGCAAGGTCTATGTGATCGACGGCGGCAAGCAGGTGGTCTGCCTGCCGGGCTCGACGCTTGATCAACTGGAGCAGACGCTCAAGCCGCTCGGGCGCGAGCCGCATTCGGTGATCGGCTCGTCGTGCATCGGCGCTTCGGTGGTCGGCGGCGTGTGCAACAACTCGGGCGGCTCGCTCGTGCGGCGCGGCCCGGCCTATACGGAAATGACGGTGTTCGCGCAGGTCGATGAGGCGGGCCGTCTGCATCTCGTGAATCATCTCGGCATCCGGCTTGGCGAAACGCCCGAAGAGGTGCTCGGCCGTCTCGATCGCGGCGAGCTGCCCGAAGCGGATATTCAGCACGATGCGGGCGCGGCTTCGGACCATGGCTACGCCGCGCACGTACGCGACATCGACGCGGCCACACCGGCGCGCTACAACGCCGACCCGTTGCGGCTGCACGAATCGGCGGGGTCGGCAGGCAAGGTCATGGTGTTCGCGGTGCGGCTCGACACGTTCCCGATCGAACGCGGCGCGAAGGTGTTCTACATCGGCACGAACGAGACCGCGGAGTTGACGGACTTGCGCCGCGACATTCTCGGCAAGTTCTCGAAGCTGCCGATCGCGGGCGAGTATCTGCATCGAGACGCTTTCGATATTGCCGAGCGCTATGGCAAGGACATGTTCCTTTTGATCCAGCATCTCGGCACGCAGCGCCTGCCCGCGCTGTTCGCGCTCAAGAGCCGCTGCGATGCCTTGTTCGAACGCCTGCCGTTCCTGCCCGCCCATTTCACCGACCGCGTGATGCAGGCCGTGAGCCACTGCTTTCCGAGCCATTTGCCGGCAAGGCTCAAGGATTACCGGCAGCGCTACGAGCATCATCTGATGCTCAAGGTATCGGCCGATTGCGTGGACGAAACGCGCGCTTATTTGAAGGCGTATTTCGGCGAGGCGAGCGGCGACTTCTTCGAATGCACCGACGAAGAGGGCAGCAAGGCGTTCCTGCATCGCTTCGCGGCGGCGGGGGCGGCGGTGCGCTACCGCGCGGTGCACGGCGACGAAGTGGAGGATATCGTCGCGCTCGATATTGCGCTTCGTCGCAACGATCGCGAATGGTTCGAGCATTTGCCCGAAGCCGTGGAAAAGCCCATTGCGATCAAGCTCTATTACGGGCATTTTCTTTGCCACGTGTTTCATCAGGACTACATCGTGCGCAAGGGGAACGATTGTCTCGCGCTCGAGCACGAGATGTGGAAACTGCTCGACGCGCGCGGCGCCGAGTATCCCGCCGAGCACAACGTCGGTCATCTGTATTACGCCAAGCCCGCGCTGAAGTCGTTCTACGAGGGCCTCGACCCTTGCAACTGCTTCAATCCGGGCATCGGCCACACGTCGAAGTTCGCGAACTATCGCGAGCAGTCGGCCTAGTCACAAGCAAAAAACGGCGGCGGTGTCGAACCGCCGCCGAATCGCCGCCGAACTACGTCAGGCGCGCTTCCCCGTTTCAGCTTTTTGTCGTTGTCGTCGACGTCCAGCCGTTCTCCGTGCTGACCTGTGCGAGTGCCTTCGCAATCGACTTGGCAAGCTTGCCTGCGTCGGATGAGAGCGTGTCGCGCTTCGCCTCGGAGGCGCCGTGCAGACCGCCGCCCACGGCCACCGCGGTCGCCACATGGCCCGCCGCCGCGCCCACGCCCGCCGTTTCCGCCACGCCCGGCATATGGCCGCTGTTGGCGTTCGCCTCGAAGCTCATGACCGGTTGCGGCGCGCCGCCGTTGGCCGGCTGATACAGCACGGCGACCGTCGCGCCCACTTCGCTCTTGCCCGCGCCCAGACCGATCAGCGTGCGGCGGCGGCTGCTGCCCGCGTCCATCGTGTCGATGCGGCCTTCCACGATCAGCGCGCTGCGGCCGGCGGGCGCGGGACCGTCCATGCGCACGGCGGGCAGGCCCATTTTCCGGAGTTCGCTCACGAGCTGGTCGGCGAGATGCTCGCGCGTTTGCTGCGCGGCTTGCTGTTGCTGCTGCGCCGACGATTCGCCGCTCGTCATGGCCTTGAGCTTGTGCATCATGCCGGTGTTGTCGAGCTGCACCTGGTCGGCGTTGGCGTCGAACGCGTAGACGTAGATCACGTCGGCATGCAGTTGCGGCAGCGGCCCGTTCGTCTGCACGACCGGCGCGGCCGATGCGCAACCGCTTGCGAAGAGCGAGCCCGCGAGCAGCGCCGTGCCCGCGATACGCTTGGCCTTGTTGAGGAGGAAGTGGATGAGCGTTTGCATGTCGATGTCCTTTGCCTGAAAGAGTGTCTCGTGTCTGCCGATACTCGCAAATCATTCAGGATGGCGAACTATCGACGATGGTGTTTCAGCGACTGGGCTTCGGTTGACTTCGTTCCGTTGCTCAGGCTCAGGCGCAAGTATGCGGGGAAGGGCGCGTGAAATCCACGCGCGAATTATGTCGAGTCATGTCACGCGCGCGCGGCCGGTTGCGCGCCGCTCCGGCCCGTGGCGGGCTGGTGCAGCGGCAGGCGCACGACGGCTTCGAGGCCGCCGCCTTCGCGGTCGTGAAAGACGAGTGAGCCGCCGTGCAGGCGCGCGATGCGATCGACGATGGCGAGGCCAAGCCCCGAGCCGCCCGAATGCGTACGGGCGTTCGCGCCGCGGCTGAACGGCGACTTCAGGCGCTCCAGTTCCTCGGCGCGGATGCCGGTGCCACGGTCGGCGACGATCACACACGCCACGTCGCCGTCGCGCCAGGTGCGAATCGCGAGACCCGTGCGGCCGTAGTTCACGGCGTTTTGCATAAGATTCATCAGCAGACGCATAACGGCGATGGGACGGAATTCGAACATCGGCAACTCGCCTTCTTCGAACTCGAATTCGTGCCCTAGCCCGGCGAAGTCGGCGACGAGCTGGCCCGCGAGCGCGTTGAGGTCGCCCGGCAGCGGCGCTTCGCGCTCGCCGCTGCCCGCGTAGTCCATGAACTGCTGGAGGATCGTGTCGATCTGGTCGAGATAGCTCTCGGAAGAAGCCACGAGTGCGTCGTTGCTGCCGCGCGGCAGGGCCATCGCGATCGCGAGGCGCAGCTTCGTGAGCGGCGTGCGGATGTCGTGCGAGACGCCCGCCAGCATCAGCGCGCGTGTGGCCTCGGCCTGTTGCAGCGCCTCGGTCATCTGGTTGAACGCGTGGCTCACCTGCGCGATTTCGGTCGGGCCGTCGGTGGGCAGCGGCGGCGGCTTTTCGCCCGCGCTCACTCGCCGCGCCGCGCGCGCGAGCTTGCGCAGCGGCTGGTTGATGTGGCGCTGCAACAGATAGCCGGTGAATGCCGCGAGCAGCGCGAGCGCGGCGCTGAGGATCAACGCGGTCGTGATGCCGCTTGCGCGCGCGTCGGCGGTCATTGGCAGTGCGATCCATACCGGCTCGCCCGCCGCGTGCACGCGGATCCAGAGGCGTTCCTGCGTCGGGGCGATCGCGTCGTGGCTGGCGTCCCATTGCACCAGCAGGTCGGGCGGAAGATGGCGTTGCAGCGCTTCCACGAATACGTCGCGCTGCCAGGTGCGGAAAAAGCGCACGAGGCTCGGGTGGTTTTCGCCAGGAGACTCCGGCGGCGCTTCGTTGCGCGCGTCGAGCCGCGCGGCCGCAGCGCGACCTTCTGCGGGCGGCATGGAGGCGAGCGTGCCGTCGAGCAGCTTCACGTAATCGGCGAAGATGATCGACGCGCGCTCGATGCGCGGGCGCTGCACGAAGTGCAGCAGCACGGCGAGCGAGCAGATTTGCGAGAGCGCGACCAGCGCGACCAGCAGCGCGATGTTGCGCGAGAGCAGCGAGCGCGGCAGCCCGAGCCGCATCATGCTTCGACGCCGGCCACCAGCATGTAGCCGATGCCCCAGACGGTCTTGATGAAGCGCGGTTTCGCGGGGTCGTCCTCGACGATCTGGCGCAGTCGCAGAATCTGCACGTCCACGCTGCGGTCGAGCGCGTTGTGGTCGCGTCCGCGCGCGCGGGCGAGCAGGTTTTCGCGGCTCACGGCGCGATTGGGCGAGGAGCCGAGCGCGTGGAGCAACAGCATTTGCGCGGAGTGGACTTCGACGGGCGTGCCGTCGCGGTAGAGCGTTTGTTTGCCAACGTCGAACTGGAAGTCGCCGAAGCGCAGCATCTGCGAGGTGACCGTGGCTTCGCCCGAAGCCATCTTCTGGCGGCGCAGCAGCGCGCGGATGCGCGCGACGAGTTCGTCGGGAAGAAAGGGCTTGGCGAGGTAGTCGTCCGCGCCGGTTTCGAGGCCGATCACCTTGTCGGCGGCGTCGCCCTTCGCGGTGAGCATGAGGATCGGCAGCGTCTGGCCTTCGGCGCGCAGCCGGCGGCACACCGTGAGGCCGTCCTCGGGCTCCATCATCAGGTCGAGCACGAGCAGGTCGTAGGGCTCGCGCTGGAGCAGGCGGTCGAGCCGCTTGCCGTCGGCCACCGCGCGCACCTCGAAACCCTGGCCCGTGAGGAAGCGTTGCAGCATGTTGCGCAGTTCCGCTTCGTCGTCGAGCACGATGATCCTGTTTGCCTGCTCCATGTGACGCCTCCGGCGTTCATCGGGCTGCTGCGCGCGCTCGCATGAAGTCCTCGATCTGCGCGAGGGTGACAAAACCGGCCTTTTGCGTGTCGATTTCGTCGAAGTGCTGGGCCACGCGCGGCATGCCCGCCTGGGCCTGTTCGCGCGTGAGCTTGCCGTCGTGCGTGGTGTTCGCGGCGGCGAAACGCTCCTGCATCTGCGCCATCATGCGCTCGACGCGCGCGCCGCCCGAGCTTCCGGCGCCGGGCAGCGCCTGGGCCGAAGCCGGCACGCAAACCGCTGCTGAAACGATACACAAAACGAGGGCTGCGATCATCTTCTTCATGGTGTTCTCCGTGAGGTGGCCGACGTAGTGCGGCGGCCGGTGAGTAGAGCGGGTAATACAGGTCAAGCGGGTGTTCGGTAACGCGGCGGGCTTCATGTCAGGCGATTGTGTCGCCCGCATGCGCAGCCGCCGCGTGATGGATCGTGCGGTTCAGGCCCAGTGCGCGGGCACCCACACGCGGCCAACCCAGTGGCCGGGCACCCACACGGTGGGACGCGGCGCGATATACACGGCGCGCGGCAGCGGCCGGGCCACGTAGACGACCTTCGGCGCCGGTGCGGCCACGTACACGACCTTCGGTGCGGGCGGCGCGACATAAACCGTCTTCGGCACTGGCGCGGGGGCGACGACCACGGCCTTCGGCGCGGGCGGCGGCGGGGCGACATAGACGGTGGTGCCGGCCGGCGGCGGCGTCACGACAACCGGAGCGGGCGCGGGGGCCGGGGCGGCTACGACGGCCACGGTCGCGCCCGTCGTCGTGACGGTGCTGCCGTGCACCACCGTCGTGCCGCCGGTCGACACCGTGCCGCCGTGGACAACGGTCGTGCCGCCGCCCGTGGTCACGACGCCGGTGCCGACACCCGTGGCGCTGCCCGAGTGATAGACGCTACCGCCTTGCGAGCCGGTCACGGTGCCCGAGCGATTGCAGGTGTTGCCCGCACAGGCCGTGGAAGCCGAGTGGCCGTAGGTGTTGCCGTTGCCCGTGGTGACCGTGCCCGTCGACGAATACTGGCCCGGCGCGGTGCGCGTCACGCTGCCCGAGGTGCTTGCGCTGCGGCCGTCGGAGCCGTCGAGCGAGCCGGTGTGCGAGCAGGTGCCGTTCGCGCAGTTCGTGTCGCCCGAGTGCTGGACCGAGCGGCCGTTCGGGCCGTAGGCCGTGCCGCTGTTGCTGAACTGGCCCGGCGCGGTGCGCGTGACCGAACCGCTGTTGGTGGCGACGCCGCCCCAGGGGCCTGCCACGCCGCCCGCATGCGAGCAGGTGCCGCCGCCGCAGGAACCGTAGTGCGCGCCGTTGTACGTGCCGTGCGGCGTGTAGGCCGTGCCGTGGCCGGACCAGCCGGCGAATGCGGGGGCGCTGGCGAAGCCGATGAGCGCGGCGGCGACGAGGGGGAGCGTTTTCATCAGAGGTCCTTGCGGTTCGTTTCGGGGGGCACGCTGTGGCGTGTCAGCGGAACGAACTATAGGGTTCTCTTTCGCCCAAGTCGCGTCATGAAAGATGTCGCGGTGTTACACGGGGCGCGGCCCGCGCCGCCGCAGCCCCGCGCACGCGGCGCTGCGGGCGTGTCGTGGCGTTTCGCGACGTTTTGCACGCCGGGCCGCGTGACATACCTCGACATACTTTGCGCGTGGTGCTCCCCGCGCCGCGCCACTACAGTGCGTCTCATCCGACGCGCTGCCGGTTCGTTCCCGTGCCATACGCGTCTTTCCTCACCGCGCACGACGCGCGAATTCGCACATGGTCCATCATGCTCACCACAGGAAAAATCGCGCTTTATGTCACGCTGTTCGTCGTCGCCGTTTCGCTGATCGAAGCGTGCGTGTTGACGTTCGGAAAGCACCCGAAACAACAGGAGGCTTTCGATTGGTCTGAAGTTTGGCTGTCGCTCGCGGATCTCGCGGGCCGCAAGCTCTTCGCGTTGCTGCCGCTCTCGCTCGCTACGCCCATCTTCGACTTTGCCTGGGAGCACCGGCTTTTCACGCTGAAGATCGATAACATTGCGTTGGCGCTCCTGATCTTCATAGGGCAGGAGTTCTGCTATTACTGGTACCACCGCGCGTCGCACCGCATGCGCTTCTTCTGGGCAACGCACGCGGTCCATCATTCGCCGAACCAGTTGACGCTCTCCTCGGCGTACCGGCTCGGCTGGACCGGCAAGCTCACCGGCCCCGCCATGTTCTTCGCACCGCTCGTGTGGCTCGGCGTGCGCCCCGAGGTCGTGCTCGCCATCCTTTCGTTCAATCTGCTCTATCAGTTCTGGCTGCACAACACGTGGATTCCGAAGCTCGGCTGGCTGGAGTACGTGTTCAACACGCCGTCGAATCATCGCGTGCATCATGCGTCGAACGTCGATTACCTCGATGCGAACTATGGCGGAGTCCTGATCGTTTTCGATCGCCTGTTCGGCACCTGGGTCGAGGAGCGCGCCGACGAACCTTGCCGCTTCGGCCTCGTCACGCCGGTGCGCTCGCGCAATCCGTTCGTCGTCGAACTGGAGCACTGGGCGACGCTGGTCCGCGATGTCCTGACTGCGAGAGACGTCTGGACCGCCGTGCGCTACGTCTTTCTGCCGCCGGGATGGCGCGCGGACGGCCAGGGCGAAACGACCGAGAATCTGCGCAAGCAGCGCGCGCTCGCAGCGGTGCGCACGGACGCGTGAGGTTGATGGATAGCGCTCGCTCGCGTAACGTGGCGCCAGCGGCGCGCGTGCCGCGCCCGCATTGCAACAGGATCAGCGAAGGAAGATGAGCATGGAAAACGGATTGAACGGCAAGGTGGTCGCCGTGACGGGCGGCTTTGGCAGCCTCGGCATGGCCACGGCGCAATTGCTGGCCGAGCGCGGCGCGCGCGTGGCGCTGATCGGGCGGGGCGCGGTGCCCGCGGCGGCGACGCTGCCCGCCGCGCTCGCCGGCGCGCTGTGCCTGGGCGGCGTCGATCTCGTCGATGCGGCGGCCGCGCAGGCCGCGTTTGACACGCTGCATGAGCGGCTGGGCGGGCTCGACGCGCTGGTGAACGTGGCGGGCGCGTTCCGCTGGGAGACCATCGGCGACGGCGACGCGCGCACCTGGGACCTGATGTTCGATTTGAACGTGAAGACGGCGCTCAATGCCTCGAAGGCCGCGCTGCCCTGGCTGGTGGCGAGCGGCGCCGGGCGCGTCGTCAACATCGGCGCGGGGGCCGGGCAGAAGGCGGGGCTCGGCATGGGGGCGTATTCGGCTTCGAAGGCGGGCGTGGCGCGCTTGACGGAGGCGCTCGCGGAGGAAGTGAAGGACAAGGGCGTGACCGTGAACGCGATCTTGCCAAGCATCATCGACACGCCGCAGAACCGCGCCGACATGCCCGACGCCGATTTCACGCGCTGGGTGCAGCCGCGTGAGATCGCCGAGGTGATCGCATTCCTGCTCGGCGCGCAGGCGCAGGCGGTCACGGGCGCTTCGATTCCGGTGAACGGGCGCGTGTAAGCGCGGCGGCGTTGGCGGCGACGCCGCGCGGGTGGCTGTGGGTAGCTGCCGGTAGCGGCCGGCAATCGCTAACAGCGGCTAGTGGCTGTGCCCGCCGCCGTGGCCCATGCCGCCACCGCCGCCTTGCCACGTTCCGCCGCCGCCATGCCAGCCGCCGCCGTGGCCGCCGTGCCAGCCACCGCCATGCCAGCCGTGGTAGCAGCAACCGCCGCCGCCGCCCCAGATGGCCACGCCGCCATACCCGAAGCCGAAATAGCCGGGGTAGTAGCCATAGCCATAGGCGTATGGGTAGCCGTAGTAGGGGTAACTGTAGTAATACGGGTAGCCGCTCCCGTCATAGTACGGATAGCCGTACGGCGCGACGGCGCAGCCGGCCAGGACCGCCGCCGCCCCCAGTGTCGATATGAACCGCAACACGATAATCTCCGGAGATATCCGTTTGAAACCGGATGGCGCCGCCAGGTTCAGACAGATTTGTGTCCGCAGATTACCGCAGCGCGGCTGCGCGCGCAGATTTCATGAAGCGGTCAACCGCGTGGCGCGGCCGAAGGCGAGACGGTCGAGCAGCCAGACGGCCACGAGCGTCGCGCCCATCAGCGGGAACACGATGCCGAGCAGCACGAGGCCGGTTTTCCAGGCGCGCAGCGGCGGCGCGGCGCGCTCGCGTGCGGGCGCACCCAGCGCGCCGGTGGCCGTGCGCGCGGGCCGTCGCAGCCACCACATCACGAAGCCCGTGACCGCGAGCGCGGCGAGGCCCAGCGAAATCGCCGCGCAGATCAACTGGTTCGCGAGCCCGAAATAGCGGCCCATGTGCAGCGACGTGCCATACGAAATCGCCTGCGAAACCGCGCCGTAATCCGCGTAGCGGATGTCCTTGAGCACGCTGCCGTTGTACTGGTCGATATAGAGCGTGCGCTCAGCCTTCGGATCGGCCGGAAAGTACGAGACGGTGTAGACGCCGTCGGGCTTGCCCGGCAGCACGATGTCGTAACCGGCGTCGATGCCGAGGTCGCGCATCTGTGCGACCACCTGATCGAGCGTCCAGCGGCGCGGCACGGTGCCGCCGCCCGGCGCATGAGCGGTATCGGGCGAGCGCGGCACGCCCACTGCGCCCACGGCCCAGGGCACGTTCGGCAGCGGCAGGTCGTCCATCACCATGCCCGGCATCGAGGACATGTCGTGGCCCGCGTGCGCATCCGTCGTGGCGGCGCTGGGGGCCGGGGCGGCTGCGGCCGGCGCGCCAGGCAGCGCCGATTTCAGCGCGAGTCCCCCACCCCACGCGCCCGCGGGCGCGCCCAGATTCGCGCGCGTGGCGAGCGCCTTGAACTGCTTGCCCCACGAGCCGGTCCACGGCAAGCCGCTCACGACGAACGCGAGCGCGCCCACGGCGAGCCAGATGCCGACGCTCGCATGCACGCTCTTCCAGAACGGCCGCCCGTGCGCACCAAGGCGCGGCAGCAGCGCGGCTCGCCACGACGCGCCCGCGCGCGGCCACCAGAGGGCGATGCCCGTGCCGATCATCACGAGCGTCCAGCAGGCGGCCAACTCCATCAGCAACTCGCCCGGCTTGCCGAGCAGCAGCTTGCGATGCAGCATGCGGTCCACCTGCATGAAGCGGCGATCGACGTCGAGCGTGCCGAGCACCTCGCCATCGTAGGGATTCACGTAGACGCTCTCCTTGCTGCCGCCCGGCAGCGCGAACACGAATTCCGCGCTGCGTGCGGGATTGGCCTCGACATGCGCGCGCAGCGCGCGCGCGCCCTCGGGCAAGGCGGCCTGGGCGCGGGCGAGCAGCGCGTCGGTGGGCAGGCGCGGCGTGGCCGCCGGTGCGACGACGAGCCGGTGCGGGTACAGCAGCGGCTCGATCTGCGGCTGGAAGCAGTAGATCGTGCCCGTGACGGCGAGCACGATCAGCAAGGGCATGACGAACAGGCCCGCATAAAAATGCCAGCGCCATAGCGTGCGGTAGCCGGGCTGGGCCGCGTTGGCGGCGGGCGCGCTGCGGGTGGCCGGGGCGGCACTTGTCTGGCCGGATGTCGTTGACATGGAATGCTCCTTGTCGAGCCATGACGGCTCGGTTGCATTGGCGATTCGGTCGGTTGCGAACACGGTTGCGGGCGAGCCGCTCAAATTCCGAGCTTCGCTTCGAGGTAGAACGTGCGGCCGGGGTACGGGTGATAGACGAAGTAGCGCGTGTCGAAGAGGTTGTCGACGCCCACGCCTATCTGGCTTTTCTTCGTCGGCCGGTAGGTGAACTTCATGTCGACGACCGCATAGGTGCTCGTGCCGCCGAACACGTTCGGGTTCGTGTCGGTGTTCGTCAGCGTGTTGTACTGGCGGCCCGAGTAGCGCGCGGCCAGCGTGAGCGCCGAGTGCGCGTCGAAGCGGTAGGTCGCGACCAGGTTCGCGCGCCACAACGGAATCCGGTAGAAGTACTTACCGACGGTGGCGGGGTTTTGCGCGTTCTCCAGGATCTTCGACTGCGTATAGGCGACGCTCGCCGCGAGATCGAGGCCATGCAGCATGACGTCCTCGCCCTGGTAGCTCGTTTCCACGCCGCGCGAGCGCACCTTGCCGATGTTCTGGAAGTTGGTGACGTTGGGAATGACGGTCGTATCGGTCTGGCTGAAGATAGTGTTCTTCACGTCGTCCTGAAAGAGCGTCAGGCGAAAGAGGCCGTTCCAGTGCGCCCATTCCGCGCTGAGTTCCTTCGAGAGATCGTCCTCGGGGCGCAGGTTCGGATTGTTGTTGACGATCGACGAGCCGTTCACCTGGCCCTGGAAAAGTTCGCTCACGGTGGGGAAGCGGTAGGCGCGTGCGATCGACGCGCGCAGCGTCAGGTCGTCGGTCACGTCGAACGAGAGCGACGCCTTGGGAGAAAGGTGCCGGTCGCCCACGTTCGCATAGGGCAGGTTCACGCCGCCCAGTGCCTGATAGCCGTCGTAGGCGCGCCAGTCCTCGTAGCGCACGCCGTACACGAGTTTCCAGCGCGGCAGGAAGCGCCACGCGTCCTGTGCGTAGAACGCCTGGGTTTCGGTCTTGCCCGCGAAGGCGTTGGCGAAGCCGGCCGCGCCGCCGTCGCGCCACGCGAGCGTGTTGTACGTGCGGTTGTCGAGCGTGTAGTTGTCGTAGTGATAGCCGAAGGTGAGCCAGTGGGCCATGAGGCCCGCATCGGGCGTGTGGGGTGTCCACGTCGTCTTGAGGTCGAGTGTCTTCCAGCCCGTGCCGTCGCCTAGTGTCATCACGCCGGGACCGTTGCCGGGGCCGCCTGCATTCGCCGTGCGCGCGACGCTGTTGCTTACGTCGTAGTACGAAGCGATAGCCTCCGCGTTCCAGCCGCTCGCCTGGTGTGTGCGCAGCGTTGCGCCGTAAAGCCAGTTTTCGCTCCAGCCGCGGCTCGGTGCGAGCGCCGCGGCGGGAATGGTGTACTCGTAGCCGTTGATCGAGACCCGGCCGCTGTACACGGGATTGCCGTTCGCGTCGTACAGGAAGGTCGAAGTCGCGCTGTCGTAGGTCTGGTGCCAGTAGCCGAGCGTCACGCCGCCTTGCACGGTAGGCGTGAAGTCGTACTGCATGCGCAGCTTGAACTGGTCCTGCACCGTGTGCTCGATGCCTTCGCCGTTCACGCCGAGCACGACGGTCGGCGTGTTCGTCTGGTTGTTGTAGAAGTACGCGCCATGCACCGGAATGTCGCCGGGCTGCGCGGGTTTCGTCGACTGTGCGAGCGTGGCGAACTGCAACGGCTGGCTCGTGTTCTCCAGATGGTTCACGCCGAGCAGGTACGAGAACTTGCCGATGCGGTCGCCGATCGACGCGCTCATCTCGCTGCCGTTGAAGTTCTGGTTCACGCCATAAAGGCTGAAGTGCTGCGTGAACGCCTTCACGTCCGCGTTCGCTTCGAACTGCTTTGGCATGCGCGTGGTGATGAGCACGGTCGCGCCGAGCGAGTTGCCGGGATAGAGCGCGGAGAACGGCCCGTAGATCACGTCGACCTGCTGGATCTGGTCGGGAAACACCATCGACCAGCGCGGCGGAAACGTGTAACTGTTGCCGAGGAGATTCGAGAGCAGCAGGCCGTCCGCGTAGACGAGGCCGCGCGCGCTCTGCGTGTTGCTCGTGCCGCGCACGGCGATGATCGAGTTCAGGTCGCCCACGAAGCGCTTGCGCACCGCGAGGTTGGGCAGGTACTTGAGCACGTCCTCGGTGTTGACGACGTTCCAGTTGTCGAACTGCGCGGGCGTGACGGTTTCCACCGTCGCGGGCAGGTTCGGATCGACGGCGGGCGTGGCGGCGCCGCCCGAGCCGCTGCTTGCGGCGCTCGCGCTCACCGTGACTGTGGGCAGCGTGGCGGTGTCGGGGGCTTGGTTTTCGGCGGCATGCGTCGCAACGGGGGCGACCAGGGCGAGCGGCAAAAGGGGCGGCAAAAAGCGCGGCAGCACACCGAGCGCGAGGCGCACGGCATGCCGCTGCGCGCGCGGCGTTGCGCGTTCGCGTGGGCGAACGGCAGCGCCACGCGTGGCGAGCGTGGACATGAAATCCTTTCCTGTAGACGAAGGGCGAACGGCCGCGCGCCATGCGTGCTCGTTGCGCGCGCAAGCCAGTCGCGTGCTGCTTGCGACTGCTGCTTGTGCCTGTTTCGTGTGTTGTTCACGAACAGATCACGAGCGTTGCGCAGACGAATGACGAGCGGGTCACGAGCAAGTCGCGATCACGCGGCCGGTATCGGCAAAGCTCAGGAAAGGAACGGTGGGGCGCGTGGCCGCCCCGAAGGGAATGCGCCGAGCGGGAGGTCGTGCGTGACCGGCGGCGCGATGGTATCGAGCGCGACGGCGATGGAGAAAAGCGGCTCGGGCGCGGCGACCGAAGGCATCGCCACGTGGTGTTCGAGCAGGTGGCAGTAGCCGCAGGCGCCGAATGCATCGTCGTGCGAAAGATGCGGTGCGCTTTGTGCCGGCTGCAAGGCCGAGCAGAGCGGGGCGTCCGGCTCGTGCGCGCGGTGCGCGGCGGCGAGCTGGCTCACGAGCGGCGCAAGCACGATGAGCCACATGGCGACGAGGCCAAGCCATGCGGTCAGCAGTGAATGCTTGCGTGGATTCATGAGAATGAGAATGAATGCGCGGCGCAGTCTAACACGGCGCACCGCGTTTGCGCACGCTCACGGGCCGCGTTGAGGCGTGCCATAAGCGCGGCGCTATGTCGCGCCCGCGCGCGTTTTCGAAGGGTTTCGATGGTCGCAGCGCCCGGCGAGGGCGACTATCGAGCTATCCGATACGACCCAGGAGCCGTCCGCCAAGGGCGGGAACGTCCATGTCCGTCTTTTTTCTGCGCCGCGCGCCCGGTGTGCGCTGGACCCCACGTCTGCCCGAGCATCGTGGCGAACACGATGGCGGCGAGATGCCTCGCACGAGCAAGACCTCGCCCTGCGACCTCGTGCTGCCGGAGAGCTTCGCGCTGCGGCTTGCCGTGCATCACCCCGTGACGCCGCGCAGTCCTGTGCGCTGTCCGCTCGATGAAACCGCATTGCGCCAGTGGTGCGTGCGCTTGCAGAACGACGATTGCCCGAACAAAGCGTCCCACGAAGCGCCGATGTTTCTCAAGCGTTCGCGCTGAGCGAGAGACATGCGTTCAAGCGGCGTCGCGAGACGCCGCTTGAACGCGCATGGCGTCGAGTTCGTCCGCCACGGCGGCCGCGAGATCGCCGACGTCATCGGTCCACTGCCCGGCTTCTCGCATCGTCGCGCGCAGTTCGAGGCAGGCTTCGTTGAGCATCGAAGGGCCGAGAACCGCGAGACCGCCCGAGACGCGGTGCGCCCAGTCGCGCAAGCGCTTGAAGTCGCGCTGCTGCGCGATTTGCGCGTAATCGGCGATGTCGCGTTCGGCCTGCTCGATGAAGAGTCCGGCAAGCGGGGCGGTGAGCGCCGGAAAGCGCGGCAGTTCTTGAGCGGAGTCTGTTTCGGAGTCCTGCACGGCCGCCGTATCTTGCGAAGCCGGTGTGCGTGCCGATACGTCCGACAGCACACGCGCAAGCTCGGCGAGGGCGAGCGGCTTGGTGAGGTAGTCGGTGAAGCCCAGTGCGCGTCCTTGCGCGATCTGCTCGGGCAAGGCGTTGGAACTCAATGCATAAACAGGAAGATCGGGGAACTTTGCCCGCGTCGCTTCGAGCAGCGCGTTGCCGTTCATGCCCGGCATGTTCAGGTCGGTGAGCACGAGATCCACCTCGCGCTCGCCGAGCCGCGCGAGCGCTTCCTCGCCGTCCTTCGTTTCGATCACGTTCGCACCCAGCGTGCGCAACTGGTCGCGCAGCAGCCCGCGGTTCAGCAGATTGTCTTCGGCGATGAGGACATTCAGGGATGCGAACTGTCCGCCTTCCAGTTGCACACCGGTTTCCGGTTGGGGCGTGCCGGCCGTCGAGGCGCCCCCGCCGCGCACGATCATCTGCGTGGCGGCGCGGATGCCCGCGAGGCTGTAGAGGCTCACCTCGACCGCGCCGCCTCCCAGCTCCAGCGGCACGAGCGGTCCGTCCTGGCGCAGCCACACGATCTTCGCGCTCTCACCCCAGAGCGGCGCGACGTCGTCGCGGGCGAACTCGTCGGTCACGAGCAGATAGTCGAACGTGCCTTCGCGCGGCGGTTCATCGAGGCTCAGGAAGGTCGGCGCGCTCGCGCGGGCGTCGAACAGGTTGGCGAGCCATTCGCGGTTTTCGGGCGCGCGGCACAGGATGGCGGGGTGCGCGTCGTGCAGCGTCCATTCCTCGCCCGCGGTGGTCTCGCCCTCGGCCCGCAGCGGCAGCGTGACCGTCACGCGCGTGCCCACGCCAAGCGTGCTGTCGAGTGCGATGCGCCCGTGCATCAGCTGGGCGAGGCGCGCGCAGATCGAAAGCCCGAGGCCGGTGCCGCGCGCCTGCGTGAGGCGCTGGCCGTCGCCTTGCGTGAAGGGCTTGAAGAGATGCTGCTTGAGGTCGTCGGAAATGCCGCCGCCGGAGTCGCTCACGCCGATCTCCAGCGCGCCTTCGCGCCAGCTCGCGCGCAGCACGATCTTGCCCGAGCGGGTGAACTTGAAGGCGTTGCTCAGCAGGTTGTTGACGATCTGCGCGAGCCGCACGGCGTCGAAGTGAAGTTGCGCGGGGATCGCGCGGTCCATCACGAGGAAGAACGGCAGGCGCTGACGCACGGCGAGCGGAGCATGCGCGAGCGCGATGCGGCCGAGCAGTCCCGCGATCGAACCGGGCGCCTCCGTGAGCTTCATCTGACCCACGTCGATCTTCGAAAAGTCCAGCACGTCGCTCACGATCTGTAGCAACTCGGCCGCGGAAATCTGCATGGCCTGCACGCGCGCCCCCTGTTCGGGCGCGAGCGGTCCACGCGCGACGAGTTCGATATTGCCGACGAGCGAAGCGAGCGGCGTGCGGATTTCGTGGCTCATCGCGGCGAAGAAGCTCACTTTCGCGCGGGCGGCTTCGTCGCTCATGCGCTTGGCCTCGCGCAGCAGCCGCTCGACCTCGTAGTGCTTCGACATGTCGGCGACCGCGCAGAACATCACGTCTTCGCGGTTCATCGTGGCGGGCGCATAAGTGATGGCGAGATGCAGGCCCTCTTCGCCGGGGCGCTCGAGCGAGTACGGCAGTTCGTACACCGGCGTTTCGTCGTCGCTGTGCGCGGGCGTGGGCCAGGGCAGGTGCTTTTCGAATTCGGCGCACAACGTGTTCGGCAGGCGCGTGGCGTTCGCGTCGAGCCCGAGCACGTTGCGCACGATCTGGTTCGCCACGACGATCTCGAAGTTGCTGCGCCTCACGATGCACAGGCCGACCGGCGTGGCGTGAACGAGCAGATGGTTGAGCAGCTCGCCTTCGAGCGCGCGGCTCGCCTCGTCATAAGTGCGCGTGAGCACGCGGCGGTTCCAGTAGTGCGAGAGCGTGATGAGCATTGCCACGAGCGCGGCCGTGAGCGCGAGAATGATGAGGAGCGGCAAGCGAATCAGCGCGAACTGCTGGCCCCACGAGAGCGTCACGATGTAGCGGCCGAAGCCGTACGCGAGAGGTTGTTCGCGCAGCACCCAGCCAAAGCGCGCGAGCGCATGGAACGAGCCGGTCGGGAGGTTCGCGATGCGCCTGTCGAGCAATTGCGCGGCGGGCGCCGAGAGCGGGCCGGCGAGCATGGCGCCCTCGGCGTCGAACAGCGTGGGCATGACGCGCGAGTCGTTGTCGCGTGCAATGCGATCGAACGCGGCGAGATCGACGCTCGTCAGCACGAACGCATAGGGCTTGCCGTCCTTGAGCACGCTCAGCGCGCCGAGCACGAGCGAATCCGGGAAGCCGAGTGCCGCGGGAGGCCGGAACCAGATGACTTTCAGTTCGCGTGCGGCCCTAACCGGGTCCGTTGCGCGCGCCGTCATGCGCAGAAGCACCGCGTCGGCGAGCAGGCGCGCGTGCGCTGCGGCGTCCTCCAGCGATTGCGTCGGCTCGTGGGCGGCCGGGCCGAGCCGGTAGCCGTACGCGGCGCTGCCGTCCGCCGCCAGCAACAGCAGGGGCGCGTCGGGAGAGACCGCGCTCGCGAGCCGCACGGTGCGATTGCAGGCCGCGCGCAATTCGGGCGCGCCGTTCAGGCCCGCGAAGGTCGGCGCGCACGGCGCCGGCGCGTTGTCGTCCGGCGGCCCTGCGCGTGGGGATGCGCTTTCGAGTGAAAGGACGACTTGTGTGCCGATGACCAGGGTGTGCTGACGCTCGATCAGCGCGTCGACTTGCGCGCTGGTGGTGCGGGCGCGTAAGGCCTGCGTGCGCAGCGAGGCGAACGTGACGCTGGCGATCGCGATGGCCGCCATGCACAGCGCCGCGAAAATCAGAAGGCCCGTGAGCATCGCGAACACGCGCCGTTCGCGTTTCAGGTTGCGCTCGAGCGCGCCGAGCGCTTCATAGGGCGAGGTATGAGCGAAGCCGTTCCGATACGCGGAGCGCGGCATCACGCGAATCCGTTTTCGCTGGCGTACCTGATCAGGTCGGCATTCGATTCGAGGTGGAGTTTGCGCATGGCCGCGCGCTTTTGCGTGGCGACGGTGGTCACCGAGCGGTTCAGCCGCTTTGAGATTTCGGTCACGCTCAGGCCGAGCGCGAAGAGGCGCACCACTTCCAGCTCGCGCGGCGAGAGCGGTTGATTGCGCTGGAATTCGTCGGAGTTCGAACCTTCTTTCGCGAGGCGCTCGGCAATGCGGGCGGAAAGCGCGGTGCCCGCCTGCGCGAGCGCGCGGCGGCAGACTTCGCCGAGTGCGGGAATCGGCTCGTCCTTGCCGATCAGCCCGGACACGCCGAGTTGCGCGAGTTCGTGCAGGATGCCGCCGTTGGTGAGCATCGTGAATACGACGACTGGCGTGTCGGGGTGGAGCCGGCGCAGCCTGCTGATGAGCCGCAGCCCGTCTTCGTCTTCGACTTCGCCTTGCATCGAGAAGTCCGTGACGATGAGATCGCACGCGCTCTCGCGCAAGGTGTCGATGAGGGCAGCGCCGGTGCTGGCTGTAGCGATCACCTTGAAGCCCGGCATGCCGTTGAGGTAGTCGCTGATCGCTGTCAGCACGACTGGATGGTCGTCGGCCACCACGACCCGCACGTCTTGCGTCGCATTCGTCATGGGCGTGAGAGAGTCGCCTGAAGTCGGAAAACCCCAAGGGCCATGCCAGCAGAGTCAGGCTTCAGCGATTGCGCCGCTCTGCCATCGTGTCACTCATTATATGTCAGGCCTTACTGATGTTTGTCTGAGTTGGCGTAGGGCGGCCGGGCGGCGTTTTTCGCCGGCGTGGCGGCCGGGCAGTGGGCGTGGAAGCACGACACCGTGAACTGCGAGCGCGCGCCGCTGGACGAGGTGCAGGCGTGGCTGCACGTGCGCGTGGTCATCTGGACGAAGCGCAGCGGGACGGAGCGCGTCGCGGCAAGTGGCGCCGCAGGGCGAGTGGCCGCAGGTTCTCGCGAGTTCGACCATTTCGCGCTCGCCACGTGGAATACCAGCGCCCAGACGCCCATCGAACCGCCCAGCGCGCCGGCGGCGGCCGGCAGCCAGAAGGCGCCGGCGGGCGAGCGCCACAGCAGGAACAGCATGGCGACGAAGCTGACGTAGAAGACCGGCAGCAGATAGATGCCCGCGCCGCTCAGGTATTCGCAGGCACGCGACAGCGCCTGGCTGCGCGGTTGCGGCGTACGGTCTGGCGTGCTGTTGGGCATGGCGGTTCTCCTCGGATGTCGGGCTCGGGGCGAGGGCGGCGGCCGTTGCGGCAGACCTCGTCGAGACATGACCCCAATGTAGCGATCGGGGTGCCGCGCCGACATAGAAGGATTTCGAGAAGTGGAGCCATGCTGCATCGCACCGAAGGGCGGGAACACCCTGATGCCGGGGAGCGAACTCCATGCGCGGCGCATGGTCCTATACCCCCAAGGATGGCGGTCACGGGCGCGAGTGCCGGCCGACCACGCGGCGGCGCGCCCCTTCGCGCGCGACTGCCGTGGCGTATCGGCCCGCGAATTTTCCAGGCCCGCGCCCCTGCGCGCTATCCTGTAGGGCTTTGCGCACGGCCAGGCGATAGCGCGGCCGGCGCGGGCAATCGAAGTCACCTATCCACAGGAACACCGCAATGCGCCGACGTCAATTCATACTCAGTTCCAGCGCCGCGCTCGCCGCAAGCGGCCTTGCGCTTGCCGGCTGCACGACGACCCCGCTGGGTTCGCAGGACAGCGCCGCGCAGAACGCGGCCAAGCGCAACGCCATCGACGCGGGCGTGGACAGCACGCTCACGCGGCTCTACAGCACGGTGAGCGGCTCGCAGGAGTTGATTTCGAAGGCGAGCGGCGTGCTCGTCTTTCCGCAGGTGTTGGCGGCAGGCTTCTGGATCGGCGGTCAGTACGGCACCGGCGCGCTGCGCGTGCAGGGCCGCACCACCGGCTACTACAGCACGGTGGCGGGCTCGTTCGGCTTGCAGATCGGGGCCCAGTCCAAGGCCATCATCTTCGCGTTCATGAATCCGGTTGCGCTCGACGACTTCACCAGCAGCCAGGGATGGTCGGCCGGCGCGGACGCCACGGTCGCGGTCGTTACCGTGGGGGCGAACGGCAATGTCGATACCTCGACCGCCATGAGCCCCGTCGAAGCGTTCGTGCTGACCAACGGCGGCCTCATGGCGGGGGTGTCGCTCGAAGGCGTGAAGGTCTCGCGCCTCGTGATCTGAGCGGCGCGAGTACGGCAATGAGCGCAGATACCCGCGTGGGGATGCCCACCTTCCGCCGCAAGCACAAGATTCACTTCTCGGAGTGCGATCCGGCCGGCATCGTGTTCTATCCGCAGTATTTCGTCCTGTTCAACGACCTCGTCGAGTCGTGGTTCGACGAAATGCTGCCGCAGGAGGGCTATCACGGCGTGCTGGGCGTGCGCCGTGTGGGCATGCCGACCGTGCGGCTCGAAGTGGACTTCAAGGCCATCAGCAAGATGGGTGACGAGGTCTGGTTGTCGCTCGAGGTCGTGCGGCTCGGCGAGGCTTCGCTCACGCTCGCGTGGGCCTGCACGGGCGTGGACGGCGTGCTGCGCATGGCGGCGCGCCAGACCATCGTCACGACCTCGCTCGACACCCATCGATCGATCGGCATTCCTGATGACATTCGCCGAGCGATCGAAACGGCCATGGCGGCCGCTCGCGAGTGAGGCTCAGGCGGCGCCGGCCAGCGCCGCCTGCAACGTGGCGAAGGTCTTTTCGTCGGTGCGCTCGAAGTGCAGCGGCGTGACCGAAACGCGCCCGGCGTTCACCACGGCCGTTTCGCTGTCGGGACCGTTTTCGCGCGGGCCGCGGTTAAAGCGCAGCCAGTGGTAGTCCATGCCGCGCGGGTCGATCTGCGGCACGACGTCGATGCCCTGCACGAGTCCCACGCCCTGGCGCGTGACCGTGAGCGGGCCGGCCGCGCTCGCGTCGATATCCGGGAAGTTCACGTTCAGGCAGACGGGCGCGTCGTGCGCGACCGCGGCGAGGCGGCGGATCACGTCCGGCGCGAGCGCGCGGGCCGTGTCCCAGCGCACGTGGTCGCGGTCGCGGAAGGTCTGGCTCAGCGCGATCGACGGCAGGCCTAGCAGCAGGCCCGTCATGGCGGCGCCCACCGTGCCGGAGAACATCGTTTCCACGCCGAGGTTGCCGCCGCGGTTGATGCCCGAAAGCACGAGCGAGGGCCGCACGTCGCCCATCAACTGGCGCACCGCCATCACCACGCAATCGCCGGGTGTGCCGAGCACGCCGAAGCGCCGCTCGCCGCGGCGGCTCACGCGCAGCGGCGTGTGCAGGCTGATGGAGTGCGAGGTGCCGCTCTGGTCGTGCTCGGGCGCGACGACCCAGACTTCGTGCGCCAGCTCGGCGGCCACGGCTTCGAGCACGGCGAGGCCGGGGGCGTCGATGCCGTCGTCGTTGGTCAGGAGCACGCAGGGGAGTTTCGTATCGGTTGCGGACATGGAGCGCTCGGGTTCGGTGCAGGGTCGGGGAAACAGGCATTATTCCAGAGTGCGCCGCAGGCTGCATGCGCGCCCCGCGCTCGCACCGCCTTGCATTCAGTTAAGAATGCGAATGAATCGGGCGCTTTTGGATGTTTGCGGGCGCTCGCATGCGTTTCCGGGGCGTGCCGATCAGTGGGGCGGCGTGGCCTGATGCGGGGTACGGCCGGGCCGCGCGCCTCGGGCGCGTCCCATCTGGGTAGGTTGTGTCACGTATCCGGGATAGACTAGCGCGTCGGCGCCATGACGCGCGCCCCGCAGCCAGGAGATGTAAGTGAAGCCGCAAGCCACGCCGGACCTTGCCCGCATTCTGTTCATCGTCGCGATACTTTGCGCGTTGACGATCGGCAGCCTCTATGTGATGCGCCCGTTCCTCCCAGGGTTGATCTGGGCCACGACCATCGTTGTCGCGACGTGGCCCGCCATGATCGGCATAGAGCGGCGCTGCGGCAACCGCCGCTGGCTCGCCACGCTCGTGATGCTGGTGATCCTCCTCGTGGTGATCGTCCTGCCGCTCTATGAAGCCGTGTCGACGCTCGCCGTGCACGGCGGCGAAATCATGGACGTGATCCGCAAGCTGCCCGACTATGCGTTGACGTCGCCGCCGGAGTGGATTCGCGAGATTCCCGTGGTGGGCGAGCGCATTGCGGGCAAATGGCAGGAGTTCTCCGATGCGGGCCCGAGCGGCCTGCTCGCGCAACTGGAGCCCTACGCGACTATCGCCGCCCACTGGTTGATCGGCCATGCCGCCTCGGTGGGCGTGTTCGTCATGCACATGTTCATTACGATCATCATCACGGGCATCCTGTACAGCCAGGGCGAGCACGCCGCCGCCTATGTCACGCGCTTCGCGATCCGCGTCGCTCCGGCCTATGGCGAGCAGGCCGTGAAGCTCGCGGGCGCTTCGATTCGCGCCGTGGCGCTCGGCATCGTCGTCACGGCGATCCTCCAGTCGGCGCTGGGCGGCATCGGCCTCGCCGTGGCCGGTGTGCCGGGCGCGGGCGTGCTCACGGCCGTGATGCTCATGCTCTGCCTCGCGCAGATCGGTCCCACGCTGCCGCTGCTCGGCGGCGTGATCTGGCTGTTCATGCACGACGCGCACGTCGTGGCCATCCTGCTCGCGGTGTGGTCCGTGATGGTCGCCATGCTAGACAACCTGGTGCGCCCCGTGCTGATCCGGCGCGGCGTCAATCTTTCGATGCTGCTGATACTCTCCGGCGTGCTCGGTGGTTTGTTCGCCTTCGGCATCGTCGGGCTCTTTATCGGGCCGGTGATTCTCGCGGTGTCTTCCACCTTGCTGACGGCGTGGATACGCGACCCGGCGGCCGGTGTGCGCGACGCGGGCGAGCCGGCTACCCGTCAAGACGTTTGACCGGGCATAGCCAATCCGATCCAGACGCAAAACGTCTCCTTGACGACGCGCCGTTCGATTCGACGTTACGATGACGTCTGAATTTCGCGACGGCATTCGTTAGAGCATTCAGCGGCGCTCGTGGCGGCACGCTTCGTCCCGGCTCCGGTCGCGGGCGGCGGCCTCACGTGCGCCGCGCACCGCTTCCAAGGAGAGGAAATGGCTCAGTTCAACTGCGATATCTGCGGCGTGCGCCCCGCGACGGTGCGGGTCGCCGTGTTGCAGGACGGCAGACGGCGCTTTCTCGATGTCTGCGATTATCACTATGCGCAGCTCACCCGGCATCAACGCACGTTGAGCCCGCTGGAGTCGCTGTTCCGCGCTTCGCAGCAGGGCGGCGGCGCGCCGCAGGAACCCGTCGCGCAGGCCATGGAGGCGGGCGACGGCGCGATCGTCGAGCGCTACTTCAGCGACGTGGCGCGCGAATTGCTGCAACGCGCGGCCGAGCGCGCGGTGCAGTTCGGGCGCCGCGAGGTGGACACCGAACATCTGCTTTACGAACTCGCGGGCAATGATGCCGGCGCGGCCATCCTCAAGCGCCTGGGCATTCAGCCCGACGACGTGCGCGCGTTCATCGACGCCAATGCGCAAAAGCGCGAAGGCACGGGCACGCCCGAAGACGGCCGCATCGGCGTCTCGCCGCGCCTGAAGGGCGCACTCGACCGCGCGTTTCTCGTTTCGCGCGAACTGGGCCACAGCTACGTGGCGCCCGAGCATCTGCTGTTCGGGCTTACGCAGGTGCCGGAGAGCTTCGCGGGGCATCTGCTCGGCCGCTACGGCGTCACGCCCCAGAAGGTGCTCCAGGGGCTCGTGGAGGCCCAGGGCGACAAGCGCGAGCGGCCCGCCGCGAAAGGTCCGAGCGCGACGCCGCAACTCGACCAGTACAGCCGCGACCTCACGGCCCTTGCGAGCGAGGGCAAGCTCGACCCCGTGATCGGCCGCTCCAGCGAGATCGAGACGGTGGTGGAAGTGCTCGCGCGGCGGCGCAAGAACAACCCGGTGCTGATCGGCGAGCCGGGCGTGGGCAAGACGGCAATTGCCGAAGGGCTCGCGCAGCGCATGCTCAACGGCGACGTGCCGGAGTCGCTGCGCGGGCGGCGGCTCGTCGAGCTCAACGTCAACGGGTTGATCGCGGGCGCGAAGTATCGCGGCGAATTCGAAGAGCGCGTGAAGGGTGTGATGGAGGAAATCTCGGCGCAGCGCGAGAGCCTCGTGCTCTTCATCGACGAAGTCCACATGATCGTGGGCGCGGGCCAGGGCGGCAACGAAGGCGGGCTCGATATCGCCAACGTGTTCAAGCCGGCCATGGCGCGCGGCGAGCTGAACCTGATCGGGGCGACGACGCTCTCGGAGTACCAGAAGTACATCGAGAAGGACGCGGCGCTCGAGCGGCGCTTCCAGCCCGTGTTCGTGTCGGAGCCGAGCGTCGATCAGACGATCAACATCCTGCGCGGCTTGCGCGACAAGCTCGAGGTTCATCACCACGTCACGATACGCGACGACGCGCTCGTCGCGGCGGCCGAGCTGTCGGACCGTTACGTGATGGGCCGCTTCCTGCCCGACAAGGCGATCGACCTCGTCGACCAGGCCGCGGCGCGCGTGCATCTTTCGGCCACCTCGCGGCCTGCCGCGATCCTCGAACTCGAAGCGGAGCTGGCGCAGTTGCGCCGCGAGCAGGACTACGCGGCCACGCGCAAGAACTTCGAGCGCGCTCACACGCTCGACGAGCCGATCGCCGACAAGGAGAAGTCGCTCACGCAGGCCACGAGCGAATGGAAAGGCCAGCTCGGCTCGGTCACGTCCGACGTGACGAACGAGGACGTGGCCGAGATCGTGTCGAAGCTCACGGGCGTGCCGGTCACGCAACTGACCGCCGAGGAGCGCACGCGCTTGCTCGAAATGGAAGCGCGCCTGCACGAGCGTGTGATCGGCCAGGAGCAGGCAATCGTCGCGGTGAGCGACGCGGTGCGCCGCTCGCGCGCCGGGCTGCGGCGCGGGCGCCGGCCCACGGCCGTGTTCCTGTTCCTCGGGCCGACCGGCGTGGGCAAGACCGAACTCGCGAAGGCGCTGGCCGAAGTGGTGTTCGGCGACGAGGACGCCATCGTGCGCATCGACATGAGCGAGTACATGGAGCGGCACGCGGTGTCGCGGCTCATCGGCTCGCCGCCCGGCTACGTCGGCTACGACGAGGGCGGGCAGTTGACCGAGAAGGTGCGCCGCCGTCCTTATTGCGTGATCCTGCTCGACGAAATCGAAAAGGCGCACTCCGACGTCTACAACGTGCTGTTGCAGGTGTTCGACGACGGGCGCCTTACCGACGGCAAGGGGCGCGTGGTCGACTTCAGCAATACGATCGTGATCGCGACGAGCAATCTTGGCTCGGACGTCGTCTCGGGCCAGAAGCGCTCGGGGCCGGGGTTCCTTTCCAGCGCCGAAGGATCGATGCAGAACGCCGTGATGGGCGAGTTGCGCCAGCATTTCCGGCCCGAGTTCCTGAACCGCATCGACGAAATCATCATGTTCCAGCCGCTCAGCAGCGACGAGCTTCGCTCGATCGTGCGGCTACAGCTCGAACAGGTCCAGCGGATGGCGCGCAGCCAGGACATCGACCTGACCTTCGACGAGAGCGTGATCGACCATCTCGCCGCCGAGGGATACCGGCCGGAGTTCGGCGCGCGCGAGCTCAAGCGGCAGATCCAGCAGGCGGTGGAAAACGAGCTGGCGAAGGAGATGCTCAAGGGCGACGTGAAGGAGGGGGCGAAAGTCCTCTGTCGCTACGACGCGGCGCAGCGGCGCATGGCCTTTGCGTTGCAGGACGCCGGCAACGGCTGATACGACCGCGGCGCAAAAACCTGAAACGTTGGCGCGCCCCTAGCGAACCACCTTGGGGCGCGACACCGGTTTGATGCCGGTGCGTTCGACGGCATGCAGGATCCTCGCGAGCAGATCGTCCGTGCCAAAGCGCGGGTCATGGGCGAGGCGCGCGGCGACCGTGTGGTAGGCGTCGCGCAGACGCGCCATGATCGCCTCGCTCTCGGCCGCGCCGAGGTCGAGGCGGCGTGCGAACGCAAGGAGTTCGGCGGGCAGCGGAAACGTCTTGCTGCGGTTGAGGCTGAGCGCCATGCGGCCGTCCAGATCCGGGTAGATGTCCGTGCAGACCACGTCGAACACGGGAGCCAGCCGGCGTGGACCCGTCGGATCGATATAGAGGATTCCCAGGTTTTTCATGTGGGCGTCGCCGTCGCGCAACAGGCACGAAAGGGCGATGCGTTCGAAGAGACGCCGCTTTTGCGCCGGGTCGGAGCGCGTGTAGATGTCCACGGCCTTGGCGATCATCTCGTAGCTGCCCTCGTATTTGCCCTTGCCCGTGAGGACGCTCATGTCCTCGAAACCGAGGAGGGAGCCGTTCGCCTCGCGGTCGAAGCGGGACATCACGAAAAGCTGGCCGTCGTCGGATAGCCAGAAGTCGGGGACTTCGAGCGCCGCTTCTTTTGCCACCGACATGCAGAAGAACTCGTTGCGCGCGAGTCCGGGAAAATCCTCGCCTTCGGCTTTCACGATCACCGTGCGCAGCGGCAGTGCCGTGTGCTCCGCCGGGCGCGCGACAGCGTCCCCGGCAAGCGGGACGACGGCCTTCGGTTGGACGCCGGAGATGCCGGAGCCGAGCGCATAGCGGTCGATCAGGCGCTCGAACAGCCGGCCCGACGGCGAGGAGAGCAATTCGTCGAGGCGCTCGCCTTCGCTTTCCGGCACGCGTTCGCCCGGCACGGAATAGGTGAGGCGGCCGATCTGGTTGCGCCCCGCGAGAAACAGCAGAAACATGTCGCTCGGCGCGCCATAGCGTGCGAGCCGCTCCTCGATCACGAAGCGCAGGTAGCCCTCCGGGCGGTTCATCGCGAAGACGCCCATCAGGTCGCCGCTCGCGTAGCTCTGGCGGCGCACGGGCATGGTGAGCGACACGCCGGCGACATCGGGCACCTCGCCATAGTTGAAAACGAAGCGGCTTTCGCGCGCCAGCAGACCACTTGGGCCTTGGGGCGTGTGGACTTCGAGCTTGCGGATCTCCCGCAGGAGCCGCTCGAGATCGAAGGGCGCGCTGGTGCTCATTCGTCGTCCCTGAAGATGTCGTTCAGGTCTTCGAGGATCACGGTGTCCATGGGACGCAGGACGACTTCATAGCCGAGCGCGTTCGCGAGCCGGCAGAGTTCACGGATGCCGACGTTACCCGCGTGCTCGGCGTTCGTGATGGTGCGGCGGGCAATGCCTGACCGCTCTGCCAGGGTCTGCTGGGTCAGCTTGCGCTCGCGTCGGGTCGCACGCAGGCTCGCTGCGAGACGCTCCACGTTGGAGATCGGTGGTTGGGCAGCTTTTTTGCGCATCATAGTGCGCATTATAGGTCGGTTTCTGTCGAATTGCGCGCTATTGTGCGCAAATCTCCTGTCGGATCGCTGGCATACACGCAACCAAATGCGCGCTATTGTGCGCAAATGAGTGAATGAATGGGAAATTGCGCAAGATACTGCGCAGAATGATGCGGCCTTCCAGATGTGGTGCCATGCTCGCTTTCATGGGCAGGGTGTGAGGCGTCCGCGCGCGTTTCATGGGCGTGCATCCTCTTTAATCCAAACATTATAGGAATAATGTCAAAAATGTTAGCGTTGATAGTAGAAAATTAACGGTTTACGTAGTAATACATGATAAAAATCGGGCGCTCGCGCACAACAAATCCGCAAACGCCCAACGCTAATCTCAGTCCACCAGCCCGTCTCGCCTCACAGCAGCCGCAACGCCGAGCGCTTGAGCTTGCCGGTTTCGGTGCGCGGAAGCGCGTCGATAAACGCAATCAGTCGCGGATACTTGTAAGCCGCCACGGCGCTCTTCACGAAGCGCTGCAATTCGGCGACCATCGCGTCCCCGGCGCTGAAACCGGGGCGCAAGACGACGAACGCCTTCACCACCTGGCCGCGCAACTCGTCGGGCACGCCCGTCACGCCGCACTCGGCCACGGCGGGGTGCTGCATGAGCACGGTCTCGATTTCGGGCCCCGCGATGTTGTAGCCCGACGAAACGATCATGTCGTCGGAGCGCGCCTGGTAGAACACATAGCCGTCGGCGTCGATGGAAACGGCGTCGCCCGGCAGGTTCCAGCCGCCGCGTACGAACTTCGCCTGGCGGTCGTCGGCGAGGTAGCGGCAGCCGGTCGGGCCCCGTACGGCAAGATTGCCGGTCACGCCGGGCGCGACGGGCTCCAGGTTGTCGTCGAGCGCTTGCACGACATAGCCGGGCACGGCGCGCCCGATCGAGCCGGGCCGCACATCGGCGCCCGCCGACGATACGAAGATATGAATCAGCTCGGTGCCGCCAATGCCGTCGATCATCTCGATGCCCGACGCCTCGCGCCACAGGTCGCGCGTGGCTTGCGGCAGCGCCTCGCCCGCTGAGACCGTCTTGCGCAGGCTGGCAAGATCGTATTGCGTGACGAGCGGCGCCATCTGCCGGTAGAAGGTGGGCGCGGTGAAGACGATCGTTGCGCGAAAGCGCTGGATCGTCTCGAGCAGTAGCGCCGGCGTGAGCTTTTCGATCAGCACCGTCGAAGCGCCGACGCGCATGGGAAAGCACAGCAGGCCGCCCAGCCCGAACGTGAACGCGAGCGGAGGCGTGCCGCAGAACACGTCGTCGGCCGTGGGCTTCAGGATGTGGCGCGGGAACAGGTCGCACATGGCGATCACGTCGCGGTGGAAGTGCATGCAGCCCTTGGGCGTGCCCGTCGTGCCGCTCGTGAAGGCGATGAGGCAAACGTCGTCGCTGGCCGTGTCACAGGCTGTGAAGTCCGCGGGCTTGTCCTTTGCGAGGTATTCGAGCGTGCCCGCCGCATCGTCGTGGAAATAGCTCACTTGTTGCAGCGTTTCGCAAAAGAACTCGTCGGCCGGGTCCATGCAGCGCGCGAGTTCCTCGCTGAGCCGCACGTCGCACAACGCCGCGTGAATCCGCGCCTTGTCGACGATCTGCTTGAGCTCCTTCGCGCGCAGCAGCGGCATGGTGGGAATCACCACGAGTCCCGCCTTGAGCGACGCGAGGAACGCCACCGCCATTTGCAGCGTGTTGGGCCCGCGCAGCAGCACGCGATTGCCGGGCCGCAGCCCCATGTCCTGCACGAGCACGTGCGCGCTGCGGTTGACGAGGGCGAGCAGCTCGGCGTAAGTCGTTGCGTGCGGCTTGCCTTCGATGTCCGACCAGATGGCCGGGCGATCGCCGTGCCCGGCCTCGATTGCGCGGTCCAGCAACTCGACCGCGCAATTCATGCGCGCGGGGTAGGCGACGTCGGGATTGTCGAGCAGCATGACGGGCCACTGCGTCTCGGGCGGCAGGTGGTCGCGTGCGAAGGTGTCGACATGGGCGGTGGGTTGCATGGCGTCTCCGGCTGTCTGCGTGAGCAGATCGTTCTGTTGCGTGGGCGGCGGTCTACTTGCGCGTGAGGCGCGCGTCGTCGGGAATCACGGCGGTGGCCTCGATCTCCACCTTGGCTTCGTCTTCCACGAGCGCGACCACCTGCACGGCGCTCATCGCGATGTCGTAGTCGCCGATCAGCTCGCGAAACGCCGCGCCGATTTCTTTCAGCGATGCCAGGTACTCCTTCTTGTCGATCACGTACCAGGTCAGGCGCACGAGATGCTCGGGTTTTCCGCCTGCGGCCGCGAGCACGGCCACGATATTGCGCAGCGCCTGCACGGCCTGCGCGCCGAATTCGCGGCTCGTGAAGCGCGCGTTCTCGTCCCAGCCGATCTGGCCGGCGATATAGACCTGGGTGCCCGTGGCGGCGACGCCGTTGGCATAGCCGCGCGGCTTGACCCAGCCTGCGGGAAGAAGGGCTTGTTTCATGTCTCGTCCGATTCCGTAGAGGCGTCGCGAAGCGCGTGCTTACGCGGCGTTGTATTCCTTGAGCAAGTCGCGCCCGACGATGAGTTGCTGCACTTCGGTCGCGCCTTCGTAAATGCGCAGCGAGCGGATCTCGCGATAAAGCGACTCGACGACGTTGCCGCTTTGCACGCCCATGCCGCCCCACAACTGCACGGCCGCATCGATCACCTGTTGCGCGCCTTCGCTCGCATGCCACTTGGCCATGGCCGCTTCGCGTGTCACGCTTTCGCCCTGGTCGCGCAGCCACGCCGCGCGATAAACGAGCAGGGCGCTGCTGTCGATGGTGAGCGCCATTTGCGCGAGCTTTGCCTGGGTCAACTGAAAGTCGCCGAGCGCCTGGCCGAACATCTTGCGCGAAGCCGCGCGGGCGAGCCCTTCGGCCATGGCGCGGCGCGCGAAGCCAAGCGACGCCGCGGCTACCGAGGTGCGGAAAATATCGAGCGTGCGCATGGCGATCTTGAAGCCTTCGCCGGGCGCGCCGAGCATCTGGGCACGCTTCACGCGCGCGCCGGTGAAGCGCAGGCGCGCGAGCGGGTGCGGTGCGATCATGTCGATGCGCTCGGCGATTTCCAGCCCCGGCGTGTCGGCGTCGACGATGAATGCGCTGATGCCGCGCGAGCCCGGCGCTTCGCCGGTGCGCGCGAACACCACATAGAAGTCGGCGATGCCGCCGTTCGAGATCCACGTCTTTTCGCCGTCGAGCACGTAGTCGTCGCCGTCGGCGCGCGCGGCGAGCGCCATCGCGGCGACATCGGAGCCCGCTTGCGGCTCGGACAGCGCGAATGCGGCGATCGCTTCGCCCTGCGCCACGCGCGGCAGATAGCGCGATTTTTGCGCGTCGTTGCCGGCCAGCGAGATGGCGCCGGAGCCCAGGCCCTGCATGGCAAGCGCGAAGTCGGCAAGGCCAGAGTGTTTCGCGAGCGTTTCGCGCAGCAGGCAAACGGCGCGCGTGTCGATGGTGTCGCCGTGGCCGCCGTAAGCGGCGCCGCCCACGCCGTAGCGCAGCCAGCCGGCCGCGCCCAGCTTGTGCACGAGCGCGCGGCAGGTGGCGTCGACATCGTCGTGCGGAACGTGCGCGAGATGCTCGCGTGCCCACGTCTCGATTCCTGTGGCGAGCGCGCGATGGCGATCTTCGAAGAACGGCCATGCAAGCGCGTCGTGGAGAGGGGTGTTAGCGGCAGCGTTCAATTCAGTCTCCCTGAAAAACCGGACGCGTTTTCGCCGCGAACGCTTCGTAGGCGCGGCCGAAATCGCGTGTGGCCATGCAGATCGCCTGCGCCTGCGCTTCGGATTCGATGGCCTCGTCGATGCTCATGGTCCATTCCTGATGCAGCATCGTCTTGGTGATGCCGTGCGCGAAGGTCGGCCCGGCCGCGAGATCGGCGGCGAGCTTTTGGGCGTCGGCGAGCAGCGTTTCGGGGTCGCAAATGCGGTTATAGAAACCCCATGCGTGGCCTTCATCGCCCGTGGCGGAGCGGCCCGTGTAGAGCAGTTCGGCGGCGCGGCCCTGGCCGATGATGCGCGGCAGGATCGCGCACGCGCCCATGTCGCAGCCCGCGAGACCCACGCGCGTGAAGAGGAAGGCGAGCTTGCTGCGCGCCGTGGCGTAGCGCATGTCGGAGGCCATGGCCAGAATCGCACCCGCGCCGGCGCACACGCCGTCCACGGCGGCGATGATTGGCTGCGGGCAGTGGCGCATGGCCTTCACGAGATCGCCCGTCATGCGCGTGAACATCAGGAGCTCGGGCATGGGCAGGTCGATGAGCGGCGCGATGATGTCGTGCACGTCGCCACCCGAGCAGAAGTTTTCGCCCGAACCGTGCAGCACGACGGCTTTCACGTCGGTGGCGTAGGCGAGTTGGCGGAACAGATCGCGTAGTTCTGCGTACGATTCGAACGTGAGCGGATTCTTGCGTTCGGGGCGGTTGAGCGTGATGGTCGCGACGCGGCCGTCGACCGACCAGCCGAAGTGCTGCGCGCGATAGCCGGCGAGCGTCACGCGGTTGCCCGCGAAAAGCGCCTCGGCGCTGGAAGGTGTCGTCAAGATATGTCTCCCGGGTGTTCTCGGTTGTTCGTGCAATACGGCGTCAGCCTTCGATGCCGTTGCGCAGATGTTGTTTGAGCTTGCCAAGGCGCTCGTGCATCTTCGACTTCTCGTCGAGCGAGAGGCCGCCGAGCAACTCCACGACCCATTGTTCGTGCGCGCTCGCCATGCGGTCGAAGAGGGCGCGGCCCTCGGGCGTGAGGCGCACCGCGAAGGAGCGCCGGTCCTCGGGCGCCACGTCGCGCACGACGAGGCCTTCTTTTTCGAGCTGATCGGTAATGCCCGTGACGTTGCCGCCCGTCACCATGAGGCGGCGCGAGAGCTCGGTCATGCGCAGTCCTTCGGGCTGGCGCTCGAGTTGCGCCATCAGGTCGAAACGCGGCAGCGTGGTGTCGAATTCGGCGCGCAGACGGCGGCGCAGCTCCGCTTGCACGAGGTTCGTCGTGGTGAGCAGACGCAACCACAGGCGCAGGCCCATGTGGCTGTCGGCGCCGGTGCTCATCTCCATGTCGACGACATTCCCGGCCGGCTTCTCCACGCCTTTGCGCGGCGCTTTCGCCGTGGCTTTCGTGGCGGCGGGCTTGCGAGTGGATGTGGGCGATGTCATGTGATTTCTCCACCGGAGACGGAAAGGGATTGCCCGGTGATCGCCGACGATCCGGGCGAGCAAAGCCACAGCACCGCGTTGGCGACTTCCTCGGGCGTGACGAAGCGTTGCTGCGGGTTGTGGCGCACGAGGATGCTGCGCGCCTCGGCTTCGCTGCGCGAGGTTTTGCGTGTGATCTGTTCGAGCGACGCGTGCAGCAGCTCCGTTTCCGTGTAGCCGGGGCACACGGCGTTCACAGTCACGCCTTGCGTGGCGACTTCCAGCGCGAGCGCGCGCGTCATGCCGATCACGCCGTGTTTCGAGGCGCAATAGGCGGCGACGTAGGGATAGCCGACCTGGCCCGCCGTGCTCGCGACATTGACGATGCGCCCGGCCTTGCGCGCGAGCATCGCGGGAAGCACCGCGCGCGTGCAGAGAAACGCGCCCGTCAGATTCACGTCGAGCATGCGTTTCCACAGCGCGAGATCGGTTTGCGCGAAGGGCGCGGCCTGCGCCTGGCCTGCGTTATTCACGAGGATATCGACGTCGCCGAATGCGCCGGCCGCGCGCGCGAACGCAGCGCTCACGCCTTCTTCGTCGGTGATGTCGACGCTCACGCAAGCCACACGCTCGCCGCCACCGAGCGCCGCGCGCTGCGCGTCGAGGCGCGCGGCGTCGCGGCCCATCAGCGTGACGCGCGCGCCGGCCTGGAGCAGCGCGGCGGCGGTGGCCGCGCCGATGCCGCTGCCGCCACCTGTGACGACGGCGTGACGATCGCCGAGGATTGCCTGGTCAGCCTGGTTCATGCTCACACGGTTCCTTCCGCACGTTGGGCGCGTTCGATTGGCGACAGTCCCGCGGCGGCTGCGGCTGCCGCGCGTTCGCGTTCGATGTTGCGTTCGAGTTGCGTCTTGGCCGCGGTGTACTGGTTCGGCCACTTGATGTCGAGGTAGCCAATGCGGGCGGCTTCGGTGAGCGTCCACGAAGGATTGGCCAGATGCGGCCGCGCCACGGCGCACAGGTCCGCGCGCCCGGCCGCAATGATGCCGTTCACGTGGTCCGCTTCGGATATCGCGCCCACGGCGATCGTGGCGATGCCCGCCTCGTTGCGCACGCGATCGGCAAACGGCGTCTGGAACATGCGGCCATACACGGGCTTTTCGTCTTTGCTCACCTGGCCCGAGGAGACGTCGATCATGTCCGCGTCCGCGGCCTTGAACGCGCGGGCGATCTCGATGGCGTCGTCGGGCGTGTTGCCGCCTTCGACCCAGTCGTGGGCGGAGATGCGCACGGAAATCGGCTTGTCTTCCGGCCACACCGCGCGAATCGCCTTGAAAACTTCGAGCGGATAACGCAGCCGGTTTTCGAGCGAACCGCCGTATTGATCCGTGCGTTGATTCGTGAGCGGAGAGAGGAAGCTCGAAAGCAGATAGCCGTGCGCGCAGTGCAGTTCGAGCCAGTCGAAGCCGGCTTCAGCGGCCATTTGCGTGGCGCGCACGAATTGGGCTTCGATTTCCCGCAGTTCCTCGATGCTTGCCTCATGCGAGCACTGGCTCACGCCGCGCAAATACTGTTGCGGCGAAGCGGAAACGAGCGGCCAGTTGCCATCGTCGAGCGGCTGGTCGATGCCTTCCCAGGCCACGCGCGTCGAGCCCTTGGCACCGGAGTGGCCAAGCTGCATGCCGATTTTCGCGTCCGAATTCACGTGCACGAAATCGACGATGCGCTGCCACGCCTGCCGATGCTCGGGCGCATACATGCCGGGGCAAGCGGGCGTGATGCGCGCCTCGGGCGAGACGCAGGTCATCTCGGTCATCACGAGCGCGGCGCCGCCCATGGCGCGCGCGCCGAGATGCATGAGGTGATAGTCGCCCGCCACGCCGTCATGCGCGGAATACTGCGCCATCGGCGAGACCACTACGCGATTCTTTAACGTTACGCCGCGCACCGTAAAAGGCGTGAACATGGGCGGCACGGCGCGCGCGTTGTTGTCGGCTTCGCCACCCGCGCGCTGCGCGAGCCACGTTTCGAAGCCGGACAGATAACCGGCATCGCGTTCGCGCAGATTCTCATGCGAGATGCGCTGTGAGCGCGTGAGCAGCGAATAGGCGAACTGCTCGGGCTCGAACTGCGTATAGCGGTCCACGTGTTCGAACCACTCCGTGGAGTTGCGCGCCGCGTTCTGAATACGCAGCACGTCCACGCTGCGCACGTTCGTATAGTGCGTGAGCGCCGCGCGCGGGTCGCCTGGGTGCGCTTCCATGCTGTTGGCGAGTTCGATCGCGTCTTCGAGCGCGAGCTTGGTGCCGGAGCCAATCGAGAAGTGCGCGGTGTGCGCGGCGTCGCCCATCAGCACGACCGGCGTTTGCTTGCCGTCGGCTGCGGTTTTCCAGTGAACCCACTCGCGATTGACCACGCGCGGAAAGCGGATCCACTGCGACGAGCCGCGCAGATGCGACGCGTTCGAGCGCAGCGCATGGCCGTCGAGATAGCGCGCAAACAGCTTTTCGCAGAACGCGATGCAGTCTTCCTTGCTCATGGTGTCGAGACCGGCGGCGCGCCACACGTGATCGGGCGTTTCGACAATGAATGTCGAGGTGTTGTCGTCGAAGCGGTACGCGTGCGCCTGGAACCAGCCCCATTCGGTTTCTTCGAACGCGAACGTGAACGCATCGAAGAGCTTCGAGGTGCCGAGCCACACGAAGCGGCAATCGCGCAGGTCGATGTCGGGCTGATAGGTGGCGGCGTACTTCTGGCGCGTGGCGCTGTTCAGTCCGTCGCTCGCGATGATCAGGTCGGCGTTGGTCACGTCGTCGTCCGTGATCTGCGATTCGAACACGAGCTTCACGCCCAGCGCTTCGCAACGCGCCTGCAAGATATTGAGCAGACGCTTGCGGCCGATGCCGCAGAAGCCGTGGCCCGACGAGCGGATCGAGCGCCCGCGGAAATGAATTTCGATGTCGTCCCAGTGATTGAACGCGTCGAGTATTTCGCTTGCGCTTTCGGGGTCGGCCGCGCGCAGGTTGCCCAGCGTCTGGTCCGAGAACACCACGCCCCAGCCGAATGTGTCGTACGGGCGGTTGCGTTCGATCACGGTGATGTCGTAGTCGGGGTGACGGCGCTTCATCAAAAGCCCGAAATAGAGGCCGGCCGGCCCGCCACCGATACAAACAATGCGCATGCTCGCTCCTTCGTTCAGTCTGTAAGGGCAGAGTAGGTCGATTTACTTTAGGTGTCAAGTAAATCGGCGGAAGGAGAGGGATGACCCTGGGGCCGGGCGCAGGCGCGTGTTTGAACGCGCCCCGATTTTTTGGGAGGCGTAGCCGGGATGACAATCCGGGGCGTGGTGCCTGCGAGCGAAGCACCGGAGAAGTGGCTCGACGCTTATGCGTCCGGGCGCGAAACTGACGCGGATCAGCGCATCGCCAACCCCAGGCGCGCGGTTAACCCGGTTGCGCCAAAGTGTGTGATCGCCGGCGCGTCATTACCTGGCATTCCTGACTGGTTGGCGATGGAATGGCTCAATAGGCGTGCTGAAAGCCCAGACGTCTGGAGATGGTTTCCGCGCACGCTCTCACGGCCTGCGCGGCTGGGCTTTCCCACTCCGCGTCCATGGTGCCGGTGGGGCCCATGATCGTAATGGCAAGCACGATGTTGCCGGAGTAGTCGAACACGGGCGCGGAAAAGGCCACGACACCCGGCGTCGGATGGTTGATGCCGCGCGAGAGCTTGCGTGTTCGCGTTTCCTCGATCATCTGCTCGACCACGGCCGCATCGAGCGGATGCGCGATATCGGGACCCAGGCGCTTGCGTTCGTCGAGCAGCAGCTTGTCGACGAACGGGCGCGGCAAGAAGGCGGAGAACACGCGGCCCGTTGCAGTATCGACGAGCGACATCACGGTGCCGGTGCGGATGTTCGTATGCACCGGGTAAGCCGAATCGACCAGTCGCACGATGACCGGCCCCATGTTGCCCCACACCGCGAGCGCGACGCTGTGCGTGGTCTCCTCGGCCAGCGTGTCCGCGAACGGCGACGCCTCGCGCACCGGATTGAGCGTTTGCAGGCTGGTCAGACCGAGCTGGATGGCCATCGGCCCCAACTGATAGCGCCCCGTGACCGGGTCCTGCGATACGAGCCCCACTTTGCCGAAGCTGACCAGGTAAGGGTGAATCTTCCCGGACGGCATGTTGACGGCCTTCACGAGGTCGCGCAGCGCCATCGGGCGTGGCTCGGAGGCGAACACCTTGAGGATTTCGCCGCCCACTTCAATGGATTGGATGCCACGGCGTTCGCGGTCCGGCTGCGGTGCGGATTGTTCCACGTCAGGTTCCTGCGATTGGGAAATGATCTCCAGTATATCAATAGTGAATGACTAACGTGCTCAGCTATGGTTAACGCTTAGTTTTAATTTAGCGTGCTAGTAGTAATCTAGCAACCACTGCGGCGAGGCGTTCGCCAGCTAAGTGATGAATGGAGAGATTTATGTCAGCAGGAGACGTGCAAGAGTGCGACGTGCTCGTGGTCGGCTCGGGAGTAGCGGGAATGTCCGCGGCGATTACCGCCGCGAGTCGCGGCCTGAAGGTGATCGTGACGGAGAAGGCCAGTTACTACGGCGGGACCACGGCTCGCTCGGGCGGCTGGCTATGGGTGCCCGGATCGCACCTTGCGAAGGCATACGGGCACGACGAAGCGCCGGACCAGGCGCTGACCTATATCCGCGATCAGGCAGGCGCGAGCTTCGATGAGGCGCGTGTGCGCGCGTTCCTGGCCAACGGGCCGAAGGCGATCGAATTTTTCATGTCGAAGACTGCCGTGCAGTTCGACATGCCGCTGACGTTCCCCGACTATCACGCGGAAGCGCCCGGCGCGGTGCAGGGCGGCCGCTCGATGGTGACGCGTCCGTACGACGCGCGTGAGCTCGGGCCGCTTCTCAAGACGCTGGGCCCGGTGCTGCCCGAGCTGACGGTTTTCGGCGTCACGATAGGCTCGGGCAAAGACATCATTCATTTCATGCGCGTCACGCGGTCGGTTCAATCGGCGTGGTACGTGGCGAAGCGCCTGAGCAAACACTTCGCCGAAGTCATGCGTTATGGCCGGGGCATGACGCTGACCAACGGCAACGCGCTTGCCGCGCGTCTCGCGAAATCCGCGAGCGATCTGGGCGTGACCCTGTGGCTGTCCGCGCCTGCCGTCGAGTTGACGCGGAACGGCGAGCGCGTGAGCGGGGCGGTGATCGATCGCAACGGCCAACGGGTGACGGTCAAGGCGCGCCACGGCGTGGTGCTCGCAAGCGGCGGTTTCCCGCATGACGTCGAACGTCAGAAACACACCTATCCGCATATCAAGGCGGGCCAGCGTCATTTTTCGCCGACGCCGCCAACCAATACGGGCGACGGCGCCGCCATGGCGGAGAAGGTCGGCGGCATGTTCGACGACACCCTCTCGAATGCCGCTGCCTGGACGCCGATGTCGCTCGTGCCGCGCAAAGACGGTTCGACCGGCATCATGCCGCACTTCATCGACCGCGCCAAACCCGGTGTGATCGCGGTCGATCAGGAAGGTCGACGGTTCACCAATGAGGCGAACTCGTATCACGACGTGGTGCAAGCGATGATCGCCGCCTCTGAAGGAAAGCCCGAGGCCGCGTGCTGGCTGCTCGCGGATCACCGCGCGCTGCGGCGCTATGGTCTTGGCTTCGTCAAGCCTTTCCCGATGCCGCTTGGCAACCATCTGCGCAACGGCTACCTGAAGAAGGGCAGGACCGTCGCCGATCTGGCCGCGCAGATCGGTGTGAATGCCGCCGTGCTGGAAAGCACGATTCGTCAGTATAACGAATCAGCGAAAATCGGCCGCGATCCGTTATTCGGGCGCGGCAGCAAAGCCTACAACCGCTATCAAGGCGACGCGCTGCACGCACCGAATCCGTGCGTGGAGCCCTTGCAGACCGGCCCGTTCTACGCAATCAAGCTGGTGCCGGGCGACCTGGGTTCGTTCATGGGTGTCAAGACGAATGAGCATTCGCAGGTGCTCACGTCGCAGGAGGCGCCGATTTCCGGCCTGTACGCCGCCGGCAACGATGCCGCGAGCATCATGGGCGGCGAATACAACGGTGCGGGCATTACGCTTGGACCCGGCCTCACGTTCGGTTACGTGGCGGCCAATCATATGGCCGATATGGCGGCACGCGGATCGGCCGGTCAGTCTCGCTGCTATTCGGCCTCGCTGCCTGCGTGAGCCGGGCGAGAGTGCATGCGCGGCGTCGCGCATGCACGCCCTGGCACAGGGGGCGATCGACGTCTTCGTTCCAATACCACTACAAGAGATTTTTCATGACTATTCCGAACCTCCTGAGCAACAAGAAAGCCTTTATCACCGGCGCAGGCCAGGGCAACGGCCGGGCCATCGCCTTGGGGCTGGCACAAGCCGGCGCGCGCGTGATCGTGACCGACATGAATAGCCACAACGCGCGCGAGACCGCCGGGCTGATCCAGGAGAAGGGCGGTCAGGCCGCGTGGTACGAACTCGACGTTACCGACCTTCCGCAATGTCAAGCCACGGCGGCCAAGGTCGAGGCGGAGGCGGGAGCCATCGACATCCTGGTGAACAACGCGGGCATCATCGTTCGCGACGGCATTGATAGCCCGAACGCACCGCACAACCTGCAACAGGTCATGAAGGTGAATCATGAAGGAACCTTCAACGTGACGTATGCGTTTCTTGCCGCGCTCCGCAAGACCTCGGGCAATGTCGTGAACGTCGCGTCCATTGCATCGTTCTCAGGCCAGCCCAACACGCTCGGCTATTCGGCCTCCAAAGGCGCGGTGAAGATGCTGACCCAGTCGCTCGCCGTCGATCTCGCCAAGGACGGCATTCGCGTCAATGCCATCGCGCCCGGTGTGATCGAAACGCCGATGACCGTTTCCACGCGAGATAACCCGGAAAAGCTGGAGCGCTTTTTGTCGCGTATTCCAATGCACCGTGTGGGGAAGCCGGATGAGCTCGTCGGCGCCGTATTGTTCCTCGCTTCGTCGATGTCGACGTACGTCACCGGTGTCACGCTGCCTGTCGACGGGGGATATCTCGCCATGTAAGGCGGGCGCCGAAGAAGATGGACTTTTATCCATGTTAATTAGTATATCGAATCAATATTGTGCGCAACCCGGTTTGGAGGCCGGTTGTAGTCGTCGCATGACCAACGTTTGACGATCGTTCCTTTATATAAAGAAATTATCTACGAGTGCGTTCGGGCCGCAGGCCCACGCATTCAGGAGACACATGATGACAAACGCGACGCGCACAGTCGACGTCAAGGCATTCATCGACGCCCAGCGATTCTCGCTAAGCCAATGGGTGATTCTCATCCTCTGCTTTTGTATCGTGACTGCCGACGGTTACGACGCCGCGGCGATTGGCTTCATTGCACCGGCGCTGACTCAGGATTGGGGTATCCCGCGAACGGAACTCGGCGTGGTGATGAGCGCTGCCCTTGTCGGTCTGGGGCTCGGGTCGGTGCTGGGCGGCCCCATTGCCGACCGGATCGGCCGCAAGAGCGTCCTGGTCGTGTCGGTTGCCTGCTTTGGCGTGTGGACATTGATTGCCGCGAATTCCCATACGGTTTTCTCGCTTACGGTCTTTCGCTTGTTGACCGGTCTGGGCCTCGGAGCGGCAATGCCGAACACGGTCGCGCTCATGTCCGAATACGCGCCGGAGCGCTTGCGGTCGATGACGGTCAACGTCATGTATTGCGGCTTTTCCGTTGGCCTGATTGTGGGCGGCGCGGCGTCGGCGTGGTTGATTCCGCACGTGGGCTGGCAAAGCATTCTGGTGATCGGCGGCGCCGTACCGATTTTTCTTTCCTTCGTTCTTCTGGTGTTCTTGCCCGAGTCGGTCCAGTTTCTCGCGGTTCGCCACGGCACACGTGAAAAGATCGAGCGCATTCTCAAGCGGATCGCGCCGCATGCCTCGCTGGAAAATTGCCATTTCGTCGCCTCAAGCGCTTCGGCGTCGAAGGCGACGGGCAGGGCCGCGCTCGCGTTGATACTGTCCAGGGATTATCGGGCGCGCACGTTCTTGCTCTGGACGGCGTATTTCACGAGCCTGATTGTCTACTACCTGCTGACGAACTGGATGCCCACGCTGTTCCGCGACCTCGGCTTCAGTACCGAACACAGTATGTTGATCGCCTCGCTGTTCCCGCTGGGCGGATTGATCGGCAATCCAGTTACCGGCTGGTTGATGGACCGCGTCAATGCAAACCGGACCATCGTCTACGCCTATGTGCTGGTTGCGGTGCTGGTGGTGCTGATTGGCCAGAGCGTTGGCAATGAACTTGCGCTGGGCGTGCTGATTTTCCTGTGCGGGGCGCTTGCTACGAGCGCATCGACTTCTTTGTCGGCGTATGCCGCGCAGATCTACCCGACCGAAGGGCGCTCGACCGGCGTGGCGTGGATGCAGGGCGTGGGGCGATTCGGCGGCGTAGCGGGTTCTTTTGCCGGCGCAGCGCTGCTGGGGCTGGGTTGGCACCTGGGGGACGTGTTCACGCTGCTGGCCGTGCCGGCACTCATTTCCGCCGCATCGATATTTTCGATCAATCAGAACAAGCTGGTTGAGCTGGAGACTCAGTCGTAACGAAAATAAAAATTATTAAAAATACAAATATCGAAAAATACGGTTTGGAGAATCAATGAAAAAGGCATTACTTCTAGGCGGCGCGCTATGTGCCATGCCGATGCTTGCTCTCGCACAAAGCAGCGTGACGATCTACGGGATTCTGGATGAAGGTTTGATGTACACCAGCAATGTCAATGGCGGCACGAAGGTGGCTCTCGATTCCTTATCAGGCTTGTTTGGAAGCCGGTTCGGGATGACCGGAATCGAGGATCTTGGCGGCAATCTCAAAGCGATTTTCACCCTTGAATCAGGTGTCAATCTGAATAACGGCCAGTTCGGGCAAGGCGGGACGGAATTTGGCAGACAAGCCTTCGTCGGGCTGAAGAGCGATCAGCTTGGCATGCTGGCGTTTGGCCGCCAGTATGACATGGTGTTCTACTTTCCCGAACCGCTCACCGCCGGAAGTCTGGTAGGCGGCCCTGTCGGGATGCACCCGGGCGACGTCGACAACGCCGCCAATACGGTCCGTCTGAACAACTCGGTTCGCTATATGAGCCCGTCGTACCGTGGTTTTTCGTTCGGCGGCGAGTACAGTCTGGGCGGTGTCGCGGGTAACTTCACGGCCAACAGCGGATATTCTCTCGGCGCCGGGTATACAGGCGGCTCGCTGAAAGTTGGCGCCGCATTCGAGTATTTCAAGAATCCAACCGCTACCGCGGGGAACGGATTCTTTACGGCGTACGCCAACGGGGCGTCACCGTTGTCCCAGTCGTTGAACAAGGCATACAGCACGGCTCAGGCCTACCAGGTTGCCATTGTCGCCGCCAACTACCTGATCGGTGCTGCGACGCTCGCGGCGTCGTTCTCGAATGTCCAGTACGCGAATCTGGGACCCGGATTCCTCAATGGCACCGCGATATTCAATAACTTCGATATCGGTGCCGCCTATCAGATCACGCCTTACCTGAGTGCAGCGGTGTCGTATGAATATCTGAAGGCAAACAGCGTGACGACCGACCGCGGAACGACGGTGGGAAATCAGCACTACAACCAGGTATCACTCGTCGTTGACTACTTCCTGTCCAAGCGAACGGACGTGTATTTCGGAGCCGGGTGGCAACGCGCTTCCGGTACGTCGTCGCTGGGAACCGCAGCGGTGGCCGATATCGACAACCTCGGCGATTCGTCCACCAATCAGCAAACGCTGATTCGCATTGGCATCCGGCACAAGTTCTAACGGCAGTCGAATTTTCTGACCATAACTGGATTTTAGGAGAATTGTCGATGAAAAATGCGACATGTCCCGGCGCGGAACCCAAGCGCGCCATGATGGAAATCGAAAGCGCGCAGGCGGCGCTCAAGCTCGACGAAGCCGGTAGTGTTACCGGCGTCGACACACGCGACCTGTCCTGGGACGAGCAGTACAAGCTGATTTCGAGCACGGTCATTCCCAGACCCATTGCGCTCGTGTCGACCGACGGCCCGGCTGGACGCAACGCGGCGCCGTTCAGCTTCTTCAATGCCGTCTCGATCGGACCGCCGATGGTCATGTTCTGTATCGGTCCGACAAAGTCGGAAAAATTGGGCCAGGAAAAAGACACCCTTCGCAACGTGCGCGAAACCGGCGAGTTCGTGGTTCAACTCGTGGACGACGCGAACAAGGAGCGCATGAATCTGTGCGCGCCCGAGTATGGTGCCGACGTCGACGAGATGGAGAGGGCGGGCTTCACGACAGCCCCTTCGGTTCGGGTCAAGGCGCCGCGCATTATCGACTGTCCCGTGCAGTTCGAATGCGTGGTGACCGACATTCACACGCTGGGCAAGACGCCGTATCACATGGTTGTCGGCGAAATCGTCTACGCCCACTACCGTAGCGGGATCGTGAATCAACGCCTGCACGTGGACATGCTGGCAATGAACCCCGTCGGGCGCCTGTCGAATCCCGGTATGTACTCGCGCATCACCGACCATTTCCAGATGTTGCCACCCGTGTCAGCCGAGTGATCCGCAAGCCTGTCAACAATGGGAGGAAGCGATATGGAAGTGATGATTCAAGCCTGCGCAAAATCGCAAGAGAAAGCCGACGAATTCAAATCGTGGTGTTTGCGGGAGTGGGCGCCCACGCTTGTCGACCACGGAGACAGAGTCGAACGTTTGATCGTAAATCTGGCGACGGCGATTCGGACCGCACAACCCTACGGAAGTGCCGAATCGTTAGCCGGCGACGCATTCGACGTCATTGTTCAAGTCTCTCTTAGGGATCACAGCGACTACGAACGCCTTGTCAAGCCCGCGCTGGAGCGTCTGCGAGGCCGGTGCGGCGTACATCACGTCTACCAGGTGACCGAGTCGGAAGTTTTTCACAGACCAATGCTCAGCCGCGGAGTGCCCACGCCTGGCATCAAGCTGATGCGAGGCCTTTTTATTTTCGAGGATCTGCCAGACTCCGCTGCCCGCCGAATCTGGGAACACCACTCCGGGCTGGCTACGAAGGTTCACGTTGGTCTTGCCCGATATGCGCGCCACTGGGTGGACGCCGTGTTGACAGAGGGCTCGCCGAAGATTCGCGGGCTCTCCGATTTGCACTTCCCGGACGAAGCCTCGATGCGCGAGCGTTATTTTGATTCGCCGCGAGGTCGCGACGAAATCATGCACGACCTTGGTCATTTCATCGCCGGAGGAACGCAACGCTTTTACGGAACGGAGTACGTGTTGAAGTGAAGCAAATCGTGGCTAGAGGCAAAGTTCAACCGAAGTGTGCGGGTTTCGATGAATCAAGGAGATTGAGATGAGTTCTGAATTCGCAGGCAAGTCTGCGTTTGTAACAGGCGGTGGATCGGGAATTGGCGCGCAAACGTGCGTGGCGCTCGCAACCAGAGGGGCCGTGGTCGCAGTGGTGGACTTCAATCTGGAAAACGCGTTGCAGACCGTTGAGCGTATCGAAGCGCAACAAGGTCGCGCAATAGCCATACAGGCCGACGTGTCCAATCCGGGCGACATGGAAGCAGCCGTCGGCAAATCGGTCGATGCCTTTGGCGCACTCCATCTGGCGGTCAACAATGCGGGCATTGCAGTGCCGTTTTCAGCGCTTCACGAGGTTTCCGTCGAGACCTGGTCGAGAAACATCGCGGTCAATTTGACGGGCGTGTTCCTCGCCTTGAAGTACGAGATACCCGCACTGATCGCCAGCGGCGGCGGCGCCGTTGTCAATCTTTCGTCGATTCTGGGCGGCGTGGCTTTGGCCGGGCGCGCTCCGTATGTCGCCGCGAAGCACGGTGTCGTGGGGATCACGAAGGCGGCGGCGCTGGACTATGTCGAACAAGGCGTGCGGGTCAATGCCGTGGCTCCCGGCTACGTCGATACGCCGCTACTGTCGGGCCGAGGCGACGACGAGAAAGAGAAGATCGCCGCACTCCACCCGATGGGCCGCCTCGCCCGTTCAAACGAGATCATGGAGGCGATCCTGTTTCTCTTGTCCGATAAAGCGAGCTTTACCACTGGGCAAACGTGGTTTGTGGACGGCGGTTACACGGCGCGCTAGCGCGTGCGCCGCAATCCTCGCAGTGACCGTAGACATCGATATTCCCTGGTTCGCATTGCGGGCCACGTCATGGAGTGCGTACCAAAGTGAGCAAATTAATACCTTCGACGGCGAAGCGCTCGTCGCTCCTTCGCCGGCGCGCCGATCTCACCAGCGAGGAATTTCGAACTCACTGGGCGGGGCCACATGCGAAAATAGCTACCGCCATGCCGGGCATCGCGGCCTATACGCAGAATCGTGTTGACGCCAGGCTATGGAGTTACCCGAGCGAAGCGGCTTACGAATGTGACGGAATCGTTGAACTGGAGTTTGAACACGAGGCCGCAATGGCGGCAGCGGGTGAAACGGCAGTCGTGAGGGAATGGCTGCCGGCAGATGAATTGAAGTTCCTCGATGGAATCACCCTCTGCCGGGTTGAAGATGGTGCGCGGCAGATCCGTCCCGGCCTGCTGAAAGTCATGATCGCGGCAAAGCTCCTGGACGAGTCCGAAAGCGCTATCCGGCGCTTGCAGGAGAGTTTGGGCCTGGCGGGCTGCGTTGAATGGTCGACGGAAAGGGTCGAGACGACAGCGCATCGCGAATCGCTCGGATTCGAGGGCGATCCGCCGTCGGTTTTCGCGTCGCTGTGGTTTGCCGGGGAGGGCGACGCTTCGCGTGCGTTCGCTTCGGGTAACTGGCTCAAGGCGCTGGAAAGCGCGGTCAGGCGAGCCACGGCGTGGCAAATGGATCCCTTGAAGATCGTCGGTTGACGCGAGGGAAAATGGCTGGGAAAAATGGTTGAGTCGAGGAAGGCGTGGTGAATAAAGCGGACGCGGCGTTGGGTGATTTCAAGGGGAACGCAGAACACGGGTTGCATCGCCGCCTTGTTCTCACGCTCTACGTCTGCTGTTTTGCAAGCCTGGCTTCGATGCGGGTCTGCGACGCCATGTTGCCCGCACTGTCCGAGTCGTTCTCGGTGACAACGGAGGCCGCGTCAAAGAGCATTTCCGTCTTTGCGTTGGCATACGGTGTCATTCAACTCTTCTTCGGACCGGCCGGCGACAAATTCGGCAAGATTCGCGTCATTGCTGTTGCTACGGCGCTTTGTGCTTTTGGCAACGCCGCCGCTTTTTTCGCGCACTCATTCGATCAATTGATTGCAGCGCGCTTTCTCTCGGGCGCGGCTGCCGCGGGCATCGTGCCGCTGACCATGGCGTGGATAGGCGACAACGTTGCCTATGAACGCAGGCAGGCCGTTCTCGCAAAACTGCTGGGCGCGACTGTCTTTGGCATGATCGCCGGCCAATGGGCGGGCGGTGTAATGTCGGCGCATTTTGGCTGGCGCGGCGCGTTTCTTCCCATGGCCGTTGTATTTTTCGTGGGCGCGATACTCGCGATTCTCGAGGCACGCCATTCACAGGCATTTGCGTTGCAGAAGGACGGCAACTTTTTTGATCGCGTGAAGCTCGTTCTCGCCGAGCCATGGGCAAGAGTCGTCCTGCTCGTTACTTTCCTTGAGGGCGGCTTCGCATACAGCGTTCTTGCATTCATGCCAACGCATCTGCACGCTGCAATGGGCTTGTCGATGTCCAGCGCGGCGTTGACGGTGGCGCTCTACGGCCTGGGCGGCTTGACCTACAGCCGATGCGCAGGCCTGCTGCTCGCGCGCTTGAGCGAAAGAGGCTTCGCCATCATGGGAGGGCTCTTTCTGTTTGCGTCTCTCGTCATCCTGGCTGTGGCGCCGTCCGTGTCCGTTGCCTTGCCCGCATGTTTTTTTGCGGGGTTTGGCTTTTATTCGTTGCACAACGTTCTGCAAATGAACGCCACGCAAATGGCGCCCCGCGCCAGGGGAACGGCAGTTTCACTATTCTCGTGCGTCCTGTTTCTTGGCCAATCGTGCGGGATATTGATTGCGGCGATGGTGGTCGAACAGTGGTCCACACGCAGTTGGCTGGCATTCGCCGCACTGGGGTTGCTGGCGCTTGCGCTGACCTTTTCCCGCCTGATCACGCACCGGCGCGCACAGGCCTGAACGACGCCGCACAAATCACGTTCAATGATTCGCCGGGAACGCGAAGGTCGCACGCGCGCTGCCATTGCCATGCACGTTCACGGTCTGCCGCCTCGTTACGCTGCCGTAGGTGGCGTTGATCGTATAGCTGCCCGCGGGCAGGCGCACGAGCATGTACGGTCCATGCGCACTCGTGTCGAGCACCGTCGTGCCTCCGGCATTGGCAATCTGCACCCGGACATCGGAGACATAAGACGACCCGGGACCGGTGAACAGCAACGACAGCGGCCATTGACTGCGTGCCTGTCGCAGCGCGGTGGATTCGTCGCGGCCAACTCCGCCGGACACGAACGATACGTCGCCTTGCTGCTCCGTTTGCGGCATGCCGGCACTGGGGGCTTCGCTGGCGTTCGTGGGCGCGGCCGTCTGCGCCACTGCGCCGCTTGCCATCGCGAGTGCACAAATCGCGGCAAGAAGCGGCGAGGCGATACGGGGAGCATGGCGTTGCGTGTTCATGATGGTCACTCCAGAGAGAGTTACCGACTGCGGGCGCGAGCAAGCTCGCGTTTCGGGCAGCCTGACAAAAAACGCTTGCAAAGGTCCGGCAGCGCATGACGCGGCGGCCTGGCGACAGGTTAGCGTTTTTCGATTCACCACGTGCACAGCGAGGCGAACCGCGAGCACGGCGCAATTTCATGTTTGATAACGTCGTTTCCCATGCCGGCCTTCCGGGGCAATGTTGCATTGCAAGCAAGGGAAAACCACGGGTCGATGACATCAGACGTCTGATGTAAATTGGCGCGTAACGTGGCTACCGAAGGCAACCATGCGCCTGAGCGTCGATCAGTCGATGAGCGACCGGATCCAGGATTCTCTGCTGGCAATGATCCGCGAGCGCTCGCTCAAGCCCGGCGACCAGATTCCCACGGAGCCCGAGCTTTGCGAACTGCTGGGCGTGGGCCGTTCGAGCCTGCGTGAAGCGGTGGCGCAGATGATTTCCCACGGTTTGCTCACGCGTGTGCACGGCAAAGGGACTTTCGTCAGACAGATTGCGCTGAAGCTACAAGGCGGGCTGGATGATCTGATGTCTGTGACGGACATGATCCGCAGTGTGGGCGCGGTGCCCTCCACGAGCCGTATTCAGGTGAAGACGATGGCGGCGTCGGCCAGTCTTGCGCAGAAGCTTGGTCTCGCGGAGGGCGAGCCCTGCGTGCGGCTGGAGCGCGTACGCCGCGCCGACGACGCGATCGCCGCCTACTGTATCGACATCGTGCCAAAGTCGGTGCTCGAAGGGGAGGAACTGGGCGAGTCGTTGTTCGGCACGTTCGAGCGCGCGGGCATCCGGCTTTCGCACACGCACAGCTCGATCCAGCCCACGGTACTCACGCCGCGCGACTTGCCGGAATTGCAGGAGAGCCTTGGCCTCTTTCTGCTGATCGACGAAGTGGACTTCGACGAAACCGGCCGCGCGGTCTGCTACAGCAACGACTACTACAACGCCAGTATTTTCAAGTTCGATCTCGTACGCAAACGACGTTAGACGCGGCCCGCGGGCCTAACTTTCGGACAGGAAAACCCATGCACTTCGAGGCTTTCAGCGCTTCCGAACTGGCGGCATACCTGAAGGGTATTCCTGCCGTCAGCGCGCGACTTGGTGAGGATAGCGAACTAGATGTCATGGAAGTGGGCGACGGCAATCTGAACTACGTCTACTTCGTGAGCAGCGCGCGCGACCCGCGCCGCAGTGTGGTGGTCAAGCAGGCGCCGCCTTTCCTGCGGCTGGTGGGCGAGAGCTGGCCCTTGCCGCGCGAGCGCATGGAGCGCGAAGTGGCCGCGTTGCGCCGCTTCGGCGCGCTATGCCCGGAGCATGTGCCGAGCGTCTATCACGCCGACAGCGAAAAGTACCTCATGGTCATGCAGCGGCTCGACTCGCATCGCGTGCTGCGTCAGGCCCTGACCGAAGGCATCGTGTACCCGCGCCTGGCCGGTCACATTTCCACGTTTCTCGCGCGCACGCTCTTTCACGGCTCCGACCTCTATCTCGCACCCAATGAGAAGAAGACAGCCGTGAGTGGCGACATCAACGCGGAGTTGTGCCGGATTACCGAGGACCTCGTGTTCACGTTTCCATTCGAGGACAATCCGTCGAATGTGTACAGCCCAGCGCTACCTGCGGCGGCCGTCGAGCGCCTGCGCACGCACGAACCGCTGCGCCGTGCGGCGGGCGAGATGAAGTGGGCGTTCATGAATCATGCGGAAACGCTCGTGCATGGCGACCTGCATACCGGCTCGATCATGGCGAACGAGCACGAGACCTATGTGATCGATCCGGAGTTCGCGTTCTACGGTCCAATGGGCTTTGACACGGGCGCATTCATTGCGAACCTGCTGCTCGCCTGCTACGCGCGCGAATGGCACGACCGCGCGGCGGGGCGCGAACCGCAGGCGTATCAGCGCTGGTTGCTCGATCAGACCGAAGCCGTGTGGAACGGCTTCGCGCAGAAGTTCGCGCAACTCTGGCGCGCGCACGAGCACGAGACGGGCCGCGCATGGATTGGCGGCGCTGCCGATACGCGCGCGGCCGAGGCCTTTCGCGAAGACTTCATGCGGCGGCTTCTTGCGGATACCCTCGGCTTCGCGGGCTGCAAGATGATCCGGCGCATCGTCGGCGTGGCGAAAGTTGCGGAGATCACCAGCATTGAGGACGAAGCAGTGCGCGCGCAGGTGGAAGTGCGCTGCCTGAAGCTCGCCGAGGCGCTGCTCGTGCAGCGGCGCGAACTGGCCTCGATCGAAGCGGCCACTGCGCTGGCCGCCCAGGTGCTAGCGGAGCCCGCGAACACCTGAACACGTATTCCCGAAGCACCCCCTGCGCCGCTCACGCGGCAAAGTCTGACCAACCGGCATCGACGGAGAACGTATGGCGTTGCAGCCGAACCATTCGAGTCTTCCGCCCACCATCGAGTGGCGCGACGACACCCTTTATCTGCTCGACCAGACCCGCCTGCCTCAGGTATGCGTCGTTGAGGCGGCGGACAGCGTCGAAGCCGTATGGCGCGCAATACACGAGTTGCGCGTGCGCGGGGCGCCCGCGATCGGCGTCGCCGCGGCGTACGGCCTGTGCGTGGCGATGCAGCGCGATCAGCCTGCCGCTCGCGATGCGTTTCTCACGCGCCTCGAACAGCACGCGGCGTATCTCGATAGCGCGCGACCCACGGCGGTGAATCTGCGCTGGGCGCTCGAACGTATGCTCGCCCATGCGCGCGGCGACGCGGCGCAAACGGGTGCAGCGCTCTACGAAGCGCTGGTTGACGAGGCCAAGCGCATTCATCGTGAGGATATCGAACTATGCGCGCGTATTGGAGAGGCGGGACGCGCGCTGATCGAACCCGGCAGCGGCGTGCTCACGCATTGCAACGCCGGCGCGCTTGCGACCACCGGCATCGGTACCGCGACCGCACCCTTGTATTGCGCTCACCGTGACGGCGCGGCGTTTCGCGTGTACGCGGACGAGACGCGGCCGCTCCTGCAAGGCGCGCGCCTCACCGCCTACGAATTGCAGCAAGCCGGACTCGACGTCACGCTCATCACCGATAGCATGGCGCCCGCGCTGATGTCGCAAGGGCTCATCGATCTCGTGATCGTCGGTACCGACCGCGTGGCGGCGAACGGCGACGTCGCGAACAAGATCGGCACACTCGGCGTGGCGATTGCGGCCAAACACTTCGGCATTCCGTTTTATGTGGCGTGCCCTTCATCCACGCTGGACTTGCGTACCCCGAGCGGCGCGGACATCGTGATTGAAGAGCGCGGTGCGGAAGAGGTCGCGCAACTCGCGGGCCGGCGCGTTGCGCCCGAGGGCATGAAGGTGCGCAACCCAGCCTTCGACGTTACGCCGCACGCGCTCGTCACCGGCATCGTCACGGAGCTGGGGATCGTGCGCGCGCCGTTCGACACCAACCTCGCGGCGCTCTTCAAGACGGGAGCGCCTGCATGAGCGACGCACGCGCCGAAGCGGGGCTGCGCGAGCAGATCGTCCACACCATGCGCGAGATGGAGCGTCTCGGCATCAATCAGGGCACGTCGGGCAATGTGAGCGCGCGCTGGCGCGACGGACTCTTCATCACGCCGAGCGGCGTGCCGTGCGCCGCGCTCACGCGCGAGCGCATCGTGTGGATGCCACTCGACGTACGCGACGACGATGCGCTTTTCGAAGCGCAACGGCCTTCCTCGGAATGGCGTTTTCATCGTGACATTCTGCGCGAACGGGCCGATGTGAACGCCGTGGTCCACACGCATTCGCAGGCGGCCACGGCGCTGGCCATCCACGGCCGTGGGATTCCCGCGCATCACTACATGGTGGCGGCAGCGGGCGGCAATTCGATTCGCTGCGCGCCGTATGCGACATTCGGCAGCCAGGCGCTCTCGGATCACGCGCTCGAAGCCCTGCGCGAGCGGCTTGCGTGCCTGCTTGCGCATCACGGCGTGATCGCGCTCGGGCGCGATCTGGCGCGAGCCTTGTGGCTCGCGAATGAAGTCGAGGTGCTGGCGAAGCAATATCTGCTCGCGTGCCAGCTTGGCGAGCCGCCGCTGCTCAGCGACGCAGCCATGGAGGAAGTCATCGAAAAGTTCAAGGGCTACGGCCCGCGCAAGTAAGGCGCGGGAACGCGCGCGCCCAGGCAGTCCTGGCATTGGCGGTACACACGGTAACGCAGTCGGTTGGCGGTTCGCAGGTCGGTCAACATCGAGTCCATAACCAGCAGATCAAAAACAGGAGACAGTGATGGCGTGGAGTTCAGCAGGTTTCGACAGTTGGGTGGCGCGCGGCGCGCGCGTGGGAGCGTCGGCGGGCAAGACGGCGGGCGTGGCGGTATTTGCCGCCGCCGCGATGCTCGCGGGGTGTTCGAAGAGCGAGTCGCCTTCGGCCAGCACGGCTGCCTCGGAGCCGGCGGCGAGTGCGCCGGCACAGGCCGCCGCACCCGGCGTGGTCAAGATGAAAGTGGGCTTTTCGATCGCCACGCTCAATAACGCGTTCTTCGTGGGGCTCAAGAGCGGCGTGGAGCGGGGTGCCGAAAAGCAGGGCTTCGACCTCGTGCAGACGAACGCGAACGGCGATGCGCAGCAGCAGGTCAACGACGCGCTCAATCTGCTGAGTCAGGGCGTAAGCGCACTGGTGCTCAACCCGATCGACTCGAAGGCGATCATTCCGGCCGTGGAAAAGGCCAATTCGATGAATGTGCCGGTCTTCATGCTCGACCGCGGCTCGGACGGCGGCAAGGTCACTTCGTTCGTTGCTTCGGATAACGTAGCGCTTGGCGCGACCGGCGCGAAGTGGATCGCCGATCAACTCACGAAGCGCTATGGCTCGGCCAAGGGCAACGTGGTCGACCTGATCGGACTTATCGGCACGACGGCTGCGACCGATCGCGAGAAAGGTTTCTCCGAGGAGATCGCGAAGTATCCGGACATCAAGGTGGTCGCGCGCCAGGAAGGCGGCTTCGACCAGGAGAAGTCGCTCAACGCGATGACGAACATTCTCCAGAAGTATCCGCAGATCGACGCGGTATTCGGCGCGAACGACGACAACACCGTGGGCGCCGAGAAGGCGATCGACAACGCGGGCCGCTACAAGCCGCTTGGCGACCCCGGCCACATCATGGTGATCGGTGCGGACGGCACGGCGCAGGCGCTCTCCGCGATCCGTGCAGGCAAGCAGGACGCGACGATTTCGCAGAATCCGATCGGTATGTCCGCGAAGGCGATGACGTTCATTACCGACTATGAGACGAAGAAGGACGTGCCCGCAAACTATGCGTGGCCGACCTATCTGATCGACAAGTCGAACATCGATTCGGACGCGGTGAAGCAGTACGGTCTGTGGGCGCTCGAAGTCAAGCAGTAACGCGCAGCGGTCAATGTGCCCGGCGCGCGCGAGGCGTGCGCCGGCGCCAGGGATGAACGGATGATACGCGAATCAGGTTCTGCATTGCACGCACCGCAGCGCGCGCCCGACGACGCGCTCGCGCCGCCGCTTTTGCGCATGAGCGGCATCGTGAAGAGTTTTCCCGGCGTGAAGGCGCTGCGCGGCGTGAGCCTCGAACTGCACGCGGGGCATGTGATGGCGATCGTCGGCGAGAACGGGGCGGGCAAGTCTTCGCTGATCAAGACGCTCTCCGGTGCTTACGAGCCGGACGAAGGCACGATCGAGATCGATGGCCGGCGGCTTGCGCGCGGCACCCAGGCCGCGATCGACGCCGGCGTGGCCGTGATCTATCAGGAGCTATCGCTCGTCAACGACATGAGCGTGGCCGAGAATCTCTTTCTGGGCCGCATGCCGAGGCGCTACGCTCTCGTCGATCATCGGTGCGCCGAAGCGATGGCGCGCGAGGTGCTCGCGCAGGTCGGACTGGAAAACGTGTCGCCCGCCATGCGTGCGGGCGATCTGCCGCTCAACAAACGTCAGCTCGTGGAGGTGGCGAAGGCGCTCGCACGCGAGGCGCGCATCCTCGTGATGGACGAGCCCACCGCCGCGCTTCAGCATCACGACATCGAGCATCTCTATGCGGTCGTGCGCCGCCTGCGCGCGGCGGGCATGGGCATCATCTTCATTTCGCACCATCTGGAAGAGGTGTTCGAACTCGCCGACTCGGCCGTGGTGATGCGTGACGGCGCAACGGTCGGCGCGCGGCCCATGTCCGAGTGGAATGAGCCGGCGCTCGTGCAGGCCATGGTGGCGCGCAACCTCGACTCGTTTTATCCGTGGGAAGCGCGGCCCTATGGCGAAGTGGTGCTGGAGGCCCGCAACGTGGCGAGCGCGCCCGTGCTGCGCGACGCGAGCTTCAGCATTCGCGCGGGCGAGATCGTCGGCATAGGCGGGATTGCGGGAGCGGGGCGCACGGAGCTTCTCAAGACGCTATGCGGCGCGCTGCCGCTCACAGGCGGCGAGTTGCGGCTGCGCGGGCGCAGGCTCACGTTGCGCTCGCCCGCGCAGGGCATGCGCGCGGGCATCGTCTATACCGCCGAAGACCGCAAGCTGGAAGGGCTCGTGCTCGACGCGAGCATCGAGGAGAACGTCGCGCTGTCAAGCTTGCGCGCGCTCGTGCGCGGCGGCTTCGTGAGCGCGGCCAGAAAGCGCCGGCTCGCCCGCGAGGCGAGCGAGCGCTTCGCCGTGCGCGCGCCCTCGGTCGCGACGCTCACCGGCAATCTCTCGGGCGGCAATCAGCAGAAGGTGATTCTCGGACGCGCGAGCGCCACGTCGCCCGCCGTGATCCTGCTCGACGAACCCACGCGCGGCATCGACGTGGGCGCGAAAACGGAGATCTATGCGCACATCGTGCAGATGGCGCGCGCGGGCGCGGCCGTGGTGCTCGTGAGTTCGGAGTTGCCCGAACTGCTCGGCATGTCGGATCGCGTGCTCGTGATGTATCGCGGCAGCATCGTTGGCGAGGTGGCGCGCGAGCGCGCGGACTCGGAGACGATCATTCAATGGGCCACCACCGGAGTTGCAGCATGACGTCCACCACCGTTCAGCCGCAGGAAGCGCAAACCCTGCAACAGCGTGTGCTGCGCCAGATGCGCAGCGGCCTCGGGCCGCTCATCGCGGCGCTCGCGCTGATCTGCATCGCGCTCTCGCTCGCCTCGCCCGAATTTCTCACCACCAGCACGCTCACCAACATCATGGTGCAGGTGTCCGTGGTCGGGATCGCGGCGGTGGGCGGCACGTTCGTCATCATCACGTCGGGCATCGATCTTTCCGTGGGCTCGCTCGTTGCGCTGAGCGGCATGGTGGCCGCGACCGTGATGGCCGGTGCCAGCCCGGACGCGATCGGGCTGGGCGTGGCCGGGCTGTTCTTCGCGCTCGCCACGGGCGCGGCCGTGGGGGCGCTCAACGGCTTCGGCATTGCCTGGCTGCGTCTCGTGCCGTTCATCGTCACGCTCGCGATGATGGCGATGGGGCGGGGCCTCACGCTCGCGATCTCGGACGGGCGCACGAAGTTCGACTTTCCCACGGTATTCACCGCGTTCGGCGCGAAGACGGTTGCGGGACTACCCGCGCCGATGCTCGTGATGCTCGCCGTCTTCGTGATCGGCCACGTGCTGCTGCGCAAGACCGAATTCGGCCACCAGGTGTTCGCCGTGGGCGGCAACAAGGAAGCCGCGCGGCTCGCGGGCATTCCCGTCAACCGTGTGATCTTTTTCACCTACATGCTCGCGGGCGTGACCGCCGCGATTGCGGGCATCGTGCTGGCCGGACGCCTCAATTCGGCGCTGCCTTCGGCGGCCAACGGCCTCGAATTGCAGGTGATCGCGGGCATCGTGATTGGCGGCACGTCGCTCGCGGGCGGGCGCGGCTCGATCGTCGGCACGTTCATCGGCGTCGTGCTGATCGGCGTGATCAATGTCGGGCTCTCGCTGCTCGGCGTGAATCCGTTCTGGACGCAGTTCATCCAGGGCGGCGTGATTCTTGCGGCTGTTTTGCTCGACGCGCTCAGCCAGAGGCGCAAGCACTAAATCAAGGAAGGAGTGGACATTCAGGGTGGCGCGTGCGCCACCGCAACCGGAGACGCGACACGTGAAAAAGATCATCAATAATCCTGATCAATTTGTCGATGAAATGATCGATGCCTTGCTGCTCGCCCATCCGGGCTGGCTCAAACCGGTCACCACTGACCGCCGCGCGCTGGTGCGCGCGGACGCGCCGAACGCAGGCAAGGTCGGCATCGTGACCGGCGGCGGCTCCGGCCATCTACCCGCATTTCTCGGCTACGTGGGCAAGGGGCTGGCGAGCGGCGTGGCCGTGGGCAACGTGTTTTCCTCGCCCTCTTCGGAGCAGATCTACGAAGCCACCAAAGCGGTGCACGGTGGCGCGGGCGTGCTCTATCTGTACGGCAATTATGGCGGCGATGTCTTCAACTTCGATCTCGCCGCCGACCTTGCCGACGCCGACGGCATTGAAACGCGCACCGTGCTCGTGGCGGACGATGTCGCTTCCGCACCCTCCGAACGGGCCTCCGACCGCCGCGGCGTGGCGGGCATGGTGTTCGGCTTCAAGTGCGCGGGGGCGGCGGCCGAACGCGGCGACACGCTCGACGAAGTCGCGCGCATTGCGGCCAAGGCGAACGGCGCGACGCGCACCATGGGCGTGGGGCTCTCGCCCACGATCCTGCCGGCGGCCGGCAAGCCTACCTTCACGCTGCCCGATGGCGAGATGGAGATCGGCATTGGCATACACGGCGAGCCGGGCACGCATCGCGGCAAGCTGGAGAGCGCCGACGCGATCGCCGAACGGCTCTCGGGCGAAATTCTGCGCGATCTGCGTGCGCCGACGGGTTCGAGCGTCGCGCTGCTCGTGAACAGCCTCGGCGCCACGCCGCTCGAAGAACTCTATCTCCTGTACCGGCGCGCCGCGCAAGCGGTCACAGCCGCTGGACTGCGCGTGGCGCGCGCCTATGTGGGCGAGTACGTGACGAGCCTGGAAATGGCGGGCGCCTCGATTTCGGTGATGCAACTCGACGAAGAACTCGACACGTTGCTCGACGCCCCCGTGCGCTCGCCGTTCTGGCGCGAAGGCTGGCGAGTGGACGAAGGAGGCGCGCGATGAGTCTTTCGGTCAACGAAATACGTGCGCGGCTCATCGATGTGCTCAATGCGATGCCCGCCTGCGCGGAGGAGTTGCGCGAGCTCGATGCCGCACTGGGCGACGGCGACCTGGGCCTGACCGTCAAGGCGGGTTCGCTCGCGTCGGCCGAGGCCATCGGCAAGCTGCCGCCCGACGCGGCGCTCAACGACGTGCTGGTGGCCACGGGCAAGGCATTTTCAACGGCGAATCCCTCGACATTTGGGGCACTCGTGGGCGGCGGGTTGCTCGCCGCCGCCAAAACCTTGGCGGGGCGGCAGGAAGCGGGGAGGGCCGAGGCGCTCGCCATGGGGCGAGCCGTTGCCGCACGCATCGCCGAGCGGGGCAAGTCGCAACTCGGCGACAAGACGGTGCTCGACGCGCTCGTGCCGAGCCTCGACACGCTCGAAGCGTTCGAGGCGCAAGGTGACGACCGCGCGCTCCTCGACGCCATGATCGCCACGGCGCAACGCCAGGTGAGCGAGACGGCGGCGCTACAGTCGAAGAAGGGACGCGCGGCGTGGGTGCAGGAGCGCAGCATCGGTCATCCCGATCCCGGTGCGACCGCGTGGCTGCGATTTCTCGAAGCCTGGCGGGGCTGAAGGGCGCCACGCATCCCCGCGCTCGGCACGCATAGCGCGTCCGCAATGACCCAGGGAAAACCCTCTCGCTTCTTTCCCATTCGCTGGGAATCGTATTTTTGATTTCTGGGAGTGACGTGGCATGCTGACCGCATCGATTCAGCTCTCGTCCTCCAAGTGAAACAGGAATCCGGTGTCACCGGCGCAGAACGCCTGCTGCTGGTGCTTTCCGCTCTCGCAAGCCGTGGCAAGGCCATGTCCGTGAAGGACATGCTCGCCGTCACGGGTCTCGCGCAGAGCACGCTCTACCGTCAGGTCGCGGTGCTCAAGCGCTGGGGCTTCGTGACCGAGGACGCCGGCTATTACGCGCCGGGGCCCATCAGCCTGCAACTCGCGCTCGGCTTCGACGTCAACTCGCTGCTCGTCGAAGCGAGCCGCGAAGGCATGCTTCAACTCGCGCGCGCGTCGCAGGAGAGCGTGGGCCTGGTCGTCGCGGTCAACGACCAGGTGGTCTGCCTGGAAATGATCGAAAGCACGCATTCGCTGCGCTGCTCGTTCGAGAAGGGACGCGCGGTTGCGCTCAAGGCGGGCGCGTCGGCCAAATCGTTGCTCGCGTTCCAGCCCGAGAAAACGCGCGGCGAAACGCTCGATCGCGTATTCGCGGGCGATGCGCCAGGCCGTGCCGCGATGGAAGCGGAACTCGAACAGATTCGCGCGCGCGGCTACGCAGTGAGCGACAGCGAGGTCGACCCCGGCGTGTGGGGCGTGAGCGCACCGGTTTTCCGGCGCGTGGCGCGCGGCGCGCTCGCGAACGCCTCGATCACCTTGATGGCGCCTTCGTCGCGCGTCGCGGGCCGCGAGCCGCAGCTTGCCGACTGGACCTTGCGCACCGCGCACGCCATTTCCGCCCGTCTGCAATCCGAATAGCCGAACCCATTACCTGAATGGCGGCGGCCCACGCCAGCGCCTCAAACGCCCAGACAAACCACACCGGAGTCCAACCATGAAACTGCATAAACTGCTGTCGGCCACGTGCCTCACCGTCGCGATGTTCGCCGCCGCCGTTCCCGGCACGGCCAGCGCGCAAGCCCAGAACGTGCTCCAGGTCGCGACCGACGCGACGTTCCCGCCGATGGAATTCACCGAGAACGGCCAGCGCACCGGCTTCGACGTCGATCTCATGAACGCGCTCGCGAAGGCCATGGGCAAGCAGGTGCAGTGGACCGACATCGACTTCAAGGGCCTTGTTCCGGGGCTGATCGCGCATCGCTTCGACGCCGCGATCTCGGGCATCTACATCACGCCCGAGCGCAGCCAGGTGGTGGACTTCACGCAGCCGTATTTCGCGGGCGGCCTCGTCGCGCTCGTGAAGGCCGATTCGCCCATCAAGACGCTCGCCGATCTCGACGGCAAGAAAGTGTCGGTGCAGGTGGGCACGAAGTCGGTGAGCTTCCTGCGCGACAACTACCCGAAGGTCACGCGCGTCGAAGTGGAAAAGAATCAGGAGATGTTCGATCTCGTGGGCATTGGCCGCGCGGACGCCGCCGTCACCGGCAAGCCCGCCGCCTATCAGTTCGCACGTACGCGCGGCGGCTTCCGCGTGCTCGACACCGAGCTGACGAAGGAATCGTATGGCATTGCCGTGCGCAAGGACGAGCCGCAATTGCGCGATGCGCTGAACGCGGCGCTTGCGAAGATCAAGGCGGACGGCACCTACGCCCAGATCGTGAACAAGTGGTTCGGCACGAGCGCGAAGTAACCCCGCGGATCTGACCCATGCAACTCGACTTCTCGCCGGCCTTCGCCGGTTGGGCCGACATCGCACACGGCGCGCTGGTCACGGTGGAAGTGACCGCTGCCGCGCTCGTGCTGAGCTGCCTGCTCGGCCTGCTGATCGGCATCGGCCGCCTCGCGCCGCAACGCCGCGTGATTTACGGCTTGTGCACCGGCTACCTCATTTTCTTTCGCGGCACACCGTTGCTCGTGCAACTGTTCTTGCTGTTTTTCGGCCTGCCGCAGTTCAACATCCTGCTGCCCGCGTTCGTGTGCGGCATGCTGGGGCTCGGGCTTTATTCGGCAGCCTACGTTTCGGAAATCGTGCGCGGCGCGATCCAGTCGGTCGATCGCGGGCAGATGGAAGCCGCGCGTTCTATCGGCATGTCGTCGGGCCAGGCCATGCGCGCAATTATTCTGCCGCAGGCTATCGTGCGCATGATTCCGCCGCTGGGCAATGAGTTCATCGCGCTCATCAAGAATTCCGCGCTGGTCTCGCTGCTGACGATCGACGATCTGATGCATGAAGGCCAGAAAATCATCAGCGTGTCATACCGTTCTCTGGAGGTCTATCTCGTGATCGCGCTCGTCTATCTCGTGCTCACGCAGACGACCAATTATGTGCTGCATCGCGTGGAGCGCCGCCTGCGCGCGGGAGGGATGGTGCAATGAGCACGAATCCTGATCCGATCGTCCGCATTCGCGGGCTGACCAAGTCGTTCGGCTCGCATCTCGTGCTCAACGGCATCGACTTCGATATCCAGCCACAGCAGGTCGTCGTGGTGATTGGCCCGAGCGGCTCGGGCAAGAGCACGTTCCTGCGTTGCTGCAACGGGCTCGAACAGCCCGAGGGCGGCACCATCGACATCTGCGGCCACCGGCTCGTGGAAAACGGCGCAATGCTCAAGGAGCGGGCGCTGAATGCGCTGCGCACCGAAGTCGGCATGGTGTTCCAGTCGTTCAACCTGTTTCCGCATCTGTCCGTACTGCATAACATCACGGTCGGACCGCGCATGCTGCGCGGTGCATCGAAAGCGCAGGCCGAAGCGGCCGCGCTCGCGCTGCTCGAGAAAGTCGGGCTCGCGCACAAGGCGCATGTCATGCCCGCGAGCCTTTCGGGCGGCCAGAAGCAGCGCGTCGCGATCGCGCGCGCGCTTGCCATGCAGCCGCGCGTGATGCTGTTCGACGAGCCGACCTCGGCGCTCGACCCGGAACTGGTGGGCGAGGTGTTGCAGGTGATGAAGCTGCTCGCATCCGAAGGCATGACGATGGTGGTCGTCACGCACGAAATGGGCTTCGCGAAGGAAGTGGCCGACGTGGTGGTGGTGATGGACGGCGGCGAGATCGTCGAGGCGGGACCGCCTTCGAAGATCTTCACGTCGCCCGCGCAGCCGCGCACGCGCAGCTTCCTGCAAGCGGTGCTGTCGCGCGCATGAGCCCGTTGCCCGACACTGGCGCAACGCTCACGCTGCTGCGCGGCGCGGACCTTGCGCCCTCGGCCTGGAAGAATGGCGGTGGCGTCACGCGCGAGATTGCGGCGCGGGCCGCCGCCGGCGCGTCGCCCGATGGCTTCGCCTGGCGCGCGAGTCTCGCCGACATCGAACGCGCGGGGCCGTTTTCACGCTTCGAAGGCATCGAGCGTACGCTTGTGCTCATCAACGGCGCCGGTCTGCTGCTGGACGAAACCAACGCCGAAAGGCGTGAGCCCCGCTTGACGCACTCGCTCGAACGCGTGCTCGATGTGGCGCGCTTTGCGGGCGAATCCTCGGTCGATGCGCGGCTCATTGCCGGGCCGGTGCGCGTGTTCAACCTGATGGTGCGCACGGGCGCGGCGCGAGGCGCGCTCGACGTGTGGCCGCAGGGCGGCCAACGCACCGTGCGCGCGCGAACCGTGCTGCTCCACGCGGTGCAAGGACCGGTTGACGTGAGCGTGGACGGTGGTGACGCCATAGCGCTTGCGCCCGGCGACACGTTGCAAGTCGAGGCGCGGCGGGCTGTCGACATCGCATCGCGCGGCGATGGCGCGCTGCTCGTCGCTACACTCGATCTCGTGCAAGCCTGATTTCATGAATACCTCCACACATTTGTCTTCCACAACCAACGCACTCTTCGCCGAACACGCCTACCTCCCCGACGGCTGGCGTCGCAACGTGCTGCTCGAATGGGACGCAACGGGCACGCTGCGCAGCGTGACGCCCGATCTGCCTGAAGCGCCCGCCGGTGTGGCGCACGCGGCAGGCCCGATCAT
>NZ_QEOB01000003.1:0-534625 GCF_003096875.1 Paraburkholderia unamae
AGCTTCCTGAGCGTTTCCTTCGCCAGCCGGATGCCGTGGCATTCCCGAAGCTTCTCGCACGCCAGCGTGGGCCCAAAATCAGCGTAGCGCTCGCGCACGATCGACAGGGCTCGATCGGCTGTCCTCGCATCCAGCCGGTTGTTGCTGGGCCTCGAGCGCTTGCGTGATACGAGGCCCTCGGGTCCATGTTCACGCAGCCGCGCGACGAGCCGGCGAATCTGCCGTGTCGTCAGCTCGAGACGCTGCGCCGCGCGCCACGGTTTGAGCCTGCCGTCCAACACATCCTGAATGATCTTAAGTCTGTCCAGCTCGCGCATCGTCATTGTTATCCGTTCTGTTGCGGCTGCCATCGAAGCTCCCGAAGCTGGATCTCCAGCGGGCGGCAAGCTTACGATGAACGCGAAGCGGACATCTGAACTTGGCTAAAAGCGGACTTTATAACTTAGCCGCTACAAAATTAAAATTTGATAATGTTACTTATGTTAAATTGGATACGCCGTTGTTACCAGAGAACTGACCACCCCAGCCAGTGCCACAGGACCAAACCGGTTTGCGAGCTAAGCGACTGTTGCCCAATCTCGACCACAAGCAGTAGCGGCCACCCAAAAATTTCGCGCGCGAGACAATTACACGGCCAATTTCCTCGGGAGCTTGGCTCGGAGCAAACGATCGAGCTTCGTTGCACGAATAGCTCGGCCGCCTTCCCCGTTGAAATACAACAAAACCTGAATAACCAACCAACACGTTGCCAGAGGGCCAAGATTCGCATTTGCATTCCCAATTACATGTGCGTTAGGAATGGGGTTTGCGTGATACCCCGTTTTCGGCAAAACATCCAGAGCAAGGGATTCAAGAATCCCGGTTTTCGGAAGATAATGTGCGGATGTTGCGCGGCGCCGCGCAGCACTACGTGAGTCGCATCATCGATGCGCGGGATCCACATATGCGTACGAGTTCTTTACCGTTGAACGCAATCGTCGCGACTCCCGACTCCCGACTCCGGACTCCGGACTCCGGAACGCATCTCGGGGGTCACGCCCAACAGTTCAAGTTGCCACAGAAGGACGAACCGAATCTGACCATGGAGAGCATCGCTCGTGCGTCTCAAAGTGGCGTGTCCATGAGCATCACACCGAGCAATGCCACAAGCGAGAGCACAAACATGGAGAGGCCAATAACGATCAACAGGTCATTCATTGCTTAGATGCCAGTTAGTTTGTACGGCGCGATAGTATTTCCAGAGCACCATGCGTTCCCTGCGGGGTATGACGGCCGTGGCAACTACACGGCTGCCCACGCGTCTTTCGCCGAAGACGATGGCAAAACGCGGCGAGCTCTGGCAACTTCGCGTCGCCGACTGCGCGAGCGCCGGTCATGGTCGAACTATCACCGTAAAGCTTGCAGGCGCTTTTTTAATCGACGTCCGCGGGCATCGGGATCCGGGCGCTGCGCGGCACGCAACGCAGCAGTGTCCCACGATGGATTGCCGCTGCTGCGCCCGATCTTCGCCGGAAGCAGCGTCCTCCTCGGGGAGCAACGCACTGAGAGTTCCGCTTCGAGACCCGACGTATTGCCCGACCCTATCCCGCTCTGCCGTGTTTCAAACACCGGGCCGTCGAGCGGAGGTCACCGAATTTTGGCGCAACAGGATACAACCCGAATAGCGGTAAGATGTGTCATTCTTGTGACGGAGCGAGCGTCGCACCGTCGAACCTGAGGTGATGCCCTATGTTCGGCCGGTTCATGCCCAGAGAAGGTAACTTCTTCGAACTCTTCAATGCTCACGCCCGTTATATTGTGGATGGCAGTCGCGCTCTCGAAAAGCTGATAGAGAATCTTGAGGATGCGGAGCATCATCGACGGAATGTAAAGATCATCGAAAAGGCTGCCGACAAGCTTACCAGTGACTGCAACGACCTGTTGCACAAGACATTCATCACGCCACTTGATCGCGACGAGATCCAACAGCTTATCAATACGATGGATGACATCATCGATGTCATTGAGGATGTCGCAAACACCATAACGCTGTATGACGTGAAAGCGCTGCCCGATGATGCGATCGAGTTTGCGCGCCTGAGCACGCGAACAGTTATTCAGGTTCAGCAGGCAGTCAGTATGCTTTCTGACATGAAACAGTCGCAACAGATCCTGGGATGCTGCAGGGAGATCGACGAGCTTGAATCCAACGTTGACAGATTGCTACGTATCGCGATCTCGCGACTGTTCCATGAGGAGGAGGATGTAAAGACACTGATCAAACTGAAAAGCGTCTACGAATTGCTCGAGACAATCACCGATAAGTGTGAAGACGCTGCCAAGATAATTCAGGGTATCGTGCTGGAAAACGCCTGAGCAAGTTATAACATGTATCCAATTAACTCGCAATCTTGACGATGATCCTGCACGTCGCGATATCCAATCGTGTTGATCCTTCTGAATCTGCTTTCCGGTGTGTCGCTTTTGGTGTGGGGCACACACATCGTCCGCACCGGCATTCTGCGCGTGCTAGGCGCCGATCTTCGCGCAATCCTCGGCCGCAGCACGGGCAGCCGGCTCAAGGCCTTCCTCTCCGGTCTAGGCGTCACCAGCCTCGTACAAAGCAGTAACGCCACGGCGGTCATCATCTCGTCGTTCGCCGCGCAAGGCATGGTGTCGCTGGCGAGCGGGCTGACCATCATGCTGGGCGCCGACGTTGGCACCGCGCTCATGGCGCGGGTGCTGACACTCGATCTGTCGTGGTTGTCGCCGCTGCTGATACTCGTCGGCGTGCCGCTTTTTCTCACGCGCAAGCAGACGCGCGTCGGTCAAACGGGGCGCACGCTCATCGGGCTAGGTTTGATCTTGCTTGCACTTCATTTGATTGTGGAAGCCGCGCAACCCATGATGCAGGGCACCGGCGTCAGGGTGATGTTCAGCGCCCTGACCGGCGACACGATGCTCGATGCACTGGTCGGCGCGGCCTTTGCGATGCTCTCGTATTCGAGCCTCGCGGCCGTTCTTTTGACCGCGACACTCGCCTCCTCCGGCGTCATCTCGCTGAAGGTCGCATTGTGTCTGGTGGTCGGCGCGAATCTCGGCAGCGGGCTGCTCGCGCTGATGAGCGCATTGCCTCAAAATGCTGCGGCTCGACGCCTCTCCGCGGGCAGCTTCGCATTCAAGCTCCTCGGTGCGGTGATTATCCTGCCGTTCGCATCGTTGCTCGCACGCGTATTGCCGGTCATCATTGCGAATCCGCGCGAGGCCGTAGTCGGCTTCCATCTCATCTACAACACAGTGCGATGCTGCGCCTGCCTCACCATGGTCGACCGGGTCGCCGCCATCAGCCGGCGGTTGTTGCCCGACCGCCCACTGGTGGCAGGCGAACTGCGTCCGCTGCATCTCGATCCTGCCGGGCTTGCCACGCCGGGACTCGCGCTGGCCAACGCGTCGCGCGAAGTACTGCGGATTGGCGACATCGTCAGCGTGATGCTGGAGAACGTCTCCGAGCTGCTCAGACGCAACGATCTCGCCGTCGCGCGCGAAACCATGCGGATGGACGATGATGTCGACCAGCTATACGCCGAAGTCAAAAGCTATCTGACCCTGATCTCGCGCGAACAGCTGGATGAAGCCGAAAGCCAGCGCTGGACGGACATCATTTCCCTCACGATCAATCTCGAGCATGCGGGCGACATCATCGAGCGCATCGTGAGCGACATCGAAGAGAAAAAGATCTCTCAACGACTCGCTTTCTCCGAGGAAGGATTGGGGGAACTCGACGATCTCCACGCGCGGCTGGTGAGCAACCTCCGGCTCGGCCTGTCCGTTTTTCTGAACAACGATCTGCGCTGCGCGGAGCAGCTTCTGGCCGAAAAGGAACGCTTTCGCGATCTTGAGCGCGCGTATTCCCACAAGCATCTGGACCGGCTTGCGGGACAGTCGATGCGCAGTGTGGAAACCAGCGCCTTGCACCTGGATCTCATCAGCAACATGAAGCGCCTGAATTCGCTTTTCTGCTCGACAGCCTACCCCGTGCTCGACGCCGCAGGCGCGCTTCATGAAACTCGCCTGCGCAAACGTTCGCTGGACAGTCTGCACACGAAGGAGTGAGGCAGCGCGAAACGCAGCAGATGAAGACGCCATGCCGTCCGTTCGGCGATCGAGCCAGTCGAGAACGAGGCAGTCTCAGACGTACTCGATTGCAGGCACCACGTCGCCCAATGCCTGGGCTTGAGGCGACTTCGCCGCCCGACTGTTCGTGACGATGACCGACATGCGCTCGACGGGACACGACACCACCCTGCTGCGCACGCCGATCTTCGAGTAGTCCGCGAGGATAAGGGTTTGCTTCGCATTGCGGCTCATGGCGTCGGCCATTTCCGCTTCCTCCTGAATAAAGCTCGTCGCGCCATGCACCGCGTCCACGCCGACAGGTGACAGCAAGGCAATGTCGGCGTGAAAGCGATGCACCTCGGTGATCGCGGCACCGCCATACGTCGCGCCAACCGGCGCATTGAATGCGCCCCCCAGCAGATGCACCGCATGGCCGCCCGACTTTGCGGCGCGCTCGCCAGCCAGCTCGTTGGCGACGGCCACCGAGTTCGTGACGATGTGCAGACCGCTCAGCGAAGCGAGGGCTTCGGCAAGAATCGCCGTGGTGGTCCCTGCGTCGATGAACAGCGTCTGTCCGCTGCCGATATGCGCCAGCGCACCGCGCGCGAGCGCGCGCTTTTCCTTCACGCGAATGCCCGCTCGCACGCCGATGGGCAATTCGCTCTCGACGAACATCGCGCCGCCATGCACGCGGCGGATTTCGCCCGCCGTGTCGAGCTCGACGAGATCGCGGCGAATCGTCTCGCGCGAGACGCCGAGCGCCTCCGTCATATGCTCGACCGACACGGTGCCGTGCGCCTTCAACAGCGCGCGAATGCGGCGATATCGCTCCTCAACCAACATGGACTGTCTGCCCCCTCATAGCTTGTCCGGCTCTGCTTTCGCGCTCAAAGACGGCGTGTGATCTCGAGGATCTGCGCATGCAGCTCCTGTGTGGCCGCAGCGATGATACGTCCGTCACTGCCCATTCCCACCGCGCAGCCCTGCCAGTCCGTCAGGCGCCCGCCCGCGGCCTCCACGACCGGCACGATAGCCAGATAGTCGTAAGGCTGCAAGCCCGCTTCGACGACGGCGTCGACGTAGCCCGCCGCGACCATCGCGTAACTGTAGCAATCGCCGCCGAACCGGCGGCTCGCGGCGCCACGGCACACCGCTTCGAACACCGGCAGTTCGGCTGCATCGAAGATGTCGGGCGACGTGGCGTAGACATGCGCCGCCGCGAGGCGCGTGCAGCCGCTCGTGTGCAGCGCCACGCCCTGCCTGTCGCAGGCGCCCAGTTTGCCGCCGATCCACCGTTCGCCGGTCACGGGCACATCGACGATGCCGAGCACCGGCTCGCCGTTGCGCAGCAGTGCGAACAGCGTCCCCCAGATCGGCCAGCCCGTCACGAAACTGCGCGTGCCATCGATCGGATCGATGACCCAGACGTACTCCGCGTCCGTCCGCTCACGCCCGTGTTCCTCGCCGAAGATGCCATGCGCGGGAAAGCGCTGCGCGAGCCGCGCGCGGATATGCGCCTCGATCTCGCGGTCGGCAATGGTCACGGGGCTCTCGTCCGACTTGGTCTCGATGTCGAGCTTCTTGCGGAAATAGCTCAGCGAGATCTCGCGTGCCTCGTCGGCGAGCAGCACCGCGAATGCCTCGAATTCGCGCAGCACATCGTCGCTTTCCTGACTCATCTTGAATGCCCTTTTCTGGGGCAGCGCTGCCGCTGCCATGACGTGAACAGTGTGGCAAAACCCCCGCGCCTAAGGCGCGCGAGGCTCGCTTTCGTGGTGTCGCCATCATGGCAGCAGATATTTTTGATTGCTAGACCCAATGCCAATATTCTGCAAATATCCACAAAACCACACAGCGCAAAAACACACGGTTCGACACAGACGGCAACGCGCGCGCCTTGTGACTTTGTGGGGTTCCTTCTTCGGTCACCTCTCACTCTTTCAGGAAGATCGCAATGCGTATCCGCAAGACACCGACTTCGCTTTTCGCCCTCGGGCTGCTCACGTGCACGATCTCGAACGCCGCGCGCGCCGGGCAGATCACCGTGTACTCCGCACTGGAAAGCGACGAAATCGCCACGTACCTCGCCGCCGCGAAAAAGGCGCTGCCCGACGTACAGGTCAACGTGCTGCGTCTGTCCACGGGCGACCTCGCCGCGCGCATGATCGCCGAATCCGGCGCGCCGCATGCGGACGCGGTTTGGGGCGAAGCGCTCACGAATCTGCTCGATCCGCGCATCGCGGAGCAGCTCGCGCCGGTGAGCGGCAAGAACGTGTCGAGCCTGCCGAAGCAGTTCCGCGATCCGGCCGACAAATGGTTTGCCGCGACCGGCTATATGGCCGCGCTCTGCGTGAACACCGACGCGCTTGCCGCGAAGAAGTTGCCTATGCCGACCTCGTGGGAAGACCTCGCCAAGCCGGTCTACAGAGGAAACGTGGTGATGCCGGACCCTGCTTCGTCGGGCACGGGCTATCTGCAAATCGCCGCGATCCTGCAAGGCGCGGGCGAGGACAAGGGCTGGCAGATCCTCAAGGAGGTCGGCGCGAATGTCGCGCAGTTCACGCCGTCGGGCTCGCAACCGTGCAAGCTCGCGCGCACCGGCGAATACGCCGTGGGCGCTTCGTTCGCGTTCGTCGCCATGCAGTCGATCAAGGCCGGCTTCCCGGTGAAGATGGTGATTCCGTCGAAGTATGTCGGTTACGAGCTCGAAGGCTCGGGCATGCTGAAGAGTTCGACGCATCAAGCCGATACCGGGCGTTTCCTCGAATGGGTCGCCTCGCCCGACGCCGCGAAGCTCTATCAGCAATACAAGGAAATCGTCACGACGCCGGGCATCAAGCCGACGCCCGAACAGATCGCCGAAGGCCTGCCCGCCGACGTCTCCAAAGTGCTGTACCCGATGGACTTCGCCGCTTCCGCGAAAATGCACGATGCAGTACTCAGACGCTTCAAGACCGACGTGATGCATTAAGCGCAGTCGCGCTGTCCCGTAGTCCGTTTCGTGCCCGGCGCAACGTCGGGCAACCTCGCCTGGCCACTCAGGGAAGTCATCATGCATCTCACCGTCTCCGATCTCTTCAAGACATTTGCCGGGCACGTCGCGCTCGAACGCATTCATTTCGACGTGCAGGAGGACGAGTTCGTCTGCCTGCTGGGTCCGAGCGGCTGCGGCAAGACCACACTGCTGCGCGTCATCGCCGGCCTGCTCGACGCCGACGGCGGAAGTGTCATGATGGGTACGCGCTCGCTGCTGGAGATTCCCGCGCGCGAACGCGGCTTCGGCATCGTGTTCCAGTCCTACTCGCTGTTCCCGAACATGACGGTCGCGCAGAACATCGGCTATGGGATGAAGATTCGCGGCGTGCCGCGCGCGCAGATCGACGCACGTTGCAAGGAACTGCTCGAACTGATTCGCCTGCCGCATCTCGCCGGCCGCTATCCGGGCCAGCTTTCCGGCGGTCAACAGCAACGCGTCGCGATCGCGCGCGCCATCGCCGTCGATCCCTCGCTGCTCCTGCTTGACGAACCGCTCTCCGCACTCGATGCACAGGTGCGCGTCGAAATGCGCCGCGAAATTCACGATGTCCAGCGCCGTCTGCGCATTCCCACCATCATGGTGACGCACGATCAGGAAGAGGCACTCACGCTCGCAGACAAGATCATCTGCATGAATCACGGGCGCATCGAGCAGATCGGCTCGCCGCGCGAACTATACGAGCGCCCGCGCACGCGCTTCGTGGCGAGTTTTATCGGCACCTCGAACCTGCTGCCTGCGTCGTGGGTGCGCGATGCATTCCCTGCCTTGATGACGCACCATCCGGGCGGCGCCGATGCCGCATTCGAAGCGTGCGTGCGTCCCGAGGATCTCACGGTGTCGCCGGGAGCACACAGCGAAGGCGCGCCCGCCCGCGTGATCGACTCGACCTTCCTCGGCAGCACCACGCGCATACGCCTGCACTGGTGCGGCCGCGAACTGCTCGCCGAACAGCCGCGTGGCCTGCCGATGGAAGCAGGCGCGCCGGTCACCCTTTCCGTGGCCAACGATCGCTGCGCATGGGTGGCGGCATGAGCGCCTCGCTTGCTGCCACGAATCGCCTGCGCGTCGAGCGCACGGGCCGCACGATGGGCGCCGTGCTGCGCGTCGCGATGGTCGCGGTGCCGCTTGCCTGTCTCGCGCTGTTCTTCCTCTATCCGCTTGCGGTTATCGCGTGGCATAGCCTCGTGAATGGCGACGCGAGACTGGGCGTGGGCAACTATGTCGCGCTCTGGCGCACGCCCGGCATGCTGGAGGCGGCGTGGCACAGCCTCGTGCTGAGCGCCGCGACGACGCTCGTGAGCATCGTGCTCGGCTTCATGATCGCGTTCAGCTTACAGCGCTCGCGCCTGCCTGCGCCGAACATGATCCGCGCGACGCTGCTGCTTCCGATGCTCGCGCCTTCGCTGATGCAAGGCCTCGGCATGCTGTTCCTGCTCGGACGCAATGGCCTCGTGCACAAGTGGACCGGCTGGGACGTCGAGATCTACGGTTTCTGGGGACTCCTGATCGCCGACGTGATCTATGCGTTGCCGCAGGCTGTGCTCATTATCGGCGCGGCGCTCTCACAATCGGACGCCCGCTACTACGACGCCGCCGACGTGCTCGGCGCGCGACGCTGGCAGCAATTCTTTGCACTCACCTTGCCGAATGTGCGTTTTGGCCTGCTGTCCGCCGCCTTCGTCGTGTTCACCGTGACGATCACGGACTTCGGCAATGCGGTGGTGATCGGCGGGAACTATCACGTGCTCGCCACGGAGATCTACAACCAGGTTTCCGGGCAGATGAACTTCGGCACGGGCGCCGCGGTCGGCATGGTCTTGCTGCTGCCTTCGCTCGCCTCGGTGTATATCGAGCGCATGGCTTCGCAGCGGCAATTCGGCGGGGCATCGGAGAGCCGTGTATCAGTGACGCCCCGTGTGAATCGCCTGCGTGACAGGCTGCTCGGTGTCGGCTGCCTGCTCGCGCTGCTGCCGATCGTGGCTTCCGTCGCGACCGTCGTCTTTGCAAGCTTCGTACGCTTGTGGCCGTACCGGCTCGAACTGACTCTCGCCAATTACCGGGGCGAATTGTCCGGCGGATATGGCGCAATCATCACGTCGCTGGAAATCTCGCTCGCGGCGGCCGCACTGGGCGTGCTGTTGCTGTTCTGCCTGAGCTATGGCGCGCGCCGCATGCCGGGCGCGGTGTCGAGGCTGATTTACACCGTGGCCGTGCTGCCAGCCGCCGTGCCGGGGATGGTTGTCGGTCTCGCTTATATTCTCGCATTCAATAGCGGTCCGCTGGGGACATGGCTCTATGGCAGCGCCACTGTTATCGTGCTCTGCAACTTCTATCACTATCACACGCAGGGCTTTCTCACGATGAGCACGGGGTTGCGCGCGGTGCCGGCAGCGCTCGAGGAAGTCGTGGATTGCCTGGGAGGCGGCCTACGCCATGCACTCCAGGATGCCGTGCTTCCCTTCGTCGCCGCAACTGCTGTGAGCGTGTTTTTCTTTTTGTTCATGCGCTCAATGGTAACGCTGTCAGCCGTTGTCTTTCTCGTTACGCCTGCGCTGAATCTCGCTTCAGTCGCTGTCATGCAACTCGATGAAAACGGCTTCGTCTCGCAGGCCGCCGCTTACTCCACGTGCATCATGGTCGTAACGTCGCTTGCCCTGGCGCTCATGCGTCTTGCGATGAAGCGCGTGATGCTGCAATGCGACGTCGTGTGATGACGATCGAATCGCTATGCGATAAGTGACCGTGCACCCAGTTCGCGCAGGTGCACGGCGCGGTCGTATGTCAGTACCGGTTTCATCTCTCTGGGGACACGGTCTAAATCATGGTCGGCACTTCCCCGGCCGCATCGATACAGATAGTTCTGCGCGTTAGCGGGTAGCGCACAAACTTGAATACGAAGTCGGAGTTCGCAACAGACTCATCACCGTCGCGAACGGCGGTTGACACGGGAATGCGAAATCAATGGCACCCGTTATCAAACTGTTGGCGCACGACTGATATTGGCAGATCAGTGCCGAATTCCACACCGCCCAGAATGCGCCGTTCAGATCGATGGTTGCGCCGACGTTCAGATTTCGTCTACGTTAACTGCAACCTCCCATTCGACTGAACGGGACGAAGGGGCATTCGGCGGCCTTTGCTGCCATCACTGACTGGGCTGCTTTAGCGTAATCACCAGAAGACCGCCTAAGGTCACGCCGTGGTGGCCACCATCACAGAATATGCCTTGAATACAGCTGTCGCCTGCATACCGACTGCCAGCGACAGTGCATCGACGGCGTCGTTGGTGACGCTCGCAGTCAGGCTGGTGCCACCCGGCAACGTCAGCACAACCAGCGAAGAAACCGCACCGCATTCGACCCGCGAGATCGTTCCGGAAAACTGGTTACGCGCCGACAGCGTATAGCCGGCGAAGTCGATCACGAGCACGATCGCCGATGACTTGATCAGCAGGATCGCCTCCTTCCCGGGCTCAAGCTTCAGCCGTCCGGCAGCGGCCGTCGTGATGGTCGCGACCACCTGCTGGCCACCCGGTATCGTCACCGACACCTGGGTAGTAACCGGCCCTGGTATAACAGCGTCAATTGTTCCGGCGAGCTGGTTACGCGCGGTCGTTTTCATTGCGATTCTCCTGAGAAGGCCGGCCACAGCCGGCAACCGGTTGAGCCACGCCTCCTGCTCGCGCAGGAATGCCTGGTTTGCAGCCTCCAGCTGACGCCACGCGTCGAGCAGCGTGAATGCCGCTGGCGTGAGGCGCGTGCCGCCGCCACCCTTGCCGCCCGTTCCTGTTTCGACCAGCGGCTGGCTGGCAAGATTGGCCGCGCTTTCCAGCAACAGCCACGCGCCCTTGTAGCTGTAGCCTGCCGTTCGGGCCGCACGATTGATTGAGCCAGTGTGGTCGATCGCCTCCATCAACGCGAAGAAGCGCGCATCGAGACGACCGGCCAGCTTCAACTCGGACCCGAGTAACGTCGCGCCGGCGGCGACGGACGCGTTCCGGCGCATGTCAACATTCCGCCTGCACGTGGAGCAGCTCGCGCACGCGGTACGCGTTCGCGGTGAGCGGCTCGACCGTACGTTCGGGCAACAACGAGCAGGTCGTCACCGCGCGCGGCTGGTCTCGCCGAACGTCGACTTCGCGGGTCACGCTGCCGCGCTCCACGACAAACGCGACCTGCGCCAACGCGAGAACATCGTCAACGTCATGCGTGATCATGACGACTGGCAAATTCCAGCGCGCAAACACGCAGGCAAGCTGCCTGCGCAGATCCTCGCGCAACAGCGGGTTCAGTGCGGCGAATGGCTCGTCGAGCAGCAGCAGGCCAGGACGACACGCGAGCGAGCGCGCCAGCGCGACGCGCTGCTGCTGACCGCCTGATAACGTCGCCGGGCGGCTCGCCGCCAGCGCGGCGAGCCCGAACATCTCCAGCAATTCGTCGACGCGGTGAGTGTCGACTGGTGCAAGCCTTCGGCGCCGCCAGTTCGTCAACCCGAACGCGACGTTCTCCCGCACGCTCAGGTGTGGAAACAGCGCGTAGTGCTGGAACAGATAGCCGATGCCGCGTTGCTCGGGCGGCAGATCAATGTGCTGCACAGAATCGAACAGCACGCGGTCGCCGATCCTGACATGTCCGCGCTGCGGTCTGAGCAGCCCCGCGATCGCCTGGAGTGTCATCGACTTTCCGCCGCCCGAAGGTCCGTAAAGCGCGATCACCGTCGCGTCGGACACGAACCGCATTCCGAGAGCGAAATGTCGCGCGCCATCAGAGATGGTCGCCTCGAGATCGATGTCAATCATCGTGCGGCGGCGTCAGGACTGCGAGAAACCGTAGCGCTTCAGGATATCCTGCGCAGAAGGCGTCAGCAGATAATCCAGGAACGCCTTCGCGAGCGCCTTTTCGCGGCTCGCGCTAACTGCGATGACCGGGTAGGTCACCGGATCGTGTCCGCCAACTGCCTGCACGATCTCAACCTTGCCCGGCATCAGCGCGGCGTCGGTGCGATAGACGAAGCCCGCGTCGGCTTCCCCCCGGGAGACGTAATCCAGTACCTGACGCACGCTGTCTGCCTGCGCAAACTTCGGCGCAAGCGCATCCCACAGCATCGCCTTTTCGAGCGCTTGTTGCGTGTAGCGGCCTACCGGCACGGTCGACACCTTGCCGATGGCGATCCGCCGCACCGCCGGATTCGACAGGTCCATCACGCTCTTCACCGGCGAATCCTGTGCGGCTGGCACGATCAGCACCAGCGCGTTCGTCGCGAAATCGCGGCGCGTGGATTCGTCAAACAGCCCGGCTTCGACGCCGCGCGTGACAGTCTGCTCATCGGCGCTCGCGAACACGTCGACTGGTGCGCCTTGACGGATCTGCTGCAACAGCATGCCCGATGCACCGAAGTTGAAGCGTACCGTCACATCCGGATGTGTCGCCTCGAACTTCGCGCCCACCTCCTTGAACGCGTCGGTCAGGCTGGCTGCGGCAGAAACGGTCAGCTGCTGCGCGAACGCGACACACGGCGCTGCCGCGACCAGACCGACGAACAGGAAGGCGAGAAGACGTTTCACGAAAGGGCTCCACGAAATCAGCGAAGGGAAAAAAAGCGGCCAGACAGCACGAGCACAGCGATGGACAGGATCGACGTGACGAACACCAGCAACAACGCAGCCTGATCGCGGCCGTCCTGCATCGCGTCGTAGATCGCCATCGACAGCGTCTGCGTCTGATGCGGGATGTCGCCCGCCACCATCAGCGTCGCACCGAACTCACCCATCGCGCGTGCAAACGCGAGCAGCGTGCCGGCAAGGATGCCGGGCCACGCGAGCGGCAGCGTGACGCGCACGAACACCGACCACTGCGACTGTCGCAGCGTCCGCGCCGCGGCCTCGAGCGAACGGTCCACGCCCGCGAACGCCGCGTTAGCGGACTTCAGCACGAGCGGCAACGCGACGATCGCCGACGCGAGCACAGCGCCGTGCCAGTTGAAGACGATCGTGTAGCCGGCCTGCCGGTAGAGCCAACCGCCGACAACGCTTCGCCGCCCGGCCGCGACCAGCAACGCATAGCCGATCACGGTCGGCGGCAACACGAGCGGCAGCATGCAGACAGCTTCGACGACAGCGCTGCCGGGGAAGCGCCGGCGCGCGAACAACCAGCCGAGGGCAATCCCGGCGACGAGTGCAAACACCGTCGCGACCCCCGCGACGCGCAGCGACAACCAGAACGGCGACCAGTCCATCCGATGAAGGGAATCCGACATTACCGACACTCCACGTTATGAATCAGGCTTCACATCACCTGTTGCAAGATGTGGGCCATTCGTGGGCCGGTGCTGCCGCAGCAGCACGCCCGTCGGATCAGATCAGGCCCGCCGCACAAGCGAACCGTGCGAGCGAGGCACGCGCCTCATGGGCATCGTGTGTGGCGGGCTTGAGCAGCAGCCGGTGCGGGCCGAGCCGTTCGCCCAGCTCTTTCGCGCGCGCCACACACTGCCCTGGATCGCCGATGATCGCGTTCGCGAGGATCACGGCTTCCGTTGCGTCCGGCGAGAACATAGGTGGCAGCTTGCCCGGCGGGAACCGCACGCCCATCAGACGGGGATACGCGCGCACTGCCGCGACACCGTGCTCGATCGCGCGACGGCTATCGTTGTCGCAATGAAAAAAACGCGCGATAGCAAACGGAAAGGCGCCGCGCCGTGCGCGTTCGTCGGCCACCTGCTCCGCAATTTGACCGAGATCCGAAGAAGGCGTCGCCATCAGGCCATAGCCGTGCTCCGCAGCAATGCGCAGTGAGTCCCCCGCAAGGCTCGCGAGCCAGACTGGCATTGGGCGCTGCAACGGACGCGGATAGACTGCGACACCTTCATACCGGAAGAAGCGTCCGTCGAAATGTGTTTGCGGCTCGCTCCATAGCCGCCGGATCAAATCGAGCGCCTCATGCATGCGTTCGCGCGCGACATCCACGGACTGGATCCCCGAGGGACGATACTGCTCCGGAAACGGCCCACCGCGCGCGACACCGAACTCTATGCGCCCGCCGCTCAGCAGGTCGAGTGCAGCGATATCCTCCGCAACGCGCAGCGGGTCGTTCAGTGCGAGCAGCGATGCGCCGCTGCCGAGCCGGATCGTCGACGTCAGCGCCGCGATGTGTGATAGCAGCACGGTCAGCGCGCTGCCGATCGCGAACGGACTGTAGTGGTGCTCGGCCACCCAGACGTCGTGGAACCCCATCTGCTCCGCCTCGACGCCGGTTCGAACAGTCTGCCGGAGCGCGTCGCGCGCGTCGTTGTCGGGGTTTTCGACGTTCAGAAACACACCATAGCGTTGTAGTAATTCCGACATTTTGTCGCTTCACCGATTCAAGTCGTCGTTTGGCTCCGGCACAACGCCGGAGCCAAACAATCCGCAGGCACACTCAGCGCAGCCTGCGCCACCCGTATGCGAATGGCGGCAGCGCTGCAAGCCGTTGCCGCCGATGATCCGCCCGCGATATCCCGGCGACAAAGCTCGCCAGGTTCGACGTGCGCAGTGCCACCCACGGAACGCCGTGGTGTGCACAGATGTTGCGCAGCGCGACGAGGGACCCGGCGTCGATGGTGTCGAGCGGGCACAGCACCGCATCCGTGCGCGGCAACAGCGCGGCAAACCGGGTCGCCCGGTCGCTGGGATCCGCGTCGATCAGCGAGACGTGATGCACGAACACGCCTCCCGCGCGCGCCAGCCACTCGCGCAGCACCGCGTTGCTCCGGGGCCGGCCACCGACATAGACGAAACGCCGCCCACGCAGCAACGCGTCGATCGTGCCGCTGTCGAGCAACATCCGTTCGATCCATTGCAATTCACGCGCCAGACTGGCGACGTGCGCCCGCAGTCGCTCGACGTCCGCATCCGTGGCCGTGATCGGGGCGGCGTGGTTCACAGCCGTGTGCCCGCATTCCGGTCGGCCTGCTCCAGTCAGCGCTGCCATGATGCTTCGTCGTCCAGCGAACGCGCCAGTGACGTCGACGTCGTGAACCAGCTGCGTACCGTGTCGTACGCATAGCGGGTAAGCGCCTCATGACGCGCACGCGGGGCAAGCAACTGCACGGACAGCGGTTCGGCCCAACCCCAGAAGTCCGCGCGTAGCGCAGGCGGAAAGTTCACGTCGTCGAACGCATGCCACAATTGCACGAGCCATAGTTCGCGCCCTTCCTCGTCGAGCAGCAGCGGCAGCCCTGCCCCCGCCTGAAGATGCGCATGCCGCTGGCTGTAGTAGAGCGGCCCTCCACAGGCCTCGACAACATAGTCCGCCACCCGCTCGGTTACGCAGTCGAAGCAATCGCCCGCGTGCGCGAAGAGCGGCGTAGTACGCAGGCGCCTCATGTGCTGCCGCACCAGCTCGCGCAGACCGGCTTCCGCACAGATCGCAAGCAGGCGGTGCGACGGCGCCGGCAGTGGCGGGCAGACGACCCGCGAGCCCTGCGCAGGCCGATCGCGGAAAGCATGCGCCACGGGCCAGTGCAATGTCCGGTAACAGGCGCGCGTACAAGGTGTCCAGCGCGCCCGCGGCGCGCCTTCAGATGTCGGGTCCATGGCGTGTCGGATATCGTGTCCAGTTTGTTGGTTATATACCGAAATACATAACGGTAACCAGAACGAAGCAAGGACTACGCCTGGATCACCGAGCCTGCCTACTCCGGCCCGAAACAGTGCGCATAGTCCGAGCACACACCACAGCTCGGCGCCTTGCAGACAAACAGTCCTTCCCGTTCGCACAATTGCTTGTAAAAGAACTTTTTCCACTTCATGTCATGGGTATTTTTGGCGGCGAGCCGTGGAAACCAGTAGCCGAGCAAAGCAGAGAGTTCGCGTCGCGAAGGCAGTTGCAGGTCCTGCCACAGGTGATTGGTGCCCAGGCACGCACCGGCCAGCGCATGTGCAATGCACTCAGCCTCCTCGGCCGTACCGGCATCGGGATCGGCGTGGTCCTTGAACAACGTCACCAGATCTTCCACTTCGTCGTAACGCGACCTGCACCGCGACGTACCGTCCATCCCCTCCCATGCGAACGGCAACGCGGCATCGCCCCCCGGGAACCAGCGCGAGAGCAGCCAGCGTGTCTTGCTCGCGTCGAGTCCCGGGATCGGGAGCACGTGCGCACCGTATTGATCGAAGGCGCCCGACAATACACCCGCAAGAGCCAGTACGGTGGGGTCTCCTGGACTCACAGCATGGCGCATCAACGTGGCGTGAAAGTCCATGACGGCATGCTCAGACATGCGCCGCCGAGTGCGTGTAGCACTTCTTCGGACAGATCTTCGCGCAGGCGGTACAACCGATGCACAGTTCACGGTGGGCGATGGTCATGACTTTCTTTTCGTATTCGTCGTCTTCGTCCTCGCCGTCGAGCGCGACGTGCGCGCCCTCCTCGTCGAGCCCCACGAGCTCCAGTACACCGCGCGGGCAAACCTTGAAGCACCGGCCGCAACCAATGCACTTCTGCTCGTCGAGTGTGGACACGAAAGTCGGCGTCCAGGTCTCGCCGCTCGGCAGCTTCACGCTGAAGATATCGCTCATCTTTGCCTCCTGCGTGCGGGGTTACGCGCAAGCCGCGGCGGCGGCCTTGCGCGCTTCCATCAAGGCGGCGTGCGCATCGTGGCAACGCTGTGCGACGGTGAGAATCTGCTCCCAGTTCGTCGGCAGTTCCTCGGACAGGTCGTGCAGATCCATCTTCGCCTGAGTGGCCTGCGCGTTGAGCTTCTTCAAACGCGCCTTCAGTTCGACAGCATCGGTCATCGTGTGCTCCCTGCTCAGGTGCCGTACTGCGCGACGGACGGATAGGCCCGGATCATCCCGACGGCATCGGCCAGGAACCCGCTTCCGGCCGCAGCCAGTTTCGCAAGCGAAGGGAAGCCGAAGCGGTGCACGTCACGAAGCTGCTTGTTGACGACCACGAGCCTCCCCGCGATCAGCACCATGCGGCCGAATCCCTCGTGGCTCATCTTCATCATTGGCGACACCATCTGCCCGGTCTCGCGCTCGATCGCCACCGCGATGGCGTTGTAGAACAGCTCCAGATGCCACAGGGTCTCGGGGTCCGGGTCGCCCATGATCGGAATTGCGCGACGCTCATCCGGCGTCAGGATGTACGGCTTGAGCAACTGAAGGTCTGTCCTGCCTTCCCACGTGCCGTGGGTGTCCTGCGCGCGCATCTGCCTGACAAGTTGCTGGATAAACGGCGTTGCAAGCAGCGCCTCGTCGCTGGCCGCGTCCGCGGCCGTGTGATCGGTGATGGCTTCAGCCATGAGATACCTCGTCGTCTTCGAAATCGTATGTACGTTCGCCGTCCTTCGCGAGCGCCTTGCGCAGCCATGGAGGCGGTGTGCCCTTGAGCACGCCCAGCAGCCTGGCGAGAATCTCTTCGATTGGTTCCGGCTGCGGCACCTTGATTGGATGAATCTTCAGCGCCACCACGCGCGCGGCACCCGAACCACCAATCGCGGCAACGTACAGGATCGCGCAGTCCTTTACGGCTTCAAGCTTCGGCGCAAGCTTGTCCTCGTCGCCGTCTTCCTCGAGCTTGCCGCCGAAGTCGAATGCCTCAACAAACTCATACCCGTCGGGCGTGACGTTGTAGATTACGATGCTCTTCGCCCAGCCAAAATGGGCGTCGACGTACTGCCGGTCCTGGGTCGCAAAAGCGATCTTCATGCTGTGTGCTCCTGATTGGGTTCGGGCATGGCCGTGACGACCGGAATCTTCACTTCGCGCGCCGGATCGCGCGCTGCCAGATCGACCGACGATTGCGGCAACGGCCAGTCCCCCGGACGGTGATGGGCGATCTGCTCGATCATCAGGTTCGCGATCTCGAAGATCAGGTTCATCGTGCCGCGGTAGCCGACCTGGCAGCGGTGCGCGTTGCCTACGCGATCGAACACGGGGAAGCCGACGCGCATTAGCGGCTTGCCCAGCCGCTCAGCCATCTGCCGGCCATGCGAATGCGTGATCAGCAGATCGCAGTCGCCCGCGGCTCGTTCCATGTCTTCGAGGTCGCCCAGCACGACCTCGGTCGCCGGCAGTAGCGTGTGCGATGATGAAGTGGTCGTGCTGACGCAGACTCTCAACTCAGCGCCCATTTCGTGCAGCAGCGCGCCGAGCGCGAGCAACAGGTCGGGCTCGGCGCCGAGCGCCACCTTGATGCCACCGGTGTAGAAGTGGCCGTCGAGCATCGCGTCGAGCAACTGGCTGCGCTGCCGACGGTACTTCGCGGGCACGGACCGGCCAGACAATTGCGCGAGGCGCTGCAACAGCCGGTCGTTGGGTTCGAGCCCGGTGAGCCGCTCGAATATTTCGAACGGTGTGCCGGCAATCGCCTGCAACGCCTGCGCACCCTCGCGGGTCTGCTCACCTACCCCGATCGTGAAGGCCGATGCGCCGGCTGCACGAATCTGCTCCAGCGTCGTGCCACCGAGCGTCGTGCCCCGCCAGTCCGGTGCGATGTGGCCGTCGAGCGAACCGGACAGATCCGGCAGGACGATCGCATCCAGCCCGAACATACTGACGATCTCGCGCAGCTCGTCGATATCGGCAGGCGAAAGATGGCTACCTGGCAGCAGCGTGACCTGCCGGGCGACGCTCGGCAGCGGCTTGACCATCGCTTTCACGACAGCGGTAACCGCGTGCCTGTAGCCGTCCTCGAACCCGCCGACATAATCGGGCGTGGACACGTATACGAGTTCGGTGTCGTCGAGCTCGGGCTTGCGCTTGCGAACCATCGCGAGATAGCCCTCCACGTCGTCGCCCTTGGTTTCGGTGAGTCCCGTCGAGCAGATTGCGATGATCTTCGGCGCTGCCCGCTTGCGGATGTTCAGCAGCGCCGTTTCGATGTTCTCGTATCCGCCAAGGATGGTCGTGACCTCGTTCATCGCCGTGGTCTGTAACGGAATCGCCTCCTTGAAATGGCGCACCAGCAGCACGAGGCCGAACGACGTGCAACCCTGCGAGCCGTGCATCACAGGCATGCAGGCGTCGAGCCCCATGAACGCATAGCTCGCACCGAGCGGCTGACTCATCTTCAGCGGATTGACCGCACAGGCTTTCTTCGATTCGACGACGATGGCCATGGTGTTCGCTCTCCGTCGCGTTCAGGCCGCCACGCCCGGTTCGAGGCCCATCACCCACGCATGCACGCCGGCAACCGGCGCCGCCTGCACAACCGGCGATGCAGATGCGAAAGCGCCGAGCGTCTGCCCATCGTCACCCCACGGCGCCGGAATGCGCACCTGCTGCCACACCGGGTTGTAGATCGCGCGATCGATTTCACGCACCAGTTCGACGATGCCTTCGTACCCGCCGTAGGGATGATGGCGCTCCTGGTTGATATCAAGCCACGGCATGCGCGCCTTCAACGCAACGAACTGCGAGCGACCGCCAGAGAGCATAATGTCCGCCTTCGCGTCGCGCAGCATGCTGTACATCTCACGCGGCGTCATGTCGTCGATCATGTGCGCGTCGTCACCCATGATCTCCTTGATCTTCTCCTTGTCTTCCTTCGTGCTCTTCTTGACGCTCGTGCCGACGATCTCGAGACCGGCCTCCTGAAGCGCGGCGACCACCGACCACGACTTCACGCCACCGGTGATCAGCAGCACGCGCTTGCCTTCGAGCCGATTGCGATAGCGGGCAATCCGCGCCCAGGCCCGTGCTTCCTCGGCTTCTATCAGGCACTCGGTACGCCCGATCAGGTCCTTGGGCGCACCCTGCTGCACCAGCAGCTTCGCGATCTGGCGCAGCGTGTCGCTCATGTCACCGATTCCGTAAAACGAACCTTCGAAGTACGGAATGCCGTAGCGCTGCTGCATTTTCGTCGCGATGTTGATCATCGACTTCGAGCACACCATCATGTTGACTTTCGCGCGATGCGAGCTCGCGATCTCGTTGTAGCGGCCGTCACCGGAAATGCACGAAAGAACGCGGATACCGAGCGCGTCGAGCAGCGGCTTCGTCTGCCACAGCTCGCCCGACAGGTTGTACTCGCCAATGATGTTGATGTCGTACGGCGTCGTATATTCCGGCTCGCGCGTGCCGATCACGTAATCGAGAATCGCCTCGCCGCCAAGCTTGTTGCCGAGGTTCTTCGGCCCCGCGAAGCCAGGTGAGTTCACCGGAATCACCGGTTTGCCAAACTTCTCCGACGCGCGCTTGCAGACCGCCTCGATGTCGTCGCCGATCAGCGCGGTCACGCAGGTCTGGTAGACAAATACGGCGGGCGGATCGTACTTCTCGATGATCTCCCGCACGCTCCGGAACAGTCGCTTCTCGCCGCCATAGACCACGTCGAGCTCGTTGATGTCGGTAGTGAAGCCGGTACGGTAAAGCGTCGAGCCCGACGACGCGGCGTGACGGTTGTCCCATGAGTTTCCCTCGCACGCGATCGGCCCATGCACGAGATGCGCGACGTCGACGATCGGCTGCAATGCGATCTTCGCGCCGTCGAACGCACAGCCTCCCGCCGCCGCGCCGGGCGACAACTGCTTGGTGCAACCCTTTTTGCGCTCCTTCTCACTTTTTCCCTGGTTCTTGTCGCAACCGGGTTCATCAAACACTTCAGCAATCTTGGCCTTGAGCGAGGCGGACATGGCAGGCTCCTGACGATACGGGTTTCATCGTGACTGGCAAGTTCTGTACCACGGCTGTGCTGTACACCAGGCGGCGTCCTCGCGGGTCGTCCCGTCGCCGAATGTCGACATCGGAACGCCGTTTGGAGGATTTGAACGGATTGCGACACGTCTGGACGAAGCAAACGCGACAGTGGCTGACGGCCGCCGTCGTCATCCTGCGTCGCGCTCGCGTGGTCGGGACACCGACCGGGCAATGGCCCGCGCCCGCGCTTCAAGCAACGCACCTGGGTCAGTGGCTTGGTTCACCGAACAATACGCGGCCAGCGCCCGGCGCAAACGTTTCACCTTTACGTAATCCTCATCGATATGCCCAGGATATGCGGCGTAGTCGCAGACGCACACGAGCAGTAATTGCTCGAAACGCGCAGTCCGGGTATCTGCGCACACCCGCTCGAGCAGCGAGGCCATGGCTGCCGCACGCATGTCGCTCGCGCGATGCACGCAATCGGCCTCGGCAATCGCAAGCAGGGCCAGATCGAGCGCATCTGGCGGAAACTCAATGCGACTCGCGAGCGACGACAGCAGCGCGGCACCGGGGACTTCGTGGCCCGGATGGCCAGCCCATCGTTCAGGCGGCGTACGTCCCATGCCGATCTTGTGCAACAGCGCAGCCACGCGCACCGCGAGCGGCGCACCGCGACGCGCCGTTTCGGCCAGCACGCGCAACTGATGCTCGCCCGCGTCGACAGCCTCCGGAGCGTCGGTGATCATCGGCACGCCAAAGAGTGCATCGAATTCAGGCAGCAGGCGCCTGAGTCCCGCGCAGTCGCGCAGGGCAAGGAAGAAACCGACCGGGCGCGGCGCCATCAGCGCACGCCCGAGCACCTGACCGCGCTGCCGCGGCGTCAAGCGCTCGACTGCATCCATCTGCACCGCGGTGACCATATGTGCCTGTTCGGCAGCGCCGAGCGTCGCGGCTTCGGTCTGGGCCGCCCACAGTGCGTAACGGACTAAATCCTGTGCCCAGTTCACGTGGTCTCCCTGCGCTGCACCCGCGCGTCGGCGGAGCACCCACGCGCGCCAACAAACGGACAGGGCTTGCAATCCTCCTCGCACGTGCTGTCACCCTTATCCATTTCAGTCGTCGAGCAACGGTCGCACTTCGTCCACCATGTCCGCGAGGATATGTTTGGCGGTATCGAAATGCGCACTCATGGGGATGATCAGGATGCCATACAGGCCGAGTTCTGCTCCGAGCCCGCGAATCTGCGCGGCCACCTCAGCATGGTTGCCCACCAGCGAATGGGCCAGAACGCCGCCAGCATGTTCCACGCCCACTCGCGCGTTGAGGTAAAGCGTTGCGATAGCCAGCGCCTCGTCGTGCGTCTCGGCCGGGCACGCGTAGCGGACAAGCAGCGGCATGGGCCGCGCGCCGTCGCCGTTTTCTGGCACGGCGTCGCGGTAATGGCTGAGTAACGCCGAGACTGCATCGAGCGGTAGATCCGGTGGCAAACACAATCCGAATCCTCGCGCCGCGATGCTGCGTGCCACATGCACGTCTGCGGTGAGTGCCCAGGCGAGCGGACGCTCGCCGGACGGGCGCGGTATCAGATCGTTGTCGTGGTGTCCCCCGTCGAGCCGAGCCCGCAACCAGTCCAACGAGTCGAGAACCGCATCGGCCGACGCGACGTCCTGCGCGTCCACCGCGAGCGCAAGACGCCCGCGGCTCAACAGTTCGACGGTAGCCAGATCCTCTGCGAGTTGCAGGCCGTGACGCCCTTCGGGAAGAAGCACCGCGCCGACACGCGCCTTCGACGTAACGCCCGACAAGTGCCCGAGCAACGTCGTGATGGCGCCGCTTGGGCGACTCGCATCGCCGTGGCGCTCGACCAGCCAGACATCGTCGTAGCCCATGCGGTCCGCTTCGCGCGCAAGCACGAATTGCCGGATCAATGCGCGGCCATCCTCTCCGGTCGGGTTTTCAAACAGGCATAGCGTGCCAAGGCGCAGCTTCATTCGGGAATTCCAGGATCAGTCACGAAATTCGAACCCGGCCGGCGCACTCCGGCGCAGTTCTTCGACCAATTCGAACGCCACCGGCAGCAATGCGCTAACGGCATACCACGCCGCCTCGCGGCGCTGCCGGCGGCCGGCTTCGAGCGCAATTTGCAGAACCTGCCAGCGTTCACGGTCAGATCGCAGTCGGGACGCCTGATGTGCGCGTGTGGCTCGTCGACCTGCGTCACGGCATGCGGCGTCATCGCACTCTCCCCGCCACGCATCAGTTGTCATCCGCGAGAACTTCAAGCGCCACCAGTTGCTCGTACAGCGCCCGCCGCGCATCCCAGTGCGACTTGCCCGCAAGACGTGGATCCGCCCCCTCGAATGCCCCAATGGCCGCGCGATCGTTCAAGTAGACAAGACAGTGTCCGCGCGCATTGAGCGCCGCCAACGACGCGTCGAGCAGCGTCACTGGCTCATGCTGGCAAAGGCCGCGGCCGAGCAGATAGTCCGCGCGGTAGAGCGGCGTGTCCCAGCCATGCGCATCGCCGATTGCGCAAATCGACGGGTATTGCGTCCGCGCGTCGACATCCGGCGCTTGACCGCTGAATTCGAGGAGTTCACGGGGTGTCACCGAATCGTATATTTCCTCCGGCCGAAGCGGGTCCGACGCTGCGACCTTGCGCGCGAAGTCCGCCTCATCGTACGCAAACCAGGCTTTGGGCTTGCCTCCCGCAGGTAGTTCCACCACGTAGATCACGGGTCGCCCCCAGTACGCCGATTCATTAAAGTGCCAGTGGATCCCGTATCAGCGTCCTCCGGGAAGGCGCCGCGACAGGCGCGCTCGGACATGACCGTTGTCGCGTCGCACGCTACCCCATCGCCCGCTCCAGCACGAGCCATGCATGCTATTCGACGCCCTCGGCAGCGACCTTCGCCCAGACAGCTTTTCGAATACGCTGGGCTATGCCGGCCGGACTTGCGTCGAACTGGCGCTGCGCGGCGCAGAGCGCTCCCAATGCGATTGCCGCCTCTGCGTGCGTGAGCGGCAAGCGCCCGGCCACGTGCGTCGCCCCCGGAACATGGCGCGCGATCGCCTGCTGGTTCGGGTGTTCGAGCAACGGCACCAGTTGGTCCGCCTCGCGTACGCCAGCCAGGCAGACCCAGCCGTCGATCACCTCGACCCTGCGGCCGTCCTGCGTGAACTTGATCAGTACCGGATCTGCCATGACCGCGCTCCAATCAACGGATGATGTCGTAGCTGTAGTCCGTCTTCGCGGCTACGATCGTGTTCGCGTCGAGGGTCTCGAAGAACTCGTCGAGCAACATCACGAGCGTGCGCAGCGCGCCATCGTAGCCCCACGTCGGATAGCGGTGATAGTGGTGACGGTCGAAGATCGGGAACACCATTCGGATCAGCGGTGTTTTCGTGTCGCGTTCCAGGTACTTGCCGTACGTGTTGCCGATCAGAAAGTCCACCGGCTCCGTGAAGAGCAGCGAGCGCATATGCCACAGGTCGCGCTTCGGATAGACCTTGCAGCCGGCGCCGTACGGCGATGCATCGAAGAGCGCCTGCACCTTCCCCGCCCAGGCGTCGTTGCCGTTGGTCGCGAGCACGTGCGCCGGTTCCGCGCCAAGCTCAAGCAGGAACTGCGTGTAGCCGAGCATCTGGTCCGGATCGCCATACAGGGCGAAGCGCTTGCCGTGCAGGTGCGCCTGGCTGTCCGCCATCGCATCGACGAGTTGACCGCGCTCCTTTTCGAGCGCTGCGGGAATCGGCTTGCCGGTCACGCGCGAGATTTCCATCAGGAAGCGATCGGTTCCCGCGACGCCGACAGGCGCGTTCAGCACAACGACTTCCTGCCCGTGCTCCGCGATGAACTTGCTGGTCTTCTCGCAGCAATATTCCTGAAACACAAACGTCGCTTTCGCGTGCAACGCCTGCTCGACCTCCTCCTTCGTCGTGCCGCCTTCATACATGCGAAATTCACCGTCGGTCGGCGTGTTCCACGTCTCGGACGGATCGCAGATCACATTGACCTTCACTCCGAACAGTCCGAAGATCCGCCGGATTTCCTTCATGTTGCCGACCACGAAGCCGTCGAAGCCGCCAATGAAGTTCACGCTGTCGTCCTGCACGCGCACCAACGGCTGCGTCGTACCTGCCTTGCCGTCCCAGAAATGCTTGAGAATCCCGAGCAGTGCGTTGTCGTAGCCGGTCACGTGACTGCCGACGAACGCTGGCGTGTGCGCGAACGGAACGTCATATTCTTCCGGCACACTGCCCTTCTGCTTGCTGTTCTTGATGAACGCGTCGAGGTCATCGCCGATCACCTCCGCCATGCAGGTGGTCGATACCGCGATCATCTCAGGCTTGTACAGGTTGTATGCGTTCGCGAGCCCGTCGATCATGTTATTCAGCCCTCCGAACACTGCGGCATCCTCGGTCATCGACGAACTGACACACGAGGTGGGCTCCTTGAAGTGCCGCGAGAAATGCGAACGGTAGTACGCGACACAGCCCTGCGAACCGTGCACGAAGCTGAGCGTCTTGTGAAAGCCGTTCGCCACGTATACCGCGCCCAGCGGCTGGCATGCTTTCGCCGGATTGACCGTCAGCGAATCGCGGGCAAAATTCTTCTGCCTGTAATCTTCAGTCTTCGTCCATTCAACCACCTGCTTGACGGTTTCGTCCGGATGGTTGAATTCGAAATTCTCTTTTTTTGTGCGAAAGATTTCCTGGTATTCCGGCTCGCGGAACAGCAGTTCGTGATCGAGAATCTTGTCGGCAGATTGTGGCATGGCGAAACTCCTGAATCGATATCGATGGGGTCGGCGACCGAAGCGGCAGCCTCGCTGGCCGCCGACCGCTTGCGCCTGGAAAAGGGTTTTTTATGCGGCGTTTTTCCACGGCGCCTTCGCGAGACTCCACACCGGGCTCGAGATCGCCATGTCCATGTCGCGCGCGAAGATCGCGAAACCGTCGTAGCCGTGATAAGGGCCAGAATAGTCCCAGCTGTGCATCTGGCGGAACGGCACGCCCATCTTCTGGAATACGTACTTCTCCTTGATGCCCGAGCCGACAAGGTCCGGCTGCACCTGCTCGACGAACTTCTCGAATTCGTAGCCGGTCACGTCGTCATAGATCAACGTGCCATCCTTCACGTAGTGCGTCGTGCGCTGATAGTCGTCGTTGTGGCCGAATTCGTAGCCAGTGCCGACGACGTCCATGCCGAGGTCCTCGTAGGCGCCGATCACGTGGCGCGGGCGTAGCCCACCCACAAACAGCATTACTTTCTTGCCCTCCAGGCGCGGCTTGAACTTCGCGATCACCGCGTCCACCAACGGGCGGTACTTCTGGATAACCTTCTCGGCATTCGCCTTGATCGTCTCGTCGAAGTGGCTAGCGATCTCCCGCAGGCTCTTCTCAATCATCGTGGGGCCAAAGAAGTTATATTCGACCCACGGAATGCCATACTTCTCTTCCATGTGCCGGCTGATATAGTTCATCGAACGGTAGCAATGCAGCACGTTCAACTTCGCCTTCGGCGTGTTCTCCAACTCCGCGATCGAGCCGTCGCCCGACCACTGTGCGATCACGCGCAGGCCGATCTCCTCAAGCAGAATGCGACTTGACCACGCATCACCACCGATGTTGTAGTCGCCGATGATCGCAACGTCGTACGGCGTCGACTCGAATTCCGGGCGCTTTTCCGGATCCGTCTTGTCGAATACCCAGTCGCGGATCGCGTCGTTCGCGAGGTGGTGCCCCAGCGACTGGCTCACGCCGCGAAAGCCTTCGCAGCGCACCGGCACGATCGTGTGGCCCTCGTACTGCGTGCTCTTCTTCTTCGACACGGCCTCAATGTCATCGCCAATCAGACCGATCGGACACTCGCTCTGGATCGAGATGCCCTTGTTCAGCGGGAACAGTTCCTGAATCTCGTCGATGATCTTGTCGAGTTTCTTGTCGCCGCCGAACACAATGTCCTTTTCCTGGAAGTCCGACGTAAACTGCATCGTGACGAACGTGTCGATGCCGGTCGTGCCGATGTAGTAGTTCCGGCGCGCCGCCCACGAGTACTGGCCGCAGCCGACCGGACCGTGGCTGATGTGGATCATGTCCTTGATTGGGCCCCAGACGACCCCCTTCGAGCCGGCATACGCGCAGCCACGAATCGTCATCACTCCGGGCAGCGACTTGATATTGGATTTCACGCCACAGTCGGGCTTGCCTTCCTCGAAGGTGCCCAAATGCTTGGCGCGCCGCTTGGCCATTTTTTCGGGATAGGCCTTCAGCACTTCGTCGATCAGGGCCTTGTTCTCGGCCTTGCGCTCTTCAACCGTGGCGGTCATGGAATGCTCCATACTTGAGGATTGTGCATCGCTGGATGCCGGCCCGCGCGCACCGCCCGATACAGGCGATGCCAGCGATACGCGCGGGCGGGCGGCTCAGCGCGGGTTCAGGCGGACAGTTCGGCAGCCGTCTTGCCGACCTGCGATTCGTCGATGGATTTCATGATGCCGTGCTCCATCAGCAGGTCTTCGAGCTGATCCATCGTGATCGGCGTGGGGATCGTGCCGTTGCCCGCGTTGTTGTGCACCTTTTTCGCGAGCTGACGATACTCGTTCGCCTGGTTCGATTCGGGCGCGAACTCGATCACCGTCATGCGGCGCAGCTCCGCGTGCTGCACGATGTTGTCGCGCGGCACGAAGTGGATCAGCTTCGAACCGAGCATGCCGGCCAGCGCCTCGGCCAGTTCGAGCTCCTTGTCGGTCTGGCGCTCGTTGCACACGAGACCTCCAAGACGCACGCCACCGCTGTTCGCATACTTCAGAATGCCTTTCGAGATGTTGTTGGCCGCGTACATCGCCATCATCTCTCCCGACATCACGATGTAGATTTCCTGCGCCTTGTTTTCGCGAATCGGCATCGCGAAGCCGCCGCACACCACGTCACCGAGCACGTCGTAGGAGACATAGTCGACGCCGTCGTACGCGCCGTTCTCTTCGAGGAAGTTGATGGACGTGATGACACCGCGGCCGGCGCAGCCGACGCCCGGTTCCGGACCACCCGACTCGACGCAGCGGATGTCCTTGTAGCCGATCTTCATCACGTCCTCGAGTTCGAGGTCTTCCACCGAGCCGGCTTCTGCGGCAAGCGAGAGAATGGTGTCCTGCGCCTTCGCGTGCAGAATCAGGCGGGTCGAGTCGGCCTTCGGGTCACAGCCGACGATCAGGATCTTCTGCCCGAGTTCGGTAAGCGCCGCAAGTGTGTTCTGCGACGTGGTGGACTTGCCGATCCCGCCTTTGCCGTAAAAGGCGATCTGACGAAGTTTAGACATTGACGTTCTCCAGTTCTGGAAAGGTTGAAAGCTGGGTTAGAAATCAGGGTTGAGATTCAGGGCTGCAAAGCCGCGACCATGTCCTCAGCCTGCGGTGTCCGTATGGTCTTCTTCTGTCGAGTCACGCATCGGCCGGAGTGTGTCCGCGCGGACTGCTCCAGTGCAGCTTTCGTGCCAATTCAGAGCGAATCTTCGGAATCCCCGATAAACCGGACCTGTCACGCGTGTGCAGCGCCCCCGCCGCTCATACCGGGCGGGGACCGCAGTTGTCGGCTTCCCGACAAACCGTGCGCGTTTCGTCGCAAACAACACCGCCGCCGCGCGGCCTGGCCCACATATGCACGTCGGATCCGGCTCTTTTGTCGCTGGTACGTTTGTTGCACTCAAGGACGCCATGAACCCGCTCACGACTGCTGCCGTCGACGTACGACGCACCTCGACCCATTTCGATGCCATTGGCGGAGAGCCGGCGGTAACGCGCATCGTCGATGCGTTCTACCGGCATATGGACACGCGGCCCGACGCAAGCGACATTCGCGCTATGCATGCTCCGGACCTCGCGCCGGTAAAGACGGTGCTGGTCCGCTACCTGTGCGAATGGCTCGGCGGCCCAAAGCGCTATTCGGACGAGCGCGGACAACCGCGGCTGCGCATGCGCCACGCGGCATTCCCGATCGGAGCAGCCGAGCGTGATGCGTGGCTTTCCTGCATGCGTGCGGCGCTCGACGAAACAGGCATCGCCCCAGCGCTACGCGACGAACTGATGCACGCATTCCTCAGAATTGCAGACTGGATGCGAAACACCGGAACCTGATTCGCGATTCGCGCTTCTTTACCCAACGATTCTGGATATTTTCCGCCCGCCCCAACTTTTACGATGCAAAGGACTCCGTCATGACCGCCACGCTCGCCCGCAAGGAACTCGACGACACCGCATTCGCCCGCCTCGAACATGAAGGCCGGCTGCTCAATCCGGTTCTCAAGGGACTCACGAACCAGTTCGGCCGGGTCGGATTCCGCGGCGAACTGGCGTTGCGCTTCGCACCAAAGCTCGCCGACGAAGCGCGCCCACCCGAACTGACGTGCGATCAGGTCATGGCCGTTGCCTCGATCGGCGAGAAACATCTGCCGTTCTTCGCCGGCTGGCTGCTGAGCTTCGAATATCTGAAGGATGTCGCCGACGTGCTCGGTGACACGCTAAGCGCAGGCGGAAAATACTTTCTGTTCTGCGACAACATCGACCTGAGCAAACGCTACCAGGTACCGTACAAGGGCGCGATGTTCTACGTGCTGCCGATTCTCGAATCGACGGTCTATAACGAAATGCTCGAACTGCTCTACCTCGAGAAGAACGACCTGAAGAAAAAGGACACGGCCGGCAAGCTCGACGCGGTCGCCGATGCGGCAATCAAGTTCGATGTGACCTTCGACACGATCACCTACAGCGAAGGCCTCGAACTGATGGGACCGGTGCGCAACCCCAACGAAAACCGTCCCGTCTGACGATTTCCAGTGACCAGGCCGGGGATCGCCGCTTCGTCGCTCCCCGGCGACCCCACACTACCCCTTTTTCCGAGCCGGAGCGTGACCATGTCACTGCACACCGACACCGTCCCCTTCGTGCGCGAAAGCGGGAATCGCCGTCCTACGCCATCCTCGGACGCGAAGCCGCTGGGCGGCGTGCCCGCCGCGCTCGCGACATGGCTCTCAAACCACGACTTCCCCGATGCCCATTCGCGCGGCCTCGAAGGTACGACGCCGCTGATGCTTGCGGCGTTGCACGGCGATGATGGTCTGGTAGAGGCGTTGCTCGCCCACGGCGTTCGCGTCGACGCGCTCGACGACACCGGCAATCAAGCGCTCTGGTATGCGTGTCTTGGCGGAGCACCCGCGCCGATTCTGCGGCTGATCAACGAAGGCGCCGAGATCGACCACGCGAACGACGACGACATTACCTGCCTGATGCAGGCGGCGGCCAGCGGACGGGTCGAACTCATGCAACTCCTGCTCGCTCATGGCGCAAGCGAGGGTCTGTATGCGCCGGATGGACGAAACGCGCTCGACATGGCGGCGGAGCGCGGCTTCGAACTGCTCCGCGTGTCCCGCCGGTTAGGCGGCGGGACGAAAGACGCGCCCCGCGCGCCGGAGAGGCAACGCGCCGATCCGCAGCGTGGGGCAATCTCCGCCCATATGGCTGGAGACAAGGCTGCATGACGCAATGGAGGCCGGACATGCCGACCGGAAAACCATCTATCGTGCTCGGATACCATGAACGGACCAAGCACCGGCTGGAGCGCTATGCGGCCGGCCCCGAAACGCTGGACTGGGACGCCCAGCCCGACCCGTTCCGGCGGTTCGCGGGCGCGCCTGTCACGACACTGCCGCTGACGGCCGACGCCGATGACACACCCTGGGCCAACCTGTTTTCGCCGGGCGCCATTACGTCGCGCGCACCCACACTGGCAAGCGTCGGGCTGCTGTTCGAACTCTCGTTCGCCCTGTCGGCATGGAAACAAGCCGGACCGGATCGCTGGGCATTGCGCTGCAATCCGTCGAGCGGCAACCTGCATCCGACTGAAGTCTATCTGCTCACGAGCGGCATACCGGATATCGACGACGGCCTCTACCACTATGCACCGAAAGCGCACGCGCTCGAAAGACGCGCCCGCTTCGCCCCAGGCGACGCCAGCCTCGCCGGCGCGCGCATGCTGATCGGATTCAGCTCGATCTACTGGCGGGAGGCCTGGAAGTACGGGGAGCGTGCGTTCCGCTATTGCCAGCTCGACATGGGTCACGCGACCGGCGCGCTGCGCTACGCAGCCGCAGTGACCGGCTGGAGGATCCGCGAAACCGGGCTGGACCATGCCACCATTGCAGCGCTGCTTGGCCTGGACCGCGAAGAAGACTTCGGCGACGCCGAGCACGAGGAACCCGAGGCCCTGTTCGAGCTGCTGCACGTGAACCCTGTCCTTCGCGGCAATGCACCCGCAGCGTGGCCCCGTGCGACAGCCTCATCGTGGCAGGGCCGCGCAAACCGGCTCGATCCCCGACCGATGTACCGCTGGCCCGCGATCAACGAGGTGGCCAGGAACTCGCGCCAGGCGGCGTGCGTTACCGCATCGCAGCCCGGCACAGCAAGGCGGAGCCTGTTGCCAGCCACCGCAGCGCGCGCTGCCACGCTGATCCGCGCACGCCGCAGCGCCCAGCGCTTCGATCCGCGCGCGCGGCTGGACGTGCTGCGCTTCTGGCCGATGATGGACGCGCTGATGCCTAGCGTCGGCGAGAACCTGGCGCCGGTCCCATGGGATACGTCGTCCGCGCCGGCACGCGTGCATGCGGTGCTGTTCGCGCACCGGATCAACGGTCTCGAGCCTGGCGCCTACCTGCTGCTACGCGATACCGGTGCGCGGGACGGCCTGCAGAACGCCATGCCCGACCTCCCTCTGAAGCCGGTCAGCAACGCACCCGTCGGGATGCCGTTCCACCAGTTGGCGGCGAACCCCGCTCTAGCCCGGACGCTGCGCACGCTGAGCTGTCATCAGGCTATTGCCGCCGACGCGCTATTCGTCGTAGCGCTGCTGGCCGACCTGCGCACCGTATCCGTCGACGGTCCTGAACGCTACCGCGAGCTACTGCGCGAATCCGGCCTGATCGGCCACACGCTCTACCTCGAAGCGGAAGCCGCCGGACTGCGCGGCACCGGGATCGGCTGCTACTTCGACGATGCCGTGCACGAACTTCTCGGCCTCGACAGTGATCGGCCGGACCGCTGGCAGGTGCTCTACCACTTTAGCGTCGGCGTGCCGCTGGATGATCCCCGCATTGTCAGCGAACCGCCCTACCGTTGCAATCTTCCGCAGGAATACACGCCATGAACGGCCAGCGCACCTTTCGTCGCCTCACGGTCCATGAGCTCGACGCCTGGTTCGGCCAGCATCCGGATTCGCTGCTGCTCGATGCTCGTGACGCCGCGAGCCACGCTCGCGACGGCTTGCCGGGCTCGCTACGACTATCGCGCGAGAACCAGGACGCCCTGCTGCTCAAGACGGCGCGCAAGCGTCCCATCCTGATCTACTGCTATCACGGCAGGGCGAGCCAGACCTGGGCACGCATGTTCGCGGACTTCGGCTTTACGGAGGTCTGTGACCTGATCGGCGGCCAGACCGCCCTGGCCGCGAATCCGGCGAATCCGCCTGGCCAGCCCATACCGCCCGAACTTGCGAACTGGCTCGCTCACCAGGGCTTTGCCGGCCCCGACGGACGAGGCGCACACGAGAACACGCCGTTGATGGTGGCCGCATGGCGTGGCACGCACGATATGGTCGATGCGCTGCTCGCACACGGCGTGATACTCAATGCCGTCAACGCCGATGGCAACACGGCACTCTGGTTTGCCTGCGTGCACGGCGAGCCGGCCGGTGTCGAGCGGCTCGCTGGCGCAGGACTGCCGCTCGATCATACCAACGCCACCGGGGCCACCTGCCTCATGTATGCGGCCTCCTCGGGCAAGCACGATATCGTGCGCACACTGCTGGCACTCGGCGCCGATCCGCTCATCCGCACCCAGGACGACTTCACGGCACTTGATATGGCGGCCACGCTCGAGTGCCTGGAACTGCTACGCCCACGCTGAAGGCCCCATCATGGCTCATATTACGTTCTACGAAAAACCCGGCTGCGGCGGCAACGCGAAACAGAAGGCGCTGCTCGTCGCTGCCGGCCACACGCTGGAGGTTCGCAACCTGCTGCGCTGGCCGTGGACACCGAAAACGCTGTTTGCCTTCCTCGAGCCTCTGCCGGTGCGCGAATGGTTCAACCGCGCGGCGCCGGACGTCAAGTCGGGACGGATCGTCCCCGAATTGTTCGATGGCGTGGATGCGCTCGCACGGCTGCTCGCCGACCCGCTGCTGATCCGCAGACCGCTGATGGAAGTCGCCAATACACGCATGGTGGGCTTCGAAGCTGGCCGCGTGCACGAATGGGTCGGGCTCGGCGCGCATGCGCCGACCAGCGATGCTGCGCGACCGCTCGAAGGCTGCGCGGCGGCGACGGAAGACTGTACGGCATCCTCCACCTGATCTGCACGAGACTCTCACCATGCCTCTTTATGACTATCGATGCCAGGCCTGCGGCCAGCAATTCGAAACGCTGGTGCGCGCCGGCACGGCACCCGTTTGCCCTCACTGCGGCAGCTCCGCCCTGGACAAGCAGGTCAGCGCTCCGGTTGCGCCCGGACGCAGCAAGGCCATCATCGCATCCGCTCGCCGCCAGGCCGCGCGTGAAGGACACTTGAGCAATTATTCGGCCGCAGAACGCAGCAAGCTGCTGCGATAAATCTGCACAGCCACCATCTTGGATGAGACCAGAGTAAGGCGCTGAATCGCCCACTCCGGTCCACAGGAGAAGCCACATGGATCTCGTCTACAAAACCACCATGCTGACCCAGGGCGGACGGACCGGCCAGGTGCAGAGCGACGACGGTAGCCTCAAGCTCAAACTCACCGTGCCGCGGGAAATGGGTGGCAAGGAAGAGGGCATCAATCCCGAGCAACTCTTTGCCGCCGCGTTCGCCGCATGCTTCGAACATTCGGTACGGCATATCGCCCGACAGGACAGGCTGCCGCTGCGCGGCTGCTACATCGAGTCGACACTGTCGATGTACGTGAACTTCGAAGGGGCGTACCGGATGGCACTCAGCCTGACGGCTTTCATGGCTGGCACCTTCGATCAGCCCACCGCTGACAGCCTGATGGAGAGAGCGAAAGGCATCTGCCCATACGCCGACGCGACAAAAGGCAACATGACGCTCAACCTGAAGGCGGTGGTCGACATACCGGTAGCGACATGAGCCGGGCCGACGACGAGGCAACGGGGTATTTCATCGACTGGGACGGCAATGTCCGCCGGACCGGTGACCCGGGTGGCGGATACCAGTGCGGGATCGGCAGGGCCGCACGCTATGTCGGCATCACGACGCAATCCGGAACGCTCGTGCATGAGGCCACGTTCTACCGCGATCAGGATGCACTTGCGCGCGCCGGCATCAAGGCCTGCGTCGTCGCCGGCAGTCACCCATGGGGCAAGTGCAAGGACTTCTGAATCGCAAATGACGATGCCTCGCCCGATCTGCGAGATGACTCGACCGCCTCCGCATCGCGAAATCTGGCCGCCATCGATTTCCGCTCCCAGGTGAGCGCAATCGCGCCGCGCCTAAGGCCGCACCCGACCGGGCACAACAGCCAGCGGCTGCTCAAGCATCAGCGTCTGGATGACGCCGAGTACCTGGGCACTGTAACGTCGTCGCAGTCGTTCTCGTCTTTCTCGCGCCTACCACGTATGCGTCGAACAGTTCCCCGGCCAGCTTGCCACTGCGGCATGTGTTTTCGGTGCCAACCGCTCTCCACATCAAACCTGCAACTGCTTGCGGGGCCTCGCCTGCGGCGGCGTCTACGCCGCCTTTTGTATCAGGGCACTCGTTACTGCCGTCTTCGCAACCAGCTTCCACAGGCGCTCGGTCGCAAGCGTGACAGCCTGAAGCGGGGCACATGCAAGCTGCTGATCGTGCACCGCTAGCAATTGCCCCACGCTTGCATAGTCATCGTCGTCCGTGATGTGCCAGTCACCAGTCGTGTTGCCGCGTTGACTGCACCTTGCCAGTGCCGCTTCGATCTGCTCGAATCGTTCTGGATCCCCGTCTCCGTATCCCGCTTCGTGGAGAAACTCGGCAAGAAACAGGATCTCGACCAGCCTCGATGCCATGCGGCCATCACCGTGACCGGTGCGCAACGCTTCCAGCATCAGATGATACTCGAGCGACATACGATCGAGTCTGGCTCGGGGCATGGGCAACTGCAAAGCCTTACAGCGGGGGGAAGCGAACGGGCGTTGGGTCATGTCTGCAAAGCGCGATAGCGGTGAACCGGGTTGCAAGTCGGGGCATGACGGCATTGCCATATCCAGACTCAAGGGCCGAAGCCACGTCATCAACCGGACGGCAAGGGCTGGAGCGTTGTCCGCCATAGCGGTGAAGCGACACAGAATCCGGTGAAGATAAATACGCATCAATTTTTTAGGCCGGGCAGCCGGCCCCCGGTGCCTGCCTTTCCGGCACCGGCACCGTGAATCGGGCGGCGAGCGTTGCAGCGCAGGATCAGCCGGTCGTTCATGGCGTCATCTGAAACAGCGCGCCCTGGCTCTGCCGATGCACACGCAGCCACAGCAGCGTCGCTGGAACCAGCGACTCGCAGGCAAACCACAGCGCGTCGTCCATTGCTGTGCCAGCCTGCGACTTCAGTTGCGCACGCATCCATCTCCAGCCGTCCCAGTCAATTTCCGGCATCGCGGCCCGAATCCGGGGACTCAACCCGTCAGCGCCGTCAGCCAGACGCGTTAGTTGCCGATGCACCTCCTGGCGTGTAAGCCGCGAACACAGCAGCTCGTCGCGTGTCAGTCCTTCGATCAGCGTGACCACTACAATCCCCGACTGCTCGACGATCGCAAGGCGCGCGCTGTCTTCAATCGCACTGACACCACTCATGCCGACTCCTGCATGAAGCCCGTATGTGTCACTGCATCGACGAGACGCTCGTTCAACGTCAGTGCGAACTCGCGCCAGGCGGCCGCCAGATCCAGTGCGATCACGCGCTGCAGTTCTGCGTCAGGCTGATGCTCTTCCGGGAAATTCGACAATGCGCACGACGTTGCGTTGAATTCCAGCGCCCAGTCCAGCAGTTTGCGGTTCCAGCCCTGGAACGCAGCGAGCAGCTTCGGCGTCAATCCATGCCGACCGAGATGCACCGGCCCGGCGTCGCCCGAGTTGAGCACCGGCATCAGAGCGTCGATCGCTGCCAGCGTTTCGCTGTAGACCTGCTCGACCGTAGCCAGAAGGGCATGCTGGGTCAGTTGCGCGGTAGACTGGCTCGACATCAGGCGCGTGACGTGCTGCCGGTAGTGCGCCGGTGCCGATTCGCGGCAACCGGACACCGTCGCGATGAAACTTGCCACGGCTTCTTCCATCGTGACCGGCATGCCTGCCATCGCGCGCTGACCGCCAGGCAGAACCAGCGCCCGGGTGATGCGCGCCGCAGCGTCCAGCGCGCCCTCCATGTGGCCCGCTCCGTGACCCGCCGTCTCGCTGCCCCCAACGTACAACCGGCCGCCCAGCCAGCCGCCACGCAGCGCCGGGTCGGCCTGCGGCCATGCGGGCAGGCTTTCCCTGTCCGCATCGCTGCAGGTCCAGGCTTCGCCTGCCCAGTCGAGTCGATACGACTGACCGCAATGCGCCTCAACCCCGTACAATTGGGCCAGCTGGCTTTCGATCAACAGGGGCAAGCCGCGCTCGAAATTCCTGCGCTGCGATGCGTTAAGCGCAAGAAAACCGCCTAGCGCCCCCGCATCAGTGGCTCCATCGCTCGCATCAAACACCTCACCCAGCGTCGCCTGAACATGCCGCACGAACGCGCTGCCCGAGTGGCCTGCGGTCCGCCAGAACGGCCGGTCATACGTCGTCAGCGACTTCGCGGCCGCCGCCATCCAGGTGGGCGTCGCCGCGAGCAGATCGGCCAGCGGCGTCGGCAATGGTGGATCGAACGCGACACGCTCGTGAACGAGGCGCGGTGGCAGCGCGAGCACGACCCGCCGGGCACGCAACGTGGAAGCGCGATCGCCGTGCACCACCTGCAATTCGAACCACGCGCCGCGATCGTGGACCATGCGAAGCGCGTGGCCCGTCAGGATGTGCTCCCGCGGCACCGCGGCCGCCAACGCCTCGACCAGACGCACGGCCCCGCCCACGATGCGGCAGGCGCCAGCATGGATACCACCGGGTTCCTCACGCCGCTCAGGCTCCCGGTTCGGGTCCGTCAGCCAGAGCGCATCTCCGGGGTCGGATTGTGGCACGCTCTCCAGCCCGAGCTCCGTAAGCAACGCGGCAATACGCGGCTCAGTGTCGGGCCAGAACCATGTCGGGCCGAGGTCCAGCGCCTGGCCCGTTACCTCACAACGCCGCGTCAACACCCGGCCGCCCAGGCGCTCGCGCGCCTCGACGAGCAGGAACGGCAAACCCTGGCCATGCAGCGTGCGCGCCAGCGCGAGGCCGCACAGCCCTGCACCGACGATAACGACCTCAAGCACCGGAACTTCGTTGGCGGCCATGATGCCCCCGAGTCAGACGAAGCCGAGCAGCTCGACGGTCACGGGTTCCTCGCCGAGGACTACCTGGCACGCCAGGCGCGATTTCGAGCCCACCCCGACGATCGAGTCGAGCTTCTCGTTTTCCACGCGCTGAATCTTCGAGAGACTCTTGCGCCCTTCCTGGACGAACAGGTGGCACGCTCCGCATTCGGCCTTGCCGTCACACTTGTGCGCGATGGCCTCTCCTGTTTCGAGCAGAGCTTTCAGCAGGCTGGTGCCTGCCGCTACGTCATAGGTTTTGCCCGAGGGCAATACGGTGAGTGTCGTCATAATGGTTCTTGCGCGGTGTCGTAGTGAGTCAAATCGGGAACTGGCTCAGGCGGCCAGGGCGGGTTGCAGCGCGCTCACTAGTTCGTCGGCGAAGGCCGCAAGCGGCATGGCAATGCGGGTGATCCGCTGTTCGTCCAGAAAACGCGCCTCCATGCGGGTGGGCTCGTCGGGCAGCACTGCCCAGTGGGTGTCAGAGGAGCGCTTCATGATCTGGCGCGCGAAGCTGCGCGCGAGCTGGTCATCGAAGCGGCAGCCGAGAAAAAGGAAGCTGCGTCCCGTTCGCCACGCCTGCACGGCAGACGGAATCGGCGTCTGGATATCAATTTCGGTCAGCACTTCTACATAATCGCTGTCCGACACAAGATAGTTGGCGGCAGGGGCGCGGGCGCCGATCGGCCTGTAGAGCAGCGCCCCTGCCGCAGGTACATCGGCAAGTGGCCCGCCGCTCGGGTCGTAAGCGCCGAACCATTGACCGAAGTGCTCGGATTGCGACAGCCCCTGCACCTGTGCCCAGCAGCCGTGCGCACGCGCATCAGCCAGCGCCGTCGCGAAGGTGTCGTCGTACCAGCAGTCGACGTACAGTCCCGCGCCGCTCGCGGCCAGGGCCCGGTGCAGTGCAGACGGCGTGGGCGCCGACGCGAACGCCTCGTTCATGATGCTCACCACCGACTTGCGGTGCTTGAAGTTCTCGATAAACTGCGCGGCCTGCGTGAGCCGGTTGCGGATCTTGTGCGGCACGGAAACGCGAGCCGTCATGATCTGCGCAAGCGCATCCGGTGTCGCCGGTACACGTGCATCCGGGCACAGCGCGAGCATACCCGGGCCGAGGTACGGGATCACGCTGCCAGCCTCGATCTGGCTGGCGATGGTGTCGACGGAAACAGGACAAAGGCTCATAGGTCGTATACCTCAGAGATAGATGGCGGCGCCCGCGCCGACGTTCGTCGCCGTGTCTTTCAATGTCTTGACGATGTATTTCACCTGGTCGGCGTCAAGCTGGCTGTGCAGCGGCAGCGCGAGCGCGCGGTCGCCGATGCGCTCGGTGTCGGGCAGCACACCACGCTTGCGTCCGATCGCGTCGCCCGCGCTCATGTAATGGAACTGTTCGTGCAGTGGTTGGCTGTAAGCTGCCGTCTCGATACCGCACGATTTCATGTCGTCGATCATCTGCGCACGAGCGCTCTGCGTGAAACGCTTGCCAAGATGCACGACGTAGAGCATCCAGTGCACCTCCTCGACGTCTTCAGCCAGATACGGCGGCTTGATGCCCTCGAAGCTCTGCATCTGCTCGTGATACAAGGCCTCCACCTGCTTGCGCCGCGCAAGACGCTCGTCGAGCCCCGCCAGTTGCGCGAGCCCGAGCGCCGCGGTCAGCTCGCTCATGCCCGCCTGCAACGGCACCCGGGATCCGACTGAAACCGATTCGCGGTCCGCAACCCGCCGTTGACGCAGGTAACGCAACTCGTGCGCGAGGCCCTCGTCATCCGTGACAAGCATCCCGCCTTCGCCCGCACATAAAGCCGAAGGCGCCGAGAAGTCGAATAGCGACACATCGCCAAACGTGCCGACACTGCGCCCCCTGTAGCGCGAACCGAGCGCCTCGGTGCTGTCCTCAATCAGCCGCAGGCCGTGTTCCCCGGCGAGATCGCGCAGCGGCCCCCAGGCGGCCGGATGCCCGTTAGTGTTGCCAGCGAGGATCGCGCGCGTGCGCGGACTGATCTTCTGACGCGCCTTCTCGACGTTCAGGCACCCGCTCCAGTAGTCGATGTCGGCGAATACCGGCGTGGCGCCCGCCAGCGTGATCGCCTGTGCGACCTGATGCCATGTATGCGATGCGCAGATCACCTCGTCGGTCTCACCGATACCCAACCCGCGCAGCGCGATCCACGCTCCGAGGGTGCCGCTCGCGACCGCGATCGCGTGCGCTCGCCCGCTCCAGCCAGCGAACGCGGCCTCGAACGATTCGAGCATCGGCCCGCTGCTCCAGCGCGACGATTGCAGCACGGCATTCACGAGTTCGATCTCGCGCGCCCCACACTCTGGCTCGCTCAACGTAATTTCATCGATCTCCATCACTGGCCCCGCCCTCCGTGAAGATCAGCATTTCAGCCTCATCCGCCTGCCCCGTGACTGACACGCACATCCCGTCCAGCCTCGCGTAATAGACACGGCGCTCGCCGAACTGCAATGCGGGCGTTTCGTCATGCATCTCGGATGCACTGATGCGCATGGTCCGCACGCCGGGAAAACGCTCCCGCCAACGTGCCGCCGCATCCGGCAGCGTGGGAGCCGTGCGAATCGCGTCGGCAATGGCTCGTACCTGTTCCTCGCTCAGACTCATGTCACTCCTCCGCGGCGGCAATCCGCCGCGCCTCCACGGTGATGGGCAGCGCGGTGTCGTCCGCCATCTCGGGCAATTCAAGCTGCCAGCCATTTCCAAGGGTCACGAGACCGCCCCACATACGGGGCGACGCCATCGCAACGATCGGTTCCTCCAGGTCCTTCTTCGGTACATAAGCGCTCAGCACGCCCTTGCTATCCTTGCGGATCATGACTTTCACGACGGACACTCCAGGGTTCGTGGGGGTTATGCTGCTTGAGAGGCGCAAGTTCCAAGCAGCGGCGCAAGCAACGGCGGCAACGCGGCCAGCAGGTACTCGATGTCACGCGCCGTGGTGGTTTCGCCGAGCGACAGCCGCACGGCTGCCAGCGCCTCGTCGCGCGGCACGCCCATCGCAGCGAGCACGTGCGAAGGCTCGCTGCCGCCTGAAGAGCAAGCCGCACCGGACGACGCCGACACGCCCAGTTGCTCCATGCGCTGCAGGACCACGTCCGCTGGCAGAAGGCCAAATCTCAGATAGCTGGTGCCCGCAATACGCGGCGCGCACGCGGAGAACACATGCATGTCCGGCAACGCACGTTGCAGTCCGCGTTCTAGCGTGTCGCGCAACTGTGCAACCCGGGTAGCCTCAGTTTCGATATCGCCAAGCCGGTCAAGCGCTGCCGCAAACCCCGCAATCGCGGGCAGGTTTTCTGTGCCGCCGCGCCGTCGCCGCTCCTGACTGCCCTGCATTTGCGGCACCAGCGTGCTCCCCTGCCGCAGCAACAACGCGCCAATGCCCTTCGGCCCTCGCAGCTTGTGCGCGGAGAGCGAAACTGCGTCGGCGCCGAACCGCGCGAAATCGAACGGCACCTTGCCGATGAACTGGGTCGCATCGACATGCAACCGAGCGCCTGCGGCATGCGCGAGTGCACGCACTTCGTCGACCGGCATGCGCACGCCCGTCTCGTTGTTCACCGCCATCAACGACACGAGTGCGACGTCCGTGCCGATCAGCCGGGCCGCACTGTCCAGATCGAGTGTGCCGTCCGGATTCATGCCGATGAAGTCCACGGGAACGCCTTGCGTCTCAAGCGCCCTTGCGAGTGCGAGATGGCCCGCATGCTCGACCGCGCTGAACACAATCCGCCGGCGTTCGCAGCCAGCGGCCGCATGCAGGCCGAGCACGGCCAGATGGTTCGCTTCGGTAGCGCCGCTCGTGAAAATCACCTCGGTGGGCTTGCAGCCCAGTCGGCGAGACACCGTTGCGCGCGCGGCCGCGAGCGCCCGCTTCGCCTGCTGTCCACGCGGATGCTGCGAGGAAGCATTGCCCCAGACGTCGGTCAGCACCGACAGCATGGCCTGCACAACACCCGGTGCGGGCGGCGTCGTTGCGTTGTGGTCGAGATAGATCATCACAGACTCCAGGATTCGCCCTTCAAGGCCAGAACACGCGCGCGGCATCCACGCACAGGAGATCCAGCAGCATCGGCAGGTCCAGACTCGCGCACTGCTCCACCCAGCGACTCGCCTCATGGTCGCGCGCATGCAGACGCCACATGTCATTCATGTCTCGCGCGAGCCACGCGATATCGATGACACCACCGTGCGGCTCGACGTTGCGCGAGCAACACGGGCTCTCGACGCGATAACCATCCTGCTCGCGCACCACGCGCGGCTGCACATAGCGATAGCGCAGCCGGTTGCGCAGCGCCCGCTCGATCTGGTGCAGCATGAAATCGGCTACCGGCGTCCCTGTGGCGCATCCTCCACCCGGCCCGTACGCGGCTTTCCGGTCGTTCGGCTCAACGATGCTCACGGTCCGGTCCGGCCACATCGTCACGCGCCCACCCCGTCTTCCGGCAGCAGACCGGCCGGCGCAGGCGCGATCTCGTCCTCGGTGCAACCGACCACCTGCCGGCCGAATTCCACCAGATACACAGGCTCGCCAGTCTCCACCACCTGTCCCACATTGACAATTTCACCCAACGCGCCTGCCGTCACGAGGCACTCGCCATCCTTGCGGCCGGGATAGCTGCCGTCGTTGGACAAATCGTCCAGCGCGACGACGCGCAACCCCCACGAATAAGCTGGCTGGAGCGGCTCGATGTTCATTGCGCACGACCCTCCGTTTCTTTGCCCGCCGATGTACCGCGGGCTGCATCGCCTTCATTCGCGGCTTCACCGGTGCCGATCGTACGCAGCCTGACGGCGCGCTCGCCAAGCCGCGCCAGCACGTCGTCGGGCAGGTTGTCGAGCGTGCACAGTTCCTTCGCCCGCATGCCAACCCGGTGGCCGGTCACGACGAAATCAACCGCATAGATATAGAACTGCTGTAGGAAGGTGTTGATACTGGTGACGTAACCGATATCGCCCTTGTTCACCAGCACCTCGCCGATATCCTTGCCGTTATACGTGCCGTCGTTGCGGATCACCGAGCGCGCGATCACCCGCTCGCCGAAGCTGAAGCGAGGGGGAAACGCAACCTCGATCGCGTCGTCATCGCGGTTGATGTCACCCATGTCCGGCTCCTTCGAACGATCGGACCGTATCGTCCGGCGCCGATACGGCTCTGGACGGCCACAGCCGCTCGCGCGCCATCGCACAAACTTCCGCGTCGGCATCGTCGAGCAAAGTCCTCAACACACGTGGATCCGCGCGGCATGCCACCTCCCACCGCACGCGCCAGTCCGGGTCGTCGATCAACTGCCCCAGCAACGACGGCGGCAGACGCGCTGCAACGACGCGGCGCACCTCGGCTTCCCCGTCGCCCGCAAAGCGCAACAAGGCGGGCATGTCGATGCGCTCGGCCACGCGAACTCTCACCACCCAGTCCGGATCGCTCGCCATCAGCGGCAGCAGCGCAACCGGCAAACGCCGGGCAACCCACTCGCGCACGCCGTAGTCCGGGTCCGTGCGCAGGGTCGCGAGCGTGGCCGGGGCGAGCCGTTGCGCGACGCGAATCCGCACTTCACGGTGCGGGTCATCTGCGAGCCTCACGAGGTGCGCTTGTGGTAACCGCAGCGCCAGTTGAAGGCGCACGGTCTCGTCCGGATCACTAATCATCGCGGGAAGCCTGAATATGTCCGCATGGCGCGCCGCGATCGCCCGCACTTCGAAGTACGGATGTTCAAGATGTGCATCGCCCAACTCCGGATGCCAGCGGAAGAAGCGGTCGATGCGGCGCGCGTACGCGTCCTGCACGCACGCATGGCCTGGCTCGCACCCGGCGGCGCCCGGCACCGCGCGTAGCGCCGCATGCGCGCACACAGAGCAGTCGACCTGACCACCCTGCCAGTGGAGAGAAGGAATGTCGCCCTCGGGCGCGCGAGCGTGGTTCAGGGTGCTCATAACGGCAACCCCGCCCAGCCGCGCGAAGGATGCGCAGACGAGGTGAACGCGTCGTCCGCATCGTCGTCGCCCTCGTGTCGGGCCAGCACGTGAGCGAGCAACGCACCGCCCAGCACGTCGTCGGGATCGAGCCAGCGCAGTTCGGCCAACCGGGCGCGGGCTGCCTGTCGCTCGCCGAGTCGCAGTTGCAGGTAGGCGAGGCCCTTGAGCGTGAAGAGATAAAAGCGCACGGCCGCGTCGTGACGTACGGCGTCCCCTGTCGGCGGGATGGCGCCGAAACCTGCCCCGAGCGCGCGACGTGCAACTGCCAGTGCCTCTTCTCCCGCACTGCGCGCCTGCGCCAGCCGATGCCCGTAAAAATGAAAGCGGTACAACGCAATCAGCGGCGCAGGGTGCCCCGGCGCGTCGGCACGCGCACGCTCCAACAGCGCCACCGCATCATCCGGGCGATCGCGCAACTGGCCCGCGGCGTCGATCAGCGCGGTAGCCTGGGCTGGCAGAGCACCGCCCAGGGCGCACCTGGCAAACGTCGCCAACGCGTCCGCAATACCACCGGCGCCACCGTCAGAAGTAACACCCTGCTCACGAAGATCCATGCTGTCGCTCCGGCTTCAGGAAACGAGCGGCCGTCCGCCGCGACCTATCGCGCCGACGTCGATGCGTGCCACACCCGGCTCACTCGCCCCGGCACTGCTGCACGCGCACGGTGCCTGGTTCGGATTCGCGAACGTCAGCCCCGACTGTGTCGGCGTGTCGACGAAGTCGATCGTGACGCCCTCTAGCAACAGGCGGCTCTCGGCCGGCAGGAACAGGCGCAGACCGTTGACCTCCACCGCTTGCTCGCCTGGCTGCGCCTGCGGCTGTGCACTGAACTCAGCGTTGTAGCCCGAACAACCGCCTGGGCTCACGAGGAGGCGGACACCGGCGCCAGCCGGCAACCCCGAGAAACGTACGATACGGCGCATGAACTTCTCGGCTGCGGGAGTAAGAATGACATTGGGCAGCATGATGCGGTTTTTCTCCAGTTGGGTGAACGCCCCTTCCTGCGCTGCGCGGTATGCGCGGCGAGGCCCGCTCAGACCTGGACGATGCAGCCGTCCACCGGGCACACGGCCACGCATTGCGGCGCGTCGAAGTGTCCTTCGCATTCCGTACATTTTTTTGGGTCGATCACGAAGATGCCACCCTTCTCGCTAATGGCAACGTTCGGACACTCCGGCTCACACGCCGAGCAGCCGGTACAGGTCGAGGCAATGATTTTCAGGGCCATGGGGACACTCCTTGTAATGATGATCTTGTGACTCGCGCCGGGCGCGACGCTTGCGTTACTGCTCAGGCAGCCGCCCCCGCGGCAGCGCCCGTGAACGCGCCCTGCCGGATCGCTGCGTCGCCGCGGTCCTCGTGCACGATCGAGCCACTCGCAATGCGGCCGCGATAGTCGTTGAACCAAGCGAGTGCCGCCTTCTCGATGAACTCGCCGACGTACTGGTCTACCGGCTCGATGCCGGCCTGCGAAAGCTCATCGCGCGGACACGCGCCGATCTTCGCAACGAGCACCGCGTGACAGTCGTTGATCGCGCGCACAACCGACGGCAACTGCTCGTCGTCGCCGTAGCCGCCCTGGCAGTACAGATCCACGCGGCGATGACCAACAAAGAGGGCTTGCGCAGCGCTCACCTCGAAGATCTGGAACTCGGTGACATGGCCGAAGTGCTCGTTGACACGCCCGCCGCCCTTCGTTGCGACCGCCACCAGTACCTTCAGGTCGTCGGCCACGTCGATCGCCCGGGCGGCGGCGAGCGCTTCCTGCTTCGCCGCATGCTGCGCCTCGCGTTCCGCCTCCACGCGATCCTGATATTCGCGGCGCCGGTCGAGGTCGTAGACCACTTCCATCTGCTCGATCTTGTCGAGCGTGAACTCTTCGCTGCGATCCTCACCGAGCAGGCCGACCGCGTCGGCACGACACTGGCGACAGTGACGCATCAGGTTTGCGCCGCCCATGCAGGCATCCTGTACGGCCTTCAGTTCCTGCGCGCTCGGGCCGCGCTGTCCGTTTAGCCCGAAGTACGTTCCGTGCTCTGCCTCGGAAATGAGCGGCATGATGTTATGCAGGAATGCGCCGCGCTTCTTTACTTCGCGATTGACTTCGATCAGATGTTCGTCGTTGATACCAGGAATCAGCACCGAATTAATCTTGGTGAGCACGCCTCGAGCAGTGAGCATCTCGAGTCCCTTCATCTGCTGCTCGTGCAGGATTCGGGCGGCCTCGTAGCCGGTCACGCGTTTGTGTTCCCAAAAGATCCACGGATAGATCTTCTCGCCGACCGCAGGATCGACCATGTTGATCGTGATCGTCACGTGGTCGATGTTGTATTTGCAGATCTCGTCGACCAGATCGGGCAACGCAAGCCCATTGGTCGACAGACATAGCTTGATGTCGGGCGCCTGCTCCTGGAGCATGCGGAACGTGTCGAACGTTTTTTTCGGGTTCGCCAGTGAGTCGCCCGGACCGGCAACGCCCAGCACGGTCATTTGCGGGATCTCGCTTGCCACTGCGACTACCTTTTTCACGGCCTGCTCAGGGGTAAGCTTCTGTGAAACCACACCCGGACGCGACTCGTTCGAGCAGTCGTACTTACGATTGCAGTAGTTGCACTGGATATTGCAGGCGGGCGCGACGGCCACATGCATACGCGCGTAGTGGTGATGCGCCTCTTCCGAATAGCACGGGTGGTTCTTGACCTTCTCCCACACGTCAGGCGGCATGTCGTTGGGACCACCCGACGTGCCACAACTCGCCTTGCCGTCGCCGCCGTGAGTACCGCAGCCGCCACCGGTTGCGGGTCCTTCGATCGTCGCGCCAAGGGGCTTGATCTGCCCGATGCCGATATAGGCGGCAGCGGGCAGCAGGCTTGCGTTCGCGCTATCTTGCATGGAACTCTCCTCGCAACCGACAGTGGCCACGTGCAAGGCTTAAAGCCAGATCCATGCCATATGGAAAGTGTCCGCCTCAACAGCGGTTTGACCGCCTTCCTGTATATTTTGTCGGCGATGCACAGGGTTCAAATCCAACAAGAACCGCGTCGTCTGTCGCTGTTCCGACAAAGCTCACATCCGGCACCGCTGCGGTGGTCAGCGAGCCGCCGCCCGCACGCTGCGCAGGTTGCGACAACTCGCGCGCACGCTGCGCGGAACTTGTCGTCGAAAAGGAATAGGTGCACCGGGTGACGCATGTCGGACTACCGGTGCCTTCGATCTCATCGCGCAAGAGTGCCCGGCGTCCATGCCGCGGGCGGTAGCCGGCTAGAAGCGGCGAACCTCGATGCCGTATTTGTGCAGTGCGTAGCCGATCTGCCGAGGCGTGATCCGCAGCAGCCGCGCCGCCTTCGCCTGGACCCAGCCGCAGCGCTCCATTGCCCAGATGAGCCGCTCGCGCTCGCCTTCTGGCTTGTGCTCCTCGTCATCGACAAGCGGATTGCCGTCTGACGTGCCCCCCGAAAGTTCGTCATCGGCCGGCTCGCCGGGCATCGAGAACGGCGTGACGCGTTCATCGGAACCCGGGTGGTTGTGTCCGCCATGCGATGCAGGAATCTCGCGGATCGGAATGTCGGAAAGACGCACGGGATTAACTGCGTCCTCACGTTCGAGGTGATGCAGCACGCGAGTCAGACACCGGTCCTCCTGGCACAGAAAGGCAAGGCGGTCGATGATCTCGTGATGTGTCATCGTCGCGGTACGCTCAACGCAATTTTCCAGTTCCCGAACGTTGCCGGGCCAGTAACAACCGGTCAGCACGCGCATCGCGTCGGGACTGAAGCGCAGCGCGCGGCCATTGTCGCGATTGAACCGATCCAGGAAATACTGCGCCATTGCCGGAATGTCCTCGCGCCGCTCACGCAATGGCGGCAGCTGGATGCTGACCACGTTGATCCGGTAATACAGGTCGGCCCGGAACTCCCCCTCCTTCACCATTCGCTCGAGGTTTCGATTGGTCGCGAGAATCAGTCGTACATCGACCTTCACGGGCGTTGCGCCGCCCACCCGCTCGAATTCCCGCTCCTGCAACACGCGCAGCAGCTTCGCCTGAAACGACGGCGAAATGTCCCCGATCTCGTCGAGGAACAGCGTGCCGCCGTGCGCCAGTTCGAACCGGCCTTTGCGCTGACCCTGGGCGCCCGTGAAGGCCCCCTTTTCGTGTCCGAAGAGTTCGCTCTCGAGCAACGATTCTGTTAGCGCCGCACAATTCACCGAGATGAACGCGTGCTCGCTGCGCGGCGAGTGCCGATGAATCGATCGGGCAATCACTTCCTTGCCTGTGCCACTTTCGCCTCGCAGCAGCACCGTGGTTCGCGCTGGGGCCACCTGGTGAACCTGCGCGAAGATCTCCTGCATGGGCTCGGACACCCCCACTACCTGATCAAGCGCCTGAAACGGCTTGATCGTCTTCTGCATGCGACGTGCCTCTTCCTGCATCCGGTCGTGCGCGGCGCTCACGCTGCGATGAAGCTGCAACGCCTGGCCCATCAACGTCGACACGATCTTCATCAGGTGCAGGTCGCCAGCAAACCTGCGCGTGCCGCCCGGATTGTCGCAAAACACCGCAAGAACCCCGAGCGTGTTCCGTTCCTGCCGGATTGGCGTTGCGAGCAGCGCGACGTGAGCATTGGCGTCGCCCCCGGCGCTGCCTGTCCGGTCGAGAAATGCGGGTTCGTCGCGCACATCCGGCACGATCACGGGCATGCCGCTCTTGTAGACGCGCCCGACGATCCCCTCTCCCGGCAGAAACTGGACCCGCCGATGCTCATCGCCCGACAGGCCCGCGCTGCAAAGTCCATGCAGTTGCCCGTCGGACTGCGCCAGTACGACGAACGCACGCGTCCAGTCGAGAGCGTGCAACAGATATTGCAGCGACATCCGGAACGTCTGTGCGACATCCAGCGACGAAACGAGTGTCTTGCTGACTTCGTAGACCGCGTCGAGCTCACGACGGGCCTCGCTCGCACCTGACTTCTGCATGAATCCCTCCGCTCGTGCGATGGCCCGATCGCGGCACCACTGCGCAACAACAGCATGAGACGCGATAAAGCAAGAATCAGCCCATGCCAGACAAACATGCGTCTGAGTTTGCACTCGTGGCGACAAAGCCTACAAACGCAACAAGTCCGCTCCACCGTGCAGTACAGGTTACGGACAAAAAAAACAACTGTCGTTCGAAAGGAACGATACAACCGAAAAAAAAGCCATGGCACAGATGTTGCAAATTGTCGCCCGTCTCTCATCCGTCGCCGAGGAGCCCGCCATGCCGGATGTCGCACGCGATCAGGAACGCCGTATCCAGCCCGTCTACCTGGACTACGCCGCCACCACGCCGGTCGACCCGCGCGTCGCGCGACGCATGCTGCCATATATGACCCAGATCTTCGGCAACGCGGCAAGCCGCTCGCACGCTTACGGCTGGGCCGCCGAGGAAGCCGTGGAACTGGCGCGCGAGCAGGTGGCGAGCCTCGTGAACGCCGACCCTCGCGAAATCGTCTGGACTTCAGGCGCCACCGAATCGAACAATCTCGCGCTCAAGGGTGCCGCGCGCTTCTACCGCTCGCGCGGCAACCGAGTGGTGACGGTTGCGACCGAGCACAAGGCCGTGCTCGACACGATGCGCGAACTCGAGCGCGATGGCTTCGAGGTCATCGTGCTGCCGGTACAACCTGACGGCCTTGTCGATCCGGCCGTGTTCGAGGCTGCGCTGACGCCTGGCACCGTGCTCGCATCGGTGATGCTCGTGAACAACGAAACCGGTGTCGTCCAGGACATCGCGGCGCTCGGGGCGCTGTGCCGCGAGCGCGGCGTGCTGTTACACGTCGATGCCGCCCAGGCGGCCGGCAAGGTTCCGATCGATCTCGACACGCTACCGGTCGACCTGATGTCGTTCTCGGCGCACAAGCTCTACGGACCGAAGGGCATCGGCGCTCTTTACGTACGGCGCCGGCCACGCGTGCGGATCGAGGCGCAGATGCATGGGGGCGGTCACGAGCGCGGCATGCGCTCGGGTACCCTGCCGACACACCAGATCGTCGGCATGGGTGAGGCGTTCTGGCTCGCGCGCGAATGCATGCATGCGGACAACAAACGGATCCGCTCTCTGCGCGAGCGTCTATGGATCGGACTCCAGACCATCGAGGCCGTCACCCTGAACAGCGACTTCGCCCGCGGGGCGCCGCACTACCTGAACGTGAGTTTCCAGTACGTCGAAGGCGAATCGCTGCTGATGGGCATGAAGGACGTCGCCGTGTCGTCTGGTTCCGCCTGCACGTCCGCCAGCCTTGAGCCGAGCTACGTGCTGCGCGCGATGGGCCGCGACGACACGCTCGCACACGGGTCGCTCCGTTTCTCTCTCGGTCGCTTCACAACCGGGGAGGAAATCGACTTCACGATTGCCCAGGTGACTCAGGTAGTCAACCGCCTGCGCAACATGAGCCCGCTGTGGGACATGGCGCAGGCCGGCATTCATCTTCATTCCATCCAGTGGGCCGAGCACTGACACCCCGGCCTTTTCATTTCACTCTGGTAGTCCAGTGGAGCACGTCATGGCTTATAGCGACAAGGTTCTCGACCACTACGAAAATCCCCGCAATGTCGGCTCATTCGGGAAAGACGACGATGCGGTCGGCACAGGGATGGTTGGGGCTCCGGCGTGCGGTGACGTCATGAAGCTCCAGATCCGCGTGAACCGAGACGGTGTAATCGAGGACGCGAAGTTCAAGACATACGGTTGCGGTTCGGCCATCGCATCGAGTTCGCTCGTGACCGAATGGGTCAAGGGCAAGACGCTCGATGAAGCGATGTCGATCAGGAATACCCAGATTGCAGAGGAACTCGCGTTACCGCCCGTGAAGATCCATTGCTCGATCCTCGCAGAGGACGCCATCAAGGCCGCGGTCGCGGACTTCCGATCGCGCCAGCGCGCAGCGGATTCGCACGACGTCGACCTCACCACGGATCAGCCGGCCTGCGCGTCCGGCGCAAACTGAACGCGCTCACCCGAACGAGGATAAGCACAATGGAATCGCTTCAACACACGGGCGTCGCCCCTCAGAATGCGACGCCGGCATTTCTAGATTTCACCCCACGCGCCGCTGCCAAGGTCGCATCGCTGATCGAGGAAGAAGGCAACCCGCTGCTCAAGCTCAGGCTCTATGTCTCGGGCGGCGGGTGCTCCGGCTTCCAGTACGGTTTCTCCTTCGACGACCAGATTGCCGAAGACGACATGCAAACCGTCACCGACGGCGTCACGCTGCTGGTCGATGCGATGAGCCAGCAGTATCTGCTCGGCGCGCGAGTCGATTACGAAGACGGCCTCGAAGGCGCGCGCTTCGTCATCCAGAACCCCAACGCCCAGAGTACCTGCGGCTGCGGCAGCTCGTTTTCCGTGTGAGGCGGCAGATCATGACCATCTCACTCACCCCCGCTGCGGCACGGCACGTCGAGAAGTCCCTGCAAAAGCGCGGCAGCGGCGTCGGACTTCGAGTCGCCGTCAAGACAAGCGGGTGCTCTGGCTTCGCATATGCGCTCGAGTTCGTCGATGCGCCCGCCGCGGAGGACCAATGCTTCGAAGCCCATGGCGTGATGATCGTTGTGGATCCGCGCAGTCTGCCTATGCTCGACGGCACCGAACTCGACTTTGTACGCGAGGGACTCAACGAGGGATTCAAATTTCACAACCCGAACGCGACCGCGAACTGTGGATGCGGGGAAAGTTTCGCCGTCTGAACCACCAACCGGACATCCTAACCATGGCCCTGCTACAGATCGCGGAACCAGGCCGCGCCGCCGCCCCGCACCAGCACCGGCTCGCGGCCGGAATCGACCTTGGCACGACCAATTCGCTCGTGGCCACCGTACAGAGCGCTGCGGCCCGGGTGCTGGTGGATACCGCGGGCGAAACCCTGCTGCCGTCCGTCGTGCGTTACCTTCCCTCGGGCGAAGTGCAGGCAGGGCGCGACGCGCAGATACACCAGGCCGACGATCCTGCAAACACGATCGTCTCGGTAAAACGCTTCATGGGGCGACGCCTTGCGGATCTGCCCAATGCCGACACCCTGCCGTACCGGTTTATCGATCGTCCCGGCATGGTGAGCCTTGCGACCGTTGCGGGTGAGCGCTCGCCAGTGGAAGTGTCGGCGGAAATCCTGCGCACTCTGCGTGTTCGGGCCGAAGCGTCACTCGGCGGAGAACTCGCGGGCGTGGTCATCACCGTACCGGCATACTTCGACGATGCGCAACGCCAGGCGACAAAGGACGCCGCAAGGCTATCCGGACTGACAGTGCTGCGGTTGATGAACGAGCCAACCGCAGCGGCGGTGGCCTACGGCCTGGACCGCGCGGTTGAGGGCACTTTCGCGGTCTACGATCTGGGAGGTGGCACCTTCGATATTTCGATCCTGCGTCTCTCGAAGGGTGTCTTTGAAGTGCTCGCAACGGGTGGCGATTCAGCTCTCGGGGGCGACGACTTCGATCAGGCGATTGCGCAATGGCTATGTGAGGCAAACGGTGTTGCCGGTCTCGCATCGCTCGCACCGCATGAACAACGCAGCCTGCTGATAGCCGCACGCGCCGCAAAAGAGGGGCTTTCGCAATCGGAAACGGCCAGTGTCGCAATGACGCTAACGGATGGCACTGTCTGGCAACGAGCCCTGTCCCGCGCAGCCTTCGCTGCGCTCTGCCAACCGCTGATCGATCGCACGTTTGCCGCGACCCGTCGTGCGCTACGCGATGCGAATCTGCGGACGACCGATATTAGCGGTGTGGTCCTCGTCGGCGGCTCGACCCGCATGCCGCTCGCACGCGAAGCGGTGCGCGAATTTTTCGGGCGAGACCCACTCGTCGACATCGATCCCGACCAGGTCGTCGCGCTTGGCGCGGCCAAACAGGCCGACGTACTGGTCGGCAACGGCAACGGCGAAAGTTGGCTGCTGCTCGACGTGTGCCCGCTATCGCTCGGCCTCGAAACCATGGGCGGCCTCGTCGAAAAGATCATCGCGCGCAACTCCACGTTACCCGTGGCGCGAGCACAGGAATTCACGACGTTCAAGGACGGACAGACCGCGATGTCGATTCATGTCGTGCAGGGTGAACGTGAAGCCGTATCGGGCTGCCGTTCCCTCGCGCGGTTCGAATTGCGCGGCATTCCGCCCGCGGTCGCCGGTGCCGCACGTATTCGCGTCACGTTCCAGATCGACGCCGACGGCCTGCTTGCCGTTACCGCCCGCGAGCAGACGACCGGTATTGAAGCACATGTCGACGTCAAACCGTCGTACGGTCTCACCGACGCGCAGGTGGCTGACATGCTGAAAGAGGCGATTGAAACTTCGCTCGATGACATGCAACTGCGCACATTGCGCGAAGCGCAGGTCGACGCACGGCGTCTGCTGGATGCGACCGGGGCCGCACTCGCGAGCGATGCTGCACTGCTATCGGCCGAAGAGTTGGCCAACGTCCGGCAGGCCACCTTCCGTGTGGCCGATGCACTCGAGACCGGCGCATCCCTCGGGCCGCTCAAAATGGCGGCCGCCGACCTGTCCCAGGCCACGGAAGAATTTGCTGCGCGGCGCATGAACGCATCGATACGAAAGGCGCTAGCTGGCCGTGAACTCGACAGCCTTGCCTGAGGGACGAACGACACCATGCCTCGCGTACACGTACTTCCCCACCCCGAGCTGTGCCCCGATGGACAGATCGTCGAAGCCAGGCGCGGCACGTCGCTGTGCGAAAACCTGCTGCGCTCGGGTATCGCGCTCGAACATGCCTGTGAAATGGTGGCAGCCTGCGCGACCTGCCACGTGTACATACGCGAAGGCGGCACATCGCTCGCGCCGCCGGAGGACGACGAAAGCGACCAGCTCGACCATGCATGGGGACTCGAAGCGCAGTCGCGCCTTGCCTGCTGCGTGAAATTGCGAGACATCGATCTGGTCATCGAACTGCCAAGACATACGCGCAACCTCGCGCGCGAGCACTGACGTTTCCGGCTCGCGAGCACTCATCCGTCGCAGCAATCATCCGGGATCCACCGATATCGGGCTCCCCTTGCCTCTCCTTCTCTGTCCATGACAGTCAGTTACGCGCGGCGCGGAAGACCCAGCGCTGCCCGTACCATCCGAACACTACCGCGCCTGTTCGAAACAGGACATTCACGACACGGACAACCGGCAGCCCCCGCTTCGGAAACGACACGCGCCGACGAAAATCATACGGTTAAAGCTGATTTTCGCCGTGATATCGCCTGGCACAGCCCTTGCAATCCAAGTCTGCAACAACCAGAGAGGTCACCGATGTCCAACCCGATCATCAATGACACCACGCTGCGCGATGGCGAGCAGACAGCCGGCGTCGCATTCACGATCGCAGAGAAATGCGCAATCGCCACTGCGCTATCACGCGCAGGAGTCCCCGAACTCGAAATCGGCATCCCTGCCATGGGCGAAGATGAAATCGCCTGCATCAAGGCAATTGTCGACCTGAACCTTCATGCGGGCATGATGGTCTGGGGACGGCTCACCGACAACGACCTTGCCGCCGCCCTGCGCTGCAACCCGGACATCGTCCATCTGTCGATTCCGGTTTCGGACATTCACCTTCAGCACAAGCTGCGGCAACCGCGCAGCTGGGTGCTCGGGCAGGTCACGCGCGTGATCACCAACGCGGCAAAAAGCGGCCGCAAGGTCTCGCTCGGGATGGAAGACGCTTCCCGTGCCGACCCGGCATTCCTGGCTGTGGTCGCACAGCATGCTCAGCAATGTGGCGCGCAACGGATTCGCTTTGCCGACACGCTGGGCGTGCTGGACCCGTTCTCCACCTACGAAGCTATCGCACGGCTGCGCGGCGTGGTCGATCTTGAAATCGAGATACATGCGCACGACGATCTCGGACTGGCCACGGCCAACACACTCGCCGCCCTGCGCGCGGGCGCCACGCACGCCAATACGACCGTCAACGGTCTCGGCGAGCGGGCTGGCAATGCCGCCCTCGAGGAAGTCGTCATGGGCACGCGTCACCTGCTCGGCCGCGACACCGGAGTCGACACCACGGCGCTGCTGGGCATCTCACGCCTGGTTGAACAGGCATCTGGCCGCACCGTCTCACTCAACAAGAGCATCGTCGGTGCAGGTGTTTTCACACACGAGTCGGGCATTCACGCCGACGGTATCGCCAAGCACCCGACCACCTACGAAGGATTCGATCCCGCCGAACTCGGCCGGCAGCGCTTAGTAGTACTCGGCAAGCACTCGGGTTCCCAGAGTGTGCGCCAGGCTTACGATGCGCTCGGCCTGCGCATCGCCGATCGGCTCGTCCCAATGCTGCTCCACCGCATCCGTCATTTCGCGATCCAGTACAAGCAGGCGCCGAGCGAGAGCGATCTGTACCGATTCCTGGCCGAAGCAAACGGCGCGCTGGAGACAGTGTCATGAGCGAGCTTCGAAGCACCATGCCTGACGCGGCATCGTCCGCACCGCAGTATGCACTGGACGCATCGAGGCGTTCGTGGTGGACGCTGCTGCGGGGGGATCTTCGCTGCGTCCACGAACGTGATCCCGCTGCACGGAGCCATCTCGAAGTATGGACGATCTATCCAGGCATACACGCGATCACGGCGTACCGTATCGGCCACGCGCTGTGGTGTCGCGGCTGGCGCTATGCGCCGCGCTGGCTTTCGTATGTCGCACGGATGTTCACCCATATCGATATCCATCCGGGTGCAGTGATCGGCGAGCGTTTCTTCATCGATCACGGCGCGGGCGTCGTAATCGGTGAAACCGCAGAAATCGGCAACGATGTCACGCTCTATCACGGGGTCACGCTCGGCGGCACGAGCTGGCATCCGGGCAAGCGGCATCCGACGCTCGGTGACCACGTCGTCGTCGGCGCGGGAGCGAAGATTCTTGGTCCCATTGTGGTCGGGCACCACGCCCGCATCGCAGCCAACTCCGTCGTCATCGACCCGGTGCCAGAGGGGGTCACCGTGGTCGGCATACCAGGGCGCATCGTCGCACGGGCCACGAGGCCTGCTCCCTATGGTTTCGACCTGAACCACCATCTGATACCCGACCCGGTCGGCAAGGCTCTCGCCTGTCTGCTTGAGCGCGTGGCGCATCTTGAGCAGACCGCGCATACCGGCCCGTGCGCCGCAGCCAGCAAGTGCGGATGCTGCGACGAGTCCTGTGCGCAGGCCACGCGCTTTCCGTCATCGTCCGCTTCGTACATTGGGGAGTAGCCAACATGCAAGGATTCATCGAGCAGTTGGAGAGCCTCTCGTCCGCCGAGGATTTTCTCCAGTTTTTCCGCATTAGCTTCGACCAGAAAGTGGTGAACGTGAGCCGTCTGCATATTCTCAAGCGCTTCTTCCAGTACATCCGTCAACAGGATGCGCTGCCGCAGGACAACGAGGCGGCAATGTTTGCGCTCTATCACGGCCTGCTATTGAAGGCGTACAACGATTTCGTTATCTCCACGCCCGCCGAGGAAAAAGTGTTCAAGGTCTTTCAGGACGTGGACGGAAGGCAGCACGTCTCCCTCGACAACCTGCGCGCGTCGTTACCGGCCCGCGACGCCGCCTGATCTGGAGCCGCCATGCACATCGTCGTCTGCATCAAGCAGGTTCCGGATTCAGCGCAAATCCGGGTTCATCCTGTCACCAACACCATCATGCGCCAGGGCGTGCCGGCGATCGTCAACCCGTACGACCTGTTCTCGCTGGAGGAAGCGCTGCGGCTGAAGGACTGCTTCGGCGGCAAGGTCACCATGCTCTGCATGGGACCGCCACAGGCCGAAGATGCGCTGCGCAAGTGCATCAGTTACGGCGCTGACGACGCGGTGCTCGTCACCGACCGCGCGTTCGCTGGCGCCGACACACTCGCAACCTCCTACGCGCTTGCTGCCGCGATCCGGCAGATCGCAAAAGAGCAGGCCGTGGACATCGTGTTCACCGGCAAGCAGACCATCGACGGCGACACTGCGCAGGTCGGTCCCGGCATCGCGAAACGCATGGGGCTGCAACTGCTCACCTACGTGTCGCGGATCGTCGAACCTGATTTTGATGCGCGCACGATCGTCGTCGAGCGCCGCGCTGAAGGCGGCGTGCAGGTGCTGAAAACCGCACTGCCGTGCCTTGTAACGATGCTCGAGAACACCAACGAGTTGCGTTTCGCATCACTGCCCTCAATGATCCATGCAGCGGGTTATCCGGTGCGCAAATGGAACCGCGAACAGGCCGGCATCGAAGACATCAGCAAGATCGGGCTGAAAGGCTCGCCGACCGTGGTCAGCAAGGTGTTCGGCCCCACGCCCCGCAGCGAGAAAGCGGAAATGCTCGAACTCGATACCTCAAGCCTGCGCGACGTGTCGCTGAATCTGCTGCAAAAGATCTTTACCCGCCATCCGACGCTGGAAGCAGATCTGTTGATGAAGGAAACTCCATGAACTCGCCCGCCGTCCCCAACAACAAACAACCGGCTGCACCCGCAAAGCGCGCCGGCGGTCGCAACCTCGAACTGCCCGAACACCTGAAATCCTACAAAGGTGTCTGGGTCTTTCTGGAGCACGATCGCGGCCACGTGCACAGCGTATCGTGGGAACTGCTCGGTGAGGCGCGCAAGCTCGCCGACAAGCTTGGCGGCAACGTAGCGGTCGCCGTGCTGGGCGGCCCCGACGAGCCGCTTGAACGGTTCGCTGCCGAGGCGTTTGGCTTCGGTGCTGACAAGGCCTACGTGATGCACGACCCGGCACTGCTTGGCTATCGCAACGAGCCGTTCACGAAGGGGCTCACCGATCTCGTCAACAGGTATCAGCCAGAGATCCTGCTGCTCGGCGCGACCTCGATGGGGCGCGATCTCGCGGGCTCGGTCGCCACGACGCTCGCCACCGGTCTCACCGCAGACTGCACAGAGCTGAACATCGACCCGGCGTCGCGCGCGCTCGCAGCCACGCGGCCGACCTTCGGCGGTTCGCTGCTGTGCACGATCATGACGCTCGCCTATCGACCGCAGATGGCCACGGTACGTCCGCGTGTGATGGCGATGCCGAACGCGCAGGCCGATCGCAGCGGCGAGATCGTGCAGGAAACACTCGGCATGATCGAAACTGAGATCGTCACGAAGCTGCTCGACTTCATCGCGGACGCTAACAGCAACCGGATCAACCTGCCCTATGCCGACGTGATCGTCAGCGGCGGCAAAGGTTTGAAGAATCCGGAGAACTTTCGTCTAGTGTTCGAGCTAGCTCGCGTGCTGGGCGGCGAAGTCGGCGCTACGCGTCCATGCGTGCAGGCGGGCTGGGTAGACGCCGAGCGCCAGGTCGGCCAGACCGGCAAGACCGTGCGGCCGAAGCTCTACATCGCGGCCGGCATATCCGGCGCAATCCAGCACCGCGTCGGCATGGAAAGCTCGGACGTGATCGTCGCGATCAACACTGATCCGAACGCGCCGATCTTCGATTTTGCGCACTACGGTATCGTCGGCAATGCGCTACAGGTGCTGCCGGCGCTCACGCAGGCGTTCGCGGATCACCTGGCGCTGCGCGGCAAACAGGCCGCGTGAGGAGAACATGATGAAGAAACCCTCGCAGTTCGATGCAATTATCGTCGGCGCCGGGCCGTCCGGTAACGCCGCAGCTTACGTGATGGCCAGGGCCGGCCTGAAAGTGCTCCAGATTGAACGCGGCGAGTATCCAGGCAGCAAGAACGTGCAAGGTGCGATCCTTTACGCGAAAGCGCTTGAAGAAATCATTCCCGACTTTCGGGACGATGCTCCGCTCGAGCGCCACATCATCGAGCAGCGCATGTGGATGCTCGATGACACGTCGTTCGTGGGCACACACATGCGTAGCGATGACTACAACAAGCCACCGTACAACCGCTACACGATCATCCGTGCCCAGTTCGACAAGTGGTTCTCGGCCAAGGTGCGTGAAGCCGGCGCACTACTGATCTGCGAGACGACGGTCAACCATCTCATCATGGACGGCGACCAGGTGGTTGGCGTGCAATGCGATCGCGAGCAGGGCGACGTCTACGCAGACGTGGTGATCCTCGCAGACGGCGTGAACTCCACGCTTGCACGCAAGGCCGGATTCCACGGTGAAATCCAGGCCCACAACGTCGCGCTGGCCGTGAAGGAGATTCTCTTCATGCCAGAAGAGACGATTCGCCAGCGTTTCAACATTGGCGAAGAAGAAGGCGTCGTGATCGAAATGGTCGGCCGGATCACCGACGGGATGATGGGAACGGGATTCCTCTACACGAACAAGGAGTCGCTGACCATCGGCGTCGGCTGCATGCTGAGCGACTTCAAGAGGAATCCGAACCGGACGAGTCCCTACGTACTGCTCGAACAGATGAAACGCCACCCTTCCATCGCGCCGCTGATTGCCGGCGGGGAAATGAAAGAGTATTGCGCGCATTTGATACCCGAGGGCGGCTTCCACGCCATCCCGCAGGTATACGGCAACGGCTGGATGATCGTGGGCGACTCGGGCGGCTTCGTCAACGCCGCACATCGCGAGGGCTCCAATCTCGCGATGACGACCGGGCGACTCGCCGCCGAAACGGTGATCGACGCGAAAGCGGCCGGACGAGGCTACCGTGCAAATGCACTTTCGCCGTACAAGGCCGCGCTGGATGGCAGCTTCGTGATGAAGGATCTGCACAAATACCGCGACATGCCGGGGATTCTGCACCGCAATCCGCAGTTCTTCACGACCTACCCGGACCTCGTTGCGAACGCCGCCCGGACAATGATCACCGTCGACGGCGTCGACAAAACGACCAAGAAGCAGGAGGTCATCGCGAGCTTTCGCAAAGGTCGCTCGCTCACCGGCCTCATGGGCGACGCATACAAACTTTGGAGGGCATTTCGATGAACACCGTCGCTGTCAACGTCGAGGAAAAACTGTTCCAGAACCGCTACCGTGTGGACGCGGGGCGGCCGCATATCCGCATCAGGAACGCGGATGTCTGTACCAGCGAGTGCGGCGCGAAAAGCTGCACCTTTGTGTGCCCGGCATCGTGCTACAAGGCTGAAGGCAACGGCTCTGTCACGCTGATCACGGATGGGTGTCTCGAATGCGGCAGTTGCCGCATCCTGTGCGCCGAGCACAACAACATCGAATGGGAATACCCGCGCGGCGGGCACGGCATCCTGTTCAAATTTGGCTAAGGAAACGGCAATGAGCAAACCGCAACGACATGTCTTCGTTTGCACCCAGAACCGGCCTGCGCAGCATCCACGCGGCTCTTGTGGAGGTGGCAAGGGCTCGGTCGCCCTTGTTCAGGCTTTCTGGGCCGAGCAGCAAAAGCGCAACGCGTACGAAACTGTCGCGATCACATATTCCGGTTGCCTCGGCCCCTGCGACCAGGGGGCCAACGTGATCGTCTATCCGGAAGCGGTGCTCTATCGCAGCGTGACACCCGACGACGTGGCGGAGATCTTCACCTCGCATCTCGAAGGCGGCACGCCGGTCGCACGTCTCATCGCACCGGAGGCTGTGTGGTGAACCTGTTCACTGGCGTCGAGTCCACTGAACTGTTCGGTGGTGAAGTCCCGCCTGCCGTGAAGCGTCTCGTTGACGAGGCGCGCGGCATGGGGCCCGAGCGGGCGGGCGCCGCGCTATGGACGGCAGTGCTCACGTTTCCAAATTGCCTGCCTCCGTACTATCTGCTCTACAAGTTCCACGCGAGCCGAGGCGAACTGGAGCCGGCGAACGAGGTCGCCCGAAAGGGCCTCGCCGTCGCTGCGGCACAGGCGTCAATCGATCGTGACTGGCGCGCGGTTCAGCCCACAGACGCCGATTTCTCCATGCCTGGGCCCGCCCGCTTCTGGCTCTTTACGCTCAAGGCGCTGGCGTTCATCAGTGTGCGGCGCGGCGAGCGCGTGGTGGCTCGCCAACTTGTCGAGAAGCTCCGAGTACTCGATCCGGCCGACCGACTCGGTTTCGGCGTCGTGGAGGGATTGCTAACACAATCCAGGTCCCAGTAACCACGTAGCCGTCCGCTCGTCGTGCCCCAACGCCACCCGACCACCATGCCGACCATCAGCCATCCGCCACCGTCCGGAGTCGCTGCTGTCGATCGGGCGCTATGTGTGCTGTCCGCACTGGCAAACGGTAACGGCAGCCTGTCGCTCAAAGAGATCGCGAACAACACGGGCCTCCATAAGAGCACGATACTGCGTCTGATCGCCTCGCTCATCCACGCGCACGCCGTTGCGCAGCAACCCGATGGGCGTTACGTCCTGGGGCCTGCGGTTGCAAGGTTCCATGCAGCTTACATGCGGTCCTTTTCTCTTTCGCACTGGACCGTCGCTGCGCTGCACGAACTGGTCAGAACGACCGGTGAGAGCGCCGCGTTTTACGTCTGCCAGGGTGAATTCCGGCTATGTCTTCATCGAATCGCCTCGCCGCACGCGGTCAGGGACAGCATTGAAACGGGAGATCTGCTCCCCCTGGGCAGGGGCGCGGCAGGCCGGGTATTGCAGGCTTACATGCACACCGGCGACCCCGCGCTCGGGGAGCAGATCCGCAATGAACAGGTGCTATTGCTCGCCGGGGACCGCTCACCCGAACTCGCGGGCATCGCAGCGCCGGTATTTGGTCCCCTTGAAGACGTGCTGGGCGCAATTACCCTGATCGTTCCGTTACAGCGGGTACAACGCTCATGGATAGCGTCTGTCCGTGAAAGCGCCCAGGCGCTAAGCCAGCAATTGGGCGGACAGTTCCCACTGCCGGGGTCGCCGAACAACGACGAAAGCACAGCGATTTCCACTCTCTCCGATCGCCCCGCACCGCATACCAAGAGAATGTGCAGATGAATGGCGACAATATAGTCGACTGAGCCAAGCGCGAGTCCCGTATCAGGGTCAACGTGCGGCTTGTTGGCCTCCAACGTGCTCAGTGCGGCATCCGGCGCGGCAGGCAGTTCCTGAAGACTGCCTGTCGACACTCGTTGAGATTCCAGATGTGCTGACCGATCCAACCACTCGGGGCAATCCAGAAGCGACTGGTCGTGAACCTGTCGCTGAATGAACAGCCGCTCGACCAACTGCGTATCACTCAATTTCGCAAGACTCCCGCTCCGGCATGTAACCAACGGCTGCATATTGATGTTGGCGCACGGAGAGCCCCCAGCAGTGCAAAAAACCATGCGTGGCTGCCAGCAGAAAATTGATCCAGAGAAAGTGATGCAACTTGCTGGCGCCGCCAAACTGGAAGAGATATCCGGGCGCATGGGCTGGCAGGTCCGTTCGCTCTTCAAACTCGCGCCCGGCAGCTTCCGGTGGGGATTTCGCCCGCAAGATCGTGACGCTGGGTGGCCCAACTCGAGCACCCTCGGGCTAACAGAAGCATCGGGTTGTGCTGCCAGCATGGCGCGCTCTTGCAACGCTTGGGTGCTTTCATAGAACTGCTATATTTGTAGCAAGGCCTCACGTGAACCGGCAGCCACAGCGCGGGAGGGGCGATCAATCATGAGAAACCGCTCGTCGCTGGAGATCTGCGCACCGCTTGTCATTTCCTGGTCGCTGGCTCGTTCTGCCTGGCGACATTCATCATTGCAATCGCATGGATGACGATAGGCGTCTGTACGCTGGCCTACCGCTCCCTTGAGGACTTTCCGACCGACCGCATTCCGCGCAGCTGGTTGCGCGGTCGGCGACGCTCGCTTGTGCTTTTTTACCACCTCGCATGGTGGCCGTGGTACATGCGAGCGGAACTCCGGGATTTCGCGAGCCATGTCCGAAGCCATCTCGGCCGTCCATGGCCCTCCCGCAGTGGTCCAGAGTCGCCTGATCTGAGAGCCGAAGACACGGCTCAACGAAATAAAGGGCAATCGTAATGAACGCCCCGACGAGCAACCAGCAGCCGAGTAAAGTTTGCGATGCTGCGGTCGGTATTGCGATCATCGCCCTCGGTATTTATTGCCTCGCCGTGTGGCATCAGTGGCTGCCAGCTCTTCGCGGAGCCGGCACTGTCATTACAGCCTATTGCGGCGTCGTGGCTGTATGGCGTTTCTACGACACCGTAATCCGGATACAGCAGGGCTGGTCGTCGGCGTTGTGTCCGCTCGCCCTGGTGGTTGGAGGACTGGGCGCGTTTATCATGGCTTACCAGCATTGAATGAGGGCGCGATTCAAACAGCGAGTACACCTGTCGCTGCGGCACCAGACATTGCTACGGGATCGATCAGGGCTTGCGGCATAGCGCAAATCAGCACGGGCGTCACTACCCGCTCCTCCCGTGTCGCGGGCCCGGCGCAGTTCGATGCGTGCGGCCCAACGCCGGACATCCACCAGACGTGTCAACAGTTCATTCCCGACGACTGTTGCGCGCGGATATCATCGTCGTGCGCGGCTGATTTCCCGTCCGGCATAGACAGCCAGAAAAACCCCAACAAGCATCGCAGCCATTGCGAGCGATTCATCCAGTGAGTCGCCAGGTTGCGATGACTTCGCATAGATCCAGATGACGATTCCGATCGCCACGAGGAACATCCCCATAACCAGCCCCCAAACCGGTCCGGCGGAATGGGACTGCAATCTGTGAGACATCTTCATTGTCGTACTCCACAACACGCGCGTATTCACTACGTACACTTCACGAACCTCAACTCCCAACCAGCTGACGGCCACCTCGCCTACGACCATTGAGATTTCATGTCGCTGCCATGCCGCGCTCAATCGTCCAGGGCCTCGCGCTCAAGTCGATCACGCGAAAGGTGACGGACGTCCTTGCCCTTGACAACATAGATGACAAGCTCCGCCAGGTTTTTTGCATGGTCGCCAATCCGTTCGATGGCCGACGCAATGGACACATAGTCGAGCGCGGAAGAAATAACGCGAGGATTCCCGGCCATGTATGCCGGCAGCCTGCGCACGAATGCCCGGTACTGCTCATCGATTGCCTCATCGTCGCGCATGATCCTGGCAGCCTCGACCGTATCGAGTCGGGCAAATGCCGCGAGCGCGTCGTGGAAGATGGTTCCTGCCATCTGGCCAGATGTCCGGATTTCGGCGATATCCAGATTCCTACCCGCAGGATCATTCGAAATCTTCCTCGTCCGTTTTGCGATCTTGCGCGCTTCATCGCCTGCGCGCTCAAGATTGGTAATGCCTTTGGAGAAGGCCATAAGCCTCCGCAGGTCGGATGCGATGGGTTGGCGCCGCGCGATGATATTGTTGCACTCCGCATCGATCTCGATTTCCATCGAGTTGAGTCGATGCTCCTCATCAATCACCTTCTCGACCAGTCGCATGTCGAAGCGGCTGAGGGCGTTCATTGCATCGGTCAACTGTGACTCAACCAGTCCCCCCATCGCGAAAAACCTGGACGACAGGTGTTCAAGGTCAGCATCAAACTGGCTGGAAATATGCTTGTCTGGCATGAAAAACTCCCGCATTCCAGAAAGACGATAAACTGTTTGTACGGTTTGTCAAACGCGAAAAAAACCATGAAGCCAAAAGCTACCAGGAACGCAAACGCCAGACGGGCACATGCATCCCCTGACGGCGGTGGCCGCGAGGCCGCGGGCGGCGGGAAGTCAGTCGAGCCTGCGAGGACCGGGGGTGTGGCGTCCAGGCCACAGACCCGAACGGCAACGCCTGTTCAGGCGACGCCTGCGCGCGCTGTCCGGCACCACAAGGAGCATGTGAAACCGGAAAAGGTCGTACGCGACACCTTCACAATGCCAAGGGAGGATTACGAGCAGCTCGCGGTGCTCAAGCAGCGGTGCCTCGGCGCGGGCGTTGCCGTAAAAAAGAGCGAGCTTGTGCGTGCAGGACTGCTTCTGCTGGCATCTGTGCCAACGAAACACCTTCTTGCGGCCGTCAAGGCAGTCGAGCCGGTCAAGACGGGCCGGCCACCGAAAACCAAATGAGCCGTGTTCGACTCCCGACCATCGCACCGAGTCATTGCAACGATCAGGAACTGGCACGCGGACGTAGCAACCGGCTTGCCCGGGGCTGCGGAGAAAAAGCAGGAATGCTAACGGGCCCCGCTCCTGTGTGGGTACGCGCGCAACGCGCGACACGGATCGTGCCGTCGTTCCAGGTTGCAGTGGCATCGCCGTCGCTGATGCGGCTCGCGCACTCATGCGATCTTTCTGAGACGATAACCCACGCCGCGCACCGTCACGATCCTTTGCGCACCGATCTTCTGCCGCAGACGATGCACATGAACTTCGATCGCATTGCTGTCGATTTCGTCGTCCAGGCCGTACACCTTCCTCAGAAGGTCATGATGGGTAAAAACCCGCTCCGGTTCTTCGATAAGCGGCCCGAGCAGAGTGAACTCACGCGGTAGAAGGTCGAGCGCCGCTCCATGCAGGGTCGCCTCGTGGGAAACGTGGTTCAGCAAAAGACCATCGTGTGCGTACACTCCCGCCGCCTGCCCCGTACGACGACGCATCAGCACGCTGATACGTGCCGTGAGTTCATCGAGGTCAAAAGGCTTGATCAGGTAATCGTCCACGCCTGCGTTGAGCGCCCCAATACGGCTTTCTACTGCATCCAGGGCTGTCAGGATGATCACCGGGGCGCGCCCGCCGAGCCTGCGGTAATGGTTCAGCAGGTCGAGCCCTTCATCTCCTGGCAGACCCAGGCCCAGCATGATCAGGTCATACGTTGTTCCGTCGCAAAGGGACGACTCCGCTTCGCGCCGGTCGCGTGCCCAGTTGATCATATGGCCCGCGCACCGCATCGTTTCCACCACCGGCGCGGCAAGCATCCCGTCGTGTTCAACCAGCAGCAGGCGCGTGGTGCAGCCCTCCTGACACGCTATCATTGTCGGCGCGCATCGCATAACGCATGCTTAAGTTTCCCTTAAGCTCCTGCTACCGACAATCCGCCGGAATACTGAGCCCGGCCATCCATTCGAGCCACCATTGTGGTTCCTCGCGGAGAATGCCAGGAATGTGGGGGGCTCAAACTTCACGCGCAGGAGACCTGGACATGTCCAGCAGGAACAAACCCCGCTCCCTTCGTCAGCCCACCTCAAGGGCGCTCTCGAAAGCACTGCTCCTTCCGATGTCCCGTAGCAAAGCACCCAGTCTTGCGCTGCGCACGCGAATCGCGCACGAGCGGCGGCGCAACGGCGAGGCCGGCCGCGCACTGATCAGTCACATGTCCCAGATCGTCTTCATCACTGGCTACATCACCCGCACAGGATTCGGCAGGCTCGATGTCGACGATATTGATCGCATCGAGCGAACTCTCGACGAGGTACTTCTCAAGGCTGGCCGGACAGGCGAATGGAGACTACCGGATTCGTTGATCCGCGAACTGACGACGGTGGTGAACGAGTACGATCGGCAGCTCGCCACCACCCGCGTCGAGATCGTTGCGCGGGCGAGCGAGCACCTCGAAAGGCGCATGGTGCAGGCCGCGCGGCAGCCCGGTGGTGCGATGGATGGCGGCCCTGCCCATGCGGGGGCCGCGTGATGCCTGCCCGTTGAACATTCGCCGCCACTGCGCCGAGGTTCAGGCTGACGACAGGACACGGCCATACCGTTACCCGGCAAATGGTCCAATCCTCAATGGTTACGCGATGTCCGGCGCAGGTCGCGCCGTGTCCAGCCGCGGCGTGACGAACGCGCCAGCCGTGTGCCGGCTGAGTCACGCGATTGCGAGAGGTCATGCTTGCCTGCAACGTCAGGTTCGTCGCCGGTTTCGGGCAGCACGCCGACGCACGGGTCGTGCTCCAGAGGAAGAAATACAGTCTTTCGCCCAGCTAGCTCGAAAACGCCAGCCAGTTCAACCATGCTACGTCGTAGCACGTGCTGTGACCCGGACGACCACCGAACCGGACGCCGTTGTCCAGGAGAAATATCGAACCGGTCTGGGGCAGCGCCTCTGGCTGCCACGAGCCAGCATCGATGCTGGCTTCACCGGAATGAGGGAGGAGCCTGTGGCGCGTGGCTCGACCACGCTGATTGCCACTGGAGAACTCCCCGCTGGTCAGATTCTCTCCGGGACAAAATTCGATGACAAGGCATCGCGCCAGATAAGCCGCAAAGCCGACACGTCAGATTGCACCGGCTCCCGGCAGGGGCTAGCCAGCCGCCCCGGCGCCGTGCGGATTGCTGTCGTCATCCTTTTCAAGGTCGCGGACATCGAGTGCAAGCACACGGCCGACTTCGCGCGCGAACTCCTCCATGACCGCAAGACATTCCGGGCTTTCTGGGGAAAAGTCTTCAGGATTCCTCTTTCCCTGTGCCCGTCTGATTGCACGGATACTGGTCTCAAGCGCCCGTGCCTCCGCCCAGACGGGATTGTTTTCGGGAGAGTCTGGTTGCTCATGCGCCATGCATGTATTTTCGGCCGCCGGGGCACAAACTTTAACGGGCTGGTCCGTGACATTCAGGGCAATATCACGAACGGTCGAAAGCTCCTTACGCCCCTGATCCAGTCTGATTAGGCGCAGTCGAGCCAGCTGGAACGCGCGCTACCGGGTGGCAATCGCCCGCGTTTCGCCCGGCCCACGGCCCGACCCTACCGGAAGCGCGACCCGGGGGCGCTGGCTACGCGGAAACGAGCCCGGACGCCGCCACTTCATGACTGAACAGCAGCTTGATGATCTCGCGCGTCGGCACGCTGGTGATGAGCGTGGCCACCTTCCCGGGGCGAAACCACCGGCATCGCTGGATTTCATTGCCCGGCACAGGCCTCGCCGCATCGGGCAACAGCGTGAAAAAGACGTGATGGCGTTTGCTCAGGCCTCCGAACTGGAACAGATAGCCCAGTTCGCAGCCCTCGATTGTTGTCTCTTCACTGAGTTCCCGAATTGCCGCATCCACCGCAGACTCGCCCGGCCGGATCGTGCCGCCGGGCAGCGCCCATCTTGCCCTTCCGCGTTCGACGAGAAGGACTCTTCCGCGTTGCCAGCACACGACGGTGGCTCGTTCTTTCATGATTCCGGTTTTCACTGCAGGTGCAATATTTCTTAGACGAATCGAAACGTTACCGGGGAACGCCGGCGGAGTCACGCCCTCGCAGATAACGCCGGCAGAAAGCTGAGATATCGAGCATCCTATGCTGCCGGGAAGATAAGACCATGAGAACCCGCTCGCCGTTCGAAATCTGTGCGCCATTCGGCATTTTCGTCATTGCCTGCGCACTTTCCATTCCGACGCTCGTCATCGCGATGGCCTGGATGACGCTCGGCGTCTGCTGTCTGGGCTACCGGACACTTGCGGACTTCCCGACTGACGGCGTGCCGCACCGGTGGCGCCACGGGATGCGCGGCGGCTGCCTCCTTTTCTATCATCTTGCAGGGTGGCCGTGGTACATGCGTCATGACCTGCGTGCGTTCGCCAGGCACAGCCAGAGGTTCACTTCTGGCAAACGCTCGCGTAATCGCGGCGCGCGCGCTGATCACGATGCCAACGGGAAGCACCACTGAACATCGCAGGCCTGAAGTCCTGCGAAGGCCCTGCGCAGTCAGTCCGCTTCCTGCGGCCTGGGCCGGTAGCCGCGGTGGTGCTCCTGAAGCCAGCACTCGCACGTCACAACGTGAGACGCAAAGTCGGCGCCGCGCGCCTGCAGCAGCTTGACCCAGCAAAGCACGTGGGGCACGGGGACCGGATTGACGGGCTCGCGACAAAGCGTGCAGAGCAGGAACCGGGCCGCATCCTTGAGCGAACCCGTCACAAGGACGGGTGGCGCGATCTCATGCTGTGGCACGTATGGCATGTCCTGCATCTCCCGCGTCGCACAGTGCAATCAGAATGGAGCGCGGGCGTCACCGGAGCGATCGCAACGGCACGCGTCGTCCAGACGGTCCAGGAGACCAAGGACGTCCCTCGCCTGCTTTTCGACGTGCATGGGCAGCGTGGGCGTGGCCAGAATGGTCGTTACCCTGGCGCGCCAGTAGTTTAGACTGGCTACCGATCCGGGTTCTATGTCACGCGCCCTGTCTACCGCGTGTTCAAAATGGCTGACGACGCTTCTGATGTGCACCAGATCCTGCTCGGCAAAATCGTAGCTCATGGTGGATTCCCCTGATTTTAATTAGTAGTATTAATCATTATTCCCGCTTTTTCTGCCCCCCTGCAGATCGCGCAGCGAGACGGTCCGCCCGGGGGCGTCCTAGTGTCGCGACCGGGTCCGTTGCCACCATTCATGGTGATCAAGATTGCGCAGCAGATCGGCCCGGCGCCGTTCACGCCGACAGTGAGCCGCGACACCGGCTGCCGCGATGACGAGCGCGATTGCGCCCACACCCATACCCATACCCAGCCAAGATTGGTCCATGCCAGCCTCCCCGGTTAAGCCCTGCTCGCCGCTTCCCGGTGCGCAGAGCACGGTGCATCTATATCGTCCCGACGACAGTGCAACGATAGCCTGTCGCGCCTTAGCACGCTCTGGCAATCGCACGCAGGAAGGCATAGCCCCGCGGAGTGACGCGAGGCATGGGTATGCCCGTTTCGGGTGGCTCGATCGCGATCAGCTGCAGCTCGCGAAGCGCGCCCAGCTCTTCGCGGTTCGCTTCCATCCGCTCCGGCGCATCCTTCACCAGCATCAACGTGGCAAGTTCGTGGGGACTCAGCATGGCATTGCCTTGAGGTGGGGAAATGAAAGCGACATCCGGCGGCAAAAGCCCCCGGAAACGACGGGTCAGGTAGCGCAGTCCCGGCCGATGAGGCCTGTCAGGACGACGCGCGGCTGCGGGGAGAAGGACTTCGTCGTCGCCTGCTGACTGGCAGCACGTCTGCCGGAGCAGAGTCCACCACCTCGCGCGCGATATTCCGCGCGACAGTGGGCGCTTCTACAGCTACGGAAGAAGAACGCTCAGGAACCTCGCTTGCCGCGGTTGTCATGGCATCCGCGATCCACGCGCCACTGCCGATTGCCGTGATCGCAACCGACGCCTGCCGGGCCATCTCGACGCAGCCCGCAAAGGCGAGCCGGTTCAGCGTTGCCGAAGTCTGCAGCGCCATGTCGATCAGGGCGACGGCGTACGCGCCCAGCGGAACAGCAAGCGACGGCAGCGCCGCCGCCTGGTGCCAGGCAAACGGGTCCGCCGCCCTCGACGAGGCGATGTTTTCCCCGGTCTCCGGCGCCCCGGCAAGGACCACTCCATACATCGAGAGGTTCAACCGGGCGAGGTCACCGAAGGCGGTAGCCAGATGCATTGCCGGGAACGGGAATGCAGCCGTGCAGGCGGTAGTTGTGGCGAATGAATTCTGTTCAGAATGATTCACGAATTGGCTCCAGGTGCTCACCAACAGGCGTTGCCGCTGCCACTGCGGCGGTTCGACGGAATGCCCGGCTCCCGCAAACCCTCACCGGGAGCACGCCGCCGAACAATCTAGAGCATTTATTCTAACTTTGTTAAATCTGGATCATAAATCGATGTTGTTCAGGATTTTCCCCAATATGTGGGATTTAGCGTGCATGGTGAGGGGGTCGTTCCGGCTCGACGGACGGGCTGCAAGGGACGCCGACGCGTTCCAGCTGGGCTCAATGCCGGTCGTGGCAAAACAGGTCGTCGACGATCTTGCGTGCCGCACTGTATCCGCCCATGAGCGCGTCGGCCTCGTTCGCGAATGGACGACCGCCCGCTTCGCCGAAGCGCAGCGGAGAAAATACGGCAAGCGTGCTGGTTGCCTGAAAGATCCTTACGATGGCGACGTAACCCGGCCGTGCTGGCTCAAGTCTCTTCGGTCCGATACTGATATCGGACTCAACGGAGATCTCAAGCGTAAAGCCTTCGTAGTCGTAGCTTCGCGTCATGACTGTCTCCCCACCTTATTTGTCGCGTCGACACTCGCGGACACCCGACATGGCTTCGAGCCGTGAGCAGATCGCCGAGAATTCACTGGTACTCATCCGCGACAATGCGATCTGGACGTCATCGAGATCGGCGTCATCCTCGGACTGCTGCACGATGAACTGCTTGACTCGCACGCTACCCGAGCCAAGGGCCCGATGGACGGAGTCGAGCGTGACGCTACCATGTTCGACCAGCAGCTGTATGTTGCGCTGCTGACGCACGGAGATAAAGCGCCGCTCCAGCGGTTTCACGCCGACGAGAATGATCAGGATAATGAGCGTGGCGCCGATTGCGGCGGTGTACATGCCGCCACCCACTGCCAGCCCGATACCCGCGACCGACCAGAGGCTCGCAGCCGTCGTCAGACCGCGCACGACTTCGCCACGAAGCAGGATGGATCCGGCGCCCAGAAAGCCGATCCCGGAGACAACCTGGGCAGCAACCCGGGATGGGTCGAGCACGACGTTCTTTTCGCCAAGCACGTCAGCGAAGCCGAACGCCGAAACCAGCATCATCAGCGCGGCGCCAACGCAGACCAGCATGTGCGTACGCAGGCCAGCCGCCCAGTTCAGACGCTCACGCTCAAAACCGATCACGCTGCCGAGGAGGGCTGCCATGAGCAGGCGCGATAGCAGTTCAAGGTCGCTGATCAAGATCAAACTCCGTGATTATCGCCGGACAAGGTCCGCAGGCGTCGCATTGTGACATTTTTGTGCCATCTATTTCGCCGCAAGCAGCGCCAGGTGGATTAACGACTCGATGAGCGTTCCAGCGACAAGGCTTGCGGTCCTGTCGCAGTTAAGCCAAAGCTTCTCGAGTCAAACCAGGGGCCAGCCGCGCACCCTCGCCTGCGTACTCCTTTGGCCAGGCCCACCTCGAAAGCTGCGTCCGACGCTCATCTCGCTTCTATCGAAGCAGGATTTTCACCTGCAACCGAAAGTGCAACGGGCGCCATAATTTATGGTTAGGAATGCGATATATCTGGCCGTGTGGGTTCAGGAAACATATGATTTGCGGACAATTGGCCACTCCGAGGCATTCGCGGAGTGCCCTCCTGGACTCCCAGCGGCGCGACAATCATGGCGGCCGCCGAATTTTTTCGCGGTCTCGTGTCTACGGCCGTCGTCCAGGCAGGCGCCTTGACGCTGAATTTCGAGCTGCTAGACTGTCCGCAGGAGATGGCATTCTCCTTTAACCGCTCATTGTGAGCCGATGATGCCTACAACCCGCCAGACGAATGGCATGTATTCGCGTTCGTCGAGGTCAAAGCAAAACGGGGGCATCGAATATGTTTCAATCGGTTCTCGCAGTCGCCATCGGTGGAGCACTCGGCTCGTTGTTTCGCTGGTTCCTTGGAGTCCGTCTGAACGGATTGTATCCAGATCTCCCGTTAGGCACGCTCGCGGCAAACGTCATTGCCGGTTACATCATCGGCGTAGCCATCGCTTTTTTTGCGCGCTTACCCCAGATTCCGCCAGAATGGCGCCTGTTTGTCACGACTGGATTAATGGGCGGCCTGTCGACCTTTTCAACGTTTTCTGCGGAAGTCGCAACCGATCTTCAGCAAGGTCGGTTTGGCTGGGCGGCCGGCGAAATTGTCATTCATCTTTCGGCTTCTCTCGTCATGACCATACTGGGTTTCGCTACCGTCGGCGCAGTCTCCCGCCTCGCGATTGCTTGATCGTCGGCCTACTACGCGGGGGACACTTTCCGATCATGCGCTCAACATCGGAGTTCGGCCAACGGTACCCTCGTCACCCATCGGGCCATGGCACATGGACGTTGACGAGCCCAGCAATCAGCTTGAGGGTCTTCTCCGCAGCCTCTGACTCTTCGGCGTTGGCGAGTTGCCTGCGGATCGCATCGTGCTTGGTCGCATAGCGCCTGAGATCGTCTGCAAGCCTCGACAGTATCGCGGCTTCGCGCGCGAGAACGCCGCGCATCAGTCCGGTGTCGCCCAGACCGGCGACCAGGGCTGGAAGGTGAAGCATGCAGATCCCCGACAACGCATCCACTGCGTGTGCCGGATCCTGCGCGAGGCGCCCGGCAATCTCTGCAATCGTGGTATGCAAGGTATCCATACACAATCTGCACAACTCGCACTCGTGCGTATCGGGCAGCACGTCCTTTTGATCAAGGACATCCTGACTACCGCCCTGAGCCGCGCGTGCCGCGCGCTCGAGCGTGGCGGAAAGTGTCCCGAGAAGTGCAGGATAGCCAATCGCGACGCCCCGTGGTGACGCGAGCGCCGCGAGTTGCCTTGTGTGACTGACACACAGCCCTCTTGCCTGGGCATGACGGTCCTGCGACTGCGTGCTGACGCTCAATTCGTACTGGTAATGGCACAAAAAGTCGAAACTCACGGTCTGAATACGCTCGCAGATTTCGCATGGCTGAAGCTCCTGCAGCGAGCCTAGCTCGACGTAGATCGAAGGGGCGGCGCGGGACGCGCTCACTATCACGTGATCGGCTTCGAGGCGATTCCGGAAGTTCTGGATATCGAGAGCCACCGCGGCAAGTTTCGCGTCCGTTGGCACCTGCCTCGCAACGTCCAGGACACGCTCGCAAAAGCTGGCCAGAAATGCACGCCGCTTGCCTTCCAGAAGGAAGGCGACGAGGGCTTCTTCGAGGCCAGCCACGCCGCTATTGCACAGTGCGTCCCGATCACCTCGAGACTTTGCGGCAAGACCATCCTGCGCAGAAACCGAGAACGGTGGCGACGCGCGAGGTCCAAGCACACGTTGCAGTTGCTCATTCACATAGGCGAGCCCTTCCTCCCGTTGTGCCTGCGTCACTGTATCCTGCTTGTTCAACACCATGAACACGCGGCGATCGTATCTGGCAGCCAGACGTAATACGGCAAACTCCTCCTCAGACATCGGGCTGTCGTAGCTCGTCACCACGAGCATTGCATCGGCTTCAGGAAGGAACGATTCTGTCGTTCGCGTGTTCTCCGCAATGGCTGAGCCCAGTCCCGGTGTATCAACGAAATGGAAACCTCGACGCAACAGCTCGGCCGGCAGTTGCACCTCCGCGGTCTTCACGCCTCGGACGTTACCCGGGTTGGCCCGTTGCGTAATGAAATGTGGAAGCTCTTCGAGCGCAATTTCCGTTGAAAGGCGCCGTCCTTCGTAGTGGATGATGACCTTTTCGGTGCTGCCATAGACAACGGCTGTAATCACTGCCGTCAGCGGCAAAATCCCCGTGGGCAGCCGCTCAACGCCGATCAGAGCATTCATCAGTGAACTCTTCCCACGCCCGAAGCGCCCTACCACCGCGAGGTTGAACCGGTCCTCGGCGAGACGAACGAACAGATCCCGAATCTGCGCCTCGACCGGCTCACCCATCTCCCTTGTCGCATCCGACAAGGTACGCAGCATTCCCGCGAGCTCAAACTTTGCGTTTTCGTACTCACGAAGATCCATCGGACACCTCCGCTCGCCCATCTCAACAACAAAACTAATCCCTCAAAGCTGGCGCAATGCCTGCACGATCCTGTCAACATCGGGCTGCGAGCCCGCAGCAATGTACGCGACAAACTCGCGACCGACCGTCGAGGCCGTGAAGCCGAGGAGATTGATGCCGAGTCCCGCAATCATGCCTGGCAAGCCCGTAGCGAGTCCCGCGCGGTTGTCCCCGCAGACGCGGATCGCGTGGATATGCTCGGGCATATGGAAACCTGCGCGCGCTGCCGCCGCGACCTGATGATCTCCGCGAAGCGGCGTAATGAGCACTTGCCCGCGTCCTGAGCCAGTCGGACCGCGCCGCGCGACGACGAACTGTATATCGACGCCGGCGTCATCCAGCGCATCAAGCGCGTGCGCCAGTCCGCCTGGCTGATCGGCAATGTTGGCTTCCCAGATTTCGATGCGCTGAATGTCGAGTTCCATAGGCCTTGCCTCGCACGGTTTTGCGCGACCATCGCAAGTAAACAACTGGAAACGGGACCAACAGGCGTCTGCGTGTGTCCAGGGCGAGCACGATCGCTCTCGCCCCAGGCGAGCGTCGGTGTGTCGACGTGCCACGGGCACAAACAGGATGAAGGGAACTGGTGGTCGTGCCAGTGCTGCCTTCAATCAGGCCAGCAGGCATCATCAGCCCAGGGCGGGCGGTCAGGGAGAATGCCATCTCCACCAGTACGCCTCAATCTTATCGCCGGTTCCCACACGTCGCAACGTGTTTGCGGCTCCCTGCAAGCGTCAAACTTCCCCAGTTTGTTGCGTTGCCGAAGCGATTCGATATGCGATAGACTGAGTTCGCGGAGATGGCATTCTCCCTCAACCGTCGCGCTTCCCCTGTGCGGCTAATGATGCCTACGGACCCCTGCGGGGGGCGCCGTGGGCCGTCTACCGGAGCCACCCCCAGGTCACGTGAGCGAAACCAGAGCGTGACTGCCATGCCCTCTTCACAAGCCCCCCTGTCCGGAGACACCAACCATTTCGCCACACATCTCTTCGCTGCAGGCAAGCGCCCGTCAGAATCACCGGTCCATGCCGTTTCGGCTGCGGGGCCAGAATGCGTTGTCTGTGCGCAGCTTGCGGGAGCGGACGCGAGATACTTCGGACGTCTGATGCGCGATGCACGCGCACGAACGTTACTTGCGCAGACCGTGGCGACGAGCATGGGTTTCTGCACGGACCATGCGGCCGTCCTGGCATCCGCTCGCAAAACAGCACGCGCGCTTGACGCCCCCATTTGCGAGGCAGCCCGTCATCTCGGCTCATTGCTTGAGCGCGCGGCCCTGCAGGACGAGTTGCTTCAGGACATCCTGTTCAATGCCCGGGGGCGCTGTCCCGCGTGCGCGTATTTTCACCGTAGCGAAGGACGTGCATTGGCCCGCGTCTTAAAAGGGCTGGAAAATACCGGCAGGCATGCTCGCGTGCCGCCGCTGTGCTTTATCCACATCCAGCTTCTTGTCCAACGCACGGAACCACCCCTGCGAGGGCGTTTCATTCGCCAGTTACGCAACATGGCACGAACGGCAATCGAAGTACTCGACGCACCGTTGATCGCCAGTTCCACTGAATGCGTCATCGCCGTACGACATATTCTTTACCCACTGGCTCGCGACGCAACGCCCCGGTGGCAGACGCCTTGCGAGTGTCCGGTCTGCGAGGCGATTCACGCAGGGCGCACCCAATGGCTGACGTCTGCCGCGGAGAACGTGCGTCTTGAACAACCTGGCTGGATCACGCTCCCGACCTGCCGAAATCATCTGTTCCTCTGCCTCGCCCAGCCAGACAGGGAACTGCAACGCGCGGCGCTTCAGCGCTATCTCGAGACCGCGCTACCCGCTCGCCCAGTCACCCCCGCGTCGGGCTCCAGCTACGCTCCGAAACGGCGTCCGCGTAGCCGGCTCCGTTGGTTCAATGCGGCCGGCAGCGCAGCCCGCGCGAGTGCTACGTCGCACGCGCCTGAAGTCGTTCCGCGCGAATCGTGCCCTGGCTGTGACACCGAAGAGATTGCGGCGCGTAGAGCCATTGCCCGGTTGATCCGGGAAGTGTCCCGAGCGCAGGATGACGATCATGCTGCACGGCTCACTTCCGGGGTCTGCATCAAGCACTTCGCGGAGGCGCTTATCTACGCATCGGATCCGTTGATCGAACACCGGCTCAACACCGCCCTATGCCACACCCTGAGACGGGATCAGCATGCCCTGCCCCCACCTGGATTCCCGGGAAGCGCTGATATCCAAACAAAAGCACTACTCTCCGGCGACGCCTGAATGCCGTCTCGGAGTATTGCGACGACTGATCCACACGAATGCCGGAAGTGCCAGCAGCTGCGAAATGACGCAGAAGAAGACTGCGCCTGTAATCGACCTGTCGTAGATCCACCCAATCAATGCGCTACCGGCAAACCAGCAGACCCCATAGGCGGCTGTGAACACCCCGAACGGCGACGCTCGCCGCGACCGACTTACCATCGGTGCTACGGCTGCGGGAATGATGGACTCGTGAACCCCCATGCCCATGCCCCAAAGCGCGGCGCCAAGAACGACGTATTCCATGCGACCGGCAAGGAACACAAGTGGTGCGAAAGCCGCCGCAACGATGGTCAAAACGATCAGGACGCGAAACCCGTACCGGTCAAAGAGCCGCCCGAGAAGAAGCGACGCTCCCCCGCTGACCGCCATGGCGACCGCGTATAGCAGCGGAACCCAGTCCGCCGGAATCACGCGATGGATTGACCAGTGATACGCGATCAGCGGGTAGTCCGCAAAGCCGGCGGCTACGAGGCCCGCCCCGGCGAGGTACACCCAGTAGTCCACGGGATAGCGGTCAACGATCGCTTCTTCTGCCTCTCGTTGCTCCAGATCCTGCGGACGCGGAAAGGCGATACGTGCGAGCGCGACGAAGCATAGATTGATGGAGGCCGGGATCGCCAGGACGGCAAACGCAAAACGATAGTTTCCGTGTGCGGCCACAACGAGCGGCCCCACCATGGCACCAAACTGGTCGAATGCCTCATGAATCCCGAAGGCCCAACCATAGCCACCGATGCGCTTTGCTGCGCTGGCGAGCATCACGTCTCGCGGCGGATTGCGTATCGCTTTGCCCGTGCGCTCCAGCACGATCAGGATCGCGGCGAGTTGCCAGCTGTGAACAAGGGCAAGGAGCGGAACCGCGCTCATCTGTACAACGTAGCCCGTGATGGTTATCGGCCAGAACTGGCGTGACGCGTCAGCCAGTCTCCCCGACACCACCCGCAGCCCGTAACCCAGCAGTTCGCCAAACCCGACCACAACTCCGATGACCGTTGCGGACGCGCCCATTGTGGCAAGCCAGGGACCCAGTACGCTTCGCGCTCCCTCGTACGTGCAATCCGCGAAAAGACTGAGGACGCCCACGAGGAGGACAAACCTCATGGCGCGTCGTGCGGCGAAGGTTCCACCGGTGCCGTTCATGACAGTCTCCGCTAGCGACGGAAATCGCGCTGACTACCGTTCGTGGAAACGCAACTCGGGATGCATCTGGATATGTAGCAGAACGAGCCATCGACTCGGGCAGTTCTCTGCAATCGACGCGACGCGTGGAGGGATGCCGTCAAAGCCCAGAAACCGCTCGTGCGCTGCGGTTTCATAGGCCCTTTTCGCGTCCCGGCTGATCCATGTCATTGCCCCAGGCATGGTCACTGCTCCAAGAGCCATGAACCACCATCGCTGCATTCCGGGATAAATCGCGATCGCGAGAAACGAGAAAGCCCAAGCCAGCACTTCATTCGCAAGCAATGCATAGGTCACGAGCATCAGCTGCCCCTTTAACCGCTCCTGTTTTGCATCCCACGTCATGGCGTCTCCCTGAGGCCCGTAACGGATTTAACTCTCGACAACGGCCCCTTCGCAGGGAAGGAAGACAGCGCGCACGTTATGAAGGCCTTTGCCGTGAGCGCCCCAGAACGCTCTCACCTTGCTTTCAAGGTCGATCAGCTCGATGCAATGCGGGAATCGATGATGCGCGGCCTCAACGTGTTCATGGTGGACACGATCCCCGTTCAGATAACCGGCGTGCACCCGGTGAAGGACCGCCTGTTCGATACCTGCACGCCGTGCATGCTCCAGCAGGTGGCGTGCAAGACTCGGTCGCGTGAAGCGCTGCCAGAAGCGCTTTGGTTCGTGTGCGTGGGCACGTTCAGAGTGGTGGAAATACAGGCGAAGCGAAATCAGTTTGGACATGGTTTTCAGGGATGATCGAGTCACGACTGGGTTGACGATGCAGCGGCGGCCGCAGCACGGCGCGCGCGCCGAAGCGCCGGGATGTCAGAAAGACGCATTCCCGCAGGCAGAAGGGGGTGTTTGGCATGGCCAACGCGCTGGGCGCGATAGATGCCCGTATGTCCGGAAAAGAGATAGGCCACAACGCACGCGAGCGCTGCATAGACGGCGATGTCCGAACCGAACAGCTCGATGGCCATGATGGTCGATGCGATCGGCGTATTCGCCGCACCGGCAAACACGGCGACGAAGCCGAGGCCGGCAAGGACAGGGATCGGCAACGCCAGTACATGACCCAATGCGTTGCCAAGCGTCGCGCCGATGTAGAACAGGGGCGTAACCTCACCCCCCTTGAAACCGGACGCCAGTGTGACGGCGGTGAAGGCAAACTTTCCGGCGAAGTCGTAGACCGGCAGTGGCCCATTGAATGCCTGGACGATCGTAGGAATGCCGAGCCCCAGATATTGCGGAACGTTCAGGACCACGCCGGCCAGCGCGACGATCGCACCGCCCAGCAGAGGTCTCGCCGGAGCGTAGGCAATCTTGCGCTTGATCAGCGCGGACAGCGCGTGAGTCGAGTCGGCGAACAGCATGCCCACCACGCCAAAGGCAATACCCGCGACGATCACTGAAGCCGCGCCAAGTACCGTGACCGGCGGCACCACCGGAACGCTGTACACGGTGTGATGGATGCCCCAAACGCGGCAGACCTGATCCGCCACGACCGAAGAGGCGATACAGGCAAGCAGCGCGTCGTAACGAAGGCGGCCGATCGCGAGCACTTCCAGGCCAAACACCGCGCCGGCCAACGGCGTGCCGAAGACGGACGAAAAGCCCGCGGCAATGCCCCCCATGAGGAGAATCCGGCGCTCCTCCTTTTCGAGGCCGAAGAGCGCCGTCACCTGATCGGCCAACGCACCGCCCATCTGGACAGCTGTGCCTTCACGGCCCGCCGAGCCGCCAAAGAGATGGGTCACGACGGTCGCGATCAACACGAGGGGCGCCATGCGCTTGGGCACGATCTTTTTCGGGTCGTGCACCTCGTCGATCAGGAGGTTGTTGCCGCCTTCGACGGACTGCCCCACGCGATGATAGACCCAGCCCATGGCGAAGCCCGCCAATGGCAGAAGCCACAGCAGCCACGGATTGTCGAGGCGGATATCGGTTGCGCGATCAAGCGCGTAGAGGAAGACAGCGGATGCAGTGCCGGCAAGGGTGCCGAGAATGGAGGACAGGAGCAGCCAGCGCGCCATGTAAGGCACCATGGCCACCTGCTCGAGAGACTTCAGGTTTTTCATGTTTTCCAGGTTTGAAGCTTCATCAAACCCGGGCGACGGGGGCCCCGCACGGACGACCTACGACCTCCTTCACCCAGGAACTCGTAGGCATCATCAGCCGCTGACGCGGCGGTTACGGGAGGTATGCCATCTCCGAAAGCCGTGCGATTTTAAGGGACGACGTTTCCCGCTGCAACTGGGTTGTCGCAAAAAGGACGCACCACCCCACTACCGGCCGAGTCACCAGGCAGGCGGCGAACCCGGCCCCGTCAGGGCTTGGCGTGGCTGGCAGGACGAGCGCTACAGGAGCGTGAGGAAAAGGATCGCGATCAGCAACCCTCCGATCAAGGCAAGATAAAAATTCAGGTTGCCCGACTGCAGCGCGCGCAACTTCTCCGCGCACCGGTTCACAATCCGGACCGCAGGATCGAACAGGTGTCGCTCGAACAGGTCGGTCACACCTGCCGAAAACACCAGGCGCTTGATGAAGTACTCGCGCTGTTCGTGCTCGCGCGTAGTACTGATCGTGGGCTGGTACACAAAGCTGTAGAACGTGCGCATCGCGTTCGAGAATGTCAGTGCCGTGGTCATCGCGTCCCGATCATTCGTTGTCATGCCGCCAAACCAGACCGGAACGCGCCTGACTGCGCGACGCTTCGTAAGCCACAACAGCGCGAGCGGCAGGATTGCCAGCAGCGGCATCACAATAATCAGCTTCGACGGCGAGATAAAGGCGAACTTGTTGGTCAGGGGAACGAGCACCCAGCCAACGACCATGGCCTGCGGACTGTTGGCGTTGAAAAGCGCCTGCGCGTCTGCGGCCAGCGCGTTCAGCCAGAGGGGTGCGCCGACTGCCACTGCAAGGACGCAAAGGCCAAGGATGCCCACTGCCACGGCATTTGTGCGAGGCACGAGCGGCGTTACGTCGACGTCCGGCAACCCGAGCAACCCCAGACCGAAGACCTTGACGAACGTCGCCAGCGCGACAGCCGCTGCAAGTGCAAGTCCCGCGCCGGCAAGCACCAGCGCAAGCCGCCCGACAAACGACGAAAGGTGGAAGCCCTGGAAAACGGACTGGAATACATACCACTCGCTGACGAAGCCCGCCTGCGGCGGGACCGACGCGAGGCTCATCACGGCAAACACCGCCCCGAGCCCGAGCAGAAAGCCGCTGCGCTTCAGCCAGCCGCGCGGGATGATGTCGTAACTTCCGGAGGCCAGATAAATGCCGTCCGCGGTCAGAAAGAGCGCGCCTTTCGCCAGCGCGTGACCGGCGAGATGCAGCATCGCCACCGTCCAGGCCAGCCCGGCGAGGTCCGCAAGATGGTCGGCCCGAAAGAGCTGCGTCACGCCAAGCATGACCACGGCGATCGACGCATTCTCCGCAGACGAATAGCTCAACAGTGCGCGCCAGTCGTCCTGCTGGAACGCAAAGAGCACGGCGAGGATCGCGCTCACGACGCCGACCGCGATGGCGATCACGCCCAGGCCGAACGCCGTATCAGGCCCGACAGCCACGTTGAGCCACGTGTTCCACCCGCGGCTCAAGGCGAAATACGCGGCATTGAGCACGACACCCGAAAAGAGTGCGCCCGTCGCCCCGCTGCCACTTGAATACGCCCGCGGAAACCATTCATAGAAGGGTAACAAGCCAAGCTTCGCGCCGAACCCGACGAGAAGCGCGATGCCCGCAAACCATGACACGACATTGCTGGACGTCGTCGCATTCGCAACGAAATTCCCGAATCCGATGCCACCCGTGCCGTGGTCGAGCACAATGATCGCAAAAACGAGGGCGACCGCGCCCACCTCCAGAAGGGAAAGCATCAGCAACACCGGCTTTGCTTCATTTTCCTCAGCACGTTCCCCCGCAAGCATCAGCGCGCCTCCGAGGCTCATCACCTCCCACGCCACCAGCAGGGAGATCCCGTCCTGCAGGCCAATTACGCCGAGCGCACCGAGCAGGCTGAATGCCGCGCCCGCGTACCAGCGGCCCGAGCGCCCCGCAAGCGGAGACCCGAGCCAGCAGGCGAAGATGGCCGGCACAAGCCCGAAACCCAGCAACCACAGACCCGACGGTTCGACCGCGAATGAAACGGGCTGGGACGCCAGGGAGACGCCCAGCGCCGCTGGCGACGTGCCCAGTGGCAACGCTGCGAGACAGGCGAGCATCCCGAGCGCACAGCCTGCGCCAAGCAGCGCGCGGATCGCGCGATGCATGACCCGCAGTGGGGACAGGATGGCGGCCAGCACCCAGGCCGCAGCGGCAATGCCCAGCAACTGGTTAGCGTTCAATCCGGCCTCCCCTCATTCGCTGCTCCGCCCGCCCGACGATCATCAACAGCGCGTGAATCAACGCTGCGGGGTTGGGCGGGCAGCCTGGCAGATAGATATCGACGGGCACGACACCGTCAAGCCCGGTGCCCGATGCGTAGTTGCCGCCCGTCACGCCGCCCGAGACCGCGCAGGTGCCGGTTGCAATCACCCATCGTGGCGCGGGCATCGCTTCCCAGGTTTCGAGAAGCGGTCCGTGCATTGCCTTCGTGACGGGCCCTGTGACCAGCAGCACGTCGGCGAAGCGAGGCGATGGCGTGAAGAAAATCCCCAGCCTGTGCAGGTTATAGAAGGGATTGTTCAACGCCTGCAGCTCGGACTCGCAGCCGTTGCACGACCCCGCGTCGACGTGCCGGATATGCAGGCTGCGTCCAAACGCGCGACACCCATGTTCTACGACGTCACGAGAGATGCGCTCGCCAAATGCCGTGTCCCATTTGAGGTCGAGTCGCTCGCTGACACCCAGTGCCCAGTCCGTTGACGGAGTAAAGGCGGCAGCCGGGCAGACTTCCGTACAGCGCTGGCACACGATGCAGCGTCCCCAGTCAACCTCCGGTGTCACTGCCTCCTCCTGCGACCTGAAGCTGATCGCGTGAGTCACACAGGCCTGTGCACACTCGTCGCAGTTTGGCCTGCATTTTGACGGGTCGTAGCACGGCATGCCGAGCACGCCCTGCTGTCCGTCCTCGCCGCCCTTCAACGGCCAGTCGGTGCTCGCGCTACCTTCCTTGAGTCCAAACCAGGTCCAGAGTGACATGGCGTGCGTTCCTCAAAACGTCTGCATACGCTACCGGGCGCAGCCCGAGATCGTCAGCCCGAAGCTTGCCTCATTGATCGCGTAGTCCATCATGTTGCTGTCGTGCACGGTCGACGGAAACACACGCCAGTTTGCGAACGACGGCGACTTGATCTTCACGCGTAGCAGCCGCCCGTCGGTGCCAATATGCACGGCATACAGGACCGTCCCGCGCGGGGACTCCGCCCATCCGAGCCCCTCGGTGCCCGCCGGCGGTACGCATCCCGCAGATATTGGGCCTTGCGGCAAACCATCGGCGATGGCCTTGTCGACGAGTGCGATACTCGCGCGCAGTTCCGCGATGCGAACCCGCATCCGCGCCGCGGCATCCCCCTCCTGTGCCACGGCAACCTCCGGTTGCAGCGTGCGATAAGCTGCATACGGATGGTCGCGTCTCAGATCGCGATCCACACCGGAGGCCCGCTCAATCGGACCGGTCGCGCCCTGGTCGAAGGCGAGCTGCTGGCTCAAGGGTGCCGTGGAAATCAAACGGTCGAGATGACTGGTCGTTCTTTCAATCAGCCCGATGTATTCGTCAATCTGCGGTTTCAATACCCTCAGCCCTTCGCTGATGGGCTGGAGATCCAGCTCACGCCGCACGCCGCCGGGCCACACAAGGCTGCGCAGAAAGCGGCTGCCGCTGGCTCGGCCGTTGATCTGCTTGGCCCGCTCCTCAAGCAGCTTTCCCTGCGCTTCGCCGACCTTCAGGGTCGTTGTGTGGCACAGGTGCCCAAGGTAATGAAGATGGTTGTAGATGCGCTCAAGCTCGGCAGCAACAAGCCGGAACCATTGGGCCCTTGCGGGTACTTCGCAGTCCGCCGCATCCTCGATGGCTTCAACGAAGGCGATCGCGTGCGCCACGCTGTCAATGCCCACCACCCGTTCGGCGAGCAACGTGGCAGAGCCAGCATCCATGCCCTCGAACTGCTTCTCCATCCCGCGATGCTTGAGAAACAGGTTTGGGTGATAGTGCAGGATGCCTTCGCCAAGGTAGTAGAAGATGAACTGGGCGGACTCTACTACGTCCGCCCGCACCGGTCCGAAGGGAAGCAGCTGCACGTGCTTGCCCGATACCGCTGGCAGTAGCGGTGCTGGCAGCTTTCCGGCCATGCCGCCGTGTGCATTGCCGGGCTCCAGGGGACCGCTTTCGGTGCGCGGCAGGAACGCCGTCACCAGTCTCTCGGGTTCCGGGTGTCCCGAGAACGCGACACCGCTCATTTCCATGACTTCTCGCTCGTGCCAGCCAAGAAGTGGACTGATCGCAGCGAGGCTAGGCACGGCGTGCCCGCTCACCGGAACGCGCCAGCCAGCGAACGTTTCCTGACCCGGCAAGGTGGCGACGTATCGCAGTTCTGCGTCCAATGCGGGTGGGAACCACGCATACACGCCCTGAAAGCGGCCACCTGCGGCGACCAGCGCCTGCGCACGCCCCACAAGCTCGTCTATCGACAGCGTCACGTACTCGCAGTTCGTCATCGCGCGCCTCCCCCCAGATCTGCCGCGACGATACCGAAATAGCGCCACAGCTCCTGCGGCCACCAGATCCCGAGCACGAATACGGGTACAAGCGCCATCCACATTGGCAGCGTCATCCATAGGCTGACCTCGACGCCGTTGGCGACAGATGCGACGGCGGCATCCGGAGTCCGGTTGTCGAAATACATGGACCGAAAGTGATTCAGGAATCCGATGAAAATGACGATCAGGAGCAGCAGGAGCACGATAACTGCCCACGCATTAGGGGTTGCGAACCCCGCGCGCATCAACGCCAGCTCGCTCAGAAAAAGACCGAAGGGCGGCGCCCCCGTGATCGCGACCGCCCCTGCGATCCACAATGCGCCGCTCACCGGAAAGCGTGACCAAACGCCCCGTATGGCATCCATGTCCTTCGTCCCGTAGACACGCATCACGTTCCCTGCGCCGAAGAACATCAGCGACTTGTTCAGCGAATGGTTGAGCATGTGATACAGCACCGCGGCAATGGCAAGTGAGCCGCCGAACCCAAAGCCAAGTGCCAGCACACCCATATGCTCGACGCTCGAATACGCCATGAGCCGCTTTATGCCCTGCTGCCGCACGATGAAGAGCGCAGCGACGAACAGCGAGAAAGCGCCGAAGGCGACGAGAACAGTCCGCGGGAGCATCGATCCGCTCGCCGCATCCGTAATGGTCAGAAAGCGCGCGACGCCGAGCATCGCCGTGTTCAGCAGCGCCCCTGACAGCATGGCCGATACGGGCGCCGGCCCCTCGCTATGGGCGTCAGGCAACCACGTGTGCATGGGCGCGAGCCCCGCTTTTGTCCCGTAACCGACAAGCACCAGAAGAAAGCCCATCTGCGTAAGCGCCGGACTCATGCGCGGCGCGGCCCGACGCAAGGTATCCCACGTCATGTCATAGGTCGGGCCGAGGACAAGACTGCCCGCCCAGTAAAACAGCACTGTCCCGAGCAGCGCGAGGCTGATGCCAGCGGACACGACGATGATGTATTTCCACGCCGCCTCGATGGCTTCCTGCCCGCGCTCGAAGCCCACCAGAAACGTGCTCACCAGCGTCGTCAGTTCGATGGCGATCCAGTAGACGCCGATGTTGTTCATCAACGGGCCGCAGATCATCGTCGCGGCAAACAACGCGAACAATGCGTAGAAGCTGGGCAAGCGCCCCTCCTCCTCCTTGAGAAGACGCATGTAGCCGACAGCGTAGACGGAGGCCAGGAAATAGACGACGCAGGTACAAACGAGTGTCCACGCGCCGAGGCCGTCGAAGAGAACGTAACCATTGATGAACGTCCTCGATCCGTCAACATGGACGACCAGCCAAAACGACGCAATGAGACAAAGGACTGCGGCCGCGAGGTTGGCATACTCGGCCATTCTCACGTGCTGGCTGACGCCAGCCAGCAGGGCGGCCAGCACCGGTGCGAGGACGACGATCGCCAGCCATGCTTCGATCATGATCACCCCACCAGACGCCTGAGTTCATGGCTGCTCGTGCTGCCCACGTGCGCGACCAGGTAGCGCACAAGCACACCAAAGCTCACCACGATGACGAGAAGATCGAACAGGAGGACAAGTTCGATGAGAAGCGGCATACCCGGGACCAGAATCTGTGAGCCGAGAAAGATTCCGTTTTCGAGAACCAGCAGCCCAAGCACCTGGCTGATCGCTTCCTGCCGCACGGCAAGCATCAGAAAACCGATGAGTTTCATCGACAGCATCACCGTCAATGCAAGCACGACCACCGTGCCGCCCAGCCCCAGCGAGTTGCCCAGATGATTCGAGACGACGAAGGCAAAGAGCACGAGTAACGCACCGAGCACGAGACTCGAACTCGGCTGCAACGTGACGTGCAGCTCGCGTTCGACAGACAGGCGCGCAATAATCCTCCAGATCAGGTATGGCAGCACGAGACCTCTGAAGAGTGCCGTGAGCACGGCCACCAGATAGAGTTCGTGGTAGTTACCGAAATAGCCGACAGCGCCCGACAGGATCGCGATCAACCATGACTCCGCCATGAAGGCGAGCAGGTAGTCCTTGAGCCAGCGCGAGCCGAGCATGACGAACGCCAGCAGGAGGCTACCGATCGCCAGCAGGCTGAACAGGGACGCCGCCAGAGGATTCAGGTGGGCAAGTAGCATGGCGTCACCGCAACTGGTTTGCAGCGATCGCGAGTACGGCGAGCATGAAAGACGCCGCAAGCGGCTCCTGATAGCGGAAAAAGCGCAGTCGGGACTGGGCCGTTTCAACGAGGACGATCACGAGCGCCACGACGAGCATCCGAGCAAATAGCACTGCCGCCGCACCGATCGCACCGATCGCGGTACCGCGCTGCGAAAGCCCCCATGGCAGGGTGAGCACGTTGCAGAAGATCGTGAAAAGGATGAACTGCTTCATCATCGATGCCCACTTCAGGAGTGCCAGGAGTGGGCCGGAATATTCGAGGATACGTGCCTCCTCGATCATGTATACCTCGATATGCGTGCTCGAATGAATCGGCAGCCGGTCCGTTTCCACGAGCAGCAGCACGAAGAAAGCGAAGACGAGAAAGAGATGCGCCGGGCTCCAGTACACAGCGGGCTGCTGAACGAGCAGGTGATTCACCACGAACGGCAACATCGCCTTGGCGAGCAACGTAATACCTACGAGCACGAGAATCAACGTTGGCTCAGCCAGTATGCCGAGCATGACGGAACGACTCGAGCCGATGCCGCCATAGGCGCTGCCCGAGTCGAGGCCCGCCAGGACAATGGCGAAGGAACCCAGGGTGAGAATGAGGCCGCCACCCAGTATGTCGCCCATGTCGGAGAGTGGCAGCGGAAAATCGGTGAGAACCGGGATCAGGATCGGCACCGTCATCATGCATGTGAACGCCACGACCGGCGCGCACCAGAAGATCCACGACGCCGTCTCGGGCACAACAATCTGCTTGCGGAAAAGCTTGCGCAGGTCGCGATAGGGTTGGAAGATGCCCGGCCCCCGCCCACGCTGGATGCGCTCCTCCCACTGCAGGATCACGCCCTGCAGCAGCGGCGAGAGGGCGAGCACGGTCACCACCTGGGCGATCTGAAGCAGGATGTCGCGTGCGCTCATGGCCGTGCTCCTGCCCATGCGGGCGAGCAAAGGTCAACGCAGCAGGGGATTTGCCATGAACGCTCGCCGGTGCATCCCATGTTCTTCACTTTTTTCTGGCATCAATATGCCCGGGATGCTCGTGAATGCGAGCCGGCCAAAAATACCTACCGGCCCCGGCTACCGGGGACTGGTAGGCATCATTAGCCACATGGAGACGACGCGGCGGTTAAGGGAGGATGCCATCTCCGCAAACAACAGTATCGAGTATAGGAGACGCCTCGATACATGCAAGCCTGCAACCTTCTTCTAGTGCGGCCGCCGGTGGAAGAGAGAGAAATGCTTCCCGGCGCTTTCGTGTTCGTCATCGCCGACCAATCCAAATTCGACAGGCGAGCGGGTATAAAACACGTGCACGTGTTCGGTTTTCACCACATCCATCATCCGGTCGGCCTCGTCTTCCGTAACGGCAAGGATGACCTGGACAGGTTGATCGGTGAGGCTGAGCACGTGTGCGGCATGGTGCGCCCCCGCATGCCCCGTTCCCTCTGCGCAATTGATGACCGTCGCACCATGAATACCAAGTTGCTTCGCTTCATGAAGCAGCCAGTCCGCGACGGTTTGGTGGCCGTGGCGGCGATTCTTTTCGGTATAGAAAGTGAGCTGGTAGCCGTTCATGTCTGCCTCCTTCAACGACACCAGGATGCCGTCACGAAGTCGGCAGCCCCAGGGCGCAAGGCCCCACAACGAATTCTAGTGCATGACTAAGGGCGTCACGCATGCTGCGACGCCGCGAACGCGCGGCCGCCGACCCGGTGCGCGAGATCCGGTCAGGCACTCTCTCCAAGCGCCCTCATGAAGCGGATTGATACGCTCTGCACATCAGTGATTTCATCCAGCTGGTCGCGGGAAACGCGCATCTCCACCCATTGCAGCATGACGGAGCGCCCATAGGGCTGAAAATAAAATGCACTTCCACGATAGACCAGGCGCTGCGCGAAACCTGCGGGCAACCTGATACCGATTCCGCTGCCGTACACGTAGCACGCGACGCGATCGTCGATAAAAATTGCCGGATAGCCAAAGACGGCGCCTTCGCGAATCGCATCATCGAGTGTCCGTACGTGTGTCAACAATGCTTCAAATAGCTCCCGGTCATGAAGTAGCCTCGGCACGCCATCCACGATCTCCTCCCTCCCGGCTCACGGTGCACCAGCGATCAACGCCTGCGCTGGAACGCCGCGCGCCCAGCATACTGTGCGCGTTCGCCAAGCCTCGCCTCGATGGTCAAAAGCCTGTTGTACTTCGCGACGCGCTCCCCTCTCGCCGGCGCCCCGGCCTTGATCTGGCCGCAATTCAGCGCCACTGCCAGATCAGCAATGCTTGTGTCTTCTGTTTCCCCTGAACGATGGGCGACCATGCACGAATATCCTGCAGCGAGTGCCATACGCGCAGTGTTCAGGGTCTCGGTGACCGTTCCAACCTGATTGGGCTTGATGACGACGCAGTTGCAGCAACCCTGAGCGATTCCCTTTACGAGAAACGGACGGTTGCTCACGAACAGATCATCGCCCGCTATCTGCATCCGGTCGCCGAGCTCGCGCGTCAACTGGGCATAGCCGCCCCAGTCATTGTCCCTGAGTGGGTCCTCGACAGACACCAGCGGGTATTGCTCGCCCCATTCCCGGCATAGTCCCACCATCTCGTCTGCCGAATAGTCACGCCCCTCACGCGACAGCCGGTATCGACCGTCACGCCAAAGGCCGGTCGCGGCGAAGTCAATGGCCAGCGAGATGTCTTCCCCTGGCCTGTATCCAGCGCGCTCGATTGCCTGCATCACCAGGTCGAGCGCCGCACGATTGGACGAAAGCGCCGGCACAAATCCCCCCTCGTCGCCGACGTTCGTCGAGGTGTGACGTTCGACCAGCAGATCACGCAATGCGTGGTACGTTTCCACCCCAAACCGGAGTGCCTCCCTGAACGTCGGTGCGCCGACGGGCACCAGCATGAATTCCTGAAGGTCGGGCCCGTCGTTCCCATGGATGCCACCGTCCATCACCGTGAGCATTGGCGTGGGCAGAACCCGCGCCTCGTCCCCACCGAGATACCGGAAAAGCGGCAGGCGGCAGGCCTGCGCGGCAGCGCGCGCGCATGCGAGGGACGCGCCCAGTGTTGCATTGGCGCCAAGACGGGACTTGAAATCGGTCCCGTCGAGTTCGATCAACACGGCGTCGATACGCCACTGGTCATCGGCGAGCAGGCCCATCAGCGCGGGGCCAATCAGTTCGTTGACGTGCCTGACTGCGTTCAGGACGCCCTTGCCTCCATACCGCTGACGGTCGCCATCACGCAACTCGATGGCTTCCGATTCTCCGGTCGACGCGCCCGATGGCACCGTTGCGTGCGCGAGAGAATCGTCGTCGAGCACGACGGTAACCTGCACGGTCGGATTGCCCCGGGAATCCAGGACTTCTTCTCCGATGACGCGAGCGATCGACGCGGACGTTGCCATCTGCACTTTCTCCAGGTGCCAGCGACTGCCGTTGCCGGCCTAGCTATGACGGGATTGCCGGAACGCGGAGCGCCCTGCAAACCGCGCGTCGTCACCGAGCATTCTCTCGATGGCGAGCAGACGGTTGTACTTCGCCACCCTTTCTCCGCGCGCCGGGGCGCCGGACTTGATCTGGCCACAACCCAGCGCGACCGCGAGATCGGCAATACTCGTATCTTCCGTTTCACCGGACCGGTGCGAGACAAGGCAGGTATATCCAGCGGAGAATGCGAGCTGCGCGGTATCCAGCGTTTCCGTCACGGTGCCGATCTGGTTGAGCTTGATGAGGATGCTGTTGCAGCAGTGCTCATCGATGCCTCGCTGCAGGAACTTCCGGTTCGTCACGAACAGGTCATCGCCCACGATCTGGACGCGGCTACCCAGCTCACGCGTCAATGCGGCGAACCCTTCCCAGTCACTGTCCGCAAGGGGATCCTCAAGCGATATCAGCGGATAGCGGCCCACCCAGTCCGCCCAGTACGCGATCATTTCCGCGGACGTCAAGACCCTGTCATCCCGGTTTAGGTGATAGCGTCCATCCTCGTAGAACGAGCTTGCCGCCGGATCGATACCAATCGCGATATCCTCTCCGGCCCGGTACCCTGCGCGCTCTATCGCCCGCAGGATGAGTTCCACGGCAACCGCGTTCGAGGGCAACTGGGGAACATAGCCGCCTTCGTCACCCACATTCGTGGACGCGCCTCCCTCGGCCAGCACGGCGCCGAGCGCGTGGTACGTTTCCGCGCCATACCGCAGGGCCTCGCGAAACGTCGGCGCACCCAGCGGCACCAGCTTGTACTCCTGGACATCCGGGCCACGGTGCGCGTGTTTGCCGCCGTTCAGTACATTGAACATCGGGACAGGCAGCACGTGGGCGTTTGTTCCCCCTAGATACCGGAACAGCGGCAAGCCGCTCTCCACTGCCCCGACTTTCGCGCAGGCAAGTGAAGCGCCCAAAATCGCATTCGCACCGAGCACCGCTTTCGTCTCGGAGCCGTCCACCTCGATGAGCTTCTCGTCAATCAGTCGCTGATCGTCCGCTCTCATGCCCGTCAGCGCCCACGCGATCTCTTCGTTCACGTGTTTGACCGCGCGCAGTACGCCCTTGCCCCCATATCGCCCGGGATCCCTGTCACGAAGTTCGACCGCTTCAAACTCGCCCGTCGATGCCCCGGAAGGCACTGCCGCGCTGGCGCTGATTCCATTGCCCAGCGTGACGGTCACCTCGACCGTTGGATTGCCGCGCGAATCGAGGATTTCGTCGGCCTCTATCCTGTCAATCACTGCGTGGTTGCTCATCGCGGCTCCTGTCGACTCGGCACCTAAATACGGTAGCCGGGCTTACGCGTGGCCACCTCGCAATCAGAGGAAGACGGATTCAGGGATGCGCGTCGTGAAACGCCGCCACCGCGCCGCGGATTGCCTGATACGCCGCGTCGATATCCGCCCACCCCTCGAACTGCACCCACTTGCCCGGCTCGAGCTTCTTGTAGTTTTCAAAGAAAAACTGGATCTGGTTCAACGTGTACTCGCCAACGCCACCCAGGTCCGTGATGTTGCGGGTCGCCGGGCAGACACCGTCCGTCGGCACCGCGATCACCTTCTCGTCAGGGCCGGCCTGATCGGTCATGTTCAGTAGTCCCACCGGCCGACAGGGAATGAGCGACAGCCGCTCGAGCGGAAATGGCGCGATTACGATGATGTCCAGCGGATCGCCGTCCCGGGCAAGTGTCTGCGGAATGAAGCCATAATTGCCGGGGTAGCGCATACCGGCGCTCATGATCCGGTCAACCCTCAGGAGTCCGAGGTGTTTATCTGCCTCGTATTTCACCGGTTCGCTCTGGGCGGGAATCTCGATGATGGCATTGACTTCCAGCGGAACGTTATCGCCGGGTGGAATAGTGTTGAAATCCATCACTGGCCTCCCACCGTTCCCAGGGTCTCGTACTCGATCGGTGTGCGGGTATAGAAAAGGCGAATGCCGCCGGCCCGCAGTCGAGCCAGCATTCCATCTATCCTTTCGTCCTCGCCAATCAACGTCACAGCGACCGGTTGATCCGTGAGTTCGAAGAAACGCGCCGCGTGGTATCGGCCCTTCGCGTCCACGCCCTCTGCCACCTCGACGACCGTCGCGCCGACGATACCGGCCTCTTTGGCTTCATGGAGCAACCATTCAACCACGGTCATGTGTTTCACACGGTGGCTCTGGTTCGCAGCGTAGATAGTCAGCTGACTCCCCTTCATGGGCGCCTCCAAACGGACAAGCTGGCTGCCACATTGAGAGAAAACGAACGCGTGTGTGCACCACGCCTCGCAAGGCACGGAAAAGGAACAGATCGCATGAAATACCAGATTCGTAGATTGAACAAATCCGGGTAGCAGGACGCTTTGGCAATGCCCACGACCTCCTGACCCAGGGACCGTAGGCATCATTAGCCGGGCCAAGCCGGCGGTTTGAGGAGGAATGCCATCTCCTTTCGAACCAGTGTAACACGCATGTTTTGCACTCGCCACTGTCAGGCCCGTAGCACTTCCAAAGGCATGTTGTTCCCGAAACCAGGCTAAAGCACCATCTGCGCCAGTCAAAAACCGGATTGCGCAGCTTCCCGGCATTGTCTAGAGTTGAATCATGAATCTTACGGAGATGGCATTCTCCACCAACCGCCGGCTTGGCCCGGCTAATGATGCCTGCAGCCGTCCGGACGTCGGGCCGCGCTGTTGCGCATGTCTGTCTCCCCAAGCTCCAGGATGGCGCGGGCGAATCGCCTGGTCGCGCCACGGCAGGGGCCCGGTGTCCCGCAAGGCGAGCAAGGAGAGACGGATGATCGTCATCGACATCCCGGGGTTTCGTACCCTCAACCTCGAGCATCTTGTGCTTGACTTCAACGGCACGCTTGCCGCCGATGGGCGTTTGCTCGATGGCGTCGAGTCACGTCTGGCGGCGCTCGCCAATGAGCTCGATCTTCACGTGGTCACGGGCAATACCTACGGCGACGCGCGCGAGCATCTACGCAATTGTCCGGTGGAAATCGTCTGCCTGCCCGCTGCGGGACAGGCGCTCGCCAAAAGCGACTATGTTCGTCGCCTTGGCCCGGATCGCGTCGTGGCAATCGGTAATGGGCGCAACGACGCACTCATGCTCAAGCAGTCGGCGCTTGCGATCGCCGTGCTCGGCACCGAGGGACTCGCCATTGATGCAATGGACGTTGCCGATGTCGTGGTTCGTCACGCGGTCGACGGTCTGGGACTGCTGCTGCGCACGAAGCGGCTTGTGGCAACGCTGCGTAGCTAAGGGGGGACCGTTATGGACTACTACGGCATCGGCGGATCGTATATCGGTCTACCGTAGGTCAAGCGAACGCTGCACGGCGTCAAGATGCGCGCGAAGTCTCTCGATAAACGCGGCGTAATCTGTCTCGAACACCGGATCCAGCGCCCCGAAGCCGGACAGGCGCGCCGGCGACATCTCATCGATCGCAATCCCGACGAACTGCAACGTGACAGACAGCGCGTGCCTCGCATCAATCGGCTCCCCCTCGATGTCGATCCCCCACTGAAACGCCGCCCGGTCGACCTCTTTGTCGAAGTCTTCGAGGAAGCGCTGGACATGGTCGAGCTCGTCGCCAGCGGGACGACGCACATAGCTGATGTGAGCGCTGCTGCTCGCCTGGGCGCCACTCGTCTCCCGCACCTTTTCGAGGAGGTCCAGCAAACGCCAAAGATGCCCCCGCAGTGCACGTCTCGTGTTCCCGGATAGTGCCGCCATTTTCGAGCCTCCCTGCCCCCTTAGCGACAGTGTAGGACAACGCTCATGCCCGCAGGGGTGATCCGTTGCCAATTCGAGGCGGCGTCACTAGAATGAAGTTGCGGGAGATGGCATACCTCCTCAAACCGCCGGTTTTCGCCCGGCTGATGATGCCTACGGTTCCTGGTCGGGAGCTGTCGGGTCATCTCAATGCCCCTGTCCAGGTTTTGTTTTCCGTTTGGCTTACCGGACAGCGCCTCATGCCTGCCCCTTCCCATTGCGCTTCGCACTCGTCGCTGCCGTTGGCGTTGTCTGACGGCGAGATCGACTTTCTCTGGTGGTTTATCCAGGGCAGCATCATGGATGCGGCCGTGAGAGCGCGCCTCTATGCCCATTGGGGAATGTGCGCGCGGCATGCCCTTTCCTTTTTCTGCGTCGAGGCGGCCTTTCGCCCGCATCTGATCCACGGCAGCACAATTCTGTACAACGAACTGATGCGGCGTGCCGCGCACCTGCTTGCCGGGCATGGCGTGTACAGTCTGGCGCCGCCGGGCGTGACGCGGCATCGACTGCGTCCTTCTGGGCCATGTCATATGTGCACGCTGGGCTACGGCCCCGAATCTGCGGGGAACGCTCCGCAGGAACGCCTTGCTCAGGGTCGGGATCTCACCAATGCGCGCGCATTCGCAGTCGAGAATCGCGAAGGATGGCTGCCCTACGTCTGCGGTCAATGCGCCGGAGCCGGTGGCGACGACGTTCTTTGCCGCGCTCATCTGATTGAAGCAATGGAGCACGATGGTTCGACTGTGCTGCAGCACCACGGTGTGGCGGTATCCCACATTGCAGAGCATCTCGCGCGCTTCGAGCATTCCTTTCGTTGGGACAGCCGCGGAACAGATACCGCGGTGGATCGGGGTGCACTGATCGCTGCCATCGGGTGGTGCGCCGGCTGGAGCGAGATCCTGCAGACACTGGCGGCCACCTGAACAGAGAGACCACCATGCAGCGAAGCGACAGGACACACACATTCCCCGCGGCGTATGCCCGGCGCGTCGGAGATGTCTTCGTTCGCATCGATGCGTGTCTCACTGATGCGCTGCACTATCTCGATCCGGTCATGCAACGCTCGCCCTTTTCCTCCCGCGTCGCTGACGCCGTTCCGGTCCAGCACCAGGTGATGCTCAGTGAACTCGAGTTGATCCGCAAGGCCATGCAGACGATCACCGCTCGCCATGAGTTTTCCCTGCCCGCGCCGCACAGAAGCTCCATCGAATCCTGCAGGCTCCGTGTCAGTGAAGCGATGCTCGCGCTCGCCGAACTTGATCCACGCGCTGCGAATGGAGCCGAGGTCAGGGAAGGCTGTGTGTTGACCGAGGCGCAAGAGGAAGACGCCTGCCGACTCGTCGGTCATTTGATGACCTTGCTCGACGGGCTGGAAAATGCACTCGCGCAGGACTTCGATATGACGACACGGACGGGAGAGACGCTCGACGGTCCCGGGTCGCCCGGCCCACAACCCGTCCCGGTCAGTCGGCCCGCTCAACCGCTCGCAGGCGAGCTGGAAAGGATTACCGCGTCGCACGGGCTCGGTGACCTTCACCGCCGTTGCATCGACTTCGCACGACATCTGACGTCGCCGGACGTCGTCGTCGGGTTCTTCGGTGCCGTGAGTGCCGGAAAGTCGTCGTTGCTTAACAGCCTGATAGGCAACGCCCTGTTACCCGTCGCAGCGCTGCCAACCACTGCCGTACCGGTCGAGATCCGTTACGGGAAAGTGGAGCGCGGGATCGTTGAGTTTGCCGTGTCGAAGGCTGAGCTGATTGACCGCGCCCGCATAGCCGAATTTGTCGACGAGCATTCGAATGTCCGGAACTTCCGCGGCGTGACGCGGATCACGTTTGAAACGCCCGCGGCGCTGCTCTCCGGTGGCACTACCGTCATCGACACCCCTGGCATCTCCTGGGACAACGGGAAGGATTGGGACATTGCACAGCCAGGCGCAACTACCGCGCCATGGTGCGACATCGCAGTCGTACTCATCTCGGCCGCGGCCCCCCTCACCCTTCACGAGGCCGCCCTCGTTCGACAGCTTGCCGGCCATGGCGCACGGGTTGTTGTACTCGTTACGAAGGTCGACCTTGTCGGTGCTGAGGACCGTTGGCGCATCTACGAACACGTCGTTCGCGGGCTCTGGCAAAGCACACAGCTGGAAATTCCCGTCTATCTGGTCAGCACACGGGAAGAAGACCCACCATGGCGCCGTGCGTGGATCGATGGCCCGTTTGCCGAAGCACTGGCACAGTGTCGGTTGCAGCGAGCGGAAATACGTCGGCGTCAACTCGCGACACTACGGCGCGACGTGCTTGACGCTCTACAGACCCGGCTCAGGTTGCACGCGCCTACCGCCAGTACGAGAGCGCAGTTTGATGACGCATTGCGAACCCTTGCCGCGCGCCGCGATGCCGTTCACGCTGCAATCGGCTACGAGGCAGACCCCGCAAAAGCGATCGACCGGACAATCAACCGGCTCATCGACGAGGTTGCCCACAACGCCTCCTCGCTGTGGTCCGAAACTCACGAGCTGTCGTTCGACGCAACGCGGCTACTCGAACTCGCAACGAACGCGCGCGCCCTGTCGTTTGCCAGCGCGGCGATGCGAGCCGTCGAGATCCACCATGCGAGCGCTCGTATCGCGCTCCGCGGACTCGATGACGTGTCTGGGCTAACCGGCGCGGTCCCCGCGCTTCCGGTCTCTTTCGTTGCTCCGGCTTTCGCTCTTCAGGACGATTTGCCGACGACGTTGCTGGCGAGGTCATGGGGCCGAGTCTTCGGGCGGTGGGGCTTCTACCTCGGTGCGCGCGTTGCACTGCGCTCCAGTCCGTCGGTGCAAGTCGTGAGCCGGGCACTCGACACCTACCTCCACCTGCTCGAGACGTCGAAACAACGAAGCCTGACCTCGCTGGCTCAGGCGCTCGCGGACCACATCGAGCGGTTCGACCATGTCCGCGACCATGGTGGCGAAGGGGGGCGGCAGAACGTACAGCGCTTGAAGGATGATCTGACGATCCTTCGCGCTACCGAGCACGATGATCTTTCCGGCAAATAAAGCCGCCGTCGTCGAGACGCACCGGCTTTGCATGGGTAACTGCCCCGACGCCGGACAGCCTCGATCGGCGCGAGGATCGCCAGCGTGTCAAGACTCGTCGACCCCAGACAAGGTACCCTCGGACTTGGCGCTGTCGTCCGGCGCGGCCTGACCTGTGCCGAATATCTCCTGATAAAGATCCTGGCCGAAGCTTGTCTGCAGCGGCTCGTCCTCCACGAGCCTGAAAGTGCGGACGCCGTCGTCCCGGCGTTCGGCCCGCAGAAACGTCCCCGGATACGGATCGTCATCGTAGAGGCCCTTCGCCAGGGTAAACAGATGCGTCACGAGAACAACCTTTACGTGATGGGACAGCAGCGCATCCACGATCTGCCGACCAATCTCCGAGCCTTCCCGCTCGTTGGTCGACGCGAACGACTCGTTCGAAAGGAACAGGTCGTTTTCCACCAGATGATCGACCACCTCGCTCATGCGTTTCAGTTCCTCGTCGAATTTGCCGCCGTGCATCGTGGCGTCCTCTTCGCGCTTGTAGTGCGTGAAGATCGCCTGCGCCACATTCGCCTCAAATTCCGCGGCACCCACAAACATGCCAGCCTGTAACAGCATCTGGGCGATGCCAATACTGCGCAGAAACGTCGACTTGCCACCCTGGTTTGCGCCGGTCACCACGATGAGGTCTTTACCTGTTGCATCGACGTCGTTCGCAACGGGTGGCTGCTGCATACGCAATGCGAGACTGACGTCATACAGCTTCTGGAAACGGTGGTGACGCTCACCTGGTGGGTGCACCGCGGGAAAGCAGACCGGCATCCCGCGGCTTGAAAGCTCGTGACGCAGGTTGAGGCAGCCAAGATAAAAGCCAAGCTCGGCCCGGAGCATGAAGAAGAAACTCTTGATGTGATCGGCCGATTGCGCCAGCGCGTTCGCCACGTAATTGAGGCCTCTTGCCTCGAGCTCCGAGACAGCCCGCGCGCCGTTTTCATCCCGCTCCGCGATATGAAAAGTCCGGGATGGCGGCCCTTTTGCGAGCAGTCGCTTGAAAAGATTCAGGTCCTTTTCGTGAGGCTTGCGGAGCACGTAGTCTTCGCCCTTGTTCCCACGCCCGGGACGCGCGCTGATGAGGACGCCACTGCTGAACTTCAGCTCCTTCAGGCACCGCGTGATGCTGACGAAATAGTCGTCCGTCAACTCTTCCCTCACCATCGCATAAAAGCGCCGGAAGCCGGCCGACACGAACTTCCCGACGTTGTCGTCAGCGACCCGGCGAAGCTTGCCCAACACACCGAGCATCGCCTGAATCAGATCTCGCGCACTGTGCAGCACACTGCTGGGCGACGCTGACAAGGCCCAATAGAACGTCTTGCGTTCAACCTCAAGCGCTTCGACCGCCATGGCGTAAAGCTGTCTGACTGTCTCTTCGTGTTCGACACAGTCCCTGAGGACAGCCTGCCGGTAAAGGATGGCATCGAGATCACTGAGGCTCAGGGGAAGAACCTTTCTGACCGTGTCATATAGATAGTCGTCGTTTGCGGACATGGCCCTGTAAAGCGTGTTCAGCTCCAGGTCCTGGTTGAGGGTACGTTCGTTCCAGAAATCGTCGCGCCCCCATGGGAAGTCATTCGCTTCATGGAGCAGATAGGCTTTCATGATGCCAGGCGCTCCCTGATACGTTCATAGGTGAGACCATATTGCTCGGCGATGGACAGCGCGTATGCGCGGCCATCGGCCGGACGCCTGCGGACACGAAACGTACGGACCGAGGGTCGGTCGGGGTTGATCTCGCTTACCATGCTCACGGTCTGTGGGCCCAGTCGCGCGAGTTCTTCGATGAACGTCACACAGACGCAGAGCGCGTCTCGCTCCATGATCTCGCCGATGATTTGCCGGCAGAGAAACAGCGCGTCCGCGAGCGTCGTCGAGCTGAAAATCTCGTTCATGAGGATGATGCTGCTGGCAGTGGACGCTTTGAGGATGCCATGCATTCGCATGAGGTCATCCTGAAGCTTGCCGCGCATGTCCAGGGTGTTTTCCTCGCGTTCGAAGTGTGCAAAGAGCCGATCGTAGAGAAAGAGATGCGAGTCGCGCCCCGGGACAGGCAGGCCCAGCCTCGCCAGAAAGTGCAGCTGCCCGAAGGTTCGAGCGAATGTCGTTTTTCCTCCGTTGTTCGGCCCGGAGACCACAAATATCCGCTCGGGGCCGTCAAGACAGAAATCGTTGCAGACGACATACACCTTATCGGTGCAGAGCTTGTGGGCCAGCACGAGATCGAAAGTACCGTTGCAGCGAACGGCCTTTGATTCAGCCGATACGATCGGATAGCTGAACGTCAGTCCCGCATCGCGACACAACTGGATATAGCTGCGATACGCGATGTAGAACTGGATCTCCCGGTCGAAGGCGGCAATGGTTGGGTCGAGAAAATCTGCATGGTTGCCGCAGAACGCTTCGAGCAAAAGAAACGGTTGAGGATTGAGTTCGGCCACACAGTCCAGGATCTGGGCCTCTACGTGGTTCATCTCGGGCCAGTCTTTCTGCGCCACGCGATGGTCCCTGGCTTCACCTTGCTTGAAGCGCTCGAAGAGATGAAGAACGTACGTGCTGTAGTCCCCCTCCTCGTTGTAGTTCAGGACCGTGACAGCACTTCCGTGGAGATGAATGCTGTAGCGCACCCCGGCCAGCGCCGACCGTGTTTCGTCGATATCACGCGACAGGCTAATAAATGCTTCGGAATCCACATATTCCTTGAGCCAGACGCTAAACGCTTTCAATCCTCTGGACGGTGGCCGTGCATCTGTCAGCTGGCTGGAGAACGCTAACATTCCCTGACAGTAACGCGAAGCCGCTTCAAGGAACCACCATTGCTTCTGCGGCTTGTAGTAGAACTTCTGGACGTCTCCAAGACAGGCGCGCACTTTTCGCATGACGAGTGCGAACGCCTGCACGGGAAGCAGTACATCAGGATTGTCGAGGTCTCGCATGACCTCGTGCCGGTACCTGACTGCGCTCTCCCCGTTCAGTTCGGTGCGAAAAAACGGAGTGAGGTTGTATTCGTCGAGCCCGCGCGTCACATCGGTCACGAACTGGTCGAGATTGAGGTCGCCGAAGAAGTCCGGTTCGTCAACATCGCCGGACGGCGGGCCGTCTTTTGGCCTTTCAAAGAGAATGCTATGGAATCCCATCGATACCCCCACCGCTCGCGGGCTTCATCAGCGCGCACGGAATCCTTCGGCTCGATCGGCTAGCCGAAAAGGATGATCACGATCTGGGATCTGCCGCAGCGGCAGTCAGGCACGGAGGGCCTCGCGCGGTTCCCGCGCACGCCTGCAGCACCTGTTCCCAGGCCTGTAGGCATCATTAGCCCCGTTGGGGGCGGTTCTAGGGGAGGAATGCCATCTCCTATCGGCAGCTTACGCCGACGTCACCAGGCTTACAAGTGCGCCCTGCTCGACCGTCAAGCCGACAATGGACAGCGCAATTGCGTTGCGCAAGTTCTGCGCCCGAGACGCCTCCACGAACCGCGCAATGGGATCAACACCGAGGACTTCCCGCAACCCAAGAGCAATGCAGCCTCGAGATGAACTGCATCAACGAGAGGCTTAGGTGGCTCAAGTGAGCCTTTCCGGGAGAGCGGTTAGCCGCCGCCACACTGGAGTTCGGTATCCCGCTCCTTCGACCGCCTGTCGCTGGTCGCCGTGATGGGTAATCAGCAGTGCTTTGATTAGAAAGTGAATTTATACGGGGTCACTAGGCTGAGCCTTGAGCGGCTTAGGTGCACCTAACCGGAAAAATGCACGAAAATCAAAGGCACCCCAATTGGCGAGCACCGGCTCACTGGCCATCGCCTCGTCGTAATGCGAGGATGTGCGACGCCTCCCCCACGCCCCGAGCGCTCGGCCGGAGCGGATGCGGGCCTAACCGTCCCGGCTTAACCGCGCCGATTACGATCCGCAGACTCATCGCCGATGATCAACTTCGAAACTTCGAGTGCAATCGAGAATGGCAACTCAAGAGCAAGGCCGTTGCGCTCGATGACGTAAGCGACACGGTTTGACCACCAGACTAACCGATGGAGGGGGCCGAACAAGGTAAACACTTAGACTCTGCAGAGCATAAACGCTCACCTTGCCGCTACCCCCAGTTCGCGTTCGATCTGGCCGATTTGTTCGCCCAGATATTTGAAGAGGTATTGGGCGTGACAGCAGAAGCCGCTTGAAGGGCTCGCAACGATAGCGACGCGCCGCCCGCTCATGCTGGCGGACGGCACGTCTTTCACCCGTTATGCGACGGGATCGTTCTCGCCCACATATCGCCCGCCATCGACGATAAATTCGCACCCGGTGCTAAAGCGCGATTCGTCGCTCGCAAGGAACGCAACGAGGTTCGACACGTCCTGCGGCTGACCCGGCTCGCGAATCAGCTGGTTCGGACGGATCGGGCTGTTCAGCCCCGCCGTCAACTCGGTCACGATACGTCCGGGGTGAATCGAGTTCACGCGAATCTTGTGCGGCCCGAGTTCCAGCGCCGACGCCTTCGTCAAACCGCGCACCGCCCATTTCGCGGCCACATAGCCGACCGTGTTCGGCAGGCCGATCATCCCCGCAATCGACGAGACGTTGATGATGCTGCCACCGCCCGCAGCGATCAGCGACGGCGCGATCGTCTTCGTGCCGAGAAACGTGCCGTGCAGATTCACCTTCACCACGGCGTCGAAGTCCTCGAGGCTCGAATCGAGCGTGCTACCGAGCTTCTGGATACCCGCATTGTTGACAAGGATCGAAAGCGGCCCGAAGGCCGCTTCCGCCGCCTCGCGCGCCACCTGCCACGAGGCTTCGTCGATCACGTCCAGATGCACGTAGCGCGCGGCCTCGCCCAGTTCGGCGACCAGCGCCTCACCTTCGCGATCCAGCAGATCGCCGATCACGACGCGCCCGCCTTCGGCAACGAAGCGCCGCGCGTGCGATGCACCCAAGCCGCGGGCGCCGCCCGAAACGAATGCCACCTTTCCTTCAAACCGTCTGCTCATTGCGATTTACCCCGCCTCATGTTGATCGTCGATCGTTGATTCATTCATCCCCAGGCGCTCGCGCAGCGTCTGCGATTGCCCGATGCCCGCCGATGGGTCGCGCAGAATACCGGCGCGCGCCAGTAACGGCACCACTTCGTCCACGAAGGTTTCGAGGTCTTCGGTCAGCACATGCGGCATCAGCATGAAGCCGTCGGCCGCCTCGCCGCGAAACCACGCTTCGATATGCGCGGCGATATCGGCCGGTGTGCCCGAGACCGCCACATGTCCACGGCTGCCTGCGAGCAGTGCCAGCAGTTCGCGCACGGTCTGCGGACGGGCGCGTTCGATCACCCCGGCGATCACGCTGAAGCGGCTGCGAATACCCTCGAATTTCTCGATGTCGCCGAGTTCCGCAGGTAATGGCGCATCGAGCGCCACGCCCGACAGATCGATACCGAAGCCCGCCAGCCACGCGAGCGAAGCCTCGGGTGCGATCAACGCATCGAGTTCGCGTTTGCGGCGCAACGCCTCGTCCGCGGTTGTGCCGATCGACGGACTGAAGCCCGGAATCACTTTGATGCTGTCCGGATCGCGGCCATTCGAGCGCGCGCGCTCGCGAATGTCGGTGCGAAATTCACGCGCGGCTTCCAGCGTGTTCTGCGCGGTAAACACCACGTCGGCGTAGCGCGCAGCGAAGTCGCGTCCGTCCGGCGAGGAGCCGGCCTGAACCAGCAGTGGCCGCCCCTGAACCGGCGCTGGAATGCGTGCATTGCCGTGCTCGCCCGCGCGCCATAACGCATGGACTTCCTCGACGGTCTGCGCACCGCGTGCGTAACGCTGCGCGTGCGGTACCGGTTTGGTCTGCCCGTAGTTCGCGCTCGCGGCCGGTTCGCCGGTCGTGACGATATTCCAGGCCGCGCGTCCATTGCTTACGTGATCAAGCGTCGAGAACGTTCGCGCGATTTCTTCCGGACTGGAGAAGGTTACCGAACCGGTCGCGATGAGGCCGAGATGCGAGGTCGTCGCGGCCACGCCCGCCATCAGCGTGACGGCATCGAGTTCCCAGCGCGGACTGTGCTGCACGCCCGGATAGAACACGAAGAAATCAGCGACGAACATGGCGTCAAATTGACCACGCTCGGCGATCTGCGCAATTTCCTGGTAGTAGGCAATGTCGCGCAACCGGCCGGGCTGTGCACCCGGCAGTCGCCAGGCCGCCTCGTGATGCCCGGTGACTAGCGCATTGACGAACAGGATCAACTTGCGGTCGATACTCAAAGCGCCTCCTTCGTGCGAGCCAATCCCGGCGAGTCGAGTTGCAGGCGCGCACGCAGCGTCATGCGTTCCGGCGATATGCCACGTGCATGTCGCGCCAGCGCGGCGACAAAATCCGGCCACATGGCGGCATCCGCTGGCAGATGGACGAGCGCATCGCGTCCCGGAGTCGATGCGTCGTCTGGTACTGCGTGCCGGTAACTTAGCGGCGTGACGGCAACGGTGAATGGCCCGAACGTGACACGCTCGCTTGCGAGTGGCTGCACGTCGGCGTGCGGTTCATCGCCCGCTACTTCGTCCATCGCATAAAGCGGCAGGTGACCCTGCTGCGGACGCGGAATGTCGAGCGGCCCCGCCACCTGGTAGTGCGCGCCCTCGTGCTGCACGGCCTGCACGCGGGACGCATCGACGTACACCCCCGAGTCCTTGTCGCAGTGATGCACATCTGGCGCCCAACTGTCCCACAACGCATGCACCACCTGCAGGTACTCACGTCGTTGCGCTTCGTCGACCGTGCGGGCGAGATGCCAGCCTGCACGTCCATTGCTCGCGTGATCGAGTGCGGCGAGACGACGCGCCGCGGTGTACGGCGGCACCACCCGCGGATCGATTCCGGCGACCAGCCCGATGCGCGAAGTAATACCCGCCAGCGCACACAGCAACGTAAGCGGCTCGAACCCACCCTCTTCGGTTCCGACCACGAAGGCCGTCGCGCCCGCCGTTTCCGCCGCCAGCACGAGATCGCGAAGCGCGCCGAAGCGCGTCCCGCACGCATTGCGCGCGTACAGATGCCAGTCGCCCAGCGATGCTGCTCCGACGAGATCAGTTGGCAAGGAAACCTCCATCGCAAGGGATGATGGCGCCGTTCACGTAGTCCGATGCGGCCGACGCGAGAAACACCGCCAGCCCGGCGAGGTCATCGGGCGTGCCCCAGCGTCGTGCCGGAATGCGCTCGAGCGTTCTCTCGACGGCCGCTGCATCGCCTGCTAGTGCATCAGTGAGCGCGGTGCGCATGAAACCCGGCGCAATTGCGTTGACCTGCACGCCGAATGGCGCCCAGTCGCACGCGAGCGAACGCGTGAGCTGCGCGACGCCGCCCTTGCTGACGCCGTACGCCAGCGCGCCCGTCGATCCCGCAAAACTGCGGATCGACGCGAGGTTGATGATCTTGCCCGCGCGCCGTTCGATCATCGTGCGGCCGATGATCTGGCTCATCAGGAACGCCGCGGTCACGTTGAGCGCGAGCGTGGCATCCCAGTCTTCGATCGAATGCGTGTGCCCCGGTGCGCGAAACTGGTGCCCCGCATTGTTGACGAGAATGTCGATGCGGCCATCGAAGCGTTGCAGCACGTCGTGCGTGGCGCTGTGCAGCGCGTCGCGATCCGCAAGGTCGGCCTGCCGCGCAAAAACGGGCTGTCCTTCGGCGGACCACTTGGCGAGCACCGCATCGGGCACCGGCGCGATATCGATGACGCCGACCCGCGCACCCGCGCGAGCCAGCGCCCGCGCGATGCCCGCGCCGAGTCCGTCCGCGCCGCCTGTCACCAGCGCATGACGTCCGGTGAGATCAAACAGCGATGCGTGGCTCATCGTCAGTGCGCCGCCGGAATGTCGATGAACGTATCCACGTCCACCGCGTTACGCGTCAGGCGGTTGTCCTGGAGGAACGTCACCGATCGCTTGAGTTCGGCACGTGCGCTGGCATCGACGGGCGGCACGAATTCCGAGCGCGAGAACGCGACGAGCGTCTGTTGCGGGGTCAGACCGAACACCGGCGCGAGCTGCGTCGCGGCGGCCTGCGGATGCTGGCGCAGTTCGTCCGCACCGCGCTGGATGGCGCGCAGATAGGCCGTCACATACTTCGGGTGCTGCTTGAGCACGTCCGCCGACGCGATGATCGGATTCAGATTGCTCTTCAGGCCCGCTCCGGTGCGCAGCACGCGAATCTGATGGGTCGTATCGAGCCGGACGAAAACCGGATCCCAGACGAGCGCCGCGTCGATATCGCCTTTCAGAAGCGCCGTGCCCATGTCGTCCAGACCGAGGTTCACGAACTCGACGTCCGACAGCTTGAGCCCTGCACTTTGCAGGATCAGCACCAGCAGTTCGTGCACATTGCCGCCGCGCAGGGTCGCGACTTTCTTGCCCTTGAGTTCGTCGATCGACTTGATGGGCGAGTCGCTACGCACCACCAGCGCCTGCGCCGCGCCGCCCTTGTACGACAGCCCGATCATGCGATCGTCGATACCCGACGCACGGCCGACCAGTGCTGGCGTATCGCCGAGCGCAGCGATGTCGATATTGTGCGACGCCATCGCCTCGTTGACGGGTGGGCCGCCTGCGAACTGAACCCATTTCACCGATACGTCGCCGAGCCCTTCCTTCTTCAGTTCTTCCTCGACCCAGCCGTTCTGTTTGGCGACGAGGCTGGCCGAATACGGCACGAAGGGCATGAAGCCGAGTTTCAGCGTGTCGGCAGCGTGCGCGGCGTGGGCACCGATGCCGAGCAAGACGGCAACGGTTGCGGCGGCCAGGTTGAAGTAGCGTTTCATTGGTTCTCCGTTTCTGCGATTAGCGTCGTGTGGTTTTGAAGAGGTACGAATGAAGCGTTCGCGCGTGCGCTCAGGCAAGCGTTGCCGCATCCTGCGAGTGCGCGAAGAACTGCTCGTAGAGCGCGATCCGCTGCTGGCCGAACGCCGGATCGGCGCGGTTGCGCGGACGCGTAAGATCGACCCGCGCGATATGCCGCACACGCCCGGGTCGCGCGGAGAGCACGACGATGCGATCGCCGAGATACACCGCTTCTTCGATGTCGTGTGTGACGAGAATCGTGGTGATGCCCTCGCTCGCCTGCAGGCTCAGAAACTCGTCCTGCAACTGCATGCGAGTGATCGCGTCAAGCGCGCCAAACGGCTCGTCCATCAGCAGCACGCGCGGGCGTTGCGCGAGCGTGCGGGCAATCGCCACGCGCTGCGCCATGCCGCCCGATAGCTGCCCCGGCCAGGCGTCGCGAAACGCACTCAGCCCGACCAGCGCCAGCTTTTCTTCGGCGATCCGCCGGCGCTCCGCTTCCGGATGCCGATGCAACGCGAGTTCGACGTTCTGCTGCACGCTCATCCACGGCACGAGCCGGTGATCCTGAAACACGAAACCGCGATCGAGACCCGCCGCTTCGACCACCGCCGATCCGACCACCACGCGCCCTGCGTCGGCGCGCTCGAGCCCCGCGACGATGCGCAGCAGCGTGCTCTTGCCGCAACCGCTCGCGCCGAGTACGCACAACACCTCGCCGGCCGCGACCGTCAGGTCGATGCCCGCGAGCACCGGCACCGCGTCGCCGTCGGGGCGCGTAAATGTCTTGCTGACGTTCTCGATCGCAACCGGCACGCTGGCCGCCGCGCCTTCGCGTCTGACCCTTGCGGCCGGCGCGCGGAGCGCCTGTGCTTCTGCCTCTGCTCCTGCGTATGCGTTGCTCATGCTCACAATCCTGCGAAATGGGCGCGCCAGCGCACCAGACGTTTTTCGACGAGACGCAGCAGGTCGTCGGTCAGCTTGCCGAGCACACCGAGCACCAGCATCCCGCCGATGACGAGATCGGCCTGCGACATCGCGCGTCCATCCATGATGAGAAAGCCGATGCCGCTCGACGCCGCGATCAGTTCCGCCGCGACCACGCACATCCACGCCATCGCGAGACCCAGGCGCAGCCCACTGATGATCTGCGGCAGCGCGCCGGGAATCATCAGCCGGAAGATGAACAGGCGGCGCGGCAGTTCGAGCACTTTCGCGAGTTCGACATAACGCGCGTCGGTCTGGCGGATCGCATCGACGGTGCTGGTCAGGATCGGAAAGAACGCGCCGAGCACTATGATGAAAATCTTCGCGCCCTCGTCGATACCGAACCAGAGGATCGACAGCGGGATCCACGCGATGGGCGGCACTGGCTTGAGCACCTGCATCAGCGAATCGACCACGCGGTTGAACGGGCGGTACAGCCCCATCCCAACGCCGAGCGCGATGGCCACGACCGCCGCGAGCAGATAGCCCTCGAGCACGCGGATGCCGCTTGCACGCACGTCGCGCCACAGGTCGCCGTTGGTGGCGAGGTACTGGAGCGTACCCAGCACGTAGAGCGGCGACGGCAGCAGGGTCGCGGGAATGACGCCAAGCGACGAGCCCAGTTGCCACAGCAGCACGATGGCGAGCGGCAGCAGCCAGGCGGTCGCCTTGTGGCGCAAGGCGGGCAGACGCCACGCATGAGCGGATTTCAAGATACGGCTCCACGATGTTGCGCTTCGTGCGCGAGCCGGGCCTGCATGGCCGACACGAAACGGCAGAGATAACGCCGGGTATCCCGCGGATCGATGATGTCTTCCACGCCGAACGCCTGCGCGGTCGCCCACGGCGAGGCCAGTTCGCGCAGTTGCGCTTCCAGTTCCGTGCGGCGCTGCGCCGGATCGTCGGCGGCGGCGATCTCGCGCCGGAAGGCGACATCCACGCCGCCTTCGATCGGCAGCGAACCCCACTCCGCCGACGGCCACGCGAGCTTCAGACCGAGCCCGTTCTTCTCGGTGGTCGCCATGCCGCCCATGCCATAGCACTTGCGCACGACGACGGTGAGCTTCGGCACGCGTGCACGCACGGCGGCAGCGACCGCGTCCATTCCCGCGCGCAGCACGCCGTCGCGTTCGGCCTGCACACCCACCATGAAGCCAGGAATATCGACGAAGAAGACCAGCGGGATATGGAACGTGTCGCACAGCCCGATAAAGCGCGTCTGCTTGCGCGCGGCATGCACGTCGAGCGCCCCGCCGCCGCTTTGCGGGTTGTTGGCGATCACGCCGACCACATGCCCGCCGAGGCGTGCGAATGCGCAGATCACCGACGCGCCATGCGTCGGCTGAAGCTCGAAGAACGAATCGTCGTCGACCACCATCGACACGAGCAGCCGCATGTCGTACGGGCGGCGCCGGTCGGAGGGCACGATATCGAGCAGGAATTCCTCACGGCGTCCGGGTGGATCGTTGGGCGGCAGCACCGGCGGCGTTTGCCCCGCATGCTGCGGCAGATAGCTCAGAAAGCGCCGGATGAGTTCGAAGGCTTCTTCTTCGGTGTCGACGGCCTGATCGATGGTGCCGGCCGTATCCACTGCGACACGGCTGCCGCCCAGCGCCTCGCGCTCGGGCGTCTTGCCCAGCGAGCGTCCGACGACGGCCGGTCCGGTGCAGAACACCTGACTCTGGCCGCGCACCATCACCGAGAAATGCGACAGCACCGCGCGCCCTGCGGGACCGCCCGCGGCTGCGCCGAGCACGGCGCTCACCACCGGCACGCGATCCATCAGCGCCACCGAACGCTCGAAACCATGCACGCCCGGAAAGACCGTGTGACCGCGCTTAAGCGCGCCGGTCACCGAGCCGCCGCTGCCGTCGATCAGGTTGACGAGGGGAATCCGGTATTCATATGCGAGGTCTTCGACAAACCCGCCCTGACCGCCTTTGCGCCGGTCGCCCGCCCAGCTCACGCCGCCACGCACGGTGAAGTCTTCGCCGCCGATCGCGACGTTGCGTCCATCGATCTGCGCGAGCCCCATCACGTAAGGGGCAGGCATGACCTTGCGGCCGTCCGCATCGGCCTCGATCGATTGGCCCGTCAGTTTGCCGACCTCCTGGAACGAGTGCTCGTCCACCACGTGCGCGATGCGCTCGCGGATGGTCAGGCGCCCTGCCGCATGATGGCGCGCCACCGACGTCACCCCGCCCATCTGCTCGGCCCACGCATGGCGCCGTTGCAGTTCTTCCACTTCGCGATCGAGTCCGGCGTTCATGCCGTGCTCCGCGACGCGCGCACGATGCCCGCTTCGACCAGCCGCGCGTACTCTTCGGATGATTTTCCGAGCACGTCCTTGAGGATGCGTTCGCTGTCGCGCCCGGGCGCGCCGCCCGCATGACGGATCGCCCCTGGCGTGCCGGACAGTTGCGGCAAGGGCGCCGTCACCGTGACATCGCCGAGTGCGTCGTGCGGCACGCGTCGCAACATGCCGCGCACCTGGAAGTGCGGATCCGCGAAGATGTCGGCCATCGTGAAGACGCGCGACGCAGGCACTTCGTGTTCATGCAGCCGCGTTTCGAGTGCCGCAACCGGGAGAGACGCGCACCAGCGCGCGATTTCGTCGTCCAGCGCCGCCTGATTGCGGATGCGGGCGGCCGCGTTCGCGTAACGCGCGTCGGTAGCGAGATCGGCGCGGTCCATCGCATGGGCAAGCCGGCGGTAGACCGCATCCGCCATCGCCGCAATCGCGATGAAGCTGCCGTCGGCGCTTTCATAGAGGCTGTTGGGCACGCTGCCCGCCAGACGCGAGCCGCTGCGCGCCGGCACCGTGCCGTGTTGCGCGAACGCCGGCACGAACGGCTCCATCATGCTGAAGGCGCTTTCATACAGCGCGGCATCGACGCACTGCCCGCGCCCGGTCTGCTGCCGCGACAGCACGGCAAGCGTCGCACCGAACGCGGCATACAGCCCCGTCAGGTAGTCGGTCATCGACACGGCAACACGTGCGGGCGGGCGATCCGGATCGCCCGTCATGTGGCGGATGCCACTCATCGCTTCGCTGATCACGCCGTAACCCGCGCGCTCGCGATACGGACCGGTCTGTCCGTATCCGCTGATGCGCACCATGATGAGCCGCGGGTCGATCGCGCTTAGCTCGTCGTAGCCAAGGCCCCATTTCTCCAGACTGCCCGGCTTGAAGTTCTCCACGACGATGTCGCTTTTCAGCGCCAGTTCACGGGCGAGCGCGCGGCCTTCTGGCTGACGCAGATCGATCGTCACGAGCGACTTGTTGCGGAGGATGCTCGCGGCGTACAGCGAGGTTCCGTTGCAGTGTTCGCCCATCGTGCGCAGCGGGTCGCCCTCGGGCGGCTCGACCTTGATGACATGCGCGCCGAAATCGGCGAGCAGCCGGCCGCAGAATGGGCCGGCCACCGTCGAGCCGAGTTCCAGCACCTGCAGGCCGGCGAGCGGCAGGGGCATAGCGTGCGCCGCGTCGTGCGGCATCCGGTCGGTAGGGTCGCTCATCCGGGTCTCACAGTACGAAGTTGCGATAGCGCACGAACCATTCGAGTCCGCTACGCATGTTTTCCTTGCGCAGCGCTTCGGCCGCGTCTCCATCGCCGCGATGCAGCGCATCGAGCACCGCGCGATGCTCCTTGAGCGCCTGTTCGCCGCGCCCCGGCAAAATGATGATGCGGCGCGTGAGTACGCTGATCTTGTCGCCGATGCTGTCGAGCATGTCGCGCAAGGTGCGATGGCTGGCCGCTTCGATGATCTGCAGCCGGAAGCGCTGATAGGTTTCGGTGAAGGATTCGAAATCGCCTTCCTTCAGATAGCGCGGCATGGCTTCGTCGAACAGCTCGACGAGCGGCGCCCACGCGTCGGGTGTCGAGTTCTGCGCAGCGAGGCGCGCACACATGCCTTCCAGCGGCTCGCGCACGGTGAAGATCTCGACGATCTGGTCGAAGTCGAGCCGGCTCACCACCGCCCCCTTGTTCGGAATGCGGTCGATCAGCCCACGCAACGCAAGACCGACGAACGCTTCGCGCACCTGGGCGCGTGACACGCCGAATTCGTCGGCGATGTCCACCTCACGCAACAGCGCGCCCGGCGGCACGATCTGCCGGGCAATGCGTCTGCGCAGTTCGGTTTCGAGATCGGCCGGCCGTGCGGCACGGCGAGGCGCGCCAGCCTCGTCCGGCACCGTCGCGCGGGCCGTATCGCCGCCTGACGTGTCGAGCAGCGCGGCTGCCTTACTCATAGCGTTGCACCACGGTTTTGATGACCGACATTTCGTCCAGCGCGGCGAGGCCCTTTTCGCGGCCGTATCCGCTCTTGCCGACACCGCCGAACGGCAGTTCAACCCCGCCGCCCGCGCCATAGCAGTTGATGAAGACCTGACCGCTGCGCACCTGCCGCGCGACACGCGACTGACGCGAGCCGTCACGCGTCCAGACACCCGTAACGAGCCCATACGACGTCGCATTGGCGAGCGCGACGGCATCGTCTTCATCGTCAAAGGGCAGCGCGCACAGCACTGGCCCGAAGACTTCCTCGATCGCGATGGGGTGCGTGCGCGGCACGTTGCCAAGCAGCGTCGGCGCGTAGAAATAGCCCGCCTGCGGCGCGTCGCTCGCGATGCTGCTGGTAGCGATGCGCTCGACGCCTTCGCCAATTGCGGCGTCGACCAGCCCCGCCACGCGCTGCCATTGCCGGCGATTGATGAGCGGTCCGCACGCGTGATTGCCTTCGGGCACGCCGACCTTCAGTTCGCGAAAGGTCGCGGCGAGTCGCGCCAGCCATTCGTCATAGCGCGAGCGTGCGATCAGCACCCGGCTGCCGGCCGAACACGTCTGCCCGGCGTTCTGAACGATCGCGTTGACGATCGCCGGCAACGCAGCGTCGAAATCAGCGTCATCGAAGACAATTTGGGGCGACTTGCCGCCCAGTTCGAGCACGCAAGGCGTGTGATGCAACGCTGCCGCCTGCTGCACGAGCGTGCCGGCCTGCGGCGAACCCGTGAAGGTAATGAAGTCGATATCCGGATGGGCGCTCAATGCCGCCCCGGCTTCGCTGCCAAGCCCCGTCACGATGTTCAGCACGCCCGGCGGCAGTCCGGCGTCGATCAGCAGTTGCGCGATGCGCAGCACCGTCAGGCAGGCGTCTTCGGCTGGTTTGAGCACGGCCGCGTTGCCCGCAGCGAGCGCCGGCGCGATCGAGCGGCCGAACATCACCGCCGGGTAGTTCCACGGAATGATGTGCGCGGTCACGCCATGCGGTTCGCGCACAGCGATCGCCTGATGCCCCTGAAGAAACGGGATGACGTGGCCGGCGACCTTGTCGGCTGCGCCGCCATAGAACTCAAAGTAACGCACGGTGACGTCGATCTCCGCTCGCGCCTGACGCAACGGCTTGCCGGTATCGCGCGCCTCGATGGCCGCCAGTTCGTCGGCGTGTTCGAGGATGAGCGAAGCGGCACGCGCGAGCAGACGTCCACGCTCGAGCGCGCTGGTGTTCCGCCACACGCCAAGCGATGCGCGACGTGCCGCCGCAACGGCGCGATCGACGTCGGCGGCACTACCTCGTCCGATCGTCGAAAAGGTCTTGTCGTGGCTGGGATCGATTACGTCGATCGCCGTTTCGCTGTCCGGTGTACACCAGAGCCCATCTATCAGCAGGGTTTGCATGGTTTGCGCGCAGTGCAATGCACTGCCCATTGAAGTCTCAATGGCCGTAACAGTACGTTCCGGCATGCGTCGAACAAACCAATATCTACAGATAAGAAAACAACTTAAGCGAATAAGTTAAAGCAGGATCGCAGACAATCCTGTCTGCAATGACTTTCGATTCACTTGACGGCGACGTGACGGTGCGCGCAGCGGCGTCGGCATAAACAAACCTCTTTTCGTTCGTTGTGCGCGGCGAGCATGCACTCAATAATCGACCGCACTCTTCCGCCTCTTTCCTCTCGCGCAGCGTCGCCGGACTGGACGCCTGCGTCTGACAAAACTCCGCCTTGCATCGAGCATCCATATGTCGACCAGCACCGTGCAACACACGCAAGAAGAGTCTTTTGGGCCCGACGTGAAACGGCATGATGTGCCCGTACTGGACTCGCACCTCCACACCGTCGAACACGGCACGGGCGACCCGGTCGTGTTTCTGCATGGCAATCCGACGAGTTCCTATCTCTGGCGGAACATCTTTCGCGATCTGACCGGACGCGGACGTCTGCTTGCGCCCGACCTCATTGGCTACGGACGCTCCGGCAAACCCGACATCGACTACACACTCGACAACCAGCAGCGCTACGTCGACGCGTGGTTCGACGCGCTGGATCTGCGCAACGTCACGCTCGTGCTGCAGGACTACGGCGCGGCCTTCGGATTGAACTGGGCGAGCCGTCATCCGGATCGCGTGAAGGCGGTAGCCTTCTTCGAACCTGTCATCCGCAGTGTGGATTCGGCCGCGCTGCCCGCCGAGTTCATCGCCACGCGTGCGCGGTTGCGTCAGGTAGGCGTTGGCGAACGTTTCGTTCTGGAAGAGAACCGGTTCATGACGGAGCTGTTTCCGTGGTTCTTTCTGAAGCCGCTGGGAGCGGATGCACTCAAGGAATATCAGTCGGCCTTTCCGGCGCCCGATTCACGCAAGGCGGTGCTCGCGGGGCCGCGCAATCTTCCTGTCGACGGTGAGCCCGCAACCAGCGTTGTGTTTCTCGAACTCGCGATGGAATGGCTCGGCAGCAGCCCGACGCCGAAGCTACTGCTCACCTTCAACCCCGGCTTCCTGATGACCGATGCGCTCGTGCGCTGGAGCCGCGAGACGATCCGCAATCTCGAGATCGTGGAGGCAGGCGAAGGCATTCACTTCGTACAGGAAGAACGGCCTGAAGCGATTGCGCGGCTGGTGGGGGATTGGCTCGACCGGGTTTGGGCCGTAGAGGGCCTCTAACCAAGATTCAGTCTTATGCCCTGCAGAGGATAAGGCTGGATCTTGGTCAGATCCCATGGAGGTTTACTCCAAGCATTTCGACTTTCCGCAGTGCATCCGCGTCCGGGCTCCAGCTCGCGGGCTGCCGATCTTCGAATGCGATAAACGACAGGTTGCCAATCGATACTGCTCGCATTTACCGGCGACCTCCCCTTCGTTCTGTTAAATGCACTATTGCCCGTTAGCTGCCAGTGAGCCCGTGGGCAAAACAGGCCAGCAAACACAGCTAATGTCCGTTTTCAACCAAATCGGCTTACTTCGTCGTCGCCGTATTGGCCCACGTGCCCTGAAACCCTGAAATCAGCAAGACGGCCGACTCTAGTCGGCTATCCACAGGACGATCCGAATACCGGAATTTTGGGAGAGCGAAACGAAGTGCAGAAACTGTTTTTTTCGGACACCGAGGGGGGCGCTTTGTTTAACAGCGCAAGCGACCTAATCTCACCGCTTCTTGATGGCCCTGGAGAGCCAAGCTCTGGCAACACGGGAAAGCCTCGGCAGGTGCTCTCTATCCTCGCCTCGACGCTCCGTGATGATCCCGGTACACATATCGACGCATTCGTCACATATCGCCGCATCAGAGATCCCCCGAATGAGCAGGTTCGCAACATGCTGACTGTTGCCGCAAAAGTCGCAGAGCAATACGTCGTTGGCGCTTTTCATTGTGTACCCTTCACCACTTCATCGACCAATTCGGCCCCAAGCAACGTGACCGACAGCAGCGTGACCGCCTCGCCGGGACGCCACTCTGCCGTCCATCTATCCGATTGTGAACTGCCACCTTCGCTAACGCTCACGGAGCAGTCCAAAGTGTCTGTTCCATCGCCGCGCTCGATGCGCCGCTCGACGTGCACCGAACCTACTGCGATCCTTACGCGGTACTTTTTGCTTATACGCATCGCGGCGTTCTGGAACGCGTCGGAGCACTGAGAGCGAGCGGATTTCACTTGATCTCCGCCTGTGCGCGATCGCTGGATCTCGTATAACGCGCAAGCCACCGCGGCGACCATCGCGATCACCAGGCAGGCGCAGCGCGCTCTCGCCACAATTGGGCATCCAGTGTCCGTCACGTTCCCCGTCGTCCATTGAATTTGGCTAGCCGGCGCGGCTATGGCGCTACATCGGACACCGACATTGTCGTTTGATTTCGTGACCTCGCTGCGATCTCCGGAAGCTCGCAGCTGCGCGACTTTGGATCTGTTCCGATCGGCGGTCGCCGCGATAACTGCTTCGACATACTGATCGACTGTTCACGGGATGATTTTCGCGCAGAATTGGCGCAAGACCCAATCTCAATGACCTCGAACCAGCTCGACCCGCCCGAGGATACTGCTTTCAAGATTACTGGCCCACGGCAAGATAGCGCTGGCGATGAGCACGTCTTTTCCTATTCGTAGTCGGCAATCTGGTGTCTTCGCGACTCGCCAGCCCGAAGCTGTGGAGGGTTGAGAACGATGCCCCACGCCTGTAGCAAGCCATCAAAGCACGGCTCCGCGCCGCGCAGGCGCACGGCGGGCAGCGCGATGCCCGTTGTCCGATATTGCACGCGGTCCTTTACACTGGCGCCGCGGCGGACATCGCGCGCAAGCGCACCACATCGAACAGCGTACTGCACCGCGTCTGATGCAGATCGCGAACTCATAAGGCCCGACGCGACAATGTCGTTTACGGTCGCGCTGGGGCGTTCACGCAGCCACGCAACGATCGTTTCCGCCATTTTGTGCGTGCTCATTTTCGTGTTTCCATCGCTCGGCCTTCGATGAGAAACTGCTCCCGGTCTTGCCCTTTAATCCAGGTCGGCTCACGTCCCAAACCGCTCCATGTCGCACCGGACACAGGGTCGCGATACTTCGCACGTTTGCCCCCTGACTTGGGCCTGTGCTTGTCTTTCGATTGCACAAACACCTGCTCTGGGGTCAACGCGTATTCCCTGACTATTGCACGGACCTTCTCAATCGCATCGGCGACCTCCAGCCCTCTTGCCGCATCGATTTCCTGTTGCAGCGCTTCACGTTGCTTCAGCAGTTCACGGTAGCTTGCCACTCTGTTCTCCAATTCCTTGTCGTTCAACGCGGTCGCGCCATCACCGTTGCCCCATACCGCCACCGCAGTAGCGGATCGGGTGCCAGCGCAGGTACTTCTTCAGTGCATTGACTTCGACGCACGATTTTTATCGTTCGCCGCCGCGGCACTCGCCACGAGTGCGTGGACTTGCTTCCCGAACATCGCTTCCAATCGCTTTCTGGCGAGCGCCACGCAGTCCGCCTCGACGCCCTCGCCTGCCGCCATTCCAGCCTGAACAGATGCCCTTTCGGCTATACCGAGCACAGCGACAGCTTCATCCCGTGGCAGGCCGGCAGAGATCGCCTGATCGATGAACCGTTCGGCCCCTTCTCCGAACTTCGCGCGTAGGGTGTCCATGAGTTTCTCCGTCGTCAATTCACGCGACGCCAGGCGTCGGCTATCTCGCCGTATATGATCGGCACGAATTCGCTACCCTCGAAGGAGACTGGATGGTCGTTTTTCGGATAGTTCAGCCCCTCGGGGGCACGAAGCATGTCGAGAATACGCGAGCTGTGTTTTCCCGATACGGCCACCTCAGCGAGAACTTCCGATTCGATCTTGTGCAAAAGCGACCACGTCAAGATTCCAGCGGCGCGATGGCGCATCACAACAACAGGCACAACGTCCTTGACGGCCGCGTGCGCGGCAAACAGCACATCCATCATTTCTCCGACCGTTTCCGTGATGACTCGCTCCGGGGACCTCTTGCTGGGTGGCAAACAGACCAAGGCGCTCCGCCACATCCCAACCATGCGCTCTGCGCACACATCGGCATATCGGCCACGTACGCGTAATCTGTAGCCGCTATGGCCCGCGACCGGCGACGCGCCGCCTGCGCGACGCAGCCGCCCGCTCAGCGCGCGAGACGCCGGCCCGATTCGGCAACCCGGGCCGCCGGAGGGTGCACGAACCGACGGCCAAAGCGGGTCCGGACCGCCCAGCCCACCGACGTGTCGACACGCCGCCTCGTTCGCGAGTGTCCCCTGTGCGCCTTTGCCCCGCACGCGATGGACCCGCCCGCCTACTGAGGCGGACCGTCTTTGACCGCAATCTCCAGTATGCACACGTCGGGCGGATCACACCAGGGTTTACCCAAATCTGACAACAATCCCCTCCACGCTGGGCACTTAATCTTAAGCATTCGCTTACCTAGACTGTCCTCATGGTTACGAACAAGGTGTTCGGACCAGCACAAGACAAAATCTGGAGGTAAGTATCATGAAGAACCTTATTCAAGCCGTTGTTGTCGCCGCTGCCCTTGCTGCTCCGGTTGCTGTGTTCGCGCAGTCGAACCAGCCCGTCACTCGCGCGCAGGTGCGTGCCGAGCTCGTTCAACTCGAGAAGGTTGGCTACCACGTCGGGGACGGCGACCAGGCGCACTATCCTGACGCAATCCAGGCCGCCGAAGTCAAGGTTGCGCTCCAGAACAATGCAGTCGGCGGCGTTGCCGGTGGTTCTTCCGCGTCGGGTGCGGCTGTTGCCCTTCGCCCTGCCGACGACGGCATGAAGCCCGTCTACTTCGGTCAGTAACCCCGCCAACCCGGCGAGTAGCCGGGGGCTGCTATCGGGCGCGCGGTGAATCTGCGCGCTCCACCCACATTCAGGAAACGCGCCCGCTCGCACCGTTGCGAGCGGGTCCGTTCCACTTCGGGTACCTCCGCGGTCGTGAGCGCACTTGTGCCCGACGGCTTCGCCGGGATCCTGTCCAAGGTCCCGGCGCTTTCACCAGCGGCATGCAGCGCGTGAACGTGCGACCTGCTCAACCGCGTCCTTCATCAGCGAATTCGCCGGTGCCGAAGCTGTCGCTACGAGACCACCCGATCGCTCACCACGCGATGCTCACGTCGAACGACAAAAGCGCACCGCCTGACACCATCGGGTTACCACAAGCTTGCTGATCGCCCGTTTCGCGCGGTGTCGGAAGCGAACCGATCGTTGCTGCAACTCAAGCAATCGCAGCCAAACCCGTTGCCCTTCCCATGGCCATGATATCCTGGTCCCTGCAATACGAAGGAGCATTGGATGAACCCGATTTTCATGTCGCGTGCGGATGCGATTCGCACCGTGCTGCGCGCCCAGGATGCAGCGTCCGGGAAGAAGAGCGGGCGCGGTCGTATTCAAATCGGTCAGCGAGATAGCAACAAAGCTTGATCACCTGGACCGGCTACTTCTCGATGTCCGCGCCGGCCGCATCGACGAGTTCCGCATCGACACTGACCGCAGCCAACGGATTCTCATCAAGGATTGAGGTCGGCACAGCGCGTGACGTGCTCGAAGTACGCACAACAGAGCAGCTTGTCGATTGCCGTTTCCTCTAGCTCGATACCGAAGAGATCGCGAAGGATCTCGATGGTATAAACGGTCGACTCTACGACGGCAGTGGCGGTTGAAGTCATGTGGTCCATGCAACAGATTAACGGCCGCGGATCGCCAATCTTCATCCCTCCTTGTCGCGAAGCTTAAACGCCGCGCCTCTGCCGACACGAGATTTTCGCGCGGTATACTTACCTCCCCACACACGTCTTTCCACCGCAATGAAGCGCGTCTCTGTCCGCCAGTCTCCGATCCACGGCAAAGGAGTCTTCGCCTTGCGCGCGCTCGATGCGGGGGAGCGAATTTTCGAATACAAGGGGCTGGTGACAACGTGGCGCGAAGCTACTCGCCATTGCGCCCGACGCGAGCACGAAGGCCACACATTCCTCTTCGGCCTGTCAGACGGCCGCGTGATTGATGGCGCCCGCGGCGGTAACAGCGCACGTTGGCTGAACCACGCATGTGCCGCAAACTGCGAGGCAATTGAAGCGTCTGGCCGCGTCTTCATCCAGGCTCGACGCAGCATCAAGGCCGGCGAGGAGCTGTTTATCGACTACGCGCTTGAGGTTCCACCGGGCATGAGCGCTAAGAGCCTTCGCGAGTATCTGTGCCGCTGTGGGGCAAGGCGATGCCGAGGCACGATGTTGAACCCGCATATCTGACCGGCCGTACGATTGTGCAATGCGCGCAGTGCGATCATCGGTCAGCGCCCCACCTCCATCCCATCGACTTCTTACGGGCGGGGCAATAGCGCGAGGGAGGCAGGACCGAAGTCAGCCAGAAGCGGTCATCAAGCACTTTCGCGGAGCGGTCGCAGATCGTTGGCATAGAGGGGGCCCTTGATTTTCGTGCAGGTCTCCGGTTAGGCGCACCTATGCCCGGCGCGGGTCTGGCTTGTGGCCCTGTATAAATTTCGTTTTAAATCAAATCCCTGCCGACTACCCCTGCGGTTTCCCAATTGCGTGGATGGCGGTAACAGTCCAGCGGTTTGATTCGCACGCCGTGACGAAAGACCGAAACTGCAGACGCTGGCTGCATCAGCGACTCAGTGTTTTGGCCTTCAGCTCAGGCTCGGCGACTTGCGGTCGAAGCGTGCAGATCACTGTCGAGACTCGGAAGGATTCGGTGCGCATACCGAGCCACCGGAAAATTGAACGTCCCGCGCAGGTTGATTCCCTCCAGGCGTGTCGGCGCGATTCTTCTCAACTGTTCAGGCGCCAGTGGCTCGCCTGTGGCGGCCTGTATTTCTTCAAGAACGCGTTGCCTATGGTTGGTGTTCCACGCCATCAGGATATTTGAGAGTAGTGTCAGTGCGGACGAAACCGCTGAGAGTGATTCGTGACGGCGTACCAGTTCGACAGGTAGGCCTGATCGCCACCACGCGACCGATCCATCCCGCTGTTGCTAATATCCAACCGCGCTAGCACCGCGGCTACGATGCGATCACAGCCTTTTCCGCCAAATTCAAATAGTCCGGCGCCCGACTGCTCCAGGTCTTCCGCCAGTGACGCCCGCAACAGGACTCTCGCCCGAAAATGGCGGCTGCGCACGGTTGCTTCTGCAATGCCGAGCATCTGCGCAGTTTCCTCAATGCTCATTTCTTCCACAGTTCTGAGCACAAACACCGTTCGGAAGGCTATGGGAAGACTGTCCAGCTTGCGTTCGAGCAATCTGCGGAACTCAGCACGGCTGGCCTCCTGATCGGGTGCGCAGCACGAGTGAAAACAGGTCGCGTCCATATCTGCAAACATCAGATCTTCATCCAGGCAAACTGATAGTATCGGCATCCTGCCTTGCCGTCGCGCATCGCGGCGCAACCTGCCAAGACACTCATTGAGTACGAGGCGTGCGAGCCACGTGCCGAGCGCGGCATCGCCGCGAAACTGGCCCAACGTTCTGAAGGCCTGCAAATAGGCCTCCTGCAACGCGTCCTCCGCATCCGCATCGTTGCGCAGTGTGGCGCGCGCCAACCGGTAGAGTCGACGGTTGTGGTGTCGCATCAGCTCTTCGAAAGCGCGAAGATCTCCCGCTACGACGCGTCGCACAATTTGCAGGTCGATATCACGCGTCGTGCTGTTCTTCACATCAGACATTTCCATTCTCCGCATCGCCCATTCATTTCGGTTCCACGATCACTATCCCCCGCATCGCGGGATGAAACCTGCACGTGTAATAGTAGTGACCCGGTCTTGTGGCCGTGTATCGCCATGAGCCAGCCGGCGCAATGCTGCCAGAATCGAATCCTTTCGCTTTCTCGCTCACGTTGTGGGTGACCAGATCCCGGTTCACCCACATCACGGTATCACCGACATGGATCGTCACGCTCGGCGGCGCGAACTGCATCTGCTCAATCGTGATGACAGCGGGATCGGCAACGGCAAGTCCGGCAACGGCAATACACGCTGTCGCGGCCGCACCCCGCGCAGCCAGGGCTAACCGATTCATTGCGCAGCACCCAGCGCAGCCTGCACGCTCTTTGCGTGATCAAGATGCGCCACGAAAGCTGGCCGCACTTTCACCAGCAATGCCTTAAGCTCGGCGTTTTTCGCACCCGGGATCAATGTCTTGTCGAGGGCGTCGATAACCTGTTCGTGGTACACCACCTCATGGTCGATATAGGCGCGATCGAACTGCGCTCCCTGCAAGGTCTTGAGATGATCGACGTTCGTCTCTCCGCCCTGCTTCAGGCTTTCGCTGACCGGATTGTCCTGCGGTACAACACCGAGCTTATGGACGAGCGCAACGGCGGCCGCATTGACGCTCGTATGGTCCGACACCATGCGCTGGGCGAAGGTCCTGACGTCTTTCTTCTGCGCTTTCGATTCGGCAAGTCTGCCCGCATCAATATCCGCCTGATTCGCACTAACGACGATAGCGGCAATCTGGGAGTCGCTGGGTAACGTGTCCTGCGCGGGAGCGGCGCCACCCGCGCATGCAAGCAGGACGAACACGGCGAGCCTTGACGTCCGTGGCACATAGGTGAGTTTCATCTGACTCTCCTCAAGGGGCGGCCGCGTTCGCCCTGCGTCGGGCAACGGCCAGTTTGACAGCCTTCGCGACAATAGATGTCACGAGTGAGCACGCTGTTCCCGCCGCTCACCTGATCGGCCTCGTTTCTGCGCATAGGGTTAGTACGGGCGCCGATCTGGAATATGGCTCCCACGTTGATCGTTTAGCCGATATGGCGGCACCGATCGGCCCTGCTGTGGCATGTCTCAGGCATCGCGCCAGTCCGCCAGATCAAGCAGCCATGCGATGGCTGCCATCACTTCCTTGAAGGACTGAAATCGTGAACCGAGCCTTGTTATGCCTTGTTGCTTGCGCCCTGCCTTTCGCGGCGCTCGCGGAGACGCCAAAGATTTCGCATGGAATGGTCGTCGACGACGACGGGATGACGCTATATGCCTTCGACAAGGACACCGCACCTGGAAAAAGCGCCTGTGTCGGTGCCTGCACTTCGATGTGGCCCGCCGCGGTCGCGGATCCGTACGACAAGGCGAACGGCGATTGGGGCTTTATTGCGACCTCTGATGGAAAACATCAGTGGACCTACAAGGGCCGTCCGCTATATCGCTTCGCACAGGACAAACAGGCCGGTCAGGTGAATGGAGACGGATTCAAGGGTATGTGGCATACCGTGAAACCCTGAAGTAGCTCAGCGCGCGTTCGAGTCAGTGCAGCAGTACGATGCCAGCAGCAGTTTCGCGTTTCTCAATGACCGATATGTGCTGAATGCCGGGATGTTCGATGTCTCGCGCGACAACGTCGCGGCGCTCACCACGGTCAATGACGTCGAAAGCATGGTCTTCGACAGCCCAAGGACAACGTGAGCCGCGATATCGCTCGATGCGACGATCACGCGACAGTGGAATTTGATCACCAAATTTACCGCTTCGGATGCGAAGATCAACGACAACCCTCAAGGCGCGGCAGCGCGGCGATGGCGCCCTGGCGGCCGAAGTTGGCACGCGCTAAAGCCAGAGACGCGGTAGCCCCAATGAAGATGAATGCTGTAATCCTCGAATCCGAATTGACCTGCCCTCTGTGCGGCTTTGCCTGGAAAGAGGCCATGCCAACGGACGCTTGCAAGTTCTACCGGGAGTGCCCGTCCTGCCGTGCCCTCTTGCGCCCCAAGCCAGGTGACTGTTGCGTGTTCTGCTCCTACGGCTCTGTGGCCTGTCCGCCGATCCAGCTACAGCGATGCTGCTGCACTCCGCAAACCGACCGATGATGTTGACACGCGAGAAGCTCGACTCCGAGCGAATGGTATCGACGGGTGCGGAGGTGCGTATCCTCGCAAGCTCTCCCGGCTGAGAAAGCTCATCACGACGCGGTCAACGTATCACCGTCGACGTGGACGGGCTCGCCAGCGGCCAGCTCTGGCTGGGACGAATAGCTGAAGTTCCGGTAGCTGCCGTCGGCCATTCGCAACTGAACCTGATAGTTGGTGGTCTTGCGCACCTCATGTTCGATACCGTTACCCGAGAGGCCTCCACCAATGGCCGCCGCGATTGTGGCGAGCGTGCGGCCACGCCCCTGCCCGATCTGATTCCCGAGCATCCCTCCCGCGACGGCCCCGCCCACAGCACCGAGCCCGGTTGAAGGCTCAGGCGCCTGAACCGCATTGATTGCGACGATTGCGCCCGAGTCCGGATCGAGGGCCGGCTGCGTCGGCAGCGTGGACTCGGACGCACGTCGATAGACCGCGGCATTCGTATACCGGGGCACTGGCGCATCATGCTCATGACGGACGGGTTCGGGTCGTATCGACGTTCTGACGACAGGGGAGCAGCGACAAGCCCCGCATTAGGCACACGTGCGTGCCCGCGTGAGCATCGGCAGCGACTGCCTGCACGATCCGACGCCCATACCCGCCTTTATCGGACGCGCGAGGGTAGACTACCTCCCGGCAGTCGTACACTCGAATCGGCTCGCTCAACCCCTGCGAATTATGAGTAGCCAGTAGCCTGTGCCTTGAGCGCCTGACGACTGCGCGGGTCGTTTCCTGCGGGGTGACCGGAGCGCGCGCGGCAGCTGCGTGACCTGCCTGCCGCCGATCCAACCAATGCCTCCGGCCTCGCCCCCGGGACTATCGTAACCTGCGGTTGCTCGCATAGGCACTCGCTGAATACCCCGGACGGAATACGGCCCTGTCACACGATCGTTGCGCCACCGTCAGTAATCAGAGTCTGACCAGTCGCATAGGACTGCTGCATGAAATATAGGTAGCCTTGAGCAATTTCTTCCGCGTCGGCTACGTGTCCGACCGGCAGCCTGTCCGCCTCATGTTCGTACAGTTTCTCTCGCTGGCCATCTGGCATGTTTTGCCAGAGAGTCGTTTTCACGAGACCGGGCACGACTACGTTCACACGAATCGGCGCCAGTTCCACGGAAAGCGCGCGGGTGAGTCCTTCCATAGCCGCAAGCGCGCTAGCTACCACCGACCAGCCCGGGCCCGGCCGGTGACTCGCAGTTCCCGATGTGAATACGATTGAACCGCCAGGCCTGATGCCGGGGCTGCCGAATTTCGCAGCTGCGAATGCCCCCCAATATCGGACATCGAAGAAACGCCGAGCTTCCGCAAGCTCCAATTCCGCCAAATTTTTCAGTAAAAGCGGTTCGCCCGCGGTATAAACCAGGTGATCGTAACCGCCCAAGTCGTCAAAGAATTCCCGAATTGAGTCTGCGCTGGTCAGATCCATTGTCAGACCCACAGTGCCCGTCGGCAGCTTGGCTAGCGCACTTTTGACCCGTTCTGGCTGGCTCGATCCGATTACGACGTCGGCGCCCTCGCGAGCCGCGGCGTTGGCTACGGCGAATCCGATTCCCGAAGTTCCACCCAATACAACAACGCGCTTACCGTCCATCTTTTTCATCGACTTTCCTGAGTATATATATTGTTCGACGTCCAACTAGCCAAGTTTCCAGGGAACTCAATCATGGTGCCAACAAAAGCTACGATCGAAAAATTGATTGTGGTTATGTGGCATATCTCCCAAGGAGATAGTGTCGACGCATGCTGAATGGAATCGCCTCGGCCGATGGCGAATGTTCAGATCGAGGAACGCCGAAGTGTTCCAATTGACCTTACTGGCTGGCGAGATTCAAAAGCAGGCCCGTCATTGACCGCCCCAGCGGCTCAGCGGGTTTTTCCTGTGTGGGGCGTCGGATGAAAGAGGAGTAGCACGACGGTTGCGATCCCGAAGGCTGCCCCTGCATAGAACGTCGTGGCTGCGCCCTGGCGCTCCCACAACTGCCCGGCCACAACGCTCGAAACCAGCGTCACGATACCGCTAAGTAGATTGAAGAAACCAAACGCGGTACCGCGCAGATGAGCGGGCGCCGTGTCTGCGACCATCGTGGCAAGCAGACCTTGTGTCATCCCCATGTGCAAGCCCCAAAGCGCGACGCCCACGACGACCACGCTCCAGTTGGTGCCGTGTGCGAGCACGAGGTCGGCGCCAATCAGGACTATGAGACCACCTGCCAGCAGCCGCGTATGGCTCATCGTGTCCGCGAGTTTCCCACTGGGATATGCGGACAGTGCGTAGACGAAATTCATTGCCACCATGACCAGCGGAACGAGCGCAATCGGTACGCCGCTACCCATGGCGCGAAGAACCAGAAACGCCTCGCTGAAACGCGCGAGCGCGAAAATTGCGCCGATTGCGACGACCGACCAGTAGTCCGACCCAAGGCCCCTGAGATTTTCCCATCGCACAGGGTTAGTTCTTTTAGCACTTGCCTCGTGTTTGGGCTCCCTGATACCAAACGTCAACAGCGCAACCGCGAGCACGCCGGGAATGACTGCAAGCCAGAAGGCGAGCCGAAAGTTATCGGCCCACACCAGCATGATGAGAACGGCCAGCAGCGGTCCGAGGAACGCACCGACCGTATCGAGTGACTGACGCAGGCCGAAGGCGGCGCCGCGCAGGTGCTGCGGCGTGACATCCGCGACGAGCGCATCGCGAGGCGCGCCGCGGATACCCTTGCCGACACGGTCAATGACGCGTGCCGCCACCACGACTTCAACTTTCGGTGCGAGGGCAAAAAGCGGCTTGCTCAGTGCACCAAGCGAATACCCGGCTACAGCCAGCCATTTCCGGTTGCCGAGGTAATCACTCAACGTCCCAGAAAATACCTTGACGATGGGAGCCGTGGCCTCCGCGATGCCTTCAATGAATCCAATCGTGCCCGCGCCGGCGCCGAGGGTAGCCAGCAGAAACATGGGCAGCAGGCTGTGAATGATTTCGGATGAGATGTCCATGAAAAGACTCACACATCCGAGAACCCACACGCTGCGCGGAATCTGCCTGACGACACTGACTTGCGGTTCGCCTTGCATTCGATAGGGACGGCATCAAATAGCACGTTCGAGGAGCGCGGCCGCATACGCGGGCCAGGAAAAAGCCTAGGGTACGCCGCCGGCAAGGAGCGCAACCAGAAACACCAGTGACGAGAGCGCGAACAGGCTCACGCCGAAAATTACCAGGAAGTTATTCATTCCACCGCTGCTGACTATCGAACGCCGGGATCGTATCCGGGTGTAGCTTAGGGCTGGCTTAAAGCGTGCCAGCTTCGATCCCGGGCTCTCCGCTGCAACTCCGGCGACTCCGCTGCCCGGACACGCTCCTCCCTCGCAGGCCCCGGCCTCCCGCCGAATCGTCCCGGGAAATTCCTGACATGCTCCGAGGTAAAACCTATACCTCAGTACCCTATCCAGGGTAATATACCCCCCTACCGTATTTAGGGGCCCGCTGTGAGCCACACCATTCGCGACAAACAGAAACTGCTTAACCGGGTGCGCCGCATCAAGGGACAGGTCGAGGCCATCGAGCGCGCGCTTGAGGATGAACGCGGCTGCATGGATGTGCTGCAACTCATCACGAGCAGCCGCGGCGCGATGAACGGCCTGCTCGCCGTGGTGCTCGAGGACCATATCCGCACCCATCTCGTCGACGCGGAAGCCGACCACGATCATGGCAGCGGGAAAGAGCAGCTGATCGAAGTTGTCCACAGCTACTTCAAGTGAGAGAAACATGAGCAGGTTTGAGGACGCCGCTTTCGGGGCGGGACACGACCATATCTTTCTGGGCGCGGCCCATGAGGACAACGAGCGCAGGACGTGGATGGTGATTGCGCTGTGCAGCGCGATGATGGTGGCCGAGATCGTTGGCGGCAGCCTTTTTGGCTCACTGGCACTTGTCGCCGATGGCCTGCACATGTCGACGCACGCTGGCGCGATGCTCATTGCCGCGCTCGCGTACACGTACGCACGCAAGCATGCGAGCGACAGCCGTTTCGTATTCGGCACGGGCAAACTGGGGGATCTTGCAGGCTTTAGCAGCGCCATCGTGCTCGCCATGATCGCGCTGCTCATTGCGTACGAAGCCGTTTCACGCTTCCTTTCGCCGGTACCGATTCACTTCGGTGAAGCCATCCCAATTGCCGTGCTTGGCCTGCTCGTCAATCTTGCGAGCGTCTGGCTGCTGAGCGGCAATCACCACGGCCATAGCCATGGACATAGCCACGGTCATGGACATAGCCACGGCCATGATGACGAACACGGTCACGAGGACGAGGTGCATCACATCTTCGCTGGCGCTGGCGCATTTGCCTTGTCGGTCTTCGAAGACGGTGTACCGCCTGTCTTCCGCATCACGCCCGAAACGGCTTCCTCGAAACTGAGCGCCGATGCCGTTTCCGTCACGACGATCCGCCCGGACGGCACTCGGCAGACCTTCGCGTTCGCGGACCGCGGTGGCTACCTGGAATCGAAGGATGACATTCCCGAGCCGCACGCATTCCAGGCTGTTGTCCACCTGCCCGATGGCGAGCAGCAGTTTGCGTTCGAAGAGCATGACCACGACCACAACGACGCATCGGCAGCTGCGCACCGCGACCACAACATTCGATCGGCCTACGTTCACGTCATTGCGGACGCCGCCGTTTCCGTGCTGGCCATCATTGGCCTGCTGCTGGCCCGCGAGTTTGGCTGGGTCTGGATGGACCCGCTTGCGGGCATTATCGGTGCCCTCGTTATCGCAAACTGGTCGTGGGGTCTCATGCGCGACACGGGGGGCATTCTGCTCGACATGAACCCGGACCGCCGCATGGCCGAGAACGTGCGCCATCTCATTGAAGACAACGGGGACACTGTTCTTGACCTCCATGTGTGGCGTGTAGGCCCCGGGCACATGAGCGCGATCGTGTCGGTGGTCACCCGTGAGGCACTGCGCAGCCCCGGCTACTACCATGCCGCACTCAAGCGCTTCAAGGGACTGTCACACGTGACGGTTGAGGTAAACGCCCCCCGCGCCGCGGCCTGAGCCATGGCCGTCAAATCACCCTGCATCGATCTTTGCGCGTTCGATGGCAAGACCGGATTCTGTACCGGTTGCTACCGGACGCGCGAGGAAGCACGGGGCTGGAGGAAGATGACCGACCACCGGCGCCACCAGATCCTCAATGAAAGGTCCCGGCGACAGGCGAAGCTGGGACACGAAACGACGCAGGCGTCGAAACAGGACTGACGGGGCGAATACCTTATCGCGGCGCCATGATCCGCAGCACAGGATGCCCGTCGACGCCTTTCAACGGGAAGAACGACCGGTGCGTCGCCGCATCGACATCGACAACGTGCGCGTTCGGTCCCACATGTCCGTCGCCAATCTTCGACACGCGGAAGGCGTCGACACTGAACATCGAGACGACGCCGGCCTCGCCTGCCACAAAAGCCACGCGCAACGCGGGATCGTACGTAAGCACGTCAGGATCGCCGCCGACGTCGAACGCCGAGACAACCTTCATCGTGCGCATGTCGAGCACCAAGAGGCGATCGTTGTCCTCACACGCGATCAACGCAAGGCGTGACTCCGGGACAATCAGCAGGCCGTGATTGCCTTTCGCACCCGGCAGATCGATACGGGAAACAATCGTATTGCTGCCCGGATCGATCTCCACCAGCTGGCGTCGCGTCTGCACGTTGACGAAGATGTGGCGCGAAACCGGGTCGTATTGCGAATTGCCAACTTCTCCGTCGAGCGCAATCGTGGCAATCACGCGATTGCCCGGGACATCTATCACCGTCTCGGTCTCTCCCGTCTCATCTGAAACGTAGAGCCTGCGTAAGTCGGGCACGTACGCCATGCCGTCCGGATAGATGCCGCCAGGCGCCCGGGAGATGATTTTCAGCGTGCGCTCGTCTATCGCGACGACCTCATTCGTGCCGGTTGCCGACGCGTACACACGGGACAGTTCGGGCACGACCAGCACGCCATGCACTGACGCGACGCCGGGTATGCGCGCGACGACGCGGGACGCAACGGTATCGAACACCACCACTTCGCTGTCGCCCAGGTGCGCGATGAAGAGCAGGTGCCTGGCAGGGTCGTAGCTTTCATAGTCGAACCGCGTTGCTCGTCCGGGTAGCGGGACATCCTCCACGTGCTTCAGTGGCAAATTGCCGGTTTCCGCGTCGTCCGCACCATGTGCGCCGCAACCGGCACCGGTCCCGGCTGCAACCGCGATCGCGAAAAGCACGCCGATGAGTGCCGAGGCGAAGCGATGGCCTGCGCGTGCGCTCTTCACGATGGTCCCCCGTCCGCCTTGATATGACGGAAAGAGGCAAGCACCGCGAGATCGTAGGCGATCTTGAGTGCGCCACATGCGATCAGCGGCGCCCCAAGCCATCCCGCTCCAAGCAGGCCGCCGGCAATCGTTGGCGCGACGGCCGCCGCCAGGCTACGCGGCACCGCCGTAAAGCTGGCAGCGGCCGGCCGTTCAGGTGGCGTCACGACGGCCATCACGTAAGCACTGCGCGTCGGCACATCAAGCTGAGAGAGCGCGCTGCGCACAAGCAATAACACCAGGGTCAGCGACAGCGTTGGCGTGAAGGCGGCAGCAATCAGGCACACGCTCGACGGAATGTGAGTGAACACCATGGTGTTGAGCAGGCCGATCCTTCGCGCGATCGGGACCGCGGCCAGTTGCGACCCCGCGCTGAGCAGGCCTGACCAGAAAAAGAACTGGCCAGCAGCCGCGAGCGAGAGGCCAAAGCGCTGGATCAGCCACAGCGTGAGCAGCGAGTTCACGAGCAGCCCTCCCGCAAACGCATCTACGCTGAAGAGCATTGCGAGACGTGTGACAATTCCGCGAGACGGGCCGAGCGGTGTGCGGGCGGCCGTCGTGTGTGCCTCGCGTTTCGGCAACCTGAGGTACAGCAGGAAGACCATGAGGCCCGTTACCGCGTAGACGATAAACATTGCGCGCATGGCGAAGAGCGCGGACACGCCCGCATGCGCCGCAATCCAGTCCGGTAGTCCGGCCAGCAAAGCGCCCAGTGCAGCCGAGAATCCACCCACCAGGCTATAGCGGGCGAAGAGCGCGGTTCGGGCGTCGCCCTTCGCCGATTCTGCGAGGCGTGCGTGCTCAAGTGGCAGAAACAGGCTGACATCACCCGAACCCGGATTGAGCGTGCCGACAAACGCCACCACGAGCAGCGGCCAGAGTGATGACAGGAATCCAAACGCAACACCCGTTGCCGCCATCAGCGCCGCAGCGAAGAGCAGCAGCGCACGCTGCGGGTAATGGCTACCCAGCAGGCCGACGGCAATCGTCGCAACAGCCGATCCCAGCAGCGTGACAGTGCCGATCAGGCCAACCGTAAGCTTGCCGAAACCGAGCGAGAGCAGATACGCCGGCAGCAGCACGGCGACGAATCCGTCGCAGAGTCCGCGCAGGCTCCGTGCGGCGAGCAGCAGCCATACGCTATGGTCCACGTCCGCAGACGGAGGCAGGCTAGATACTGGCGCCCTGGCAGGAGTCATTGCAGCACCTGTGCTTTCGTGTCGGAGGCACGCCACGCACGTACAGACTCCGCGCAGGGATCAGGCCGACGAGCGTGACGGCATAGCCGCCTGAAGTCTCATCGCAGCGTTGTCCCAGTTGATGATGCTGAACAGCTGGCTGACATACTCATTGCGGCGGTTCTGATACTTCAGGTAGTAGGCATGCTCAAAGACGTCGATGACCAGGATCGGCTGGATGCCCCATGCCGTGAGCTTCTGGTGGTTCTCGCACTGGAGGATCATGAGCTTTCCGGACGCCGGGAGATAGCCGACGACACCCCAGCCTGAGGCTTCAGTCGCAACGGTCGCTGCAACGAGTTGCGCCTTGAACTTCTCGTAGGAGCCGAAGTGGCTGTCGATCACCTTTGCGAGCTCGCCCTTTGGCTCACCACCCTTGCCCGAAATGCTCGTCCAGTAAATAGTGTGCAGGATGTGGCTGGACAACTGGTAGGCAAGCTCCTTCTCGTGAAACTTCACCAGCGCGAAGTCGCCGGTCTCGCGTGCCCTGGCGAGCCCTTCCTCCGCCTTGTTCGCGGCGGCGGCGGCCGGCTTGTGATGGAAGTTGTAATGGAGCTCCACCGTTCGGGCATCAACGACTGGTTCGAGCGCATCGTAGGCAAACGGCAGTGGCGCCGCCGCATACTTGCCGTCCGCGCTGACAAGCCTGTCGACATCGCCAGGCGTACTGGAAGCGTGAACCATCTGCGCCTGGGCAAGCATGACTCCTGCGCCGACTGCGGCGGTGTCGTGCAGAAAGTTGCGACGCGTTTTCATTTGCATTCCTCACAGGTTTCCCGCACGCGGTTTATGTGGCGTGCAGGTGGAGAAGCGGATAGAGCGTGAGCCCGATCAGGGCGGCTGCGACGACGATCACAGGCTCCGGAAGCTTCCTGAAGCGCCACAGCAGCACCACGGTTGCGAGCGCGATCAGCGCGGTAGGCCAGTCGATGACCGAACGCCTCGCAATCACGATGACCGAACCGGCAATCGCACCAACGGCCGCGGCGGTAATGCCGTCGACAAACGCCTTGACGGCCGGAAGCCGCCCGTATTTCTTGAAGTACGGTGCGGGTAGCACGGTGAACAGATAGCACGGCAGAAACGTGCCGAGCGCGGCGACGCAGGCACCAGCCAGGCCTGCAACCAGATAGCCGATAAAGCCGACCGTGATGACGACCGGCCCCGGTGTGATCATCGCGACTGCCACGGCATCGACGAACTGTTTGTCGTTGAGCCAGTGGTGTTCGGTCACGACGCCGCCGTAGAGGAACGGCACGATCGCAAGGCCAGAGCCGAACACGAAGGCACCCGCCTTCGTGAAGAAAAGGCCAATCTGGCCAAGCAGTGGGAGATCCAGGCCGCTGAACACGCCTGCAAGTGTGGGCGCCTGGGTCACAGCCAGTGCGTTGAGACCGCCTTTACCGAGCCAGCGGGGCGGCGAGCGGCGCAGCCAGTTGACGACGCCACCCGCGATGAAAAGCCACGCAATTTCGGATTCCGTGGCGACCGTCACCGCCGCGAGAATCAGGTAGACGACCCAGAGCAGCTGGTCCGCGCCTAGCGTCTTCGTCGTCAGCTTGCAGGCGCTCATCGCGATGATGCCGACTACCGCCGCACCAACGCCGTAGAAAACCGCCTGCATCCACGAGAGTCCACCAAAATGCGTATAGGCCCAGCCCAGCGCGACGACCATCAGGAATGACGGCAGTACGAAAGCGAGGCCCGCGACCGTTGCGCCCAGAAGTCGGTAGTGCACGAAGCCGAGATAGATGCCAAGCTGCGCGGCGAGTGGACCGGGCATCATTTGCGCCAGTGCGAGCCCTTCGCGATAGTCCGCCTCGGCGATCCAGCCGCGCTGCTCAACCAGATCGCGACGCATGTAGCCAACGAGCGCAACCGGTCCGCCAAAACCGACCGTGCCGAGCTTCAGCATGTAGAGCGCGCCATCTGGCCGAGCGTATAGCCGGGCACATGCGCGGCCGTCGTGCTCATGAGCGCCTTCCCTTGTCGCTGCCTTTTTCGCTTGCCGCGAAGTGGGCATACATCGAGTCGAGCACCGGGCTCATGCCGTCGAGCACCTGGTCGTCGTCTGCCGCTCGCTCGCGGGTGCCGGCCATGACCGCTTCGAAACCGATGGCTTCTGGCACATTCGCACCGCCCACATCGAGCGCGTGAACCAGTGCGCCGAGCCGCAGTAGCGCCGGATCCGTGTCCAGCCCGAAACTCGCCAGCAGTACCTCGAACGTGACGCGTTCGCCGACATGGGTAAAGGCGGCGCCGTCGAAATCGAAGCCGAGCGCGTCCGGCGGGCAGGCGTCCGGCGAAGTCAACCAGATGAAGCGAGCGTCCCGGTCGATGAACCGGCGGATCAGCCATGCACTCGCCACACGGTCGACCCACATTCGCCGGCGGGTCGCCCACGTCCGCCCCTGATAGTCCCCGGCAGAGAGCGAACGGATTGCGCGGTCTGCCGGGTGTGGCTCGCCAGGGGAGAGAACCGTATCGACGTGCGCCACAAAATCCTGCCAGGCCGCCTCGGCACGCGTTGCCGCCTCGCCCGGAAAGAAGTCGATCGCAGCAATGGCTTCGTAGTCCTTGCGCAGGCGCCGCAACACCTTCGTCAGTTCGGCGGCCGACTGGCCTGAAACCGCCTTCCGGGCATCGGCGAGCGTGCGGATGAGGCCGTCGTACTCGTCGGCGCGGTCAAACAGCGCGCGGAATTCGCCTTCTTGCGACTCGTCCAGGCTGGGCGCGCGCAGCAGATGGGCTGTGCCACCGCTTTCACCAATGGCGCTCGAAAGCTCACGCAGCACGCCCTCGCCCGCTTCCGTGTACGGCAAGAGGTAGATGCCGTCGCGCAGGACGGCGCAGCCCCGCGCCTTGAGTGCGCGCCAGAAACGCATGCGGGCCGTCGCGTTCTCGGTGGGCAGGGTCAGTACAAGGACCGACCAGGTCGATAGTGATTTCATGTAGGATATGCTACGTTGATGTAGCACTCTCTACAAGTTAACTTTTTATCGACCAGAATCCCGTTTGAACCGGCGCATGCCTGGCCGGACGCCGCGCTGTTCTGCGCAATGTCGGTCCAGCGCCGAAGACCAGGAAAGGCGGTCACCATAAAACCGCCTGCGCGTGGACGGCCCGACGCGATTCCTGGCATCCCGTCCACGATCGCTGTGTTGCTGGCAGGTTCCCTGACCGGATCCAATGCGCGAGCCGGTTTGACCACATATGCGTCTTCAGCTACATCACATAGCGAACAAGATCAGCACTGTGGTGGAGTGATATGTGAACCACAGCAGTCGTCAGCAATGTGACGAGCGCGACCACCAACAGCACGGGCGAACCTCGTGTATCGCGGTCCCTGAGATGATGGGCTACGGAAAGAAACACGATCCATGCCGTGCCGAGGCTTAGACCGGCCAGAATGTCGGATAACCAGTGAACACCGAGGTACAGGCGGGAGATGGATATCAGTGCTATTACCGAACCACTTATCACGGCAATCCTGAACTGCGCGCGCTTTTGATGGCCGCGACAGACGAGGTACGTGAGGAAGCCATAGATGACAATGCTCAGTGTCGCGTGGCCGCTTGGAAAGGAAAAGCTTTCAATACCTTCGTAGATAGACACCGGTCGTGACCGTTGCACAGCAAATTTGATTAATTTCACTGATGCTTCAGCCATCGCGATTGCGACGATCCAGTACCCGGCCGTCCGCCATTCGCGCCGAACCAGGAGCACAGACAGCACGGCCAGAAAGACGGGAATCGTGACCGCAGCATCGCCAAGCTCCGAAGCTGCCACCATCACGTGGTCGACGAGCGGAGTGCGAAGCCCATGCAGCCCCTTGTGGAGCATCCGGTCGACGGCGACCAGGGGGTCCCCGCTGAGGATGTCTTCGAGAATCCCGAGAAACAGCCAGATGCCGCCAAGTACCAGCATGACGGCCACCGCCAACTTCGCAAAACCCGTACGGCGAAGCACAAATCGCCACCCCTCTTCGCCGCCAACCACAGCTCCAGGCTCCATATCGGAAAACCGTCGCAACAACTTGCAGAAAAACGCGCTCAGCGGCTTCATCGGGAACCTCCGGTGACCCGTGCTGGACACAACCTGCGGCACGCGTCGGTCGCCATGCCCCCCGCCTGCCCGCGTTGTGAGAAGGTCAGGCCCAAGTGTCCGCTGGATCGGGCGCTCGGGACGCCCCGACGCGATATCGGCAACTTTACCTGTAATCTGGACGCAACCTTACGTGCATAAGCACCGACGACGCGAGATCGAGAGGCAACCGGATTTTCGCAACCGCAGCACAAGACACAGTCTGCGGTAGCATCACCACTCTTCCAGCTGGCACGTGTTAATCGGATGTCCATGAAGGTACTCATTGTCGAAGACGACTCCGCGATCGCCGCGAACCTCTACGACTATCTCGAGGCCGGCGGCTATGAGGTCGACGTAGCGGCCAATGGCAACGCGGGGTTGCAGATGGCGCTCGCCGACTCCTGGGACGCCATCCTTCTCGATCTGTCACTGCCGGGCATGGACGGCCTCACGCTCTGTCGCAGGCTGCGGGAAGAGGCGGCCCGCGACACCCCCGTGCTGATGCTGACCGCGCGCGACGCGCTTGACGACAAGCTCGCGGGTTTCGTGCACGGCGCCGATGATTACCTGGTCAAGCCGTTCTCGTTGAAAGAAGTGGGCGCACGGCTGGGCGCCATGATCAAGCGCTATCGTGGCCAGGTCGCCACCATGGATCTTCGCTTCGCGGACGTGCGCCTCGACCTGTCGACGATGACGGTCGAACGCGCCGGACGCCCCGTCAAGCTTCCGCCCAAATGCCTTCACTTGCTGCGCGTCCTGATGCAGTCGCCCCACCGCACCTTCACCCGCGCCGAGCTCGAGGCCGAAGTCTGGGGGGAGGAACTGCCGGACAGCGACACGCTGCGCACACACGTCTATACCCTGCGCCGGGCGCTGTCCCGGCCCGCCGAAACGGACGTGATCGAAACGCTGCATGGCGTCGGGTACCGGCTCGCGACGAGTGGCGGCGATGCGAAATAGCCTGCGCTTCAAGGTCGCCCTGTTCTTTTCGGTGCTGACCATCGCGCTGCTGCTCGCCCAAGCGCTGGGCGTGCGGGCGCTGGCCGAAGCGCAGGAAGAGCGCCTGATCGCGGCGCTTATCCGCGACGACATGACAAACGTGCTCAAGGGCTACCAGGCCAATCCGGCATTGCTGCCGCCATTCGACGTACGAATGAACGGCTACGTTTCCGGCGCGGATCGCGAGTCCGTCGCGCTGCCCGCGACGGTCAGGAACCTGCCATTCGGCACGCACGAAATCATCATCGACGAACGGGAGATCCACGTCGCCATCGCGCCCATGGGAACAGCAGGCACGGCACGCCTGTACCGGGTCTACGACTTCAACATCTACGAAAAGCATTTCAAGGAAGTCATCAATGCGTTGATGGGCGGAACGGGCATATTTGCACTCCTTACGATATGGCTGTCCTTTGGCCTGTCCGGCCTGCTGGTGCGACAGGTTGCGGGGCTCGCCAGGCAGGTGAAGACGCTGCGGCTCGGAGAATCGGCGCCGATCCAGCCGGGCAAATACGATGAAACCGAACTCGCAGGGCTTGTGGAGGCCTTCAACGACTACCACCAGCGCATGGCCGGCATGATCGCGCGCGAGAAGGCGTTCACGGGGAACGTCAGCCATGAACTGCGCACGCCGCTCACGACCATCAAGACAAGCTGCGAGCTGCTCGAGCAGGATGCGGCAATCCGCGGCAAATCGCGCGCGCGTTTACAGCAGATCGAGCGAGCGGCAGACAACATGCGCGAACTCGCCAACGCGCTGCTCATGCTCGCGCGGGAAGACTCCGCGTGCGAAGTGGAGCCGGTGGCGATGGCGAAGATGATCGAAACCGCGCTGACACCGTTTGCCGACCGGCTCGCCCAAAAGGGGCTTCAGACGACCATCGACATAGACGGCGACCTTCATGTCATGGCGAACCGGCCGGCGCTTGCGATCGTGCTCTCCAACCTCGTCGACAATGCCGTGCGCCATACCGACCGCGGCGGCCTGCACTTTCGCTACGCCGAAGGCTGGCTGTCTATCGAGGACACGGGGCCGGGTATTCCGGCGCATGCGATCCCGCATGTCTTTGACCGGTTCTACCAGGCGGGATCGCCGGACGCCTCGCCCGCTGGTGTCGGGATCGGCCTGTCCATCGTCAGGAAGCTGTGCGAGCGCTACGGGTGGCCGATCGAGATCGGCAGCGAGCCCGGCCAGGGCACGCGCGTCTCGCTGCGTCTTCCGGCTGCGAGCCGGACCTGAGCGAGGCGCCACGGGAACCCAACGGGTTCTTGACGAAAACTTCACAAGCCGTGGCGTAGTCTTCGTCCCGAAAGCCGCCCACATGGGCGGCACAACGTCCAACGGGATGCCTGAATGCGCCGCGCGCTATGGATTGTCTTCATCGCCTTGACGGGGGTGGGCGGCTGTACGACCTATCATCCCCAGCCAATCGCCCCTGACCAGATTGCCCGGGAGTTCGGGCAGCGCTCGCTCGCAAACGACGAACTGCACGCATGGATCGTGCGCGAAACCGGCCACGAGATCACACCGTGGCCCCCCGCGCGCTGGAACCGCGAACTGCTCACCCTGGCGGCGTTCCACTACAGCCCCGCGCTCGACCTGGCCCGCGCCCAATGGGGCACCGCCAACGCCGGCATCGACGTCGCCAACGCGCTGCCCAACCCGGTCCTTCAGCTACCGTTCCAGTTCAACACACCCAATCCGGGGCCCGGAGCGCCCTTCACGTGGGGCCCTTCGCTCGATATCCCGATCGAGACCGCGCACAAGCGCGGCTATCGCGTCGATCAGGCGACGCACCTGGCGGAAGCGGCGCGGCTGAACATCGTCACCACGGCGTGGTCGGTCAGCGCGCAGGTCCGGGACGCCATGCTCGCCCTGTACGCCGCGAGTGCGCGCATCGTGATCCTCTCCGCGAAGGCGCAAGCCCAACGGCAAATCACGGTCATGAGCCGCCACCGCCTCGCAGCGGGCCAGTTCTCGCAGCCCGACGTCGACGCCGCCGTGCTTGCCGACACCCAGGCCCAGAGCGATCTGGCCGCCGCGCGAAGCGCCGAAGCGGACGCGCGCGCGCAACTGGCGGCCGCCATCGGCGTGCCGGTCGGCGCGCTCGACAGCGTGACGCTCGATCTGAGCGCTTTCGGCGCGGCAGCACCCACGCCGCCGGCGGCGGACGCACAGCGCACGGCGATCTTCCATCGCGCCGACCTGCGCGCCTCCCTTGCCGATTACGCCGCAGCCGAATCGGCGCTTCAACTCGAAGTCGCGAAACAGTACCCCGACATCCACCTCGGCCCCGGCTACACGTACGACACCGGCACCAACAAGATCGCCTTCGGCCTGGCCGGCATCACGTTGCCGATCTTCGACCAGAACCAGGGGGGCATCAAACAGGCCGAGGCCAAACGCAAGGAAGCGGCCGTGCGCACCGGCGCGCTCCAGGACCGGATCATAGGCGACCTGGCGCACGCCCTGACGCGCTACCGGTCGAGCACCGAAGCATTGCAGATCGCCGACGCCCACCTCGCGGCGGCCCGGCGGCAACGCGACAGCCAGGCGGCGGCGTTCTCCACCGGCAACGAAGACCGGCTGAGCTTCACACAGGCGAAAGCCGACTATCAGACGAGTGAAAACGCCCGGCTGGACGCCGAAGTCGCCGTCCAGCAGGCTGCCGGCGCACTCGAAGATGCGATGCAGTCGCCGCTCGACCACGACGCAGCGAGCCGCACCCTCAGTGAAAGCACGACACGATGAAACTCCGGCTGATCTTCTTTTGCGCCCTTTCACTGGCCCTCTGCGCAGGCACGGGCTGGTACATCATCAACCAGGCGTTTGACGACTCCGGGGCGTCGGCCGCCGCGGCGGCACAGCCCGCACCGCCGCCCGCCGTGCAGACGGTCAACGGCGAAACGGTCGTGGTCGTGAGCCCCGATGCGCAGCGCGCGGGGCACATCGAAGTCGCACCGCTTGCCGCCGTCAGGACCCAGCCCGGCATACACGCCGACGCCACGGTCGTCGATCTACAGCCGCTTTTCGATCTGCGCAACCGGCTCGCAAGCGCACGCGCGGACGTCGACACGTTCAGCGCTCAGGCGGCCGCCTCACGGGCACAGTACGACAGCAGCCGCACGCTCTTCGCCGACGACCGCAATATCTCGCAGAAAAGTCTCCAGGCCGCGCAGTCGGCAATGCAAGGCGACGCGGCAAAACTGCGGTCTGCGCGAATCGCGCTGGAGGGTCTTTCCGGCACGTTGCGCCAGCAGTTCGGCGCTCCACTCGCCAGCGCCGCGACGGCGCCCGCCTCGACGCTGTTCCAGCGTCTCCAGGCGGGCCAGTCGGTCGTGCTCCGTATCACGCTGCCTTCCAGCTTCGCCGCGCCGCCGCCCGTGCAAATCGCAATCGACGCACGCGACGGCCATACCGTGCCCGCTCAAAGGCTCTCCGCTTCGCCGCTCGCCGATCCCGCCGTACAGGGAACGCCGTGGCTCTATGTCGCCGATACCGCACTGCCCGCGAACCTGCGCACGAGTGCGCGCGTGCCGACATCGAGCGAGGCGGTATCCGGGCTGCTGATTCCCGGGCAGGCGGTGGTGTGGTACGGCGGTCAAACGTGGGCTTACGTGCGCACGGCGCCGGACCGCTTCACGCGGCGCTACGTGCCGGCGGGCAACGAGGGCGATCGCGGCTTCATGGTGACAGCCGGCGTGACAGCCGGCTTTCACGCCGGCGACCAGATCGTCACGCAGGGCGCACAACTGCTGCTCTCCGAAGAGACCAGGCCGCAGAGCATCGGCACCGCCTGCAAGGACCCGCCGGAGTGCGATGACTGATCCCGCGACCCGGCTGTGCAGACCGCGCCCAGAACAACCCCACGCAACGTCCCATGCTTGACGCGATCATCCGCTTTTCGCTGCGCTTTCGCGGCGTCATTTTCTCGCTGGCCATCATGACGGCCGGCTACGGCCTCTTCTCGATCACACGCGCGAAGCTCGATGTCTTTCCCGAATTCGCGCCGCCGATGAGCATCGTGCAGACGGCCGCGCCAGGCATGACCAGCGAGCAGGTAGAGACCCTCGTCACACAGCCGGTCGAAAACGCCCTCGGCGGCATGACCGGCCTGCGCTCGATCCGCTCGCGGTCCATGCAGGGCCTCTCCTCGGTCACGCTCGTTTTCGACGACCATGCCAACGTGATGCAGACACGGCAGCTCGTCACCGAGCGCATCAGCGCTCTCGCGGGTGCGCTTCCGGCAGGCGTTCCGGCTCCCCAGCTCCTGCCGCTCACCACGACGACGAGCGTCGTGCGCACCATCGGCCTGACGTCGAAGACGCGCTCGCTCGCGGACCTTTACGACATCGCGCAGTGGACCGTCAAACCGCAGTTGCTGAGTGCGCGCGGCGTGGCCGACGTGATCGTGTTCGGCGGCGATACGCGCCAGATGCAGATTCAGATCGACCCCGCGAAGCTGACCCGCCACGGCCTGTCGATCCAGGGTGTCGTGGCCGCGGCGCGCCAGGCCACGGGCGTGCGCGGCGCCGGATTCATCGAGACCCGCAATCAGCGCATTGCCGTCAACGCCGATGGCCAGATCGCCACACCGCAAAAACTCGCCGGAGTCGTGCTGCGTGCGAGCAACGGCGCGGCGGTTCGCCTTGGCGACGTCGCCAGCGTGACCTGGGGCGACGCACCCGCTGCGGGCGCGGCATCGATCATGGGCAGGCCCGGCGTGATGGTCGTGATGGAGAGCCAGTACGGGACCAACACGATGGCCGTGACGCGCGACATCGAAAGGACGCTTGCCGGGCTCGGGCCCGAACTTACCCGCCAGGGCGTGGACGTGAATCCAGACGTCTTCCGGCCAGCCAACTTCATCGAGGCTTCCGTCGGCCACCTGCGTATGGTGCTCATCGCCGGGGCCTTGCTGGTCATCGCCGTGCTGTTCCTGTTTCTGCTCAACGTGCGCACCGCCGTGATCTCCGCCGTTGCGATTCCCATGTCGCTGCTCGTCGCGATCATCGTGCTCACCGCGTTGGGCGTCAGTCTGAACACGATGACGCTGGGCGGGCTCGCCATTGCGCTGGGCGAAGTGGTCGACGACGCCATCATCGACGTCGAGAATATCTATCGCCGCCTGCGCGAAAACCGCACATTGGATGAGCCGCTGCCGGCGTTTCACGTCGTGCTGCGTGCCTCGCTCGAAGTCCGCAGCGCCGTGGTATTCGCCACCTTCATCGTGATGCTGATCTTTTTGCCCGTGCTCACGCTCACGGGTATCGGTGGACGCCTCTTCGCCCCGCTGGGCGTCGCCTATATCCTCGCTGTGCTCGCGTCGCTTGGCGTCGCCCTCACGCTTACGCCCGCGATGGCGCTCGCACTGCTGGCGAAGGGGCCCTTGCCGGAGCGGGAACCTCGCCTGATCGGCCGCCTCAAGATCCGCTACATCGCACTGCTCACGAAAGTCGAACAGCATGTGACGGCGATCATGACGATCATCGCGGTGATGTGCGCCGCCGCGCTCGCGTCGCTTCCCTTCATGAGCGGAAGCTTCATTCCGCAACTGCGCGAAGGGCACTACACCGTTCACATGGGGCTCGCGCCGGGCACCTCGCTCGCGGAATCGATGCGGGTCGGCACGCAGGTCTCGCAAGCGCTGATGCAGGTGCCGGGCGTGCGGCTCGTCGCGCAACGGGCGGGCCGCGCGAACGGCGTGGTCGACCCGACCGGCGTGCAGCTCTCCGAGTTCGAGGTCGACCTCAAGCCGATGGGGGCATCGGCCCAGCACTGGGCGCTATACCGGATCCGACAGGCGCTGGCGCGCTTTCCGGGCCTCTCCACCTCGGTCAACACGTTTCTCGAAGAGCGGATCGACGAAACCATTTCGGGTACGACAGCGCCCGTGGTTGTGAATGTCTTCGGCAGCAATCTCGACGTCATCGATCGAACGGCGCAGCAGATTGCCCAGTTGATCGGTACGATCCACGGCGTCGCCAGCGTGCGGGTGGATTCGCCACCTGGCATTCCCGAACTGGACGTGAAGCTCAATCCGGACGCACTGAGCCGCTGGAGCTTTCGCCCGGTCGAAGTGCTCGACGCGATCCAGGCTGCGTATGCCGGTGTAACCGTCACGCAAATCTACGAGGGCGGGCGCGCCTATGACGTCGCCGTCGTGCTCGACCCGGCACAGCGCAGATCGGTCAGCGACGTGGGCAAACTCATGCTAAGCAATGCAGATGGATTTTCCGTGCCGCTTTCCACGCTCGCGACGATCTGGCAGGTCGCCGGCCGCTACCAGATCACGCACGGCGGCGGCCAGCGCGTGCAGACGGTGTCGGTGAATCTCGGCAGCCGGGCGGTCAGTGACTTCGTGAAGGAAGCGCAGGCGCGTGTGAATCGCGAGATCAGGATGCCGACGGGTACGTACGCCGTTTTCAGCGGCGAGAGCGAAGAGCGCGCGCAGTCGCAGCGCGACCTGCTCGCGTACGGCGGGATGGCGCTGGTGGGCATCGCGTTGCTGCTATTCCTCGCGATGAAAAACCGGCGCGCCGTGTTGCTGGTTCTGATCAACCTGCCCTTCGCACTCGTGGGTGGCGTGCTGGGCGTGGTGCTCACCGGCGGGAACCTGTCGCTTGGCAGCATGGTGGGTTTCGTCACGCTGCTCGGCATCTCGCTGCGCAATTCGATCATGCTGATTAGCCATTACGAGCATCTGGTGCACATCGAAGGGTTGGCATGGACTACCGACACCGCTGTGCGCGGCGCGTCGGAACGGCTCGTGCCGATCCTCATGACCGCGTTGGTCACCGCGCTCGCGCTCGCGCCGCTCGCCGTGACGAGCGGCGCGCCAGGCAACGAAATCGAAGGGCCGATGGCCATTGTCATCCTTGGCGGCCTGCTCACATCGACCGCGCTGAACCTGATCGTCCTGCCAACGCTGGCCTTGCGCTACGGCCGCTTCGCGCGCGACGAAGCCGCAGAACCGGGGACCACGAATGCATGAGACGGACAAAAGGAGGTCACCGGGCGAGAAGAACCTGCACCTGCTGTTCGAATTGACTTTGGGCTTCAAGGCAGTCTTCGCGATTGCCGAAATTGCCGCTGGTGTCGCGACCTGGCTGGTCCCGCAACGGTACTTTCTGGCGCTTGTGCTGTGGGTCACCCGTGATGAGTTTGCCGAGGATCCACACGATCTCGTGGCAAACCTTCTCCTTCACACCGTGCAGCACCTGTCTGTCGATGCCCAGCGATTCGCCGCGCTCTATCTGCTTGGACACGGGGTGATAAGGCTCTGGCTAGTGGCCGGCCTGCTGCGCGAAAAACTCTGGTACTTCCCTTTCTCGATCGTTATCTTCGCGCTGTTCATCGCCTACCAGACCTACCGCTTCACGAACACCCATTCGGTCTGGCTACTGCTGGTGACGGCACTGGATGTCGTCGTCATCGTCCTCACGTGGCACGAGTCCCGGTATCTTCAAAACAGCCGCGAGATCGCTGTCCCGGGTTCGTGAGTCGGCGGGACCTGGAATATGCCTGCTATCGTCCACGTTTACTTCACGTACTGCGCGGTGCAGAAAGCGCTCATGCCGTCCAACCGGCAGAGGCGTTTGCGCGCCCAAAAAGCTGCGCGCGGTAATCGATCGACGCGTGGCATACGCGATACGTCGATGCAAAGGAGGCGACCATATATGCGACATACAGATTCACTATCCTCGCCGGCGTGATCACACTCGGGATGACATCACATGCAAGCTGGGCGGAACAAACCGTCAACGCGACACTGCTATCGAACTCGATCCAGCTTGGGACGCACAACGTGAAGACAGATCTCTCGGACGATGCTCTCCCCGTCAGTAAGGGAAAGGTGCTTGAGCGCAGGCTCAACAAGATTGGTGAAATCGAAGATATCGGTTTTGTCACGATAACGATTACAAGTTGACCAAAGCCTGATATCGATAGGACTGCTTATGCTGCCAACGAATAGAACAGCTCGGCAACAGTTTGTCGGGCGCCGTCACCTTTCATCTGCCCCTTGGCAATCATATGAGCCCTCGATACCACCGAGCAGGATGCGGGCGGACCGGAAACTCTTGAACCCGAGCATGGGGCGGATACGCCGCTTGATCGCTCGGTGGTCCTGTTCGATGATATTGTTCAGGTACCTCGCCTGCCGGATCTTGATGGGTGTTTCGCGTTCGGCGTTGATGGCTTCCAGCGCTGCCAGATTGGCGCCACTTTTGTAAATCGTGACCGTCTCGGGTTCGCCATTCTGGGCGATCGATTCTTCGAAATACCGCCGCGCCGCAGTCTTATCCCGATGGGCCCGCAACAGAAAGTCGATAGTGTTGCCGGCCTTGTCGACTGCGCGATACAGATATTTCCATTGGCCGTTCACCTTGATGTAGGTCTCGTCGACGCGCCAGCTCTTGCCGACGGGGCGCTTGTGGCGGCGAAACGCCTTTTCCAGCACCGGCAGCAGCTTGAGGGCCCAGCGATGCACGGTTGAATGATCTACCGAAACGCCTCGCTCCGCCATCATTTGCTCCAGGTTGCGCAGGCTCAGCGGGTAAGTCACATACCACCGAACGCAGGTCAGGATCACGTCAAGCGGGTAGTGCAGGCGTTTGAGCACGCGTGCCACGGCCGGATTCAGCGTCTTCATCGAGCTTTCAGTAGTTCATCTTATGCCAACATCATAGCCGACCGGCTTATTGCAACAGAACCGATTCAACTTCCTGTGTTCGATGCGACGGTGTAGCTTCTACATCGACAATTATTCCTGCGTGTAAGTCGATTAAATAATTCGTCGAATACGCAAAGAACGCTGGCCCACCGGGCGCAGCCGTGTAACGAGCGGCGGGATCAGTCAGCGAGATTCGCTTCGCTGTTGCGATGAATTCGTCGTCGTCCGAGATCGTCGGGTTATTCTGCTCCAGCGCCGTTAAGTACTCCTGTACCGCCCTGCTCGGGCCGTTGCCATGGCGCCAATCAATCACCTCCGTGCCCGGCACCCCGCTTGCGCGATTTGCATCCGCCTTGACTACACTTGCGTCAACAGCGAAGCCTTCACCCTGAACAAGGCCTTCGTCCATGCAGCGACGCAAGACCGATTCGAAGACATGCCGTAGGGCTGCGCTGACACGGAATCGGCCATGTCGATTCTTTGAGAACGTCGAGTGATCGGGTACAGCATCTTCCAGACCCAGACCGCAGAACCAACGAAAGGCGCGGTTAAGATGAACCTCTTCGCACAGACGGCGCTCGGAGCGAATGCCGAAGCAGTAGCCCACAATCAGCATGCGGATCATGAGCTCCGGGTCAATCGAAGGCCGTCCGGTATGGCTGTAGTGCGGAGCGAGATGTTCGCGAAGTCCGCTGAGGTCGAAGTACCGATCAATGCCACCCAAGAGGTGCGTGCGTGGTACGTGATCAGCAAGGTTGAACGAATAGAAGAGCTGGTTCTGCACGCCACCTTGATGACCCATCATGACGTATCCCCCGTCGATCGATGTCTTCCAGGATAGCGAACAATCCCAGCGGCGGGCGAGTTTTTCAACAGAATCGGTCGAAATGCGCCTCTCGCCTTATCCGCGACCGCTCATGAAATGACTTTCGGCCTTACCGCCCCGAACTACTCCTGCGCCCCCCAGATCAAGGGCCGGGCACGACGTTGCAGCGCACTCGCCAGCGCCACGGGTATGGCTGTTCGAGATGGGGATTCAGCAGGTCTCTGATTAGAAAGAAAATTTATAGAGCGCCGAAAGACGAAGCCTCTCCAGGCCTAGCGAGGACTAACCGGAAAATTGCTCGAAAATCAAAGCGCCCCCTACCGCATGACATTGAGTTAGCTAGCTCGACGCCAGATAGCGTTGCGGCGATTCGCCCGTGACCTGCCGGAACATGACGATGAACGCGCTCGCGCTGCGATAGCCGAGATCTTTCGCCACCTGCGCCACCGAATGCCCGAGCGTGAGACGCGTGATCGCTTCCGCCACGCGCATCTGCTGACGCCAGGCCACGAAGGTCAGCCCGGTCTCCGCGTGCAGGCGGCGAGCGAGCGTGCGCCCGCTCGCGCCGAACTGCTCGCCCCAGAAGTCGAGCGAGAGATCGCTGCCGGGTTCGTTCATCATGTGCTCGCAGAGCTTGAGCAGGCGCTCGTCGCGCGGCAGGGGCACGCCGGGCTCCGCGAGGCAGGGCGTTTCCGCCAGCACCTTCAGCAGCAAGGGCGCGGCGAGCCCCGCGCGGCTCGTGGCGGTATAGCTGTCCGCGCCCTCCACCAGCGTGAGCGCGAGCTCGCGCAACAAGGCCGACACGCCGATCACGGCCGGGTCGTCCCACGGCCACGGAAACACATCGGGTTCCAGATAGACGCTGCAGAGCGCCGTGTCGCCGACCGCGTGCAGTTCGTGATCGACATCCGACGGCAGCCACACCGCGCGCGACTGCGGCACGGTCCACGTCCGCGCGGGCGTGAGCACGCGAATCACGCCTTTGACCGCGAACACCAGTTGACCATGACGATGCTGATGCCACGTCACGCGTTCGCCGTGACGGTAGTTCACGAGCGTCGCGGCGACCTCGCGCGGCAGCGGCGCGCGGGCCATCGGGTAGCGCTTGAGCAAAAACGACTTCATCGGACGAGCGCACGGGCGCGGAAGAAAGTGGCCCATGATAGTGGGATTTGACCAAAAATTGTCAAAAATTCGATATCACCTGTCCGCCTTTAATTCGCATAAGCCGGTAATCTCCTTACCCATCAAGGCTTCGGGCGGAACCCCGTTCGAAATCAATAATGCTTCTCATTCGTTCGATTGACCGCGTGCCTGACTGCGTCATCGACTAAACGGTCGACTCCGCAGTCAACACCCGCACGGACGATTTTTCCGCCACTTATGCCCCTGATTGCTTCATTGATCCGCAGTTCGCGCTGGCTTCTGCCGCTCGCCCTGCTCGTGAGTCTCGTGAGCGGCTTCGCCAACGCGGCGCTCGTCGCGCTCATCAACCAGGCGCTGCAGGCGTCGGGGCCGCAACTTCTGCAACTGGGCGTGCGCTTCGCCCTGCTCGCGGCGCTGGTGCTCGCCACGCGCGTCGGTTCCCAGACGCTGTTCATGTATCTCGGCCAGCGCGTAAAAGCGCGCCTGCGCATGCAGACGATCGGCCGCATCGCCGCCGCATCGTTCCGCGATCTGGAGCGCTGCGGCGCGGCGCGCGCGCTGGGCGCGCTGACCCAGGACCTCGACACCATCGTCGTGTTCTTCGTAAGCCTGCCGTCCATTGCGATGCAGGGCGCGGTGATCGCCGGCTGCCTCGCGTATCTGGGTATGCTGTCGCTGCCGATTCTCGGCGTCGCGCTCGTGGTGCTCGGCGTGGGCACGTTCGGCACGCATCTCGTCGGCTCGCGCGCGCTGCGCCATCTGCGCGCCTCGCGCGAACGCGAGGACGAACTGTTGCGCCAGTTTCGCGCGCTGTTCGACGGCGCCAAGGAACTGAAGCTGCATCGCGCGCGCGCCGATGCGTTCGTCGGCGGCCATCTCGCACCGCATGTGGAAGCGGTGCGCGCGCAACGCACGCGCGGCTACGTGCTGCATGCGCTCGCGGCAAGCTGGGGCAATCTGCTGCTGTTCGGCTTCGTCGGCCTGACGATCTTCGTGCTCGCCCGTCTGTTCGACGCCGACGCACATGTGATGTCGGGTTACGCGCTCGTCTTTCTTTATCTGATCATGCCCGTGGAAGGGCTGCTGGCGGCGTTGCCCGCGATCAGCTCGGCGCGCGTGGCGTTCGAGCGCATCGGCAAGCTCGAAGCCGCGCTGCCGCCCGAGCAAGTCCGGCTTGCCGATGTCGATCGGCCCGCGCCCGCCACGCAGCCCGCGTTCTCACGCATCGTGCTCGAAGGCGTCGAGCATCGTTACGCGCACGAAAACGAAGACGGTTTCTTCACGCTCGGCCCGATCGATCTGACCTTTCGTACGGGCGAACTCGTGTTCCTCGTCGGCGGCAACGGCAGCGGCAAGACCACGCTCGCGAAACTGCTCGTCGGTCTGTATGCGCCCGAACGCGGCCGCCTGCTCGTCGACGGCGTGGCCGTGGACGACGCGACGCGCGCCGCCTATCGACAGCATTTTTCGGTGGTGTTCAGCGACTTCCATCTGTTCGATTCGCTGCTCGGTTTGAGCGCCGGGCGCGAAAGCGCGGCGCGCGCGCTGCTCGTCGCGCTGCAACTCGACCACAAGGTGCGGATCGAAGACGGCGCGTTTTCCACGCTCGCGCTTTCGCAGGGGCAGCGCAAACGCCTCGCGCTGCTGGTCGCGTTTCTGGAAGACCGACCGTTCTACGTGTTCGACGAATGGGCCGCCGATCAGGACCCGGCCTTCAAGGACGTGTTCTATCGCACGCTGCTGCCGGAGCTCAAAGCGAAGGGCAAAACCGTGCTCGTCATCACGCACGACGACCGGTATTTCGATCTCGCCGATCGCCTCATCAAGCTCGACAGCGGGCTGATCGGCGCGATGCGTTCCGGCCTCGCGGACGATCACGACAGCGACAAAAACAGCGGCAATGACATGGCGAGCGCCGCATGAACGCGATCCTGCAAGAAGACGCACACAAGGAAGCAGACAAAAAGGCGGCCTTCACCCTCGAAGGCGTCGCGTACGCCGCCGGTGGCCGCACGTTGCTGCATCCGCTCGACCTGGCGATCGAGCACGCACGCGTGACCGGACTCGTGGGCCACAACGGCTCGGGCAAATCGACGCTAGTCAAACTGCTGGCCCGCCAGCTCGATCCCGCGGCGGGCGCGATCCGTTACGCGGGCCGCCCACTCGCGCACTGGAGCGCGCGCGAGTTCGCGCGTCAGGTCACATATCTGCCGCAGCAGACGCCGCTCACCGACGGCATGACCGTACGCGAACTCGTCGCGCTCGGGCGCTATCCGTGGCACGGCGCGCTGGGCCGTTTCGGCGACGACGACCACGCGCGGGTCGACCATGCCATGCGCGCCGCCGACGTGCTCGCGTACGCCGATCGCCCCGTCGATGTGCTCTCGGGCGGCGAGCGCCAGCGCGCGTGGCTCGCGATGCTGGTCGCGCAGGACTGCCGCTGCATGCTGCTCGACGAACCGACTGCCGCGCTCGACGTGGGCCATCAGCTCGCGGTGCTCGACCTCGTCCGCACGCTCTGCGCCTCGGGCGCGATGAGCGCGGTCGTCGTGCTGCACGACGTGAACATGGCCGCGCGCTTTTGCCACCGCATCGTCGCGCTGCGCGAGGGGCGTCTGCTGATGTGCGAGCGCGCCACCGACATCATCGATCCGCAGCGGCTCGAATCGATCTACGGCGTGCCGATGAGCGTGAGCGTCGATCCGGCGAGCGGACGCCGCCTGGGGTTTCCGGCATGAGCGCGACGACCGCGAATCCGCATCGTCGCCGCGTGCTGACCGCGCTCGCCGCGCTGGCGTCCCCGTCAGGCTTCGCCGCGACGCTGCCCCGATCACCGAGCCCGCAACGCTCGCCGCAGCGCATCGTGGTCCTCAACTGGGAGCTGACGGAAACGCTGCTCGCGCTCGGCCGCGCGCCGGTGGGCATTCCGCTGCCGGACTGGTACACGAGCGGGATCGTCGCGCCGCCGCTGCCGCCGGGCGTCGCCGACGTCGGTCTGCTCTATCAGCCGAATTTCGACGTGCTGCTCGCGCTCGCGCCCGACCTGCTGATCGTCACGCCCGCCCACGCCGCGTTGATGACGCCGCTGCAACGCATCGCGCCGACGCTCACGCTGGGCGCGTACATGAGCGCCGCGCGACCGTTCGAGGCGCTCTGCACCGAAACGTCGACGATGGCGCGCGTGCTCGACGCGCCGGCGCGCGCCACGGCGTTGATCGCCGCCACGCAGCACACATTCTCCGCAGCCGCCGACGCGATCCAGGACACGCCGCGCCATGCCGCACGTGCGGTGATCGTCGCCGAAGCGCTCGACGAGCGGCACTTTCGCGTCTACGGCGCGGGCAGTCTGTTCGACGCGGTGCTCGCGCGTATCGGCTTGCGTAATGCCGCGAATCCACGCGACGCGGCGGGGCGCACGCATAGCGCGCCGTGGCAGACCAACGTGACGGGATCGGTCACCGTTGCGCTGCAACGCCTGTTCGACGCGCCGCACGCGGACATCCTGCTGGTCGGTCCGCTGCACGCCGACCTGCGCGCCGCGCTGAACGCGAGCCCGCTGTGGCACGCGCTGCCCGCCGTCCGCGAACGCCGCGTGACCGTGCTGCCGGTGATCGCCGCGTTCGGCGGTCTCGTCTCGATGCAGCGCTTCGCCGCCGCCATGCCCGTGGCGCGGGCCACGCTCGACAACGGCGGAGGCGGCCTTGCGTAACCTCGCGCGTCCGCCCCTGCTTCAGCGCGCCGCGCCGCCGCGCGACTGGCGTCTGCCGCTGGTCGGCGCGCTGTTCGCGCTCGCCGCGTGCCTCGCCGTCGCCGACCTGCATCGCGCGCTCGCGGGCGCGCCGTTCTGGAGCGCGCTCACGATGCCCGCGTCGGTCGGTGCGCAGGACGTGGGCGCGGTGCTGGTCCATTACAGCCTGCTGCCGCGTATCGCGATGACCCTGCTCTGTGGCGCGGCGCTCGGCCTCGCGGGCACGCTGATGCAGCAGGTGCTGCGCAATCCGCTTGCCGAACCGATGACGCTCGGTGTGTTCCCCGGCGCCTATCTCGCGCTCTCGATCGCGACGATCTGGATGCCCGGCTGGCTCGTGCTGGGCCGCGACACGCTGGCGCTCGCGGGCGGCGCGGTCGCGATGCTCGCCGTGTTCGCGCTGGCGAGGGCGCAAGGCATGTCGCCGCTCGGGGTGATCCTCGGCGGCATGGTGGTGAACCTGTACTGCGGCGCGATCAGTCTCGCGATCTCCGTGGTGCATTTCGACCGGCTCGCCGGTTTGCAGATCTGGGGCGGCGGCGCGCTCGACCAGAGCGGCTGGCAAGCGGCGCTGCATCTGGCCGTGCGGCTCGGGTTCTGCCTGCTCGGGGCGGCGCTGCTCTACCGTCCGCTGAGTCTCTTCGATGCGGGCGACGCGACGGTGCGCAATCTCGGCGTGGCGGTCGGTTGGATGCGCGGCGCGGCCCTGTTCTTCGCCGTGGCGCTGACCGCGTTCGTCGTCGCCGAAGTCGGCGTGATCGGCTTTATCGGGCTGGCCGCGCCGCTGCTGGCGCGTCTGGCGGGCGCACGGCGTTTGCGCGACCGGATCGTCTGGGCGCCGCTCACCGGCGCGGCCCTGCTCTGGCTCACCGATGAAATCGTGCGCTTCGCCGCGCAAGCGGAGTGGTTTTCGGCCCATCTGATCGCGACCGGCAGCGTGACCGCAATCGTCGGTGTGCCTTTGCTCATCGCGCTGCTGCCGCGTCTGCGCACGCGGCCCGATTCCACTGCGACGCCCGACGCGCGCCACGATCCGCGTGCGCCGCGATCTCTGCCGCTGCTCTGGGCCGTACTGCTGCCGCTCGTCTGCGTGCTCTCGCTGATGGTCTCGCGCGGCGCCGATGGCTGGGGTCTCGCGACCCGCGCGCATATCGACTCCCTGCTGTTCTGGCGCGTGCCCCATCTCGTCGCGGCGCTGGCGACGGGCAGCCTGCTCGCAACCGCGGGCACGCTGCTGCAACGCATGACCGCGAATCCGATGGCGAGCCCCGACCTGCTCGGCGTGGGATCGGGCGGCATGTTCGGCATGGTCGCCGTGCTGTTCCTGAGCCAGCGCCTCGTGCCCGCCGCGCTGTTCGCGGGCTGCGTGGCCGGTGCGTTCGCGACGCTGATGCTGCTGCTCTGGTTCGGCCGGCGCGCGCGCTTCGCGCCCGAGCGTCTGTTGCTGGTCGGCATTTCGATCAGCGCGCTGTTTCAGGCGGTGGTCGGCGCGCTTATGTCGAGCGGCGATCCGCGCGCGGGCGTGCTCGTAGATCTGCTGATCGGCTCCACGTATTACGTCGCGCCCGGCATCGCCTGGAGCATGGCCGCGCTGGCGCTGCTCGCGCTCGCCGTCGCGCCGCTCACCGCGCGCTGGCTCGGCACGCTCGCGCTGGGCGCGGACGCCGCCGCGAGCCTCGGCGTGCCGGTGGCCCGAGCGCGCTTCGCGTTGCTGCTGCTCGCCGCGCTCGCGACGGCGGCCGCCACCGTGGTCGTCGGGCCGCTGTCGTTCGTCGGGCTGATCGCGCCGCATATCGCGCGCTTTTCCGGCGCGCGGCGGCCCATGCCGCAGCTCTATCTGGCGGCGACGCTCGGCGCGCTGCTGATGGTCACGGCCGACTGGCTCGGCAGGCAAATCGCGTTTCCGCAGGAGGTGGCGGCGGGCCTCGTCGCCACGCTGCTCGGCGGACCGTGGCTCGTGGCGCGGGTGTTATTGCGCGGCGCACGTCGTTGATCGCGCGGTTTCAGGTAGCGAAGCAAATAGCACATCAAGCAGCACAGCAAGGGCAAACGGGGCCCTCACAACCCCGTCCATAACGATCGTCCCTCGCATTTTTTTACAGCCCGCCTTGCGCGGGAGGAAGCCGTTCGGCCTTTTTCAACAGTGGGATGATTGACGATGACAACGAGAATAGACCACCGTGGCGCGCGTCGCGCGCCGGCTTCGGGATGGTGGAGGCTGGCGCCGCACCGCGTCACGCGCGCCGCGCCGCGCTTTGCGCTCACCATGACGCCACTCGCCTTCGCGGCGCTGAGCCTCGCCTCGCCGTGGGCGCGCGCGCAAACCGCGCCTGCCGCGAACGGTGAGGTACTGCCCGCTGTGACGGTATCGGGCGCGAACGACGCCGACGCGACCACCGAAGGCAGCGGCAGCTACGCCGCGAAGAAGGTCACGATCGGCGGCAAGGTCGCGCAGTCGATCAAGGAAACGCCGAACTCGGTTTCGGTGCTCACGCGCCAGCAGATGGACGACCAGAACGTGACGACCATCCAGGATGCGCTGCGCTACGTCACCGGCGTGAGTTCGATCGATTACGGCGACGGCACCGCGTATTTCCGCGCGCGCGGCTCGCAGCTCGGCATTGAATTCGACGGCGTGCCGACCTTGAGCGGCCTGCAATATCAGCTTCAATTCGATCTGGCGATGTACGACCGCGTGGAGATCTTGCGCGGCCCGGGCGGTTCGATCGACGGCATGGGCGAGCCGGGCGGCGTGGTCAATCTCGTGCGCAAGCGCCCGCAGGATCAGTTCCATCTGGCCACGGAAACGCAGGTCGATTCGTTCGGCAGCGTGCGCCAGATGATCGACGTGACCGGCCCGCTGAACAAGGACGGCACGGTGCGCGCTCGCGCGGTGCTGGTGGGCGGCGACGGCACGCAGTCCATCGACCGCACGCGCAGCAAGGAAGTGATGGCCTACGGCGCGCTCGACTGGGACCTCACGCCGCGCACGACGCTCTCGCTCTCGGGCGGCTATCAGGTCTCGCCGATTTCGGGCATCGACTACGGCGCGGGCGGCGTGCTCAACAGCACGCGCACCGCCCTCACCGGCCGCGTGCCGAGTTCGTTCACGCAGAACTTCAGCCCGAGCTGGAACTACGCGTACACCTCGCTGCAGGAAGGCAACGCAAACCTCGTGCATCGCTTCGAAAACGACTGGCAATCATCTACGACGCTGTTTTATCGCCACGAACTCTCGAAGGCGTATTACGCGTACTCCGGTCCCGGCGCGACCGCAGACGGACTCGCGCGTTTCGGCGATCAGCGCCAGCGCACCAGCTACGACTGGTTCGGCGCGGACAGCAACGTATCGGGCCCGATCCGCCTGTTCGGGCAGACGCACACGCTGACCATCGGCGCCAATTACTCGGTGATGACGTCGAGCGCGCAGTCGGGTTATCTGGCGCTCACCGGTCCGTATGGCGGCGCGTTCAGTCTTTACGATCCGAACGCCGTGCCCGCCGTGGACGTGCCCTACACCTTCGGCACCAACCATCGCACCGTGCAGTACGGCGTCTATGCGCAGGCGCGCATCAAGCTCGCCGACCCGCTCACGCTCGTGCTCGGCGGCCGCGAAGCCTTCCTGCAGGACCGCACGCAATCGACGCTGCCGAGCGTCACCGACTGGACCACGAACGCGCAGATCAATCACCGCTTCCTGCCGTCCGCGGGGCTGCTGTGGGATATCGTGCCGTCGCTCACGGCCTATGCGAATTACGCGCGCTTTCTCGACGCACAAACGGAGAGCACGTATTCGGGTGCGGGCCTGCCGCCGCGTTCGGGCGAGCAGTATGAAGTGGGCGTGAAAGGCAGCTTCCTGAATGGCCGCCTGAATGCGAACGCCGCACTGTTCCGTATCGACGACAACAACCGCGCGGTCGCCGATCCGGCGCACCAGTATTACTACGTCTCGGCGGGCAAGGCGCGCGATCAGGGCGTCGAACTCGAAGTCACGGGCCAGCCGATGCCGGACTGGAACGTCTACGCGGGCTACACGTATCTGAACGCGCACTACGAGAACGATTCGCCCGATCTAACCGATGGCACCGATCCGAAGCATCTGTTCAAGCTGTGGACGAAATACACGTTCTCGCGCGGCGCGTTGCGCGGTTTTTCCGTGGGTGGCGGCATGCTCGCGCAGACGCGTATTTCACGCGGCGTCGAACAAGGCGGCTATGCGATTTTCAATGCGCAGATCGGCTATCGGTTCAACAAGCACGTAGAAGCGTCGTTGCAGTTGAATAACGTGTTCAACCGCGAATATTATATTCGCCCGCCCAGCACGTATTACAGCGTGTTCGGCGATACGCGTAATGTCATGTTGACAGTTAGATCGGACTTCTGATTTGTTGAGTGGCCGCACGAATTGCTCTCGTGCGGCGTACACTCAGCCAAGTGCCGCCAAGCAGTGTGCAACTGCCACATTCGACACACCCCCCAGTCACTATGGGGCTGATTACACCGCAGCGAGTTGCGTTTGCATGTCGTGACGTTCACCGCGTGCAGTTCGTATTGAAGACCGAGTTCTTCGAGCACAATCGGTACGTTGACGGAAATCGACGTGGAGAATTCGTAGACCTTTTTATGGCAATGCTGCTGATGTGCCATGAAATGAGTGGCGGCTATTGAAACATCCCCTTTAAGGATAAACCGGTAATCGAGAACACGCCGGCCGAGCAACTGCTTCATACAAGCCGATACACGTCCGAAATCACCCGAAAATCTCTGCGGGAGCAACCGATTCACACCCTGAGTCGTTCATTCAAGCTTTCGGAGGGGGGAGCCCGCCCCTTTCGAACGCCGTCGAAACGCGTCGCGTTGCGCGGCGACGCTAACCATGATCGCAAGAGATCCTAACGTATCGAGCAAAGCGCACAGCATGACTTTCTCCCATTAATGCCTGAGCATCGGTCCATATGTCTTTACAAAAAACGCCAGCGTGATGCCAGTCGTGGCGATCACGCGTAATGGCGCGGACTATGTCCGGTCGCGCCCGCCGCCCGACCAGCGCACCTCCGTATCCGCCAGCGATTGCGCCTGCCAGCATGACCGATGTTTCCGGCCAGCGAACCACGCCGGCAACGACAAAAGCCATCACCGCCACCACATTCGCCGCGCTGACCAGCAGCGTTCGCGGCGCGTTCAGATGTTTCAAATCACACATGTCCAGAAGTCACCACATCGCGATCATCATGATCCCGACTGCACCGCCAAAATAGAGGGTTGACCGGGGAAAGCGAAAAATCCGGCTCTGTCGCAATAACGCGGGGAAGGTAAAATTCCACGCTGAGGAAAACGCTTTGGTCGCACGATGAAGAAGACACTGACGCCACGAACTACGCTTGCTCCGGGCATCGCCAGGGTTCTGAAGCGGCTGCACTATCCGCTTGAAGTGATGCTGCTGTGCGTGCGGTGGTACGTGGCATACTCGCTGAGCCTTCGCAATCTTGAGGAAATGCTGGCTGAGCGCGACATTGGTGTCGATCATTCGACGGTACATCGCTGGGTCGTCAAGCTGGTGCCGCTGTTTGAAAAGACGTTTCGCAAGCACAAGCGTCCGGTCGGCAAGAACTGGCGGGTTGATGAAACCTATATCAAGGTCAAGGGCTCGTGGAAGTATCTTTACCACGCAGTGGATAAGGCGGGTAACACCATTGACTTTCTGTTCAGAGCCAGGCGGGACAAGGCTGCTGCGCTGCGCTTCTTCGAAAAGGCGATCGGTCAGAACGGTTCGCCCGAGACGGTGACCATCGACAAAAGCGGCTCCAATGAGGCCGCGCTTAACGCGGTGAATGCCGAGCGCGAGATGCCCATCAAGGTTCGTCAGATCAAGTATTTGAACAACATCGTGGAGCAGGATCATCGCGCCATCAAACGCCGAACCCGACCGATGCTCGGGTTCAAGGATTTCAACTGCGCGCGCGTCATTCTGAGTGGCATCGAATTGATGCACATGATCAAGAAAGACCAACTCCAACGTTCTGGCAGCACCTCGCTGTCTGCCGCCCAGCAATTTTACTCATTGGTTTCATAAGCTATCCTTCGCATGTCGCCTTTGCTTGTCCTGCTTGCCTTACTGCGACAGAACCCTCGCGCCTACCTGGCCCAGAACCGCCGCGAGCCGAACGGTTCGGACTCGAAGCCGGTCGATGGGAAGTCAGTCAAGTTACCCGCAGGCGGGTCTGGACGACCTTTAACGTTATCCTTGAACGCTTTGACTTCGCACGATCAAAATCAAGACTGCGGGAGAAATCGGTTGAGAAGATCCGCCATCGACGCGTAGCAGGTGTTGCCGCTGTTTTCGCACAGCAATAACTTGAAACGTGCGGGTGGTCCATCTATTGCCCTATACGCAAAGTCTAGCGCGCGACGCGCTTGCTCGAGTTCTGAATACTCGCCTGTGACGGTCGTTGGGAAGCTCCAATCCGGCGGTCCTTCGTGAACGACGAAGATCTCCAGGGGCGCTTGCAGCGGGCCGCCGGACAAGGTGAAGGAGTCGGACGTGCCGCTTTCCGAGGCCACACTTCTACGTAGTGCGAAAACCAGTGTGCCATAGCACGCATCGATACCCTGAGGCACGGGCGATACCGTGAACCCAGCCGTTTTGAAATGCGTGGAGAAGTCTGTTCCAATCGTTTCACTGAAAGCTTCCGAAGCCTTGCTCACCCTTGAAAGCCGTTGAGACCGATATTCATCGGCTTTGCGCTTCAGGTCTTCAATTTGCTTAAGCGTTGCTAGATCCATTTACGACCCATTTCGCCCGAAGTCATCAGAACATCGAGGTTTATCAAGCGTGCATCTCAATCGATTCGTCCAGCACGAGAATCTGGTCGAACTTCCGTGTCGCGTCGGTCAGCTTGTGCGTAATGAGCACGACGCTGCGCCCCGCCATCAGCCTGACGATGGCGCTCATCAAGGCCTGCGCGGTCACCGTGTCCAGCCCCTCGGTCGGTTCGTCCAGCACCAGGATGGGCGCGTCGAGCAGAAGTGCGCGAGCAATGGCAAGCCGCCGCGCCTGCCCTCCCGACAGCGTTGTCCCCGCTTCGCCAACCTGTGTGTCGTAGCCACGCGGCAGGCCGCAGACGAACTCATGCAGCTGTGCATCGCGGCACACTGCCTCGAGGCTTGCCTGGTCTGCGTCCGGCCGCGCGATCAGCAGATTGGCCCGGATCGTGTCGTTGAAGAGATACGTATCCTGCGAAACGACGGCGATGCGGGCGCGCACGTCGTCGGCGGCGCAATCGCGCAGATCCACGCCGCCCAGCTCAATGCGTCCGTTCGAATACGCCAGAAAGCGCAGCAACAGCTGCACGAGCGTACTCTTGCCTGCACCGCTTGCTCCGACTATCGCAAGCCGGCCGCCAGCCGGAAGATCGAAAGAAAGATCGCGTAGCACCCACGGCGACGTTTCGTCGTACCGGAACCCCAGATGACTCACGACCAGATCGTTTCGCGCTGCGAGCGCAACCGGCTCGGTGGGATCCTGAACCGGGAGCGTGGCATCGGCCAGCTCGAAGATGCGGCGCGCGGCGGCAAGGCTCTCGCCGACAAGCTGGAGCGCCGCAGGGATTGGCATGACCGCCTCGAAACTTGCAAGCACCAGAAACGCCAACATGGCCACCTCGGCGGGCGACAGCGAAGGAGATGCCAGTCGTGGGATGGCGAGCAGCAACGCACACCACATCGCGCCCGATGCACAGGCGGCGAGAGCGCCCTGGGACATTCCCATGGCATGACTAATCGTTTTTTGCTGGCCGATCAACCGCGCCGATAACTGGTCGACCTTTTGAGCGTATGCGGGCGCCGCCCCATAGACCTGAAGCTCGCCCAGCCCTTGCAGACTGTCCACCACGGTTTCGTGCAATTCGGCACGCAAGGCAATACAGGCACGGGCCGGTTCGCGCGTCGACGCAAAGCCGAAACAAGGCAGCACGGCCCCCGCCAGCAACAAGAACACGAACGTGATCGCCGCGACAGGAGCGCTGTACGCGGACACGATCGCGACAATGACCAGCGTTCCGACACCACCCGCAACCACGGGCACGAGCGCGCGAAGATAGAGATTGCTGAGACTGTCGATGTCGGACTGAATGCGCGTGGCGAGGTCCGCGCCGCGTACCCTTCCAAGCCCGGCGGGAGCAAGCGGTTCGATGCGGACATAGAACCATACGCGCAACCGCGCGAGCAGCCGCAACGTCGCTTCGTGCGTAACGAGCCGCTCGAGATACCGGCCGCCTGTGCGTACGATCGCGCAGGCGCGGATCAGCGCGGCAGGCGTGAAATAGTCGAATGCGAGATGCGTGACGCCCACCAGCGCCATCGACGCAATGAACCAGCCCGCAATGGCCATCAGCGCAACGTTGGCAAGCATGGTCGCCAGCGACAACGCCGCTCCCGCCGCCATCCATAACCAGTAAGGGCGAAACAATGCGATGAGCCGCCGCAGGTCGGCACAAGCGACGGCGGCGTCGTCCATTGCCGGCTGCGCGATGCGAGGAGTCGCTTTCATGTGCGGGCCTCCGCATCGGCTTGAGCATCAATGAGTTGACGATAAAGTCCCTGCACGGCCGCAAGTTGCCCGTGCGTGCCCGACTGCACGACCCTGCCCTGCTCCATGACGACGATCGTATCGGCCAGAGCTGCGGTGGCGAGCCGGTGCGCGATCAACAGCACAGTCCGCCCGCGCGCGAGGCGCCGCAGCGAATCGTGGATCGTCGCCTCGGTATCGGCGTCGAGGCTCGCAGTCGGTTCGTCGAGCAGCAGCACCGGGGCGTCTTTCAGGAACGCGCGGGCCAGCGCGAGCCGCTGGATCTGGCCGCCCGAGAGCCCGGCGCCACGCTCGCCGAGCGGGGTGTCGTATCCATGCGGCAGCGACTGAATAAACGCGTCGGCGCCCGCGCTTGCCGCAGCCGCGCGCACGGCGGCACGGTCGGCATCGGGCCGGGCGATCCGCAGATTGTCCAGTACCGTGCCGGCAAAAACGTGGGGGCGCTGCGGGACCCATGCGACTCGCGAACGCCAGTCGTCGAGGTCGGTCTCGTTCAGCGGCTGGCCGTTGATGGAAATCGTTCCGGCCGTCGGTCGTGCAAACCCCAGCAACAGGTTGAGCACCGTGCTCTTGCCTGCGCCACTCGGCCCGACCAGCGCCGTGATACGCCCGGCTTGCGCGACGCAATGCAGTCCGTCGAGCGCGGCCTGCCCGGTCGGCCAGACATGACGCACATCGTCGAAGCGGATGGTGTAATCGCTCGCGGCCGGCAACGGCAGCCGCGCACCGGTTTCGGCCGGCGTGGGGAGATCGAGTATTTCCATGATGCGTTCGGCTGCGGCGATCGCGTCGAGCCGCTCGTGATAATGGCTTCCCATCGTGCGCAGCGGGATATAGAACTCAGGCACGAGTAACAGGACGAACAGCCCGCGCAGCAGTGGGATTTTCCCGTAAAACAAGTGAAAACCCACCAATACGGCGACCACCGCGATACCCAGCGTGGCGAGAAATTCCAGTACGACCGACGACAGGAAGGCGACCCTCAGCACCTTCATGGTGCTGCTGCGATACGCCTCCGACAACCGTGCGACGACGGCCGCCTCGCGCCGACCCGCATTGAAGAGCCTCAGCGTCGTGATGCCCTGCAAGGAGTCGAGAAACCGCGCGCCCAGTTGCGCGAGCAGCGTCCACTGACGCTGGCTCGCCTCGGCTGCGGCCTTGCCCAGCAAGATCATGAACAGCGGAATCAACGGCGCCGTAATCAGCAGTACGAGCCCTGAAGTCCAGTCCACCGGAAATATGACGATCAGGATGGCGAACGGCAGCAGGACCGTCAGCGCACGCCCCGGCAGCCATCGCGCGTAGTAGCCCTCGATCGCCTCGACACCCTGGACGAGATGAGTCGCAAGCGCCCCGGTCGCTTCACCACGGAGCCACACCGGACCGAGCGCCTGCAACTTGCGCAACAGTTCGCCGCGCAGTGTCTGCCGCATGGAGGCGGCACTCGTGAAGGCCGTGCGCTCCGCCAGCCGGATCAGCACGAAGCGCAGGGCGAAGATCGGCAACATTGCCACCAGCGCTGGCCACACCCGGGCAAGCCCGGCTCCGTCCATCACCACGGCGCTCAGGGTCCACGCAAGCAACGCTGCCTGCCCCATCAAGAGCAAACCCGACGCCATGCCGAGCGTGACTACGCTTGCGATGCCGACGCGAACGGACGCGGCGCGTCCGGCGAGCCAGCGATCGATAGTTTTACCTGCCTGTGCCTGTGATGAGGACATATGCGAATACCTGGTGAGCGCAGCGGCTCCTATAATCCTTCGTTGCCGATGCCGTCATGCACGGCGTTACGCCGCCGGATGGGCCATGGAGACACAATGAAAACCGCTTCGCAGTTCATGCTGTACCTCACGCTCGCCGTCTGCGCCATCGTGCTTGGCGTCATCATCGGCAACTACGGCCTCTGGTACTTCTCGTGGCTGGTCGGTACGGCGTTGATCGTCTTGTTCGCGACCGCCGGCGGCGTGCTTTTCGACACGCAACAGGAGCAACACGAAATCACCTGACGCGAGCATAGATTCGCTGGAAGATGGACCGTTGCCAGGGGTGAAGCGCGCCGGGCACGCGTACACGACTACGCTCGGGAGACGCCGCATATTCCGCATAGGCGGCCCGCGCGTCGATGTCGCCCCGCACCCACTCGCACAGCGCCTGTGACAACCCGATGTCCCCCGTATCGCGCGGCGTCACGCGCAAAACCCCCACGCCCGCGCGCCGAAGCTCATCCAGATCGGATGCCCAGTCGGGCGCGGTCTCGTCTGGCGATGCAGCGAGATCGCAACCCGGCATCGCGTGCAGCGGCCATCCTTCATAATTGCAAGCCTCGACGCGACACCGCCAACGCGCAAATCGGCGCGGCGACAATACCGGCAGCTCCATCTCGCAGCGAGATTCGACCGCGCAGGCGAGCGCCTGCGCGACCTCCCCCTTGCATACCGCGGTCATCACCCGGCGCCGCGCCCCCAGTTCGACCAGCCGCCTGAGTTCGACAGCGCTTGCGCACGGCATGCCCGCTCCCATCACCAATGGCACCTTCCCGGCCAGCAACCGGAATGTCCTCGCGTCGCCGACTTCAACCGGGAGTTCGCAATCCTCGATCCATGCATGCGCGTCTTCGCTCCCAGGAAGGTCCGCGCCTGCACGCACCGAAAGCACGACCTCCTTGCCACCCGACGAGAGTTCGCGTGCAACCGCAAGACAGTCCCTCTGTTGCAAACCGCCCTGGACCCCGCGAACGGCGATACCGACGTAGACGACATCGACTGACGAAAGCGCGACGGCATCGTAGAACGCAAAGGAATCGGAGCGGTTCCATCGCGCTGCAAGTGCACCAAGCGAAATCTTCATGGAGGGCTCCTTGCGCGGCGACATCAGGGTCGCTCTTTCTCCTGTGTATCGAACAGAACGCCGCCGGCCACAGCAAACAGCACGATCGTGGCCGTCCCGATGAGCCAGGAGAAGTACCAGGCTCCATAGTCGCCGACCACCACGCCAAACACGATGGCCAGCATCGCAACGACCATGAACAACAGAAAATGACGCAGGATTTTCATGACGGACTCCTCAATAGGCGTGCGGATTCGACTCGACGTGCTCGGCCTTCACCTTGCCGCGCATGATGTAGAACGCCCAGCTCGTGTACGCGATGATTGCGGGCATGAACACCGCCGTCCATCCGGTCATCCACATGAGCGTGTTACGGCTCGATACCGCGTTCCATACCGTCAGGCTTTGTGACGGATCGCTGGACGACGGCATGAGGAACGGGAACAGGCTCACACCTGCCGTGCCGATCACGCCAATCCAGGCAAGCGCGCCAAACCACCAGGCGAGCGTGGAGCGGCCGGCGCGGATCGCTGGCAAACCTAGCAGCATGCCGATATATCCGAGGGCCGGCACGGCCCACAACACGGGATGGCTTCGGAAATTGTCGAGCCATGCGCCTTCGGCAACCACGACGCTCTGTTGCAGCGGCGTCTGCGCCACGCCCGGCAGCGGCGCGTGTGCGATGCGGTAGCCATGCAGATGGCTCACCCAGATCCCGCCGATCGTGAACAGCACGATCGCGACCATGCCGCCCACCGTCGCCGCACGCCTGGCCCTCGTCCAGAGCGGCCCGCGCTCGGTGCGGCCCATGAGCATCGCGCCGCCCATCCAGGCCGACAGCGACAGCGACAGCACCCCGCACATGACGGCAAACGGATTGAGCAGGCTGAGGAAGCTGCCCGTGTAGAAAGAGGTCAAATCCCAGCCGAAATGGAAGGGCACGCCCAGCAGCATGTTCCCCATGCCGGCGCCGTACACGATCATCGGCACGGCGCCGCTCACGACGAGCGCCCAGTCCCACGCATTGCGCCATGCGGCCGTCGGCAGCTTGCTTCGATACTCGAATCCCAGCGGCCGCACGATCATTGTCCACAGCAGCAGCAGCATGACGATGTAGAGCCCCGAAAACGCGGTTGCGTAGATCAGGGGAAAGGCGGCAAAGATCGCGCCGCCGCCCAGAATGAACCAGACCTGATTGCCGTCCCAATGCGGCGCGATCGTATTGAGCGCGATGCGCCGCTCGGTGTCGGTCCGTCCGACGTAGCGCAGCAGCGCACCCACGCCCATGTCCATGCCGACCATGATCGCCAGCCCCATCAGCAGCACGCCGAGGAGTAGCCACCAGAGCACCTTGAAGAAAAGATAGAGTTCCATTAATGCTCCTTGACCGTCGAGATGCCCAGCGCAGCCAGTTCGCCGCCCGCGGCGATGCTGTCTGCGTGTCCGTCAGCATCGTGACTTTCCGGCCCCTTGCGAATCGCCCTGACCATCAGAAAGATTTCGACAGCGGCGAACACCGTATAGATGAGCACGAAGCCCGCCAGCGAGAAAATCATGTAGCCCACGCTGTGGCTCGACGCGGACATCCAGGTGGGAAGCACGCCGAACACCGTCCAGGGCTGCCGGCCGACCTCCGCCGTGACCCAGCCCATTTCGCAGGCGATGAAGGGAACGGGGATCATCCACGGCGCCAGCTTGAGGAACCAGCGATGCCGCATCAGATCGCCGCGCAGCGAAAGGATCACCGAAATCACGAAATACGCGAGCATCAGCAGTCCGCAGGCCACCATGGCGCGGAACACCCAGAAGATCGTGAACACGTTCGGGATGGCGTCGCGGGATGCGCGGGCGATATTCTCGTCAGTTGCGTTCGCAACGTCCTGATTTTGCGCGTAGCGCTTCACGAGAAAGCCGTAGCCGAGGTCTTCGCGGTGCGCATTGAACTGCGCCAGCGCCGGGGCGTTGGCCGGATCGGAACTCAGCACCTTGAGCGCCTCGACGGCGGGAATACCGTTCTTGATGCGCCGGGCAGCATCGGTCTCGATACGGTCGATACCCGGAACGGTCGTATCGAACGTATGGGTGAGGAGCGGCGTGAGCACATAGGGAATCTGGATGCTCCACGCGTTGCGCTGTTCGCCCTGAACCGGCCAGGTCGCAATGTTGAACGGCGCAGGCGCCTTCTCCGTCTGCCACATCGCCTCCATGGCGGCCAGCTTCGAGGGTTGTGCATGGCCGCCCACGAAGCCCAGTGCGTCGCCGAGCGTAATCACGCCCGCCACCGAAAGCACGCCGAACAGGCTCGCCATGCGAAACGAACGCTTCGCGATCTCGACGTGCCGACCCCGCAGCAGGTAGTACGCGCTGATGCCCGTCACGAAAATGGCGGCCGTGACGTACCCCGCGATACTCGTGTGCACGAACTTCGTCTGGGCGTCCTCGCTAAAGATGAGCGTGCCGAGGCTCGTGAGTTCCATGCGCATCGTGACCGGATTGAAGGCCGCGCCCTGGGGGTTCTGCATGAAGCCGTTGGCCACGAGAATCCACAGCGCCGAGAAGTTGGAACCCAGCGCGACGAGATAGGTGACGGTCAGATGCTGCGCTTTCGAGAGGCGATCCCAGCCGAACGCCATCAGGCCGATGAAAGTGGACTCCATGAAAAAGGCCATCAGCCCCTCGATCGCGAGGGGCGCTCCGAAGATGTCGCCAACGAAGCCCGAATAGAATGACCAGTTCGTGCCGAACTCGAACTCCATCGTAAGCCCGGTCGCCACGCCGAGCGCGAAATTAATGAGGAACAGGCCGCTCCAGAACTGCGTGATCTCCCGGTAGATCTTCTTGCCGGTGATGACGTACACGGTCTCCATCACCGCGAGAAGAAAAGTGAGTCCCAAGGTCAACGGGACGAAGAGGAAGTGATAGAGCGCGGTGGCGGCGAACTGAAGCCGCGACAGCTCAACCACGGTGTCGTTGATCATGAAATGCTCCGCTAAAAGCTTGACGAGCCGAATCCCGGATTCCGGTCCTGCGGCGGATAGTCGGCCACGCACCGGCGCTCAACGATTGGCGCTTCGATTCACTGCATCGGTGAAACCACGGAGGCGACATATGTCCCCGCCTCTGATAGTTTCATATTTTATGTAATCGAGTAACTTTTAGTAGCAGATCAAGCGTGGCCAACTGCCGCAGCGGCTTATGCGGCGTGCCGCGTGCTCCGGTTCGACTCTCGCGAAGCAAACGTTTTATTTTCACAGGTTAAGAAATAATAAGTCTCGTTACACGGCCCTCCGCTGCCCCGATATACTTGCGACGAACACAATGCACACCATGAACGATCCCCTCACGGTCACCCGCGCGATTCGAATCGGCGATCCCGCACCGGAATTTCGCGCCCGAACCACTTGCGGCGAACGCTCGCTCGCGGACTACCGCGGCAGTTGGCTGCTCTTTTTCGCCCACCCAGCCGACTTCACGCCGGTATGCACCAGCGAGTTCGTCAGTCTCGTGAAGGCCCAGGACAAATTTGACGCGATTGGCTGCAAGCTTCTCGGGCTGTCCATCGACAGCCTCTATGCGCATCTGGCGTGGTTGCGGGACATCCACGAGCACTTCGGCGTCACGGTGACGTTTCCTATCATCGAGGATCCATCGATGGCCGTCGCCACGGCCTACGGCATGCTCGACCCGCTTGCGCCCGATGCGGCGGCAATCCGGGCGAGCTATGTGATCGATCCAGAAGGGATAATCCGGGCGATCACCTGGTATCCGTTGAATGTGGGCCGCTCGGTCGACGAGCAACTGCGTCTCGTGCGCGCCCTGCAAGCCGCGGACAACGCCAGCGCGTCCACGCCCGAAGGCTGGCAGCCCGGCATGCCGATGCTGGAACTGGCGCCGGTCTCGCTCGATGGCGCCTTGCAAAGCGGGCAAGGCAGCGCGCCGTGGTACTACAGGGAGCGGCCATCGCCATGAGAACCACGCCGGAGGACTTCGAGGCGCTACAGGAGCACGCGAGCGAAGCCGCAGAACTTATGCGATTGCTTGGCAATGCTAACCGGCTTCAATTGCTTTGCCAGATCGCGCAAGGCGAACAGTCCGTGGGACAGATCGAGGAGCAGCTGGACATCAAGCAGCCCGCGCTTTCGCAGCAACTTGCAGAGCTGCGCAAAGCGGGCCTGGTTCAGACGCGCAGGGAATCCCGATCGGTTCTATATTCGCTGGGCGACGGAAATGTCCGCCGTCTTCTCGAATTGCTGCTCGTGGCATTCAGGGTAAGGACGCTGCCACAGATTGAAACACCCGCCGAGAGGGCTCCTGTCGCCGCGCCCGCGAGCCACGCTGGAGACAGCGCGCGATTTGCCCGGGTGGAACGGTGAGTTTTTGGTTCTGTCGCGCTAGTTTAAGAGGTGTTAGCAGAATGACTTTTGCAGGCGTTGCCAGCATATGATGCAGCAGGCGATTCTGAGGAATGCCTCGTGGATGAAAGCCAGCTGTTCGAAACGGATGCGCAGTCGGCGGAAGTTGTGAAGCCACGAGATGGTCCGCTCCACGACCCAGCGTGTTTTGCCCAGCCCACTACCATGAGGCTGACCACGTCGAGCGATTTCGGTTGCAATGCCGGCGGCGTGTAGTGGACGTCGATATTTGTCGTGGTCGTAACCGCTGTCGCCCTGAACGAGCCGAGCCTTTGATAATGGTTTGCCACGCTTGCTGCGGATTGGCGGAATTGCCTCGACCAGCGCTTGAAGTTGAGTGACATCGTTGCGGTTGGCGCCGGTCAGGATCACCGCGAGCGGGATGCCCTGCGCTTCGGTGATGAGATGGTGCTTTGAACCGGGTCGCGGTGCCCTCAAGAAACGGATTTTTTCGTATGCCAAGACGGCCCTGTCGATTTTCTGACGTGCAGGGGCGGGAATCGCCCCTTGGCGACGCGTTTGTTGGCGTGCCACACATAGTCGCCAGTGAGGTTAATGTGATTCCAGCCAAGCGGAGCGACGTGCGAGATCAGGCCGTCGTCGATTTCGCGCTGCTGCCGTAGGGCGGCAATGGAACGCTCCAGATACACCGTGTTCCACAGCGTAATCGCGGCCACCACCAGGTTCAGGCCGCGGGCCCGGTAGCGCTGTTTTCATACGAACGGTCCCGTATCTCGCCCAACCGATAGAAGAACAGAGCCCGCGCGAGTGAATTGCGAGCTTCCCCTTTGTTCAGCCCGGCGGATACGCGGCGCCGCAAGGCCGGCTGGTCAGTTTCTACTGCAAATCAACACACGCTCGTCTCCGTCGCGGTCGCGGTACTTATCGGGGGCATCGAAACACTTGGGCTGCTCGCGGAGCAGTTCAGCCTCAAAGGCCCATTCTGGGACCTGATTGGACGCCTTAACAACAACTTCAACAACCTCGGCTTCGTCATCATCGGTCTGTTCATCTTTGCCTGGGTCGCCTCTTTCGTGATCTACCGCCTGAAAGGCTACGACGACCTGCCTGCGTCCCAGACCGGCAGATCACAGTAACGCAAAGGGGTGCTGATCGTCGCCTCTCTTTGCACGAGCGTCCATCGGTCAGCGCTCCATCATGCTGCGGGTGAAAATCATGGTCAGACCAGGCGGCAAAATACACAAACCGTTTGCGGCATATGGCCGCATCCAGACGCACAACGGCGATGATCGACTATCCCTCTGCATATTCGCTAACGCAATTTAGCCCAGGTGAGCTACCATGCGCGCATGACTGCCTTTACACGCGCCAGCAAGCAATCCGGCACGTGGCTAGCGCTGCTGGCCATGTGCCTGTTCGTTTTTGCGCCGCTCATCAGTCAAATGAATGCCGCTGCGCGTGGAATTGAGCCCAACGCAGCCATCTGCTCGGCCAGCCCCTTCGGCCATGCGCCCCGTCTCGCCCATACCGGGAGCCTTTCGGCCTGCGACTATTGCGACCTGCTTGCAACGCCAGCAGCGCCGCCGCCCATCGCCGTACCCACGCCAGGCTGGCTACCGCTGCTCACCGCGGTTGTCGTCATGCCCGCGTGGCCCGTTGACCTCCCCGTCATTGCGTACTTCGCGGGCTATCCGCGAGCCCCGCCCTCCGGCTCCTGAAGCGTCGTCGCACGCTTCGCATCCTGCATTCTCATGATCCGCATGCCTGGCGTTTGCCCGGCACGCGCTCGCTCACGTGCGCCTCTTCGATACGCACCGCACCGGTACGCATCATGCAAAGACCGCTTGAATTCACGGCACGCCGACGATGGCACCGCACGGTTTCCACCATCGTTACCGTTCTCACTCTTTCGGGGACATTTGCACTGGCTGGCTGTGACCAGAAACCTTCACTGTCCTTCCAGAATCTGGATATCACCGGAAACAGACAGTTCGCCAGCAACTTCTCGCTGCCGGACACAAACGGAAACACGCGCACACTCGCTGACTATCGCGGCAAGATTGTCATCATGGTGTTCGACTACACGCATTGCCCCGATGTTTGCCCAACAACGCTTGCCGAGCTATCGCAGGCCATGCAGCAGCTTGGTCCGGAAAAAGCGCAGCATATCCAGGTGCTCTTCGTCTCGCTCGACCCAGAGCGCGACACGGCGCCGATCCTCGCGCAATACGCAGCGGCGTTTGACCCGTCATTCCGTGCATTGCGACCGGCAGATGCCGACCAGCTCAGGAAGATCGCTACTGACTTCCACCTGGTGTACGAAAAGGTTCCAGGGACAAACGCTGACAACTACACCATGAATCACACGGCTGCCAGTCTCGTATTCGATACGCACGGCAAACTGCGCCTGTATGTGCGCGATGCACAGGGCAGCGCTCCCTGGGTTCACGACCTGGGCGAGCTGCTCGATGCCGGCTAATTGACGTTGCCCCTACTCTCTCTTAAATCCTGAACAGGACATAAGCCATGCATAGCATTCTTCGCTCGATTTCGATTGCCCTTCCTCTCTCGGTGATGTCGCTCGCCGCCGCTGCCGCATCCAATTCGGTGATGGTCTCGGATTGCTGGATCCGCTCGATGCCCGGTGACACGCCCTCCGGCGGCTACTTCAAACTCGCGAACGTGAGCGACAGGAACATCGATCTTGTCGGCGTCAGCACGGACGCATTTGGCATGTCGATGCTGCACCAGACCCAAAGCAACGGCAGCACGTCGAAGATGGTCATGGTCGACAAGGCAAGCATTCCCGCGAAGGGCACGCTCGTCTTCGCGCCCGGTGGCTATCACGTGATGTTCGAGAAAGCGAAGCAGCCGCTCGCAGTCGGTTCGAGCATTCCTGTGACCTTCAAGTTCGGAGACGGCGAAAATGTCCAAGCACAATGTGCCGTGAAGAATGCGGCAGGTCAATAAAGCGCAACAGGTGAAGTTTGTGACCGTTTTTTAGGCGGGCACAGTCGCCTGCCTGTCGACTCATTCGCAAAGCTGCGTCATGAATATCCAGCTGCCAAACCGCGATACCGTATCACACGCCTTGATGTTCCTTTATCCCGCGCAGCCCAGGAAAGCATCGTTCATGCATTGCCAGATAACTGCGGACACTACCACCCGCTGACATGTCTCCATCCGCCCGCACCCGCACGACTGCCTGGCTTGGCTTGATCGCAATGTGGCTCATCGTGCTCGTGCCGCTGATCAGTCAACTGGTCCTGGCAGAGCGTGCGCATCAACCTGTCGCGCCACTCTGCTCCGACACACAGACTGCGGGCATCCAGGCTCACCACGCGCTCGATAGCGAGCTGTCCGGCTGCGGTTATTGCGACCTGCTGACCACGCACGCAGCCATGCCGCCGTTGTCCGCCATCGCGCTGGCAGTTGTTGCACTCGTCTTCGTCACCATCGTCCCTGCGCTCATCTCGCGCTTCACGCCGCTTGGCGCGTTCCCCTCGGGACGGCCGAGGGCGCCTCCAGCCGCTCGCTGATTCCCCTTTTCGTCTGTTGTGCACTGTGCGACCGCGAGGCGCGCGGTGGATCGCGCACGCCGTCGCGATCTGCACGCGATACGCCACCGTCCGGACCGCATTGCACAACACATAGGTGGCTTCCGCAGTTTGCCGCGCGCCGCCGTTGCCATGCTGCCGGAAATCCGGAGCCCGTATGGCTGAACGTCACGGCGTGTGTCTCCGCCATCGCGCGGGCAGGTTGAGCATGGTCCGTCGTGTACGACGCTGACCGGGTCCGCCGGCGCGCCAATGCGAGTGCTGATCCCCGGCGCCTGGCCGTACCCGCATACCGACGGCGGCAAGCGACCTCCATACGCATTTGACGCAATCGCACCGCATCCTACATTAGCTGGAGAAACATGACATGAACGATCAATGGTTGAACGAGCGCATCGGGGTGATACGTGAGCTCAAGACGCCTACCGAGCACCAGCGAGCGTTGCTAGCGCTCTTTGACAATCCGGTTCGCCGCGCGGACGAAGAGCGCAAGCTCGCCGCGCTTGTCAAAGCCGAAAAGGCTGCCGTACGCGCACAGAAAGCGCGCGCAAACGCAACCCGCGTGCTCAAGGAGGACCGGCTGTTGCAGCGCCGGGCGCGCGATCAACTCGCCATTGTGCGCAGCGCTTGAGAATCGCGCCCCCGGCGAACTGCTGGGCGCGCTGCTCCGCTTCATCGACCAAGGCACACCCTGCGATCGTCAGGCCTGGAAACAGGCTGGCGATGCGCTGATTGCCAGACAGATTGCAAGCGGTGTTCCGGCAGCACGAACACGATCTGCCGAACGCAGCGATTCGCGAGCCGGATCTCCCCAAAACAAACGCTAAAACGTGCAGCCGGTGAGCCTTCGCCACCTACTAGCCGCCTGTACGAGATACACGACTCCATCCGGGAAACAGCAACCATGTGCAGGCTGACCATTGTCGCCACCGCTTCGCTCGCGACCCTCGCTTCACCCCTGCATGCGCAGGAGACCCATACCGATACTCCAGAGCTGCCCCAACGAGGCGGCCAAAGTGCATGGCGCGGCAATGGCCTCGACCGCCGCCTCTTCCGCGACAACAGAAGTGGCTGCACCGGCAGACTCTGGCGCAGATGCGCCGAGCTTGCCCGCAATCAGGATCACGGCCAACAGGTACCGCTTTTCAGCATCGGACACTGCGCTCGATGTCCGCTCCGCAACACGTACCGACACGCCCTTGCTCGAAGTGCCGCAATCGGTACAGGTGCTCCCCCGTACGCTGATTGAGGAGCAGGACGCCCGCACGCAGGCCGATGCACTCGTGAACGTGTCAGGCGTAGTCCCCAGCCAGCCGGAAGAAAATCTCTTTGTCGCGTCCATCGTGCGAGGATTTCCCGCCGAAGCCTATATGGACGGGTTGCCCATGTACGGCATGAGTGCGGCCAACAGCCCAGCCAGCCTCGTCGGTGTCGAGCAGATCGTGGTGCTCAAGGGACCAGCCTCGACCTTGTATGGCGGGGGCCTCGGCTCCCCGCTGGGCGGCCTGATCAATATCGAGTCCGAATGGCCGGCAAGCGAGGCGGGCGGCTACGTTGCGATGCGCACCGGCAGCTATGGAACCGTCAATCCCTATTTCGACCTGACCGGGCCGCTGACATCTTCGATCAACGCGCGCATTGCGGGCGAATACCACAGCAATGGGAGCTGGATCGACCAGGTCAAGGGCGAACGGTGGTCGGTAAAGCCGAGCGTCTCGTTTCAGCTCGACCCCAAGACTGTCCTGCTTGTGCAGGGACAGTTCAACCATAGCAGCCAGCTGGAGTACTCGGGTCTGCCGGCCGCCCAGGCACTGGCAGGCGAGCTTGACCGCCACGCCTTTCCCGGTGCGCCTATCGGTCAGCCACGCACCACGATCGACGACGAACATCACCGGATTCTTCCACTGGATATCCGGTCGCAACGCGACGATCGACTGCTTTAGCACCTGGCGCACGAGTTCGCGATCGAACAACTGGTCGCGCCGCTTGTGCGGAGGCTGCGGGCCGCGCGACACCGGGTGCATCGTTTTGGGTACGGCAGGCGTCGAGTTCATGATTTGCAGTCCTCTATAATTCGACAGAGGCACTCCGTTTATGTCACTGCTGCGTCATCCGCCGAATGGAATTGGCCCGAGATGGTTCGCCAGCGGCCCGAGTGCCGCCACCGGCAGGAACAGCAGCGCGCCGACAATCAGGATCGTTCCCAGCAGCAGAAAACCGAACGTCGCGGTGTTGTCGCGCATCGTGCCAAGTGTGGCAGGTGCCGACTTCTTGCGGACAAGGAATGCGGCCATGGCGATAGGCGCCACAATGGGCTTGAGCGTGCAAGCAGCACCCGGACGATTCTCATGTGGCTGGCGAGTTACCCACAGTCAGAGGGCTTTCTATGAGGTTATGCACAGAATCGGTGGACAAACCTGTGCTCAGTTTCGCGCTCAGGCGCGCGAATCCCTACGTTGGCGAGGGTCGCGTCGGGTTGCGTTGCCGATGAGTGCCGTCGGGGTGTGACTGCGACCGGGCCTTTTTTTCGAGCGGCGCGCTAAACTATTTCCGCTGACGCGGGACACAGCTATGAGCTTGGCTCCCGAGCAGCGCGCACGCTCAAAGGGCGGATCAAATCCAAACAGGGGGCCGAAGCATATGCGAGAGTTCGTCGGCTACGAGAAGGACCGGCGCGGGATGGTGAAGCACGGTGGCAAACGGGTGCAGGCCTGGCACTACAGGATCATGAAGAGTCAGCCCATGATCCAGTGGACGAAGGCGCGTCACGGTACGCTGAACGGCACCGCCTACGAATTCGCGGTGACGCAGAATGGCCGTACGCACCGCGCTTACGCCTACTTCTGGTGGGGTAATGAGCTGCTTTTTTTCCAGACTGGCACGACGCTGATGAACGAGAGCGAGGCGATTACCTACACGGGCGCCACGAAAGTGGCCGCGTGAAGCTCATCCGCACGGTCCGGCAAACCGGGCATGCTGCAGGTTCGTCGCCTAGCCAATAATCAGACGTCACGCATAGCCCCGACGGTGCGAAAGACGGACTCGCTGGACGGTGCCGGTACCGTTCTTCCGCAAGGGCATGGTGCGCTGCTGACGCACGAAATAAACTGTCGCTTGGCGGCTTCACGCCGACCAGGATGATCAAGATGATGACGGCGGCACCGACCACGGCCGAGAACGTGCCGTCCCAACTATCAACCCTATACACGTGACCAACCAGAAGCTCGCCGCCGTCGTCAGACCTCGCACCACGTCGCCACGGAGAAGTATTGGCCGTGCGCCAGGAAAGCCAATAACGGAAACCACTGGGGCGGCGCACAGTCACACTTTCATTCAATCGGCTCTTTCATCTTGAAAACGGACATCGATCAACCTCAAGGTCGAGTCGCCGAGTTGGGTCGCCTGCGGCCGGCCGCGTCGGGCGGCGTCCGGCCATGAAGGGTCGTCCGCCCGCACCTTCACTCGGCCATTCAGGCGTCAGTTCCACCTCTGGAATCGGCCATTCCCAGGAATGTTAGCTCTCACTGCGAGTCGGATGCTCTCTCTCCATCCGTTGGTGCCGGTAGTACCGTCAGCGGTTCAAAGTCCGGCAATAGAGTGAAGCAGTCGCCGCGTACGATTACCTAGCGGCGGATTTGGACTGACTCGCATCCGGGTTCGTTGCTCGCTAAGGCTTGCGCGCGCATTTGCAGCCGATGGCAATATGGCTAACACGAACTTTACGCCATCCAAACAACGATGAAAGAAATTCGTTAGAAAAACAACCCTACCAAGGGTTAAGTTATATCAATCATTGCCGTTATTAATGTTGACTTTTCAAGCACATGCAGATCCCAGCACTTTCCCGCTCGCTGTCGCAAGAAACAACCAAATGAATCTGTCGCGATCGCGCCAGATCTATTGAAGTGGCGTCTCCAGACACAGAAGGATGCTCTCGCGGAATCAGGCTCCGAACATAAAATATAGCAACGTGTAGACCTCATGCGGAATAACCAGCCCGTTACCCAGCGGGAGTACATACTCTCCGGCAACAAGACACTCGTATCTGTGACCGACCTCAAGGGGCGCATCACATACTGCAATCAGGCATTCATTGAGGCAAGCGGCTTTGAGCGCGAAGCGTTGCTTGGCCAGCCCCACAACATCATCCGTCACCCGGATATGCCTCCCGAAGCCTACCGTGACCTGTGGGCAACGTTGCAGCAAGGGTTGCCGTGGAGCGGATTTGTCAAGAACAGGCGCAAAAACGGTGACCACTACTGGGTGCAGGCCAACGCAACGCCAATGACCGATGGGCCGCACATCACTGGCTACCTTTCCGTGCGCACTGTCGCCTCGCGGGCATCGATCGAGGCGGCCGAGCGTCTATACGCGGTGATGCGCGAGGAAGCTCGTAGCGGAAACCTGATCCACGTTCTCCACGGGGGGGAAGTTGTGCGCCGGAACTGGCTCGGACGCATCGGACGCGCGTTGAAGATGGGTACTGGGGGCAAGGTGCTATTTGCCCAGATCGCGGCGGGGAGCACGCTCTTCGGGACGGTTGCGGCTGGGTTGCCGTTGTGGACGACTGCTATTGCGACCATCTTGTCGATCCTGGCAATCTCCCATCTGGTTCACACGCTGGCGATAAGCCCTTTGGATGGACTTGTCGACGATGCGAACCGTCTGGCCGCTGGCGATTTGTCCCACGTGGTAACGACAGCGGGGAAAGATGCGGTCGGCCGTGCGCAGCAGGCGCTGCTGCAGATGTCTCTCAACCTGCGTACGGTTGTCCGTGATGTGCGCGACGAGGTTGATCAGCTCGGTGTGGCAATCAAGGAAATTGCAGCGGGAAACTCGGACCTTTCGGCCCGGACCGAGTCTCAGGCTAGCAACCTGGAGCAGACCGCTGCCTCTATGGACCAGATCAGCGGCACGGTGCAACAGAGTGCCGAGGCTGCGGAGCGTGGAGCGTCACTCGCACGTGACACGTCGCGAGTGACGCTTCAGGGTAATGAGGCCGTTGAGGCGGTTGCGGAAACCATGGAAGGCATCGCTGGCTCGTCGAGGCAGGTCAGTGAGATCGCACAAATGATCGAGGGCATAGCCTTTCAGACCAATATTCTTGCGTTGAATGCGGCTGTTGAGGCGGCCAGGGCTGGCGAAGCAGGCAAAGGGTTTGCAGTCGTAGCATCCGAGGTGCGGGCACTCGCGCAGCGAACTTCGGAAGCTACGAAGGAAATCAAGAGCGTACTGGCGGATTCGGTGAACCGTATCATGCTTGGACGAGATCGGACCGGGGACGCACGCGAACGGATGAAGGATGTTCTCGGTGCGGTGGAAAAAGTCAGCACGGCACTTGATGAAATCAGTGTGGCGTCGACGGAGCAGCGTACCGGTGTTTCGCAGATTGGTGCGGCTGTCACACAGATGGATGCGTTGACGCAGCAGAACGCGGCGATGGTGGAAGAATTGGCAGCGGCGGCTGAAACGTTGCAGGAACGGGCTGCTGAGGTAAGCAGTTCAATGCGCCTTTTCCGTCTCGAACGCGGCGAATTTTCGCTTTCGCAGATTGACGCTGTTACTCAGCGCCGGGAAGCAAAGCGTATCGTGTCAGACTGATCGAATCAGCCCAGCGGCTTGAAAACAAGCGATCGATGTAGTCCCGAAAGCGGCCGCTGGTGTCGCATCCGCACTAGTGGCAGCAGTGGGTCCAGGTCGTGTAAAAACGCGAGGCGGACGCAATGACGATTTCATGCGATCAGCCGCAGGCGTCAACGGGCCCGATTTGGTCCGTGTGACGGTTATGGGCGCTTGAACTCTTTGTGAGAGGAAGGGGTACCCAGGCGCCGTAATGCGCGCTGGTTCGACCGCCATGCTGCAAGCCTATCCTCAGGCTCGCATCTTTTGCATCATCGCCTGCGTACCGAGGATCGCCATGACGCGCCTGAGGTTGTATGCAAGGACATGAAGGCTCATCTCGGTGCTGACATGCTCGCGTGTTTTCATAAGGAAGTGCGCCGCGCCCATCCAGAATTTCAGCGTGCCAAACGGGTGCTCGACGGTCTGACGGCGTACACGCATCATTTCCGGCTTCAGTTCGAGCCGTCGCTGCATCGCCTCGACGACGGCCTCATGTTCCCAGCGCTTGATCCGGCGAGCCTGCTTGCCTGAAGTGCATTGTTTCCTGATGGCGCAGGTAGAACAGGCCGAGCTCGAATAGCAATGCAGCGTCATGCCATGCTCGATGTTTGTGAAACGCCAGTTGAGCCGCCGCTGGGCCGGGCAAAGATACTCATCATCTTTGGCAATGTAGATAAAATCCTGCCTGCCGAAATAGCCGTCAGCGTTCTTGCCCGAAGTCAATGGTTTGGGAACGAAGGTCGTAACGCCCGCCTCATGGCATTGCAGGACTTCCTCGCTCTTGAAGTAGCCCCTGTCGGCAACAACAGTCAGATCCTTGATGCCGGTAGCCGCCCGTGCCTGGCCGGCCATGTTCGACAGCTGGCTGCGATCGTTGCCAACGTTGGTGACCTCGTGTGCGACGATCAGATGATGCGTGTCATCAACGGCGGTCTGAACGTTATAGCCAACCATTCCTGTTCCCCGACCGCTGGTAGCCATTGAGCGCGCGTCTGGATCGGTCAGGGAGACCTGTCCATCTGGCGACTCGCGCAATCTCTGCTCCATCGCCTTGAGGTCCTGCATCTGCTGCCTGAGCTTGCTGATCTTGTCGCTGATCCGACTCGCCTTCGCCTCGGCAACATCGGATTGAGTCCGGTCTGCCGTCTCCATCGCGCAAAGATATCGCGCGATGCTCTCATCGATCTGCTGCAGGCGCGCCTTGACCTTCGCGCTCGTAAAATTGCGATCGCGATTGTTGACGGCCTTGAACTTGCTGCCGTCGATGGCCACCATCGACTTTGAGAAGAGGTCCAGGTTACGGCATAGCACGATGAACTGGCTGCAGACATTGCGGATCGCCTTGCCGTTGTCGCGGCGGAAGTCGGCGATGGTCTTGAAGTCCGGCGAAAGACGGCCCGTTAGCCACATAAGCTCAATATTGCGTTGAGTCTCGCGCTCCAGACGCCGACTGGACTGAATGCGATTCAGATAGCCGTAGATATAAATCTTGAGCAGTACAGATGGATGATACGAGGGCCGGCCCGTTGCTGCGGGAGCGGTTCCGTCGAAGCCCAGCTCATGGAGATCAAGCTCATCGACAAAGACGTCGACTACACGCACCGGATTGTCCTCGGAGACATAGTCTTCGAGATACTCGGGCAGCAGGACAGCCTGCTTACGGTCTTCGCCTTCAACGAATCGCTTCATGTTGCCGCCCGATCTGAACGCGTTGCTTCAGTTTAGGCGATCAGCATGCGTTTTCACACAAGCTGGGCCAGAAGCGGTCGCTCGGCATTGCATCTATGATCGTCAATCGCCTGAACTCGACCTTAGTCCGGGCACCGTGCACTCGCACGTGGAAGGCGTATTTCGCAAGCTCGAGTGCTCGATGCGTACCGCTGCGACGTTGAAGGTGTCGGCGCTGGGGCTACTGTAAAAGGGGGCGAGCGCATTCACCATCGCTTCGAATGGCGCGATCGGATTGGCTATCGGGAAGCTTTTTTCCGTACACTCGGAGCATGAATCTCGACCTCATTCATGTGCGGCCCGCCGTTCTGTCACGCCTCGTGCGCCTTGGGGCAAATGTCGACCAAGCCATGGCTATCGCACGTGTGCCCACGTCGGGTCGGGTAGACACGGCCCGGTACTTCGCATTCTGGGAGGCACTGGGCGCCTCTTCGCCCCCGGACATCGGGCTTCGGCTTGCGGGCGTGACAACGGTGCACGAGTACGACCTGTCGTTGCTTGCGGCGCTGCATTCGCCAGACGTGCGAACTGTGTTCGAAAAACTCGCGCGCTACAAACGCCTCTGCGGACCACAGGACTTGCACCTGGAGCTTTCTCCGAAGGAAGTCGCCGTCTCGACGGCGTGGTTGAGCGCCTCGACGCCGCCGCCGTCGCGCCTTGTCGATGTCATGTTCGCAACGCTGCTCTTGCTGCTCCATCGGGGCTCTGGCAAGGCACTTGCCCCGAAGCGCCTCGAACTTACACGGGCGCGCTCAGATGAACCCATGCTGATGCAGTTCTTCGGTTGCCCGCTCAAGTTTCGCGCGAAGCGCGACGCACTGATCTTCGACGACCGCGTTCTGGAGACGCCTTTCGTCACGCACAACGCCGATCTGCTCCACGCGCTGCTCCCCATTCTTGACGAGCAGGTAGCGAAGAAGCGTGGCAATGGTTTCCTCGACGAAGTTCGCAAGGCCCTTGCCAAACGAATGTCAGGCGAGCGACCGAGCGCCGATAAGGTCGCTCATGAGCTTGCGACCAGCGCGCGCACGCTTCAGCGTCGCCTCGGGGCGCTAGGCACGAGCTACCAGCAGGTGCTCGACGAAGTTCGCCGTGACACGGCGCGGCGCCTTCTCTGCACGACGAGCATCGAGATCGCCGAAATTGCCTTCCTGCTTGGGTTTGAGGAACTGAACTCCTTCACGCGTGCTTTCCGAAACTGGGAGGGCAAGACGCCGAAACAGTGGCGCGAGTTTCGTGGCGCGATTGGATGAGTGATCGGCGCGATCTGGTTTGAGCGCAGGCATCCCTATCGATATCTTGTCGACATGGACCCCACCGGACGACGCAACCTGGACTAGAACCTATGTCGACGAAACCTGAAGTGAAGCTTGGCGCAACCGGCCCTACCGTGTTCCCTATCGCACTGGGCTGCATGGGCATGGGCGCGACCAGTTGGTACGGCAAGAGCGATGAATCCGAGAACGTCGCCACGATTCATAAGGCGCTTGAGCACGGTGTGAATGTGCTCGACACTGGCGACTTCTACGGCATGGGACGTAACGAACTCCTTCTTGGGAAGGCACTTCAGGGGCGACGCGATAAGGCACTGCTTAGCGTCAAGTTCGGTGCGCAGCGTGGACCGGACGGGGCGATCGTTGGTCGGGACGCGCGTCCGCAAGCGGTGAAGAACGCGTTGGCCCACAGCCTGTCACGGTTGGGTGTCGATTACATCGACATCTATCGAACGGGATTGGACCCGAACGTACCCATCGAGGACACGGTGGGGGCGATGAGTGAAATGGTGAAGGCAGGGTACGTCCGCTACATCGCTTTGTCCGAAGTCAGCGCCGACACGGTTCGTCGCGCAGCCAAGGTACATCCCATTTGCGACGTCCAACTCGAGTACAGCCTCATAAGCCGTAACATTGAATCAAAGATCGTCCCGACACTCGCGGAGCTGGGCGTCGCCATCACGGCCTATGGCGTGCTCTCGCGCGGCCTGCTAACGGCCGCGAGGCCGAAGGATGAAGGAGACGCGCGCGCACAACTCCCGCGCTTCGAGTTTGCAAAAGAGAACGAACCGCTCGTTAATGCTCTCGCTCATGTGGCCGCCGGGAAGAACGTAACGCCGGCGCAACTGGCCATTGCCTGGGTTCGTGCCCGTGGCGCGGCCCTGGGCGTGACGATTGTCCCGACGCTGGGTGCGCGCACCCGCGCACAACTCGCCGACGTGATCGCGAGCCTCGACGTATCTCTTGATGCCGCCGAAGTCGCGGCGCTGGAGCAAGCTGTGCCTGCAAGTGCAGTCGTGGGAACGCGCTATCCTGAGGCTTGGTTGCACACGATCGACAGCGAGAAATAGCCGCCGTCGATTCCACATTGCCTCAACGACAGGGATTATGTTTATGCGCAAATGGCTTCTTCCCTCCAAAGAGAGTTGAGTTACGCGACGGTCAAACGCACACGACGAACATTGCGAATGGCCGTTATCGAAACTCCCGAGAGTCTCTTGTGGGTCGATATGACCCGTTCGCTTTCGCGCCGCGCCGAAGCGCTCCTGGCCGAGCGGTCGCTGATAACCGACGCAGGAGACCTGGCACTCAGCGTCGAGCCCTTCGACGGCGATCTGTTACCCGCAGTTCCTGCGCGACGAAGCCCGTTGCATGCGCGTGCAGGCTGCTGCAGAGCAGAAGATCATCGCCCGAGATACCCCCAGGCGGGCGACGCGTGTTGCCTGCGAGGCGAAGCGCCGACGTTCGCCAAGGACTTCAGCAATCGCTCGGACAAGCGCGCCAACGCAAGGTATCGGCAATCTGAATCGTCCACCGGACGGCCCACTCTGACATTCGAATGTCGGTGGCAGCCCAAAGCGGAACCCAATTGACATCTCAAGTTGCACTCTCTGGCTGCGGTTGGGAACGGCACAGAGTATCGTGTCGGTCGCATTGCACGCGATCAGCCCTTCGTCATCGAACTGCGGGGGTCAACCCCGCGCGAATCGCATGCTGATGACTATCGACAGGCCCATCAAGGCCATCACGACAACATATTGAGCGTGAGCCGGCCCATGCTCGGCGGGTTTGCGAGCTTGAGTGGGTCGGGATGATCATGTTATGGCACCAAAAACTGTGCCTTCTTGCCGAAAACGAGCAAACATTGTATAAATATTGAACAAACATTGCTCTGTTTTGGGGGTGCCATGAATATCAACTTTGCGCCAGTCGACGAAAGCTTCATCAAGCGAAGCGTGGAATGCGGCCTGTATAGCAACGCAAATGAACTGGTCCGCGACGCCGTTCGCCGCTTGCGCGAAAGCGAGGAGCGCCATGTCGAACTGTTGGCCGCCCTCCAGCTGGGTGAAGACGACATTGCGCAGGGCCGCACCAAAACCTATTCCAAGGGCCTAATGCAAGCCGTTCGAGAGCGGGCCGCAGGCCGCGCAGCCTCTGGTGAGAAGCCGAAGTCTGATGCCACTCCCTGAGTATCGGCTGGAGCTCGCCGCCCAGGCCGAGCATGACATCGAGGACATCCTTGTCTATACGCTCCTGACCTGGGGCGAGCGGCAGATGCACGATTACAGCGATCTGTTGGACAACTGCCTCGCAACCATTCAGGCCAATCCGAACATCGGACACACCCATGATCTTGACTTCTACAAATGCTTCCGGGCGGGGAGCCATTTGATCTTCTACAGGATCGAAGAAAACACGGTCTTCGTCGTCCGTGTCCTGCATTGCCGGATGGATGTGCCGCGTCATCTGGAATGATCCGCGTTTTTCCCGGAAAAATGCCGGATCCGACGGCCCGCGACGCTGCAGGTATGTAGAACAGCCCGAGACAAACAGCCGCTCATGACCCTGCTGACTGGTTCATTCGCTAAAAACCGGCGCCTCTGGGATACAGGAGGCGCGGACAGTTAGTTGCAAGATGAAGCTACGCGCTCGATTGACGGCGCAACAACTAGCCATCTTCTCCACGTTCTTCTTCCGCGAGGCAAGGCGCCAGAAAAGGTCCATCTACTTCTGGTCCATCGCCAGATCGAAACTGCCGGCCCAAGGCTCTGGCGCTACACGTCCGACAAGCCATGCCTTGAAGCTCTCGAACGGCGTAAGCGGCTTGCCCCGAGCATTCATCTTGATGTACAGGTCGTCGGTCAGGCCGAAGCGCTCCAAGTCGAGAAAGTGGAAAGTGATTCGGGGTCGCTGGTCATCAATGAGGCGCGCATCCATGCCTTTGGTGAGATTCTGTCGCGCTAACGCGGTGCGCTAGAATTCGCATTCCCTTACGAATCGTGAACGAGACGGGCAAAACGAAGAATTCATCGCGTGCGACGTTTCCTGCGGGGATCGGAAAGGTTCTAAAGCGCCGGCCCTATCCGCTGGATGTGATTCTGCTGTGTGTTCGCTGGTACGTGGCGTACTCGCTGAGCCTGCGCAACCTCGAAGAGATGATGGCCGAGCGAGGAATTGAGGTCGATCACTCAAGTGTGCACCGATGGGTGATCAAACTCGTGCCCTTGTTCGAAAAGGCATTCCGGCGAATCAAGCGCCCAGCCGGCAAGAGCTGGCGCATGGACGAGACCTACGTCAAGGTCAAGGGACAATGGAAATATCTGTACCGGGCCGTCGACAAGGAGGGCAACACGATCGATTTCCTGCTGCGTGCGCATCGCGACAAGGCTGCTGCGCGCCGGTATTTCGACAAGGCGATTGCCCAGAATGTTGAGCCCGAGACTATCACCGTGGACAAGAGCGGCGTCTCAATCTGGCCGCGCTCGAAGCGCTCAACGCCGCACGGAAAAAGCCAATCAAGATCCGGCAGAACAAGTATCTGAACAACGTCATCGAGCAGCATCACCGCGCCATTAAACGCGTCATCAAGCCGATGATAGGCTTCAAGAGTTTCCGGTGTGCGCGCATCATTCTGTCCGGCATCGAGGTGATGCACATGATTCGCAAAGGGCAGATGCAGCACGATGGCGACACCAGAACCGCCGCCGAGCAATTCTATTCGCTGGTCATATAAGCAGTTCTCTTCATATCAAATCCGCTCGCACGACTCCTTTATCGCGACAAAGCCAATCGTCGCATCTCCGTCAACGGACGGTAAACCAGTACCCGTTCACGCTATATTGAGGAAAACTGATGCCCTGTCTGGCATCTTGACGGCGACGGCTGCGAGCGCGATTCAGGTCATGGGACACGGTCCGGGAGGATGAATGGGCAACGGGGAATTGGAGCACCGCGAGCTACGCGAACCGTCCGCCCAGGCAGCATTTTCGGATATCGCGTCGCCAATTGTCGACGAAGCAATCGAGCAGGCGAAGGGAGTTGCCAGCAATCCTTCCGCGGAAGGCCTCCACCAGTTGCGCATCAGCATGCGGCGCCTGCGATCGTTGTGGTGGTCCTACCGACCTTTACTTGACGCGGGGGAAAATACCCGACAGGGCGACCTCTTCAGGTCACTTTCCGATTCGGCCGGCAAAGCGCGCGATTATGACATCCTGATCGAGTTGCTCAAGCAGCAACAGCGTGGGGGCAAAGCGCTTCCGTCTGAAATATCGGACGCTCGCCAGAAAGCACTCGATACCGGCAGAACTGTGCTCTCGAATCCTGAAATGAAGACGATACTGCTTGATGCACTCTCGCAGGCGACTAGAGAGTTAGCTGCGAGAAAGGACCGGACGCCACTTCAGACGTTCTCAGATGGCCGTGTCATAGCATCGGAAAAGCAGTTGCGCAGACGAATGAGGCGCGCGGCGACGGTCAAAAACTCGAACGTGGCTGCTTTTCATGATGTCAGAAAGGCTGGCAAGAAGACCCGGTATCTGCTGGAACTGTTCGGTCCGGTACTCTCCGGCGGCCACGGAAAAGCGCTGAACCGCCTCAAGAAAATCCAGAAGCGATTCGGTGCTTTGAATGACGTTGTTGTAAGTGAAAACCTTTTGCGGAACAACGCCTCGCTGCTTGCCGGAATCGCGGACCCTGAGAAAACGCTGAAATGGTTCAGAAAAGAACGTGAACGTCGATTGCGTGCGGCGGCTGCCTTGCTGCGCAAGTATCGGAAATAGGCCTGCCAGCAACGGGCAGCCTACTGTGAAGCCGATCGGTTATACATGCAGCACAGACTACTCTGTGAACGCTTCAATCGACAGGGATCGTGCTCCTGCGCCGTTTCCACAACGCTTTGTCGAAATGTTGCTCGCCAATCAATGCACCCCAGGCAGTGACCCAGCGCGTGGCCTGCTCCGCGTTCGCCTCGTCGCACGCAGCAAGGCGCGCCATTGCGCAGCGCAAGTGCTCATGCATGAATCGTCTGCGATCTTTGGTGCCAGACGGCAAGGCCGAAACCTTAAGCACTCCACGATGCGTTGTCACGCAAATGTGCCGCTGCAAGGAACGTTGAAAGGGTGGAGTGCGACTTCGGCGTCGCGGGCGGTCGCGCGGGCCAAGCGTCATGTGATCGGCTGCCGCCCGCGCCAGAGGCGGCGCCCCAGCCGATCCGAGCTACGACGCACGCGACATCTCGATGTTATCGACGAATGCGTGGAGCGCCGACACTTCGAATCGACTACAGGGTAATGTCGATGGCTTCACGCGATCGAACCGTCAATTTTCTGCGCTCTCGTGTTGTCGGAAGTGGCTCGATTGTGTGCGTCGGCGGCCAAAATTTACGCCGACAGCTTCCGCGGCACCGCATAGCGCGCGAAGTGGCCATGCAGACACGACAAGTCATGTGCAATCGTTTTGCGCTTCGAATCCCCCATCCTGATTTCACGCACCGTCACTCCGAAGCGTTGACGTACTGCATGCATAAAGCGATCTTTACTCGAAAAACCGTGGCGAAGCGCGATTTCCTTGATCGACTGCCCGCTCGACCGGGGATCGACGAGTGCCCGGTACGCGAGATCGAGACGATGGTCGCGGATGAAACGCGCGACACCGCCGTTCGCCTCGAACACCCGGTATAGATGGGCGCGGGATATGCGGAAATGCGCGATCAGCGATTCGGGGCCGAGATCGTGATCCGTCAAATGATGGGTAATGTACTGCACGACCCGCCTTCGCAGTGCGTCGCTCTGCGTCGAGATGCGCTCGCCGCCCGCGTGCGGCGCGCCCAGCAGTCCAGCAGCAAGCAGCATTACCAATGCGTCCTGCACCACGATAGCCTGCGGCGCCGACACGTGCGCGGCCACCCGGTGCATGCCCACGAGATAGTCGGCAAGCAGGTGCGTGATTCCCTTGTTCGCGCTCAGTACCTCGCCGTGCAGGTTTCGTCCGCCGGTCGCACGCTCAAGCTCGGCGCGCGGCACCACGACCGCAAACGACGCACCCTCGTCCACCCGGCTGCTCAGCGACTGACCGAGGTCGACCACTACGATGTCGCCCGCGTGCGCCTGCGCATCGATTCCGGCAAAGTTGCCGACCAGCGAGCCTGCTTGCACAAACTGGACGATGTACTGATCGAGACTACTTTGTTCGATCATACGGCGATCTCGCCGATACTCTTGCGCGTTGAATGATGCGCGCAACAGCAGCATCTCACCGAACATTCGCGACACCAGCGTGCCGGCCAGTCGTGCCCCGCCGCGCCTCGCAACCGCCGTCGTATCGGCGATGGGCTGCGTGACGTCGCGCCAGTACTGGTCCCGCAACGCGGGCTCGATCTGCTCGGTCGAAAGAAAGACTTCCTCGGAAGCCATGTTGTCCTCGTTTTTTGCGAGTTTCGTTGTTGTCGAGCGAGAGGGACGATACGGCACAGTCGCCCGAGCGGCAATCCCCGATCCAGGTGCCGCTGTTTCCGGCCGGGAAACGCGATGACAGCGATCGCGGACGCATCCCGTTCGCCCCTGCCACGTTCACCGGGGGGTGGACCGCAAAGGCAGAGGGATGCATGGGAGACGACCTGCGGCAGGAGGTCACGCCGACCCGGTGCAGTCCATTGATGGAACTGGCAGGATTGCTACGTGCCCGGAAAGGCACTTAGCACCGACAACCCACGCACTCGCTAGGAGTGCGCGGTGACGACAACGCCTGTGTCAGAACTGATAACCCGCACCGACAACCGCGCCGAAGTCCGAACGGGTGTTGCCCGTGACGGATGCCTTGACGACCCACTTTTCGTTTTCCGTCACGTACGAGTAACCAGCCGCAAAGCCTTGCTGGCCGTGGTAATTCGACGCTGCTGCCGACACCATCGAACGCCCCGGCGCGGTCGGTTGCGGAAGGCCCGCAACCGCCATCGCCGACGCTACGCCGCCGAACATGTCCCTCTTGACGGTGTTCAGGTCGTTGTACACCTGGCCGACGCGTTGATCCGTGTAGCCCCGCGAAGCCGCAGACGCTTCCGCAACATTGTCATTCAGTTGCTGCACGTTGACCGCATCGGTCGGAGCCGTACCGGCCGCAACGTTCGTCACTTGGCGCTCGGCACCCGTCGCGCCCACCGAGAACGAATTATCGCGGTCAGCAACCGAACCTGCGCCGACTGCAACCGAATTCTTGCCGGTCGCCGTGGCCGTGGTCCCGATCGAGCCAGCATCAGCGCGATTGATCCACGTGGTGTTGCTGTTGGTCTGGTTCTGGATATTCGTCACGTTGCCCGACACATTCGAAATCGCAGTATCCAATTGACCCTTGTTGACCGCATCGTTTGCGTTCACACCGTTCGCCACGCCCGTGAGCGTACGATCTCCTGACGTGCCGGAGAAATTCACCGACGTACCGCCCGTTCCCGCGCCAACCGTGATTTGACCATTCGGGTCTTGCTGCTGTACCACGCCAGCCTTCCCGTTCTGGATGTTCGTCACATTCTGTTGCAGGTTGTTGATGTCGGTCGTGTTCTGCGTCACTTGCGTCTGAATGCCGTTCACTTGCTGCTGAACGCCATACAGTTGCGAGCCGTTCACCGCTTGCATGCTGTTCGCAGTGACCGCGCCCGGCGCGACGTTGTTGATCACGACACCGCCCGACTGACCGCCAATCAGCGTGATCGAGTTCGCGCGGGAACCGTCCGTATTTGTATCGTATTGGACAGCGTTCTTCGTGCCGTCACTCACCGCGCTCGTCACCTTGTCATTCAACTGCTTGACGTTCACCACATCCGTGTCTGCAACACCGGTCGCAACGTTCTTGATGCTGTTGCCGCCGTTATCCAGACCGCTTGCCGTCACCGTCACACGGTTGGCCGAGTTCGAATTCACGATCAGGCCGTCTTGCGTCAGGTCGGTGCGGTTGCCGTTCGCGTCATAAACGTAGACATCACTGCCGGACACGACAGCTGTGCGGCCGTCTGCCGTTTGCGTGGCGATGCCTTGCGCGCTGATGGTCGAGTAGCTGCCGTCAACCGCTTGCGTGGTCAGCGAATCGGCATTCAGGTTTTTCGACAGCGCGAATTTCACATTCGTACCTTGCTGCGAAACCTGCACGTTCGAATCGCCGCTGAAATCGACCGTCGCACCCGGCGCGACGTTCGATGCTGCACCGCCGTTCGTGCTCACGTTCCAGCCCTTGTTCGCCGTCTCGCTCACACCGCCGATCGCCTTGTCGAGTTGGCCGACGTTGACCGCATCGGTCGAATCGACACCCGCCGCGACGTTTTTCAGCGTGACAGGCGCTGCGCCCGAACCGCCGAACGTCACCGAGCTTTTCGCGCTTGAATCGTATTTCACCGACAGCGCGTCGGAGGCTTGCAGGTTCGCGATGTCGCTGGCGTTCGTCGTCACGCGCTGATCGATATTCGAAATATCGGTCGTGTTCTTCGTGATTTGATCACCCTGCGACGCAACCGTTTGATTGGTTGCGTACAGTTGCGAACCGTTCACCGCGTCCGTGCTGTCGACCGTCAGCGTACCGGCGCCCACGTTCGTGATCGTCGTGCCGCCCTTGCCGTCGAGCACGATGCCCGCGTGCGTGTCGTCGGAGTACATCACCGCGTTTTTCAGCTTCTCGCCGGTCGCGTTCGACACGTTCGTGATTTGCTGTTCGAGGTTTGATTGCACGCCCGACAGTTGCCCGCCGTTCACTGCGTCCTTGCTACCCGGTGCGACGCTGCCATCGGCGACGTTGACGATCTTCGTGGCGACGCCATCACGCGATGCGTTGTAGGCTCCGGTGTTCGGATCGAATTGGAGAGCGTTTTGTTGCAGGCCAGAAATCGCCGTCGTGTTGTTGCTGATGTTCGTCGTGTTCGTGTTGACCTGATCACTGATCGTCGCGACGTTATTGTTCGTCGTGTTGATTTGCGATTGCAGGCCGTCCGTCGCCTTGCCGAGTTGACCGACGTTCACGGCATCCTGCGCGCTCACACCGTCAGCCACATTACTGATCGTGACCGGCTTGGTCGTGTCGCCGCCCGCCAGCGTCACGGAGTTGGCGCGCGAGCCGTCAGCGTTCATATCGTACTGAACCGCGTTCTTCGTGGCTTGGCCAACGTTGCTGTTGATTTGGTCCTGCACGCTCTTCAACTGCGCGCCGTTGATCGCGTCCGTGCTCGATGCCGAAACATCACCTGCTGCCACGTTTGTGATTTTCTGCGGTGCGCCCGAGCCGTGCGACGCGTCGTATGCACCGAGCGTTCCCGACCATTGCAGCGCGTCCTTTTGCAGGCCGCTGATGTTCGTTTCGTTCGTGGTCACGCGACCATCGAGGTTCGAGATCGACGTGCTGAGCGTGTTGCTCACGTTCGTTACGCGTTGATCGACGTTGCTGATCGACGTGGACAGGTCGCCGGTTGCCTTCGTCAGTTGGCTAACGTTCACCGCGTCATGCGTGTCCGTGCCGTCCGCGACGTTCTTCACCTGCGTGCCGTTCGTGCCGGCGAGCGTGACGGAATCGAAACCGTCCGCGCCGTCGTACTTCACGTTACGTGTGTCAGCTTGTTGCAGCGCCGTGATGTTCGTCGTGTTCGTCGTCACTTGCGCGCCGATGTTCGAAACAGACGTGCTCAGGTTCGACACGTTCGTATTCGTGGTGCTGATCGACGCTTGCAGGCCCGATTGCACGCCGGACAGTTGGCCGAAATTCACGGCGTCGTTGTTCGCAGCACCGTCGGCAACGTTGTGCAGGCCGACCGGTGCGCCTGCGTTCGCACCGCCGAGTGTAACCGACGTGTGATCGTCACTGTCGTATTGCACCGCGTTTTTCGTAGCCGCGCCGATTTGGTTCGTCACGGACGTGGACAGGTTCGAAACCGACGTACTGATAGTCTGGTTGACGTTGTTTGTCACGTCCGTCAGGCCGGACTTGAGTTGACCAACATTCACAGCATCGTGATCGGCCACACCATCGGTGACGTTCGAAATCGTCGTGCCGTTGCTGCCCTTGAGCGTCACCGTGTCGAAACCGCTTGCGCCGTCGTACTTGACGTTGCGCGTATCGGCTTGTTGCAAGTTGGTGATGTTGGTCGTTGCAGTGCTCAGCGACGAACTGATATTCGCGACGCTGCTTTGCAGGTTCGTAATGTTGCCGGTTGCGGTGGAAAGCGACGATTGCAGCGGCTTGATTTGCCCGACGTTCACGGCATCCGTATCGGCCGTCCCAGCTGCGACGTTGTGCAGGCCGACCGGCGACGTAGCATCGGCTCCACCGAGCGTTACGCTGCTGTGCGCAGCGCTGTCGTACTGCACAGCGTCCTTGGTCGCGTTCGTGATCGACTGGTTGACGGTCGTGCTCAGTGACGACAGCTGACCGACGTTTGCCGCATCGGTTGCCGCGACACCGGTCGCGACGTTCGTGATCGTCGTGCCGCCGTTCTTTCCGTCCAGCGAAATCGTGTTGTGCGTGCTGTCCGTGTACTTAACGGAAAGCGCGTCCGACGCTTGCAGATTCGTGATTTGCCCGCCGATCGTCGTGCTCAGGTTCGAGACCGTTTGATTGGTCGTGTTGATCGACGTGTTCAGCGTCGTGTTGACATTCGAAAGCTGATTTACGTTCACAGCGTCCGTGCCGTCGGCGCCTGCCGCAACGTTCTTCAGTTGACGTTGAACAGTGGCCGATCCAAACGAAACCGCCCCGCCCACCGGGGCGGTCTGGCCAAAAACCGGCGTTGCCGCGACGATGTTATCTGCGCCAACGGCGTTCGACCCAAGCGCGACCTGATCGTTGCCATTCGTGCGCGCGCCCGCGCCGATCGCGACAGTGCGGTCGCCGACAGCTTGTGTGTTCGTCGTCGCATCGAAGCTTGCGCCGCCCGACACGCCATCGTTACCGCCACCAACTGCCGAACCGATTGCGATCGACTGCGAACCCATCGCCTGGGCAGAGTGTCCCATTGCAATGCTGCGACCGCCTTCCGCGTCCGCAACGTTGCCCATCGCCATAGAGAAATCACCGCTGGCGGCAGACTGGCGGCCCATCGCGATCGCCGTGTTGCCGGTCGCGACCGCGACCGTGCCGAACGCCATTGCCGAATTGCTCAGCGCTTGGGCACCAACGCCGATCGCAGTTGCGCCGCCGTTGCCGCCGGTGGTGTCCTTGCCATTCGCGTTTGCTCGGTCGCCGATCGCAATGCCGCCGGCACCCGCGATCGCACCCGTGCCTTGCGTGACTTTCGCGCTGCTTACTGCGACGTTTGTGCCGCTCGTCGTGTTGATGCAGTTTACATTCGTACCGTTGATGCAGTTGACCGATGCCGCGTTCGGATTGCCACGGTTTACGAAATTGACGCTACCGGTCGTTTGCGCGTAAGCCATGCCCGAAGTTCCTGCCAGCATCGCCGTCACGATCATAGAAATCTGAGTATTCTTCATACTTTAATCCTCTTTTGATTCTCTGGACTTTAGTTAGCACTACTAGATTCAATGAGTTCACCGAGTCGCACCGACGACTGTCAACGATACGACATTAAGAAACTTATCTAGACATCAGGGCGCAGGCGCAGCAAAGCATCCGCGTCGACGCGGACAATTGTCCGATCGCAGATCGATTGCCTCGTTATCGCTGCCGCTTTCGCGGCTGCCTGACGGATTTACATTGATTGAGTATACCGAGCCGACAACTGATTGCTGGCGACATCAGTAGCGAATAACGCTATTTCCCGAAGTCATCGGGCCTTGCCGAACGAATCGTTCAACCAATTGATTTCAATTCCGGAATGACGGCACCGGTATCGATGGCTGAAAATCGAGCGCCGAAGGCAGAGAAGATATCCCGTAGCATTTTGATACTCTTCCGTAACTAATTGGTTTCTATACTCGCAGGCATGGCCTACATGACATATTGCGGTCGGAAATGATCTCAATCGGCAATGGCGCCGCCCGGATGCCCGAGACGCACCCGCCCCTTATCGTCGCGCTTGCTTCTCACAACTCATGGCCCTCAACATTTCGATGGCATGTCCTCTTACGCAGCAACTGGAATTAAATCGACCTCTTTCTATCAAATCCATGAACAGATTATATCCACCAATTTTTCTACCGGAAACCGATTAACTCGATATTTCAACCAAGTTTTTGCAAATCATTGTCAAAAACTATCTGAAATTTATTAAAAAAATTGGAAGAATTTTTTCCGTTAATATTCATAATAAATCAATTCACAGCCCCATCATTTAATCTCATTTAAATTGAGAATATGTCTCATTTTTTGAGTCGTCGACACAGAGGTGACCATGCAAAATCGGACAGAATCGCCATCCGTTGAGCAGATATCTCCCCAATCCCCGCACACGCCGGGACCTCACATCTCAGTACATAGTTACAGCTCGAAGATATTGCCACGCTCGTTCACAAATACCGACATGCCGAACCAAGGGCTATGGATTACCGATATGCCATCGAGTATCGCGTCGTCGCTCTCGGTTCCTTCAAAAAATTCGCTCAAGTGAGCCGGATGCAGCACGAACGCGGCCGGCTTGCCTCCGTGCTCTTTTACATACTGTTCGACTCCGTAATCGATCAACTTCCAAACTCCGCAGGAGAGCTTTAAATATTTCATGCGATCAACCCCGATACGTCTCAACTCGTCTTATGTTTCGCTGGCGTCTGCTCACATCGTGGACTAAAAATAGGTGCCGGCAGGAAAGTTGAAGCGGCACGAGTCTGCGCCGCTAATCCAGTGCGACTACACGAAGGCGGGGCCACTTGTCCCGTCAACACGACGAGCCTCCCCCTCTAGCCGCTCTCTCTGAAGTGACCGGCTCCCAGTCTCGCGCCCGCCAAACCACCGCACCGTACGTGCACTGTGCTGTGCTGTGCATCAAAACGAGCGCCAATTACAGAACGCTGGAAAGCAGCCACCGCGCTTACACAGTGCATCAAGACACAACGTGACCCACTTTTTGGGAAGCAGTCGGCAGATATCAACAGCATCCGTCGGCCGGAAACCCGCTGCTCCGTCAAGGATGTCGCCAAGGCAATAGCGCATCCGCCAACGTCGGTGCAGGCCTGGCGATATAGAACCCCTGCACATACACTTCATCTCTACGTGATAGCCAGTTCAGCTGTGCCTCGTTTTCGACACCTTCGACTACTACAGTCATCCCGGCGATCTTCAACACATCCAGAATTCCAGCGACAAAATCACAGCTCCGTGATAGCTCGGGAATCTGCTTCATGAAGTCACGTGCCAGCTTAACCGTGTCGATGCGCATAGAACAGAGCGCCGAAAGTGACGAAAATCCCGTTCCGAAATCGTCAAGCGACAGGCGAATTCCGAGTTCTCTTATCGGCGCTGTCAGATGTCGTGTCGCGAGCAGAGTTGCTGCATCCTCGGTTTCCACGAGTTCAAGCTCCAAGAACGACGGGCTAATGTCGTGGCGTGTAGCAATTTCAGCTATCGCCGCACCAAGAGAATCGTCAGTAAGCAGGGACGGTTGAATATTGATTGCTATCCGTTGAAGCTTCCTGCCAGAGCACCGAAGCTTTTCGAATTGACAGCAAGCCGACGCAAGGACAAAGAAAAAAATTTCGCGCCCCACTTCTGGATCACGCAAGGCGTCAGCGAATGCACCAGGCAACAGGGTCCCGTAGTCCGGGTGTTTCCAGCGCAGCAGACATTCAACGCTCCACAAGGCGCCTGTTTTAGCATGGACAATCGGTTGGAACGCGACTGTAAACTCACGGTTGCGCAGGCCAGAAAAGACACCTTCAACCAGCTGCGTATTAGAGTCGTCGCCGCGTACGGGGGCAAGGTCTCGATCCCTTAGTGGTCTAGACAGGGCCAATCTTCGCTCCATGAATCGCTCTGGCATGTAAACTCAAACTGGTTTCGGGTTGCAGGATCGAGTTGCCGCCTTACACAACATCAAGATTGTGACTCTGGGAACATAATCTCGCATATCTTGAATCAAGATAATTTAAAGGCGCCGCGAAAATTCGTATTGACGGTAGAAACGGCGTCGGTGTCAGTCTGAAATATGCTGTATCGAGATACTCATAATATAAATCTCTGCGGCTCTTAGGTAGATTCATTCAGCGAATCGACAATGCAGTCTGGCGGGCGCTAAACGTCGCTGCGCGTAAGACCCTTCGGCATACTTTCAGCATATTCGCCAAGATCATCTCGAATTCTATATTGTTCACGGTCATCGCCTAACATCCAGCGGGGCGGCCGTCCGGTTCCGCTCCACGTTTGTCCAGTTTCTGGATTTCGATACTTCGGCTTGCGCCTGTGCTTCCGACGCATCGTCCTTTCCCCGACCGACGCTGGCATGCCATGACGCACCACGTCGATATCAAGACCAAACTCTTCAATGACGGCGCGCAAGCGTTCGACCACCATGTTTACGAGTCGCTCCCCTTCTAACACTCGCTCACGATCGATCTCACGCTTCAACAGTTCGTATTTCGCCAGCAATGTTCGATAGCGGAGGCTGCCTGCCCCCTCCGCGTTAGGCCAACCGTGCCATGCGAATTCGCTCGCGTGTGACGCAATAGCAGCACCATTGGCGAATCGCTCAGACGCGCTTCCATGTCCATGAGAATCCCCAACGACAGGATCGCTCTCAGCCGGGCAACGCTGCCCAATCACGGTCTTAGTCATTCTGAATCTCGACTTCCACGCGACGGCTCTTGGCGCGACCGCCCGCGGTGGCATGGGTCTGTGCACAGCGACAGAGCGTCGTGTGGTTCGACATGGGCAAGGCATCGAAAGCCAGCTCGCGCAAGCTTTGAGCGAAGCCTTGCAATGCACGCAGCGGCAGGTGGAACACAGTCTTGAGGCCCAGCAGCGCCTGGACCAGCGCGTCCCTGTACAGGCGCGGGCGGTCACGCGCCGGCTCGGCGTTGAGTATGCACGCAAGTGCGGCTTCATCAATCCACATCGAAACGTTGCCCCGATTTATCAGGCCGGCGTTATAGGCCAACCAACTCTTGACGCGGTAGCGAGTCTTCGGCTCGCTCGTCTTTCTCTTGTCCTCGCGCATCGTCTCGTCGGCAAAAATCGAGAACGTACGCAGGAACCCGAATTGTTAGCAGAGGTACCACCCCGGCCGTTGCACGTAAACATCAGCCAGCCGCAAAACGGCCGGATTCATGCCACAACGCCGTGTCAGATCGTATCGATGTGACTGCACGACATTGAGACATCACTCCAGCTAAAGACCGTGGATCACGCCCAATCAGGAGACAACCTCAGGTCTGCACGGAATTCACGGAACTTAGCGGCGTGACGCACGGTAGGCTGACGGAGACTCACCGGCATGTTCACGAAACGCAGTGGCGAAGTTTGCTGCGCTAGAAAAGCCCAGTTCTTCCGCAATACTCGCAACACTGGAAGATGTGTTCGCCAGAAGATCCCCCGCCTTCTCCATGCGCGCCTGGCGGATATAGGTAAAAACAGTCATGCCTAGATGGCGGCTGAAGGCTGCGGTGAGGCGCCGCTCGTTCGACCCCACGACTCGCGCCAGCACGTCCAGCTTTGGGGGCGCCGCGAGCCGCTCCGACAGATAATTACGCGCCGCCACGACAAGCACTTCGTCCGCACTCGCAGATGCAGGATCAACATCCCGCGCATCACCCTCAACTTCACGGATACTTTGGCGTACAGCCAGCTTTAGGTGTATGCGGACCCTCAGCAGCACCTCCTCAGCTACAAATGGACGATTGACGCAGTCGACGGCCCCCTCTCGCAACCCGGCAAGGCGCTCGTCAAGCGCATCCAATGCAGACAGGAGAATTACCGGTATGCCTTCGGTGCTGGGATTAGCCTTGAGGAGGCGCAAGATGGCAAGCCCTCCCGGAGCCGACGCTTGCAGATCAAGCAAAATTACATCCGGGCGAGCGACCATAGCCCGATCGTATCCACCTGACCCACCTAAAACCATGGTTAGCCGATAACCCGCGCTTTGGATTGAACCCGCCAAAAGACGAAGATCACTTGGATTTCCATCGATTAGCAAGACATGAGGTGAGGGGTTGCGAATTGCGTCCACGCTGGTCACGCCGTTTAATTATCTGCCTTTTACCTGAATACTTTAGAATCGAAAAAACGCTAAATCTCTGAGAGCAATGGCCCATCTACTTGAACAGCACCAGTGCCAATCGGAATAAAAAATTTATGCTGCATTCGCGAATTATGGCAGCCCCGTCGCCAATTCCTGTTAAGTAGTTCCATAGTTAGTGTACGAGGGCAAGAACGCAACGGCATTTGATTTAAGCGCAAAATACTTTGCGATTCAACTGAAATCCGAAAAAGTCGAATACCTCTATCGAGGCTTCTGCCCGCGATTCCACATTTCTGTCGTGATAAGCTTCACGTTCTAGACTCCAGTCGGCTCATCCGCGATAGCTCTAGATACCTGAAAAATCAAATGATTCGGAATCGTTGACGGCCTTCCGCATTGAAAATAGCGCGACTTTTTCTAGGCAAACAGATACTCTGTTCAACAGAGGCGGCAACCGCCCTCTCCCTTTCTGCCAAAACTCTCGAAGATTACCGCACGCCCAACTTCACATGAAGCAATGATATGAAAGCATGCACCTCGCATCTCACTCTTACTGACAGTACGGGCACTCGCTCTCCCCAGGGGAGAGCACGTATGGGTTGCCGTGGAGTATGCCTGGCGCTCCCAAATAGCGGCTTAGCCCGTTGATTCGTAGGCCGTCGGTAACGGCGATACCGAGACTTACCACCGTGGTCGTTGGCCAACTCAGTGAATCTGCATAAACCTCGATGCAGGATTCCAACGACACGTTGCGGTCAATGACTTCATCGGTGTCGCAGTGGGTAAAGGCCACGCCCTCCACGCACCGGAACGGATATCCGCTCCAGAGAATCCGGACTCTGCAATTTTCGAAGAGAAGCTATTCAACAGCCGAGACAGCATGTCCAGTCGTCAATGACGTACCACCCTAAAACGACTCAATTAAGTGCCAAGGAACCACCACATACAATAGCTTATAAGTTTATTTTAAGAGCAAAATCCTTTGTTAAATATTGTCAAATATCCGAATGAGAATCGGTACCAGTTTGCACGTCACGTGCAAGGTGATAATCTCACCCCAAATTCTGCTGCCAAGCGATGCTGATCGACAAAAAGGCTGTTCACAGAGCCCATGCCACCTCGTAGCACGGAAGGGGTAAATGGCTTGTCGCTAGACTTCGGAAAGTTCAGTTCCTATCGGGAGAGATTTTTCATACGAATTCCTACGTGCGAAAAATCAACGACGTATAAGTTTCACTCATGTAGATATTGAAGAAATTCGGCACCGTGAATCCCTGATGGAGCGGCGTGAAGATATAGATACCACTCGAAAATGTTGAATCCCTTCAGCGCTTGCCGGATACCAACTATATATGATAATTGCAATCCTAGAATCCGAAATCGATACCCTTGATCGAATGCTCGAAGCACTTTCTTCCTCGGGGCATATATGTTTCGGCGTTGAGAGCGACGAGAGGTTGTGGCAGATGCTCAATGATATTTCTGTCGAACTGTTTCTCATCGATTGGACGCATCCGGATGCCGTGCGCTATGATACGCTCGCTCGCCTAGTGCAGCACGCCACAGGCGCACCGGTCGTCTTGTGTATTACGCCGCACACCTCTCATTCCGTGATCGATTCCGGTATGAGATGTGGCGCAAGTTTGGCCGTCGAGAAGCCATCAAGCGGTGCCGACTCGTTCCATATCTCGCTTTCGTCGCTCCACTGAAACTTGTCAGGTGTCGATATCTTGCGCATCATTTGCTTCAATGAACTGAGCGCATACGGACAAGGGATGCACCGCTCGCGAAAACCAGCTGAGAGGACATCGCGCCGCTGAGTGCATGCGTTGCGTTCTCTTCATCGTTTCCTCCGTTGCTTTGCCTACACCACCGCTGGCTCGGGCCTCTGCCGTTCCACTTATTCCGCAGTCCGAGTTTGCGCGGCTACCTCTGTTTGACGCGACGTGCCCTCAAGTTCGCGGAGGCAGGCACGAAATACGGGGTCACCGACAAGCCCGCTTTTCTTCAGGGCGAAAAGTCTGTCACGGCGTACTTTCGGTGCATGCCAGACCTCCCCTACTGCAAAAATGCCACCAGACCTTCGGAAGCGTCCGCGAAACGCTGCCCAAGAAAGTCGAGCAGCGCGCGCACGCGTGGCGCCATATAGGGCGTGCGTTGAAATAGCGCACTGACTGGTATGTCCGGAGTGCGCCATTCGGGCAAGAGCAGCTTGAGCCTGCGGGCCTTTAGATCCTCGCCGATATCCCAGATCGATTTCATGACTGCGCCGCGGGCTTTGTCAACTTGGTGAGCCAGCGTCACATTCCCCGCCGAACATAGTTATCCTCACTAGATGAAGTTAGGGGCCGCAGTCTCGCTGCTCCAGCTATGCCTGGTGGCGAGGCGTTCTTTGAGTGCGGCGCGATGAACGGCTGCGCTCATCTGATGCCTAGGCAGTGCGTAGTGCTGCTGGATCGGGCCAAAGCATGAGAGAAATGCCTGTGTACGATGCACATCGCGAAAGCCGCACATGTGTCGTTCACGCCTGCCGGTCGGCTGATGGCTGTTCTCGGCACGATTGCTCACTCGTGCCGCCACTTTGACGAACACGTGCTTTACGTGAGCAAGCTCGCGGATCTCAGCCTTCGCCGCCGCATAGCTGCGCAGATGATCGGTGACGATCTTGCGGGGAGCCGGATTCGAACTCAGCATCCGCCTGAAGAACCGCTTCGCCGCGACCTTGTCGCGCCGCTTTTGCACCAGCACATCAAGTTCGGTGCCATGTTCGTCGACCGCACACCACAACAAATACGGTTCGCCGCGCAGCGTCACGAACATCTCGTCCAGATGCCAGGTGGTGCCCGGTTTGCGCCGCACGGCTTTGGCGCACTGGGCGAATCCTGCTCCAAATTTGTCGCACCTGCAACGGATTGTTTCGTATGTGACCACGACGCCGCGTTCAAGTAACAATTCTTCGACGTCGAGCAGGCTCAGGCCGAACCGAAAATACCACCGAACTGCACAACTGATCACGACAACAGGGAACCGGTGTCCGTGATACAACGATCTCGTCTTCTTCATCGCTGCATTCTACCGCCGCCTTTCCGCTAACCTGACAGCGCCAGAATTCTTTGTCGGGTAACCCAGCTATCTGATGGTCGCCCCGAGGCGCTTCCCCAACTTTAGATAAAGCCGAACCGCTCGAAGACGCTCTTCACACGAGTACATGAACTACCTCCAGATAGTCCAAGTTTTCGCCCGCACCCCCATCAACCGCGCACGCCGCACCTGGCCAACGGCCATCGTACGGCTGCGCAGCATCGACATCAGCTCTTCGCGCGCGGTTTCACTCAGATTCATTTTGCCCATGCACTGTTAGATCAGTGCAATTTCATTGGCTCAATGGACTAGGGCGGGCGAAAAGTTTCAATTTTTTTGGAAGAAAAACCGCAAATTTTCTTTGCTACTAGAGATTACACTTCTGCCATTATGGAAGACCAGTTCTCGTGATGCAAAGCGGATGGATACTGGAATTTGCCCGAAGCCGACAGTTGCGGGGCCAAAACCGTATCAGATATGTATCGATACAATGAAATTGTATAAGCAGGGTTGCGTATGATTTCAATTGTTAAATGTGGCGTAGCCGCCCGCAGTGTGGCGCACCCATACACGGATGTGTTAGATCGTTCGCCCACTTCAGTGGCTGTCGCAGCCAAACCCTAACTGCTGGTTCGAAACGGTCAACGAGATGCAGAAGTCCTGGTACTGTACGGAGTGCAGGCCGGAGCGGCAGACTTCACGATCCCGGAAACTTCTCGGAAAGCCGGATCCCCTTCGTAAGTCAAATCCGGCATCTCTCCTTTAAAGAAAGAGGACTGCATGCGAAAAGGCATATGTCGAAAAATGGAACGGATGCGCACTATGGCGATGTGCGTCATAGCCGGACTGGTCATGGGTGGGTGCGGTGACGACGGCGATGGCACGTCCTCAGCATCGGCAGAACGGACAGTGTTGATCTATGCGGTGGGCTCTGATCTCAGCACCAATGCAGAGCGGGATGTCAATGACATCCTGAAGAACAGCACGTCCAATCAGGTCAATATTGTTGTTGCAGCCGGAGGTGGAGTTCCGATCGAGCACGATAGCAGTGATAGCGTCCAGCTCGACTGGACGCAGTTGACCCATCTCGCCAAAGGCAGGGACGGAGCACTGTACCGTAGCGTGCTCGGAAAGGAGAATATGGGTGACGGCGCAACGTTCACCAGTTTCGTCAAATGGGCAGTGAAGACCTATCCTGCGAAAAATTATTCGATCATCTTTGATGACCATGGCGGTGGCCCGATTGGCGGGTTTGGCTCGGATAGCGTATTTCGAACGGACGCGGATCAGGCCAGCCTCTCCATAGCCACAATCGCCGAATCGATGAAGACTATTCAGGCTGATACCGGGGTAACGTTCGATATGGTCGGTTTTGACGCGTGCTTGATGGCCAGCGCCGAGATTGCAAATGCGATCAGTCCATATGCGAGGTACCTTGTAGCATCGGAGGACCTAGAGTTCGGAAGTTGGGATTACGACAACATACTCAAGGCAGTATCCAAAAACCCGGCGATAGACGGGAGAGAGTTTGGCGAAGTTGTGATTGACGCGGCGCGGCAGAATAACAATGGAACCAGCGGAGAAAATAACCCGGCTCTCACGTTGTCAATGATCGATCTGACAAAAATGGGCGCAGTCGTCGACGCAATAGACAACCTCGGCGGCGAATTGACGGCGAGTCTGGCGCGAGACCCCTCTCCGCCTGCTACTCCGCCCGCGGATGTCGCGACGGGCAACCTGTGTACGACCAACTGGTCCTGCATCGCGCAGGCTCGCCATGGCGCCGAGCAGTTTGACAACGATTTCAGAAGCGTGGCGCCCGATACCGTAGACCTCGTCAGCTTTGCTCAGAGCCTCGTCACTTTCAATCCTGGGCATACCGGCCCGGTCCCGGCTACGCCCGAAGCGATTCAACGTGTTAAGGCTGCTGTTGCCGACGCGGTTATCGACCAGGCGACGGGATCGGAACGAACGGAAAGCAGCGGGCTTACAATATACGTTCCTGCGTCAACGATCTATTCCACCACTGCGGGGCCGGCTTATTCCTCCCTCTCTTTCAGCGCGAGTTACAAGGCATTCGTGGCCGGTTATACTGCTATGGCGCCCGGCGTCATGTCCGACGCGTCTGCGTTTTCCAAGGGACAGCCATTGAATTCGGGCGGCGTCCTGACTATCGCTCAGCCGCTCTCTTCTGCATTATGGCTGGACGCGATGCCGCTCGCTGCAATTGTCGATCCTACCGGGAATGCAGCAGCCATCGCGCCGGCAACAACCGTCAACAACGCGACGCAGATCAGTGCCGACAGGACGTTGCGGCGGTTCGTCATGAACGGAAATCCGGTTTCCGTGGTGCCAGCTGAAGCCCCCAGCGCTGGCAGCACATACATTGTTCCTGTCTGCTACAAGCCAGTGCGCAATGCCACGGTTTCGGGCGGCTACCTTGTGGCGACTGTCACGGGTGATAGCGTCAGTCTGACATCTGGTCGGCCGATTCTGACCTACGATACATCGGCAGCAGGACTGTACCAGGCCCAGCCAAGCGATCAGATTGCGTCACGGCCGTATAGCTATTCTTCTACAGACAAGAGATGGGATTGGGCGGACTGCTCGACGCTGGATTCAGCGCGATACACGAACTGGGGAAGTACTGGGCCGACGTTTTCAGCGAGCACCATCGCCAATGGGACGTCTGTGATGCTGGGGTTCATGGACATCTCCGACTTCTTTTACTTCTCCGCAGGCACCCCGCTAACCTGGCAGTAGATCTGGCTCCCGTGCAAATAGCCAGTCGGAACGCAGACGGGATACCTTATTGAGTGGAAAGGACGGCGGTCCAGGCAGTGGGGGCCGCCCCATCTTTGAGTCGCAAGCAGGCAACGCCAATTTCCCTTTGCGAATCCGGTGCATCAACTCGATGCCCGCGAGCGTGATCGCTGCGTTCCTGAAACGTTTGGAGCCGAGCATGGTTTTCGTCCGGGACTTTATGTCGCGATGGGCCCGTTCGATCAGGTTATGCACGTGCTTTGAGGATCGAGTCGCGGTACCCTCCAGCAGCAGCCCGTCGGCCTTCATTTCGCGCGCCACGCGGTGCAACGCCGCATAACCATCGAGCTTGACGATCTTCGGCGGTTGGCCCTGATGTTTGATGGCCTTGCTGAAGCAGGCTTTGTTCCCCTTCACGTCTCGCTTCACGCACAGCAGGAAGTCTACCGCCTGCCCAGCACGTTCAACCGCTCTGTAGAGATACACCCACTTGCCGCGAATCGTCAGGTTGGTCTCATCGACGCGCCACGATCGTCCTACGAGTATGCCAAAGTGATTCCTGCGCTTGACGAACTCTGGCGCATAGCGCCGCACCCAGCGCAGGATCGTCGTACGTGCGAGCGACAAACCCCGCCATCATCTCGACAAGATCCCGCAGACTGACTCTGAAGCGCGGGTACCAACGCACACACAGAATGATGATCTCGCGATCAAAGTCTCGATCAGCGAACAACACGTCAAGACTCTTCAGCTTACTCACCAGTCGGCCATCAGCACGTTCAGTCCCACACGTTAGCCGATCTCACGTCGCCATTTGCACCAGAACCGTTAATGCTGGGCACAACCGCAGTTGATAACATGCGATCATGGCAGGCAGGCGCACGTGCGGGATGACCGGCGGCCGGAAATGAATTATGCAGTTTTCCTAGAACTTAGGAGTCCTTTCTCCAGGAATATCGATATGAAAAGCTTCAAGCGATTGGTACTGATTTTTGCGGCAATGTCGCTGGGCACTGTAATGGTAGAGGGTTGCTCCGCCCCCGATCCGCGGATGCAGGCAGCAGTGAACGATCAACCTTTCCATACATGGTTTCTTGGCCTTACCGATCAGATCAAGGCCGACTCACGTTACCGGAGGATTCCGCTGGATACGCCGGACGAGACCGGCGAATTCATGCAATGGCTGCATGACACCTACCGGCACAGGATCACAAAGACCCAATTCGCAGACCTGGTTAAGACCGGTTACCCGGGCCATCAATACGAAACCGACTTCATTGTCAGACGGCTACCTGACTAGCTTTATTACAATGCATAGCCGACCACGAACCCATATATGTATCGCATACTTGTTTCCAATTTACGGTTTTCTGCCATGCGTGCCGACCAACTGCATCACCGGTACGGTAACCGGCCTTTGGTTGCCTTTTGACCAATTCTCAGTATTTCAGAGCGTTCTGGAAAAGATCATTGCCTCACAACGGCGCGGTGTAGGCGTCAAATCCTGAGCGCGCTGCTGTGCCATTAGCGGCGACGCACCGGGTCCTTTTGGTATTTACCACCTACAAGATGTCGTAACGGCCCCTTTTTCGCAACTCCGTGTTCTTATCAAACCGGGGCAACCGCCCGCTATCACGGTAGCCAGCTACCCGCCAAGACACAAGCAAATGGATCTTTACTCTCATGTTCGCATCATCGTCGGCGTCGTAATCAGCCTCGGGCTTACGCACCTGCTACGGGGCTTTGCCAACATCATCCAGCGTCCACGCAAGAAAATGCTTTACGGTGCCCACATGGCGTGGGCATTTTTCATGCTCATTTACGTGCTGCACTACTGGTGGTGGGAATTTCAGCTCCGTGAACTCAGGGAGTGGAACTTCGCCATCTACCTGTTCACCATCGCCTATGCAGTTTTGATATACATGACCTGCTCCATGATGTTCCCCGATTCAATGGAGGAATACAGTGGATACGAAAACTACTTCTTTTCCCGAAAATCATGGTTCTTTGGTTTGCTCGTCGCGCTTTTTGCGCTTGATCTCATTGATACCCTGTTGAAAGGACGACAATATTATTTGCATCTCGGGTCGGCATATGCGGCGAGGGCGATCGTTTTTATAGTGGCTTGCAGCATTGCGATCAGGACGAACAACCGACGCTATCACCGAGTGTTTCCCATCATAGCCATCGCCTACCAGCTTGTTTATATTTTCACCCTGTACAGCCGTGAATTCTAGGCCCCTACGAACTCGGGGCATGCGGGCATGTGTGATCCTTACTGGTCGCGAACCGATACACCCGGGCCCCCACCAATTCTATAGTCCGCAAAGCACCGGTAGAACCCCTGTTTTTCGGCTCGCATCTATCAGTAATGCATAACAATCACACGGCACCCTCACGCCCCGAACGCGCGATGAGCTCGTTGAAAGGCCAGGCACTGCGTCGCGACACGGCAGATTCACGCCATGGATCACATCGATTTGCCGCACGTATTCGTACGCGTCGTTGACCGCATGAAGTTCACTCGCGCTGCCGAGACGATGGGCATGCCTCACCCATTCGTTTCCGCGACTGTCCTCGAAACGGGCAAAGCGGTCGGCACGGGGCCGCTGAACCGGCCAACGCGTAGAGCCACGATGACACGCTGTTGGGCGGTGTCTGGGCCTGATCGCAGGCATGGACGAGACAGAGAACCTCTTCCGCGATTCCGGACCCGCCCCCGGCGGCACGTTGCGCATCGACGTGCCGGGACGCCTCGGATCGCGTGACTCACGCCCCGACGCTACCTGAATTCCTGAAGCACTATCCGCAGATCGACGTTGAGCTGGGGATGACCGACCGCACAGCCAACCTGACAGAGGAGTGGGTAGACTACCCGCATCGTCAGCATCTGTCGCGGCGCATTCTCTTCTTTGTCGACTGGCTCGAACATCTTCCGGCGCCCCACGTGCAGCCAGAGGAGCGCGCGCGACGCCTGGGCAGAACTCCCCGGCACTACGCGCTATCGATGAGTCTGATCGCCTTGCTTCTGCCGATTTCCGCCATCTCCTCGCGGCTGCCGCGAGCCATCAGCACTGCGCTCGACAACGGTACACTACCCGACCAAACTGCATCATCTTTCGCGATCGCCCATCGCGCACCGAATGCACCGCCCTCTGCGTCAAACGGCGTGAAATCGATGATATAGCCCTTGTAACGAATGACGTAGTTCTCCATCAGCTTCGGCCCTGAATGTGAAATCACTCTATCATCCGCATCGACGGAAATGTGTCAAAGAATGTCAGGCGAGCAATGGGCGGCACTGTGCGGATCGTCAACGCAGCGCCTCAGCGTCCTGCTCGCGCCATGCCCGTTGCTGGCGAAACAGTCGTGTGATCGCCATGCGACTCGCCTTCCACCACGCAAACGGTCGAGGATCGGCGAGCATACTCAGCGCTCGCGCATAGTCGAGCGTCAGACCGGGCGTCCACGCCATCGTGACTGCACGCTTGCGTATCTGTGCCGCGACCCAGAGTTCCGGCGTAACCAGGACACGCAGGAAACCGCCCCAGCCAGCACGCTCGCCCCACAGCCTGCCGACTGCGCCATCGAGCGCCGCTTCGAGTGCATTCGAAACGCTGCTGGAGCAGTTGCGATGCGTCAGGTTGTAGTGCGTGTTGCGGCGGTACCGCTCCCAGAACGCCCGAAGTTTTACGGGATCGTAGTTGCGGATGCGCACGCGAACCGTCGACGGACACCATGCCTTCGCTTCGGTCGCATAGTCAGGCTGAAAAATTCCGGGCACATCATTGTCAGGTGTCGCGCGCAGGATCCGGCCGAATTCCCCGGGCGAACGGTCGATCTCCACGCCTGGATAAAGACTGATGTAGATGCCCTCTGGCGACTCCAGGGCCGCGTGACCGGTCGAGATCACACCGTTGACATCAACAGCAGCAATGTAGCGATCGATGATCGGATGACGTTGTGCGGGAGCCCTGGACGATCCGGATGGCGTCCACACATGAACGGTCAAGGCGCGCTCGTCGTCCGCAGGCGGACCGTCCCATTCGGTACGATCGAACATTCGAGATTCGCGAGGCACATCGACTTCGGGCAGCAACGCTGAGCGCCGCGAGCGGCGCAGTGCAGGATTGCTGTCGAGACGGCGCACGCGCGCGGCAAGCGCGATCATGTTGAGGCCGCCGAACATGAGGAAGAGAGCCAGGCAGTAAGGCAAGGTCCCGACATAGTGGGTCGGATAGGGCTGGTAGAAGAACACGGCTATAAGGATCTCGGCAGTGCCCCAGGTGAAGGCGATCCGCCAGCGTCGATAGCGGACAATCCAGGCAGACACGCACTGAAGCAGTCCGTCTGCGAGAAAGAGCGTGCCGAAGATCATCGAGAGGATGAAGTTACCGTGGTGGTGTCCCGCGAATATCAACAAGGCCGCGCCCACAACGGCACAGCCCTTGATGTAACGCAATACGCGCTGCCCGCCTACCCCTGTCCACGCTACCGCAAGCGTCGCGATACCTTCCGCGAGAAACAGCCATGCGAAAAGCGTTAGCGGAAAGTGGCGCGCCCCGCCCGTTGCATCGACGAAAACAGTGAGACCCGCAGCAATCCAGATTACGCCGATCGACAAAATCGCACGGGCGCGTTTGCGCAGATAGTCAACGCCCAGCAAAAGCATTACCAGTCTTACCATGGTGATTCCCTGGACCCTCATTCGCGCCCTGCGCCACGGCTCCGGTCGTCGTGCGCGTCGACCCGACAACACTCACGGCCTGCGGCGCTCAGCCAACCGCCGCGCCGCCGCTGTGCAGCCGCGCACGAACCGCTTCAGAAAAGCCCGCGTCAATCTCCGCATCCGCAGCTCTTGCGACAAGGCTTTTAGCCTTGAGCGATTCGAATGCCAAGGAACGATCGAGCAGTCCGAGTTCATACCCGTACTGGTCGGCATATCCGCTGAGCAGCACTTTCCAGTTGAAGCGGATTTCGGGCGCGACGGCTTTTATGTGACGCAGGATGTTGGTCGTACAGTTGTTAAATAGTGTGTTGTAAAACTCGGATTGTCCGCCGAGTTCCTGAATCCGGCGCAGGTAGTCGGCAAACAAGGCCTGCGCCGTCGCCTGTGAAATATCCGCGCGAAACAGATGCACGCGTTCGCGCCTCACGTCGGTACGCACACCGAGAAGATCGCGTTCGTCAGCCACAACATAAACCAGGTCGTAGATCGGCAGGAAACCGGCATAAGGCGAATATCGTTGCCCTCGCCGCCTGCGGGTCTCGATCGAAATCGCCAGATAGCGCCCATCCAGAAAACCGAAGCTCAAAAACACATGAGCAATTGCCTCCGCGGTCCAGCGCGAGACAATGAGGTCGACTGACTGGACGGCGTCAATTTCATACAGGGCATCGTAGTACCCTGGCGTGCAATCGTCGCGCGTTCGGTATGTGAAATTGCGCACGTCGCGAATCATCGCAAGCGAACCCTGACGCTCGACCCGCGCCATCCGCGCATATTCCGGAACCCACACACATGGTCCACGCGCGCGCCGGATCATCGACGTGAGCCAGTTCGCGCGCCGTGCCGCCGCATCCCGCACCAGTTTCGGGTGCCTATTCTGTCCCGCGATCCAGCGTCCGCCCCGATACTGTCCCAACGCACTGTTGCGCCGCATTCGGCCGAATTCATCGCCCCTCCCTTTTCCCACCTCCCCCAACCGGAATCGTCACGAAGCGTGACCACGGCAAAGTCGAGCATCGACCACAACTCATGATCACTGGTTTCGCTCCGGTCGTCGCATTCTAGACTGGTCAGGGCTGCGCCGTTTTCAGAATATTTGATTCAAAAATTGCAATGCCGGCCTGTGACGCAAGTGGCCCGTCCCGGGACAAGACGTGTCGCCCAGCCATTGCCGCCTTTTACCCAATCTGCATCATCAGGGCTTTTTTTCTCCGTCCTATGGCCGTATGATCGAAGAGACGGATCACCAAGCAACCAGAAAGCGGACACGACTTGAACGCGCATCAGGACCGGCGCATGTCTAAACACGTCTATCAGCGAGCTCCAACATGGACGACCCACTAGTCGAGACTCATCATTTTCACAGTGATGATCCAGACGAGGTGTCTGACTTTATCGGACGCATCTATGCCGATAACCGGTTTGTGGCACAGCAAGCGACGAGGCAGAACGTCGATATGGCCGGCCAGGAGTGGAATGGCATTGGCATCTATGACGTCGACTATCACATGCCGTTCTGCTTCCGCTCGGAAGAAGCCCGTCCGAACTATCTGTTTCTTTCCTGCAACCGCGGCGGTTCAACCTATTCGAGCGGCGATTCCAAAACTGTATGCATGCCCGGCGACGTCATGCCCATCTCCTCGACGGGCAATTCCAACTGTGTCACTGGTCCGGAGGGATTCGGCCATCTTTCCGTGATTATCGACGCACAAAGAATCAACGACTTTGTCGGTCAGTGGATCGGTCGAGAGTTGCTGGAGCCGGTCAGCTTCGGCCTCGAACCGATCTCACAAGACATCGCGACACAGTGGGACATCGCGAGCGGCTCCCTGCGCCAGATGATGCAAATGGCTCCCGTACCTGCTGTGGCGGCGAATTCGCTGCTTGAGCATATGTTGAAGCTTCTGGTTACAGGACACCCCAACAACTACAGCAACATGCTGGATAGTGGGCACTATGCCCGGGAACATCAAGCACGCAGCGCAATCGCGATGATCGAATCGGACCCGATTCGCTGGAAGACACTGGGTAGCGTCGCACACGCCATGGGATATGCGACCAGCGCGCTCGAAAATGGCATACGACGGTTCGCGGGCAAGGGGTCCGCCGAGATCCTCTATGAGGCACGGCTCAACGGCGTGCATCGTGCTCTCGCCAAGGAAAGCGGGCGCAGTTTCACGACGACACTGCGCGCCTACGGATTCGCAAACTCTGGGCGCTTCGCACGCGACTATATTCGCCGGTTCGCGGAGCCACCCGCTGCAACCTATCAGAAGAATCCGAATGCAGAGCAAGGGCCAGGCCCTTCGCTCGCAGAGTGTAATGCGCTGTGTGAAACGGCGATCAACCAGTTTATCGACGCCTCACTGGACAAGCCCATCAGCCTAGCCGACCTCGCGAGACTCGTGGGCAAGGGCGAACATGCGACGATCGCCGCATTCAGGGAGCAATTCTCGCGAACGCCGATGCAGTACATCATCGAAAGACGTCTGGAGCGTGCGCGATGGCTCCTCCACCACTCTTCCGCCAGCATTCTGTCAATTGCAATCGAATGTGGATTCGGCTCGCAAAGCTATCTCACGAGTGCGACAAAAAAGTATTTCGGTGCAACACCTCGACAGATCAGACAATCGCGCCAGTTCGACTAGCAGGTTGCTGAAGTGCCGCTGAAACACGTCATCGTGCCGAGTTCGTGAAGCGTTGATAGATGGACTACCACTTGCCACATCAAGATTATGCGCGGAGCCGACACGTTCACTGGGAGTCTGTTTTCCATGCGCAAGCTCGACGAGTTCGTTCCGAAGTCGTAGTCTTCAATTCGAGTCCTCCTAACCCTGGTGGTCGTTCTCAACACCACCAGTTTGGCACTTTGCTGCCGTCAGCTATAGCGAGGGCTCCGCCGTATCTGCGGCCTCGCCTCACCGACGCGGCCGGGCGGCGTCCATACCATCTTTGTACGCAAGAACGGTGACGATCAGGACAACGACGGTGGCGGCGCGGGCGACTTTAAGGGCGAGAAGCGCAGCAGCGAGACACATCAGTCAACGACCGCCCCCAATGCGCAGCTCTATCGCAAAGGCAAAACGGCCGATTTTGGCGCACTAACGCGGTGAGCTAAAATTCAAGCTCTTCCATACAAGCCGAACGAGATGGGCAAGACGAAGAAAGCAGCGCGCGCAAGGTTGCCTGCGGGTATCGGCAAGGTTCTCAAGCGGCTGCACCATCCGCTGGACGTGATCCTGCTGTGTGTTCGGTGGCATGTGGCATACTCGTTGAGCCTTCGTAATCTCGAGGAAATGATGAGCGAGCGTGGATTCGAGGTCGATCACTCACGCGTGCATCGCCGGGTGATAAAGCTCGTTCCCTTGTTCGAAAAGGCTTTTCGCAAATACAAACGCCCGGTAGGCAAGAGTTGGAGGATGGACGAGACCTACATCAAGGTCAAAGTCCACTGGAAATACTTGTACCGGGCCGTCGACAAGGAGGGCAACACCGTCGATTTCATGTTGCGCGCCTATCGTGACAAGGCTGCTGCGCGCCGGTATTTCGAGAAAGCGATCGGCCAGCACGGAGAGCCCGAGACTGTCACGGTGGACAAGAGCGGCGCCAATCTGGCCGCGCTGGAAGCGTTCAACGCAGGCCGACCGACGCCGATCTGGATCCGGCAAAACAAGTACCTGAATAACATCATCGAGCAGGACCATCGTGCCGTCAAACGTATCGTCAAGCCGATGATGGGTTTCAAGAGTTTCCGGTGCGCACGCATCATCCTGTCCGGCGTCGAAGTGATGCACATGATTCGGAAAGGGCAGATGCAGGGCGACGACGGCACCAAAACCGCAGCCGATAAATTCTATTCGCCAATTATATACGTAGTCCTATTCATTTCGGAATTCACACGCCTCACGTCCCTTATCGCGACACAACCTCGAATTTTACTTCCCCCCGCGTTAATGCGACAGAGCCGGTAACCTCGCAGCAAAGGCGATTTGCTAACCCTGCCTGCCGCCGCAGAACGCGGGGAGCTCATGCGTGCATGCCATGACATTGGATATCCAACTTAGGAAAAATGGAGCGGTATTCCTGCGTGATGGCTGCTGCAAGTACCCGAAAACTATCGTCACTGAAACTATTTCAGCGTGAACGTATCGGCACTGCACGCGCCTAAAGCGTCCGGCGTGTATTTGCGCCAGTCACCGATGCTGAGCATTCCGATGCGAACAGCCCCACCACCGAATTGATTGCCCATGTCCATGACGGTAAGCCATCGCACCGGCTCGTCGCAAAAGCCGTTCCTGCCCTTGTTTTGAGAGAAGAACGCGTCAGCGTTGAGGACCTTGTATACGCTTCCGCCGAAATCCGTATCGTTTCCGTTGTTCCAAACGTCGGAATACTGGAGCTTCATTTCCCCTTTAAGCTTAGAGAAACTCACCGACGTGCGACTGAGCTTCATTGTCGCCCCCAAGGTGGAAGATGTGCCATTGGACAGGGCCGTATAAGAGCGCGCAGTATCGGTCGGCATGGGGTCGACTTTTGATTTCGCTACGGCACCGAAGGCCAACAGCAACGCCACGGGAGCTGCGACGAGTATGTCGATCAGAGTTCTGTTTCTGGATTTTGTCATGGATTTTCCCCTCTCTATCACTATCCCTGAAAGCCGCCTGCTTCGAGAAACCCTTCTTCCTGCGGAGTTGTGGCGCGGCCCAGCATTGGATTGCGGTGCGAGAAGCGTCCGAAGTGCCGGATGATGTCGCGGTGGTTTTGTGCATGGTCGAGCCAGAGCTGCCCGAGTCGTCCGTTCAGGCTGACGGAGACGTCCTGATCAGCTAAGTCTTCCGAATGGGCGAAAGGCAGGCAGAAGAACAACCTCATCTTCGGATCAACGCGCTCCATATACCCTGCATCCAGCGCCTGACGGGGAAAAAACCGGGCTAGCGAATCGGTCGCGTACATGTGGCCGGCGCCTCGAAAGGCATTGCGCGGAAACTGGTCGGTCAGGATCAGGAGAGCGAGTGCGCCATCGGGGGCCGCCATCCAGTTGTCGCGCTTCCGCGCTGCCGTTTCCATATGCAGGTTGAGAAAGCGCTCGCGGAACGCACGATCGAAACCGGCATCCTGGTCGATCCGGTGCGCCGACGAAACCGCCCAGAAAGCGACGACGGCGCGCGCATCGGCCGGCGTTTCCGGCATCGGTTGCGGGGTTGCCGCAGTCGTGCGGACAGGCAGGGCGCTCCCCATCTCAATGCCCCGCCTGTCGCATCGGCTTGCCCGTGCGGCGCTTGCGCAGCAGGCGCCCCTCCCAGAAGCTTGCCGTCAGCATGACGATTGTCGTCAGCCAACCCATGGTGAGCAGGTCCACGTAGGATGCGAAAGGAATCAGTAGCGCGAACAGAATGACGCCAACGATGTGGGATGTGGGTACGACGCCATAGACCACCTTCTTGTAGATGGCGCTGCCGAGCAGGTAGATCGCCGGTCCCGCGGAAAGGGTCAGCGCATAGGCTGTCTTCACCGCGTTGTGCGGATGCGCGAGCACGAGGTCGTTGCCGACGGCGGTGGCGATGATGCCGGCGACCAGAATGGCGTGGAGATAGGCGCCGATGCGGCCCGGATCGCCAGACCGCGTGATAGTTTTGGTCGCATCCTCGCTCGAGGTGCCGAAATACAGCCACCACATGGCGAGCGTGCCGAGGAAGGTGGCGAGCACCGCGGAAAGAATGGCGGAATCCCAGATGTCCACCTGGGCGAGCGTCGCGCCGGTGGCGAGTACGGTCTCCCCAAGCGCGACGATCACGAAGAGCTGGCAGCGCTCGGCGAGATGGCCACCCTCAATCGTCCAGTCGCTGGTCCTGGAGAGGCCGAGGCCGGGAAGCGCGAAGCCGAACATCGGCGACACATATTCGCACAGGACCGCGATCGCCCATAGCGCCGCGCGGGGCCAGCCCTCGGCAAAGGCGCCGGCGATCCAGAACACCGCCGCGATCACGACCCATCCCAGCATGCGGCGGTAATTGGCGGCGAGCGCATGATTCTTGCCGAGTTCGAAAACGATATAGGCTGTCCGCCCCACCTGGATTGCGACATAGGCGAACGCGAAAATCAGGCCGCGTTTGCCGAAGGCCCCCGGAATGGCCGCTGCCATGACGAGACCCGCCAGCATCACCGCGAAGAGCAGCGAGCGGATGCGCGGCGTCTCGGGATCGAACCAGTTGGTGACCCAGCAGGTATATTGCCAACCGAGCCAGACCGCGAACCACAGGATCAGCGTCTCGACCACGCCGGTCAGCGTCAGGCTGATCAGAAGTTCGTGGCTGAGTTGGGTGACCGCGAACACATAGACGAGGTCGAAGAACAGCTCGGTGAAGCTGACCCGGGCATGATGGCCGTCGCGGCTGCGCAGCAGTGGATGATAAATGGAAACGCGATCGGACATGGCGCGCTCCTCACCGCGCCAGACGCCAGGCGGCGAAACCGGCGATCACCGCCGGCACGAGGAAGACGATGAACAGGATGGGCAGCTCATCACGCACCGAATAACCGGCCTTCGTCACGCCCACCCACATGTTGACGAGTGAGACGGCGAGCCAGGCCAGGATGAAGAGCTTGGCCGCCATGGCGAGATCGGGATCGCCGCCACCCCAGAGCCTGCCGAATAAAAGAAACAGGCCGAGCAAAACGAGACCGCCGCCGATTACCATCGCCATGTGCATAATCCAACCTTTTTTCAGGAAAACACGCTGAGGATCTTCGCGATGTCCTTGCCCGCATACGGCGGAAAAACATCGAGTACCTTGTCGGGATTGCCGATCAGCATCGCCTTGGTGTTGGACAGCGCATCGAATCCCGCCTTGCCATAGTACTTGCCCATGCCGCTCAGGCCGACGCCGCCGAACGGCAGACTGTCGATCCAGCAATGCAGGTTCGTCTGGTTGACGCAGCCGCCGCCGAACGACACGCTGCCGAGAAAGCGGTCGACCGCCGCCTGATCCCTACTGAAGATGTACGCCGCGAGCGAGCGGGGTTTGCGCTTGATAGTCTCGATGACCTCGCCCAGATCGTCGTAGGGCAGCACCGGCAGTACGGGACCGAAGATCTCTTGCTGCATGGCCGGGTCGTCCCAGGTGCTGGGATACAGTACGGTCGGTTCGACGTAGCGGCCGGGAATGTCGAAACGGCCGCCGTGTACCACCTTCTCCGGCACGATGTAAGAGGCCACGCGCCGCGTGTCGTGTTCGCTGATCATGCGCGCGAAATCGGGGCTGGCGCTCGGGTCTTCGCCATACATGGCGGTGAGCGAACGCTTGAGCCGGGCGATGAAGTCGTCGGCGATCGAACGATGCACGTAGACGTAGCCCGGCGCGATGCACCACTGGCCCGAGATGGCGTTATGGCCCCAGGCGATGCGGTCGACCGCGATGTCCAGGTTGGCCGTGGCGTCTACCACTGTCGGGTTCTGGCCGCCCAGTTCGAGGATTACGGGCGTGAGGTGTTCGGCCGCAGCGCGCATCACTACTTTGCCCACGGTCGCGCTACCGGTGAAGAAGATGAAATCAAACGGCAATTCCAGCAGGGCCGAGATCTCCTCACGCCCGCCGGTGACGATCGACACGGCCTCGGGCGCGAAGTATTGCGGGATCAGCGTCTGGAACAGAGCCGCCACGGTGGGCGTCATGTTGGCCGGTTTCAGCACCACCGGGTTGCCCGCCGCCAACGCAGCGATAGCCGGGTCCAGCAACAGCAGTACCGGTGCGTTGAACGGGCCGATCACCAGCGTGGGGCCGTAAGGCTCCATGTGGATTTCGCCGCGGTAGCCCTCGGCCGCGAGACCGGGCGGAACGGGCGCCGGCTGCGGCGCCATCAGTTCGGCGAGATGCCTGCGGTAATAATCGATCACGCCTAGCGGCACGGTGATCTCGAACAACTGCTCGAAAGGCGGTTTGCGGAAATCCTGGTATAACGCATCGCAGAAGGCCTGCTGGTTATCGCACAGCAGGCGCTCCATGCGCTCGAGCTGGTCCAGCCGCCAAGGCTCGGATTTGGTCGCGTCGGTGAGGAAGAACTCGCGTTGCCGATCCAGCAACGATTGGTACTTGTTCATGGTTGTTGAGGGTTGTTGGTCCTGTTGCAGAAGCAAAGGCCCGTCGCAATCAGGGAGAGCCGGCCGGTGGCGGCCCGCGATTGCCGTCGGCCGAGTGTGCTCAATTGACCGGTGAGACGATGCCGCCATTGATGAAGCTGGTCGTACCCGTCATCCAGCGCGCTTCGGGCGACACCAGGAACAGAGCCAGTCCTGTGATGTCCTGGATGTTGCCGATGCCGCCGTCGATCGACATTGCACGCAGCCACGCGATGTTTTCGTCTGTCTCCGCCGGGTAGAAGAAGGACGTATCGAGCGGGCCCGGTGCGATGCAGTTGACAGTAATCCCTCGCGGCCCCAGCTCCTTGGCCAGCGATTTGCTGAAATGCTCCAGTGGCGCCTTGCTGCCCGCATAACCAGCGTAGGTAGGCGCGAACGCGCCGACCATGGTGGTCACGAAGCTCAGAATGCGCCCTTCGTCGGCCATCTTCAGCGACGCCTCCTTGAGCAGGAAGAAGGCCGCCTTCGCGTTCACATCGAACAGCGCATCGAAATCCGCCTCGCTGAACTCGGCGACTGGCTTGCGGATGATCTTGCCCACGGTATTGATCAGGATGTCGACCTTTCCGAACCGGGCAAGCGCGCCATCGAACAGCTCCGTGGCCTGCGCTGGGCGGGTCAAGTCCGCCTGCACCACCAGCGCTTCGCGTCCGAGCTCGCGTACCAGCGCGGCGGTCTGCTCTGCTTCCGCTGCCTTGTTCTCAGAGTTGTAGTGAACCACGACGTCCGCTCCCTCTTGCGCCAGCAATTGAGTCAGCGCCCGACCGACATTCGCGGAGGCGCCAGCGACAATAGCGGTCTTCCCGACGAAGCGGCGTGCTCCCGTGCTAGTCGCCGAGGGGAATGTCTTGGTGATCTGCTGATGCGAGATCGCAACCATGGTGTTCTCCTTTGCCGTCCTCCGGTTACTTGGTCGTGTAGCCGCCGTTGATCAGGATTGTCTGGCCAGTGATCCACCAGCCGTCGCTGACCAGATGGCGGATGAAGGGCACCACGTCCTCGATGTCGGTCAGGCCAGTTTTGGAAAACGACGACAAGGCGGCGGCGGTCTTGTGGTATGCGACCGCGTCGGCGCCTTCGGCCGGGTAGAAGAACGGCGTATCCATCGGACCGGGCCCCACGGCCGTCACCGAGATGCCGCGCATGCCGAATTCCTTGGCCGCCGCACGGGTGAAGTGTTCCACCGGTGCCTTGGTGCCGGCGTAGGCGGCATAGAACGGCGTAAAGGCGCCGAGCAGCGACGTCACGACCGTGACGATCTTGCCGTTGTCGTTGACGTGCTTACCGGCTTCCTTGAGGAAGAAGAACGCCGACTTGCTATTGACCGCAGTCATCTCGTCGTACTCAGCTTCGCTGATCTCGACAAAGGATTTTTTGAGCACCTTACCCACAGTGTTGATGGCGATGTCGGGCCGGCCGACAGCTGCGATGGCATCGACGAAGAGTTTCTCCACCGCGCCAGCTCTCGTCAGGTCGGCCTGCAACGCAATCGCCTTGGCACCGGCCTGCTCGATGGCGGCCACGGTCACTTCAGCATCGGCCTTTGAGCTGGCGCTGTTGTAGTGGACGGCGACAGCCTTGGCGCCTTGCGCGGCCAGGTCACGGGCGATCAGACCGCCCAGATTCTTGGCGCCGCCCGCGATGAGCACGACCTTGCCCTGAATGCTGTGTGTGGACATCGGAGACTCCTGGTTGGGGTGAAAGATTCCATACTGTATAGGGCGATAGTTTTCCGATAAATCGGCGATTCTTGTCTAGACTATCTACAATTCACTACCAATTGCAGACTCATGGACCGTATCGATCAGCTCCGAATCTTCCTGCGCGTCGCACACTGCGGCGGTTTCGGCCTGGCGGCTGACCAGCTCGGCGTGCCCCGTCCCACGGTGTCCCTGGCAATCCAGCAACTGGAAGCCCGAATGGGCACGCGCCTGTTCAACCGCACGACCCGGCGTGTCAGCCTGACGCGGGATGGCGACGCCATGCTCGAACGCGCCACTGCGCTGGTGGCCGACAGCGACGAACTGGAGCAGCAGTTCCGGCCGCACCCGAGCGTGCTGCAGGGACGCCTGCGCGTGGATATGCCCAGCCGGATAGCCCGGCGGCAGGTGGCGCCGGCGCTGCCGGATTTCTTCGAGCGTCACCCTGGCATCGAACTGGATCTTGGGTCGAGCGATCGCACAATTGACCTGATACATGAGGGGATCGACTGTGCCCTGCGAGTGGGCGAACTCTCGGCCAGCAGCCTAGTGGCCCGCCCGCTGGGGGGGCTGCGGCTTGTCAATTGCGCCAGTCCGACCTATTTGGAGCGCCACGGCGTGCCACATAGTCCGGCCGACCTGCCGCTGCATCTTGCCGTCAACTATGCGCAGCCCGCCAGCGGCCGGGTGGCGCCGTGGGAATGGAGCGATGGGGGGCAGTTGCGGACGCTTGCGATGCGCGCCCAGGTATCGGCCAACAATGCAGAGACCTATATTGCGTGTTGTCTGGCGGGTTCGGGCCTGATCCAGATTCCGGCCTTCGACGTGCGCGCGCATCTGAAACGCGGCGAACTGGTCGAGGTACTGCAGAACTGGCCAGCGCCAGCGATGCCGGTACAGATCGTGTACCCGCACCGGCGCCATTTATCGCGGCGCGTGCGGGCGTTCAGCAACTGGCTCGCCGAGATTCTGGCGCCTTGCTTCGAACGGGAGAGGGATGCTGCGAGTTGATGCTGCGTGTCGCAAGGGCGCATCAAGTTGCTGATCCTGCGCCAGCTCCGGTTATTTCTCGCCATGCTCCACCGGCGCGCGTTCGTTGCGGATCAGGTCGATCGCATCGTAGGACACCCTGAGGTCGGTCGGAATCAGTGGAAGCCAACGCGTTAAGCAGCGGTACGATCCAGATAGAATCGCTGCGTAAATGCAGCAGGCGACAGGTGGTTCAGACGTGCCTGCGTGCGCTGCCGGTTGTAGAATATTTCGATGTACTCGCCGATGGCGAGCCTGGCCTGCTCGCGCGTTGCGAAGCGCTGATGATAGATCAGTTCGTTCTTGAGTGAGCCCCAGAATGATTCGATCGGCGCGTTATCGTAGCAATTTCCGCGGCGACTCATCGACGCGCGCATGCCGAACTGCCTGAGGAGCTTCTGGTATGCTTGTGCGCAATATTGCGAGCCGCGGTCGGTGTGCGGAATCAGGCCCGGGGTCGGGCGCCGGATCGAGACGGCGCGAAACAGCGCCTGCATGACCAGATTTTTCGTCATGCGCTCGCTCATCGCATAGCCGACGATTTCGCCGCTGTACAGATCCTTCAGGCCAGCGAGATACAACCAGCCCTCGTCGGTCGCGGTGTACGTGATGTCGCCGCACCAGGCCTGATCGGGCGCTGCAACCGAGAAGTCCTGGCCCAGCAGGTTCGGCGCGACGGGCAAATCATGCTTCGAATTGGTGGTTGCCTTGAACTTGCGCTTCTGCCTGCACCGCAGGCCCAGTTTCCTGCGCAACCGTTTTATCCGGTGTACGCACACACAAACACCGTGCTGCTCAAGATGCTTCTGCAGGCGCTCGGGACCGAAGCTTTCGCGCGTGCGCTGATGGGCAGCGAGAACCTCCGTTTCCAGTCGTGCTTCCTGCCGTGCCCGTTTCGAGGGCGTGCGTTTGCGCCATGCGTAATAACCGCTGACCGAAACACCCAGCAACCGGCACATCGGTGGCACCGGATAATCCTGTCGCATCTGTTCAATCACGCCGTACTTCACCGCGACTCCCTCGCAAAGTACGTCGCGAACTTTTTTAACAGAGCGCGCTCCATTTTCACTTCCGCCAGTTCTCGCTGTACGCGCGCCAGCTCGGCCTCCAGTTCGGTCAGCGGCTTCTGGTCCCTGCCGACCTTCTGCAGTTTGCCTGCCTTGGCTGAACGCAACCAGTTCGCCAGTGTCTTGAGCGGAACCGAGAGCCGGCGTGCCGCTTCCGAAACACCGACACCTTCAGTCAACGCCAGCTTGACCGCCTCCTCACGAAACTCTCTCGTGTAGACCGCTTTGGGAATTCGATTCATTCATGCCTCCGTTTCACGATTTTACGAAACGTTGGCTTCCACTTTTTTCAGCCGACCTCACTGCCGGGCTGGGGTCAGTTCGAGTTCCGGCGCAGTCTCAACTCACGATACGCTCGCGCGTTTGCGATGGCGATTCGCCGAAGCGAATCCGGTATTGACGATTGAACTCCCCAACGTGGCCAAAGCCCCAATGCAGGGCGATATCGGCAATCGTCACGTGTGTTTCAGTGCCGTGGCAAAGGGCCGAGTGAATGCGCTGGAGCCGTAACTCCTGCAGAAAGCGCATGGGAGAAACGTCGCCAGCGAGCTGGAACGCACGGGTCAGGGAGCGAATGCTGCAACCTGCCGCACGCGCAATATCAGCCAGTGTCAGCGACTCGCACAGATGATCTTCGACGAACGAGCGTGCGCGTCTGTATTCGCGGGTCGTGGTGGCCGCATGAAGCACCCGGTCGCTGTAGTTGTGCGTCACGTTGGCGAGAAGGTGCAGGATCAGCAATTCTTCGATGCGCTCGCTCAGCAATGTTTGCGTTTCGGGCGGCGCGTCCAGGTTGCGAATCAGGTAGTCGAGCAGCAATAGCCAGGGCCGGCTCGCGCCCGATTCAACTTTCGGCAGACAAAAACGCACCGGTGAAGTGCCGCGTCTCCCCATCCACTGCCAGCATAGCGCGTCAATCTTCTGTTGAGGCAAGCTGACCTTCAGGACTTCGGCACTGGCGGAGTAGTGAAACGTGGGACGGTTATCGTTACTGGTGAGAAAGATTTGTCCGGCTGTGCCGCCAGCATATCGACCGTCACGCCATGTTTGCGACACTTCTCCCGCCAGTACGGTGGTCACCAGCAGGCCGCAGCCGACGTGGTCCGGCCGGATGTCGACTTCATGTCCGTAGGCCAGCGTTGCCACGTTCAGCGAGCCGGATCGAACAGCGTGAACCGATACCGGATGAGAACCGCGCCGTCGGTTCCGCGACAACGACCAGTCGAAAGGCGCATAGAGTCCGGCGACGACCGCGTGCGCTTCGGCAATGTCCATGGTTCGCAGCAGTAGAAATCGCTGCGGCAAAACCGGGCGGTCTTCAAGAAGAGACGGCGGGTACATCTGCACTCCGTGGTAGTCAGGCTACCGGGCAACAATTTTAGCCTCAGTTCGCAAGCAGCGCGCCCGCGCCGGGCACGACTGGCTCCAAGCCCAGGTGGTCCAACATGCGGCGTACCGTGCAGATGGCCGTGGAAACCGTTGCAATCCCCGTTGTGTCCTGAATGCGCTGGATGGCCGGCAGCGACGGCATCTGCACGCATGCCGACGCGACGATCACGTCGGCATCACGCGTATCCAGACGCTTCACGTCTTCCAGCAGTTGAAGCGGATCGCGCCGTCCGACTTCCAGATTGTCGGGAATCTCGAAGCAGATCGCATCGACGACTTCGATTCCTTCATGCTCGATGTACTGGACGACCAGATCGGTCAGGGGCTTCATGTACGGGGCCATCAGCGCGATGCGGCGCGCGCCCAGCGTTTTCAGCCCGTCGACCAGTGCGCCGGCCGACGTCATCACCGGCGCGAGGCAGGCGTTTGCCCGCGCGACGTCCGTCAATTCCTGCTCCGTCTGACGGTGGTATCCGAGGCCCATCGCCATGATCGCGACGAGGCATGCGGTACTCATCACGTCCACGCGCGCGTCGGCCAGTTCGGCGGCACAGCGCAAACCCTCCTTGTTCATCGCGGCCAGTTCTTCCTTCGTTACCTTGTGCATACGCATGCGGCTGGAATGGAAGGTGAAACGCTCATCGGGGCGAATTGCCTCGCGTGCGCGGAGCATGGCGGGAATCTCGGTCTCCATCGTCGTATTGGAACTGGGCACGATCTGCCCGATGCGGTAGAGCCTGGTCACGGTGTGTCCTCTGCTTGTGGGGTGTTAGGGCGGCGGCTCGCTGTCTTGTCAGGTGGCGGCTTGCAGCGCGTCGTAGGCAGCGGTGAAGCCCGGGTCGCGCTGCTTGAGATCGTCGTGGCTAACCTGTCCGGTGCGGCGCATATAGTCGTAGGCGAAGCGCACCGGGTCGAGGTGCAGTTTGCCGGCGACATTCTCGTACCAGTCGAGGCTCTTTGCCGCCGCGCTCTGGAAGCTCGACGACGCGGGCCTGCGCTCGGTCTCGAAAGCAGCGAACGCTGCGGGCAGGTCGCCCGGATGCCCGGCGACGGCGCGATGCAGCGCGATGGCGTCCTGCATCGCCATACGCGTGCCCGAGCCGAGCGAGAAGTGCACGGTGCGAAGCGCGTCGCCGAGCAGCACGATGTTGCCGTGCGTCCAGCGCTCGTTGCTGACGATATTGGCTTCGAACCAGAGCGAGCGATTGGTCAGCAGCTCGTTGCTGCCGAGCTCGGCCTGGAACACTTCGGTGCAGAAACGCCGACTCTCATCCTCCGTGGCCTTGTCGAGCCCGGCACGCTGCCAGGTCTCGGGATCCACCTCGACGAGAAAGGTCGAAAGCCCGGCGCTGTATTGGTAGCTGTGTGCGATGAATACCCCGTACGGGGTTTCGCGAAAGATCAGCGAAACAGGATGGAAGCGCTGGCGCGTGCCGTACCACGCGAACTTGTTGCGTCGCCGAACGAATTGCGGGCGGAAATGGTCTGCCAGTTGCGTGCGTACGACGCTGTTTCCGCCGTCCGCCGCCACAAGCAGATCGCAGCCCGCGGCCAGCGCACGCGCGTCCTCTATGCGCCGCCCATATTCGATATGGATTCCTTCACGTTTGCACGCTTGTTGCAAAACCCTCAGCATGTCGATGCGCGACGTGCGGGAAAAATGGTTGCCGTGTACCTGAACATGCGTGCCGCAGTGGACGATTTCCATGTAGTCGCAGCGCTCGTGATGCGCGATGAACTCCTCGAAGAACGCCGGATCGGCCTCTTTGAGGAAGGACAGCCCGACATCGGAGAACACGACGCCCCAGCCGTAGGTTGCCCCTTCCGGGTTTTGCTCGTAGATCCGGATCCGGTGGGATGGATTGTATTTTTTTGTCAGCAATGCGAAATACATTCCGGCCGGTCCGGCGCCAACGATGTCAATCTTCATGGTGTTTCGTCCTGGGCTATGGGGTTGCGGGTCTGCCACCGCAATCGCGCTGGTAGTCGAGCAGCGTCTGGCGGAAGACGGGAGGAATGTCGATAGAGCGGCGTTCGGGGCGTGCGACGCACACGGGCGTCAAAAGCGCGCTGAAAACGGGCTCGCCGTTGGCGTGGTGGCCGCAATGTCCAGCACGTAAGTGCGGCTGCGTACGTCGGCGACGCGCACCGTCATGTCGAACGCCTCGTCCGGCCGCAGCGAGCGCACAAAGTCAAAGGACAGCGCCCGGCTGGGCGTGCCAAAGCCCAGTTCTTCCTTGGCCTGCTGCGGCGAGGTGCCGAACAACGCTTCGTACAAGAGCTCTGCGGCCGAGATCACGTAATCGGCGAAGGTTGCGGTGTAGACCACGCCGGCCGGATCGCATTCGCCCCACTTCACCCGGCGGCGCACCGTGAGGGGCCGCTCTCCGAGCAGGTACTCGATCGGTGTCGATGCGCTCACGGCTTGCCCTCCTGCTCCAGGACATCGGCGATATGCCGCTTCATAGCGGGCTTGTCGACCTTGCCGACACGCGTCAGCGGAAACGCTTCAACCTCCACGACCCGCTCGGGACACTTGAACCGGGCAAGGCCGCGTTCGACGAGAAATCGTCCGAGCGCCTGCACGTCCGGCGCCTGCATGCCGGGGCGGGGAATGATGAAGATGCAGCCCTTCTCGCCGTAAAACGGATCGGGCATGGCAACGAGCTTTGCGTCCGCCACCGCGGGATGCTGACTGACGTGGCTTTCCACTTCCTCGCAGCCGATCTTCTCGCCGCCGCGGTTGACGTTGTCGCGCAGGCGCCCTTCGAACGCGTAATGCAGCGCATCGCCGACACGGCGTGCCGTGACCAGGTCGCCCGTTCTGTAGAAGCCATCGCTGGTAAAGGACTGGGCGTTGGCCTCGGGGTTCGAGAAATAGCCGGTCAGGCTGGACGGCCCGCGGAAACACAATTCGCCGATCTGCCCTTCCGGCACCGGCCGCTCCGAGCCCGGCTCCAGCAGACGAATCTCGTCGTCGTCGCAGCCGGAGCGGCCTTGGGTGCGGTGCCGCGCGTCGGCCGGTGCATCGGCCGGCGATCCGAGTAACAAGCCTTCGGTGATGCCATACAGGTTCGAACAGGGCACGCCCAGATGCGCTTCCAGCGTGTCGGCGCGGCTCATGGTCGAGAACAGTCTCAGCGACGACAGATCATGCCGCGCGATGTCCGGGTAGGCCATCAGTTGCGGTGCAATCGGCCCGATCGACAGTGCGTGCGTCACCTGGTGCTGACCGATCAAATCGAGCATGCGAGGGATGTCCACCTTTGACATCAGGACCACGGACGTGCCCGTCAGCACGGTCGGAATCAACGCATACAGCTGGCCTGCGTTGTGCATCAACGGCAGCGACCAGATGAGCCGGCTGTCCGCATCGATGCGATAGCGCCGCATCCAGCCTGAGGAGTGGCCGAGATACTCGGCATGGAACCTCGGTATGATCTTCGGCACGCCGGTCGTGCCACCGGAAAGCTGGAAACTGAGTACGTCGGACAGACCGGGCCGCACCTGACTGAGCCGTTCCCGGGCCTCATCCAGCGGCATGCCGTCGATCAGCGTTTGCAGGCTGCTCGCGCCCGCGCGCTCGCCACGCACGATCACGAGGTGCTCGAGCGACGGATGGCGAGCCATCATCGATTCGGCGAAGACCGGCAGGTCGAAGCTCGAACCAAAGTCCGCCTGCACGAAGTAGCCGCGTGCGCCGGATTGCTGCGTGAGCTGACCGATCTCGACTTCACGGTGCTGAGGCAGCGAGCAGACCGGGACGATACCGGCTTTGAAGCAGGCCACGAGAGCAGTGGCGGTTTCGACCGTGGTGCCTAGCTGGAAGATGGCCCGGTCGCCAGGAGCCAGCCCCAGTGCCAGCAGCCCGGCGCCGAGACGTTCAGTGGCTTCGTCGAATCCGGCCAGATCCAAGCTGCGATCTTCACCGATAAATACGAGGCGCTGCGGATGGCGTCGGGCCGTTGCGCGCAACGCGTCGCCGACCGTGGCGGCGATCCACGCACCGCTCGCAAGCGCCGCTTCCGCGCGCGCCCGGCTCGGGTAGACAACGCCGGGGATCGGGTAATTGACGGAGGTCTCCATCGTGATGATCTCCATGGCTCGCTCAGGCTTGCAACGGCGCGACGCGCAGGACATCGCGGTCGAATCGCTCGATGCGGCCGTGCACGCCGCCGGTGAGCATGCCGTACCACAAGGCGGGCTTGAACCCGAGTACCTTGCGCTCGAATTCGACGGGGCCTTCGGCCTCGATCAGATCGTACTCCCTCCCCTCGCGAACCCGGCAACCCGGGTGCCGTTGCGCGGCACGCACCAGCGGCGTGAACTCTTCCACGCGGGGGACCGAGATGCGAACTGGCGCATCGGAAACAACACCGTGCTCGCCCAGCAGCGCCGCCTTCCGATTCCAGACCGCATCGACGGTATCCAGCCGCTGGCCGCCCGCGCGCGCCGCGTCCTCCAGTCCCATCGCTGCCTGCAGCGTCAACCAGGCATCGACCGCGTCCAGCGAGGTCAGCGGCCGCAATTTGTGCGTGAACTCCACGAAGTAGCCGTTGGGATCGCGCACATAGATGGATTCGATAACCTCATGCCGGGTTTCCACCGACACGTCCAGCCCTTGCGCTTCGAGGTGCAGCTTCCACGCGCGCAGTTCCTCGGGGCCGTCCACCAGCCAGGCAGTATGCGTGGCGTCGGCGATGTGGTCGTCCGGCAGCGGACGGGCGGCGGCACGTGCGGGCCTATCCGCGGGTTCTTCGCTGCCGAGGTAGTAGAAAAAAGCAATTGTGCTGCCGTTGCCGCTGTCAAAGAAAAAATGCAGAAAATCCGGATGCGTTTCCGGTCCCCAGCCGCGCGCCGAGATGACATGGATGAGCGGCAGGCCGAGCTTATCGCGGTAGAACTCGACGGTTTCGCGCAGCCGCCAAGTGGGACGGGCCGTGTGGTCGACGCCTCGCAGCGCGAGGGACGGAAGTTTTCGTTCGGACATGAGGTGTCCTCCGTGAAGAAGCAGGATGGCGATGGACGAGCGCCGCCGGCGCCCATCGGAAAGAGTGGGCCCGTATCAGAGCGGAAACTGGGAGCACAGCCACTGCGCGAGCAGGCGGCCGGCTTCGAGCCGACCGGGCTCTCCGTCCGGCGTCAGAGCGCGGCCGTGATGGTCGCCGCGCACGCGCACGTGACGCTTGCCGGTTGACGCGATGGCGTCGACGATGCGCTGCACGTCGCCCGGAAAGCAGGCCTGGTCGCCCGTGTATTCGACGACCAGCACCGGCTGGGTGATGGACGATGCCGTGCGGGCCAGCGATGCATTGGACGAGAGTGCCGACCACGTGGACAGCCAGCTTTCCGGCGTGCACTGGCGCGCGAAGCCGACCGCGCCATAGTTGGACGCATAGGGATCGGCGCCCCAGAGCGAGCCGAATTTGCGGTCCGAGGGATCGAGCGTGAGGTCGAAGCAGCGCAGGTCGGCATCCGTGCGCCAGACGTTGATGATCGGCGTATGGCCCGCGAGGCGCCGGTCCTCCGGCGTTGCGGCGAGCCCGTTCGCGGCGGCCTCCTTGATACGCAGACGGGCAGCCTGCCGGCGCGCGATCAGTGCCCGGGCATGGGCGTCGATGCGCTCCACCCGCGCGCGCTGCGCCGCGCGGTAGCGCTCGACGAACTCGCTGCCGTAGCGCGTCCCCTCCTTGCCGGCGTAGCCGTTGGCGGGCGAGAAGGGATCGAGCGACGGATCGACGGAGAGCGGATCGCTTTCGTCCATCACGGCAGGATCGATGCAGTTCATCAACAGCGCGCCCTGACCGGGGTGCGGGCCAACCAGCACGAAGCCGTCAACCACCGGCATATCGAGTTCGGCCAGCTGCGTGGGCCGCCCACCGGGCGTGCGGCCGATGCGCTCCGTGCCCCGCAGTGCGGACTGCTGTACGTACAACGCGTACAGCCCTGCGCCGCCGGAATTGCCGAGCAGCACGATGCGCCTGAAGCCCACTGCCCGGAGATACTGCAGGCCGGCGGCCACGTCGTGCAGCGCGAACTCGTGCTCCAGCCGCAGATCGTTGCCGACCGAGCGCGGGGATTGCGACCACGCGGCATAGCCCGCGCCCACGATGTCCGGAATCAGATAGTGACAGGCCATGAACTCTCGCGGGTGCATGACGCACACCACCGTATCGGTCGGCGTCGACGGTCGGTACAGCGACCCGCTGGTGGCCGCCTGGTCCGCGGTGCGCAGCACCACGTTGGTCGTGACCGTGCCGGCCGGGACGTCGCGCGGATTCCAGTCGGTGTTGAGGAACCCGGCGGTCGCCTGGGCAGCGGGAAGAGAGGAAGAATTCTGCTTCATGGTGAGCAATGAGTGAGAGTCTGCATGGACATGAAGTCATATTAGGATCAACTAACACCAACGTCAAATATTTGAGCTTATCGTTAACACCTGGACGACAACGATTCCGGGGCCGATCGACACCCGTTCAGATCAACTTGGCAACGAACATGCCAGCCGCACCGGTACGTAACGAGCGTATCGGCTCTCCAGCCTCGCGAGGCTGGATGGTAGCCGCCAATGGCTGACTGAACCGATCTATTCCAGGGTTGCGGCGCCGACGCTACAGGTCAGCGCGAATGCGAGCTGCTGAAGCTGAAAAGCGCCGCCGAGCCGGTGAAAATCGATGCTATGACCTGCGCCTTTGAAAACCTGGGCATCGACCCGCGGCGAATTGACGAAGCGGGAAGCAAAATCCCGCACTTCCGCTTCGTTCACGACCCAAAGATTGTCGAACTCCGGCTGCCTGTAGTGCGCCGGAACATCGATACGCGGAGCCGCTTCCCGAAGGAGCCGCGGTCACTCGAAGGCGATATCCAGCAACTCTTGTCTCGGCATCGGATGGTCCGCCCGGTGAGCGGCGCGCTGCGCTTCCGGAAGGTACGCGCCCGCAGGACCGTACATGAGCTGGTCTTTCGGTTCCGGCGGTATCACGATCAATTCGTCCGGCGGCAACGCTCGCCATTGCTCAATGGATTGCATCGGGTTCGCGTACGCCGACGCCCGAAATCGAAATGCCCAGCAGTGGCCACCGTTTTTCGAGCGCGGCCACCTGAATGGCAATCGCGCCGCCTATGGAATGCCCGACCAGAAAGATGCCCCGCGCGTTGCCCCGCCGGCTCGCCCACAACTCTGATAGCGCATCGTTCAGAAGTTCGGCGTTTGACTCGATCGAGCAATCCCGCTTCTCTTTTTATACTGTCCGCGTAGCCGGGGCGGTTCACCGTGAAAACGGGAATGCCCTGGGCAACCGCCCGTGCCGCCAGAGAATAGCTTTCGATATGAAAACAGTCGCCCGCATAGGTTCCGCCGTGAATCGCCCCGATGATCGGGTAATCCTTGGTGATGGGAACCGCTGACACAGAGTGAAAGTTACCGGTGACGAAATTCACTCCGTCTTTACAGCGCGCGGCTAGATTTCTCATTGCCTCTCCTTCATGGTGATGAATAGTTAGCGTCGCTAACAGCCGGCGAGCTGCAATCCATGCCCTGACGGCTCGCCAAAGGAAAGCCGCTCATTCCGGTCAGCGCCTCAGAAGCTGTGCCGGATGCCGACGCTCGTGCCGATCGTCGTGCCTTGCACGCCATAAAGCGCGTTGTTGAGCGACAAGCCCGTATCCATTGCACCGTGGTTATCCACGACGCCCACCTGGGCGTAAAGCGCCGTGCGCGGCGACACGGAATAGGTGGCCCCCAGCGCACCCATTATCGAGTGGTTAGTGGTGTGGTTCCGATCGCTCGTGAAATAGACGCCGCCATTCAGGTCGAGCTGGGGCGTCACGTAACAGTCGAGGCCACCGCTATAAATATTGGAGTCGAACGACTGCGCCACCTTGTAGTTCACGAACTGCAGTTTTGCGGTGACGATGCCGAACTTGTAAGTCGTGCCGAGCGTGCGTCCCCAGAAGGCAATCGTCGTGGGAATCGGCGTATTGACCGTACCGCCGCTGTTGCCCGAATAGATCGCGGCATTGATCAGCAGGCTGCCGTTTTCGTACTGGAGGCTCGCGGAATATTGCCGGCCCGCCTGGAAATTGCCAGCCGTGCCGCCGAACGCAAGCATCGCGCTACCCCGAAAACCATAGATGTCCGGACTTGTGTAAGAAACGCCGTTCGCATTGAATGCGCCTGTGCCCAGAACGTTGTCGACATAGAGTTCGAGGCCGCTGCCGAACTGCGAGAAGCCGCGCGGATCCGTGCCATAGAGTGCGAGGAAAAGCGGCGAGAATTGCAAGCCGGCCGTAGCGGTGCCATAGGGGCTATCCAATGCCACGTAAGCTTGGCGCCCGAACAGGTTTCCGTTGGAATTATTGAATCCCCCGGTCATGACGCTTATTCCGCTTTCCAGTTTGAATCGGGCTTTCAAGCCGCCGCCAAGATCCTCCGTGCCTGTCAAGCCAAACTGCGACGGCGCCATGCCGCCGTCGGTCGCCGAAAACTGATGACCGGCGTTCTGGCCCGTCGCGGCGTTCAATGTTTTACTGGTGTACAGCAGCCCGCCATCGAGAAGACCGTATAGCGTCACGCTGCTCTGTGCATGGGCGGCGCCCGCGGCCAACGTCCAGCCCATGGCACATACGATTCGTTTGAGGACGAGTTTTCTCTTTTTCGGCACGACCTGTCTCCTTCAATCTTCTGTGAACTGGATTTTTATTTATTGATTAGGCATACGAAATAAATGCACTGTGGGCGTGAGCAATCACTCAGAGGAATCCGGTATGCCGCACGCCCTTGACGATCGCCGCAGCATCCCGGCGTGGGTCACTTGATGTGCTTCAATGCTATGATTCTTAGACGAATATGTAAAATAAATTGACGATATCGTTAATTCGGGGCTGCACCTCGCGCTCTACTCGTCGAAAATGGGGAGTGCGGCCCATCGGGGAATCCCGTGGGAGGCGCCGGCGAGGTTTCCATTCGGCGCCCCGCACGGCCACCGCACTCGTCGGGATGACGCGTCAGGCCGAAGTTGGGCGTGCGGCAGCGAAGAGACCTAACGGGCCCTCCTGCATGTTGATGACGACGCTCTTGGTCAGTGTGTAGTGCTGCAGTACTTCGTGAGCGAATTCGCGTCCAAAGCCGCTTTGTTTGTAACCGCCGATTGGCATCCCGCCGACGAAGTTGTAATAGCGGTTGATCCACACCGTGCCGGTCTCCAATGCACAGGCCATCCGGTGTGCGCGGCTCAGGTCGCGGGTCCAAAGGCCGCCGCCGAGTCCGTAGATGGAGTCATTGGACATGCGAACCACCTCCTCCTCGTCTTTCCATGTCAACACGCTGGTCACTGGCCCGAAAATCTCCTCCTGTGCGATTTTCATGTCGTTCTTCACGTCGACAAACAACGTGGGCTGGACGAACAAACCCTGTGGCAACCCCGGAACTCGTGCGCGCTCCCCGCCGCACAAGATCCTGGCGCCCTCCTTCGGACCAGCGTCGAGATAACCCAGCACCTTCTCCATCTGCATCGAAGAGGCCTGCGCGCCAAGTTGGGTATCGGGCGACAAGGGATCGCCGATGCGTATGGCCGCCAGAATACGGGTCAGCTTGTCGAGGAATTCGTCGCGAACCCTCTCGTGCACGAACAAGCGCGAGCCCGCGAGACACACTTCCCCTTTGTTCAGCACGGTGGACATCGCGGCTCCTTCGGCGGCCGCGTCGAGGTCCGCGTCTTCGCAGACGATGTTGGCGGACTTTCCGCCCAGTTCCATGGTTTGCGGGATGATGTTGGTCGCCGCGAGGCGCATCAGTGTCCGTGCGGTCGGGCGCGAGCCCGTAAAACCCACCTTGCGCACGCGCGAGTCGGTCACGAGCGCTTCGCCCAGGTCCGGACCATAACCGGTAACAACGTTGAGCACACCCGGCGGCAACAGATCCGCCATTTCGCGCGCGAACTCCAGCACCGAGAGGCAGACAATCTCCGAAGGTTTGAGCACGATGGTGTTGCCCGCGGCCAGCGCCGGCGCGATCTTGCTCGCCAGCATGATCATCGGCACATTCCAGGGAATGATCTGCACGACCACGCCCAGCGGTTCGCGATGCACGATGCCGATCGACCCCGGCGAATGCAGCGATTCGCCGTGCAACTGCCACGGCGCGCCGGAGAAGATCGCGAACTGTTCAATCGCCATCGGCATATCGAAGTTGAGCGCTTCGCTGATGGGCTTGCCGTTGTTCAGCGTATCCATCAGCGCATAGTGACCGATGCGCGCTTTCAGGCGCCGGACGATCTCATAGATAATATCCTGGCGTTGCGCGGGCGCGCTTGCCGCCCACGCCGGAAATGCGCGCGCGGCGGCATCGACCGCGCGCTTCGCGTCGCTGGCGTTGCCCGCGCTGATACGGCTCAGGACCTCTCCTGTCGCCGGGTTCTTCAGATCGATGGTCTTGCCGCTGCCGCCTTCGACCCATTGGCCGCCAATGAACTGGCCATATTGAGGGAGATAATCGGGTGTCGCCGACATGACGTTGCTCCTTTGCTTTATGCAGTCGTACAGGGGAAGAGATCCGGCGTGGCCGCCGTTCGATGCCACGTGCATTTAATCAGGCATCCTTAATAAATAGTTGTGCCAGGCGTTCGCCGATCACCATGCATGGCGCCATCGGCGCACCGGTGGTGATGCGTGGCATGACCGAAGAATCGGCGATGCGCAGGCCCTGCACGCCACGCACGCGCAACTGCGCATCGGTGACAGACGCGTCGTCCTGCCCCATCCGGCAGGTGCCGCTGGGATGGAAAAAGGTGGTGGCGGCGTCACGGACGAATTTCTCCAATGCCGATCCAGACAACGGTCCCGGCAGCACCTCGCGCTTGACGAAGTCCTTCATCGCGGCCGAGTTGCCGATCTCGCGCGATAGCTCGACGCCGCGCACCAGCGCACGCACGTCGTCGGCTTCGGCCAGATGGTTTGCCTCGACGATGGGGCGGTCCTGCACGTTCGCCGAGCGCAGCTTCACCTGGCCGCGACTTTTCGGTCTGACCAGGCCCGGCGCGATCGACCAGCACGCTTCAGGCGGCGCATAACGCTTGCCGATGACCGGGCTGACATAGGGGAGCTGGATATGCACGGGGTACAGGTCGGGCGTATCGATTTCCGGGCGGCTCTTCACAAAGAACGCCGAATCGGCCCCGCTGTTCGTCAGCGGCAACGGCTCGCGATATTCCCACACACAACCGCCCAGCAACACGTGATCCTGCAGATTGCGGCCGACTTCAGGCGCATGGCGAACGACAGGAATGCCGAGCGCACGCAGATCGCCCTCGTTGCCGATGCCGGAAAGCATCATCAGTTGCGGCGTTCGCAGCCCGCCCGCGGAAAGCACGACTTCGTGCCGCGCGCCGATGCGATGTACCTTGCCTTGCCAGCGGAACTGCACGCCGACCGCCCGGCCGTGTTGAATCTCGACCCGATCAATCAGGGCGCCGGTCAGCACCGTGAGGTTCGGGCGGTCCATGACCGGATAAAGGAAACTGGCCGGCATGTTGCGACGGCGACCGTCCTCGATGATCTGGTCGAGAAGCGCCGTGCCGCCCGGCCCTTCCATCATCTCGCCATTGATGTCGGCGAAACGCGGGATACCGGTGGCCTCCGCAGCATCGACCATGGCCGTGGCACAGGGATTGGGGCGAACCGCCGGTTGAACCCAAACCGGTCCGCCACGCCCGCGGCGCACAGGATCCGGCGTCGTGCCTTGCCAGTTCTCCATCCTGCGATAAACGGCAAGTGTGCTTTCGTAATTCCACGCATCGTCGCCCGTGGCGGCGGCCCAAAATTCGAAATCGTTACGATGACCGCGCGAGTAGTTGCAGGCGTTGATGCTCGACCCGCCACCCAGCACGCGGCCCGTATCCATGGGCATTGCGCGGCCGTTCAGGTAGGGCGAGGGCTCGGCGACGTCCTGCCAGTCCAAAGTGGTGCCAAGATTGGCAAACCAGATACCCGGCGTAAAGACACCGGGTACCTGGTCGCTTCCTCCCGCTTCGAGCAGCAGGACCCGCGCCTGGGTCAGCTCGGCCAGGCGGCCCGCCAGCGTGCTGCCAGCGGTGCCTGAGCCGCAGACGATGTAATCGTAGGCAGGAAGCAATTGACGCGACCGCAAGCGCTGGTTGTCGCGCACCCGCGCGGCATGATCCAGGTCGGCGCGGGCGTTCTGCACGCCGAAGCCGAACGCGACGGCGAGAGCGAGAAACTGACGCCGGTCCAGGTGGCCGGCAATGAATGCATGCCGTGCGTGGTCGAGCGGATCCGGGCCGGTGTGGCGCGCGATGATGGGTAGTCGCATGATTGTGTCTCCGTTTATTTTTCTGTTCCCGTAGAGAACAGGGGCTTTAGCATGAGACGGAGGTTAGATTCAGCACGACCGGTCCGGCTATCGGATTTCGGCCAACTTATACGGCATCTGGCCAGATTGTGATTCATGCCATTGTTGGCGTCGGCGCTGGCTCAATCAGCTCCGTTGAAAATTTGACAATCAGGTAAAATCGGCCGGATTGGGCTCATCACGCCATGGCTTCATGGCGCGGAGTGCTGGCGCGAACGAGGGAGCTTCGACGGCAATCGGGGCAACGGTCATCGGGTGAAGCGAAGCACCGACCGCAGTACGTCTACAGGAGTATTTTCGTGGCAAAGGTACACGCAGAGGTGCAAAAGGAACAGATTCTCAACGCTGCGGCGCGGCTCTTCATCGAGAAGGGATTCGGCGGCGCTTCCATGCAGGAGATTGCGGAAGCGTTGGGCATGACACGCACGGCGGTCTACTACTACTTCAAGAACAAGGACGAGATCCTGACGGCACTAGTGGAAGAAGTCACCCTGAGGGCGCGGCGCCTTTCGAGCCGCGTCGCTTCCGACGCGGATACCGACCCGAAGGAATGGTTGCGTACGCTGGTCCATCAGCACACGATGCTGATTCTGAGCCACCATAACGAATTCCGGGTTATCGACCGGACCGAGCAGCAGTTACCTGACCGTGCCTATCGCGCGAACGAAGAAGCCAAGCGGGCCGTCCTCAGCAATTTCACGGCTGCCATCGAAGCAGGCGTGAAGGTCGGCGTATTCCGCGTTGTCGATCCGAAGGTCACTGCGTTCACGATGATCGGCATGTGCAGTTGGCCCGCGTTCTGGTACAGGCCCGATGGCTCGAAAAGCGCGGAAGAAATTGCGGATACGATCGCGGAACTCGCGGTGCAATCGGTAGTCCGGCCGGCCAGGCGCCAATTGAAGAGCGCGGGCAACGTGTCTGAAGCGTTGGCCTTGCTGCGCGAAGATCTGGATCATCTTTCGCTGATGATCGAGAAAACGCCGAAAGTGGGCTGAGATTTTTTGCTTGATTACGAATCAGGGAACGCCTTAAACACGGCGTTCAAACGTATTACTGGCTGCTCGCCCCGCCGATATGCCCAGCTACAGACGGGGGGGCAGGCTGAACCGGCCGCCGTCACAGGCCCACCCCACCCTTAGGCGAGTCGCGCACACGGCACAGGCCTCACCTTGTCTAGTGCTCGTATGCCATACCCAGGGTCTACGCTTTTGATCCGCATCCTGCCAGGCACCGATTTCTCGTTGAGAGTGGACCAAACCGTGGATGGCAATTTCCGTCGAATTGACCAAAGTCATGGACGGCGTAGGAGGATCTGAACTGTTTCTAGCGAATGCCCTTGCGCAACAAGGCGGCTGACCTTCTTCGGGACGGCAATGTCAACTTGAAGGCCGCGCTGCGTAGAATGGAGGGATAAAGAAGAACCGCTCGCCGTATCACGGCTTCCGTTTTCCAGCCGCAGTTATCAGTTGCGCGGTACGCTGGTACCACCGTTTCAACTTGAGCCTGCGCGACATCGAGGAACTGCTGCTCGAGCGCGGCGTCGTGGTCAGCTACGAGTCTGTGCGCAACTGGTGCGACCGATTCGGCGCGATGTTTGCCTGCCAGGTGAAAGCGGTCCGGTCGCGGCCGGGCACGACGTGGCATCTCGATGAGCTCTTCGTGAAACTGCGCGGTAAGCCGTACGTGCTGTGGCGTGCAGTGGATGAGCACGGCGTCGAACTGGACGTGCTGCTCCAAAAGCGCCGTGACAAGACAGCGGCAAGGCGCTTCTTCAGAAAGATGCTGCGGTCCTATCCGGTGCCCCGGAAGATTGTCACCGACCAGCTGCGCAGCTATCCCGCGGCAAGATCCGAGGTGCCGCAGCTAGCCGGTGTGAAGCACATCTTCGTGAAGGCCTCGGCCCGGGTCAATAACCGCGCAGAGAACAACCACCAGCCGACGCGCCGGCGTGAGCGTCAGATGCAGGGTTTCCGTGACCCGCAGCGCTTTCTGTCGAACTTCGGCCCGATTCGCCAGCACTTCGCGCTGCCCCGGCACAGGATGAGCGCAGGTGACCATCGCGCACAACTGCGAGCGCGCCTGGCCAGCTGGTTCCGGTGGACCGTCGCTGAGCCGACTGGTGTCGCTCGATAATCAACAGGAATCCTACTCATATCGCGTTGGTACGCGCCCACGTCGCCAACTTGACAATGCCTTGCGAACGGATCTTCGCTGTCACTGGCTGTATCGCGCGCCGTCACTAGCGAGCATGAGCATGCTGCGACCGCATCTGGGCTCGTCGGGTTCTTCAGATCAGCAGTTCCGCATTGATGGCCTCGGTGATCAGTGCAGCATTCGGTACGGAGTCAGTGGTGCTGGCATCTGCGATTTTGCTTTTCGCGCTGCTCGCGATGGCGGCGTGCATCCCGTAGCGCGTGGAGCGCGAATGTATCAAGTGAAGTGCAGGCGAAGCCGGTTGCATGCCTCCCTGGGCACAGTAAGCGGACACGCGGCCTGGTTCGACTATGGATCGCTTCGGGTCAAGTTCTGCCGGGCGCGGACCGATCAAGGGCGACCTACTCCGCAAGGTCGACGTCGGACAGGGATCGGCCATGAGGCGTCATTAGCCAGCCTCGTGAGTCGGTCGTTCAGACGTCGGTTCCACATCAAATGCGGTCGTTCGCTTACGGCGCGGCATTGCACATCTCCCACGCGCCAGCTTTGCATGGGCCGCTGGTCAGGAAATCGGGTTTTACTGCAAGCGGCTCGTTAGCTGGGCGAGAAAGTTATCGCATGCATCAAGCTGCGCCAATGCAACGTATTCATCCGGCTTGTGCGCGACGTCGATATCGCCAGGGCCGCACACGACGCTCGGCACGGACAGACGCGTCGAGAACAGTCCGCCTTCCGTGCCGAAAGCAACTTTGCGCTTCTGCGTATTCGGCGGTAGCAGCGTTTCGAGAAACCTTACGGCATTGCTCGCGACATGGGTGTCGAGACCGGGATAAGCGTTGACTTCCTCGACATCGGGCAGATGTGCTTTCCCTTGAAAAGCCGTGGCGCTTACGATCGAGGCCCGCGAGCGAATGTCTCCGAGTATTGCGTCGGCGTTGTCGCTCGCGAGCGTGCGGATTTCGAATTCGAGCGTGCATTCGTTCGGCACGATGTTGAGCGCCTTGCCGCCGTGGATCGTCCCGACGTGAATCGTCGAATACGGCACGTCGTAACCGTCGTCGTGCGCGCCGCGTTCGGCGAGATGCTGCTGCGCCGCGCGAATGCCCGCGATCCAGTCAGCGGCAACATGGATTGCATTCAGATACTTCGGCGCGAGCGCCGAATGGCCTTCCTCTGCGCAACAGACCGCGCGATACGCAGCCTTGCCTTTGTGACCGGTTGCGATCTGCATCATCGTCGGTTCGCCGATGATGCACAGTTCCGGCCGCAGCGGGGCCGCCTCCAGCACATCGATCAGCCGACGCACGCCGACGCAGCCGATCTCCTCGTCATACGACAGCGCCAGCTGCAAGGGCTTCTTCAATGTCCGCGCCGACGCATCGACTATTGCCATGACCGCGCAGGCGACGAAGCCCTTCATGTCAGCAGCACCGCGTCCGTAAAGCCGCCCGTCGCGTAGCGTGGCCTCGAAGGGCGGCATCGTCCACGGCTGTCCTTCGACAGGCACGACGTCCGTGTGTCCCGATAGCATCACACCGGGTACGTCCGCCGGCCCCGTGCTCGCGAACAGGTTCGCGCAGGTGCCGGCGTCGTTACCGACGATCGTACTCCTGATGCCCGCCGCGCCCAGCAAACCGGCGACATGCTCGATCAGCGCGAGATTCGGCGTGCGCGAAATGGTTGGGAACGCGATCAGCGTTTTCAGCAGTTCGGCACTTCGGCTGAGCGCCATGATTACGCGTCCGGTTTGACGGCGATGACGTCGATTTCGACCACCCATTCTGGGCGCGCCAACGCCTGCACGACGAGACCGGTCGACACCGGGAACACGCCCTTGAGCCAGCGGCCCATCACGTTATAGACAGCCTCGCGATAGCGCGGGTCGATGATGTAGACGGTTACCTTGCAGATGTCCTCGAGCTTGCTTCCGCATTCGTCAAGCAACATCTTGATGTTCGACATCGCCTTTTCGGTTTGCGCGGCGACGTCGCCGATGCCGACCGATTCGCGTGTGTCGAGATCCTGGCCGATCTGGCCGCGCAGATACACCGTGTTGCCGGCTATCACCGCCTGGCACAGGTCGTTGTCCAGGCTCTGTTCCGGATACGTTTCGCGAGTGTTGAATTTGCGGATACGCGTATGAGTGGTCATGTCGTGACGATTCGAAAGTTCAGTGATGAAGGATTCTGGAAAGAAAGCGTTTCGCGGCGGCGCTGGCGGCGTCCTGGAAAAACGCGTCGGTCGGGCTGTCCTCGATGATCGCGCCGTCTTCCATGAAAACCACGCGATGCGCGACCCGCTTTGCGAAGCCCATTTCGTGCGTGACCACCATCATGGTCATGCCTTCGCGGGCGAGTTCAACCATCACGTCGAGCACTTCGTTGACCATCTCCGGGTCGAGCGCCGAGGTCGGTTCGTCGAACAGCATCACCATCGGATCCATCGACAACGCGCGCGCAATCGCAACGCGCTGCTGCTGGCCACCCGACAGCTGCGCCGGATACTTGTGCGCGTGCGCCGAGAGCCCGACGTGGTCGAGAAGTTCGCGCGCTTTCGTGCGCGCCCGGCCTTCGTCGCGATCGAGCACGATGCGCTGCGCGAGCGTGAGATTGCGCGTCAGGTCTAGATGCGGAAACAGTTCGAAGTGCTGGAACACCATGCCGACGCGGCTGCGCAACTTCGACAGATTGGTCGACTTCGCGCTGAGCGACGTGCCATCGACGACAATGTCGCCTTTCTGGAATGGCTCCAGCGCGTTGACGGTCTTGATCAGCGTCGATTTGCCCGACCCCGACGGACCGCACACGACGACGATTTCACCCTTGTTTACGTGCGTAGAGCATTGCTTGAGCACGTGATGGCTGCCGTACCACTTGTGAACGCCCCGAATATCGATGACGGCTTGATCCGGGCTCATTTGTCGAAATATCCCGCGCGGATCGACGCACCAATCAGGTTGAGAATCAGGCGCCCGGCGGTTATGCAGGAGATCAGATTCGCATCGTCCTTTTCCGGCTGGATTTCCACAATGTCCATGCCGACCACGCGGCCTTTTTTCACCAACCCGTGGATCAGCTTGCGTGCTTGCAGGAAGGTCACGCCGCCTGGCGCCGGTCCCGCGACGGCTGGCATCACCGAAGGATCGAGGCCGTCGGCGTCGATCGTCAGATAATAATTGCCGCCGTCGGGAATACGCGCGAGCACAGCGTCCATACCGATGTCGTGCAGTTCGTACGCCGTGACGAGTTCCGAGCCATACGCGCGCGCGGCGACGAGTTCCTCGGGGCGCCCGCTGCCTTGCGCACGCAAACCGATCTGGATGATGCGATCGACGTGCGCCATTTCCGACGCGCGGCGGATCGGGCTCGACAGGCCTTCGCGAACGCCATTGACTTCGTCGCGCCAGTCGAGATGTGCATCGATGTGCACGAGCGTGACCGGACCTTTTGCGTCGAGGCCGCGCAGAATCGGCGTCGTGATGCCGTGATCGCCGCCCAGTACGATCGGCATCGCGCCCCCGGCGACGATCCGGCGCACGGCCGCTTCGGCGCGCGCATAGTGCTCGCCAGGCCTCGTCAGATCGGGAATGATGTCGCCGCAATCGACGAAGCGCACATCGGTGCGACCTTGCAGCAGCGGGCCATCGATATCGAAGTCGTAATGCCCCGGTTTGCGCACGACGCGGTCGGTCGCCTGACGGATCGCCGACGGCGCGTTGGTCTGGTCATTGCTGAAATCGGACGGTGCGTACGGCGCGCCATACGGCATGCCGAGCACGGCGATATCGGCCTTCAGGTTGTCGATGTCGAGATCGAGTTCCGAGTAGAGCAGCGTCGGATGGCCGATGCGCGGCGCGACGGTGTATTGAGTCATGCGAGTGTCTCCTGGAGGGAATGATGGGATCTGCGTCAGACGTGGCGCGCGCGTCGTCCGATCGCCGTTTCCAGACGGCGGCCGACGCCGGCCAGCAAAACGCTGCAGATCCAGTAGATCAATGCCGTCGTGCCGAGCACTTCGACATACGCAAAGGTATTGGCGGTGAGCAGATTGCTCTGGTATGTCATCTCCGGCAGACTCATCACCGAGAAAATTGCCGAGTCCTTGAACATCATGATCACGAGGCTCGTGGTCGGCGGTGTGACGTACCCGAACAACTGCGGCGCGATCACGTGGCGCTGTGTCTGCCAGAACGTCATGCCGAGTGAAAACGACGCCTGCGTCTGGCCACGCGGTACGCTGCGCAGCGCCGCGCGCAGGATTTCGCTGAAGTAGCCGCCCGTGTAAAAGACGGTGCAGCCAATCGCCACCGTCATTGCCGAAGCGCCTATGCCGAGCTTCGGCAGACCGAAGAACGACAGGTAGACGAGAATCAGATACGGAATGTTGCGCACCAGTTCGACGTAGGCGAGCGCGACCGGCTTGAGGAACGTGCGCGATTGCGCCGCGTACGCCGCGACGATTCCCGCCACGACACCGAGCGGAATGCCGATCGCGCTGACCAGTGCTGTGACGCGAAGGCCGTCGAGCAACACCGGCACCGCTTCGCGGACGATCGAAAAGTCAATGGCCATGGGGCAGCATCCTCGAGACGCGGCGCTCGCACACTCGCGAAACGGCCGAGATGCAGAACAGGATCAGGAAGTAGACCGCGGCGGTGATCGTGAAGACCTGCAGCGGCAAATCGGTTTGCAGCGTGGCGTTGCGACCGACAGTCGCGAGTTCCGGCACCGCGATGATCGACATCAGCGAAGAGGCTTTCAGCAACAGCGTGAACTCGCTGGTGAGCGGCGGAATCGCACGATAGATCATCTGCGGCAGCAGCACGTGACGCCACACCTGTGCGGTACGCATACCCAATGCGTAACCTGCCGCGCGCTGTCCCCACGAGATCGTGCCGAGCGATCCGCGCAGGATTTCGACGATGTACGCACTGGTATTGCACGCGAGCGCGGCGATACCCGCGGTGACAGGCGAGATCGAAATGTTGAGCAGAGCCGGTACCATGTAGTACGCGATCAACATGTGAATCAGCGCCGGGGTGCCGCGAATCAGGCTCACCCACAGTACCACCAGCGCACGCAACGGACCGAACGGCGACATGCGTGCAGGCAGCAGAACGACGCCAAGCGCGAGTCCGATGACGAACGCACAGGCCGAAGCGCCCAGCGTCAGCGCTGTCCCCGACACGACCCCGTCGAGAAACGGCGCGATTACGCCGCCCTTGCCGAACCAGTTGAGCATGGCGGCGCGTCAGATGGCGCCGGCCGGCAGATAGTTCGCTCGCGGCGTGTCCATCGGCGTGCCGAACCACTTCGTCTGCAACGCGGCAAGCTTGCCGTTCGCGCGGAATTCTTCGAGCGAATCATTGATGAACTTGCGAATTTCGAGGTCGTTCGGATTTGCGACCCACGCGAGCAGCTTTGGCTGACCGATGGTGCCGGCAATGCGGAATGCGTTCGGCTGTCGCTTCATCTGCACGGCAGCGATGTTCGACGGCATCAACGCGACGTCGACGGTCCGGTTCGCCAGCGCGTTTGAAACGTCTGGATATGCCTGGAACAGCTTGGTGCCTGCGTAGCCCTTACCGGTCTTTTCCTTCAATTCCTTTTCGAACTCGTCGGCGACGGGTTGCGACGACGAACCCATCTGCGTGCCGATCGTCTTGCCGCCGATGTCGAGGTCGCGGTTGATCGATTTGTCGTCCGCGCGTACCAGCAGCACCGAGCGCACCACACCGACCGGCTCGCTGAACGCAAATCGCTTCGCGCGCTCCGGCGTGATGCCGACGCTGGTCGCGACGAAGTCGAACTTGTGCGTCATCAGGCCTGGAAGCAGGCCCTGAAACGGCAGATTCATCTGCTCGAGCTTCACGCCGAGCTTCGCCGCCATCAATTCCAGCACATCGTGACCGTACCCGACAATCTGGCCGTTTTCGACGAATTCGAACGGCTCGTACGCGGCTTCCGTGCCGACCACCAGCTTGCCGCGCTGTTTGATGTCCGCAAGCGTGCCGCCTTCGGCCAGTGCGAGCTTCGGTAGTGCCAGTGCCACGCCCGAAGCGAGTGTGGTTTTCAGGAAGGATCGTCTGGTCAGTTGTTTCATTGCGCTCTCCGCGTGGTGGTCGTGTGGTCGTGTGGGGTGACTGACCGGCACATTGCGGACTTCGCGATTTCGCGATTTCGCGCAATTGGCCAGACGATTGAATGTATGCCGCCATAAAGAGAGTGAAAAATGATTTTTTTAGCGGTATGGTTCCAGAAAATGAAACCTTTCGGATGGGCCTGTTTGCCCATCTTCTCGACTTGGGAGTGGCTTGAGTGGCTAGATCCGATTTCACGGAGCGCGATTTGCGTTCGCTGCGCATTTTCTGCGCCGTCGCCCAGGCCAATGGCTTCGCCGCTGCGGAAAAGCAGTTGAATATGTCGAAGGCATCGATTAGCCGGCACATCCGCGAAGTCGAGGAGACGCTCGGCGCCCGACTGTGCGAGCGCGGCCCATCCGGATTCGTGCTCACGCAGGCGGGAAAGGTCGCCCTCGATCTCGCGCGCGACGCGATCCGCTCGCTGGAACGGATTCAGCCCGAAATCGACGCGGTGCGCGGGGTATTGTCCGGCACGCTGTCGATCGGGATGGTCGAGCACATCGCCAGCGATGAAGGCTGTCATTTGCCAGAGGTGCTCGCCGCGCTGAAGGAACAGGCGCCCGACGTGAGCGTCGAGTTGCGCGTAATGACCTTCAACGAACTCGACCTGGCGTTGCGGGAGCGCCGCGTGCAGGTTGCGATTCGGGGCATGTACCGGCGCGAGGCGGGCTTCCACTACCTGCCGCTCTTCATCGAGCGGCAGACACTCTACGTAGCACGTCGCAAGTTGCCCGATGCATCGATGCTACCGCTCGTCTATCGCGAGCAGCCGTTCGTGCACGAGGCGCTCAATACGCTGCGGATGCGGCGTGGACCGTCGGCGTTTGGCCTCGAGGCGGTGGCGATGCTCGTGCTGTCCGGGCACTATGTTGGCCTGCTGCCGCAGTCCTATGCTGCGTCGTTCGCGAAACGGCACGCGCTCGCGGAGGTGCCATCCGGTCCAGTCTATGAAAACACGATTAGCGCGATTATCGAAATTTCTCGACCAATAACGCGCGCGCTTGAGTTATTCCTGGATCTTGTCCGGCAACTCCATCGTGTTGAATGACGGTACGGTTGCACGAATTCCAACGACGGATGCCGGAAGTCCACTCTGGAGCTGGAACCGGTCATTCGTGGCGGCCTGGTTGACTGTCTGTTGCGGGTCGAACTGGGACCGATAAACAATGGCCGAGCTGATGGGCCCGCGTCCGGGCGAATCACCTTGTCTGAACCCGCAGTCCGTCAAGCGCCCTCATCTGCCTGCGCCTCGTCACATGCGCCGTCTGCCTTGCAAACCGCGCGCCAACTTGCCTGCTTCACGCCAGCGCGATAGTCAGGACGTCTTCAGGTACGTGGCGCAACGTGCGTGAATGCGTTGCACGATCGGTGAACGATAGTCGAGAAACCAACCGGTGCGCAGGTTGAAGAGCCGGTGCAATCCGCATCGCCCTCCGGAAAGGGGACACCGCTCTCCTCCGCAGCAATCGTGCAGGACGCCGCTACCAGCCTGGCGCGCTCCAGCCAGTCGCACTCAGCGCCGTTCGAGGCCAGCCAGATCTGCGCCGATTCGATCAGATGATCGGTGCGCAGCCACACGCCCTCGCGGGCGAATGCAAAAAGCTGTCCGACCACGAGAAAACACAGCAACTCAGCGCTGGCTTCGTCGTCAAGTTTTCTCTCCACTTCCGCTCCATTGCGTGGGTTGCGCGCGCGGCGGCTACCGGGCTGGCTCCCGCCTGGCGCCCCTTGGCACTGCTCGAACAATTTACCGCGTCGGACGACAGAGCGCCGAGGCAGTTCGACCAGCAGTGGAATGGCCGATTATCCGCTGATCCATGCGCTGGTGGGACTTTGCTGGATGAACCGTCGTCGATTCGCTCCGACAAGCGCAACACGGCAGCCGACTAGTGAAATTTGTGCGCCTGCCGACGGCGCGCAGTCGCAAGCAGCGCATTGTCGCCGGTGTTCTCGTCTGGCGCCGCACCCGAACTGTCTGCCACGACCACATGGACATCCTGCGCAAACGCTTCCTGAAACCGCTCCCGTGCGTGCGCTACGCACTCCGCCTCAGTCCCTTCGCCAGCCGCGGCTGCGGCCTGAGCCGAAGCCTTTGCCGCGAGACCGAATACCGCGACGGCTTCGTCCCACGTCAGGCCGCTCGAAATTGCTTCTTCGATGAACCGTTCGACGAGTTCGCCTGCTTTCACCCTCAACATACCCATGAATTCTTCCTCGCCGATACTAGAGCAACGTCAATTGCGCGCGACTGCCATCATCCTGGCTGCGAGCTTCACGCACCGCCCCCGCAGCGACGCGCGAAGATGCAGGCCCGACCTGTTCCTGTCGCGATATCGCTTCCGTACCCTGACACTCTCGCCCCCAGTTAGGGCTCAGGACGACCGAAGAGAACACCACATTGGCCCCGATCTGTATGAAACTGTTCATGGCACCTTCGCCCCGGTTAGCGCCAGGTCGGCGTCGCCGATCACGGCAAAGACTGCTGACGACGTCCGCTCATTCAATCCTGCTACCCACCCGCCGTGAGGATAATCGAGCGCGACGGGCGCACGCAACATCGCCCGAAAGCTCGTCAGATGCCCATCCCCGCTTCGACGTCGCGTGAAGTGAACTGGACGCTCTTCACTTTCAAGCACTGACGCGCAGGTGAATATCCACGACATTCGCATCACTTGTGACGTTAAGCGTCGGGATCAGGCACCGGTAGCGTCGACCAAGCGTAACATGCCCTCTGCAGTCTCCGGGTTGGCACTGCGAAACCGGTTCGGGCCCGCTTGCACGTCATCGTTCGCCCGTCGCTGTGTGTGAAGGGCAGGAGCGCACCAGAATGGTGACGCAGACCTGCCTTTCGAGTGTGACGAGGGAGGAATCTGTAATGCGTCGAAGTTTCGGCGACTCTTCTCAGGTGCCTTTCCTGTTCCGTTTCAGAATCAGTCTTCGCGGCGCAGCCATCCTATGCCGTCACCACGGATCAGAACGACAAATGTCTGCAACGTGCCTGGGTCCCTGAAAGCCGGACCTGTGTTGTTCGTGGACCTGCTGATTGGCAGGTGTCATCCCGGCGTGGTAAAAAGTCGTCCCTTGCGGGTGATCGCCCTTATGCGATGCCGTACTCTCGCGTTTTTCAGGTTTCAACATCGACAGGATTCAGAAAGTGGCAACTGGCACAGTGAAATGGTTCAACGATGCGAAAGGCTTTGGCTTCATTACCCCGGATGACGGCGGCGAAGACCTGTTCGCCCACTTTTCCGAGATCAAGACGGAAGGCTTCAAGTCGCTGCAGGAAAACCAGAAAGTTAGCTTCGATGTGAAGATGGGGCCGAAGGGCAAGCAGGCCGCAAATATCAAGCCCGCCTGACCGGGGCGCATCGCATCCCGATGTGTGGCCCGCTCTGCGGGCCGTTTTTTACCCTCTAACCATGCCAGACTGCCCACCGATGTCGCGGCCCACAGCACCTCGGGACGCATCCGTGGCGAGCCGCCGCGGTCCCGCGCAAGATGCCGGTGACCGGGACTCCGTTTGCCATGTAGATTGTTCAAATCAGGCGAGGCAAGTACCGGAAATTGGCGGCGCTATCCTCGGCAGGCGACCGTCGATGCCACCCCCCAGTCGATCGACGCCGGGAGCCGTGCTTTCAGGGGAATCTCGAATGTATCGTTCATTCTCGAGCGCGGCTTCGCTGGTGGCCGGTTGACGGCGGCCAGCGTCATGAGCGGGCTGTGCAAGCCCTCGCTCCATTCGTCGATCCGACGATTCAAGGTGGCAAGCAGAGTACTGCGCCCTCCTCGAACAAAATATCGGCTTGCCGTCGGCACCGTCGTCCCCCGAGCTATTCGCCACGTCAACTGGCTCAAACGCCCTTGACGCCTCAAGCGGGGCCACGAATGGTTGCCTGTATTATTACGGTACTTAATTCGCCATCCTATTTATTTCATATGCTCCACGGAGAACCCGTACTTCATGAAGCCCGTCATCCTCGCCCGGGCGTACATTTACGCATCCTTGTGCGAATGAAGCATCAAATATCAACTGCGCGGCGTTTATAATGATCGTCTTCAGGATGTCACCGCTCGCATGGAGCCCTACTATATGAGTCAAGCCCGCGGGCGATATGCGGGATCCCGCGACAGCGGCCAACGCCAACCTCGCCACGAAAAGAAGCCTCAGCCCAACCGGCAGAGACAGCCGTATGTGAAGGCGGCTGTCCAGGACTCCACACAGACGGCCTCCGTTTTCAAGACACGGTCGTTCCAGTTTCTCGTCAACGCAGTGGGCGCGGAAAATATCGCCATTGCGCTTGAGTCCACGATGACGCGCGTGGCCGAACTCATGAAGGGCGAGAGATTCACACCCGAGACCGCCTTTCATATGGAAACTACGCTCGGGTTGCCGCACGGTTTTTTTGACCAGCCCAATCCCGGGCTCACAGCCGAGACGATCTCCCGGCTGAAGTCGCCACTCGACTTCATTCAAACAGACGACGGACAGGATGGAGAGTCCGAAGCATCCAATCCGGCGTCTGCCCTGACCGTCGATCAGCAACCATCTCTTGAAGACAGTTTGTCCGAGGAAGCGCAAATGCCCAGGAAACCAACCGGCGGCACGACCAAGGCCGTCAAGACCAGTCCTGGCGCTGCGGCCGGACAGCCCGGAGCCCAGACGCCGAAAAAAGCTTCGCGTGCAAAAGACAGAACGTCCCCTGAAACGACCAAGCAGCAATCGCTGGCACTCACCGATGACGCCGACGTAGAGAACATCCGACGTGCGAACCTCCACGTTCTCACGAGTCACAACGGATCGAAAGCAAAGCTTGGTGTGGTCATGGACCTGAGTGGGTCCAACATGGCCCACCGGCTGCATGGCAAGAAACGCCTGGACACGGTTGAAGCAAACCGGTTCACGGAGCGCCTTGGTTTGCCAGCGGGCTGGCTGGACACCCCGCGCTCCGAAGACGATATTCCGGTGTCGGTGTCGCGTATGCTTGCGCCTGCGCCGCGCGGACGTGCATCCGCTCAACAGCCCGAATCGGTTGCGCCTGCAATGAACGATGTGCCAGCGAAGACCGCCGTCACGAAGGCGCGTGGACGGCGCACGCGGGCGGGCGATGCAGAACGGCCGTCAGCTGTTTCTGCGGATGTCGCAGGTGAGAAAGAGGCGATCGTGACCAGCGAGCAAGATCCTGTAAATGGCTTTCCCGATGACTTTGCCGCTCGCCTGCCTGAACAAATAACGACGTTGCCCGGGCAGGCACACCAGCAACCCCTGAGTCGTTCGCCGCGTCCGCCGTACCGCAGCGAAACCCGGCAACCCGCCCCTTCGCTTCCGTGACGAGCCTGGACAATCTTCACGGTATTGAGCCGATAGCAGAAGCCTTGATCAAGACGCTGGCAGGCAAGGCACGCACGGGTCGCCTGGACGAACTGAAAGCCCTGGAACTGCTGCAGCAGGCAATCCTGTTATGAGCCTGTAGTTGCGGACCAGGCTCCTCGCGCCATGATGTACAAGGCGCATCAGGGGGCCCGGTTCCGGTATGCACAAAAGTTGCGCCCTGTCAGGTCGACTTGCCATCGACCTGCCTGGCCGGGCTAAAGCAACGTAGACATCCTGTTTTCCATCGTCAGAACCTGATCGTATCGAACGGGACATCGATCCCGTGATGCTGAAGCACAGCGTCCCGAAATACCCGCCATTCACCTTCCCCAGCCGGCTCATGTGTGCAGTGCAGGCATTGGTCCGCACCGGCCAGCTGTTCGGTCACGGTTCGATGCACGTCGATTCCGAAGCGTTTGCTGAATCGCCCCACGCACGAGCCGTCGTGCGCGGTCACCCACACGGTATCGCCCAGCGAGGACACGTCAATGGCGTAAGGTTGCGTCACGTTCATTTCCTGTTAATCCGGCGGCAATCGTGTGTCAGGTCAGCGTTGCCCTGCTTCTGGCAGGCACGTCACCGTCAGTCCCAGCGAGCGGGCGAGCGCCACCGCCTCGTCAGGCGTGTCACAACAGTCGACCCAGAAGTCTGTTCCGGCAACGGCGATTGCGTAGGGAGGAACGTCATCGCCACATTCGTTCTGGCGGTAGATCACAACTTCCGGGCTGCACGAGAGGTAATGTGCCATCTCGCCCCTGCATTCCGGATACACCTTCGCAACATGTGCGCATTGCGCAGCTGACATCGTTTTCATCTTCTCTCTCCAATGCCGCGTCGCCATCATCACTCGAGGCATGACTCGCCTTCGAACGTAACGGGTGCTGCATGACGAATTTTACAGCGCACGGGCGGGCAGAAAAGCCCAGGCTTCACGCACGCCTTTTCTGCGAGCGCGCCACGCCAGCAACGTCGCTGACTACGTGTACGCAATATGCAGGGCTTTTCGGACCTTCGCGAACGCTGCGCTACGCGCCAACGCCGTCGATGGTGTGCGCTGGGTCAGTGCGATACTCCCTCCTCTGTCGAACAGCACGACGGCCAGCTCTGGAGCCATCATTCTCGACACGTAGAGTACTCCGTCCACATGAGCCGGATGCGTGTAGATCGCCCGTGACCAGCGCATCGGAATTCCGTAATTCGCCGTGCCAAACAGCCCGGCGTGTGCGCCAAGTACGTTCATGCCCTGGCCGGTCAGATCTGCAAGCGTCAGGTCCATCCCCTCGAACGTATGGATAAAGCGCCGCTTCACTTCATCGGCCGCGACCTGATATCGGGTCCCAACCGGCTCGAGATCATGCAGCAGGGACTCTGCGACCGCCGTGGCCAGATTCAGGCCAAAGTAACTGGTCCCGTATTCCCTTTTCGGATCGTCAAAGCGGTGGCTCGCGGTGCGTCCAAAATGCGGTTCGTTTGAGTCATAACTTGAGATCCTGACCAGACGTTTGGCCTTCACTTTGACGACCGGCAACGCAAACGTGCTGAAATTCTTCGCGGGGTTCCTGAGAGCACGGGCAACCAAATGTTATTCCTCCGCGTAGCCCGCTGCGGCCCGCAGGACCATCGACAGGTTGACCTTCCCTACCTGATCAATGCTGTTGCGACCGCCCTGCCTGCGCCCGGGCTGCTTGCCACCGATTACCTCCAGCGGGGTGAGGCCGCCGAGTGAGCGCCGCGGGTTCGTGAAAAACGCCCATTTACTGGCACCTGGCAACTCTTTGAGCTCCCTGGAGACGCGGGCAACCGTGCGGCGGTCGAGGCTCTCGTCCACAAAAAAAGCCGGGTAATAGCTCACCCCGTTGGGACCATCGACCGTGAAGAGGGAACCGGTCTTCAGCCGCTGGTTGATTGCCTGCCGCGTGACACCTGCGCGGCCCATGAACTCCGCAGGCTCAAGCAGTTTGCCTTCCCTTGCGAGTTTCGCTCGGGCGGCCATTGCTTCTGCAAACATTTCCGCTTCGGCGGAGGACGCGCCGGCACGCCGCCCTGCCCTGGGGTCCACTGCGGTGCGGGCGCGCTGTGCGGGAGCACGGCGGCTGTGGCCCGCGCCTGGCGTCCTCGACGGCGCGACTTCAACCGCAGCGTCGGCTACGGCTGTCAGCGCATCATCGAATCCCTGTGCGAACAGCGCGATCGACTGCGCGAATCGCTGCTGCTTTTTAGCGGGAAGCTGACCGATATCGGCCTGCATTGAAGTCGCCACGACCTTGCGGATCGCTTCCGGGGTGCGCGCGCCGGTACGATCCAGCACCTTCGCAGCACGCATAAGCAGCCGCGAAAACTCTGACGCCTGAATGGTTGCCGTAGACATGAGCCTTCTCCAAGGGACCGGTTAAGCCTATCCCGGATATGGAGACATCGTCAAGCTTGTCAAGGAAGTAAAGGAAGTGAATCTCACCTGCCAATCCACTGGCCAGCTGTCGTGGTGGCGCAAACGGCTCCGCCCCTTATTAAATGCCGCCTTGCTGCACGCCATTGTTTTGCCGCCGGCAGGCGTTTGCGGTCAGGAGGAGCGCTTGACGGTTAGTTGCGTCTCGCACCGATGACTTGCGAACCTGTCTGTCCGGCCATCATCTGATCGGGGGACGTCGGCGCGCGGTACACGGTCTTCCGCGGACGCCCCGCGTGTCAGTACGCCCTCGGCGCAGCGACCTGTGAGGAGATGGGAAAGATGGAGGACCGCAGTAAACGGTACACAGGAAGGTCTCATGCACGGACCCACCACCGGGCTCGCAACCCCGATCGTGCAAACCTAAATCTGGCGCTCCCACTTGATTCCGGGCTGACGATCTCAATATCGCACGCAAGATCCTGATCAACCGGCAACCGGACATGCCCAACAAGAAGAACTCCCGATCGACGCGTCGGCCAGCTGCCGGAGCGCACGCAGAGTCGAACTACCGGCGCACCTCAACGACGTTGAGGCCGAGGGAGTGGGCCAGCACTGTTGCATCCTCCGGTGTCTCGCAGCAATCAATCCAGAAGGCGGTACCGGCAACGGCGATTGCATAGGGCGGGACATCGCTGCCGCGTTTGTTCTGCTTGTAGATCACCACTTCAGCACCAGCCTCGAGGAAGTCGGTCATCTCAGTACGACACTCCGGAAAGACCTTTGCAACGTGGTTAGCTTGGGCAACTGTAAGACGCATGGTGAAATAACTCAGTGGAAACGGACGATCCGAGAGACGAACTCGGTGGCACCGATACGCGATCTCATCGCGTCAGCCCGGCAAGCTGAGAGGGTGCCACGAAATTCTCGCCGTCTAGATGTGTTCCCCGGGCGCTTACACACCTTTTGCTTCGCTGGGTGCATCTCGAAGCAGAACTTCCTCGACAAGGCTGTCGACCTGGGCCAGCGTCGCGTGCACCAACAGACGCTGACCAATTTCAACCAGTTGCCTCATCGGTGGCAGCGGCAGCTTGCGCAACTCAGTGGCATTGATTTGCGTACTCCCGGCGAGCGCACGGAAGTGTGCGTCCACCAGTTCGCTGCTTAGAAAAGCGGCGATCCCCTTAGCCTCGTCGACCGTCATCGTTCCGCCTTGGCGCACGATGTAGTTCAGATGGTTCTCGAGGCCAATTGTGGCGCCGGGTAATGCCCCGGAATACGGAGCCGCAGTGATCCGGCGTTCTGCCTCCTTGGGGCTGAACCGTCGGAGGACGACCATGGGTTGATTGGGCACGAGCATCCAGGCCGACGCTTCGACGGCGGCAATGTGTTCGCGTTTCTTCTGGATCGGCCACTGCATGCGCATGGGGCGAACGTGCTGCATCCACAGAAGGGGGACAGTCTTTTTGCCTACGTGACTTTGGATAAAGTCAGTCGCTCTGAACGCCACTACCGGCCCTGTTGACACCCTCAGGCCATGAGTTGCGAGGGTGTCGCTCCAGCGGTGAAACGCATCCTCTTGTTCGCCGTGCAGGGCAATCATCCGCTCGTTGTCCGCTCCGACCAGCCGAGCGAACGCCACGGCCGTGACCGTTGCCGCGCCGAGGTCCGCCACACCCTGACTACGACTGACAAGGATATCCAGATTCGGCTCCCGCTCCGCGCGCGCTGTGGCCCAAAGGATAACTGCCTCCTGCAAAATCTGATCGTCGGAGAAGTGCGCTTTCCGGCTTTCGAACACATGCAATGCGTCGAACCGCAGCCAATGCAACATCTGTCTGCGAACCGCTGCGAAATACGAGCCACTGAGCCATGACCGTGGCGTGATAAAACGGTACCGGCCAGTGGCGTCGACGAGTCGTGCACACGCGGCAAGGAACAGGCCATAGATATTTGGCTGGCCGTACACGGCGTAAGCATGGGCCGAAGCACGCTCGTCCGACTTGTTAAGCTTCAGGTAAGGCGGGTTCGCGATGATGATGTCTGCCAGCGCTCGACCATTGATTGCCTCGTCCGACAAGAGAAAATCAGTGGGTCGAATAGAGCACGTGAGCCGTACAGAACGTGCCCTGGCGGCCTTGCGCATACGATCTGCGAGTCGTCTAAGCGACGGCAACAGTCGGTCGTCCACCTCAAAAAGTGAGGGCAATGACCTTTGGCGGCCTAGCCCGATCCAGAAGTTCCGACACCGCGGCTGCGGCAAGAATGCCAGCACCTGCGGCGGGCTCAAGTACTCTGACGGTCGCACCCTCGACTCCAGCAACGGCGCGGCGCGCCATGCACGCGGCGATTGCGGGAGGCGTCATGAACTGGCCAAGCGATTTTTGCTCATCGCGTTCGAGTTCAGCGATGAACGCGCGGCCACACCTATGTGCATATTCGACTAAAGACATGCTGCGTATTGTCCTATGACGCACGGCCACTGTCAGCATCAGAAACGCATCTCCTTCATAGTGGAATACGCGTCACGCCTTGCGAAGATACCGAGCTGCTCGACGCGTTGAACGCAGAAGTCGCCGGCTACAGCGGTCTAGCGGCACGAGTTTCCGTGTGCACCGCGCTCGAAAACTTTCAATGCCGAATTATCCTGCATTCCGGCGGCAGATTTTCTGCAACCCTTACGCTATCAACAACCATATATTCTCGAATAATCTTTGAACTCAAAAAATTTAAACAGGAATTATTTTTATTCAATTTTTACGCAGATGAGAGGGACTGCCTTCGCGTGGCAGTCACCGATGACTGTTCGAATATGCGCGCTGCGAGGTGCGTGTCTGTGCGCCGTTGCGAACAGCCGCAATGGAAGGCCCCTCACACCGGATCTTCGCAACTCATGGTCGCCCCTGAAAGACGACCGGGCAAAACAACAGCCAGGTCATTGACATCGGTACCGCAAGCAGACCAGAGTCAGCCCCACGGCAAAACGATCTATTCGCGAATCAGAAACCGGTCGCGATTCTTCGCGTCCTTGATCCAGTTGGGTACGCGCCCTCTGCCGGACCACGTAGCCCCGGTCGCGGGGTCGCGATATTTCGCGGGTGACACACTATGCGAAAGCCTCGGCCTGCCGCGACGACTCCCGAAAATCTCCCGCTCCGTGTATCCGAACTCGATGACTTTTTCCCGGATATCCGCGAGAACCGCGTCGTACTCCTGCTGACGGAGGGCGGTCGCCTGACTCTCGAGTTCGGCGAGTTGTGCTTTCAGTTCCCTGTACGTTGCCATGAATTATCTCCCCATGTAGAAACCATGCACTCATGGTAGTGATTTTCCCTCGACGCTGACTGGAACTGGGCCGGCTCATCGGCCGGTAAGACGATGGTCTGAGAACCGATAATTCATCAGCGGCGTCAACCCTCTACTTACGGATCTACGGCGAACGCCCGCACTTTTTTACCAGAACGGCCCGTCACAACGCCAGACCCGTTTGCTAGCCGCGAGTCGATCTATGGATAATGCCAGCTTTGAAGCGTGGCCTCAGAAAACTGCAAATATCACGCGCACCTGCACCAGACACGTAAATGATCGACTGGGCAAAGCAACCGCATTACTCATTGACCGGTATAGTCTTTGCGCGCCCCCTGGCTGTGAGTCTTTATGCCTGACTTACTCAGTGGAGGTTCTGAAATCCATGGAATGCTTACCGATCCTGCGATGACGTCATCAATTTCCAGAAATGATGGATCATGACGTTGTTGCGAATGGGTAATATCGGACTCCTATTTTTCTGGACTGGAAAAAATCCAGTTAAGAAATCGAAGGTTAATCCATCCGTAGCCTGAACACCGCAAATTCGAAGCACCTGCCTACCCGCGTGCATTGGATCAACGGCGTAGTCCAACGCCACTGGAGTTCGTGAAAGCCGGATCTTATTGGACGAAGGCAGCCTGGGGGCGAAGAGAGGATTGGAGGGGCCGTCTGCATCGGCCTGGATGAGAGGGACGTCGTGTCAAGTGCCGCCGGGGCGCCCGACTGCGCACAAATCTTGACGACCACAGCCTTCGCCCTTTAAAAACGCGTTCCGGATCAATGGAGTTTCGACGTCTGGCGACGGCGAGCCGTCGCCAGAAGCGGATTCTCGTCGGAATCAGCGTCGCGCCTCTGCGCACTGCCGTCCGCAATGACGACATGGACCTCCTGCGCAAATGCATCCTCGAAACAACGGCGCGCGAGCGCGAGGCATTCAGATGCCGGGGCATGACCTGCACTCGCCGCAGCCTGTGCGGTCTCTTTCGCAGCCAGCCCCAGCGCAGCGACTGCCTCATCCCACGTCAGTCCGGTCAACATCACTTCCTGAACGAGCTTGCCAGCGATAGCGCCGATCCTTGCCTTCCGTTCATCATCCATTGCTTTGCTCCTGCGGTGCAGCATGCCGCTCACGTGTGGCATCCCTCGTCCATTCATTTTTGCATTTCAGGGGAGCGCGGCGCGCCTCGCCGCATCCTGCCAGGCTATCTCCATCGCGCAGTCACCGGTTGTAGCCGTCAGCACCTTTCCGGTCTCGCCGTCATACATGACTGCGTCATCCTCGCAGTATGCGGACATAGCATCGAGAAAGCGTGAGCGGACGATCCCTTGCGCTTCATTTTCGGCGGCGCGACCGGGCCGGTAGCGTTGTTCTCTCCCTATAGCCTCTGAAGCCCGAAATTCGCGGCAGCATACCGTGCGTTGCAGTTCCATATCTCCTCGCCGTCGCGGCGGAAAGTCGCCCAGCCGTGACTCACCGTAACCTTCGCCTTTGGGAATACGCCACTGTGTCCATTAGCGGCGGCAGACAGAAGGTTCCTTTCCCGGCAGATCGCCCAATATTCGCCGTCCTCGGGTACGTCAGCTTCGGGTCTTGCCATGTCTTCTCATCTCCGTGGACCTACTGCATCTCTCGAAATATCGCTGGGCCAACGATGAGGCCAACGACGTCTGTCATGCTCCGGCCGCAGTCCCGAGGTGTATGCCGGACCTCATGCACGCGCAAACACCCGGGCATATTCGCGAGACGCGCAACTGCGCGCAGGAACGACGAAAAACGGCTGTCGAGATCGCCAGCCAGTGCACCGCGATCGACCCAGATGCCTTTGCAAAAGCCAGTCGAGGCCGCCTCAACGTGCGTCGAAATACCAGTCGAACTCACGGAAACCACGCCCCTCACCCCCTGTGATTTCCGGATCGAGACGATATTGGGACTGCATGCTCTAGTTTTCTACGCCTTGGAACGCAGCATTCGGGCGGCGTCTCGCATCCGCTTCGCAGCGGCACGCGGCGTATCGGATACGACCGCCCAGTCGTGATGCCACCATGCGATCACGTTAGCCGCCTCGATCACAGTGCGCGCAGCGATCACGTCGCGCACTTCGGCAGCGACCTCATCCCACCATGTAGCACCTTCGCCATCGCTTGCGCGCGAATCGACCGCCTCGCGATAGATCGCTTTCGCGGTGTCGAGGGTGATATGCATCACGAACTCCTAGATATTTGAGCGAATCTCGACGCAGCCTTCACGCGACTCAACGGTCTCTGTACTGATGTGCAAAGCTGCGCCACTCGCTGGTTCGACCATTTGCGCGTCGTTCCGGCTGCGCTTGAACAGGCATTCAAGCACTCCCGCACAGATGTTCGACGAAGCATGGCTTGCGCAAGTTAGCTACCCGATTTCACGGAAGATCGCTGGACCGTTGATCAATCCGACGGCGATTGTCGTGCTCCGGCCGTAATTGCGAGGCTCATGTCTAACCTCGTACCCGTCTTCGTCGCGCGCTACTCGGGCAATATGCTCTTCGACCGTCGAGTCCTGATCACGCACCGCTGCCAGATCCCGCATCACCAGGTCACCCGGCAAAGAGCGGAGGCATTCCAACAAACTCGACATTTTTCTTCCCTTGTTAATCAGTGGCCGGCCCGGGCATCGCTTTCCGGTCAATCGAAGGCTCTGGTCAACGGAAATCCACGCCGCTCACGAAGGACATCTTCTGCCCGCACCAGTGAGGCGAGCCGGTATCGCGCCGACGAGCAGTCCGGCGGCTCCAGCGCCCACACGTGCGGTTCGTGCGCCCTGGCCATGTCTTCAATCTCGGCTCTCGTCGGCTCCCGGTGCAGGGGCTCGTCGGTCGCCGAATTCCGCGTCGTCATATTGGTTCTCCGATTCACCGCGGCCTGGACAACACGGCTGCGCGATAACGGGAGCGCAACATCAGGTCGGGTATCGGCGCAAGCAGCTCCGACATGAATTGAAGCTCGACGCACGAATCGACGCCATGCTTCGGGGCTGCGCGATCGTACGCCGCACGTGCAGCATCAAGCTGGGTCTTGTCTTGTGCCGCCACGGCGCGGATCGCGGCACGCTCGGCATCGGTTAGGATCTCGCTCATATGTTCCAGCGTGTAATGGTTAGTCGAACATTACCGGAAAGCCGACACGTGTTTCGAGCCAGTGCGTAGGGTTGTATCCGAGGCGAACCGCGGCATTGCGAGCGCCAGGGAGCGTAACCTCACCGGTCAGTCGCACCGCCCGGATCTGCTCATCGTTCACTTGAACGCGGAGATAAAATGCCTCGTTCGCATGACGTTCCGCAACTTTGCTGTCCAAGACAATCACTTCTCTGGGAAAGTCCTTCAGCGGCGTCGCATCGATAGGTCGCATGTCTGTAGTCCTCCTTGTTCAAAAACGGATTGTGTCGACCGGAACGTCGATCCCATGATGCCTCAGGACAGCTTCACGGAAAACGTGCCATTCGCTTTCGCCAGCCGCCTCGTGCGTGCAATGCAGGCATTGGTCCGCGCCGGCCATCTGATCGGTTACGGTCCGATGTACGTCGATGCCAAAGCGCTTGCTGAATCGCCCTACACATGAACCATCGTGCCCCGTCACCCACACAGTGTCGCCGGCCCGCGATACGTCGATGCTGTAAAGTTCTTCCATCTTTTCCCCGTTTTCCACTTCAGCAGTTCAAACCTGCATCGCGCAGAAGCGCACGGCATTCATCGGTATCGACACCAACCGGCTCTTCGCAATAGTCACGACCTTCGACGGTCAACTGGACCAAATCGCCGGGCATGACTTCAACGATAACGACGTCCAATTCACTCACCTCGTCTTCGTCGACAACATGCTAATGGAAATACTGCATATCGCGCGCCGCGATCCTCTTGGCATAGAAAGTTCCTTCCTGGCCTTCATAGATCGTCGGGACGAACCCATTTGCGGTCAGTGCAGCTATGTCCATGCTTTTCCCTTCTCGTTGTCTTCACTACTCAATAATCGTTTGAAGCCGGGCCAGTGCGTCCTCGACCACTTCAACGGGCGCGCATTCGATCTTGCGCGCGCCGCGCCCTTCCAGGTCGAGCATGCGCACCATGTTCACAAGCGCCACGCCCTGCGTTTCCGTTTCCGAACCTGAGAGTGGCACCGCGAAGCCTGCAAAGCGGGCGAATGCGCTGCCTTGGGTGATCGGTGCGACAAGCGCCACACCCAAGGCATTAAACGCGGCGGGAGAGAGCACAAGTGCAGAACGAAAAGCGCCTTGCTGCTCACGGCCGACAGCCGGATTCAAGCTCACGCGTACGATATCGCCTCGCTCGAACTTGACACGCTTTACCATGCTTCACGCCCCACTGGCTTGACCTCACCCCAAGTATCCAGGTCGGCCGGAATGGGGGCTTTCGGGTCGCATTGGGCAACGAGATCGTCCAGTGTGTATTTACGACGGGCCGGGGTCAACAGTAAGCCGTCCGGGCGCACGTCCGCGTTCAGCGAACCGCCGACCGATGCGTTGATCTGCTCGAGGAGCACAGTAGGCAGACGAACCGCCGCGCTATTACCCCACTTCTGAATTTTAAGTTCCATATTAACCCCTGATGTGTATCCATTGTAGAAACATCGCGAATTGAGTGCAAGCAGTATGTATCTACAATGAGGATACATTGAGCAGCAACATTCCAAGGGCGACCGAACTGGACATGGACAATTACCGACTGCATTCAAGGCTAACGCGAGTGGAGCACCTCCAGGCGTCAACGGGATGCACCAGCGCAACGCCACCGGCATCCTTCGCATCACTAGCGCGCCCGTGGCATCACGACCGTTTGATGCGAGTCGGGCAATTCGGGTGGCGGGGAGTGCAGCGTTGACACTTCATACCGTCCACCCGACTCCAGACGCGCTTCAGGGCAACCGTTCACGAATGGCGAGGAGGAGATCGAGATGCCTTTCGACAAGCAGCGGAATGGCAGATTTTCCGCTGATCCATCGACTGATGGTTCGGCGGTCATAGCCCGAGTATTCGGCGAACGTCACCTGAGTCCAACCGAGGCGCGCCAAAGCAAAAGAGAGGTCCGCAGGCTTCATTGCGATTTTGATAAAATGTCCCGGTGAATCGGTATTTAGAGCGACATTTTGTCACGACTGGTGATAGTGTCAACCTCCAGATTTGCATTGGATGCCCCGCACCAGGCAATCTGGTCGCGAACTCACAGCCCCTGATTCGTGCTGCGCATCGTCGACAGGCCACTGTGACGGGCGCCGGCGTTTTGCTGCGCGACTGCGCTCGGCGGCCTGCATCTGCCGGAGGAACACGTATCGTTGCTCGAACCGAAGGGGGTTGAATGTGCAGGAGATGCATGCACCGCCGCGTCTTAGCTCAGATGGCACACCTGCTTTCCGGCTCAACGATGTTTGCTCCGGCCGGCAGCCCGCGCGGATTCATCCATGCCTGGGCCCAGCGCTCAGCATGCCTCCCCGCATTCGTCCGGCGCTGTCGTACTGGGGCGACTATTGCCTGTCCCGCCTGACACGTCGAACTGGGAAACCGCTGGCCAGACGTTTCGGCCGGTGCTATCGGCAGGCGCAGAGCTAAACCCGTTGCGGCGACAAAGCTCAACGTCATGTGAAAGCCACCGTGTCTCTGGACGCCCTTCTACAGCGCCTCCCGCCGGCGCATCGTCTCTTCTGCCGCCGGAACGGCGCGGGCAGTGTGCGGCAGCGGATGACAGTTAGTTGCGCGCAGATTGCGATACTCCTGGATCGCGGCACGTGAATACTCACTCGGTCGCCCCACGCTGCGTCGTTACATATCGCACCTGCGGATGTCCGTTACCGATACGGTGGAACGACTGGGAGACGAAGCCAGTTCAAAGATAAATTTGCCATTCGCTCTTGAGCCTGGCGCGAAGGGCCCCATATCCGCTACGAAATTCATCGACCGGCAACCAGACATGCCCAACAAGAAGCGCTATCGACCATCGCGTAAGCCACCGGCAGGTACGCATGCAAAGTCACTGTTTTTGCCGATGGCCCGGAAAGAATCCACAGATCTCGCGCTGCGCGCGCGGATAGCGGTTGAGCGTCTGCGCAACGGCGAAGCAGACCGCCCCCTCCTGAATCTCGTCTCCCAGATCATCATCATCGCGAGTTTCATCACCCGCGCGGGACACGGAGAGCTTGATATCGGGGAGATTGAACGCGTTGAACGTGACCTCGACGAGGTACTCAACGATGCCGATCGCATAGGCGTGTGGACTGTGCCCCAATCGTTGATCGAGGGCCTCACCGCCGTGGTGAACGAGTACGACCGCCAGCTCTGCGTGACCCGGATGGAGATCGTCGTCCGGGCGAGTGACCACCTCGGAAAGCTCGTCGATCTGGCCGCGCGTGGGACCCGCACCAATGACAGCCACCTTCAAGTTGCACGATAGCGCCGTCGCGCATTACGTACCCGGAACAGACATCCGTCAGTGAGCGTGCACTGAAGTCCGGCGATGAATGAAGACGCGTAGACGGGCGGGGGTCTCACGCAACATCATACGGATATTCCTGACACAGGCTGGCAACGCCCCGTAGACGGAGTTCAAACCACCGTATGCGCGTTGCAAGTAGATGAAATCGGCGGCGGCGGCGTAGCCTACGCAGGCCGGCAAAAGTGCGCAAGCACTCACAACAGGCCATTCAGCGACGCCCAACGGAACGAAGCAAGGGGTATCCCGCGCTACACTGCGTCCAGCACGCTCAGCCCCGCGCACAAAGAACTCCCTGCCAGCAGCCACATCCCAGAACGAAAACAACATGGAAATTCGCGTCGCTTACGAACATAGCCTCGCCTCGGCGCCGGAAGAATTCATCGTTCAGGTGCCTTCGCAACTCGTGACCGATATTCCTGCAAACGTGCCGCGCGCCCTGTTGCCTGAGTTCATCACGAACCTGATCGTCGAACGCTCACCGTCGATTGGAAAAATTCGCAATCTCCGGATTCTCTAGCCGGATGCTTTCTGCGCAGCGAAACCAGGTCTGATCACAGCGCTAACTGCGAACTCGGAAAACTCAGAAAAGGCTTTGCTGCCTGACATCGCGTGCTGGAGGCACTGAGGGCTTCTGGCGTCGTGCGCCTGGGCGGCGGCGAACGATACGACGGACATGAGCGATCAGTTCGAAACTCCCATCGGCAAAGCTGAGCCCAAGCCTGAACCGCGTGAGCCCATCCAGTCCGATACCGGGCTGCACCCGCAGCGTTGCACGCATGTCGAATCGACGGGCACGGTCCACGAGCTGCGCGCGGCTCATGCCCGACCATGCGGCCGAGATCAGTTGGCCGACTGCCGAAGGAACGGACTCCGGAAGACAGTCAACTGGCAACGCCAGCGAAACGAGCTCGAAGCGGTCTGTCATGGGGTTGAAGGCGCGCGGCTCTCCGTCCGCGCTTCCTCGTGTATATACGTAGCGTCGCCCAGATGTGAGGAGACGCGCGAATGACCTGAGTGATCACTCCTGGCAGGCCGACAATGCAGTATGCAGCACCCCGCTCCGCCGGCTACGACTCGATCGCCCGTGACCTCGTTACGCTGCGGCGACTTCGGGCGTTGCAGCAGCCTCAACTACAGCCGGTGCCTTCCTGGCTGCAACCTTGCGCGGTGCCGAAGCCTTTTTGGCGGGTGCAGCAGACTTACGTGCACGCACGCCCTTTGCCGGAGCCGCCACAGTTCTGCCAGTCTTTTTCGGCGCCCCCGACGTCTTCGCCGCCTTTTTATTCACGACTCGCTTCGCAGCAGCCTTCTTCACTGAAGCAGCCTTCTTCACTGAAGCGGCCTTCGCGCCAGCAGTCTTCGACGTAGCACCGGCTTCAATCAGGAATTTCGAGCGATCCTTGACATCGCGAATCCAGAGCGGTGCCAGTCCACGGCCCGACCATGTCGCGCCTGTTTTCGGATCTGCATATTTCGGTGCAACGTGGTGAACTGCCGCACCCGGGGCTTTTGCTGCCGCCTTCGCCAGCGTCGTCCCAGGTTTACGACCGCGTCGTTTCGCAACAAAGCCTTCGATGTCAGCGACAGTCAGGCCGTGCTTTTGCATCAAGTCACGGATTTTCGTCAGGCCCACCGACGACTGCTTTTCGGCAATCGTCGCCGCCTGCTTCTGGAGTTTGGCAATTTTCGAGTTGATTGCGTCCAGGGTAACCATTTCTATTCCTCGCTGTGGGGTTTACCGTTCATGCGATCCTGGAACTTCCCTGGTTTTTGTTTCCCAGGCACTTCGAAGTTCGGTCTGCCCGTCAGAATTGACGCGATCGTCGCGGTTGTGATTATGACTTTATCAGTACGCTCGTGCAAATTGAAAGCGCGGCGCTCAACGGCCTAAATGTCACTGGAGATCAGGAATAGCCGCACGCCAGATCTTTCCTACCCATTCCGGAACCCTGTCTTTTTTGTTTGAATGCTATTCCGCCGCACAAAAACCAACTCTCTATTATTCAGACATGTACCTGGCATCGTTGGTCGGGGAGGTAGGGTCTCGAGTCAGCGATGCGCCTGTTCGTATCGCACGATGAATCGCGAGCGCATAAAATAAGACTCGACGTGCGCAAGCAAACCTGGTGTCGCATACGGGTTGATTTATACTGCTCTCATACCGGTCGCCTCCCGTGCGCCGCTCCCAGCAAAATATCGTTTAAACATGCTCAGCCTCCTCGCTGCCGCGGCATGCGCAACGTTGGGTCGCGTGGCATCCTGGCGGCACGCGATTTGCAATCACCTGCCCAACGACAGATTGTTGCGCGGAGAATACACCAAATGGATGAGAGAAAACGCGAAAGCATCGTCGCCTACCTGAGGCGACGGATGGTGGAATTCGGAATCAACCCGGAAGACGTCGCCACCTCAATTGCGGCAGACCAGGAGCGTCTGCGAGCGGTACGTTTCCGGGACGCGTCCGGCAACACATGGGATGGCAAAGGCGCCCCGCCACAATGGGTGGTTCAGGCGACCAGCGCCGGGCAGTCTCTTGAGCATTTTGCAATTGACGGCGCATCGAATCGCGACGCAGGCAAACGCACCGGTGCCGACTGGCGCAATGACCCGTTTGCAGGTACCAGACTGGCAACAGCCAGGACGGAGGGCGTTTGAGCTGCCTTCGAGCAGAACGTGAGAATGCAGGCATTATCCCCTTGAATATAGCTTTCAGGTCGTCACGCCGCTCCAGGCATTCAGATGACGCACAAAGGCCGTGGGGGGTCAACCCGTCTCTCAGGCAGACTTGCCAGATTGTGGGGGGCATCCGCGTACGACGGGTCAAGCTCAAGGCAACGCTATAGCTTTCAGCGCCGTCAAGCCGCCCCGGCTGCTTAAGGGCAACGACCCGCTCTCCAGGGTTGAGATGCTCCAGAGATATCAGGCCGGTCGCAATTGCGCCCACTGTTAGAATGGTTGCCTTTTTTCAGGAGACGCAAATGTCCTGGTTCATCTATGAAGTGCCCGAATACAACGAAGACGGGGCGCGCATCGAACCCTTCAGCGACCTGCGTAGTCGCGTCGTGAAACTAAGTGGGCAGGCGATGGCTGACGAACTGGAAAGCGTCCGGGAGAACGCCGCAACGACGGCGGACACGCCCACGCGCCCGCTACGCGCGGCGGAAAACCCTCACGTATTTCCGATCCCCTATGCCGACTCCATGATCCTGGTCGGGTTTATCTTCGAACTGAAGCGCGAGTTCCGGCAGCTGGTGGTGTCACCCGTGGAAATGCCCTGGCTCAAGGACGCGTAGAAAGCAAGACGATCGAAGCAATCCCAGACCTGAGAGGCGAACTACACGGCGGCGGCACCATGTCTCGAAGCCGCTCCACGGACTACAGACGGTTGATTCCGGTTCTTCAATTCTGCAACCGCATCCGCGATGCAGATCGTTGACGATCCGTACGGTAGTAACGAACGGCCGAATATGGTCAATTGATTCAGCCAGCCAATTGAACTCGTCCGTGCTTCGCTCGTAGACTGGTCGGCGCTCAAACGCCCATACGGGTGGAAGGTCCCCGACATGCCATGGACCCAAACGAGCGAAGCAGGCCATCGTACCGCCGCAATGGCTCGATCAAGCGCTCAGACTTGTCAGCGCAGCCTTCAAGCCGGGAAGCGTTACTTTGCCTCGGGAACCGGGCGCCCAAATATCGAAAGGGCGCTTAATTCTGGATATTTTCCTCGCAATCCTTCCAGTACCGCAACGGATCCAGATGTTGCGGGTAGTGTGAGTTGAGCCACACTGTCAGCCTGCCCCAATCCGGATGACTGGTACCCGATTTAGCAGACCAGATTGATGATCTCTCGAGAATCTGGCTGTTTGCGCGATCACGGACGACCAGGCTACCCAGACCAGTTGAACTGTTCGCCTGCGACTCAACCAGATACCGCGGCAGAATCCTGAGTTCAGCGTCCTCGGCCCACCCGTACAAGGCACGGACCACGCCTGACGAATCTCGCAACGCTATGGGCCCACTTTCCGGGCGAACGGCTGTCCATCCTTCAGGAAATTCGGCGACAACCTCGTTTTCCTCCTCTCGCACCCACTTCACGCGCCATGCCCGCGCCATCGCCTCGCGCATGCCGGATACTGACTCGTAGCCAGCAGGCAACTCGATCGCTACCGGGAGAGTGATGAGATTGTCTTTCCAGAGTTTGGCTTCGTCGTCGACGCGCTCGACCGCAGCGAACGCCCCTGGTTCGAATGGATTCTCGGGCCGGCTCGACACCCTCACGTTCCCGCTGGGTAATCCGTCGAAAAGTCGTTCAGCATCATGACGCGTAAGTTTCGCCTTTCCTTTCTTCATTTGTCCCTCTTCAGCATGATTGTCTTGCCAATGCACCGCCCTGAAATACCAACTCAGGAGCGTTTGAACGGGCCCGTGATCTCATTTTGCGCTATTCGCTCGATCGCATTACCCTGAGGTACTGGAGCGGCTTGTGTCGCCATCCCTGCCCCCGGATATCGGATGAATCAATCCAAAAAGCCCTGGACGACGCCGGGCAACTCTATCTCGTGGATGACCTTGGTGAATTGACGATAGCTGGCTGTTGCTGCCCGCGCGCGGTCTATTGAACCTCTCGGCCGCCGCCCACTGAAGAAATTAGCCCCCGGCCCGCTTCGCACTATGGCCGGACTTTTTGAGTTCTTCGATGACGCGGTCGCAGTGGTCGCCCTGCACTTCAATCACGCCATCCTTGACCGTTCCACCTGAGCCACAGGCCGCGCGTAACTGCTTACCCAGCAAAGCCAGGTCAGCGGGGTCAAGCACCAACCCCTTAACGATCGTCACGCTCTTCCCGCCCCGACCTTTGGTCTCGCGAACCACCCGTGCAACGCCGTCGCCGGCCTGTCGTGTACTGGCGATCGCCCTGCAAATACATTGCGCGAGCACCCGCCTGCAATCGGGACACATCCGCCCGCCGTCGGTGGAATAAACGAGGCCACCCTTCGCACTGCTCTTCATGATTGGCTTACTCAAATACATCCAGATCGATAATTGCCGAGTCTAGCAGGTGCTGTCTACCCATTCCCGCCGTGCCCAATCTCTTTCCGGGTTTCCAGGGCCGTCTCGTTCCCGACATTCGGCAGGGCGTTAGTCCGGCTGGGCCCGATGAACGTTCACTCGTGTACTCACTGCGGCATTATCCTCATCCAGGCACGACAATTCCTTATGCACCTCAGCAAACTCGCCCACAGCTGCTGCTGGCATCCAGTCGATGTAATCACATTGATCGTCGCGCCGATGCGTTGTTCACTTACTGCTGCAGATGGAGTCGGGATGTGACGCCGTGACTTTAATAATGTCGTGCTTTGGCGCATCTTCCATAAAGCCCATCGTCTTCAGTGTGTTTATCCCGATTCGCCCCGCTGTGCCGGGTGGACTTCCTGATCGCTGAAAACTTCGGCCATATGCAGGCAACGACGCAACCGCCAAGCGAAGAAGCCGCACTGAGCGTGAGCGCCGTCCGTCCCTGTCGCAATGCATCCCGCACCGGGTGCAGGAACCAGGATTCCCGCGCGAGATGAGCAAGCTCACGTATTGCCCAGGATAGTGCGGATCCCCGGATCGTATGGCACTCTCAGCGCCTCCGCGATAATCGCGGAGATTGCACCGGGGTGAGCAGGGTTGAAAAGATAGTTATACGAATGAGGAAGGATGGCGCTCGGAACCTTGAGGAGCAGTTCCTGACCTGCCGCCAGCCATTCGCTGCCGGCTGCCTGCGTCCAGTCCGAATTCCCGCGCCAGTCATCGGGAATGACGTTCGCAGTGAGTTCCGCAATCGCAACGTCCCCGGCGATCTCCACGCGAAGCAATTGATAGTCATCAGGCAACGCCAGCGGCGACCCAAACTCGTGGTGCACCATCGTCTCAAGCAGTGCAAGCGCCGGGTTTTCCGCCAGATAGACGACCGGTTGTCCCCGGTAATGCCACCGGCCAGGCGCCCTCAAGCCGCCGATTCCCCGAAGGTCCGCATAGTTACTGATCCTCCAGAGGTCCATCAGGCGAAGTATCCCTCGTCGATCTGAACCAGCGCGTCCTCGACAAGCCGTGCACCATGCTCCGTTGCCGCCATCTCGAGCGGCGTCTTCCCGGAAAATCGCTCCTTCCTGCCGCGAAGCCAGTTCATGGCCTTTTCAGGGTTTCCAAACACCGTCTCAGCCTGTGCAACTATCCGTGCGAGGCGGATGGCCTTGTCTGACTCGTCGGTCGAGAGCCGCTCGCCATTCTGGCGGCGGTGTGAAAGCGTCCGGCGAGGAATGATGAAGAGCAGCTCGTCGGCTTTGAGTCCGTGTTCGCCGAGACGGTCGATCACGTCGACCCCGACTCGCTCGGTCGCCAGCGCGGCAAGATCATTCCCCGACCGGATGTGGGCCTGAAGCAGGTCTCCCAGCAGCGAGAATTCACTATGGCGCGGGTTGGCGCGTCCAGTGGGACGGTATTCAACAGTGGCCATGGCCTCTCCGAGCAAAATGCCCAATCAATGAAGGCATTTTGCCACACATCGGGCATCTTTGCTGAACAGCAGGTTAAGACAGGTCTCGTGCCCGCTCCTGGAGTTGATGATCGCGCCCCAATCGATAATCGACAATCCATGCGGGGCGTTCGGAACCCGTCGCGTTCGCCGCTCTGTTGCGCACGTCCCACGCCGCCTGATAAACGCATCAGATCTGGTTCGGCCGCCCTGCTGGTGCTTTGTGAGGGGCTCCATATCTCCACAAGCGAAGCAACACATCATTCGCGCGAGATCCATTACCCAGGTGAGCGCGGCAATCGGCGCGAGACCACTTCCGATCGCGCCTGACGCAGATCCAATCTCCGGTGCATCAAGATTGCCCCTTGAAGCATCATCGCTAGGCGCAGACACGTAGTCGCAGCGCTGTCCAAGCGAAGCTTTGCCGCCTGAATAAGAGGCCACGGTCGACCGATAAATGTCGATCCCGTGGCCAACCAGTGAGAGGTGAGCCTACGGCTAGGACGTGAATACCTTTGCCGCAATCTACACGTTCATGCTCTTAAAAAAACGCCGATCCCTACCAGCAAGGCGGACTGGCTTCAACGCAATCGTTACGGCCTCGGCAACGAGTGGTCCGTCGCCTGATCCGCGCCAACTTCTCGCAGGATCATCGCTTCCGCCCATCCGTTCGACAGCAGGTACTGCACCTGTGATTCAGTACCGCCGTTGTTGATTACAGTCGCATATGCAGAACACTCATCGTGCACCACGCTGTCCAGCACCGGTCCTGTGCTTTCGGTCAACAAGCCAGCGATACGTCGTGCTGCGGATGTTGCATGGAGTACCGCAGACCGCGCCGCGCGCATGCGTTCGCGCAACGAAAAGAAGATCTCGCTGCGTCCCGGCAAATCCTCGTGACCGTTTTCGATGAACCACCACAAGGCTTCCTGAAGCGACAATGCGTTGACGTAATCCAGGTACGACGTCCGTTCCACTGCTTTTGCAGATTCCGACATGATATTGCTCTCCGTGAATGCAGGAGCCGTCCCCTGCGGGGAATGGTTCCCGCAGGGGTTGGAAAAAGTCAGGCGGCAAGCGCTTCGACATCAATGACCGCATCGGCCTCGAGAACGAGGTCAGGCGTCTGTGAAATGAAGAATTCACGCGTGTAGCCCCCTTGCAGGAGCACCTCGCGCTTCATCTTCATGAACTGGACCTTGCGCTTCGGGTCCAGCGGGCCGTCCGACTCATCGCTGAAAAGCGTGTCGTACGGCTCGCCCGCGTTACAGGCGAGATACAGGGCAATCCCGCGTGTGAGGCACTCGTTGACCCAGACCTTCTGGCCACCCGACATCACCGCCACTGCCTTGGTGCTGTCGTTGTCGGCGTCGTGCACGAGGATTTCGAAGCCCTCACGCAGTTCGCCGCTGGCCAGCGCGCGCTGGGTGCGGATCTCGACGGTAAAGCGCGGGCCGTAGCACGCCATCAGCAGGTCGTTGACCGTCTGCGTGAGTGCGGGACCTGCATCGTCGATGGTCAGGGCAACGACACCGTCGTTACCCAGGCCCTTCGCGAGAAGCTTCCAGTGCGCGATCTCGTCGGACAGCCGCTCTGCCTGCAAGCGCGTTGCGTCAAAGCCGGCGAGTTCCGTCTTCATGGCATCGCGCAGTGTCTCGTGCGTGGCCTGCTGCCGGATGAGTGCTTCGATGCGCGCATCGAGTGCCGCTCTGGCCTCACGGTTTGTGACGAGCCTGCGATCCAGATCAGCGATCGCAGCCGTGACATCGTGCGCCGCGAGCCGGGAGGCCTCGGCGTCGATATCACGCAGGGCCCCTTGCAGGCGCGCCGTCTCCGACTTGCGATGCTCGCCAACCGTCGCCACTTGCGCGTCAGTGCTGGCCAGTTCCGACCGCGCGTCGGCCAGGCCGTTCGCGGCCGCATCGAGAAGCGGCTTGCGTGCGGCGAGCGTCGTGGCCAGTTGCAGATCGGCGCGTGCCTTCGTGAGTGCCTCATTCGAGGCGCCCAGCGCGGTGCGCTTTGCTGTGAGCGATTCGACCGCAGGCGTCAGTTGCTCCACCAGGGCCTTGCGATCCCGATAGGTTGCGCGGAGCCGGTCGATCGAAACACGCTGCTCGACCGCCTTGACCGAAGCCTCGCGCGCCTGGGCAAGCAGTGGACAGGCCGTGTGCATGGCGTGGCCCGTGCACGGCACCTGCCCGATTACCGCGGCCTGCTTCTCCAACGTCGCGAGCAGCGCCGCCTGCGATTGCCCCTGCTCCTGCACACCGCTTAGTTGTGCCTTGGCCTGGGTCAATGCTGATTGCTTCGGCTCAAGCCCGGCGATCTCGGCCTGAAGCGCCTTGATGCGCGCTTCTTCCCGACCGAGGATGAGTTGCACCTGATCGCACTGCGCCTGCGCACCTTCGATGCGCGCTCGCTGCGACAACGTCGCTTCGTGGGAAGCGATGCTTTTAGCGAGTGCCGCGCGACGGTCATTGAATCGTCGCACCAGCTCATCGGCCTGCGCAGCGACGCGCGACAGCGAAGCGTTGACCTCGCCGCGCTGCTTCCCGAGTTCGCGCCGGCGCGCCTCCGCAGTCGCCGATTCGGCCTGCTTCGCCGCGAGCGTCGCGCGCTGTTGCGTGAGCGTCTGCGCGTCGGCCTGATGGCCTTCACGCTCGCGCCGTGCAACCTCGATCGCCCTGACGTCAGCCACAATCGCCTGGTCCGTCTGCGTCAGTGCTTCGCGCTTGTGGCCCAGCGCCGAAAGCTCGCGCTGGATGCCGTCGAGCCGGCCACCGAGCAGTTTCGCCACGTCCGCGGCTTTCGCCGAGAGCGTACGCAGATGGTCGATGTGCAGCAGCTCCGCGAGCAGCGGCTTGATCTCTCCGGCGTTGTAGGACGACAGCGGCCGGCGGTTCTGCGCAGAAAACACGCTCGTGAAGAACGATTCGAGCGATCCGCACACCGACTCGACGCAGCGGTCATACGTGTCGGCCTTGCCATCGGAGCGCGTGCCGTCGGGCGCGGTGAACGGCTGCCATGTGCCCGCGCCGTCGCGCCAGGCGAGGAAGTACTCCGCCTTGCCTGTCTTGCCCGGCTTTCGAAAGGCAAAAGTCGAGCGATAGCGCACGTTGGCGTGCTCCCATTCCAGGCTCTTTTGCGCCTGCGAACCCGCAACGTGGTCCCAGTACGAAAAGGCATCGACCGAGAGCTTCACGGCGTGCGAAGGCATGATCCGGTAGCGTCCCGCGAAGTAAAGTAGTTCCATCGTACCCCAAAGAAAGCGCCATGCTTTGGCAAGCCAACCGTTCTCCGTCTCCATCTTTACTTTCCGGGAATGCGAACTAAACTCGGATCTTGTTGACGAAGCGAAGTAAATCTGGAACTTTGCGGAGAGGTGGTGGTGGCTGACGCTCGTCCGGTCGATCCTGCGCTGCAGTTTGACTTTCATCCGATCGCAATTCAGCGCTCGAAATGGACGCATCAGTTCCATGTCTGGAGCCCCAAGCTTTCCCGACGACTCATGCTTTATTCGCATGCGGCTGTCGATTTCTGGGCGATGATGGAGTCGTATTCGTCGGTTTTGACGTTCTGCGAGTATCCGGGACTTATTCTTGTTGACCAGAAGCCCCGTATTGCGGACTTCGTGCTTTGCCGGAACGCTTTAACCGAGTTCGTAGCCTTGGAGGCCACGCCCCTCACGGCGATTGACGCCGAGTCGCTTGATATCCTCGATCCATTGCCTGTTACGACCGTGAACGCCGACGCACTGAAACCGCATCGACAGTGGATCGACAACTGGCTGCGTATGTTGCCGTATATCACAAGCAACGGCTCGTTTCTCTCAAATGCATTTCTCGAACGGGTCGAAAAGGGTCTGGCTTCACCGAAGCCTCTGTACACCATTGAATACGAGGCGTTGCCAACCGATCCAGTCCTGACACGCACCGCCGTCTTCGATCTGACCCGACGCGGTCGGCTTGCAAGTCCGGATCTGCGCGTCGGTGAGCTCAACAGGCATACGCGTTTCAGGCAGGCTATGGCGACTGCGGACCCGTCGTGAGATCGCCAGACTGCCTTACGCGTCGGGCACTCGCCCCGGAGCTGCGTGATCTGCATAGCTGGCCAACGGTCGATCCGTCTGCACTGCCGGAATCGCGCCGGACGATATTTCTGCGCCGTGAACAGGCGATTCGCCAGTACCTGCAAGACCGGAGCCTGACGCTGATTGAGAGTGCGACCGGAATCCGGCGCGCCCAGTTGTACCGCTTGCTCGCCCGCTGCGTCACGCCGCATGCCGACGGGCGTATCCAGGGCTTCCGCGCGCTGGTTCCTCATGTGCGCACGCGGGGCTATGTGCGGACCCGGCCCACGCAACCGGCCATCCCCGGCAAGCGGGGCGGCGCGGCGGGAGCGATGGCACAGCTGCTCGCGCGGCATGAGGTATTGGCCGAGTTCCTGCAAAGGCAGATCCAGCTACGCAAGGTCTACTTCGGCGCGCGAGGCGAACTGCGCGGCCTTCGCGCGACGCACCGGGAATTTCTCAACCGTTGTCGCGAGCTGAATCTGACGGGCAAACATTACCCCTTCAATCAGGATCTTCAGGGCATCCGCAGCCTGGCTGCAGCCATCCGCCGCCTGGTCGCAAGCCAGACATTTGCGCAGGCAGCGCGGGCTGCAGGCGCGCAGCGCGTCCAGCCACTTCGCCCTCCGCCGGATCAGATGTCGCGTCCACCGGTCACACGACCGTTCGAAGCGGTTGAGTTCGACGGACACAAACTGGATATCCGCCTGCGCATCCAGGTGACGGATCCCATCGGACTCAAGAGGGATGTCGAGCTCGAGCGCGTGTGGCTGCTTGTTGTCCTTGATGTCTGTACGCGGGCGGTGCTGGGCTGGCACCTCGCGCTGGCCACCGAGTACAACCGGCACGACGTCATCAGGACCGTACAGAACGCCCTGCAACCCCGCCGTAAGCGGACGACCTTCTCGATTGCCGGTTTGCGTTACGAAGCGCGCGCCGGGTTCATCAGCGAGGCGGTTCGCGAGGCAGAATACGCGACGTGGGACTGGTTACGCTACGACAATGCACGCAGTCACCTTGCCGGCGAGACACTCGCCATGGTATGCGACATGATCGGCAGCCACGTCGATGCCGGCCCCTATGCAGAGCCTAACGAGCGGCCGTATATCGAACGGTTCTTCGGCACGGTTGGCAGCACGCTGTCGCATCGGCTTCCCGGTACAACAGGCTCCAGCGCCCAGGATGTGCGGCGGGCGCTGTGCGATCCGGACGGCAAACGCAGCCTTTTGGTGAGCAGCGAAGAACTTGCCGAATTGCTCGACGTGAGCTTCGCGAACTACAACGGAACACCGCATGACGGCTTGGGCGGGCATTCCCCCATCGAGATGATGCAGCATTTCGCACAGAAACCTGGCGGGCTATGGCGAACACTTGCCGAACGCTACCGGCAAAACCTGATGCTGCTGCAGCCCGTTCATGAGGCCATTGTTCGCGGCAACCTGAGTCGCGGCGTGCGTCCGTATGTCAACCTTTACGGGGTCCGGTATTCCAGCGGCGTGCTCGGAGAGGCGACCGGCCGGATCGGCAAACCTTTGCGAATCTATTTCGATCCCGAGGACATGCGTGTCGTGGCGGCGTTTCTCGCGAGCGGCGAGGAAATCGGCCCGCTCAGGGCGGCCAGGCCTTGGGACCAGACAGCACACTCGCTGCGGCTTCGTCAGGAAATCCTGAGGCTGAAACGTCTCAAGGAAATCGACTACGGCGACCTCTCCGATCCCGTAGAAGCCTACCTCAAGTATCAACGACGCAAGTCCCGCGCGAAACAGCGGCGAATTCCCCATCGCATCGCCGAAGCTGCACGTGCCGTTGAGCACCGGGACAGGCGTGACGCAATCCCGGCGGCACCAGAATCAACGGAGCCGGGCAACATCCCTGCCGTGAGCTTGCCCGAGCTCGGCAAGGGGCAGATTTTTCGTTGACCATGGCGACCGACTCATTGCGGCCAGCGCCGATCGATGAACATCCGGTTGTGCTGCGCAGATACCGCATCCCGACACCATCGATCGCGCAATTCTATGCGTTGCTGGTGCGCTGCCTGTCGTTGCGTACCGGAGCGATGGTCTACGCCCGCTCCCGGGTTGGTAAGACCTATGCGATCCTCTTTCTGGAATCACTGCTCGCTTCACAGCGACCGGCCTTGCCGATCCTACGCATGCGTTGCCAGCACAAGCGCATTGCGACCGAGACGGCTTTCTTCAGCGCCCTGCTGACCATGGCCCGGCACAAGGCGAGTTCCGGACGCGATCCGACACAGCTGCGGCACCGGCTCACGCAACGCCTGCTCGAAATCGCCGATCAGTCGCACAGCAGCGATATTCTCGTTTTCCTCGACGAAGCCCAGCATCTGGGCAGTTCGGAATTCGAGTGGCTGCGCGACATTCACGACGAACTCGAGCTCGAAGGCGTGTGCCTTGTGACCATGCTCGTCGGCCAGCCCTCGCTGCGGGCCAGGAAGAGCATTTTCCAGCGCGACGGAGAAGAACAGATTGTCGCCCGCTTCATGACCGAAGAATTGCCGTTTCACGGCGTGCGTTCCGCGCACGAGTGTTCAGCCTGTCTGCAGGGATACGATCAGGGCGAATTTCCCGAGAACTCCGGCTGGACTCATACGCGCTTCTTTTTCCCGCGCGCCTGGGAAGCCGGCATGCGTCTGGCCGCCGAAGGCGGTACCCTCTGGGAAGCGTTCGACGACGCGCACAAACGGGCCCAGCTCGTGGGGGAGCTGGAAATACCAATGGAATTCTTCACGCGCGCCGTTCAGCATATCCTTTACCAGTATGCACCGCGCGACTCCACCAGTTTCGCCTTTTCCAGGGCAATATGGGACGAAGGCGTCGACGTCTCCGGCTATGTGCGCGCCAGGAAATGATGACGCCCGGCTGGTGGAAGGGGCGTTGCCCTGGCAGGAGCACAGCCGGGTCTCCAACGCTCACCGGTCAACGTATACAACGCGTGCCGCATGGACCTGCGAGGTCGAGTCTGCGTGGTCGCGGTTCGCAAAATTTCAGCTGCTCAACCGCCTGAACTGGACACAACTGACCGAGGCCCTGGCGATCCTGCCAGCAATCAATACGGGCGAGGGTATTGACCTCCGGACGGCCGATGCCTTCCGGCTCACCGGCCTGGCCGATACCTTGCGCATCCGCCTGCACGATCTTGAAAATTCGTTTTGCACTACGAATCGCTTCGATGCATTGCTCGATGCGGCGAGCCGGTCGCTGCGCTTCTGCCTGATCTGCGCTTCGGCGGGTTTTCATGCAACGCTTTTTCAGTTCACCGCGTTCCGGCGCTGCCCCATTCACGGATGCGTCCTGTGCGAGGCCTGTACGGGTTGCGGGCAGCCGCTCGCATACCGCCTCCACACAGGGCTCGTACGCCATCCGTATGCCTGCCCGGCCTGCGGCCGCTCCCTGCTCGCTGCGGCCTCGCTTCGCCACCTGCGCGCGAAGACCGGTATCGACGCTGCGGGGCTGGATCGCCTGCGCGCATGGCACGACTACTTCTTCCGGTATGTGCAGCTGCTCGGCCTAGGCAGGCGGCGTATGCGCGATGCGGCCGGGCAGTACCTTCCCGGCGACGAAATCCAGGCGTGCTCGGATATTCCCCGTCGTCTCAAATTTATCGGCGAGCTGGAGCGATACCTTTGCCGTCCGCCAGAGCTGCCCCGCGTCGATCCCGTACCCGGTGCCAGTGCACGAAGCAGGGGCGGCTCTCATCCGTTGGTGTGGCCGCCGGTCGGCTTCGCCTGGGCGGCCGACTGGCCACACGTCGACAACACATGCATCATGCTGAGCGCCGTTTACAGGAAGATCCGGAAAAATCTTGTGCGCCGTCTGGCGCGCTCAATCCGGCCCGTACAGCCGGACGCCAACTCCGTTCGCCATTCGCCGGAATTCGGCTTGTTGCTTTGCGACGGCAATACCTCTGCCCAGTCGATTGCCCTGCTGGGATGGCGCCTGTCCTGGGAGCGGCGCTTCAGTATTCAGACACTCACGCGCTGCCAGGGAAATTATCCGCCTTTTGGATTGCTCGAATGGCTGGCCTTCATGCCTGCCCATTTGCCGCCCACAGTCGACCCGCGGGACTGGCTGCATCGCCATTTCGTTCACGCACTTGACCAGACCTGGAACGCATGGCGCACAATCGCATCCGGTATGCAGGAAAGCGGCTGCTACGTCGTCTCACCACTGATCTTCCCCACGCGTATGCTCTGGATGGATTACCCGGACGACGGGGATGCTCTGGGCATTGCGCGTTCGCGCACTCATGTCGTCACGCTCCGCGAGGCGGCCGATCGCACCTGATCTGATCGCAGCTCGCGCCACCCGCCGTCCGTCCTGGAACGGTTATGGGCGCTTTCCACTGTCGATCGCTCACTGAGATTGCCCCGGTTCGGCGGACGGATTTGGAGTCAGCGATTTGAATGGCGCATGGTGACGTCCAAAACCTGCTTCCCCTTGCCTTTACCAGACCGGAAAAACGACGTCTGGTTGCGGCGTAAATTGAATGCCCGAGTCGGGGCAGGTTACGCGTCCCCTGACGGCAACCCGCTGGTTCAGGTACGGCAGCAGGAGTGTGGGGGCTGACTCGCCTCCCTCGCCAAGAAGGATGTCGGATACCACCTTGTCGTTGCAGGGCGAGGTGGAGGAGCGATCCAGCATGATTGTCGTATAGTCACCCGGCGCATACTCTCCGTTGCCACGCTGGACAGTCCCGGTGATCCAGATGTCGTGTTGCAGGGGCAACGTCGGCAGCGGCGGCTTGGCTGACGTGGCGTTCTCTGAACATACCCCAGCGATCACAATTGCCGGGACCAGGACACACAATCGTCTGTTCATGGCACAAACCTCTTGACGTCCAGTGACGCTCGCCGGCGTGTCACGGTTTTCTTTTCACTTCCCTGAAGTCGGCATCGATCACGTCCTCGTCCTGTGCCACGCCTCTGGAATCCTGTGGGCCGGTCGCGGCATCGGGGCTACTCCCCTGTGATTGCACGTCTGCGTAGACTTTTTCCCCGAGTTGCTGCGAGGCTGTCGCCAGTGCGCGCACCCTCGCATCGATCTCTTCCCTGCCGGATCCTTTGAGCGCGGCCTCGAGTTCGCTGATTGCGGCTTCAATTTTCGCTTTTCCGGCGGCGTCCAGTTTCCCGCCGTATTCGGAGAGCGCCTTGCGCGTGCGGTGGATCAGGGCGTCACCCTGATTGCGAGCCTCGGCCAGTTCTCGTAGTCGGTGGTCCTCCGCGGCATGCGATTCGGCGTCTCTCACCATCTGTTCAACCTCTCTTTCAGACAGACCCGAGTTAGCCTTGATGGTGATCCGGTTTTCCTTGCCGGTCGCCTTGTCTTTGGCCGACACATGCAGGATTCCATTCGCATCGATGTCGAACATCACCCCGATCTGCGGCATGCCGCGCGGCGCGGGAGGAATGCCCTCCAGTTTGAACTCGCCGAGCAGCTTGTTGCCGGTTGCCATCTCGCGCTCTCCCTGATAAATCTTGATGGTGACCGCCGGCTGATTGTCATCGGCGGTCGAGAAAACCTCCGAAAACCGTGTAGGAATGGTCGTGTTCTTGTCGATCATCTTCGTCATCACACCGCCGAGCGTCTCGATGCCAAGCGACAGTGGGGTCACGTCCAGCAACAGCACGTCCTTTCGGTCGCCGGACAGCACCGCCCCCTGGATCGCCGCGCCCACGGCGACCGCTTCGTCCGGGTTGACGTCCTTCCTCGGTTCACGCCCGAAGAACGCCCTGACCTTGTCCTGCACCTTTGGCATGCGCGTCATGCCGCCCACGAGGATCACGTCGTCGATCCTGTCGGCGGATAACCCCGCATCCTTGATCGCGATGCGGCAAGGTTCCATCGTGCGCTCAATGAGATCTTCGACGAGTGCTTCGAGCCTGGCCCGGGTGAGCTTCAGACTCAGGTGCTTCGGTCCCGATGCGTCTGCCGTGATGTAGGGCAAATTGATCTCGGTCTGCTGGCTCGATGACAGCTCGATCTTCGCCTTTTCGGCCGCTTCCTTCAGGCGCTGCAGCGCGAGCACGTCCTTCGACAGGTCGACGCCTTGCTCCTTCCTGAACTCGCTGACAAGGTAGTCGATGATGCGCTGGTCGAAATCTTCGCCGCCGAGGAAGGTGTCCCCGTTCGTCGACAGCACTTCGAACTGTCTGTCGCCGTGGACGTCGGCGATTTCGATGATCGAGATGTCGAACGTGCCGCCGCCCAGGTCGAACACGGCGATCTTGCGGTCACCCTTTTCGGCCTTGTCGAGACCGAACGCGAGCGCGGCTGCGGTCGGCTCGTTGATGATCCGCTTGACCTCCAGACCCGCGATGCGGCCGGCGTCCTTCGTTGCCTGACGCTGGCTGTCGTTGAAGTACGCGGGCACCGTGATCACCGCTTCGGTGACCGGCTCGCCGAGGTAGTCCTCAGCGGTCTTCTTCATCTTGCGCAGGACTTCGGCCGAAACCTGCGACGGTGCGAGGTTCTGACCGTGCGCCTGAACCCACGCGTCGCCGTTATCGTGCTTGACGATCCGGTACGGCATCAGGCCGATATCCTTCTGCGCTTCCTTCTCATCGAAGCGGCGGCCGATCAGGCGCTTCACCGCGAACAGCGTATTGCCGGGATTGGTGACAGCCTGACGCCTGGCCGGCGCACCGACGAGTATCTGATCCTCGTCAAGGTACGCGACGACTGACGGCGTCGTACGGGCACCTTCCGAGTTTTCAATCACCTTGACCTGCTTGCCTTCCATCAGCGCTACGCACGAATTCGTGGTGCCGAGGTCGATGCCGATGATCTTGCCCATGATGTCATTCCAGGTGCCCAAGGGTTTCAGTGCGTCGCCAGCGCATCCAGACACGCCCTGCCGTCGTGCATACGTGCTTCAGTAGTCCATCGCCGGCGGCGACACGGATGCCCGGGTCTCGTCCTCTGGCGATTCGGCGACCACGGCGTCAGTGGTGAGGATCAGCCCGGCCACCGAGGCGGCATTCTGCAGTGCTGTGCGCACGACTTTGGTCGGGTCGACCACCCCCATTTCCATCAGATCGCCGTAGGTATCCGAAGTCGCGTTCCACCCAAAGCTGCCTGTCTGCCCGAGGACCTTGTTGACCACGACCGAAGATTCTTCCCCGGCGTTGGTGGCGATCTGGCGCAGCGGTTCTTCAAGCGCCCGCAACACAATCCGGATGCCGGCGTCCTGGTCGGGATTACCGGCCCGCAGGTCGCCCAGGGCAGCCCGCGCTCGCAGCAGCGCTACGCCGCCGCCTGGCACGATGCCTTCTTCGACCGCTGCGCGGGTCGCGTGCAGCGCATCCTCGACCCGCGCCTTGCGCTCCTTCATCTCGACTTCGGTGGCAGCACCCACCCTGATGACCGCAACGCCCCCCGAGAGCTTCGCGACGCGCTCCTGCAACTTCTCGCGCTCAAAGTCGCTCGTCGTCTCTTCGATCTGGCGCCGGATCGCCTGGATGCGGCCGTCGATCGCCTTGCGGTCGCCGGCGCCGCCGATGATCGTGGTCGCCTCTTTTTCGATTTCCACGCGCTTCGCCCGTCCGAGATCTTCGAGCTTGACGTTCTCGAGCTTTCTGCCCGTTTCCTCCGCAATGACCAGCGCGCCGCTCAGCGTCGCGATGTCCTCCAGCATCGCCTTGCGGCGGTCGCCGAAGCACGGAGCCTTCACGGCCGCCGCTTTCAGGGTGCCGCGCAGGGAATTCACCACCAACGTGCTCAGGGCTTCGCCCTCGACGTCCTCGGCGATGATGAGAAGCGGCTTGCTCTCCCTTGCCACGGCCTCGAGCACGGGCAGTAAATCACGGATCGATGCGATCTTCCTGTCGTGCACGAGGATGTACGGTTCCTCGAGAACAGCAGACTGCTTCTCGGGGTTGGTGATGAAATACGCGGACAGCCACCCGCGGTCGAACTGCATGCCCTCGACGACATCGAGTTCACTTTGCAACGATTTCCCCTCTTCGAGGGTAACGGCGCCGTCCTTGCCGACCTTGTCCATCGCGTCCGCAATGATCCTGCCGATCTCCTCGTCGGCATTGGCGGAGATGGTGCCGACCTGCGTGATCTCGCGGCTGGTCGTGACCGCACGGGAAAGCGTCCTGAGTTCCTCGATGATCGCGGCCGTCGCCTGGTCGATACCGCGCTTGAGGTCCATCGGGTTCAGGCCCGAGGCGACATACTTCATGCCTTCCCGCACGATGGCCTGCGCGAGCACGGTGGCGGTGGTCGTGCCGTCACCGGCGACGTCCGAGGTTTTGGCGGCAACCTGTCTGACCATCTGCGCACCCATGTTCTCGAGCCTGTTGCGCAACTCGATCTCTCTGGCGACCGACACGCCGTCTTTCGTGACCGTCGGTGCCCCATACGATCGCTCGAGCACCACATTTCGCCCCCTGGGGCCGAGCGTGACCTTCACCGCATCGGCCAGGATGTTGACACCCGTGAGGATATGCTGGCGCGCGAGCTCATGAAACCTGACATCTTTGGCGGACATTTTCCGGTACCTCCTGACCAGTCAGACGTAGTGCAACCCGCTGCCTGGCCTACGGCGCGGCGCCCGCTGTGATCACGCCGAGCAGGTCGTCTTCGCGCATCACCAGCAGTTCCTCGCCTTCCACCTTGACCGTGGTGCCAGCGTATTTGCCGAACAGCACGCGGTCACCGACTTTCACATCCGGGACGCCACGCTGGCCGTCCTCGAGCCGTTTGCCGGGGCCGACAGCGAGGACTTCGCCCTGATCGGATTTCTCGCCGGCGGTATCCGGGATGACGATGCCTGCCGCAGTCGTGCGCTCCTGTTCAATGCGCTTGACCACGACCCGGTCATGCAAGGGTGTGAGTTGCATGATCCTGCTCCCTCTGATCAGATTGGGCTCAAGAATGGCGCGGACGGCAGGTGCCGCCTACACGCTGGTGGACTTAGCCCGACTTAGCCCGACCCCGCACGCGCACCGGGATGCCCATTCCTGGATCGTCTGCGTACCGGTCCTGACGGTGCGGCAAGCGTCTTCGCCGCATGGCTGGCCTGTCCAGCGCTGCGCAGTGGCTTAGCAGGCCGGATCGAAGGCGACCACGCGCAGGCGACGGGATCACTCGCGGGAAACGTCTCCTGGAGCGCCGCGTCGAGCATGGTGTCGATGTCATCGGCGCGACCTCGCGTCGATCTCGTGGTGGGGTTCATCGTGGGCCTCCGTCGTCACGCGGGAAATTGCAGTCTTCCCGCGATCAATCATGAACTGGCCGCGCCTGCGCTGTTTTTGGGACATCGCGTCGTGTCGCCTCGTCAAGATCCCTGGAAAGCCCGGACGCCAGCGGCAGCGTCCCCGGCATGATGTAACCCGCGGGATCGACCGACGGCTCCGGTGTCAGTCCGAGGTCAGCGAGTCTGGCCCTGAGGAATGCGTCGGCATGCGCAAGCCGGTCTTCAAGTTCCGGCTCCGTAATGCCCAGAACCTGTGCTGCGGCATCCGCAGGCTGCGCTTCGAGGCGGCAGAGCGTGACAGCTCGTCGCCAGGGTTCCGGCAGCTCCGCGAGCAGCGTTGCCACCAGCTCGCGAAGCTCCCGGGTCATGACCGCATCCTCCGGCGAGCCGTCCGTTGCCGGCACCACGTCCTCGAGGCGCAGGACTTCGTCGGGCTGCCAGTACTCGAACAGAAGCTCGTCGTCGTCTTCGTGTGGCTCGTGCAGCTGGACGAGTAGCCTGCCTTCGAGTGAAATGCACTGGCCTTCCTCGCTCTGTCGATGCGCCACTTCGTCGGCAAGCCGTTCGAGCGCGATCTGGTAAAGCCATTGCAACGGTTCGAGCCGGCGTGGGCGCTCTGCCTGTCGCTCACAGGCACGGGCCAGGGCCTCGTCGACGATGTCGTCGACCGTCGGGTCGCCTGCGGCGAGATCGCCCCGTGCCTGGAGATACGCGATTTCCCGCTGTACAAAGCGCTGGAGCGGTGCGAGCAGCGGACGCACGAACTCGCCGAACAACGCGGATCCGGCGTCCGTCTGCTCTGCCAATGCGGCCTTGAGCTGCCGTAAGCCGACGCGCCGTTCCTTGCGGCGCCAGGCATCTTCGTGACGCAGATGTGCGACGTGTCTTTCCAGCTGCCGCTCCAGTTCGATCATGGAGAGCTCGATCGCCGCCCCTGGCTCCAGCGAATCGTTCCCGCAGGCGAGTGTTCCCCCTGGCAGCACCAACTGGAGCCGGACGCGGCAGACACTGCGATGCCGGCTTCTTTCCACTGTCGCATGCAGCCGGACCAGCCCGGTCGGAAAATGCGACAGATGCGGCTTCAGGCGCCGTTCCGTGAGCCGGCCAATGAGGTCTTCCAGCTCCGTGCGGGAGAGCTTCGCAACGTTGCGGTAACTGATCGACGTTTTCATCTCAAACCTGCGCATGTCCGCGCGGGCCTCCCTGGCGAGCCGGGCCTGTCGTGCAAGCCGGCATACCTGCTGCCTCGCCATTCGTGCCAGCGTATCTTCAGCTATACATAAGGCATCCTGCTTAAAATCACCCACACTGGCCGGGTACTACCATCGAACCTGACGAGTCGGGCACGCCGGCAGCGAAGCCGCGCATTGCCGGCCGTCTCTCGCGGCGCAACGCCGTGCCGGACGATGCGCCGCATGACCGTCTCATTCACTCGTGTCCCCCGTGCCACTGGTGTCCGGTTCCTTTCTCTCCAGGCGCAGGTAGGTGTCGGCCGCTACCAACCCGAACACGACGTGATTGAGGAAACTCACCCAGCCCCGGGCGTCCACAAACCACGGGAACCATTGCGTCATGCCATAAAAGTTGACTACGTACAGCAGCACGCCGAATACGGCACCTACCAGCGAGGCCATCCCGACACTGGAATCCAGGCTGAACGGCGCCATGATCACCGCCAGAATGACCGCGAAGAGGATTGACACCACGAAGTGCGTGACCAGCGCCACCAGCATGACGCCCGCAGCAAACGTAGCGGGTTGTGCGAGCACGTCGCGGCCCATGAGGATAGCCGCGACCATGCGCGGCGATGCCCAGACGCTTTGTCCCATCACCCGCATGGCAAAGAGTTCGATCACCAGGAAAACGGCGCCCGCCACGCAGCCGCCGATGACTGCTGCGGGCCACTCAGGCATGCGGCGAACGAAATGATGCGAATGCATGTGAAGTTCCATCATGACCTCCTCGGGATCCGCAAGGCTTTCCTCACCGGCGCCAGACTGCCGCCGTGACATCTGGCGGCGGTCCGCGAAACGGACGACAGTCCACAAGCCGCACGGCGTACTCCAGTGCTTCCGATTCCGCCTCCTCGCGACCCGGCCAGCGCCGGCAGAGCCCTGGCAGGTGCCAGTTCACCAAAACCTCGCCATGCCTCACGACCTGAACAAATACAAGATATCCTTTCACCGCGGTTCGCTCCGGGCATGCCGCCGTGCGTACGTGCCTCACGACCAGGGTGTGCATACGGATCTCCAATCCGTTGCGCATCTCGATTCTCACCTGTTCCATAGGATCATTCTCCTTCCCCCGTGCACCGGTATCGCACCGTCGGTGTGCTCCTGCGAAAACTGCTCCGAACGAGGCGGCTCATCGCTTCACGGAACCGCAGCCGGCGTACGCCACGGTCGACGGCACACCGTCGTCGCGAGCGGTGGCCGCAGGGCAACCGCGCGGCTAACGGCGCCGCAGGTGCGACGTGAGCTGGCGAAACGCATGCCGCATGGCGCCGATGCGGTCCGGCAGCGTGCGCCGGGCACGCTGCGCGACCGGCCGGAAAACGCGGGAAAGGACGACGATCGTACGGTGGATGCGCTCGAACAAAGTAGTCGAAGCCGAGCGGAGATGAAGGAAGCTCATCGTCTTCTCCTTCGACGCAGCAAGGAAGAGAACGGGCTTGCGCGCTCCAGTCCGCCTGCCATGCTGCGGGGCAAACAAATCGAAACACGCAGCATGCAACCGATCCATCACCGGGCACACTGCCTGAGCTGGATATAAGTTAGTTTCACTGATGAAAATTTTCAAGGTGGGGCGAAGGATCCCGCCAACCTGGCCTGGCGAGCCCACACCCCGTTACCCAGGGACGGAAAACCGGCGTTGCCCGTGCGGACCGGATCGCGTCAGGATAGCCGGCCGTGCTTCACGGCGGACACCACCTTTTCGCGGTGGCGAGCAGCAGTGCCGCCGGGACTGGCTTGATGAGGCAGTCGTCCCACTGCACCGGCTCCGGCGGCGACGGCGGCATCGCCGTCAGAACAAGGATCGGGATATGGGCCAGCGCTGGATGCGCCCGGATCTGGCGGCACAGTTCGCCGCCCCCCATCAGCGGCATCATCCAGTCCGTTATGATCAGATCGGGCGGCTGGCGCAGGGCCTGCTCGAGCGCCTCCACGCCGTTGTGTGAGCCGCACACGCCATACCCTTCGGCGGTGAACATGAGGCAGTACGCATCGAGCAGCTCTGGCTGGTCGTCGACGAGCAGGATAGAAGGCATTTTGCTGGTCGGTAGACTTGTTTTTCGCCACCGAGCAAATAGCGTTCCCGATCGCCGCCTTGATCAATACTGGCCCGCGGGCGGTGCGAGGGAACGATAATGTATCCTCGCATGCGCGTCTTTCACAAGGACGTCAAAAACTGGGTAGGATCATGACCGATTCTCAACCGGGAACCCTGCACGCCCTCGCCGGATTTCTCCGACGGGAACAGGCGCGCCTGACGGAAAGATGGATGCTGGCCGTTGCTGCCGATGCCGACCTCATCGGGGCGGACCGGCTGACGTGGGAGCAACTGGCCGATCATTTGCCCGCCATCCTGAGCGGCATCTGCACTGCGCTCGAAGAGCAGGATCTCCAACCGGTCGAGCGTGCCATTGAACGCAATGCGAGGCAACACGGGAACGTGCGCTGGCAGCAGGGTTACCGTATTGATGAACTCGTGCGTGAACTGGAGCTGTTCCGGCAGGAACTGGACGACGCCGTGCGGGACTTCGCGGAGTCCGACGGCTCGTTCACCCGCGACCAGGAATCCCGTGCCCGGCGCCTGATTGACGAGGCGCTCAGTTTTGTCACCCTGACCTCGATCCGCGAGGTCATCGGCGAGCGTGACCGGACCATCGCGGAATACACAAGCCAGCTGGAGCGCGCCAACCAGGAACTGCGGGAGCAGCAACGCGAGGTCAGTGAGCTGCACCGGTCGCGCATGCAGATCACGCGCAGCCTCGTGCACGACCTGCGCAACTTTCTGAACGCCTTTTCGATTGACCTCCAACTGATTGCGCGTGTTCCAGCAAGGGCCGAGGCCGGACTTGCACTCGCGACCCGGCAGGCGGAAGACATGAAGCAGCTGGTCGACGAAATGGTGGAATACTCGGTTGTCGTCGGCGAGAGCAGCCCGATCTGCATCGAGCCGGTTGATCTGCCCATGCTGTTTGACGAACTGGTCACGGCCGCCCGGCCAGCACTCGAAGCGAAGGGCCTGCGCCTGTCGGCCTCCCTTGATGCCGGACTGGTCCGCGTGCAGTCGAGCCGCATCCGGCTCAAGCAGGTTGCGCTCAACCTGCTGTCGAATGCGACGAAATACACCCGGGAGGGGGAAGTCGAACTGGTCATCGCGAGATGCGGTGACAGCCGTTGGTCCATGCGTGTCGCCGATACCGGTGTCGGTATTGCGCCGTCAGACACGGAGCGCGTGTTCAGGGAGTTCGAGCGGGTCGGCGGCGACGACATCCCGGGCGCCGGCCTCGGTCTGGCGATTGTCAGGGAGCTGTGCCGCGCACTCGAGGGCGAGATCCACTTTGAGTCCCGCGAGGGGCAAGGCACGACCTTCGAAATCCGCTTTCCCGTCGACCTGAAGCCACAAGGCTGACGTGGCGCCCAGGGCAGGCGTCGGCCAGATCACCGGGTCCTGTCAGCCGCTGTGTGTGCAACGCACACGCTGGCCACCTGTCGGGCGGTCGTGTCCGGAACGAAGTGTGCCTGAGACCTTTGCACGCGACTTCGACTTCGCCCGCAAATTGCCGGACGCCGCAGGTAGTCGGCGTCGTTGACGCTGTTCAGTCCGCGTGGGGGTAGCGCATTTCCGTCTGTTCCCGTCACGCTCGAGGCACACTCCGGCAGCCGGCCCGACCATCCCGCCGCCGTCCGGATCACTGGATCGGCGGCGCCACGCCCAGTTTCTCGGCGAGCATCCGCTCGTACACACCAAAGTGCAGGTCCACTTCGGACTGATCCACCGTGGTGACGATCAGATCGATGTGGTCCGGCGGCAGGCCGAGCACGCCCGCGATAAATGTTTCGAGTTGCGGCGCACAAACCTTGTCCTTGGCGACGGTCGTCCCGATCGTGACTTCATAGTTTTTTTCGTGCCGGCAGACCACTTCCACGATGCGAGCGCGGGCGCTCATGTTGTTGTCGACCGCAATCCGGATGACGTCCACCGCCTTGCGCATCGCTTCTGTCGGAAAACCCCTGGTTGAGCGCAGACGCACGCGGTGTGGGCCCAGGGTCAGCCAGTCGGTATCGAATTCCATCGTGTCCTCCACCCGGTGCATGGTTCCGCAGCGGATGATAGGAAGCGGTCCATAATTTTCAAGGGCAAGTCGCGGTTTTCTGCCCTTGAAATTTTCGTGGCAGTTCCTATCTTGAATTTCGCTCAGGCAGACGCGCGGGTCCCGACGTCCCGTGCGCTGCGTGTTTCGACTTGTTTTGCCAGATAGCAGGCGAACTGGAGCGCGTAGGCCCGTTCGCCTCCATGCATCCCTTGAGGAGAACAGCATCATGAGCGATCTCTACTTTGGAACTGACCTCTTCAGCGAGTTCGACCGGCTGCAGCGGCAGATGGCGAACCTCTTCGGTACTTTCCCCTCCAGTCTTCGGGCGAGCCGCCTCGGCGCGTTTCCGCCCGTCAACATTGGCGCTACCGACGACTCGATTCAGATCGTCGCGTTTGCACCCGGCGTCAATGCGGCGGAACTCGACGTATCGATCGACAAGGGGCTGCTGACCATCAGCGGTGAGCGCAAGCCGGCCCAACCGGATACCAGTGAGGACTCGCGAGTTTATGCGCAGGAGCGCTTCATTGGGGCGTTCCGGCGGGTTATCGAGCTGCCGGAGAACGCAGACCCCGACAAGGTTCAGGCGCACTACGAGAACGGTTGCCTGTCGATCGCTATCGGCAAGCGCGAATCCTCGAAGCCTCGAGCAATCACCGTCCAGTAATGCAGGGAGCTGAAAATGAGCGATGCCACCGAACTGAGCAAGCGCGACCCGTCGGCGCTCACGCGCGGCGAAAGCGGGCCCGCCGCGCGGCGGATGACGATTACTCCCGCCGTCGATATCTACGAGGACACCCAGGGCGTCACGTTGTGGGCCGACCTGCCTGGAGTCACCCGCGACAAGCTCGATGTGCGGGTCCATGACAGCAGTCTCGTCATCGAGGCGGAGGCGGTTGTGCCGACACCCGCAAATCTGCGGCTGCAGCATGCCGAGGTCCGTGAGCCGCGCTTTGCGCGCACGTTCACGCTCTCCCCGGACTTCGATACGTCGAAGATTGAGGCAAGTCTGCAGGACGGCGTACTGAAGCTCACGATCCCGCGCCGCGACGAGGCGCGCCCGCGGCGCATCGAAGTGCGTACAGGCTGAAGTCGGCGCGCGGGCAGCCACGGCAGGAAGCGTCCGGGTGGCGGCTGCCTGGCTGCCACCCTCCGACAGCGGAGGCCCGGGTAAGCCAGCCGTTCCCGCAGCGCGACGCGCTGTCTCGCGCCATCAGGCGGCCTGGAAAGGGGACATTCCGCTGCGGAGCAAGGTGGCCGCGGCAACCGCCCGGGACCCAGTCCGAAAACGGCGGCAGCGGAAAAAACGGCGGCGCGGGCGCCATGAGCGGAATACGGTTCTCCTGCCAGATACCAGAGGAGGAAACGATGAACCCCGATCCGAAAAAGTGGAATCCCTTCAAGTTCCTTCGCGGGGCTGGGCGCAAGTCCGATGCGGACGGCCCGGAGAGCCCGCCGCAGAGCGAAAACGAACAATGGCGCGCCTCCCTGCCTGACATTGCGCGACTGTTCTCACGCGAACAATGGCGCGCCGCGGAGGAGTTTTTTCACGACCCGTTTGCAGGCCGTGGCGTGCTCGAACGATGGTTCGGCGACTTCAGTTCGTCGCGCTTCCAGCCGCGCATCGACGTCGTCGATGAGGGGCCGGTGCTGCGCGTAACCGCAGAACTGCCCGGGATGGAGCGCGAAGACGTGAAGGTGAGCGTCGAGGACGGCGCGATCGTGCTACGCGGTGAGAAAAGGCAGGATGTGCGCAGTGAGGAAAACGGCTGCTACCGGCTGGAGCGTGCCCACGGACGCTTCGTGCGCACGATCCCGATGCCTGAATACGCCGATCCCGGTCGCGCGCTGGCAAAGTTCGATAACGGCGTACTCACGTTGACCGTGCCGAAAATGGAGCCAGCGCCGTCCGCGAGTCGCACGATCGATATCGGTTAGGGTGAGCATGCAAAGCGCCATGACGGCGGGCGAAAAATAGTACCGGGCCGTTAGCTCAGCTGGTAGAGCAGCGGACTTTTAATCCGTTGGTCACTGGTTCGAATCCAGTACGGCCCACATGAAACCGGGGGCATCCGACGCCACCCGGCAAACGTGGCTTCGACGCCGTTTGACGGCTGCCATCGGCCAGGCGCAGGCTGCAAAACGACCCCTCTGCAATCGGCACATTAAAAGCGCCTGTCGCGGGGCAAGGACGGCGCCAGTCCAGGCAGGCCATGGACAGCGGTTAGCCAGCGCGCGCGGAAGGATCACGATGGAAACGCATAAGGCTGGGGTCTCCCGATGCATATCGCCCGGCGTGGTCCTTCGGACCGGGTTGAATCTCACACCAGAATTCCTGGTGGCGGGCACCAAGACGCCGGGCCGCCTCATAGCGGTGAAAGTGACTGGCAAGCCAGAACTGGCAGCCATCAAAGAAGACCTTCATTGCCGGCTGCGCCGCGCGCATTGAACCGCTACGGACGGCTGCCATAGCGTCCTGCAGCGCGGCATCGTCGAACTCACAGGCAAGCCCATCATCAACCGAGAGCTGCAGAAACTTGAGATAGTCCAGACCGAGCACGCCAGCAGGTAGTCTGGCCGACGAGCGGGCAGGCAAATGCGGATAGCCGGACATCGATATGTCAGATTATAAGGATGACGATGCAAATGGATAGCGTGGTCGTGCCGTGCTTCCCGACCGGGACTGACCAGCGCGGTTCACTCATCAGCCATGAGATGGCGAATCACGAGTGCCGGGTCAGCGATATCCAGAATGAGCCTGCGAAGTACACGCCGACGCATGTGCTCTTCGTCGAGAATCCACGGCTCGCCCTTCTCGCTGAGATAGCGCGCAAGGGCCGCACGGTGGTCTTCACTGTCGGGCAGATTCAGGCGAACGGCCAGCAGTCCCGCGACGACATCGTCGATTTCAATGGTCAGCGGCTTTGAGTCAATGCAAAGTTCGAGTTTCATGTTTGTTTCCAGTAAAAAGCGGCGCCGCAGGACGGAGACAGCGTGCGGCGCCGAACGGGTTGCACCGGCCGCGACTGTTGGCCGGCGCATGCGGAAACGTTCCCGGATCAGTAGTCAAATTCCGGTGCGGGGGTCTGCGCCGGCTTCCCGTCCTTCGGCGCCTCGGCGACCGTTGCGTCCGTCGTCAGGATCAGCCCGGCAATCGATGCGGCGTTCTGTAGTGCCGTGCGCGCAACCTTGGTGGGGTCAACCACACCCGCCTCGACGAGATCGCCGTACTCGCCGGTGGCGGCGTTGTAGCCGAAGTTGCCCCTGCCTTCGAGTACTTTCGCGATCACCACGGAAGGCTCATCACCCGCGTTGGCGGCAATCACGCGCAGCGGCGCCTCGAGCGCGCGCAGCACGATCTGCACGCCCGCGTCCTGATCACTGTTGGCGCCTTTCAGGCTCGCCACCACCGAACGCGCGCGCAGAAGCGCCACACCCCCACCCGGCACGATGCCTTCCTCGACCGCCGCGCGTGTGGCGTGCAGCGCGTCGTCCACGCGGTCCTTCTTCTCCTTCATCTCCACCTCGGTTGCCGCCCCGACCTTGATGACGGCCACACCACCTGCGAGCTTCGCGACGCGCTCCTGGAGCTTTTCGCGGTCGTAGTCGCTCGTCGCTTCCTCAACCTGCGTGCGGATGGACTTCACGCGCGCCTCGATGCGCGCCTCGTCGCCCGCGCCATCGATGATGATCGTGTCGTCCTTTCGCACCTCGACGCGCTTCGCACGTCCGAGATCCTCCAGCGTTGCCTTCTGCAGCTGCTTGCCGGTTTCTTCCGAGATGACGGTCGCGCCCGTGAGGATGGCGAGGTCCTCAAGCATGGCCTTGCGGCGATCGCCGAAGCCGGGCGCCTTGACGGCCGCCACTTTCAGGATGCCGCGCATCGCGTTGACGACGAGCGTGGCCAGTGCCTCTCCGTCGATATCTTCCGCGACGATCAGCAGCGGCTTGCCGGCCTTGGACGTTGCCTCGAGCACCGGCAGCAGGTCGCGGATGTTCGAGATTTTTTTGTCATGCAGCAGGATCAGCGCATCGTCAAGCCAGGCCGCCTGCCTGTCGGGATCGTTGATGAAGTAGGGGCTCACGTAGCCGCGGTCGAACTGCATGCCCTCGACCACGTCGAGTTCGTTCTCGAGCGACTTGCCGTCTTCGACCGTGATCACGCCTTCCTTGCCCACCTTCTCCATGGCGTCGGCGATGATCCTGCCGATCGCTTCGTCGGAGTTCGCCGAGATCGAACCGACCTGTGCGATCTCCCTGTTCGTGGAAATCGGCTTCGACAGCGTGCGCAGCTCGTCGAGCACGGCGGACACGGCCCTGTCGATGCCGCGCTTCAGATCCATCGGATTCATGCCCGCGGCGACGTGCTTCATGCCTTCCTGCACGATGGCCTGCGCCAGCACGGTGGCCGTGGTGGTGCCGTCCCCGGCCACATCGGCGGTCTTCGAGGCGACCTGCTTGACCACCTGCGCACCCATGTTCTCGAAGCGGTCCTTCAGCTCGATTTCCTTTGCCACCGACACGCCGTCCTTCGTGATGGTCGGCGCGCCGAAGCTGCGCTCGATCAGCACGTTGCGGCCTTTCGGTCCGAGTGTGACCTTCACGGCATCGGCGAGGACGTTCACGCCCTTGACGATACGGGCGCGTGCGCTGTCATGGAATTTGACGTCTTTTGCACTCATGTTGTTGCTCCGGATAAAGTCGTTGACTCAACGCGTCGCGAACGACCGGCCGGGTATCCGCGACCGTAACGGGATGTCAGGCGGCCTTGCGGGCGGCGCCCGCGTCGGCCTCGAGGACGCCCATGACGTCTTCCTCGCGCATGACGAGCAGCTCCTCGCCATCGACCTTGACGGTCTGGCCGGCATATTTGCCAAAGAGCACCTGGTCACCGACTTTCAGCTGGAGCGCGCGCAGCGTTCCATCCTGCAGCAGCCGGCCACTGCCGACTGCGACGACTTCGCCCTGTTCAGGCTTTTCTGCCGCTGAATCGGGAATCACGATGCCCGAGGCCGTCGTCCGCTGCGTTTCGGTTCGCTTGACGATAACCCGGTCGTAGAGGGGACGAATCTGCATTTCCATCTCCTGAGCGATTAAAGGATCACCAATAAGGGAATGCGGCTGGGGGTACCGGGGCGCGTGGGGCGCCTCCGTGCAGCCGAGCCAATGTCTGGCGGAAAGCGAAATAGAGGCGCCCACCGCGCCCTTCAAGGGGCGCGAAAATGGCTCGTTGTAACAAATTGTTTCAGCGCGGCAGGAGGATGCGATGGACAGTGCCGAGGCGATAAACTGTGCGGCCGCGTCGATCCTGGCGGCGGGGCTCAGGCCGCACGGGACAGGGTGGCTGGCGTCCGCCATCGGCGTCAAGGCTGTCGTCGGGTTCGTCGAGCGTGCGCCAAAGGCCGCCCTTGACGGGCCGGAACAGCCAGCGCACGTAGCCCCTGCGCGCGGCGAGTTGCATCAGCTCCCTGCGCTCGGTCTCGTCATCGAGAAGCGGCTGGCCTGGCGCCCCGTCCTCTCCGTAGTCGCCAAACGCCTGACGGCAGGCGAGCGCCTCGGCAGCGCTGGCGCCGATCACGTTGCAGCCGCGCTGCTCCACGCGCTCGACATCCCATGCACCGGATTGCCAGGCCGCGTCCAGCAGCATGGCGTCCACGGTCTCGAAGCGGTGCCACGGTGCATCGAGCTGGACGGTCGATCCCGGAACCGGTCGTGGCGGGATCTCAATGCCGGGCAGGACAAGTGGCGTCGCGCGCCGGAATCCGTGCCAGTGGAGTATTGCGATGAGCGGTGTATTCACCTGCGCCGCCGCCGTGACGGTGACGGCAAAGAGCGGCAGGCGCACGGTGTCTATCTGCTCCTGAAGCCTGTCGAAAAGGTCCATGAAGCCTCCCGGGTTGACATGTTGCAGGGCCTCTTGAAATTTCCGTTCCTTGCGCTATTTTATTCATCGCTCAGGCAGTCGCGATCAAGCGCTGCGTGTTTCGATTTGTTTGTCAGAGGGGTCTCCCACCGGCAGGCGAACTGGGGCGCGTGGTCCGGTTCGTTCTTCGTGAGAGGCCCCGGTTTCAGGGAGCCAGTCATGAGCGATCTTTTCTTCAGCACCGGTCTGCTGGGCGAATTCGACCGCCTGCAACGGCAGATGGCCAGCGTCTTCGCGGGCTTTCCCGCGAGCCTGCGCGCCACGCGCAGCGAAACCTTTCCTCCCGTCAACATCGGCAGCACCGACGACAGCGTCGAGATCGTCGCGTTCGCGCCAGGACTCGATCCGTCCTTAATCGACGTCTCGATCGACAAGGGGTTGCTGACGATCAGCGGCGAGCGCAAGCGGCCCGGACCTGAAGCGGACGATGAGACCCGCGTCTACGCCAGGGAACGCTTCATGGGCGCATTCCGGCGCGTGATCGAGCTGCCGCAGCACGCGGATCCCGACAAGGTCAGTGCGTGCTACGCGAACGGTTGTCTGACGGTGAGCGTCGGACGTTCCGAGGCGTCGAAGCCACGCGCCATCGCCGTCCAGTGAGCCCGGCGCAAATGAAATACGAGACAGCACGGAGTACATCATGAACGACAGCACTGAACGGGCTACCCGTGAGTCGCACACCGACGTGGCTTCGCGCGAGGGTGCGCAACCTGCGAAGCCGCTCATCCGGACCGCACCTGCGGTGGACGTCTTCGAGGACAGCCACGGCATCACGCTTTACGCGGACCTGCCAGGTGTGCCGCGCGAAAAGCTCGACGTGCGGGTGCAGGACGGCAGCCTGAACATCGAGGCAGAGGCGGTTATCCCGACCCCACCCGGGCTGCGCCCGCAGCATGACGAGGTACGCCACCCGCACTTCTGGCGCGCCTTCACGCTCAGCCCCGATTTCGACGTCTCGCGCATCGACGCACAGCTGCGCGATGGCGTGCTCAAGCTCACCATTCCTCGTCGTGAGGGGGCAAAGCCGCGACGCATTGAGGTGCGCGTTGGTCAGACGTATGCACAGGGGTAAGTCCGGTCATGCGGAGTGGTCCGCACGGTCCGCTCCGTGTGACCCGCCATGCGGAGGAAGGTATGGACAACGTACGCAGCCAAAGCTGGAAGGGCTTCATGATCGAGACCAGCGCGTTTCCTGTTCGGCACTGCGCGCTGCCTCCTGCTTGCCGGGATACGTACGTGGCCGTCGTGCGCATCCGGCGCGCAGAGCAGACGGTTGCGGACTGGCACCTGCCGCGCTACGCCCAGCACTGTGCAAGCGTGGACGAGGCGCACCGGGAGACGGTCGAGTACGCGATACGTGCCATCAACGCGGGCTGTCTCAGCGAAACGGGTTCGCCGGCGCGCTTCCTCGCGTGACAGCGCCGCTTTGCATGGTAGTGCGGCCCCTTGTCTGGCTTGCACGATGTGTCGTTTTTCTGCAGGGGGCCTCTGGATTCGGGACCCTGTTTTACGGGAGAAGAAGATGCTCAGCCCACACGAATTTGCGACCCTGATGCTGGTGCGTCAGGCGCCGGACCAGCTCGACATGAACCGCGCCGAACTCGACGCGCTGCTCGAGCGCCAGCTGGTCATGCTGGAACATTGCGCCGGGGGCGCACGCCGCGCCTACCTGACCGGGAAGGGCAGAACGTTCCTCGACGCGCTCCACCCGGGCGACGCACCACGTCGAAGGCGGAACACCACCGGCAACGACGGCGGGACAAGGCCGGAAACGCCCTCCGTGCCGGGTGGCCACACGACGGATATTGTGGTGCCGGGACGCGCAGGCTGAATGGCTGTGTGAGCGCACCGCCAGGCTTGCCTTCCTCGCCATGAGGCGCGGTCGCGAGGTTGCCGGGGGCCTCCCGGGCCACCTCGGCGCGACACGAGTCGTCGTGGTCGCGCCCGGTCGCACCGACGGTAACCCACGGGTGCGGTGCGATGTGGAAGGCCATGTGCTGCATGAACTGATAGCGAAACTTCGTCGCCGCGGGCGGTCTGGGTGCGGCGCCCTGTTTGGAGGTGTGAGATGAACACGGACTCAGTCATCGAGTATCACGGCTGCGAGCTCCGGCCGGTGGTCACCGCCACCGGGAGCGGCCGTTACACGGCCGCAGCCATTGTCACCGACCGGGCGGGCGAAACGCGCACGCTCGGCGTGGAAGGGGAGTTCGCCAGCCCCCAGGAGGCACGCGATGAAGCGCTGGAGCTTGCTGTCGCATGGATCCAGCAACGCTCAGTCGTTTCGGACCGGTATGTTCGACGAACCTAGCTCCCAGTCCGCGATCGCCGAACGGACGCGAGGTGAACACCTGCGATTTGATGGTCGATCCGATTCCGGTTCGCTGTGCCTCCGAAAATTTGGGCTCAAGCCACTTCGAGGAAAAGAGAATGACAGACATCGCAGTCATCAATCCCGACAAGGACGCGCTTTATGAACGCATCCGGCTCCTGCTCTTCAGCGCTGATCTGCCGGTGCAGCGTCTGAAAGCCGACATCGACGATATCGGACGTTTCACCGCGCCGGATGTGCGCTCACCGCACCTGCGCCTGGTCGAGGCCATGCCGAGCCTCACGCCCGCTGCCGAAGCGATCGTGCGCGCCATGATCCGCGCATACGGCATGGATCTGTTCGGGCGCGGCAGCGCGAATTCTGGACTGCGTGCCTTGATAAAGGCTGGACCAGTCAAGTTTGGACAAACGGCCTTGATGCTGGGGCCTGACGCGCCCGTGCCGGAGCGTGCCCGTCCTCTCGTCGAGGAGTTCAACCGGATTTTCGAGCGCTATCCGGAGAGCGGTTTCGCCCAGGCGCGATGCCTTCTCTCGGGGATTGGCCTGCCGGTCGGTCGCGACGTGCCTCGCCAGCCCACCCGCTCACTCCAACGCGACTAGCAGATTTGTCATGCCGGCAAACATCCCGCGTCGGGAATGTCGCCTGACGTCGTAGCGGTCAGTTTTCGCGAGCCAGGCTCGGTCGCATCGAGCGAACCCGCTCCACATAAAATGCTGCTGGAGCGGCATTGTGCCGCCGCGCATCCGCGAGGCTACTGAGGAAAGCGTTATGCGCAGCTTAAGCACTTTCCTTGTCTGCCCCCTTTGGCGCGGCGCGGATTTCCTCCCCTGCAAGCTAGCGGAACAGATGTCAGAGAAACGGCACACTTGGCTTCAAATGATGATGGACCGATAACTATTATTATCGGTCCAGCGTCAAATCTCGACTAAACTGGCGGTCATGAGAACGCGTGAGACTGAACCCGTCCGGTTCCCCGACGACGCCGAACTCGCTGCACTGCGCGCGTGGTATGCCGGACTCGACGCCCGCTCGGCTGTCGCCCGATATCTGGGCGAGCGCAAGACGCCAGGGATGTCTGCCCGCGGCATGCTCGGACGCATCCGGCGCGCACTGGTAGTATTCGCGACGAGTCGTCACCGGGCCGACCTGGCAGAAACATTCGACGAGCGATCGGCAGCGTCGGCAGATACCGTTGCGCACACGATCGAGACATTGCGCAACTTGCCGGCACCGGAACCGCACATCGCCGACGACATCGACCAGTGGTTGCCACCTCGGGTGGTTGCCGCTTTGCAGGCGCACGGGATCCGGACGCTCGCAGACCTGACTGTACGGATTCCGCGCCGGCGGTGCTGGTGGACAGCGATCGCCGGACTCGGCACGGCAGGGGCACGCCATGTCGAAGCATTTTTTGCGGTCCATCCGGCTCTGACTGAACGTGCCCATGCGCTGGTTGCGGCAGCACCTTCCGGACCGGTCGTGCCATGGGAACAGCTGCGTCTGCCGCACGAGGTCGACGGCTCGCAAGGACAGTTTCGCGCACCACGGCACGTCTGTTTGCTCAAGGCGTCGAACGACTACGAAGCTGTCCAGTCCTGGCTGTCCCTGCACGAGTCGACCGCGACCCGGCGCGCCTACCGGAAAGAGGCGGAACGCCTGATCCTGTGGGCAATCGTCGAGCGGGGCTGCGCGTTGTCGTCGCTGACCACGGACGACGCGATCGCCTACCGGGCGTTCCTGCGACGGCCGACGCCACGCGAACGCTGGATCGGGCCGTCGCGGTCGCGACAAAGCGTGGAATGGCGACCGTTCAGCGGACCACTATCGACGCGCTCCGCCGCGTACGCACTCACCGTACTTGCGGCCCTGTTCCGCTGGCTGGTCGAGCAGCGCTACGTCCTCGCGAACCCGTTCGCGGGCGTCAAGGTGCGAGGAAGCACGAAGGCGGGCCTCGATGTCACCCGCGGTTTTACCGAAGGCGAATGGCTGTTGCTCCGCGCGATCGCCGACGGTCTTGAATGGTCTTACGGCTGGAATGAGGCGGCCGCCCAGCGTCTTCGCTTCCTGCTGGATTTCGGGTATGCGACCGGCCTGCGAGCCAGTGAACTGATAGGCGCCACTCTCGGCGACATCCGCATCGATGAACACGGTAATCATTGGCTGCACCTTGTCGGCAAGGGTGGCAAGACAGGCAAGGTTGCGCTCCCGACGCTGGCGCGTATGGCACTCGACCAGTACCTGGTGCAACGCCGGTTGCCGGTCACGCGCGAACGATGGGATCCCGCAACGGTGATCGTGGCCAGCCTCGCAGAAGATGGCACCGGGATCGAAACCACGCGACTCGGTCGCGTGCTGCGCCGTTTCTTCGCAGTGGTCGCTAACACGATCAAGGATGAGCGGCCTGCGATGGCGGAGAAGCTCCGGCGCGCGAGCCCCCATTGGCTGCGACACACGCACGCTTCACTCGCGCTCGCCCGCGGCACCGAACTGATCATGGTGCGCGACAATCTGAGGCATTCGTCGATCTCAACGACGTCAATTTATCTGCACGGCGACGAGGTCAAACGGGCAAGGCAGTTCGATCAGGCGTTTGGTGTGCCAGAGCGCTAGCTCCCCGCGGTTACATGGCCATCAATCCGGACCACGAAAAGGCTTCATCTTTACTTCGCGAATCTCGCAACCGATTGATTTTTAACGAAAGCAATTCTTCGGAATCGCGCAAATTCACCCGAACTCGGCAAAGGTCCAACTTTACTTCGCAAAACGGAACATCTTTACTTCGGCGGACGGGTAGGGATGCAGGTTGTCCATCAGCGTGGACTTGCCCGCTCCGTTCGGCCCGGTCAGGGCGATGAGCCCCGGCGGCAGCGATTCCAGATCCAGCGTGATGGCGTCACGTTTCATGCCGTCGCGCACGCCGATGAAACCCTCCAGTGTGAGGATCAGTGGCCGCATGACATGCCCTCCGCGAATGGCGTCTCGTGGAGATAGTCGGACGGCAACCACGGGGCATCATCGTCGTCGGGAAACGACACGCTGAGCACGGGATCTATCGCGGGCGCCGCAGGTGCGACCGGCTTCGCGCCGAGTGTTCCGGCCACGGCAAGCGCGAGATCATCGCCCGCGCGACTGAACCAGTTTCCAGCGGCCTTCAGGAGTGACTCCCAGCCGTCGCAGCCGGTCAGGGCGTGCAGTTCGCGTGCTGACCACTGGTTGGCGTACCCGCTGCTCTGCGACCAGAGCAAGTTGGTCAACTCGACGTCGGGGGCGACGACAAGTTCGGCGTGACTGGCTTCGAGGTCGTCGGTCATGACGACAAAGCCGTTGCGCTGGGCAATGACGGCCCCGCGCTGCGCGCCAAAGGGTTGATGGAAAAGCCCGGCAACGAATCCGGCATGCTTCACGAGAAGCTGCTGGATTTCACGGGCCGGTACGGTTGCGGTGAAATGCCGGACCCAGGCGGGACCGGAGGGATAAAGACCAAACATGGGCGTGGCTCCAGAAATTGAACAGAGCACGCCCCCAGCGGGGATCGCGCCCCGTCAGGGTTGAACAAAAAATGGATGCGGGCGGAACCGCGATCGATGCGTCGTTGACGCGGGTGAACCTTGTTGCGGCAGGGCGCGCGTTGGAACGCCCTCCCGCAACACGGCAGTGTGCGCGTGCGAGCGGGCCATACTGGCCCCGCTCGCACCCTGGCGGCTCACGCCGCTGCAAACAGATCGCCATCGAGCCAGTCGCCGGTGCCCGGACTGGCTTCGCAACGAACAGGCGATGACGGCATAGGCGGCGGACCCTGGATGTCAGGTGCACAGCCGTCGATGAGCGATAACGACGGCAAGGCTGGCGCACTGTCGAGGCGGTTGAAGATAGCGTCCGCGATGGCTTCCGCCTCCCCGGTGTCGAGCATCTGCAAACGCTCAACGACCGTAGCCGCGTCGACGCCCGCCAGCTCGCACCACCGCGCGAGCTTGGCGTCGACGGAAGTCTCCAGGCTGATGCCCTGCGCCCGGCTGCGCACGACCGGCAGGATGCGTGGCTCAAGCTTGAGGCCCGGGGCGTTCGCAAACAGCGCCTTGATCGCGGCACGGTCAACGGACTGACGATGCTCCTCGTCGATCTGCCAGCGCACACGCACGAATGTGTCGCCGCACTCCCCGGCAACCCGCGCGAGCCGCTCCATGTCCGGCACGCCGTCAAAATCGACGCAGACCGTCCGGCGCGACGGCGTGGGCACGAGTTGCATGGCCGCGGTATAGGTATCCACCTCCCATAAGAGGTAACCCTTGTCGCCCTCCTCGCCGTAGTGAAAGCGGCCGATCGAACCGGCGTAGCCGACACGATGGCCTCCGCGCTCCCAAGACTGCGACTTGTGAATATGGCCCAGCATGAAAGCGGAGCACTGCGCATCGAAGAGCGCAGACAGCGAGAACTCGTGATCGAATCCTGCCATCGTGACCCCGTGCTCGGTCTCGCAGCCATTGACCGTCCCGTGCGAGATGCCCGCCGTCGGGACGCCCGCATCGCGCAGCTTCGCGTTGACCTGGCCGGCCGCCGCGAGATAGGTCCCGAGTACGTCGCCGAGACCCGTCGCCGCAGCGAGCGCACCAACGCTGGCAGCAAACTGCCCCTTGTTGATCGTCGGCACGCAGGTGAACACGACCTCGGGTCGCATTGCGATGATGCCCGGGAGCTCCTCCTCGCTGAACACGGCGCCCGCGGAAGGCACGAATGTCCCGCCGACGAACGCCACCTGCTGGATGCGGCTCGCGACGAAAACGCTGTGCTGCGAACCCATGAGCGCGAAGATATCCAGTGTGCCGGGCGGCTCGTGCGAGAACGTACCTTGCAGCATGACGACCGGCATGGCCGCCGAGAGACGATGGATCTGGCGCGCAAGCGCGCCGAGCGCCGGAGAATGCGCGTCGAGCCGGTGATCCGTCGAGTCGCCGGAGACGACTGCCACGTGCGCCGCGCGAGCGATCGCATCATCCACCGCGAAGCCAAAGCAGCGATCGGCCTCGTCGAGCCTGTCGGGCGAGTAATGCAGGTCAGAAAAATGGGCGATCTTCAAGATGCACCTCCGCACACGAAAAATGGCCGCCCGAGGGCAGCCTTGATGGGTTGGAATACCGCGCGAGCGGGGTCAGAAAAGTGACTAAAGGTTGAACGGCCAATCCTGAAGGGGCGACCGCGTTTCAGCCAAACATGGCTTGCTGAACGGCGCTTTCGATCTCGCGATCAAGCGTTGCGGGATCATCGAGCGCGGCTTCAAGGCGAGTGTTCATGGCGTCGAGCTGCTCAGGCTTTTGCGTCCAGCCCCGGCCACACTGCGCGTGGGCGAAGGTGCGGAAATCCTGCTGGCGCGCCTGCGTGCTCAATCCCAGACGCTTGAGCAGATCCGACATCCGGTCGCGCTTGTCATCGAGCGACTCGACCTCGTGCAATTCACAGCTGGCTCCAACACCCTGCGTGAGCGGGTCGGCTGTGTTTGGACTGGCAGCTGCCTCAGCTGCGGACACCGGAAGCACATGGACGTTTCCGCCTTCGAGCAACTGCGCGGCTTCGGATGCCGCCTCAAGCGCCGGCACATGCTCGTCGGCGCCATCGAGCAGCGCGCTCATGTCGATCTCCGCGTCGAGCACGGTGAGCATCTGCGGCTGGCGCACGGCTTCGCCCTCCTCGTTGATGCGCGTGATGTCGAACTCCCGCTTCGAGAGCCAGAAGCGGGTGCCGGTCAGGCGGCCGCGCGCAAACAGCACGGTCTGCATGGCCGAATACGCTTTCTGGAGCACGTAGATCGAGTTGGTGGGCAACTCGATCAAGCCCAGGCCCTTGATCTCAGGGATCGCGAAGATGAAGCGTGCCGAGAGGTTGCACTGCCGCGACTGATACTGCGGGCAGCCCTGCGGGTTGCAGACACCGTCGGGAATCGACTCGTCGTTGCGGAGGATCGTCGGTCGTGGACCAAAGTTGCGCGTGGCGCGCTGCGCACGGGTGTCGCGTTCGGGCTTCGCGTGCATTTTGCAGAAGCGTGTGCCGTCCGCACCGTACTCGGAGAAGAAGCGCCGCCCGCTCGTCGTCCAGGCAGCCATCTCGTTGGGCAGGTTGCCCATCCAGTCGTTGAATGCGAACGTGGCCGGAAACCGGTAGAGCTTCACCCCGTCGCCGCGATCTTCGCCATAACGACGGAGGATCTCATCGGCCACATCGGGATTGGTGAAATCCGAGCGGCGGCACGTGAAATACGGCACATTGCGCGGCGCGAGCGCATTCTTCAACCCGAGGCGGCGCTGGATTTCGTCGCCAATGTGCTCGAACGACTCGCCGGCGGCGAGCAGCTGGTCGTACAGCCTCACGACCTGGTCGTTTTTCCGCGCGGCGGAGGTCAGTACCTTGATGCCGGGTCGAATCCGGCCGATGGTGGGCGGCCGAAGCGCGCGTTCCTCGACGATGCTGCGAACCGGCGTGGCCGGCAGGCTGATGACAGCGTTCATGACAGTTTCCTTGAAAGAATGAAGATCGCCGAGGTGCGCATCTCGCTGGCCGACTGCGCCAGGTTCGATGCGGCTGCCTCTCCGCGACGGGTGGCAATATGGGACAGGACAACGCGGCGCTCGCTGTCGGCGAGCATCGCAATCCGGGCGACCTCACAACGCGCGCGCCATGCGCCGGTCGTGGTGTCAGTGGTCGCGCGCTCGCTGTCGATCGTCTGGCTGATCGTGTCGGCGATACGCACGTCAATGCGGTTGGGAAGCATGGAACCTCCGGGGCAGGGAATGGAAAAGCACGGACGAAAAAAAACGCGCTCCCCGGCAAGAGGAACGCGTTCTTGATTCAGTGTGAGATAACCCACACGCCACGTCCCTTCCGGGGACGTGGCGTGCAGGGAGCCGCAAGGCTCATAGCAGGGAACGGAAAGTCGTTCCCGGCGCGACATGATCACGTCACGCAGACAGCCCTTTTCCGAAAACATGAGTTTTCGCCGCAGGATCACGGGTCAGTCCACTTCGATCGTTCTATCCGGACGGGGCCTGGAGAGAGAACACCCGAAAGCCCGGGCTCGAACGATGTCGCGGCGCAAATGAATGCGGCCGGCGACGAGTATTACGACTGACGGGAGGGGAGCAGGTGGCGAGCCGCTCAGCACGAGAGATATTCCACACCAGTTGCCGGCTGGTCGGAGCATGCCCTGAAGGCACGGCTTGGGACAGAAGATGGACTCCGGGCTACGGAGTCGAGGTCGATGCGTCAGGTGACGCGAGCAATGAAGCCAGTATTACCTGGCTGGACTGGCGTGGCCGACCTGAATGGTGGCCAATTTCGCGCAGCTTTTGAACGTATTGTGCAGACGAATCGCACAGACAATGGAAAGCGAGAGAGACCACATCCGAAAACCATCATGGCCGCCGTACTCGACGACGCGCCGCGCCCGGACCAGACCACCGGCGACGCGACGCCGGACGCGACGCCTGTCGCGCCCACCAACCTTACCCCCGTGCCCTCCGGGCCGGGGCTCAAGCCCATCGAGCGTCTGACCAGCGACACCCGGTACGCGAAGATCATTCCCGAATCGGACCAGCTGACCGTGCTGAAGTACAGCTCGAGTTTCGCGCGCAACTACATCCGCTCGGACTACAACTTCTGCGCGAGCAAGATTGCCGTCGCCCGCGGCGGCAAGCTGCGGGCACTGGACATCGCCATGCGCGAAACCAGCGAATGGTTCACGAAGGCCATTGCCTGGGTGGAGCAACTCGGCGCACGCAACCTGCCCTTCCCGAGTGAGCAGATTGAGCTCGAGATAAAGCGGCCGCTTGCAGGGCAACTGGTTCGATGCCTGACGCAGTACGACCGGCTGTTCGTGCGTGCACGCTCTGCCGTCGCGTCGCGGATGCTTTCAGAGGAGCGCTACGCCGGCATGCTGGCGAACGCCGAGAAGAAGCTCACGCACATCCGGCAGTTGTGCATCCCTGACAACGACCAGTACGACTTCGACGGCACCCGCCGCGAAGGCTGATCCCGTTCCGGCATTGCTGTGCGTCCTGTCGCCAGCTTGACTTTCGCGCTGGCCGGATACGCTCGACCGTACCTGTGAGGAGAACAACCCAATGGAAATCGATCTTCGAGAGATACAGGCGCTCCATGCGCGCTATGCGGCCGAACCGGTCGTCATCGATCTGGAGGCGCAGGTGCGGGCATTGCCCGCGCCGGTGATGCTGATAGAACACGCGTCCCCTGCGTATTGGCCCTCGCTGCGCGGCTTCTGGGATGCGCGCGGGCGCATCGGTCGCGGCGCGCTCATGGCCGTTGGCGGCACGGTCCTGTGCGCGGCGATGGGCATGGGCGTCGCGCGTGGCTGGGAGCGGCTCCATAGCGGGCCCGGGCGCGCAGCTTCGGCAGTCGCTGCCCCGACTCCTGCGGCCACGGCTTCCCTAGCCTCCACGACGCCGGTGCAAGGGGCAGACAGATCCGCGAGCGCAGCCCAACCTCCTTCAACTGCATCACGGGTCGCGGGCATGGCGAGCCTGGACATCGCCATACTGACGCGGGAGCCGTCGGCACGATCAGGGCAGCCGCAGGTCGCGCCGACACCTCCGCTCTCACCGGCGGCCGCCGACGCACAACGCGCACTGGCGTCACCCATCCGGCAACGTGCCGCCGCGTCGCTGCCCTCTTCCGCCGTACAGGTTGCGATGCCGGGTCCGGAGGCAACTGCTGTTGCCACGGTTCAGATTGCGGCTAGTTCCTCCGCCGAGCACACGCTTATTGACGCGCGGGCTGAAGCTCAGCACAAGGCTCATGTCGCGGCCGGGCGATCGGAGGCTGAGATTCATCGCGCCGCGCCGCGCCATCTGGCCGCACAACACAAGACGGCTTCCGCATCCGACACCGCAAAACCCGCTGCCGCCCCGGCGCAACGCGCGGGCGACGTCCAACTCTTCTGAGGAGCCGAATCATGAAAGGTCAACCTACCCGCAATGTGACACTGCTGTCCCCGGGCGCGGCAATCGAAGGCAACATCATTCTCGACCACGGCGTCAGCCTCTTCGGGATCGTCGGCGGCAACATGATCGCGCAGACGGGCCTGCTGCACGTTGGCCCAGGCGGCCTGGTACAGGGCCACGTCGATGGCGACCACGTCCGCATCGACGGCACCGTTGAAGGCGACGTCTACGCTCGCGCGTCGCTGGAGATCAACGGACGGGTCAAGGGGAACATCCGCTATTGCGGGACGATCCGTCTGGGCCCCTCCGCATCGCTGGAAGGGCAACTGAAGCGCGTGGCGCGTGAGCTCACGATCGAGACTGAATCATCCGCAATGCCTGAGGCCTCCAACGTGCAACAGATCAGCCGGGCCGCCGGAGGATAACGGCTGGTGCGTCTGGTCAGGTCAGACTGCCACGGTTCACACCTAACGGAAAACGGAAAGTTGGCGGCGGCGTGTTTGCCTTGGGCCGTCTCAAGACCGCGGTCATGTCCAACGATTCGCCGATCAACCTGGGGCCCGCGGCGGCAGCACTTCGTCGGTGATCCTTGCCCTGCCTTGGGTCCGAATGGTAGTTCAGTGGAGGCTGTTCACATCGCATAGACCACCGTCTGGTGGCCCAGGTCAAAGCGGCGTGAGACTCAGTTCGGCCAAGAAGCGCCACTCGTCTCTACCGCCGTTTGGACATTCGTGCGACCGCTGATGATTTGCGTAGCGTCATTGGCCATTGCGGCTATCCGATGCCGGAGAAGTGCGTGAGATTGAAGGTCGACGCTGGCGATTGAGACTTCTCGCAACGCGAGGTGGCTTAGGTCATCGAGCGTGCGGCCGCGACCAACGGCTAGACGAGACGTCATGACCCGTTTGGGTTCGGCGGCTCGGTACAGGCGATTGCGCTCGTTCGGCCACAGCAACACGCAGAGCATGTCACGCTCAGTACTGCCGGACGGCCTGGGACTTTGCTTTCAGGCCACTCATGATTAGCGATATGACCATCTCGAGCCCCGCCATTTGAACAGCCGGAGAACCGCCACGCGCCACCATATCCGGATGATGAAACCGAGTCGTGGCATCGAGAATCGTCCGCGCCATTGCATCAGGGTTGCCGACACCAGGGAGCGTTTTGTCTTTCATCCCATCGGCGAGAATCGCTGCCAACTGACCGCCCAGAAGCGCTGCGTGATCCTCAAGGATTTCCGGCGATTCCTGCACGACCTTTACGGCAGCGGCAAGCAGTTCCGCATCTTCGGTCACTTTGCGTTGCTTGATGACAGCAAGCGTTCTAAGCCATTCGACCAGACGCTCATCCGCTGGAGCATGCTTCGAGGCAACCGTATTGGTTTCGTCGGAGACACGATCGAGCCAACGATGAATGACGGCAGTACGCAGCGCTGCCTTACTCGGAACATGTCGATAGACGTTGCCATGGCTCATGTTCATGGCACGGGCTATATCGATAACATTCAGCTTTTCGAGTCCGTGGCGTCGCAGAAGTGATTCGGCGGTATCGAGGATACGCGCGCGCATCTCGTCTGCATCAGGGCCACCTGGGCTCATACCCGCTCCTCCAAAAAAACGATGGCCGCAAAGCGTACCATCAATGGCGCACCATGAACCGGTCACCTTGGACCGCGTCGGCCGGTACGGCTGCTTCAATAGCTGCCAACGAGTCCTCCGACAGATGCATCGGGGACGCGAGTGCCTCGGCAAGCCGCTGCTCAGTCCGCGCCCCAATCAGCGGAATGATGTCCTTTCCCTGGCTCAGCACCCAACTTATCGCCGCCTGGGCAGCAGTGATGCCTTCGCTTCGAGCAACCTTGGCCAGGGCCTCAACAAGACGCTGGTTATTGGTCAGATTGTCGCCTTGAAAACGAGCGTACAGGGTGCTTCGAAAATCGCCGTCCCCGCTTCCTTTACTGCCAGTCAGAAGTCCTCGGCCCAGCACACCGTAGGCCGTGATGCCTATTCCAAGTTCGCGACACACGGGCAACACCGAGTCCTCCATGTCGCGTGACATGAGCCCGTATTCAAACTGGACCGCGGTAATCGGATGCACTGCGTGAGCCCGTCGAATCGTGTCGGCATCGGTGTTGGTGAGCCCGACGTAGCGAACATAACCTTGGCGGACAAGCTCGCCCAGGGCACCCACGGTGTCTTCGATTGGCACTGCGGTGTCGAGCCCCGTCATGTAGAGGTCGACGTGGTCCGTCGCCAGACGCTTCAGCGAGTAGGACAGCGAGTTCCTGGCCGCCGCAGGACGTGCGTCCATGCCAATGAATGCGCCGTCTGGCCCCCGCATTGCGCCGAACTTAACCTGAATGAATGCGTTGTCCCGCTTGCCTCGCAACGCTTCCGACAGGAGCAACTCGTTGGTACCCATCCCGTAGAAGTCACCGGTGTCGAACAGGTTGACGCCGGCTTCCAGAGCGGCCGCAATCGTCCTCAACGAAGCATTGCGGTCGGTATGTCCGTAGAACTCGGACATACCCATGCACCCCAAACCTATCGCCGACACAGCAGGCCCGCTACAGCCAAGTACACGCGCGGGAAACCCCATGACCATCCTCCGTCCTTTCAATAGGAGGATTGAGCTTAGTACGAAAAGTAACAAATTGCAAATGACATATTTCGTTATTTGTCATTCTTCGTCTTAGACAGCGGGGAATGACCATTGCCGGCCAGGAACGGTCGCTCAACGCTACGTTCAAGATCGCGGGCCAAGCAGGATTTCACCGCCTCGACGAATGCGAACGTTGGTTCGAGCACCATCAACTGACCACGGTTGCTCGATGATTCCTATGCCGTGTGCCCCAGCTCGACGCGCGGGTCAGGCGAGGAGCAGAGCCCGGCCGGAGGGAACCTGAATAGCCTTGTCAGGCCAGCGATTGCAGGAGTCTGAAACCTTCCGCCCAATCGCCCATATTGCTATCTGAATTGAGATGTCCTTGCGCTCCAACTTCGACAAGCCGGCCGCCCCACACATTGGCGCAGCGACGCGCGTGGTCCACGCTGCCATAGGGATCGTTGGAACTGGAGACAACGACAGTTGGAAAAGAGAGCTTTACTGACGGCACAGGAGCAAAGCCGGTAGCGGCCGCCGCGGGAAATGCAGCCGCGAAGGGGTCCGGCACGGCAACGAGTAGCGCGCCACGGATCCGGGGCGAATGACGGGCGGCCCAATGCGCGACCGCTAGGCAACCCAGGCTGTGCGCCACGATGAGGGTGTTGTCGCCGATTTCCGCTACCTGTCGTTCGAGTGCGGATACCCAATCGCCGCATGCAACCTGCTCCCAGTCTTCGACAACGAATCGCCGCCAGTCCGGATGCGCCGCCTCCCATACGCTTTGCCAGTGCAATGGACCGGAATTGCCGATACCGGGAACAACAAAAACGGGGTAGTCCATCGGGTCGCTCTCCATCGTTGAATGAGCATCCAGTGTAGAAGCACGCAAATTCTGGCAACATCCCAGATCAAATGAAATAATGGCCGCAACCCGTCAAATTGACGGCAATTGGCGGATCGCGCAAATGAAACCTAAGCAGATAACGTTGGACCGGCTAGACTGGCGAATATTGGAGGCTCTTCAGAGCAATGCGCGCATCAGCAACACCGAACTGGGCAAGCAGATCGGACTTTCGCAGCCAGCCGTCACTACCCGTATCAAACGACTTGAGGAACAAGGCGTCATCGAAGGTTACGCGGCGCGGATCAATCCCGGCCTTGTGGGCCGTGGCATTGCCGCCCTCGTTCGGATCCGGACTACACACGCGCAGATCAAGCATTGCCTGAGTGCCTTCGAAGCCATGCCTGAAATCGTCGAGTCGCATCGGATAACGGGCGAAGATTGCTTCATGGTGCGGATTGTGGTCGAAGACATGACGCAACTGGAGGCGGCGATCGACTCTTTGGCGAAATTCGGGCCGGTGACCACCGCTGTCGTGCTGGCGACCTACCCGCCGAAGACGATTCGCGGATCATCGCTTTGACCGGCCGCTACCTGGAAATGTAATTGTCGGCTTGGGGTCGGCAGCTGCCGATTCCACCGAAACACCGCGAAACGTGATCCTGGGCCGCAAGCGATCGTAAGCGGCGGCCTTCAGGCCTCGGGCACCTGCGCCTCGCGGATGAAACGCGTTGGCGGGTTCTTGCGGATCGAGGCGATCGTGAGCGTCTCGCGCGCCCGCGTCATGGCGACGTAGAAGAGACGCCGCTCCTCGGACTCCGGACTTTTCTGGTCGGGCACAACGTTCTCCTCCGAGCGCGTGATCCAAACATGGTCCCATTCGAGCCCTTTCGAGCTATGCATCGTGGTGAGCACCAGCGCATCGGCCGAAGGTTCGTTGTTGGCGCGCTTCAGGAATTCAATGCGCTCGCTGAACGTGCCACTCAGTCGCGCAATCACGTCATACGTCGCGACAATCGCGCGCTCGGCCGCTTCCTTGCGCACGTAAAGCATCATCCACTCGCGCACCCCTTCGAGCGCCAGCGAATAGAACTGCCGCTCGGCAAGCGACTGCCATTCGGCGAGGCGCTTCATGAATCCGCGATACGCCGTCGCTGTCTCGTCGGTCAGACCAAGCGCGACCAGATCTTTCTTCTGCTTCGGCACGAGCGTGGCGCCCATCGCGTTGTGCAGCGCCGTGAGGTCGCGCGTGCTCATGCCTGCGTAACCCAGCACCGCGTCGAGACCGGTGAGCTTCACACGCTGCACGATCTGAAGCAGGTTGCACATGAGCGCACCCTCCGGCTGGTCCAGCACCGAGCGGCCCGAGGCGCGGTAGTACTTCACGCCATGTGAGCGGCACACTGACTCGATCGGGTCCAGCACCCGGTTCGTGCGCGCGAGGATCGCGCACGACTGCCTTGCAGCGAGGCGCGCCTGGAACGCCTCCACTGCCGCCGTGGCGTCTTCGTACTCGTCGTTAAAGCGCCGCGCGAGAGCGGTCCCGCCCGCGCCCTTCTCAGCATGCAGCATCTTCTCGATGCGGTCGCTGTTGTGCCGGATCAGCCGGTCGGCAGCCGACAGGATCTCAGAGCGGCACCGGTAGTTGCTGCCCAGCACGACACGCTGCGCCTCGAATTTGGTGGCGAATCCTTCCATGCCCCGAAAGCCCATCGCCGCGCGAAACCCGTAAATGCTCTGGTCATCGTCACCCACGACCGTCACGCACGCCCCCGCATCCGCATGGAGTTCCACCCAGCGATACTGGAGTGGATCGGTATCCTGAAACTCGTCAACGAGCAGATGCGTGAACGCGTAGGGTTCGATGTCGCCCGATTCCATGCCCGCGATGGACAGGCGCAGCATGTCCTGGAAGTCGATCTTGCCGTTGCGCGCGAGCGCGTCCTCATAGGCGGCGTAAAGTACCGCTTCGGGCGAGCCTTCGATCGCGTGCGTGATGCCCGTCTTCAACTGTTCGATGAGGGGCACCACCTCCTCAACTTTCCAGTTCAGACCCGTCTCGGCCAGCACGCGCATCAGCAACCCCGTGCGGTCGCCATCCGAGGCAATATCGCGGCGATTGCCCGGCCTCTGGATCTGCCGGAAACCCAGAGAATGGAACGTGCCCGCAACCAGCCGAGCTTTCGCGCCCGGGCCGGCGAGCTCCAGGATGCGATCGCGAAGCTCGAGCGCCGCATCCTTGCTGAACGTCACCGCGCCGACGAGCGCGCCCGGCTCGCCGAGCAGCGCCGCCGCCTTCGAAGCAATCGTCTTGGTCTTGCCCGCGCCCGGACACGCGACGGCAAGGCAGTGCCGACGCGAGCGCGCGACCTCGAGCTGCTGCGGATTCAGGCCTTCGAGCATGGGCTCCCCCTTATAGACCGCGCACAGCTGTCATCAGGCGCAGGTGGGTCATGTAGCCCCGCACGCCCACCGGGTGGAACTTGCGCAGGAAGCGCGAGGTTTCCTCGTCGACGTCGGCCTGGTCGCGCACGCCGTTCCACACGAGGAAATCGAAGTGGTCCATCACGCGGTCGAAGCGGATGATGAGTGAGAGCAAACGCATCGAAAAGCGCGAATACGCCTCGACCTGAAGATCGAGGGACGGCTTCGTCACGGTAGGCTGGAACACGATATCGCCGCGCTCGCGCATCTCGCGCTCGGTGCGCTCGCGAAATCCTTGAGCAACGTTGAACTGCTCGTCGACGTAGGCTTCGAGCGAGTCGAGCTGCTTGTCGAACCATGCGGTCACGGCGCCCTTGTCCTGCTCACCGAAGGTCGCACGGCCGAAGCGCTGCATGTTGATGCTCATGCGGTTCAGGTACGGCCACCACTGCTCGAAGAGCGGGCGCAGGCGGGTATGGTTCAGGCGCACGGCCGCCGGCACGATGGCCGCGCCCGACAACTGCCGGTCAAGGAGCTGACGCCCTATGTCGCGGCGGCGACGCACGATGGCGGCGCGCTCCTCAGGCGGCAGGTCGCGAAACAGGCGGCGCGTGCGCGCAACCTGTTCACGCTTTTCGGCCGCTTCGCTTTCGCTGATCATGCCCTCGCGGTGCAGCGTCGCGGCCGCGCTTTCCATCTCCTGGAGTTCGACCTCCAGGTCCGCATCGTCCGCTCCGTCGGTGATGCGCGCGGCTGCGGGCGCCTGCGGGCCGTCAGCCACCACGGGAACCAGGGCGTGCGCGTGGGTTTCGTGGGCGCTATCCGTACTGCCGGTTGCTGCCGCGTCGATCGAGGTCACATCGTCGTTGATGGTGCTCATGAGTTTGATCCCTGTTGAAAGTTGCACGCGCACCAGCGCGCGGCATCTGGTTATTGTTGCGAGCCGCGCGCGGCGCGGGCGGCCAAAACGCGACGAATTGCAGGGGCTTTTACTAAAGTGGCGTGCCTCACGCGCGAAGTGGATGTCGGTTGCCGCGGACATCCGCGCCGGTTCGCACGGAAAGCTCACAAATTTGTGCAGCTTTCCGCACGGGCATGCCGGTCTGAGGTTAGCTGGACGAATTCGCAACCCACAGCAGCAGCGGCAGGATCACCGCGACGGCGGTCCAGCACTGCGCGACGAGCGGCACGGGAAGCATCAGCACGGAGAATGCCGCGCCAAGCACCATGAGTACGCCATGCATCGCGAGGTGAAACGAGAGCGGACTCGCGTAGCCCGCGGCGGCCGCGCGCATCTTGCGCCGCATCGTGCCATCCACGCAGGCGGCCACACACAGCACGATGGTGCCGGCCAGCCAAGTCTTCATGACCACGGCGCGGTACATCGCGCGGTAGACCAGCATCCAGAACTGGTGCGCCCAGTTGTGCGCGAACGTCTCGCTGCCCTCCGCGTCGAGATCGCTGTTGCCGCGATCCTTCAGCGTCGCCTGCACGGCGCCCGATTCGACGAAGAGGCGGCGGAAGAGCGCATTGGCGCGGTCGGTGGCCTCTCCCGCCTTCGCCGCCCCCAACGCATCCACCGTCGCCTGCGATTCCGCGTCGCTGATTGAAAAAAGCGCCCGGTCGGGAACGAACGGAAGCACGAAGCTGCTCACGACCGGAAGGATCACGAACCACCATTTCACGTGCCTGACAAAGCGGCTGCTAGCCATTCAAGGACGCTCCCAAACGGACGAGAAGGTAGACAGGGAACGCGACCAGACCGATGAGACCCACCCAGAACTTCAGCGGATTGCGCACGATCACGACGGCAAGTCCATACGCGCGGGCGGCGCGCCCACGGGCGAATTCGCTCGGCGCGGGCGCCGCCAGATCGTCCTGGGCTTCGACGGTCGAGACCACGCGCGCCGCATCGCTCGGGTCAAGCCCCGTGAGCTTCGCTATCAGCGTAACTGTGAGCGACATCGTAGTCCTCGAAGTAAAGGCGGAATCCCTCGCCCGTGAGCGCGCGCGCGGCGAGCTGGAATGCCGCGCTCTTCTGCGTGATGCGTTCCGGGCAGGCCTCGTCGATCATGCAGGTCGCGTCCTCGGGGAACCGCGATTCGAACGTCGTCACCGGCTCGAACATGGGTGACCAGACGTGTTCGCGCTCGCCCACGCGCACAACGTAGCGGCGCGCGTAGAGCAGATGGGAGCGCTGGAAAAGTCCCTGCATAAACGCCACGTGGGGCTCGCCCGTCTTGCGCACGCGCTTGAACGCGGCCAGGCCGTCTTCGAGCATCTCCCGCATGAGCGGCCCGCGCTCACCCGAGAAGCGCTCGCCGATGAAATCGGCCAGGCGGGAGCACGCCAGTTCGAGCTCAGGGGCGATCGTGAATACCGGCACGAGGCGCGACGAAAGCTTGTGGTCGCGGATGATTTTCTTGAACACGGTTGAAGTCATGCCTTTGTTTTTAGCCTTGCAGGATGGGAATGCGGCCCTGATACACAGCACCACCGGAGATGCGCATGAAGTACTGGAGGTTCGGCAGCCGCTGAATAAGCGCCGTCGGAATGAGCGGCGCCTTCTCCAGTTGCAGCGACCGGGTGATGCCACCATTGAATTCACCAATGTGGCTTTCACTACCGCGACTCGTGGACCCTGAAATCTGGATGTTGCGGATGGCCGTCTCCCCGACCTTGTCCGAGAACCACTGCGCGGTGTCGCTGTCTTCCAAGCGTAAGATGATCTGGTTGTTCAGGTTGCCCAAAACCTGAAGCATCTTGGCGGCATTTCCGAGTCTGGCTTCCAGATCGGCCCGTGCCTGGAATGCGACGAAGGCCTTGAAGCCCGCGCCGCGCCCCTTGTTGAGGATCTGGATCACCTGTTCGTTGATCGCCTCGGCGATCTCGTCGATGATGAGCACGACCTCCGGCTTCGTTGTGTAGAAGTTGTAGATCGATCCGCACACGGCCGCGACGTCGGCCAGCACCATCGAGGCGATCGCCTTCTGCACGATATTGTTCGACAGCGAATCGAGCCCCATGTAGAGCACGGCCTTCTGCTTGATGATCTTGTCGATGTCCCAGATCTCGCGCTCGTCCTCGAAGTCATCGACCTTAGGCGCGAGCATGAGGCCCGTCTCGCCGGTGGCGAGCATCTGGAGCAACGGCAGCGCCGACGCGATGATGCGCATGTAGTGCTCGCGGTCGTGGACGTGCGTTGCAATCAGCCCGTCGATGGCTTCGTTGCCCCTGTCCTCGCGCGCAAAGCGCTCGTTGTAGAGCATCACCATCGCGTCGACCGGCGCCGTGCTGCCCTGCCGCCCCCCGATCTGCGTGATCGTCGTGGCGACCAGTTCCTCCCAGTTGGTCAGGCCGGCCTGCTGGAAGAAGCGTTCGAGACCGCGTTCGAGCAGCTGTGTGATGCCGGACTGCGCGTATTTCAGGATCGAGCGCAGCGTCGGCTTGTCGCCGACGTAGAGTTCACCCTTGACCGCACGATCGATAAAGAGGAATGCGAAATCCCGGAACGGCCCCTCCTCCATCAACTGGGCGATACGGCTCGGGATTTCAGACGGCTGGGACCAGTTCTCGATCGGATTGAGCCGGATTGACTGCGAAGGTTTGGCCTGGTTGAAGTACAGGAACTTGCGGCCCGCGCGCGCGCACTCGCGCTCGACACGCAGCTTCCACTCCTCGTCATTTTTCGGGTCGACGATGATCAGGACATCGCCGAGGTGAACGACCTGGGTGGAGACCACCTCATAGGTGCGGGTCTTGCCCGCGCCCGTGGTGCCGCCCACCAGCGTATGACCGCCCATCGCCTTGTAGTGAAACGGCACGAACCCCTTGTCGGGCTCCATGCCGTGAATCCACGACGCCCCCTGCGGCATGCGGTCCCGGATGCTGTCCTCGGGCGCGAAGAGCTGCTCGATCGCTTCCTCGATCTGACGGCCGCGGCGCGTCTTGCCCAGCCATTTCGGCAGACCGGGAATATCGGTGGTGGGCATGCGCAGGATGTCGTGCGCAATCTGGCAATGCTTCTGCGTCCACTCGAAACCCTCGCCGAGGAACATCGAGTTGTTCTCCTCGCGCATGCGTTTCTGGACCGTGAGCAGGCGCGGCACCGGGATCGTCGTGAGCCACTTCGTCGAGATGGCCATGCGAAAGCGCAGCGCTTTCCAGACCTGGCTGCCTCGCACGAGCAGCGCGGCCAGCGCCGCGAGCGCAAACGCCCAGCCATACGGCATGCCCGAGAATGGCAGGAAGCCCACGGCCACGAGCCACACAACGGCTGCGCGGAATTCATAGACCGGACGGAAGTGGTTGATGTAGCTTGATGCTGCGTTCATTCTGGGGGACGCTCCAGGATCAGCTCGCCCGCGCGCGGGGCGAGCACGATTTCGGCCTGCACGTTAGCCACGAGCAGGCCGCGGCGGCGCAGATGCTCGACGAGCGTGTCGCTCGCCACGCCGTAGCTGCCCACCAGGCGCTTGGGCAGCGCGAGGCCTTTCTCGCCCCAGGCGACCTTCGCCTTGCCGGCCGCGACATCCTCTTTCAGCGCGCGGAAGAACTCGCGGATCATGTTGGGCTGCCCCTCGAGCACCTGATCGATCGCCCCGTGCGGCTCGGGGCGCGGCACACGGGGCCTCACGGCCGCCGGATCGATCGCCACGGGCGCGGGCGGCTCGCCCGCGAACGGCAGACCGAGTTGCGGTTCGGGCGACGGGCGTGCAGCCGCCGGCGGCTGGGACTGGGACTGGGACTGCGCAGATGATCCGTTCGCGGCAGCTGTCGGCGCGGCACCCGCAGCGGGTGGCTCCTGCCGTGCCATCTCGTCGGCCACGACCTCGGCGAGCGAGGCGGGCGCATTGCCATCCGTCGGACCCGGCAACACTGGCGCGGCGCTATCGATCGGGCCAGACGCGCTCCCGGCAGGTGCCGGTACTGCCGCACTTTCGGGCGTTGCGGCCTGCGTCGATGCAGCTGGCTGCGGCGCAGCGCCCGAGGGTTCGGGAGCCGATGCCGGCGCGGGCGGCCGCACGATAACCGGCTCGACGGCCGCCGCGACATGCACCGCACTCGGCACCGGATACTGCACGGCCTCGTAGACGCCCTGCTGCGCCTTGCGATCGAAGTCGGCCGCCACGGCCACGGCCTGCCGCACCACCTTGTGCACGAGCGACTCGTTCGCCTGGGGCTGCTGAAGCGGATTGATCGCGCCAAAGAGCTGCGCGAGCACCTCGGCCTCGTAACCCGCGAGCAGGTCCTGCCCGATGAGCTGCTGCGCCAGCAGCGCCGTGCGCATGCGCTCGACCGGCAGTGGCGCCGCGCGGCGTTGCAGGGCATACGCGCCGCCCGCAAGCCACGCTCCGAGCGCACCGTGCGCCGCGGGGCTCCATTCGGTGCGATCGGCCTGCCGCAGCACGACGAAGTGCCGGTAGGGCTCATCAAGTGCAGAGCACACTGCCGCGAGAAATACCGCGTGGTTGTACTGCGGCTCGATCCCCCGGCGTTTCTCCGATGGCAGGTTCGTGCCGAACTTCTGCCCGCCCGACAGGCGCATGGCATAGAACGCTGTCTCCACCGTGCAGCGGAAGGCACCGCCGGGCTCGCGGTAGAGTGCGGGCGAGAACGGCAGGCTTGAGAACCACGCAGCGCAGCGCGCGAGTACATCGCCCCAACGATGGCGGTAGTCCACTTCGCGCGCCTCGTTGGCCGCCTGCCGGATCAGTGCGACTCGGCGCTCGTGCAGGCTGACCAGCGCGGCGGGGTCCATCGGCATATGCAGTGCATTGCCGCTCACAGCACGCCTCCGCTCGCCACCCTCGCGACCTTGCCGAACAACGCACCGGAGGCATTCGCCCCGCCGCCGAACATCCCCGCCATCTTCGGAATCTCGAAGGAGAGCAGGAAGATGAAGAGCGAGAGGTCGAGCACATAGGTCGCGCCCTGCGCGGTCGAGAGTCCGCTCGCGGTGGCCGCCGTGATCGCACTGGTTAGCGACCCGGTCACAAGCCGCGAGAGGATCGCGCTGATGACGCAGTACATGCCGGCGCTTACCATGTAGTCGAGCCACGTCTTGAAATACCCGCGTGTGTACGACGAGAAACCCAGCGCGATCGCAATCTGGCCCATCACGATGCCCACGGCGGCCTGGATCAGTCCGAGATTGTTCATGAAGGCAAACACAACGCTCGTGAGCACCAGCACGATGTACGCGAGCAGCAGCGGGACCAGCGCAACGGTCAGCGCGATGTACTCGTACCAGTGGGTGCCCTTGTAGGCGGTCATGACCGCCTCAAGGGCCGCGCCGCCCGCGGCCCCCATCGATGCCACCACGCCCTTTCCCGCACCGGACTGGATCATGTCCGCAAGTTTCTGGAACCAGTTGTAAAAGCCCGGCGCGAAGCTCTGGTAGCCGACATAGAGTGACGCGAAGATGCCGAGCATCGCCAGCTCCTCGAACACACTCACCCACGCGGAAACCGGATCGCGGGTCGCGCTGTACCGCACGAATGCCAGCACGAGCGTGATCACGCCCAGACCCGCCGCAAACTTGTCCGATTCGCCCTTGAGACTTTGACTCGCGGTCACCGCCGCCGAAATGACCGCCGAGAAGAGATCGGTGAACTTCGCCGCCGCCGCGCTGCTGCCGCTCGCGATCTCTCCGCTGTTGACCGTGGCGCCGAAGGTGTCGTCCCCTTTCGACGGAACGGTAATCGTCGATCCCGCCGTGGTCGGGGTCGGGGGGGTATCGTCCGCGCGCACCGCGCCGGCCACGATCCCGCCCAATACCATCAGCACCATCAGGCACACACGCACAAGTCGCGCTCGCATCAGTCGCATCACTGGCATCACGCCCCTCACTCCCTGGGCAGCGCGTCGAGCGCGGCGCGCTCGGCGTCCTGCTTCGCCGTGAAGCTCTGCGCCGCCGATGCGCGATCTTCCGCCGAGATGTTGTCTGCCGCCTGCTTCTGCGCGTCGGCCTGGGTCTTCGAGGCCATCATGTTGAGCAGGTCCGCGTTCTGGCTCGTCACGATATCGAGGTAATGTGTGGTCAGCTCGGCGGTGGCCTGCTGCGTGGGCGACAGCGAAAGCTGGCTCTGGAGATCCGCCCGACGCTGCGCAAGGTCCTGCGTGTGCTGCATGACGTCGTTGCCCATCTGGAAGAGATTCTTCGCCGTGCTGTCGTTCTGCTTGAGCAGCGCGTTCATGTCGGAGAGCCACTGCGTGGGCGACTTGCCCGAGGTCGAGATGAGGTTCTGCACGTGCGTGATGTACTCGCTGCCCTGCTTGAGGCTGCCGTAAAGGCTCGTGAGCGTCGTGGTGAGCGACCTGGCCTTGCTGATGTCGCCCGTAATCTCGTCGTAGGCGGCCTTCATCGCCACCGGATTCAGGTTTGTCGCCTGTAGCAGCTGGTTGGCCATCATCTGGTACTGGTAGACGATATTCGTGTCCTGGTAGATCTCGCCCTTGACGGCCTCCGCGGCCGTGATGGTGTTCTTGACGAAGTTCGTCGGGTCGAACACCGTGAAGGCAAGGGCGGACTGGCATGCGCCAATCGCGAGACCGGCAGCGAGCGCCGCGCGCAGCAGATGCTTTCTCATGAGGATGGCTCCTGGAAAAAAATCAGTCGGGCAGCGCGATCATTTCGCGCATGTAGTTGTCGCGCCAGTTCGCGTCGCCGGACTCGAAGTGCTTGTCGAGGATGTTCTGGGCACGGCCGTCTGCACGCAGCGCCGCGAGCGTTTCCTTGTCAAAGCTCACCTGGAGCATCCGCGTGTGCGTGGGCGTCACCCACAGGTAGTCGCGGTTGGGCACCGCGTCGGAAATCATCTGCACCTGCCCCTGCGTGAGGCCGAACACATCGCAGTAAAGCTTCGGATTCTTGTTGGCGTCCGGATTGGCGAGGTACACGATGTTGGGTATCTGTTCCTTGAGGATCTCGAAGTTCGGCACGCGCTCAAGCTGCTTGAGCGTCTGCGTGGCCATCGCGAGCGTCGCGTTCAGGCGCCGGATGGTGACGGCCCAGATTTCGAGGCGCGCATAGAAGCGCGGGTACAGGAAGAAGAAGCCGCATTCCTCGACCTCGATCACGGTGTAGCGCCGGCCGTCGAGCCATTGCGTGATGCGGTAGAACGCGTAGTCCATGAAGAGCGCGGCCGCTTCCGGGTGGTGCTGGAAGAGGTCGCCGCACTCGATCGACACGTCGTCGGACAACGAGAAGGCGTCCTCCACGTGATCGAAGAATTTCCCGTTCTTCTCGCCCTTCGTCCAGATACGCAAGCGCTCGCGCAGTTCGGCCGAAAGCAGCGTGGTCAGATACGACAGCGTCCAGAACTCCGGCCCGTACCCGGTCGCCAGCATCTGGACCTTCGTGAAAATCTCTCGCGCCTGCGTTGGCGAGCACTGGAAGCTGTCGTCCTCGATCGCCATCTGCACCCATGTTGAGACGTACTCGTAGTGGCGCGGATCGGCGAGCAGCGACAACGGGTTGACCGGGGTGGCGGCCTGGTAGCGCCCGGTCACGTCGATGAAATGGCCGCCGCCGAGCACCGTCGGCACGCGCGTCGAGCGCTCCTTGTCGAAACGCACGCGCCGCGCGCCGTGCCGCCCCGTCTGCGACAGCAGGAAGTTCAGCAGGATCGTCTTGCCGGAGCCGGTCGGGCCCACCACGAGCAGGTGGGAGCGCCCGCCCGGATGGTGCAGGCTCACACGCTGGAGCGTCTTGTGGCGCGTGGGCAGGATCGTGAGCGGGCCGGTCTCCTTGCCCGACTGCTGGGTGAGCCAGTCGTTCACGGTCGGCCCCTCCTCGACGCTGCGCAGCGGCGCGATATCGGACACGGCTGGCGTCTCCACGAACTGGAGACGCTTTTGCTGATCCCAGCGCCCCGGCAGCGTGCTCGCCCACGCGGCCGGCAGGTTGTCCTTTTCGAGCACGAGACCAAACCCGGCATTGCTCAGGCGGCCGACCACGTCCGTGGTCGCCTGGTCGCACTCTTCCATGGTGTCGCCGTACACGAGCACCGAGATGTTGGCGAAACCGTACTGCTGGCCGTCGGCGGTCAGGCGCGAAAGCGCATGGTCCGCCTCGTCGGCCAGCTTCTCGCGGCCCTTGTCGTTGCCTTGCTGCTCCTTCGTGAGATATTGCTTGATCAGCGCCCACGGATTGAAAGCGGCCGCCTTGTAGAACTTGCGGATCGACTTGATGTACTGCTCCGCGCGGCTCGTGCTGAGGAAGCGGAACATCACGCACACGTCAAGCTCCGCATCGACCGCGCACAGGACGTCGAGCGCGGCTTCCTGGAACCCGAGCCACTCCTTGACCGCGATCACCTTGGCAAAGCGCTTGCCGTGCGCCGACTCGAACATCAGGTGTTCGGCCCCGTACGTCACAAACGATTCGGTCAGATGCGTGTCGAGCATCGTGACCGGATAACGCACGCGCCGCGGCGGAACAGATGGATTGGCGCTCTGGTGCAGATGCGCAAGCGCGTCCTGTAGCTCCAGACGCTTCATGCGCAGACGCGAGACGCCGCCGCGAAACGCGTCGAGCACGCCCTCGAAGCGCCGGATGTCGGCCGTCAACTGGTCGATGTCGAAGGCGAACGCATTGCGCGTGAAGATCTGGTCGCGCACGGCCTCAAGGAGCGCGAGCGGCACCGGCTTGCCGCCCACCTTCGTGTGGTATGCGACCTTGTCGAAGAACCGGTTGATGCCGGTCTCGGGTGTGAAGGCGAGCGAGAGCGAATGCGAGTTGCGGAAGAACCGACCGCTCGACACCTGCGCGCGATTGATCGCATCCACCCGTTCGTCCAGTGGCGAGGCAAACTCGCCGCCGATGTCGGCCTTGATGCGCCGGTGCGAGAGCCGCCACCATGCACTCACCCGGTGGTCGAAATTCTTGCACGCGTTGTCGAGGTTGCTGCGCGCGGCCGAAATGTCGCCCGAATTCGGCGTGTCGGCGTCGATGCCCTCGAACGTGAAGCTCGTGAGCAGCGAGCCGTCCTTGTCGAGCACGAGCTGGGGCGTCACCATCGTCGCCCACGGCGCGATCTCGTGGACGGGCCGGCGCGCGAGCTTGTTCAGCCTGGGTTTCAGCATGACAGATCCTGATCGAATCCATAGGGCCGCTGAAATCGCGCCGACACCCGGTGCGCGGGCGTGGGTTCATGCACGTCCGGATACCGGTTGTAGACGAGCATCACGAGCCGCCACCACGGATCGCGCGAACTCATCCAGCGGAGAAAGAAGTGAATGGCCGCACCGAGCGCGATGAAGCAGGCGCAACTGACCGGGTCCATGCTGCACGCGTAGCACAGCAAGACGGTAACGAACCCGTTGCCCATCGCGAGCAGCCTGTCCGCCCCTCCGATCTGGCGCGGCAGCGACAGCGATCGGCTGACCTTGCTGCGCTCACGTGCAGACATAGCTGATCTTGAAGTGGTTCTTGAGCAGCGGTATCGCACAGGCGGCCAGACCGATGCCCATGAACACGCCCGAGAGGCACTTCACAAGCGTGCCCTCGGAGCTGGCCACGGCGATAAAGCCCAGGATCGCGACGATGAGGCCGATGCAGAAGAGCCACGGACCACTCACGTAGTTCGAGATCAGGCAGATGGCGTCAGTCGCCGGCCCGAGGTCGGAGAGGTCCGTCGAGGTCGCGGACGCCATGGGTGCGATCGCGCTGAGCGCAGCCGCGATCAGCGTCGTGCGCAACTCGCGACGGCCAAAGAGCTTCGAGCACGTCTGGCGTGCATGGCATGCGGCACGCCGGAAAAGGGAAGAAAGGTACTTCGTCATGAATGGTCCACTCCAGTGGTTTAGAAAACGCGTTTGAGCAGGTAATCCCCGTTGTCGGCACCCCGCACCTCGAGGATTTCGGAGACGTGGCGCAGCTCCCCCGTGCGCCGCATGTGCACCACGTAGTTGATGCAGCCCGCGATGTTTTCGCGCAGGTCAGCGATGTCCCAGCGCGTGCCCGAGGGCACGCCCAGCATCGCGAGACTCTCGACCCGACGCAGGCCACCGCGCGCCGTGCTGGAGTGCACGGAGCCCAACCCGCCGTCGTGGCCCGTGTTCAGTGCCTGGATGAAGTCGTAGGCCTCGCCGCCGCGCACCTCACCGACGATGATCCGGTCGGGCCGGAAACGCAGGCACAGCGCGACGAGCATCTGCGTGGTCACGCCCGTGTCGGCATTCGAGAGCAGGCGCAGACGGTTGGGCACCGAAAGCTTGAGCTCCATCGTGTCCTCGATGGTGATGACCCGGTCCGTATCCGGGATCTCGCCGCTGATGGCGTTGAGCAGCGTGGTCTTGCCCGACGAGGTGCCGCCCGCAACGAGGATGTTCTTGCGTGCGCGAACGATTTCTCGCAGCGCCAGGCGCAGTTCGTCGTCCTGGACGCCCGGCGGGAAAAAGCTGTGCTCGTCGTCCTGGCGGGCGTGCATGCTGGAGAAGGCGCCCATTCGCACGTAGTCGGCAAGATCCAAATTCTTGTCGCGGTGCTTGCGGATGCTCAACGCATCGCCGTCAATGGCGGTGGGCCGCATGACGGCTGCGATACGCAGGTTGCCGTGCCCCGCGTTCAGGATGCCTTGCGAGGTGCCTGCCGTTGCGGACTTCTCGACCGATGCGGCAAGCGAATAGATCGCGCCCGACAGCATCGACGGATTGAGTTCCAGTTCGACGCGCGCGAGTGCGCCGCGCCGCTCGATCCACACCTCGCGCGGGTTGTTCACCATGACTTCGGCGACGTCGGGGGCGTCGAGATACGCCTTCAACGGCGTGAGCGACGCGAAGAACATCTTCACCGCACTCTCTTCGAGACGGTTGAAGCGGAGAATGGGGTTGTCGGCGGGATCGGACATGCCTGTATTGTTCCGGTCACGCCACAGGCCCGGCGCAGCAAAAGCGCAGCGATATCCGGGGGCTTTCCGAGCGTGCGGCGGTCGCTGCGCGGCGCAGATGTGCCGCGCACAATTTCGCGGATGTCCGCGCGGGAAAATCCGGAAAGCTGCACTTTTTCATGAGCTTTCCGAAACCGCGCCGCCGCGCGCGGGCAAAAAAAAGCCCGGCTCAAATGAGCCGGGCGGGTGTCATGAAACGGGCGATCAGACAATCACCTCGACGGTTTCGCCAAACGGCGCCTGTCGTGCGCGGCGAAGCGGCGTCGTTGATGCCCAGAGGACCGGGTACGGCGGCGCGATGTCGGGGAAGCGTCCTTCCATATCGGTCAGGTAGACGAGGAATGCCGGGTGGATACCCTCTTCTTCGAGCCGGCGGAACGGATCGGAAAACGCCGTACCGCCACCGCCTTTCACCGGTGCAAGCTCAATCGGGTCTCCCCGCTCGAACACCTGCATCTGCGTCACGCGCGTATCGCAGTCCATCACGATCAGGCGTGCCGGGCGCACGGCTTCGGCCACGTTGATGACCTCGGCCGCAAACTGCGCCTGCGTCTCATCGAAAACCGAACCGCTGCTGTCGCGGACAAACACCGCGTCACCGACCGCCGGCGAATGAAGCGACGGCAGGTAGAACCCGAGATGGAGGTAGCGCCGGTTGGGCATCGCGAAGCTGTAGTCGTCGTGGGTGACCTGCTGCGCAAAGCGCAGCAGGACCGCCCGCCAGTCCACAGAAGGCCCGGCCGTGGTTTCCACCATCGACTCCATGGCGCCGGGAAGCCTGCCGCGCATCTTCGCCGCTTTCGCGGCCTGAAGCGTGGCGACCTTCCATTCCACTTCCTTCACGGATTTGTCCGGCCCCGGATAGGGGCGGACCTCGCCGCAGGATGGCGGCGCATCGGGTTGCGGAGCCGCTGACGGTGTGTTCGCGCCGTTCGCGGGTGCCTGCTGGCCACCCGGAGCTTGCGCGCCCGGTTTGCCGCCAGACTTCTCCTTTTCCTTCTGCTTCGCCTCCTGCGTGAGGACCGCGTAAATCTCCTCGGCCGACTTGCCATGAAAGCGCGCGTCGTCGAGGGAGCCCTTGGGCAGAACCATGCCCGCCTGCTTCACGATCGGGTTGATGGCGTAGTCGCAGGCCTCGTTCCATCGGTCAGTGTCGCGCGGGCCCTGCCGGAAGCAGTGACCGTTGGCGACGTGCAGGATCTCGTGCGCAAGCACACCGCGGCACTCCAGATCGCTCAGGGTGTCGAGATAGGCCGGGTTGTAACCCAGCGTCTGCCCGTCCACCCAGAACGTCCTGCATGCCGGATCCTCAAGGACATTCAGACGCAGCGCCAGCGCACCAAAGAACGGCTGGTCCAGCACGAGCGCCGAACGCTGTTTCGAGATACGGGGATCCATGCTCACCTCACGCCGCGATACGCAGTTGCAGCGCCTGGCCGGACCTGGGCGTCGCGCTCTGCGGCTTGCCGCCCATGAAGGCTTCCATCAGCTCCTCGATCTCGGTCGCCTTGGCAGCCACCTGGGAACGAAGCACTTCGGATTCCTTCAGGTCAACGCCGTTGTGCACGGCGAGGTGACGCCTGGCCTGTTCGAGGATGTGGTTAAGCTGCGGATCGTTGCTGAAATTCAGCTTCGGCAACAGCCTGCACAGCTCGCGCACATTGTCGGCCACGTCGATGCGCACGCCGCCCGCCGCGTACAGCCGGTTGGCCATCGCGGAGACGGCATCGTAGAGACGGCGAACGATGTCCTGGTTTGCGTGCTCGATCGAGCGCAGCACGTGCTGGTCGATCTCCGAGCGAAGGCTCGTGAGCACGTCGTCGGGCAGATCCACGCCGAACTGGCTGGCGTCCGGGAATGGCAACACCCCCATGCGCACGCCAAACTTCTCGCCAAGCTGCGCGAGCGTCGGATAGTCCGCCTCATTAAACAGGCCGTTCATCTCCTGACGGGCCTGTTCCTTGAGGTCCAGGTAGTCGGTGAGGAAGACCTGAACGGCGAGATCGAACTCGTCCTTCATTTTGCGCATCTGCGCCGAGAACTCCATGTAGATGTCGGTCGGCAGCAGACGCACGGAGAGCTGGTTGTACTCCAGCGTATGGTCGTAGAAGTAGCGCCGAATGCGGCCGCCGAGCGACACGACCTCCTTGAAGCTGAAGGCGTTCTCGGGCAGCAGACGCTTGTTGAAACGACCAATGCCCTTGGTGTCGTGGCGGCTCTCGACCTCCTCGGTGACCTTGAGATCGAAGCGCCGTGCGACCCACGACGAAATGGTGACCGAGCAAAGCATGACGCGCGATTGAATATCGGTGATGTTCATGGAGAGACTCCAGAAAAAGTATGAAATGGGATCAAGCGGGAAAGGAACAGCGACGCGCTCGCGTGCAGAACGCGGCCCGGAACAGCGGAGAATGGTGGTGAAGCGAGGTGCAGAAGCAGCCTTTAGACGTCGTGGTGACGCCGCACTAGCCGTCGTGCTTCCGCGAAAGGCCGCCCCTGGGTGACATCCAGCGGGGCAAGACGATGCAGATGGCGCAGCGCCGCTGCGCGATACCGGACCGAAAAGGCATCCTTCGCGCGGACGACGGCAAGCAATTGAGATTCGCTCAACTCATACGTCACGTACACGAGATGATGGAACTGGGCGCGACGCTCGTTGTAGAACACGGCGGTCTCCTGAGCGTGTACGGTTAGCCGTGAATCAGCTTGCCGATCCGGCTGTCGCTGCCCGTGCATTCGCGAATGAAGTCGTGGGTGCTGGCTAGCGCTGGCGTCTTGCGCACCGCATCAGTCACAAGGAGCGCGGCAAACTCGCCGAGACCGGCATCGATCAACCGGTTGGTGTAGGTCAGCACGCGAGCGAAATTGCTTTCCTTCGCGTACATCGCAAGCGCCGCGCTGATCGCATAGAGTGCCGCCGGTGCATCGGGAATTGGCGCAGCGTCGGGCGCGGCAAGAATCAGGTCAGGTGAAGGCAACTGGCGATAGATCTGGATAAACCCCATCAACTCGCCCGCAGCCCCCTCACCGACCGATCCCGCGTACGAGATCAGTTCCAGATCCTTCGGTACGACTCCCATCGTTTTGGCGACGAAGCCCCAGCTGCGCGGGCTTGGCGTTGCCTCGATGTCGCGCGACGTTTTCTGGACGGACAGCAATCCCGGGCGAAAGCGCAGGAAGGCGATGAGTTCCGGCGCGACGTCGTTGGCGACGGCCCATGCAGTCCACTCCTCGATCGTCGCCGCAAGCTCCACCACGGTGGCAAAGCGCGAGATCAACGGATCGAGAATGCCGCTCACGCCCGCGTTGTCGTTGCGGCGGTTCGTGGCCGCGAGGAACGTGACGTTATCGGGTAGCCTGTGCTCACCGATGCGGCGAGCGAGCAGCAGCTGCATCTTGGCGGCCTGGACGGCCGGCGAAGCCTGCCCGAGATCGTCCAGGAACCAGATGAGCGGGCGCTTGCGCGGCTGCAATGCACGCTCTAGATCGCCAAAAGGCAGGAAGCGTGCGGACTGGCCGTCGGCCGCCGCGAAAGGCAGCCCCTTTGAATCGGTCGGGTCTTCGACGACGGGATGACTGATCATCAGATCGTGCTCAAGCGCGTCTGAGACCTGCTCCACGATGTCGCTCTTGCCGATGCCCGGGCGCCCCGTGATCAGCACCGGAAGGCGCTTCGGTACGTAGGCGGTGAGCAGTGCCTTGAGCTGGGATGCGTTGACTTGCATATGAGTTTCCTTGAAAGAAGAAAACCCTGTGCGAACAACGTCCCCGGCCGGGAGCGTAGTCCCGACAGGGTAGATTGACAATGCCGCGCGAGCGGCAGTTCGATGCGTCTGCGACGCGGATGATGGAAGCCAGTTTAGGCGCGTGCGGCCCGTTTCCGCACGCGTAATGCTGGCCAATTCGCGGTAGCTTTCGCCCGCGACTGCGCAGTGCGCGCAAAAACGGCGCATGCGGATTCTGCGTTTGATATTCGCCTTGTGTGCTGCGTTGCAAAAAACCGGTGCCGTGGAAATCCATCGGACATCTGGCCCAGTCCGACCCGTTGCGGCCCTTGATCTCAAGAGGTAAGTAAAGTCCGAAAATCAAACAGAAGCGGACATTCCGGCGGCGCAGTTCAGCGACAGATTCCGGCTTGCAGTGGCGCGATGATGGGTGAGACGAAATGTGCCCAGAGAGTTGTGACCGATAGCCGGATGCGTAGCCAACACGCTTATTGTGGGCGTTCACCCGATGGACATCGCGTGAGACAGCGCACGCCAGCCAACGCGACGTCGCTGGTGCTTGCAAACGTGGCTGGCCATTCCACGAAGGAATAAGTTCTATCACCGCCGCCTGCCTTCTGGCCGCGCGGCACCTGCCCGATCATGTGTTCACCGTCAACCCACAGAGGAATCAACGATGAACACCTTCAACGCCTACACGATCGACACAGCACCGGCCGACTCGAAGCCTCTACTCGAAGGCACGAAAGCCGCTTTCGGCTTCGTCCCCAATCTCCAGTCTTTCATGGCGGAATCGCCCGAACTGCTGGCCGGCTACTCGGCGCTCTGGGACCTGTTTTCCAAAAGCACGCTGACGCCGCACGAACAGCAGGTCGTCTATCTGACCTCGAACTTCGAGAACGACTGCCACTACTGCATGGCTGGTCACAGCACGCTCGCGAAGATGATCAAGATGGACCCGGCGGTGATCGACGCCCTGCGCGCTGGAACCGAACTTCCCGACGCGAAGCTCGAAGCCCTGCATCGCTTCGCGACCGTTGTGGTGCGTGAGCGCGGCTTCGCCACCGATGCCGACATCGACGCGTTTCTCGCCGCCGGTTACACGCGCCGCAACGTGTTCGAAGTGATCCTCGGCGTGGCGACGAAGGTGATGAGCAACTACACGAATCACATCGTGCATACGCCTTACGACGCCTTCATGAAGGGCAACGAGTGGGTCAAGCCGCAGACGAGCGTCGCGGCCAGCGCCTGAGCGCAGGTTCTCGCTCGATCATCCGACACAGGAGAAGGACATGTCACTGCAAGACAAACTCGACGCGTTCAAGGCGGACTTCAAGGGCGGCAAGCCGCCGTACTACGCACCGCCCGAGATTCACCCGATCATGGAGCGCGCCACCGCCGAACTGATCGCAAGCGGACAGGCGGTACGCGCAATCAAGGCGGGCGAGCGCGCGCCCAGCTTCACGCTCAAGGATCAGGACGGCAACGACGTGTCGTCGGCGGAGCTGCTGCGTCGCGGCCCGCTCGTCATCACGTTCTATCGTGGCGTGTGGTGCCCGTACTGCAACATCGAGCTTCAGGCGATCAACGACGTGCTCCCGCAGATTGAAGGATACGGCGCGAGCGTCGTGGCCATCTCGCCGCAGACGCCCGTGAACAGCCGCAAGTCGGTGCGCGATAACAAGCTCGGCTTTCCGGTGTTGAGCGACGCGAATGGCGAGGTCGGTGCCGCGTTCGGCCTGCGCTTCGCGCTGCCCGATTATCTGGTCGATCTCTACAAGGCCCTGAAAAACGATCTACCCGCGTTCAACGCCGATCCTTCATGGACGTTGCCGATGCCAGCGCGCTACGTGATCGGTCAGGATGGCATCGTGCTGTATTCGGAGGTGAATCCCGATTACACGCATCGTCCCGATCCGGTCGATATGTTCCCGGTCCTGGAGCGCGCGAACGCAAAGGTGTAAGCGAACGCGCAGGTCATCGCCGCCTTCGGGCGGTTTTTCTTTTCGCTAACTTTATTTCACCCAACTGACCATCATGACAAAGCGCACTTTTCTGGTGACGGGCGCCACCAAAGGCATCGGCCTTGCACTCAGCGAACGGCTCGTCGCGGCAGGGCATCAAGTCATCGGCATCGCGCGTTCGCACGCGGCGTTTCCTGGCGAGCTCGTCACGCTGGACCTCGGTGATCGCGCTGCCACCAACGCTGCACTACACGAGTTGGCGCAACGCCATCGCGTCGACGGCATCATCAACAATGTTGGCCTGGTCCGGCCGCAACGTGTCGAATCCGTGGATCTCGACGTACTCGACGAAGTTTTCTCGGTGAATCTTCATCCGGCCATTCAGAGCGTGCAGGCGTTTTTGCCTGGCATGCGCGAGCGTGGCTGGGGGCGCATCGTCAATATCTCCAGCCTCACCATTCTGGGCATCACGCAACGCACGGCCTACGCTGCTGCAAAAGCCGCGCTCGTGAGCTTTGCCCGTACCTGGGCGCTGGAGCTCGCAACGACAGGCGTCACGGTGAATTCGGTGGCACCGGGTCCCACCGAAACGGAGTTGTTCCGCGCCAACAATCCACCAGGAAGCGAAGGCGAGCAGCGCTATCTGTCGGGCGTGCCGATGGGGCGCTTCGGCAAGCCGGAAGAGATCGCTGCAGCCATCGCGTTCCTGCTTTCCGATGACGCGGGTTTCATCACCGGGCAGACGCTTTTCGTTGACGGTGGCGCCTCAATCGGCAAGGCCGGAATCTGAAGGCAAGTTGTCGGGCCGTCCGGCAATCAGGCTTTCGACGAAGGTGACGAAGGCGCGCGCCTTCGTCGTTGCCATCCGGCCGGAAGGGAAGACCGCCCACACGTCGACGCCCGGCAGCGTCCAGTCCGTGAGCACCGCCTGCACGGAGCCGTCCGCGAGTTCCGGCGCGAACATCCATTCCGAGGCCACGGCCAGTCCCAGATCGGCGAGGACGGCGGCGCGCATCCCTTCGGCTGCGCTGACCCGCACGCGGCCCGACACCGTGACGGCCACTTCGGTGCCATCCGCGTGTCCGAACGCCCACGCGTCTCCACCACTGCGCATGGCATGAACGATCGCCCGATGCTGACTAAGTTCCGCGGGCGTTTGCGGCACGCCATGCCGTGCGAAGTACGCTTTCGTGCCGACCACCAGGCGCTTTCCGCTTGCGACGCGACGCGCGGTCATCGCGGAGTCGTCGAGTCGGCCCATGCGCAACGCGACGTCGACGCCTTCCTCGAGCAGATCGATCGGACGATCGTCCATCACGATCTCCACATCGAGTCTCGGGTGCTGCTCGAGGAACGCGCCAAGCGCGGGGATGACGTGCAGCCGCGCGAAGGTCACGGCGGCGCCCACACGCAGCTTTCCGACCAGCCCCTCCGACGATTCACGCACCGAATGTTCCGCGCGATCGGCTTCTTCGATCGCCAGACACGCGTGTTCGTAGAAGCGCTGGCCAGCATCGGTGGGTGTCAGGCCGCGGGTCGAGCGCAACAGGAGGCGCGCGTTCAGATGCTCTTCGAGCTGAGCGATCGACTTCGATACGGCGGGTTGTCCAATCTGAAGCCGACGCGCCGCCGCCGAGAACGAACCCGCCTCTACGACGGCGACGAAGGTTTCCATTGCGGCCAGACGATCCATGCGGGCGGGGTCTCGGGAGTGAGGAAAGAAGGGCGTCGCAGCGTTGCGGGACGCGAGCGATATCGCATTCCACACGGACGACCGCGCAACTATACAGCAGCCGGATGCAGCGAGTGCAGTGCGGAGGCGGCGTGCTTTTCCGCAGTCCGCGATAGCCCCGCTATAACACCGCGCGACCGGCACAAGGCGCGCCCATGCCTGCGCGGAATAACATCTATCGCCGCGACGGTGCTTCCGGGGCAGACGTCAATCGCCGAAAGTTACGTCATCCCATTCACGGTCTCAGGAGTCAATTCCATGTATCAGGTCTACGCGTTTTCCACGCCGAATTCCGTCAAGGTGCCGATTGCGCTCGAAGAACTCGGTCTGCAATACGAGCTGCATTTGGTGAACGTCAGGAAGGGCGAGCAGAAGCACGCCGATTTCGTCGCCTTGAATCCGAATGGAAAGGTGCCGGTGCTTCGCGATGGTGAGCATGGCTTCACGCTGAGCGAGTCGGCGGCGATCCTGGTCTATCTCGCGGAGCGTCACGGTGCACTGCTCGCGCAGGAGCCGGTGACGCGCGCGCGCACCTTCGAGCAGCTGTTTGTGCACGCGTCCGGCCTCAGTCCGGCCTTCGGGCAGGCGGGATATTTTCTGCGCTCCGCGCCGTCCGGTTCATCGGAGCACGCGCTGGACCGCTTCGCGCAGGAAGCGCGTCGTCAACTCGGATTGCTCGACGCGGTGCTTTCCGCGCGCGCCTTCGTCGCCGGCGATGACTTCTCCATCGCTGACATCGCCCATTTCGGCTGGATCTGGCGCCGGACATTTCCGGACCTGACGCTGGACGACATGCCGAACGTGCAACGCTGGTACGACGCTGTATCGAATCGCCCGGCGGTCGGACGGGCAATCGCAAGAATCGAATCGCTCGTCGAAGACAGGCAGGCGGCATGAATAAGACCGCGTCGAAATCCCGGCCGCTGATTGCGTTCGCCATTCTTTCGATCGCAGTGGGAATCGTAATTAACCACCCTTCGTCGATGCAGCGATCCGCGCCGTTATCTGGCGCGGCGGTAAGCGCGGAGCTTGCCCGCGTCATGGGCTTCGGCATGGTCTAGATACGCGCAGTATTTGCGAACTTTGAATCAACATCTACGTGAACAATATGGACAGACTCTTTAGCCCGATCAGTGTCGGACCTTTCGAACTCGATCACCGCGTCGTGCTCGCGCCGCTCACGCGCATGCGTACCGAACCTGCCCACGTCCCGGGCGATCTGATGGTGGATTACTACACGCAGCGCGCGTCGAGCGGCGGTCTGCTGATCAGCGATGCAACCGCCGTCTCGCCGCTCAGTATTGCCTACGTCGACGCACCGGGGATTTTTACTGAGCAACAGATGCGCGGATGGAAACGCATGACCGACGCCGTGCATGCGAAGGGCGCCCGCATATTCCTCCAAATGTGGCATGCAGGGCGTCAGGCACATCCTGCCAACACAGGCGGGCTGACGCCCGTTGCACCGTCGGCGTTGCGGTCGCTCGAACATGCGGCGATCCGCGACGGGAACGGAAACATCGTCGAAGCGGAGCTGGTCGTTCCGCGCGTACTGGAGATCGACGAGATCGCGGCGATCGTCGAGCAATTCCGCCGCGGCGCCGAACTTGCAAAACAGGCTGGTTTCGACGGCGTGGAACTGCACGGTGCGAATGGATACCTGTTCGAGCAGTTCCTGCTGGACGGCACGAACCAGCGCACGGACCGGTACGGCGGCGCGATTGAGAACCGCGCGCGCTTTCTGTTCGATACGCTCGATGCCGTCGTGGCCGTGTGGGGGCCGGGTCGTGTGGCGCTGCGCCTGTCGCCGAGCGGAACGTACGGCACGATGTCGGACAGCGATCCGCACGCCACATTCGGCTATGTGGCGCGCCGTCTCAACGACTATGCGCTTGCGTATCTGCATGTCATCGAACCCCGCATTCGCGGCATCGTCGAGCAGGCCACGCAGGAGGGCGACGTGACGTCGAAGGACATCAGGCGCATCTATCGGGGGACCGTTATCGCGGCCGGCGGTTTCACGGGCGATAGCGCGGAACAGATCATTGCCGATGGCCATGCGGATATGGTCGCCTTCGGCCGGATGTTCATTTCCAATCCGGATCTGCCGCACCGTCTTCGCAACGGGAGGCCGCTCGCGCCGTACGACCGCTCGACGTTCTACGGTGGAGACGCACGAGGGTATACGGATTACGCGGTCGATTCAGCGGCGATGGTGTAACGGACTGAGTTGGGCTTCGGTGGCGCGCGCTTCGGAAATGATAGATAGGACGACCGGCACATCATCGACGCAAAGCGGCCATTTGTGTGTCCGATGTTCGAAGTGGTCGAGCGGCTGCTTCTGGCCGCTCTTTGCCATCGAAATCGATGCTCGCACGATGCAGCGGCTACCGCGTCGCACAACCGGAAATCAACTACACAAGCCGAAGACCAAAAAAAAACCGGCACTTGCGTGCCGGTCGGTTAAAGGTTTCAGACGAGCAGCAGCGCGGCCTGCGAGGTCTCCCGCTCGCGGATACGCGCGAGCATGGCTGCGTCTTGCTCACGCATCCGCCGTGAGCGTTCTTCGCCAACGCCGTTGTGTTTCTCAACGACATAAGTGAGGTACAGCGGTCTGGCAGGCCCACGCCACTGGTTCCACTCAGCGAGGATTGCCGCTCGCATCTCACGCGCACACGCAAAGTACGCACTGCGCGCCTGGCGCCAGAATCGCGCCTGAAGGTCGCGCCATTGCTGGTCGCTTTTCAGCAGCATGCGCTCCCGACGTTTGCGCTCCTCGCCAACTGGCAGCGTCGGACGGGGTCGAAACTGATCGACGAACAACGGATAGTCGCGCGCAATCTTCTCCACCTCACGCGTACCACGACGCAGGTAAAGCGCTTCCTTGCGTGCGGTCCAGCAATACCCCTCGGGTCTCGGCTCACGATCGAAACGCATAGCCGCCTCCTATGCAGCGAGGCCGGCGAGGATCGCGCGGGCATAAGCCAGGGTACCGTCTTTCGCGCTGAGGCGACGCGCGGTGCGTTCGCTCCCACGCACCAGCGCGTACGTCATCGCTGCGCCCCGGCGAAAGCCCTCGATCTTCGAGTAACCGTCACGAATGGCAATATCGACATGCTCGGCACCACTGATTTCGCTCGCGTGGGGCCCGACATACCGCGCACGTGCGGCCGCCGCGCGTGCGTCTGCAAGCTCCCGCCCGGCATCGGCTTCGATCTTCCCCTGCGCCGCCTGGCGTTCCCACTGCGCCTGCTGTGTCGCATCGTAGCCGCACAGCGCAAACACCGCACGGCGCCGTGCCACGCCTCGCAACCCGGTCAGCTTCACGCCCAGCACCTCCTGAAACGCAGCCTTGCTTGCAAGGTTGCGCTCATCGGGTGTGTCCAGTACGTCGAGCAGGACCTGCATGTCGCGCCCGGCCAGCGCACGTGCCAGCCGGTTGCCGTGCTCAAAGGTGTGACGTCCCTCCTCGAGCCGCGCGATGTCGCAGCGGTGACGATGCGTACGACGGCTGATCCGGCCTGCGGCAAGTTCGCTGTCCGCGTGATCGATGGACCGCTTGCGCACGGCCTGTGCGACACGCTCGCGCACGCGCGCGGCGAGCGGTGAGACCGGTTGGCCGACATCGACGGATTGCTGGAAGCAATCAGGCAACGACAGATCGTCGATGAGACCGGCCGCGTGCAGTGCGTCCTCGGCGGCCGAGTATGCCGGATCGAGCTCCAGATGTGCGGCGAGCGCCACGATCGCATCCGCGTTCACGGCGTCGATCGTCTTGCCGTTGTGCCTCATCGCCGATTCGATGGTCCGGAGCTTTCCGTGCGCAATGGCACCACGTAGCGCAGGCACGCGCATCAGTACGTCTCCCCACTCCGCGTACCTGAAGGCCTGCGGATCGCTCCGGTAGTCCTGAAGCACGTCCTCCGGGACCGGCAGGTTCGCGAGGAGCGCATACGCAACATGCAGGCTATGACGGCTGTGCCGCTCCTCGGTGCCAGCGAGCTGGGGACCACAGTAGCCGAAGCCGAACAGTCTCTCGAGCGTTTCGAGACACAGGTCCGAAAGCGAAAATCGCGCGCCGCGCGCACGGGCCTCCTGCACGGCCACGTCGATCTGGTCGGTGCAAAGCAGCGCTTCCGGCTTGCGGCAGGTTTCCACGAAATCGAACAAGACGTTCCAGTCGCGCACCGGGATCTCCCACGGCGCGCGCAGCGAGCCATCGCTGCACCGGAACGCCGCGGAGTTGCGGATTTCGAGCAGCGTCTCGGTCACGATGCTGCGAGCCGTGCCCGGCATGCGCAGCACCAGTCGACCGTTGTAGCGCGTGATACGCTCGCCGGCCGCGGCGCCCGCAAGACGGATATGCGACGTCTCGGTGCTGCGCACCTGGACATCGTTGAAGATCGCGAACAGGCCTGCGACCGTGGTTGAGGAAAAGACAGCGTCGGGAATATGCAGCGTGTACATGGATGAAAGCTCCGGTAAACGGGACCATCACCCATCGGGGCGAAGGCCCCGGGAGGGAAAAAGAAGGCTGACCCGGTAAGACGGTCAGTCGATATCGAGCAGTCGCGACACTACCGCCGCGACCGACCACGCATGCGAGCGCGTGAGCACCTTGATGCGAACGAGCGGCTGGCTGCGCCACGCGCCACGCTCACCGTCTTCAACGAAGAAGACGAAGTCGATCTGCACGTGCCAGCCTTCCGAGTGGCCAGTGGCAACCGACAGACACAGGCGTGCGTGTCGCGCACCGGTATGCGGCCACGCCGCATCTCCGCGCAGACCGAAGCGCGCCTCGTGCGCGTCATCCGCGACATTGGCGACATCGATCCACTCGGGGTCGAGCTCGGATTGCCGCAGGCGGCGTTCAATCTGGGAAACGACCTGACGAACCGTCATGCCGACGGTTTCGAACGGCGCGGCCGCGAGTGCAACGGGTAGATCCAGTTCAGTGTGGTTAGACATGGGAAGTCCAGAAATGCAAAAGGGCCGCACCCGAAGGTGCAGCCCTTGATAACGAATGCCGGCCTTGGCCGGCGTGTCAATGAATTTAGTGCGAGTGCCGCCGACGCTCGCGATCGGCCTTACGACCGTTGCGATCCATGATCATGCCGACGCCGCACAGGCTCAGCGCGACAATCATCGCGACGATTCCGAAACCCATGCTCATTCTCCTTTCATGGAAACCATGCCTTGCCAGAAAGTTACCACAAATGCGATCGCAAGCCCGAGTTCATTGAGGATCGCACCGGGGGTCCACTCGGTCGTGGAATGCCAGAAACCCACAGCGCCGGCGACCGAGGCCGCTGAAAGCGTGTGAAGAAAACGACCGAATTGCTGGCGTTGATCCTTTGTCGGTGAAAGGAATGGAGCGAGAAGCTGCTCGCCCGGTGACAGGCACTACGACGGCAACTCGCCCAGAATCTCGAATAGATCACCGCGACGGCTAACCTCGACGATTCGCCCGGCGATCACGCACGTGATCACCGGCAACGCTTCGGTCTTGTCCATCTCGCGCAATAGCTGCTGTAGTCGCTCCGAGACGTGAAGCCGCTGTGAAGTGTCAATGGAAACTGTGTCCGTAATCGTCATGCCGCTTGCGAACGTGACTTCGATCCTGATGATCTCCATCGTCAAGTCTCCTGCCGACGTTCAGTATCGAGGCCGTTGACCAGCCGCAGGGCACTGAGCAACGATTCGTAGCCCTCGGGCGAACCCAACTGCTCGGGGCTCACGACGTTGTCCACGCCGCCAGACAGGTCCTTGCGACCGCGTCGTGTGCGAAACGCAACCGCGACCGCAGGTTGCGCCGGCGAATCGGTCACTTCGAGGATCAGCCGGTCGGTGTTGAGCGCGACGCGGCAGCCGCGACCGCGACGGGCGGATTCAGCGGTGATGTCGTGCTCGCCCGCGCGCAGACGCAGATCTCCCGCAATGCGGTGGAGCAAGCCGCGCGCACGGCGGGTGAAATCGGCCTCCCGCGCCGCGCCCGCGCTGCTGCGGTCGGCGTGGAATACGCGGTTGATGTGATTCATGAATCCCTCAAAAAGAAAAAAGGCGGGACGCTCCGGAAGGAACGCCCCGCCTGGACAGCGGAAAAGCCGGCTCACGCCGGCACAGAAAAAATGCGTCAGTGGGTGACGCGGATGCCCGAGTTCGTGTCCATCAGGAGCACGTGGTTGCCGGGCGAGAACAACTGGTCGTCGGGTTGCGTGATGACGCGCATCGAACCGTCGCCCTTGCGGACGACGATTTCGAGGCCTGCGGTGCGCGAAAGCGCGTCGCCGACCTTCTGCGCGACAAAGCCGGAAGCGGCACCGGACATCGCAGCGGCGATGTAGCGCCCGCGACCGTCACCAATGACCTCGGAGCCGAGGAAAGCGCCAATGCCCGCGGTCACGAGATTGACGAGGCCCGAGTTGTTGCCGGGCACCTGGATCGTGATGCGACGAACACGCACGACGGTGGCCTGTTCAAGTGTGCCCGCGCGTTGCACGTCGGAGCGCTGATAGACATCCGGTGAACCGAAGTCAGTACTTGCGCAACCGGAGAGAACCGAAAGGACAACGAGGGCGAGGAGAATGCGGATCATGGTGGTTGCCTTTTAAAAAAATGGGCAACCGGCCCGTAGGGGTGGTTGCCCCAACGGGAAAAGAAAAGCGAGCGCCTAGCCGGAAACAGCGACGAGGCAGAGAATCACCAGCAGCACGTAAATGCAGCCGGCAAGGATGGCGACGTTGATGCCCTCATCCTCGCCCATTTGGGCAAGCGAGCGCAGACGGCGTCTGAGATGGTTGAGCACGGACACGCTCCTGGAAAACGGAAGAGAGCTGCGTCCGGACAGGGAGCAGGCTCCCGGTGGGAAAAGCGGATCGGACCGACAGGCGCCGTAGGAGCCCCGGTAGCTCGGGAAGGATTGCCCACAGCAGCATGCTGCTGTGGGTAGGTCGATGCGCATGAAGCGCGAGGATTGACAACAGTATGCAGCGAACACGCTGCTGCGAAGCCCGGAATGCTCGCGGAATCGCTATGTGTTTCGCTTGCCGGTGGCGTTCACGCGTGCACAGTGCTCGCTGCACCGCGCTCCTGTCTGAACGCACTCGCCATGGCAACCCGTGCAGAAATGCCGCTCGCGCGCGCCGGCCGAATCCCAGCCCCAACCGGCGGGCAACGGCGTGCCGAATTCGCGCCCGGCTTCACGCGCCAAGAACACAGCCTCACCGGCGCGGCCGCGCCGCACAATCGCATTGATCTCGTCAGTTCCGAACGCTTCGCGCAGCGCGTCGACGGAGGCGCCCGTCTCTGGCATCGATGTAGCAGGTTTGTTCATGAGCAAAATACCTGTATATTTGTACAGTATATAGGAGCGAAGCATGGAACCGATTTGGGAATACCGCTGGGCGTTTGTGGAGACAGGCCACTGGGGCGGCAGGAAAGAAACGAACTTCTGGATGACCGACATTGAGGCCGGACGATGGTGGGCGTATGGCTTGGCCGGAACCGAACGTCTCGAAGACACGAAGCGCGACCGTAACGTGGCAAACGCCGACAATAGCTACTCAAGCACCGGCAGCACAAAGCCGTGGGATCATCCAAACTACGCGCGCACGACTCGGCGGCGTTGAGATACGGGGCTCACACTCAAACGAACGACGAGTCGATCGCCCCAGGCGCGTGCAGTGCGTCTTCCAGCCTGGCCAGCCTGCCCTTCCCGCTTGAGGTAGACAGGACTGTGGCCACAGCTCCCTCGGCGGCCGGATCGTCATTGCCGGCGCGACCACGTGCACGCTTCGTAGTCATCCTCGCAGCCGATCAATGTGTCACCTGCGGCTTCGGGAGGTACACTCCGACGGAGATCGCAGCCGTGCATCCGCGCCGAGGGCACTTCAACGGTCCTACCTCAATCATCCGTAATACAACCAAGAGCCATGAGCCTCCTCGACGATGAACAACTGGCCATTCGGCGGGGCCACGCCCGTTTCGAAGCCGACGTGGCGCAGACGGTCCGCGTGATCGCCGAGCGCCATCACGCCAGCGGTGCGGCGCTCACCGGCGACGCCGCACGTGCGATCCTGGAGGAAGCGCTGGCCGACGTAGGCCTAGCCTCGCGCTGGCCCCCGGAACAGCTCGGCGCGCTCGCCGCCGGGATCGAATTGCCTTCGGGCAATGCGCCGCTGGCCGCGACCGACACGCGCCCACACCCTCTCCTGCTGCTTCTCGTCAGCACCTTTGCCGCGTCGGGCGCGCGGTAATCGGAACGCAAAAAAAGCGCCGCGCGCACGCGCGGGACGGCGCTGTAGTCAGGAATGTGAGCACGTTACTGATCGCGGATGCAACCTGATGCAGCGGATGACTATATTGCGTTCATCAGTTCACCTTCGTGGACGATCGCCTCACGGATCGCCGAAGCAACCACCGACGCGTTTGCAGGTCTCATCTACCGGGGCGCCCCATAGACTGCCCACCGATGCAAACACAACAATCTCGCGATCAGCGATCTAGAAACAAGATTAATTCTCATTTACACTGCGATTCTCGTCGGTCAGCGCTGAGCGTCGCCATGTCTGATATAGGGTCCGATGCGGTCCATTCAATTTACACGACTCACCATGCGTGGCTGCATGGCTGGCTGAAGCGCAAACTCGGCTGCACGTTTGAGGCAGCGGACCTCGCACACGACACCTACGTGCGCCTGATCGCATCGCGCCGACTTCCGCAGCCGGACGAATCTCGTGCGTATCTCATGCAGATCGCGAAAGGGCTCGTCGTTGATCTCTACCGGCGCCGGGAGGTCGAAGCGGCCTTTCGCGCGTCGCTCGCGCTGATGCCGGAGTCCATGTGGCCGTCCGCAGAGCAGCAAGCGATCGTCATCGAGACGCTGACCGAAATCGACGCCGTGCTCGCGTCACTTCCCCCGAAAGTGCGCGAGACGTTCCTGCTGTCCCGCTTTGACGGGCTGACTTACTCCGAGATTGCGATCCAGCTGAACGTCTCGGTTGCGAGCGTGCGCAAGTACATGCTCAGGGCTGCGCTCGCCTGCTTTTCTTCATTAGCCGAATGAGCCGTCGCCTGGACACGCCGTCCACAACACCGCAACTGGACAACGACGCTGTGCTGCACGAAGCACTGCAGTGGCTCGTGACTCTCTGGTCGGGCGAAGCGAGCCGCGACGAACGGCAGGCTTGCGAGCTTTGGCGCCGCACCAGTCCCGCTCATGAAGCAGCATGGCAGCGCGTGCAGTCACTCGACAACCGGCTCGGCGCCGTGCCCGCGAGCCTTGCCGCCCCAACCTTGCGTGGCGCGCGCCAGCGCGCACGGCGGCGTGCCGTGCTTCGGTCGATCATGTTCGCCGGCGGCACGGGTGCGCTCGCCTGGGCCGCGCGAGATCAAGTGCCATGGCGCAGCTGGACGGCCGACTACCGTACAACGACAGGCGAGCAGCGCCGGCTCGTGCTTGCTGACGGCACGCGTCTCGTCATGAACACCGCAACCGCGCTCGACGTGCGGTTCACCGCAAGCGAGCGTCGCGTGCTGCTTCGCTCCGGTGAAATCTACGTGGCGACGGCACACGAGGCACCCGCCACGTATCGGCCGTTCATCGTCGAAACGGCCCAGGGCTCGGTTCAGGCCCTCGGCACACGCTTTACCGTCAGGCAGGGCGATGACCTTTCGTACGTGGCGGTATATGAGGGTGCCGTCTCCGTGAGGCCCGCGCATTCGTTGATGGCACAACGTATCGAAGTGGGCGAGCGGACCACTTTCGTTACCGATCGTACAAACACACCGTCGCCGGTTGACACCAATGCGACAAGCTGGACACGCGGTGTTCTGGTCGTTGAGCAAATGCGCCTTGACGCCTTCGTGAGCGAACTCGGCCGATACCGCCCTGGCTTGCTGCGCGCCGATCCGTCCGTTGCCGCACTGCGTGTGTCAGGCGTCTTCCCGCTCGGCGACACGGACCGTGCGCTGACATCGCTCGAACGCGCACTTCCAGTGAGCATTCGCTACGCCACACGCTACTGGGTGAGCATCCGGCCGCGCTGAACGTTACTGGCCCAATCAGGAAAAATATTTGTGCTTTGAAGTAGCACTTTTTCTTTCTCGTCCGGGATACCGGGAAAGCACCGTTGATCCACGAGAATGAAAAAGGAAACCTGGGAATGAACCGCCGCTTCACACCGCAGCACACGTTGATGTGCCACCTTGCGCTCGCATCTGTCTTGGCCATGGCGCCAGCCGTCCTGCTTGCCGCACCGCTCTCCGCCGCTGTCCGCCATTACGACATCCCGGCAGGCACACTCGATCAGGTACTCAATCGCTATGCGAGCGAATCGAACGTCCTGCTCACCATCGACAGCAAGCTGACCGCAGGGCGCTCCAGCACCGGCTTGCATGGAGATTATGTGCTCGATGCGGGCTTCTCGACCATTCTCGCGGGCAGCGGGCTCGACGCGATATCCGACGGCACACGCGGCGGCTACGTCCTGCGCACCGCGCACGTAGGCGCGCCTGCCGCAACGGTCGCGGATGCGGTATTGCCTGCGGTGAAGGTGAACGCCCTGGCGGGCGATCCCAACGGACTGCCCGTGCCATACGCAGGCGCTCAGGTTGCGACCGGCAGCCGCGTCGGCATGCTCGGCAACCTCGACGTGATGGACACGCCGTTCAACACCGTTAGCTATACGCGCCAACTGATCCAGGACCAGCAGGCGTATTCAGTATCCGACGTGCTCGCGAACAATCCGTCAGCCCGTATCCTCTATCCGGACAACGACGGCTCGACCGACTTCTTCATTCGCGGAAACAAGGTGTCGCAGCTCGACATCGCATACGACGGCCTGTACGGAATCGGCACGCCGGGGATCGAATCGCTGGAGCGCATCGAAGTCCTCATCGGCGCAAACGCACTGCTCAACGGACTTGGACCGATTGGTGGTGTCGGTGCCTATATCAACCAGGTGCCGAAGAAAGCGCCTGAAGATCCGGTCGCGCAAGTGTCTTTCGGCTACATCGGCGGCCAGTTGGGCGGCAGCGTCGATGTGGGACGACGCTTTGGCGCAGACAAGCAATTCGGCATCCGGTTCAATGGTGCCTACCGCGACGGCGACACGGAAGCCGACAATCAGTCGCGCAAGGTCGGCACGGCAACGCTGTCGATGGACTGGCGCAGTCCTGACAATCATGTACGCCTCTCGACAAATTTCGGCTACCGCGAGAACGACAACGATTCGCCCGCGCGTACGTTGTATATGTACAGCAACACGTTCAAAATACCCGCACCGCCGAGCGATCCGAAATCGAACTGGCAGAACGCGTGGTCTTATGACAACACGCGAACAACGTTCGCAACCGCGCGCGGCGAAGTCGACATTACGCCCAACGTCACTGCCTATGTGGCGATAGGCGGATCGCAGTTTCGCGAAGAGCAGCTGTTCGCCAACTCGTTTCTGATGAACAGCAACGGCGACGTGGGCCAGAACCAGGTTTACTGGCCGCTTTATCGCAACACCATTTCCGGCGAGGCCGGCGTACGCGGCACGTTGCAGACCGGGCCGGTGAAACACAACTGGTCGCTCGCACTCTCGGGGCTGCGCGAGAACAACGGCATCGTCGCCACGACGCTTGAGACGACCTTTACGAATCTGTATCGTCCGGTGTTCATCGCGCAGCCCAGCATCGCCGGTCTCGCCGATTCGAACAACGTGCCACGCACCACGGAAACCGAACTCTATGGCATCGCATTCGCAGACACGATGTCCGTTCTGCACGACCGGGTGCAATTGACCCTGGGCTTGCGCGAACAAGGCGTCAGCGCAAACAACTTCTCGACGACTGGCGTTCAGACATCGACTTACGACAAGAGCGCACTGACGCCCGCAGTCGGACTGAACGTGCGTGCGACGCAAGACGTGTCGCTCTACGCAAACTACATCGAAGGTTTGCAGCAAGGCGGCCAGGCGCCCACTGGCTATAGCAACGCGGGTGAGAGCTTCGCACCTTTCATCTCGAAGCAGTACGAGGTCGGTGCGAAGTACGACTTTGGCAACTTCCTTGCCACGTTGAGCGCATATCAGATCAGCACACCAAATGCTCAGGCCGACGGCCTCGTGTATGGAGTCAACGGAGAACAAAGAACCCGAGGCCTGGAATTAAACACCTTTGGCGAGATCGCGCATGGCGTCCGTTTGCTGGGCGGGGCGGCGCTGATCGACGCGCGCCAGACTCACACCGCCAACGGCACCAACGACGGCAAGCGAGTCACAGGCGCCGCAAACTTTCAGTTGAATCTTGGTGCCGAGTGGGACCCGGTGTTTCTCCCTGGATGGACGGTGAGCGGACGCGCGATCTACACCGGCTCCGAATACATCGACGCAGGCAACAAGCAGTCGATTCCGTCGTGGGTTCGCTATGACGCCGGCGTACGCTACTTGACCGTGATCGCAGGCCATCAAACCGCGTTTCGCTTCAACGTGGAAAACCTGACGAACCGTAGCTACTGGATCGGTGGACAGGGCTTCGTCATGCAAAGTCGGCCGCGCACCTTCCTGGGCTCGGTCAGCGTAGCACTGTGAGCGTCCACGGATCTGACATGGTTCGCTCGACGCGCAAGTGGTTCTGGGTCCACAAATGGAGCAGCCTGATCTGCACGCTGTTTCTGCTGGTCGTCTGTGTGACAGGCTTGCCGCTGATCTTTCTCGACGAGATCAGCGAGCACTGGCGAGGAGATCCGCCCGCGGCCCCGCTATCCATAAGGACACGGCTCGTCAATCTGGACCATCTCGTGGCCTCTGCGACGGGTAAAGACGGCGTTTTTGCTGGTGAAACGGTGCGGTGGCTCAGCATTGAAGAGGATAGCGGCCAGATCTGGATGGGACTCGCACCCTCCTATGACGCGCCGCGCACACTGGACCATGTCGTACGCTTCGATGCGCGCAGCGGGCGAATCATCCGAGCTGCGCGCTCCGGTGAACATACGTCGCCGTTGTGGATCGGGTTGATGTTCAGACTGCATGCGGACTGGTTCGCAGGCCTTGCTGGTGAGCTGTTTCTCGCATCGATGGCATTGCTGTTCCTGATCGCAACAGTGTCGGGCGTAGCGTTGTACGGCCTGTTCATGACAAAGCTGCCCTTCGGCACGGTACGCAAGGACAAATCGCGGCGACTGCGATGGCTCGATCTTCACAATCTGCTGGGCATCGTCAGCGTGGCTTGGGTCATTACGGTGAGCGTGACTGGCATCATCAACCAGCTCTCCACACCGCTCTACGACATCTGGCGCACGACCGAGCTAAGCGGTCTGCTCGCTGCATATCGGAATCAGCCGATGTCTGTGCATCCGGATTCGGTGCAAGCGGCGTACGAAACAGCCTTGCGCGCGCAGCCCAGGAAGACAGTGCGCAGCATCCGGTTTCCTGATGGTGAGCTCGGCAGCCCCTATCACTATCTGATCTGGACCAAGGGCGATACGCCCTTGACGTCGCAGCTCGCCACGCCGGTACTGGTCGATGCGCGTTCCGGACGACTCACGGCAACGCTATCGCTGCCCTGGTATTTGACCGCCTTGCTGACCGCAAGGCCGCTTCATTTCGGCGACTATGGTGGCCTGCCATTCAAGATCGTCTGGGCGTTGCTCGATGCCATGACGATCGTTGTTCTCGGCAGCGGTGTGTATTTGTGGATTGGACGTAGGAATACGCGGAGCACGCGAGTCGAGCGACTCGGGATTGCGCACGAAGCCGCAAATGAAATGATGAAGCGGAAACCCGGAAATGTCGGTGGAGAGAAATAAATGGGAACGCCAACTGACCACGCCGCGGTGCTTCGCCGAGTGTGGTGTGCACCTGTCACTCTGGCCTCCCTAACGATCGTCGGATTGCTGAGCGCACTGGTTGGCAACGGAATCTTGAACGACGTCGCGTGGATCTTTCTGGCGACGCCGGTACTCGTTGCGGGGTGCTTTGGCGTGATACGCGCGGAAAGATGAACTCACGCAATGCACCGAATCTCAGTCGAGATTTACTGCAATCCAGGTGCGACAAGATGGCAGTCCTGTGAAGGCTACACTGACTCGTCGCTCTAGGTCGGGCATGCGACATCCCTTCCACAAAAGTCACCGATAAGCGCCCCAAAAAAAGCGCCGCCCGCTTCTGCGGGACGGCGCTGTGTTCAGGAATGTGGACACGTTACTGATCGCGGATACGACCTGTGCCGCGCGCCGGTTTGCGACTGCATGGCGGCCGCTTCGCAGGCGGCGCCTCGTAGCCGAAACGCGACCACGCATCGGGATCGATCGGAACCGGATTCGTGCGGCCCGTTGCGAGGTTCACGAACACGGCTGAGAACGTCAGCCCACCATTGCGAAACAGCGACCAGAGCAGGTTGAACGCCTGCACTGAAATCGCCTGGTTGATAACGAGCGACTGCTTGCGCAGCGCGTCCGCCATCGAGCATGAGGGCGAGTCGTCGCCCTTGTCATTCTTCGCGTTCAGCATGTCCGGAAACAGGTCGCCAACATGGGGCAGCCTGTCGTGCCGGGGCTTGCCGAACTCGCCGAGAATGACCTGACCGCGGTCCGTCTCGTTGCCGCAATCGAGGTAGTAGAGGCACTTCCCTCGTTTCGCGGCCTGCACGATTGCGTGACGCGCGCGCCGCGAATCGACGCAGCCTATCACCATGTCGGCATGCAGGTTGACCCGCGAGTCGACCCTGCGCGGCTCGGCAACCCAGTTGGTGCCCATCAGCAGGTTTAGCCTGTTGACCAGCAACGTCGCCTTGTACTGGCCGACGTCGTTGGGGTAGAAGCCCTGCCTGCCGACGTTGAACTCGCTCACCGTGTCATCGTCGTACACCGTGCATTCGATCCCACCTGGGTGTCCGAGCTCGACCATGGCGTGATGCAACCGTGCGAGCGACGGCAGCAACGCACTACCCGTGCCGCCAGCGCCGACCACCACAACCTTCCATGATCGGGAGAGCATCTGCGGAGGCAAAAGGTGAAGAGGGTTCCCGGTCATTTGAGGTCTCCTGCAAGCGCGGCAACCCATTTCAGTGGAACCTCGCCAGCAAGTTCGAAGCGCCCTTTCGCACACAGCCGCAGGGCGATCGTCGGCTGTCGATGACAACGCCCGAGAACCAGAGCGAACTTCACATCGTGCTGGTCATCGCGATTGTCCGTCGCCGAAAAGTATGCCTGACCACTCCCGTGCGAATGACAGTCAACCACCAGCCACTCACCTTCACGCAGATCCGGACGCTCGTAATGCAGATGGCCCGGCCCGTGGGACAGCGCTGGAAGCGGCACCAGCCGGAAGCGTTTGGCAAGTTCGTCCCACACAATCCACGCACCCACCTCGTTGGGCAAAGCCAAACGCGCCATGCGCGCAAATTCAACGACGAGTTCGGCTGGCACGGCACCGCACGGCAATTCGGTCAGCTCCATCGCCTCGCCGTACGGCACCGGCGTGCTCCATTCGAACGAAGCCAGCCGACGAACCAGCCGAATCCACGGGCGGTTAATTTCAAGGAACACGCCGTTTGACGCGATAAGCAGGCGCTCGCCAGGGGCCCTCATCAGTTCCACCGGCTCGCGCGTGGGGACCATCACAGACGGGAAGGAACCCCGCAGGACCAGATCGACCGGATTCATGCTGCATCTCCGATTGAGCCTGCGACGAGCCTGCTCGCGGTTGCGCCTTTCATCGGTACGAGCACATCGAGCGGAAACGACTCGAACTTGCCATCGAGCATGTCGCGCCAGAACGCAAAGAAGCCGTCCTGGTAGGCCACGCGTTTGCCACCGTGATTCGGATGCGTGAAGGCCGAGTTGAAGAATCCCTCTTCCCAGCCACCAATCGCGTCCACCTCGATGCGCCTGGGAACCTGCGCAGAACCAATGCAGATCTGCCCCTGGTCCCAGGTGTTGAAGTACGGCGGCTCGAACAGTGGCGTATCGGGCGATGGGCGAGCACTTTCCTTCAACGCATACACCCGGAAGCCAGACACCGAGGCCTGAAATACCAGCCCCGGATGCGGCACGACGCGACTGCGCTTGCCCAGTTCCTTGCAATCGAAAAACACCCGGCGATGCGCCGGCGGGCACCACCACGTCACCGCGGCGGATGACACACCGAGCAGGTTGGCGGGAAGAAACTCGCAATTCGGCGCTGCACTCTTGTCCAGTTGCAAGAGCGTAGAGACGAGCGTGCGGCGATCGAGGGGACGACCCGCCCCGATCACGGGGCGACCCGACACACGGTCGGCGGCGATGGGGTGGGCGGTCGCGTAATACGCGCCGTTTTCACCCGAGTAAAGCAGCAACGCGGACGACAAGGTAGCGTCACGGCCGGTCTGGCCAATTGAGACATCATTCATGGAAAGAACTCCTGATCAAGGGCTCACCACCAGCGCAAGCAGCTGGTCAAGGTGGTGAAGCATCTGGAAGGCAAGGCTCCATCGCGCGTACTGCTCGCGGATGCCCTGTTTTTTGCTGGAAAATTCAATGAAGCAGCTGTACTCGGTCGCTTCTCCGGCCTGGTACTCACCGTTCATGTAGTCATCGAGAATCTCGATGGATCGCTCGTTGTTCGCGAGCATCAAGGTGCATCCCGAGTAGATCGGGCGCGAGTCGTAGCCTGTGTTCAGCAGATCGCGCTTGCCCGCTCGCCTGAGCAGCCGATGAAGCGCGGCAAGCTCAGCACACACCTGCGAAGGCATGCCGGTAGAACGGGACTGGAGATCACGCAGTTCGCGCTCCGAGAGTTCAAGACGTCGGCTTCGGCGTCCATCGGGCCTGCACGGTGAGCGGATTTCATCGGGGTAGATCTCGGGAAGAACGACTGACGGCAGGTAACGCATCACCGTTTCGTCATCCGCGCCGTGGTACTCCTTCAGAAGATCGTGCACTTCTTCGTCTTTCGCGCTCTCGTCGCCCTCCCAGTGCATGCAGGCGAATTCCTGAAGGAACCACCCAGGCGTGCGTACAAGGACGGTTTTGCCGGAAACGCGGTCCACAATCGAAAAGAGCGTGTAAAGGAGAAGCGGATGGCAGTCCCTGAGAGCCCCGGCAAGCGGGCCGATCTCGTGGACCCACTCATCGGTCAGCTTCACGCCAAGATGAAGCGGTCCCTTTGGCTCGAATTCATCGTTGTGCTGGTAGGCAAGACGATCCTCAACAGCGTTGGTGTCGCAAAGCTCCACCTTGACCGAGAGGTACTGCAACGGCCGGCGCAACTGTCGTCCCATCCACGCAAAAAACGCCTGCTGGAAGGCATCCGCGGCGTTGACCGGCGCGTGCACGTCAGTCGCGCGCAACGGTCCGTACCGGAACTGATCGAGCACGACGTCGTTGATGGCGAGATCGGCCCGCCACTTGAGCGTGATGGCCGACGGCACAGTGGCGGCGACATCGGGCAGCGTCAGAACACAAGGGGAAGATCGATGTCCGGTAGCGGCAGGGCGTGGCGGTTGCCAGCTCTCGCCGTTGCCCTCAGCGACCGGTCGATCAGCAAATGAAGGATCGAGCAACATTTGTTCATCTCGTCGTCGTATAAAAAAACCGCCCTTTCGGGCGGTTCCTGTTGGTTGAAGCCGTTGTCCGGATCGGACAGGGCCTTGAGCAGGGCGTCCTTACGCATGGGCGCCTTTGGCACCGGCTGCACGGACAAACTTGTAGCTGGCAACCTCACCTGCGACTTCCGGCCCATCGACCGTGGCGGTCGTGAGTTCCGGGTACTGCGCCGCGTAGAGGTCGCGAACCTGATCGGGCGAGAACGCCGGACCCGGATCCACGAAGTGCATGCCGTTGTAGAGAAACTCGCGAACGAGCGCGGCCACGGTGATTGCCATGGTGTGAGTCCTCACAGAAGTCCAAAGAGATCGGTCTTGCCGTCATCTGCGTCCACCGCCACTGGCGTTGCCGCATCCGTCGACGGCTGTGCCGTGGAAGCATCACCCTCTTCGGGCGATTCGTCGCCGCCTTCGGGCTCCGATGCAGGCGCAGGAAGCGCCGGCTTCGACCCCTTCGACAACGCCTTCTGCGCCTTGCCTGCCTGCGACTTCTCAGCCGCCTCCAGGATTTCGTTCGTCGCGCTCACCTGTTCGGCGAGGGAGCGATGCACGCCATGGAACGAACGCAGCGCTTCCACAAAGCCCTCATCGAGCTCGGCAGCCGACGCGGTGAGCACCAGGGGCTGACGCAGCACCGCCTCTTTCGAGTCGCCGCACGGCATGACCACCACGGCCATCTGGTCGCCGGCCATCTTCATCGTGAGCGTGACCTTGCCGGTCTCGCGCACGAATGCTTCGAGTTGCTGGAACATGGAAAACCTCTAAACAAAAGAACGCCGCGAGAAGCGCGGCGTGAGACAGGGAATGAGCCGGGGTTCCGCCCCGGCAATCGTCAGAACTTGAGGACTTTCAGCACCCTGCCGTCGTAGTTAAAATCCTTGACGCTCAGTAGCGCCTCGATCACCTCGGGCTTCGATTTCGCGAAGACCTTCCTGAAGTCCTCGCCCATCGCCGCACGGATGCCGAGTTCGTCCGCCACGACCTTCATCTCCGATTTGGTGATGAGATCGAGAAACGCCTTGTCGAGCTTCCAGTACTTCGTCAGGTCCAGCTTGTGGTGCCTGCACATCTGGGTGAGGTATGGCACGTCCACGCCCTCGATCGCAGAAGCCAGCATCGCAACGATGAGGTTCTCCTGCGCCAGTGGCGAAGCGGCCTTTGCCCCCTCGGCGGCGCTCGCGAAACTCGACACGGGCGGCTTGTCATCGAGCAGTCGCTCCCACAATGCGCGGAAGGCGGTCTCGTTGATACTGCGCGCCTGCCCCGTCGCGACGATCGCAATCAGATACTGGCGAACCAGTTCGAGATTGGTGCCGATGTCGCGACGCAGCGCCTTGCGCCAGAGTGCCACGCGGTACGCCTTCACCTTTTCGGATTCGGAGACCGCGGTTGCCTCAGGTGCAGCGGCGCCGGGCTTCTCGCCCTTCGCCGCGCTTGACGTCTTCGACGAGCCGGGGGCCGTGGCAGCTGTCGCCGGCTCCGGTGCCTTTTCGCTCCTGATGCGCGCGGCAACCTTCTTCATGTTGCAGACCGTATCGAAGCACTGGCCCTTGTAGACGTTGCCCAGTGAATCAGGCAGACCGCTCACCGCCGCGCCAAAGTTCTGGCAGGCATAGCACGCCTTCGACTGCTCGGCGCCCACGCCCTTCGGACCATCCGCCACGAGCTGGATGCGCGTGTGGTTGTCACCCGGGCGTACGATGCGAACGGTCTGGTACTCGTCGCGCAGGCCTGCGGCCGTGGCTTCGAGCTGCTTTTCCGTTTTCTCGTTGTAGCAGGCGCGGTTCGTGCAGCTGCCGGTGCCGATCGACTCGCCAAACATCTCTGCCTGGGCGGCTGAGTTGTGCTGGCAACCTGCGCAGTCCACCTTGTCGAAGATCGCGGCGGAAAGCGAGCATGCCGCACGCTCCAGCACCTTCTTCAGGTCGGCAACGCCATGCCCTTCTTTCACAACGACCGGCAGCAGCTTGTCCTGCTGCTCCTTCGTGAAAGCCGCGAACAGTTCCGCGTGGCCGAGCTTGATCGTGCGCGTATTGAGCGCATCCAGAACGGACGCGCTGCAATTCATGAGGGCAAGACGTGAGTCGAGCGTCTGGCGACTCCAGCCGAGCTGGCGTGCCGCTTCGTCCCGGTCGCCCTGACACAGGCCAACGATTTCCGCGGCGCCGACAGCCTCTTCAGAAGGGGCCATGTCGTCACGCTGGATGTTTTCGATCAGCGCGAGCGAACGCGCCTCGAACTCATCCATTTCACGGATAACGACAGGCATGGCGTAGTCGTCGCCATGTGCCTCGCGCGCCGCGCGAACACGACGTTCGCCTGCGACGAGTTCATGGCGTCCGTCCTCGAGCGGGCGCACAAGAACGGGCGAGATAATGCCCTGATGGCGCACCGACTCGATCATCTCCGCCATCTTCGCGGGATCGAAGTATTTGCGCGGATTGCGGCCGGGCTGGATGTCGCCGAGGCGAAGGGTAACGGGTTGTTGCATTGCGGGGCTCCTGAGAGGGAACCCGCTCCCAACGGGAAGAGGATTCCCGAAGGGTGAAAGTAAGATTGGCCTGGTGGCCTGTGTCGATGCGCGGTACGCGCGATAGGCAAGCAGAACGATACCGCCGGCAAACGCCGCCGCGATCACGAAATGGTGCCCAAAACAGGGGCGCTTTCGAAAAGACCTCGGTTCAATCCAGGCGTTCGCTTTAAAACAGGACGAGCTGGTCGACTTTCTCGAAGATGTCCGGATTCGGGCGTGCCGCTCCGAGCGCGTCCGCGAACAGATCGATCACGTCGTGCGCGGCTAACCTTGGATGCCTGAACAACGAAACCCACGGGATGGAAGCGCCAATCATTGATGACGAATTGTGGACACTGATTGAGCCTTTACTGCCGCCGCCCAATCCCCGGCACAAAGAGCATCCTGGTCGCCCACGTGTATCGGATCGGGCGGCATTGAATGGCATCCTGTTCGTGTTGAAAACCGATCTGCGTGGAAACCGGTGATCGAGCAAAGACTATGGCAACAGCTTGCTGCGACGATGCGGCGCGGTGGCGCAGCTTGGAAGATTGGGCAGTAGCGCGGTCAACAACTTTAAATGGGCGTTTTCATCCTCAGCTTGTATCGTGGGAAAGAACGATCTGTAGCAGCGCGCGGCAGTGGCTCGTCGTGGGCGATTGGGCCAGAATGTGGGCGATCTGTTGTGTAGTTGATAAGGCGTTAATCATTTTTTTGGCGTCAGCAAACGATCCACGAGCTGTTCTGCAAGGGCTTTGTCTACAGGTAAGCCCACAAGGGCGCGTAGGTATAACGGTGCGAACAGGTGATTGATGACATCATCAATATCAGGCGCTGGCTCGCCTCGTGCTCGCCCGCGCTCAAGCATGGATTTCAGTTGCTCAATACGTGGAGTCAATGCCGCTATTCGCTTCTCGGGCGTAACGTCCGATGTTGCCAAGAGGACACGGAAAAAATTCGCCTCATCGGTGGAAGAATTTAGACCCACCGCAACTCTCTCACTCCAAATCTTAAGGTCCTTTTCAATAGAGCCTTCGTTTGGCAAGGGCCACTTTTGTTCGAGCCGTTCTACGGCCATGTCCAGCAAAAGTGCGCCCAGGTTTCCCCAGCGGCGATAAAGGCTGGTTGGCGCGACGCTAGCGCGCTGGGCAATCTCCGGCATGGTGACGCTTTGCAGACCTTTTTCTGCAACCAGGTCACTTGCTGCCGCGATTACCTTGGCTCTGACGATCGCGCTCCGGCCACCTGAACGTGTACTTGACATCGACGCCCCTAAAAGCAAAAATAATTGCGTTAAGTATAGCGTGTCTTGGCCGCAGACGCCCCTCACCCAGGAACAGGACAGTAAGCAATGGCAAACCAGCAAACCATGTCCAGTAGTCAGGATTATTCGACTCAGCGTTTGAGTCAGCGTTATCGCTTCGCCGATCCGAATATGGACCTCTTTTTTTTGGGAGCCATTGGGTGGGGGCCTGCGGGTGGGCTATCGGTAGGCGAGGCATTCCACATTGCTGCACAGATCGAAGATGGCGACGCAGATTCTTGGTCTCGTGCGTTTGAGCATCAGGGAGAAATTCTGGCCGCACAAGCCGACATTTGGTTAGAACACGGATGTCGCCGCACGGCGGGTGAGTTTCGCTTAAAAGCCTTCGCCTGCTATCGGTCGGCGTGGCAGTTTGTCGTTCCAGGGGAAAGCTTCATAGCGCTGTTCCGTGCTAGTCAGAAGCACTTTGATCGAGCCATGACGGAGCTGAACCTTGCAGCGACGCGTTTTTCCGTACCTTACGGACATGGAGAGTTGCCGGGGCACTTCTATCAGGCGAGCTGCGCATCTGCTCCCACGATACTAGTGATCGGGGGCGCCGATACCTGTCATGAAGACCGGTTCTTGTCACAAGGGCGCTACTACCTTGATCGAGGATATTCAGTCGCGTTAGTCGATTTGCCGGGACAGGGACTCGTGCAAGAACAGGGACTGCATTGGGAGCCAGAGACTGAACGACCGATTGCGGCAGTGGTTGATGAATTGATCGCTCGCTTTGGAGTAGAGCCACGCCGACTGGCCCTTCTCGGCATGAGCCTGGGTGGCTACTTCGCCTGCCGCGCAGCAGCGTTTGAGTCTCGACTAGCGGCAGTCGTTGCCACCCCGGCGCTCTCTCGTCCCAATGAACTGTTTGCGGGGGTCGCAAAACAGGAGGCGGATGGCGGCATAGCATCGGATGTGGCGCGCAAGAATCTTCAGGTTCTTATGTGGAAGGCGGGTGTAGCTGACTTAGCGGAGCTGACGCGTCGATGGAACGGCGTGGCTGTCGATCCTAAGAATGTTCAAGTGCCATTTCTATCTGTGCTCGGCAGACAAGAGGGGGCCGTTTGGCAGAAGCAAACGCAGGAATGGCACAAATCAATTCCTTCTGCAAAAAAGCGCTTGGTAGCACTCGACGCGGCAACAGGAGCCGACGCCCATTGCCAAGGAAATAATCCGCTCCGACTAGTTCAAGAGGTCGATGGGTGGCTACGTGAAATTTTGATCTAACTGAGAGGCGAGTTCAAAAAGGCGACGCCGTACGCCTTAAGATGCTCCAGCAGACGAGGGCGCAGCCGAATTTCAAGAATGCTTCGGGAATGTCAGCTCGACGATCGAAGCGTATGCGAAGACGACGGAAGTTGTAGAGCCACGAGTGAGTCCGTTCAACGACCCAACGGAAGCGGAACAGACGTTTGTCTGACTTGTGCACTGCGGAGCATTTTTGTCCACAGTTTTTGTTGGCAATCCTGTGGAAAACTACCGACGGCGCAACATTGCTCTGCCACCGTCCCGGTTGGGCTCTTGCCCCGCGCGCGAAGTTGCAGGTGCACGGCCGCGCACACCGCAGGCAGGCATGGTCATCACTTCCCCGGCGCGGATGTCCGCGCGACTTAATCCGGAAAGCTTCACTTTTTGTTGAGCTTTCCGGATTTCCAGCGATCTTTCGGAATCAGCGCGGAGAGCACGAGCGTGGTGTACGGCACCTTGCGCGGATGCTCCTCGTGCCGATCGCCCGTGATCGAGAACCCGCCCCACACGCTGGCCTTGCATCATGCCCCCGCGCCGAGCCTCTCCTGGCGGTCGTACATGATGCCGTGGGTCGAATACTCGGGAAACACCACGAGCGCCATGCCCGGCAAACCCTGCTTCGTGCCGAGCACCAGGTCGGCGATACGGCGCGCGTTGCCGAGCACCTCCGCCGTGGTGTGCTAACGCGGCATCTCGTAGTTCACCACTGCGACGCCCACGCAAGTGAAGCCGTTCGAAATACCACCATGTCGTATGCCGCTTCCTCCTTCAAAACGTTGACGACGCGCGCGAATGCCGCTTCCCCTGAGCGCCGGTTCGCGCGCGGCGCACCCTAGTGACTGATCATCCAGGGCCGCCCCGCCGGCCGCTTGAGGCCGTCGGAAGCCGCGCCCGCTAGCTTCGCTGCGCCGCCCGAGCAGCAACTGCAACCGGCTCGATGACGCAGCGGTGGCCCGTCGCCGGACTGGCGCGGCGCGTGCGCGGCACGCTCGTTGGTCGCGTGCGCGGCGCGGCGCGTACCCGCCATCAGTGCCAGCGAGGGCGCGCTGATGACCCGTCCGCCTTCCGTGCCGCACTCGGGACAACGGCACGGTTTCTCGCGGTCCGCGATACGTCGCATGACGGCGAACGGCCCGCAATTCGCACACTCGAAGTCGTAGATGGGCATGACAACCTCCTTTGCCTGCGTGATTTCAGTGTGCCGCTCAAACCTTCGCGAGATCCGGTGAACACGGCAGATCCACGTCGCCCTTGATGTGCTGGATCGGGCCGTCGGCGTTCGGACGAATGTCGAAGTCGAAGATCTGCGTCGGCAGCCACAACGTCGCGCACGCATTCGGAATATCGACCACGCCGCTGATATGTCCCTGCACCGGCGCGCAGCCGAGCAGCGAATACGCCTGCGCGCCGGAATAGCCGAACTTCTTCAGATATTCGATGGCGTTCAGACACGCCTGGCGATACGCGGTGGTCACGTCGAGATAATGCTGGCCGCCCTGCTCGTCGACGGATATGCCTTCGAAAATGAGGTAATCGTTGTAGGTGGGCGTGATCGGGCTGGGCTGGAACACGGGGTTGCGAATGCCGTATTTCGCCATGCCGCCCTTGATCAGATTCACACGCATATGCACCCAGCCCGCCATTTCGATCGCGCCGCAGAACGTGATCTCGCCGTCGCCCTGGCTGAAGTGCAGGTCGCCGACCGAAAGGCCAGCGCCATCCACGTAGACGGGGAAAAACACCTTCGAGCCGCGCGACAGATCCTTGATGTCGCAATTACCGCCATGCTCGCGCGGCGGCACCGTGCGCGCGCCTTGCGCGGCGGCCTTGTCGCGCGCCTCGCCCGCGAGCTTGCCCATGTGCGCGGTGGCCGCGAACGGCGGGTTCGCGAGCGGCGGCACGCGGTCAGGCTCGGTGGCAATCAGGCCGGTCTCGCGCGCGTTCCAGGTTTCGAGCAGTTTCGGATCGGGCAGGCACCCGATCAGGCCCGGGTGAATCAGGCCCGCGAAATTCACACCCGGAATATGGCGCGAGCTCGTGTAGACGCCGTGGAAATCCCAGATCGACTTTTGCGCGCTGGGGAAATGATCGGTGAGAAAGCCGCCGCCGTTCGTCTTCGAGAAGAAACCGTTGAAGCCCCACTGGCTATCGGCTTTCGCGCCGATGTCCAGCAGGTCCACCACGAGCAGGTCGCCGGGCTCCGCGCCGTGCACACCCACCGGGCCGGACAGAAAGTGCACGATCGACAGGTCGATGTCGCGCACGTCGTCAGCGCTGTCGTTGTTCTCGATGAAGCCGCCGGTCCAGTCGTAGGTTTCGAGGATGAAATCATCGCCGGGCTTCACCCAGCAGGCCATCGGAATGTCGGGGTGCCAGCGGTTGTGCACCTGTTCGTTTTCGTAGGCCGACTGGTTCAGATCGACCTTGATGAGAGTATCGGGCATTGCGTTTGCTCCTGGGTTCGCGGTTTGACATGCGGCGCGGCGCGCGAACGCCGCGCCGCGCTCAGACAGAGAGGTATTCGCGGATACGGTCGGTATCGCCCGCATCGCGCGTACTTTGGTGCACGAAACGCCCGCCCTCGATCACGAAGAGCCGGTCGGCCACGTCGAGCGCGAAGCTCAACACCTGCTCCGAGACGACGATGGCGATATTGCGGCTCGCGCGAATCTGGTTGAGCGCCTTGGCGATGTCCTTGATGACGGACGGCTGAATGCCCTCGGTGGGCTCGTCGAGCAGCAGCACCTTCGGGTCGGTCGCGAGCGCGCGCGCAATCGCGAGCTGCTGTTGCTGACCGCCCGAGAGATTGCCGCCCTTGCGCCGCCGCATGTCGAACAGCACCGGAAACAGCGCGTAAAGATCGTCGGGCACGCGCTGGCTCTGCGCGTTTTCGAGGCCCGTCTGAATGTTTTCCTCGACGCTCAGCGAGGCGAAAATCTGCCGTCCTTGCGGCACGTAGCCGATGCCTTTGGCCACGCGCCGGTAGCTCTCGTCCTTCGAGACGTCAGCGCCGCCCACGCGCACCGTACCGCGATTGGCGGGCAGCATGCCGATCAGCGCCTTGAACAGCGTGGTCTTGCCCATGCCGTTACGGCCCATCACCGCCACGCTTTCGCCGTTTGCAACCGAAAAGCCAATGCCGTGCAGCACTTCGCTCTGGCCGTAGCTGACGACGAGATCGTCGACTTCCAACATGATGTGTTCTCCGTGTTGTCGTTCAGTGTCCGACTCAGTGGCCCAGATAGACCTCGATCACGCGCGGATCGGCCTGCACCTGCGCCATCGGCCCTTCCGCGAGAATCTTCCCCTGATGCATGACCGTGACCTTGTGCGCGATGCGCTCCACGAAGGCCATGTCGTGCTCGATCACGATCATCGAGCGGTTGCGGCAGATGCGGTCGAGCAGATCGGCGGTCAGTTCGCGCTCGCGCACACTCATGCCTGCAATCGGTTCGTCGAGCATCAATAATTCGGGATCCTGCATAAGCAGCATGCCGATTTCGAGCCATTGCTTCTGGCCGTGCGAGAGCAGCCCCGCTTCCAGATCAAGCGCGGCGGCCAGGCCGATTTCGTCGGCCACGTCGCGCACGCGGTCGGCCACTTCGGCGTCCTCGCGGTAGGCCAGCGCGCCGAACACGCTGCGTCCGCGCGGAAACGACACTTCGAGGTTCTGCGCGACGCTCAGGTTTTCGTAGATCGACGGCGTCTGGAACTTGCGGCCGATCCCTTTACGCACGCGGCGGAATTCCGCGAGACTCGTGATTTCCTCGTTGCGGAACTTGATACTGCCCGCCGTTTCCTTCGTCTTGCCGCAGATAAGATCGAGCAGCGTGGTCTTGCCCGCGCCGTTCGGGCCGATCACCACGCGCAGCTCGCCGCGTTCGAGATAGAGATTGAGCGAATCGATCGCCTTGAAGCCGTCGAACGACACGGTCAGGTCCTCGATCGCGAGCAGAAAGTCGGTATTGCTCATGCTTCACGCCTCCTTGTTCGCCGCGCCAAGCAGCCGCCGCACGCGCGGGCGCACATGCTCTTCGTAGAGGCCCGCCAGCCCGTTCGGAAACACCATCACCACGCCGATGAACATCGCCGCCATCAAATAGAGCCAGAGGTTCGGAAAGCTCTCCGAGAACCAGCTCTTGCCGAGATTCACGAGAATCGCACCGTACACCGCACCGACGAGAGACATGCGCCCACCCATGGCCGCATAGATCACCATTTCGATCGACGGCACGATTCCCACGAACGAAGGCGACATGAAGCCCACCTGCAACGTGAACATCGCGCCGCCGATTGCCGCCAGCATCGCCGCGAGGCAGAGCGCGAACACCTTGAACATGGCGACGTCGTAGCCCGAGAAGCGCACGCGATCTTCCTTGTCGCGCATCGCGAGCAGCAGCGTGCCGAGCTTGCTGCGCTGGACCCAGCGGCAGGCGAGCAGCGCGCCGATCAGCAGCGCGGCGTTCACGAAGTACAGCACCAGCTTCGCGTGATCGGTGCGGATGTCCCAGCCGAGCAGCGTGCGCAGATCGGTGATGCCGTTCACGCCGCCCGTATAGCCTTGCTGGCCGATGATCAGCACCGAGAGAATCAGCGCGACCGCCTGCGTGATGATCGCGAAGTACACACCGCCCACGCGCCGCTTGAACATCGCGTAGCCGATCACGAAGGCGAGCGCAGTCGGCACCGCGAGCACCGCGAGGATCGAGAACGGCAGCGAGTGAAACGGCTTCCACCACGCGGGCAACGCCGTGAGCTGGTTCCAGTCCATAAAGTCAGGGATGCCGGGCGTGGTCTGCGTGCGCGTGGCGGCCGCATCGGACGCTTCGAGCTTGAGAAACATCGCCATCGCGTAGCCGCCGAGGCCGAAGAACACGCCCTGGCCGAGACTGAGCACGCCGCCGTAGCCCCACGCGATCACGAGGCCGATCGCCACGAACGCGTAGGTCAGGTACTTGCCCATCAGGTTCAGGCGGAACGTGTCGAGCGCAAGCGGGAACACGACCACGATCAGCAGCGCGAGCAGCACGATGCCCGCGTAGCCCGAGGCGTCGAGCCGCGCGAGGCGCGCGCGCCAGCCGGCTGGCGGCGCGCCGTGGCCGGATCGCGGGGAAACGCCGCCCGCCGTGGGTTGGATGGGTTCCATGTCCATCTCTCCATACGAATGAAGCTGTGAATGAGGCATGCGCAACGACGTGCGCCATGTCGCGCGATTACACGCGCCGTACCTTAGAGGCGAACAGGCCCTGCGGACGCAGCATGAGAATCACCACGACGGTCAGCAGCGTGAGCACGCGCGCAATCGAGCCCGAAAGAAAGAATTCGCTGATCGACTGCATCTGCGCGATGCCGAACGCCGAAGCCACGGTGCCGAGCAGACTCGCCGCGCCGCCGAACGTGACCACCAGAAACGAATCGACGATGTAGAGCGAACCGCTCGTCGGTCCCGTCGAGCCGATGGCGGTGAAGGCCGCGCCCGCCACGCCCGCCACGCCACAGCCGATGGCGAAGGTCATGCGGTCGGTGCGTCGCGTGTTGATGCCCGCCGCGTTTGCCATCGGCCGGTTCGCGACCGTGGCGCGCACGCGCAAGCCCCAGCGCGAGCGATAGAGCGCGAGCAGCAGGCCGCCCGTCATCAGCAGCGCGAGGCCCATCACGAACATGCCGCTCACCGGAATATCGAGGCCCGGCGTGGGCTCCCACGAACCCATCAGCCAGTCGGGCAGCGCCGGGCTCACCTCCTTCGGGCCGAAAGTCGAGCGGAACACCTGCTGCATACCGAGGCTCAGGCCCCAGGTGGCGAGCAGCGTGTCGAGCGGCCGCTTATAGAGATGGCGGATCAGCGCCCATTCGGCGAGCCACCCCGCGGCGAAGGCCAGCGCGAACGCCGCGAGTATCGCGAAGAAGAAGTACACGGGCGTGAGCGCGTGCCAGACGTTCTGCGAAAACCACGAAAACATGTAGACCGTATATGCGCCGATCGTCATGAATTCGCCGTGCGCCATGTTGATCACGCCCATCTGGCCGAAGATCACGGCGAGCCCGAGCCCCATCAGGAGCAGGACGCTGAAGAGGCTCAGACCGGCGAAGCCCTGCATCAGCGTGATGTTGAAAATATCGGTAGCGGACATCGAACGCTCCTCGCGCGGCGGCGTCATGCGTCGCCGCGCCGCTGCGGTTGACGGATTACATGTAGCCCTTCGGGAATGGATTCGGCTGGATCGGCTGATCCGACTGCGCGACGACCTTGAACTGGCCATCCGCCTGCCCTTCGCCAATCATCGAGCGGCTCCACAGGTGATGGTTCGCATCGACCTTCGCGTAGCCTTGCGGCGCGTTCGCCACCTCGATGCCCGCCGAGTGAGCCACCACCTTGTCGACGTCGAAGCTGCCCGCACGCTCGCACGCGGCCTTCCAGATCCACGGGCCAAGATAGGCGGCCTGGGTCACGTCGCCGATCACCGATTTCTGGCCGTAGCGCGCCTTGAACGCCGCGACGAACTTCTTGTTGTTCTCGTTATCGAGCGACTGGAAGTACTTCATCGACGAATAGAATCCGGCGAAATTGTCGCCGCCTATGCCGAGCACTTCGTCCTCGGTGACCGAGATCGTCAGGAGGAGCTGCTTCTGCGGCGTGATGCCCGCCGCCTTGAGCTGCTTGTAGAACGCCACGTTCGAGCCGCCCACCACGGAAGCGAAGATACAGTCCGGACGCGCAAGCTTGATCTTGTTCATCAGTGATGCAAATTCGGTCGTCCCGAGGGGGTAATACTCCTCGCCCACGACCTTGGCATGCAAATGCTGCTCGATATGGCGGCGTGCGATCTTGTTCGACGTGCGCGGCCAGATATAGTCGGAGCCGATCAGGAAGAACGTCTTGGCCTTCTTCGTGTTCGAGGCCCAGTCGAGCGCCCAGAGAATCTGCTGGGTCGCTTCCTGCCCGGTATAGAACACGTTCTTCGACTGTTCGAGGCCCTCGTAGAAGGTCGGGTAATAGAGCAGGCCGTTATCCTTCTCGAATACCGGCAGCACAGCCTTGCGCGAGGCCGAGGTCCAGCAGCCGAATACTGCCGCGACGTGATCGCTTTCAAGCAGCTTCTTCGATTTTTCGGCAAAGGTCGGCCAGTCGGACGCACCGTCTTCCTGGATGATCTGGATCTTGCGGCCGAGCACGCCGCCCATCGCGTTGATCTGCTCGATGGCGAGGCGTTCGGCCTGGATCGAGCCGGTTTCAGAAATCGCCATCGTGCCCGTGGCCGAATGCAACTGGCCGACCGTCACCGTGGTGTCCGTGACCGCGAGGCCCGTGGTGTTGACCTTCGCGGTGGGCGGCGTTTGTGCAAACGCGCCGCGCGGCAGGCCCAGCGCCATCAGCGGCGCGGCGGCCAGGCCGCCGAGCATTTTCCGGCGCAGCGGCGAAGGCATCTGGGCATCGTCATCGAATCGATCATCTGCGGACATCACATTCTCCTTATCGGGTGCCCGGCGCTCGGACGCTGCGGGCTGGGTCAGTGGTTGGACGCAATGTAGAAAACCAAATTGACGATCGGAATACGTCGATTGACGTATTCCCGGCGCACGCACTGGAATGTAATTTGCATCGCACGTCGACCCTGCGCGGTTTCGGCGCTTGTACCGCTTTCGCACCAATCCGGATCATCCACATGCCCCAGAGTCCCCCTTCCGTGGGTGCGCCCAGCACGCAACGCATCGTCAAGGTGCGCCGCGACTACAACGCGTGGGTCGGCGACGAGACCCTCGAGGACTACGCGCTGCGCTTCACGCCGCGCTCGTTTCGCCGCTGGTCGGAATTGCGCGTCGCGAATACGGCGATCAGCGCAGTATCGTTTCTGGTGCTGGAGGCGATCGGCGGCAGCCTTGTCGTGAATTACGGCTTCACGAACGCGTTCTGGGCCATCGTTGTCGTCTCCGTTCTCATCTGGCTCACGAGCCTGCCCATCAGCTATTACGCGGCACGTTACGGCGTGGACATGGACCTGCTTACGCGTGGCGCAGGTTTCGGCTATATCGGTTCGACGCTCACGTCGCTGCTCTACGCGGTATTCACGTTCATTTTTTTCGCGCTCGAAGCGGCCATCATGTCGCTCGCGCTTCAGCTCTATTTCCAGATTTCGCTGGCGATCGCGTATGTGGTGAGTTCGCTCGTTGTGATACCGATCGTCATGTTCGGCATTACGCTGATCAACCGTCTGCAAAGCTGGACGCAGCCGCTGTGGCTCGTCCTGTTCGTGCTGCCCTACGTCGCCGTGTTGTGGCATCAGCCCGACCTGCTCGCGCAGTGGACCACGTTTGCGGGTTTCGCCCCGCAGGGCAGTGCATTCAGCCTGATTGCCTTCGGTCAGGCTTCGACGGTCGTGTTCGCGCTAATCGTGCAGGTAGGCGAACAGGTGGACTATCTGCGCTTCCTGCCGCCGCTCACGGCCCAGAACCGCACACGCTGGTGGCTCGCGCTGCTCGGCGCCGGCCCCGGCTGGATCGTGCCGGGCGCGCTCAAGATGCTGGGAGGCGCGCTTCTAGCCTTCGTCGCCATCCAGCACGAAGTCGATGTGGACCATGCCGCGCAGCCCACACAGATGTATCTCGTCGCCTATCATCTGCTGCTCGATCCATTAGGGCTTGCGAGCTGGGCGCTTCCCGCAATGACGCTGTTCGTGATCGTCTCGCAATTGAAGATCAATGTGACGAATGCGTATGCGGGCTCGCTCGCATGGTCGAATTTTTTCGCGCGCCTCACGCATAGCCACCCGGGACGCGTGGTCTGGCTCGTGTTCAACGTGATGATCGCGCTGCTGCTGGTGGAAATGGGCGTGTTCGACGCCATCGGCAAGGTCCTGTCGCTCTACGCGAACATTGCGATTGCGTGGGTGGGCGCGCTGTTCGCCGATCTCGTCATCAACAAGCCGCTCGGTTATAGCCCGCGCCATATCGAGTTCAAGCGCGCCCACCTCTACGATGTGAATCCCGTGGGCGTGGGCGCGATGCTGATCGCGGCCGCCGTCGCGATGCTCGCGCATAGCGGCCTGTTCGGCGTGCTCGCCAAGGCGATGTCGTCGTTCATCGCGTTCGGTGTGGCGTTCGCGTGCGCGCCCGTGCTCGCGGTGCTCACGCGCGGGCGCTACTACATCGCGCGCGACGCGCAACCGACCGGCGACGCAGCGTCGCTACGCTGCGCGATCTGCGAGAACACCTTCGAGCCCGACGACACCGCATACTGTCCCGCCTACGGCGGCACGATCTGCTCGCTGTGCTGCTCGCTCGATTCGCGCTGCCACGACCGCTGCAAACCGCACGCGCGCTTCGCGTCGCAAGCCGAACACGCGCTGCACAGCGTGGTGCCGGGCGCGCGACTCGGGCCCGCCGCGCTGCGCCTGATTCATTACGCGAGCCTCGTGTTCGCGATGCTTGCGGTACTGGGTAGCGTGCTCTATCTGATCTGGTCGCAGAGCACGATGTCGGTTGCCGCCATCGACGCTCCGATCGGCCACGCGATTGCGAGCAGCTTTCTGAAGATCTTTCTCGCGCTCTCGCTGGTCGGCTGCATCGCAGCGTGGTGGTTCGTTCTTGAGCGCGAGAGCCGCCGCGTCACGCAGGAAGAGTCGCAGCGGCAAAACGAATTGTTGATGCTCGAAATCGACGCGCACCAGAAAACGGACGCGGCACTCAAGCGCGCAACCGCCGCCGCTGAATCGGCGAATCAGGCCAAGAGCCGCTACGTGTCTGGCCTGAGCCACGAATTGCGCACGCCGCTCAATAGCATACTCGGCTACGCGCAATTGCTGCTTCAGGCGAAGGAGGAACTCACGCCCACACGCTACAACGCCGTGCGCACGATCCATCGCAGCGGCGAGCATCTGCTCGCGCTCGTCGACGGGCTGCTCGACGTCGCGCGTATCGAGGCAGGCAAGCTCCAACTGAATATCGCCAAGGTGCCGCTGGCCGATTTCGTCGCGCACGTCACGTCGATGCTGCGTCCGCAGGCGCTCGAAAAGGCGCTCGCGTTCGACGTGCAGACGGTCGGCCGCCTGCCCGCCACTGTGCGCACCGACCAGAAATGCGTGGGCCAGATCCTCACCAACCTGATCGGCAACGCGATCCGCTTCACGTCGAGCGGCACGGTCACACTGCGCGTGAGCCACGTACTCGATACACTTAAGTTCGAGGTTGCCGATACTGGCCCTGGCATTCCCCCCGCAGAAATGGAGCGCCTTTTCCTGCCGTTCGAGCGCGGCGAGGCAGCGCACGCGCACGATCACGGCGCAGGCCTCGGCCTCACGATCTGCCGCTTGCTCACGCAGGCGCTTGGCGGCAGTCTCGAAGTGGACAGCGAAGTGGGACGCGGCACGCGTTTCGTGGTGCGCCTGTTCGCGCCCGCAGTGGACAGCGCCGCCGCCTCGCATACCGAGCTTGCGTCGATTCGCGGCTACACGGGCGCACGCCGCGCAATTCTCGTGGTCGATGATCTTGACGATCAGCGCGGCATCGTCGTGCAGTTGCTCACGCCGCTCGGCTTCGATGTCGCGGAGGCGGCCAGCGGTACCGACGCATTGCGCTGGCTCGCTACGCACACGGCGGACGCCATCATCATGGATATTTCAATGCCGTTGATGGACGGCTACGAAACCAGCCGCCTGATATCCGAAAACCAGTTGTCGAACGCGCCCATTGTGCTGCTTTCGGCCAACGCGTTCGCCGACGACCGCGAGCGCGCGGGCGCGACCGGCTGCGCGGGCTATTTGGTAAAACCCTTGCAGGTGAATCTGCTGCTCGACAAACTCGCGCAACTGCTCTCGCTCAACTGGATCGCGTCCGAGACGAGCGTGCTCAGGCTGACTGACGCGGCGCAAGCAGCGGACGCTTCGATGACGTCCGGCGCGCAGACACTCCCGCCCGCTGCGTGGCCGCCCGAACTCATCGGCCATCTGCGTGCGCATCTCGAAGTCGGCTACGTGCAGGGCGTGGCCGAACAGCTCAACGTCGCGCACGCGACCTGGCCTGCACTGCAGGATCAGATCGACGTGCTGCGCACGTTGGCGGAACGCTTTCAGCTAAGGGAACTCGAGCATGAACTCGACCGACTTGCACGCGGCGCAAACGCGTGACGCTCTTGCCACGCCCGCGACCACGTCGATCGTCTCCACCCCAGGCACCGGCGACACCGCCGCCTGGCTGCGCGATCGCCCCGTGGTACTGATCGTCGACGATACACCGGACAACCTCGCCTTTCTCTCCGACACACTGCAGGGGCACGGCTACGCAGTGCTCGTCGCGCTTTCGGGCGAGGACGCGCTCAAACGCCTCGCGCTCGTCACGCCCGATGTGGTACTGCTCGACGCGATGATGCCCAGCATGGACGGCTTCGAAACTTGCCGGCGCATTAAGCAGGACGCGCAGCACGAGCATCTGCCCGTCATCTTCATGACCGCGTTGACGGAGACCGAACATGTGGTGCGCGGTTTTCGCGTCGGTGGCATCGACTATGTGACCAAACCAGTGCGGCCCGAGGAGTTGTGTGCGCGCATCGGCGCGCACGTGCAGCGTTCGCGCGCGCAGCTTTACGCGCAGGCGGCGCTGTCGCTCGACGCCCGCGCGGCACTGATCGTCGGCGCAGACGGTACTATCCGCTGGCAAAGCCAGCAGGCCGCGAATCAGATCGCAGCCTACGACACCGCTCGTGCCGATCCGGTTAATCCGGCCAATACGGCGCAAGCCGCGAATGGGAGCGCCGACGTTCCGCAGCCGAAGCTGCCGGCGCCACTGCACACCTGGTTCATCGACTGGATCGCGCGCGGCGCCCGGAGCGACGCCATGCACGAGTTCACCTCGGGCCATGTGCGCCGCTCGGCCAGCGCGACACCCGCACCGGAACCGGGCGAGTGGATCGTCATCCTCAAGGAGACCGACGACACCGTGCATCGCAATGCGCTCGCCGAACACTTCGCTCTGACCGCGCGCGAAGCGGAAGTGCTGCTCTGGGTCTCGCGCGGCAAGACGAACCGCGACATCGGTGACATCCTCGGCATGGCGGCACGCACGGTGAACAAGCATCTCGAGCATCTGTTTCGCAAGTTGCATGTCGAAACGCGCGCGGCAGCGGCAGCGCTCGCGATCAAGACGCTCAACCGGGCTTGAGGACCAGCCGGACCGGTCCCGCACAGGCCAGCCCTACAGCCCCGATGCCTCGTTGTCAGCAGAATGACATATCGACGCAAACATTTGTATCGACACACACCTTCTCCGCGCCACCGACACTCGTCCTCGCGCAAGCCCCCTTCGCGAGCCGTTCGTTCAAGCGAACAAAAGAGATGTGGCTGATTTCCGCGCAATCTGGAAGACTGTTCAGCAGACACGTACCTGGGAGGTTAGATCGCATCAAGTCGCCGGCTGCAAATCCGTCCGTCATACTGAGTCAGGCTCATCGCGGCCCGGTCTACGGCTTAAGCAAGTACTCGAACGGCTACGGGAGATGTGAGGCTTGCCGGCTTCCCTCACTGGCCTTCAATCGTTCTCCCGGACACATCAGCTAAGCTGATGTAATCCGAAGAGGACGAAATGAGCAGAACAAGAAGGCACTTCACTGACGAATTCAAACGGGAAGCCGTGCGACTGTGCAAAGCACCCCGCGCCCAGTTTGCGCAGTTGCACGGAAGGAAGCGATCTTTAACCTCGGACTCTAACGGCGTTTCATACTAACACCGTGGGCGGGGCAACGGGGGCTATCGTTTAGCCGTTCCCTGTTTGGCTTTCGCGAGACGCTCGCACATCGCCGCAACCCATTCGCGAACAAACTCCCGATCGCCGTGCGACAGATTCCCCATCAGGGCGGTAACGTCACGGGCCGGATCGAGTGAACGCCCTTCCCCCCCGGCAATCAGTGTCTCAGGCGGCACACGGTAGACCTCGGCAAGCTCAAACAAACGAAACAGGGGCGGCGCGGTATGACCGCGCTCGAACCGACTGATCGTTTCCGTGTTCACCCCCAGCGCTTCCGATACCTGCTCCTGCGTCATATCCGCATCGAGGCGCGCGCGGGCTAACGCCTGACCGATCCGCTTTGCGAACGCTTCTTCCTGAGTCGCGGATGCTCTCATACCAACACTCCGTGTCGAAAACCACAAAATTTCGACTTCGATAGTGACTCGACCACCCCGTACGATGTAACATCTTAAAATGTCGATATCTACATATAATGTAGACAATGGTCGCGAAACAGCAATCCGGGGATACCTTGGCGAATCTCTGTTAGCCGGTGCTACAGCCACGGCCAGACTTATGAACGAAAAATCTCTTGCGCACGACGCAGCTTCCCGCCTGCCGACCAACCGATTTAATTCGGGCGATTGGACCGATGCCGATCTGGCGTCGGCCGGATTTGGCAGCATCGGGCAGAGCGTGCGGATTGCCCAAAGCTGCACGATCGTTGGGACGCAGAATATTCATATCGATGACAACGTTCGAATTGACGGGCCAACCGTGCTGTCGGCCGGAAGCGGACACATCCGCATCGGCAGCTACATTCGTATCGGTGACACGTGCTTCCTAGCGGGAGCAGGCGGCATTGATCTGGAAGATTTCTCGGGCCTGTCGCAAGGCGCGCGTATCGATAGCGCGTGCGACGACTACTCCAGCCACGCCCTCACAAACCCGGCCGTACCGCGCGAAGTCCTCAACGTCGAAATCGCGCCCGTGCGGCTCCGGCCTGATGCCGACAGCAACTACGAACTCGCGATCAGCTCACGGCCAAACGACGTCCAAGCGACGCAAAACAACTACGCCACGAAAGGCACATTCAACACCGCAACCAGTGAGGCGGAAAACAACATGCTGTCGAAGACAAAGAATATGATCCGCGTATCTGCGGACGTGTAGAAGCACGTACCCCTGTCAATCGCGGTGCGGCAGGAGAGTCGGATGCCAACTGCTCTGAACGCTTACGCGAAAACACCCATGCTATTCAGGAAGATATCTGGCGCCTTCGTCGCACGCCCAGCGTTGTTTGCCGCGTCGGGAGGTTTCGTTGCGCTGGTTATGGCAGTCATCACGGTGGTTTCCCTGTATGACATGCGAACCGATGCACTGATGCGGGCGCGAGATGCCGCGGATGGACTTTCACTCCTCCTGAGCAGGGACATTGAACGCAATCTCGAAATCTGCGACTTGTCGTTGCAGGCGGTGATTGACGGAATGGCGGATCCGGTTGTACTTGCGCTGCCCATGCCGCTTCGCCAGCGCGTCCTATTTGACGGAGCCACCAAGGCGCGCGACCTCGGCACCGTGCTCGTTGCCGACCACCTCGGCAACATTGTTTTCGATTCTGGAGCGCTCCCTCCACCTCCAAGAAACGCGAACCTGAGTGACCGGGACTATTTCAAGGTGCAGCGTGATCGTCTCAGCGATGCTCTATTTATTAGCAAGCCATTTGTGTCCAGCGTCGACCCACCGCTTTTATCCATCGGACTGAGCAGGCGGCTAACTAATCGGAAAGGAAAATTTTCCGGTGTCGTGCTCGGAACGCTGCAACTCGACTATTTCCAGCACCTCCTCGACGGCATGCCCCTCGGACCTCACGGCTCAATTACGCTTGTGCGCACGGACGGAATCGTTCTCATGCGTCGCCCGTTCAACGTTGGTGAGATCGGCCGAAGCCTTGCAGGTGGAGCATCATTTACGCCCGTTCTGAAGTCCGAAAAAGGGAGCTTTGTTGGCGTCGCCATTCTCGATGGAGAGCAGCGGCTCTACAGCTTCAGGCACATTGGCAAATATCCCATCATCATAGAGGTCGGCTTTTCGACGAACGACATTTATGCGCAATGGCAATGGCGGGCATGCGTTATTGGCGGCGTAATGGGAACGCTGTGCCTCCTGCTGGTCCTAATGTCCATCCTTATTACACGCCAGTTCCGGGAGCGGCTTGAGATCGAACAACGCCTCCGGATTCGCGCGGATACCGACAGTCTCACGGGGCTAAGTACACGACGTGCGCTAGACATAGCGCTCCAGTTTGAGACGCGGCGGGCGAAACGGGACCGGCGGACGCTGTCTGTACTCATGCTCGACATCGACACTTTCAAACTCTTCAATGACAGGTACGGACACGTCGCAGGTGACAAGGCACTACGAACTGTGGCGCTCTGCATCAAGGAGAGCGTCTTGCGACAGGGAGATTTTGCAGGGCGCTACGGCGGAGAAGAGTTCTGCGTGATCTTGCCCGGCACAGCGTTGCACGGTGCGTTGCATGTCGCGCAGGCGATTCGGAAGGCGGTGTATGACGCCGCCATTCCGCACAGCGCAAGTCCGCTTGGAATTGTGACCATCAGCATCGGCGCAGCAACACTCGATGGCGCCTCTGGTGTTGAGATGACATCCAGTCAACTGATCGACTGCGCCGATCGAGAGTTGTACGCGGCAAAAGCTGCGGGAGGCAATACGGTCATGCCGCCCGCGCAACGCGACGAGAAGGATGCAAATGTGGAGTCACCTCTCATAGCGGAGCAAGCACCGCAGTTGTGACCGTGGACGCAACGGCACCGCCACCGCCTCCCGCTCGCATCGGGCCAATCCTTCGACGCTGGTTTGTCTTTTGATACTCGCGATGAGTCTTCTTGTAGGTTGTTGTTAGCCTACAGTCATAGGCAATCCCGTTCGGTATGGCAGCTCCAGCGCGCCGCCGCCGCAATATTCCACGCGTGTGTGAGACAGACAATTCTGGTCAATTCCGGATAAAGTGCCTAGGGCAGGCGTAGTTCCGGGTTTCGATTCCCGCCATACCACGCAATAATGCGTCTAGCCTTTCAACCACCCATATTTCAGTATCCATGTACGAGCAGCTCATCCCGTGCGACCACTGTGGCGGCCGACCGAAGGTCGGGCGCTCACAGCGACTTCTCTCCAAGCTTCCCAACCCGCAATACGATTACACGGAGTGGGGGCGCCTCGCGGGTCCCCCACGAATCGGCGACCGGATGGCGCGGCCGCCTGAAGTCCCCAAGACCGAGCCGCTCGTCTGCATCCACTGCACGGAATGCGGCATGGCCACGCCCTGGGAGGCGGAAGGCCGCGACGAGAAGGCGGCAATGGATCGATGCGGCGCCGTCTGGAACCGCCGGCTCAACCGGCCCGAAGCCGACAAGTCGGATCTCCAGCGCCTCGTCGAGCGCGAACTCGGAGCGCCGGATATACCGCTTGTCATTAATCTCCTCTCGCGCGCCGAGGGTGACTGGAACGAACTTGGGCCACTATTCAGGATGCTCGCGCAGCGCCTCGTTGATGCGACCGTCACCACGATCGACAGCTGGCCGATCGATCCCGTGCTCAATGACGCCGCGCGCTTTCGCAAACTCGCACAGCTGGCGAAGTGGATCGAACTCGAAGGCGAGCGCTACGTGCAGTTCCCAGAGGTGTACTCCCCAGCGGAAGATCAGGACCTGCTTTTCGAGGACCGTATCGCCGCCGCGATCGACCTGCTGCCAGATCGCGATCGCTGGTAGAGGCGAGACCGCGCTACGGGAGTGCGCTAAAAAAAAGACCGGCCAGCGGCCGGTCGAAGATGGTTCCGTTTTTCGGGGATTGGAACCTGAGAGACGAATTCATTATGGCAACTGCCTCGCCTCATGGGCGCCCGTATCGTTGACATTTTCAAGCCCATTCGCCGTCCACTCGCCTCGCGATGACCGCAATGGACGCCGTTCCGCACAGGCGGGTGCACGAACACACGATCACTGGAGAAGGCGGGCCTAACTCGTCTCCAGAAGCCGGTAAAGCGCCTGCCGCGAAATCCCGAGCGCGGCTGCCGCGTGCGTCTTGTTTCCGCCGGCGGATTCGAGTGCCCCCCTCGCGTCGTCGATCGTCGGATTGGGTCTGGCCAGCCGTTCCTGGCGTGCGAATGTCGAGATGTAGGCGTTCGCCTTGGTGACGCGGCTGTGACCGGCAGCCTCGACGACCCGGCGCATGGCTTGCGCGTGCAACTCTGGATCGGGACGCGGCCCCGCCTGTTTGACCGGCGCAGGCACCCCACTCGTCTTCTCGTAGAGCTCTTGCAGATACTGGTGGCGCAGGCCATGGCTGGTCACGCCAAGGCCCGACTTGGTGATGCCGTGACGCTCGAGCAAGTAGTAGTACCAGTTTCGCCACTGTTTGAGCGTGCGGTCCTCGGGTATCGTCGAACCCGTCAACACATTCGCCAGTCGAGCGGCCTCCTCAAGTACCGCGATCTTCACCTCGATCGGCACTTCGCGATCTCGCCCACCCTTCGTACCGCGTGTGACCCCCAGCATCCCGGTATCCTTCACCGCCTCGGTGGGCCGGAGCAGGAAACTTTCCGCCACGCGCAATCCGAAAGCTACCTGGAGCTTCAGCTGGACGGCCACGCGCGGACACGTCATCGCGATCTCCGCAATCTTCGCGTGCGCGCTGACGCCATTCGCGTCCCATGACCGGTCAACCTCGGCCACATACGAGCGCAGCAGGCCGTTCTCCTTTCGGTCCACATAGTCCTCGAGTGTGCCCACCAGATTCGACTTGCCCATCCACTCGCCCAGTGCGCGCAGGTATGTGAGCTTGTTCTCGATCGTGCCACCGGTTTGCTTCGCGCGCACCCAATGTTGTACTAGCCACTCAATATGCTTGCGACGCACGCTCCACGGACTTTCGAGCGCAAACCCGCCTTCGCGCAACTCGACAAGCGCCGCGCAGATCGCTCTCACGCGATATTCCTGCGTCTTGATCGACAGCGCCCTGCCACTGATCCGGGTGCGGCTGTGCACGCTGGACACTTTCTCGTCCAGCAGGCGAATGAGCGCTTCCGACACCGTCGGTGTCAGCCGGTAGCCGCGCACCACGACGCGCACGTTCAGGATTGCTGCCATCTTCTCTCCGTTGTCCAGGGTCGCGCCGCGCGCAACCCGCTACCCGTGATCCGGGTGCGACCGCCCTGCCAGATGTCGCTGTCACCCGTTCCACGAACCTGATTCCTGCGCCGCGCACCACGCGGCTTCGCCGATGCCCCCGGCGCGGGGTTACTGCCTTCCAGCCTTTAGCGATTCCATCCGATCAGCCCGACGCACGGAAGAGATGCGTTCCGACTGTCCACCTTGCTGCGGCACGGGCCGGATTGCGCTTCGCGCAACCCCGCTCCCGCGATGACTGCCTGTGCTGCCTCGCCGCCTGCTGTGGCTACCCGACCGGCCCCGGACGCGCTACCGCGTCTGGACGCAGCGGACGACTCACCGCCGTCTGCTACGCCCGGGCCAACTGCCGGGAAATTCCTGTTGCGCATTTCTGGTGACGGCTGCGCGGACCGTTTTGTCTTCCGTACAGGGAGGCGCGAATCACTGGCGTGGCCAGCGCGCAAGCTCTCCCCCGTTCCGAAGCACGTTCATCTCCGCCGCGGTGTGTCGGGCTTCGTGAACGCACCCAGCTTCGTGTGCTGAAGGAACGTGTCCATTGCGCATGAGTGCGGGCGCGAACTGTCCAACTGTCCGCGTCCACATTTCCTCATTGCGCAACATGATGGCGGACACCCGCCAATCGTATGGATATCGCACTGTCCAGTGGTCCTCAAGATTGACCACTGTGGACTTGATCTGATTGAAAAAAAATCCGCGTCACTGTGGAGCGCGGACATTCTGGCGATTGCCTCATGCCGAGGCGGGAGATGACGGCCAGACTGGCCAGGGAAAGACGTACGAAGTGCCTTGCACTTGCGGGTCGATGCGTCATGCGACGCGGCAGGTACAGCCAAGGATACCGCCTTCACCTCGTCACGACGAACCAAAAGCTGACATCATCGCGCGCGCTTTCGGTGACTTGACTTCCTGAATCGCTCGATAGACTGGACTGAGCAATGTCGGACTTCATCCAGGCGTTTCCAGGCAATCCCAGGAAATGAACGGCACAAGTCCTGGATGAAGTCGGACCTTGACGCCGCGCGCGTGCGAGGTCCGACTTCGTGTCCGACTTCGCTTTTATTCCGCCACCGAAGCCGGACTTCACGTCCGGGTTTGGTGACAAGCCAACCTGAACCACCCTGAGGAACAAACACCATGAAAAGCGCTGTTTTTGCCATCGATGTCGGCTACGGCAACACGAAGTATGCATATCGCGCGGCCAGCGGCACCGTCGCCACCGGCATGTTCCCGTCGCTTGCCCCGCTTGCGGCAAGTCGCTCGCTTTCGGGCTACGGTGAAAGCGTGCTCGCGGCGCGCAAGGTCGCGGTGGTATGTATCGATCGCGTCGAATACGAGGTCGGCCCGGACGTATCGCTGACTGCCGCATACGGCAAGACCGGTCGCGCCCTCGCCGACGACTACGTGCTCACCGACAACTACGCGGCGCTGCTGTTCGGCGCACTGCACTTCGCGGGCGTCACGCATGTCGAGCGGCTCGTGCTCGGGCTGCCCGTGCATAACATGAAGAAGTATGCCGCCGCGCTCAAGGAACGCTTTGCGGGCGAGCTGGATTTCGGGCATGGCCGCATCACGGTCGACAAGGTTGTCGTGATCCCGCAGCCGTTGGGGTCCCTCGTGCTTGCCACCAGCACGCGCAACGGCGGCTTCGGGCGCGACGATGCGCACCTTGTAGTCGACGTCGGCTATTTCACGACCGACTGGGTCTATGCGAACGGCTTCACGATGGACGACAACCGCAGCGGCGGTATGCCCGGCGGCGCCTCCCAGATCTACCAGCGCATCGCGAGCCTCATCGCGCGCGACGAGGGTGAGGAAGTCGAGGACATCGAACGCATCGACAAGGCACTGCGGGAGCAGGCGCCGTTCTTCTTCTACGGCAAGGACATCGACCTCGGCGCATATGTCGAGCAGGCCGATCCGATCATCACTGGCGTGGTCAAGGAAATGCAGAACAATGTGGGACGCCTGCCGAACGTGCGCTCGATCATCCTCTCGGGAGGCGGCGCCGCGCTCTACGCAGCCGCGATCCGTCGCGCGTTTCCGCGCGTGGTCATCGAGCTGATCGACTCGCCGTGCATGGCCAACGCCCGCGGCTTTCTGCTCGTGGGCGAGGCAGGCATCAAGCGTGAGCGTCGTGCCGCATGAGCGGAAAGATCGAGATGACGGTGACGATCAATTCACTCGTGTCACCCCTTCTCTTCGAAAAGCTGAGTGGCTGCGCCACGCCGCGGGAACGCGCCATCCTGCTCAGGGCGCTCGCGGAAGCTGCGATCCGTCGCGACCTCCTCGGCGGAGGATCAACAATCGCGAGCGACCTTGGACACAGGCCCGCCGGGATCGCAGCCCCTACCCAGCAGGCGGGGCTTGCACACAGCCAGCCCACAGCACAGGAAACCTTCGCCAACCGGAGCGCGCTGTCCGTTGAATCCACAACGAACAAGAGTCCCGATGAAGGATTCCAGACGCTTCGGGTCGCCGACTCGGTGGATACCGCACCGGGCTTCGGCGACGACCTTGGCAGCCAGCTGGCAGGCTTTTTCGAATGACGACCGCGCGCTCTTGACTTTGCCCGGGGCGTGCGAAGATGAATCATGTTCCCGGCAAAACGACGCCACCTGGCTGCCGGGGCAATCCACCTTTTCGGAGAACTGATTATGGAATTCCAGCTTCTGAATGCCGTCCTGCATGGCGAGCGCCTGAACGAACCGCTGACCTGGGTCTACATCGCCGCGATCGTTGCCGTGGCCATCGCCGGCTGGAAGTTCGGTGGTCTCGCGCATGATGCCTGCCATGCGAAGGATGATGAGTAATGGAGCGCCTCACGCGGGCATGGGCGCACTTCAGCCGCTGGCACTGGCTTGCCCGCCGCGCGGCGTTCGCACTTGCCTTCTACGGCCTCGCGCTTCTGGGCGTGCTCGCGTATGCCGGTCAACTGCAACAGGCAGGCAAGATGCTCTTCACCGCAGGCAGCATCGGCTTTTGCTGGGCGATCGGCGGATGGTATGTCCTGCGCGGCGGCCTGTGGGTCGCCGCCTGGTGGCTGCGTCTTTTCCGGTAACCCGTGCGCGGCGCACGGACAAAAAAAAACGGCAGACCCCAAGGGTCTGCCGTTTTTCCAGATGCTTTCATTGCAGCGCATGCGCCGCGTCCATTGCCAGCCGGCTCGCGCAGAAGTCGAAAGCCGCCTCGAACTGCTGGTCCCGGGCCACCATCTGCCCGATCGTGCGGTCATAGACATCAAACGCAACCGCTTCCGACTTGCTGGTCAACTGGCGGCCATTCTCCGCGCCGTTCGTTGCCAGGATCGTGAACTTGTTGCCCACCATCACACGAAAAAAGCCCATTTTCCACTCGACGGAAAAGAGCCCGACGGATGCGCCCCGGCGGGGACGTATCCCCACCGGGCTGGTTCAAGAAAACGCCGGACGAGCCGGCCTCAGTCAGATGGCCAACGCGACGCGCGAGGCGTATGCTGGCCGACGCCCCAGGGGGGCGCTTTCATGCGCTGCAATCCAGCGCGACCTCCATTGGTCCGCGAAGTCGGTCCCACGCTGCCTCGGTCGATGCAGCACGACCGTATAGCCTTGTTCGCGCAACCGCTTCGCGAGCACCATGCCGGCGCTCACGCCCGGCGACTGCCGCGTTTTCAGATCGACGTGGTCGAAATCCATGAAGATGTGCACGACCTTGATACCCAGTCCGTCCGGGACGACGAACCTTGAGAGCAGGACCCGGTTCAGGCAATACCAGGCGGGTACGCCGGTCTCCATGAACGCGCCATAGACCGTTTCCAGTCCCTCACCGACACCGATTTCTCCGTCAACAGGAGACATCAGACGCACCGCCCCACCCGCGAGCGGGTTGAGCGTCATGTCGTTCAGCTTCGCGTCGAGGAGTTCCCCATCCGGTGACACGATCGTTGCCTTTGCAGGCTTGACCGGATCGAGGAAGGTTCGATGCAGCGTACCCAGACGCCCTTCGGGCAACTCGAATCGCGCCACGATGCCCGGCCACTCGCCGAGCACCTTTTTTTCGTGGCGATACTCGAGCATGCCAAGACGCAGCGATGGCGATGAACCCGCCGTGAGGCCCGGCACGCGTTCCTGCAAATAGCGCATCGACAGATCGCCCACGGCCTGTGGCCGCGCGTCACTCCACATGCCGTCCAGACGCCTGGCGACAAACGCCGGATCGGCCTTGCGCTTCGGCGCGGGCGCCGGCGTGCTAACCCGCGCTCGCGAAGGTGGCGGTGAGCCGCCATCGAGCTGGCACATCAATCGATACAGCCCCATGCGATTGGCACGGGCAATCAGCTGAAGTCCGTCGCCAGCCATCGGGTAGCCGTCATTGCACTTGCGGCAAATCCAGTCGCCGCGGCCGCTCTTGTTGTCATAGGTAAAGCGGTCATCTCCGCCGCAAACCGGACAGGCGCTTGCGCGGCCAGTCAGGCAGTCGCCGGAAATGCCGTAGCTCATCAAGGTTGAAATCCACGCTTCCGGGGAGAGCGCGAATTCCTTCAGCTTGCGTTGCAGCCACTCGTACTTCTCGGGTGACAGCCCGCGTCCAGACGTACTCATGAATCACTCTCCATTGAGGAAGTGGGTTGGATCGGTGCCTGAGACAGGCGTGAAAACGCTTGCTCAAAAGAGACGCCCGCGCGAAGCGAGCCGCTCTTTTGAACACGTTTCAGGTAGTCGAGAAAATGGGTCCGCGATGTGCGGAGGTAGAAGAAGGAGGTGTTACGCGGCGCACCCGAAGGTGCGCCACGAAACGTCAGGTGAGGATTTTCGGGATCAGAAAATCCGGAAGGTGAGCGCTTCCAGGATCAGATGGCTGCCCATGCCGCTCGCGGATATGCCCCGCGGAACGGAATGTCGTCGTCCATCTCATCGAACCCGCCACCAGAAGGGACGCGGGTTCCCGCCCCACCACCCGCTGATGATTGGGGCGGCCGTGCACGGCCGCTCGCGCCTGATGGTGCCGCGCGTGAGGCTTCACGTGCATTCTGTGGGGCGCGTGCGGTCGGACCCGTTTCGAACCCACCGTCATCGCCCTGGCTGTCGTCACGACGCTGGCCACCGGCATTGCGGCCGCCGAGCATCTGCATCTGGTCTGCGACGATCTCGGTCGAGTAACGATCGGTGCCGTCCTGCGCCTGCCACTTGCGCGTGCGGATACGGCCTTCGATGTAGACCGATGCCCCTTTTTTCAGATATTCCGACACGATCTCCGCCAGACGTCCGAAGAACGTCACGCGGTGCCATTCGGTCGCTTCCTTGAACTCGCCCGACGCCTTGTCCTTGTACCGATCGGTCGTTGCGAGACGGATGCTCGCCACAGCGTCCCCGCTGGGCAGATACCTCACTTCCGGGTCCGCGCCGAGATTGCCGACGAGGATCGCCTTGTTCACTGATGCCATAAAAACTCCTGTTAACGTGTAATCGACCACAGCCACTTGTCCCACATGACTGGCTGGCCGTTCTTCAGAATGGGGCGCCCGCTCTCCGCGAATGCCGGCACCTTGACCTTCTCAAGACGCCGTACGGATACAACGTCGCCGACCTGGCAGTGCGACTGTGCGATGGCATCCTTTAATCCTTCGCCCTGCAGCGTGCGCTCACCGGCAGCCGTTTCGATATGCATCGCGAACGAGGTGTAGAACGGCTTGCCCGTCGGCTTGCGGTTCGGAAACTTCTCCTCACCCCAGCTCAGCACCCGGCCTACCGTCGACGCCAGCATGTCCTCACCACGCGAAGTGCCAGGGCGCGCCGCGCGCGGGCGCGTCTGATCGGCATCCTCCGCAGCACCGGTTGATCCGGAATCCGTATCAATGCGGGACGCGGGCTCGACCTGGCCAACCTGTTCGGACGGCTTGCCGCGCCCCACTGGCTGCACCGGCACGCGGATCGCACTGGCGATCGCGTCCTTGAGGCCGCCGCCGTGCTCCCGTACGGGTGACCAGTGGGGTGCAAGCTCAGGCAGGATCTTCGTGCCGAAAGGCGTCGCGACAGGTGCCTCCTCGAACGCTGGCTGGAACTGCACGATGCAGTCGCCTTCATCGACAAAGAGGTGCGGGACGCCATTGATGCTGACGACGGTTTCGTTCGGGGCACCCACGCCTACAGTGCGCTCGGTAGACGCCTGCGACGGGCGCGCCTGCGGTGAAGGTTCGCGCCGCGCCTCGTGATCCGTTGCGACCTGCCTGGACCAACCGGGAAGCAGTTCCGCAAACGCGCGAAACAGATGATGTGCTGCCATGCAGCCTCCTATAGCAACGAGCCGAAGCAGATCCGGCGGACTTCTTCCAGATCGCGGGCCAGCAAAGGGGTATCGAGAATGACCTGACGCAGGGTGTCCGGGTCGATCCCGTTCACACTGCACACGTGGTCGTAAGGCAGTGCACCGCCCCAATAGCCCATGATCCAGCCGAGCGTCGCCCGGTAGTCGTCGACATCGACGCGTACATTGCGCAGGCGTTCGCTGAGCATCGTTGCGCAGTCCATCAGCGACTCCGGCATGCTGTCACCCCGGCGGCTGTCGCGGCCAAGGGAGATCAGCGCGTCGACCATCGCCTCACGGACCGTGGGGCTCCAGTGCTGCGGATCAGGGAGTGGATCGGGTTTGGGGGGAACGACGAGCACCGGAGTGGCCTCGCCGAAGATATCGAGCTGCCATGCGGCGACTTCTCGTTTCATGGGATCGCTCCGTACAGACCGGGCGATCGCATCCCTGAACCGGGAATCGATTCCCGGCAAGGGTAAGGGGCCACCGCGGGCGAGCCCGCGGTGGTAGTGGACAGATGGCACCCTAGTCCTGGGTGCCAGTCTTCTTGAAGGGGACAACGACGGCCGATTTGGCGTACTGCCGTTTCGGCATCAAGGGGGTCACGACGGCTGCCCCCGATGCGGGCGCAACATCCGTTTCGGCCTGCCTGCTGGCAACGGCCGCCTTGGCCTGCTCGCGCACCTTGTCGGCGTACTCGCGTGCCGCCTCGGCTTCAGCAGCCTCGAGTGCCTTCGCCTTCGCGACCAGCGTCTTGCGCAACCAGCCCAATGCGGCAAACGCAAGGAAGCAGCCAACGAAAAACGAAATCGACGCGAGGTAGACCACGAAGCACATGGCAAGCAGCTTGCCCGGTGAACGCAGGAGGTCTTTGAACAGCAGCTTCAGCATTTTTCTCTCCAGAAAAAACAACGCACAAGAAAATGTCCAGGCTATGCCTGGCGGTTTCGATGCTCCAGTGGAGCAAGGAATGCCGGCGCGAAGCGCGTTCGCCGTGGCCCGTGACAAGGCCACCGCGAACGGACTCGCAAGACGACAAAAGGAAAAGGAGACGAGACGACGCACAGGCGTGCGGTCAGATCGATGCGTGGGGGACGCGGGAATGTGCCAAGCGTACGTCCTTCCACACCCCTGCGGCGCACACAATGATCGTGAATTCGGCGGGGCTTAGGATCGCGAGGGGAATTTCGCGGACATCCGCGCGGCCTTGATCAGAAAGCTCACATTTTTTGTGAGCTTTCTGCATTTTTACGCGCGGACATCCGCGCCAGCTGCGTGCTTGACTTTGCATTTCGCCTGGCACACTGGAGACATTCCCTTCATCCAGAGAGGCAACAATCCATGAGCAGCGGACTGATCGTTCTTGGCGTCCTCGGTTTCATCGGCTACCGGCTCAGCCGTCGTGGCCACAGACGTGCGCGCCACTCCTGGTGGGCATCGGCGAAACGTGACGCCACCGCGCCAGCGTCCGCGCCGCCGCTCACATGGGCGCAGGCACGCGGCGACGCAGGTGAAGTCACCGTGCGCGCCGAGCTGCATCGCGTCCTCGGCTGGCTTTGCGGCGGCAACTACTACCTTCACGACAGCCCGGTGCTGCTGAACATCGCACCGGGTGCGGAGTTTCCGACGGCCGAGGTCGATCACCTGGCGGTTACGCCGTTCGGCATATTCGTGATCGAGACGAAAAACTGGAGCGGCACCCTTACGCCCGGCGAGAGCGCCGAGGCGATCGTGCGCATTGCGTCCGACGGCACCCGCGAAACGCGGCGCTCGCCACTCGCCCAGAACCGCTCGAAGGTCGCCTTTCTCGACGCGAAACTGCCGCGCGTGTGGCCGGTTTTCGGGCTGGGTGTATTTGCGGCCAGCGACAGCGTGATTCATCCCGACCTGCCGTCCACGCTGATCCATGTGAGCGAACTCGCTCACTTCATGAGGTTGCGCCGGCAACAGTTTCTTGCGAGTGGCGCGACCGTCGTCAATATCAAGACCGCGTGGGCCGCAATGATGCTGCATGCATCAATTGACCCTGCCGATCTAGAGCAACATCTCCAACGGATCAGGGTAAACCCTAAAGTTTGCGCCGGACATGCCGATTGAGTGTTTTAAGCGAAAGCTACAGGAAATACGTCGTCTTTTCGCCGATCGCATCGGGAAAGCGCGCTTACGCTAGCCCTGTTATCCGGCCAGCGCAACAGGCGCGCTCCGGGCGCCCTCCTTCTCAACAAGATCAAGAAGAAGCCACTGCATGAACCACACCTCGACCAGCCTGACCCTGCGCAGCAACGGCAGTTCGCAACCGCTGCCCCCCTCCTCCGATGCCTTCGACCCCACCATCCCAGAGGACGGCGTCGAAGTGGCCGACGCCAGTGAACGCAGCCTCAGGGAAAAACTCTCCCAGCATCTCCCCAGCCGTGCGCTGGTAGTCGCCGTCGCGCGCGAATCGTTCTCCGAAATTCTCTCTGAAGAGCTGCTCGATCACCTGATTGACCGCAGCATGGCAATCAACGAATCGGTGGAGCGCATTCTCCACGAACGCCTGAAGCTGGGATTCGAGTGCTACCTGGCAATGCGCACAATCGAGGACGCCTACGTACAGTCGTACGGCAGCAACTCGAAGACGCTCAAACGTGCATCGAAGGATGGCTATGTCTATCTCCAGCGCCTGCATCACATTGGCGAAACAACCGTCAGATCCCACATTCGCGGATACCAGAAGTTTCACGACAATGCCGACGCTGTTGAATTCCTGCGCCTGAGCGACATGCACGCCCTGCTGAGCGACAGCATTGGCGACGACATCATCCAGACGATCATCGAGGCAAGAAAGAACGATCCCAAGATGACGAACCGGGACGTGAAGCGCCTCATTGCCACGCTGACGAGCGCCCATGAGCATATGGAAGTCAAGGATCAGGAATATAAGGCGCTCAACGACAACTATGGCACGCTGATGGCTGACTTCGACGCACTCCAGACGGACGCGCGGACGATGAAAGAAGAGCATGAAAAGCTCAAGGTCCGCCTTTCCGAGGAGGCGGAGGCAACCGGACGTGTGCGTAATGAACTGGCGCTGTCCAGCCAGACGACCACCGCGCTCCATCAGGAACTCTCGACGGTCCAGAAACTGCTCGATGCAACACGCCGCGAACTTACCGAGACGCGCTCCAAGCCCCCTGCGCGGGAAACCTCGGGCGTCAAGGAAGACGTCAAGCAGATGGAAGCCCAGTATGGCGTGCTCCTGAAGCGATCGAACGACCTCGACGAAGAGATTGCCGCGAAGCAGGAACAGGCACGGGCGATGGAAGAGAAGCTGGCACAGGCCAATGCCGAGCTTGAGGCGGCCCGGCGCCTGGACGCGCAGGTTGACGGACTTGTCGCGGACTTCAGCACCTTTGTCCAGCGCTATCACAGCGCGCAACTGATATTCACGGCAGGCGGCAATGCCGCGCAGTACAGGCCGCTCTTTGAAGCGCTCGCGGATCTGGTCGGGAAATTTCATTCGGAGATCGTCGCCGCGACAAAAGCGCCGTAAGCAGCAGTAACGGGGAACGAGGGAAGGCCGCGATCACGCGGCGAGAAATAAAGAGAGTTCGCTTTGGAAAAAAACCAGAAACACAAACGAAACGCAGACGACTACAAGTCAATCGAGCGACTGTACCTACAGCCCTGGCTCGCCGAGCGCATCCGGGTTGCCAACTTCGACCTGGTCGATCACATGAAGCAGGTGCTCATCTCCAATCCCGCCTTCAGTGTGGTCTACGGGGTCGAGATGAGCCAGCTCGCGCACCTGCGCCGCAACGATGCGTCGCTGCGAAGCCTCCTGGGTGTTCCCTTTGTGATGCTGTCACCAGCGTTGCCGACTGTGGAGGACTGGCGGTGCTTCGTCGAGGACAATGTTCCGACCACCCGCGCGGTCGATGAACTGAGGAGGTTGCTGCCCACGGTCCGCGATCCACTCACCACACAGGCGATCCAGCATCACAACCGCCAGTTCCTCGACGTCGTTCAGGCCGTGGCAAACCTGAGCGTGCTCGCCGCTCCCCTGCTCGGCGTCTCGGCCGAGCTGACCCGCTATCTCGGTTCGCTCTCCGCGTACCAGTTGCGACGGGCGCTCGGGCGCATCCGCGACCTGCCACTCTTCCAGTGGCGCTTTCGCAGTCCGGCCTTCTGGTTCGAATTCACGTCCAACGATCTGACGATCGAGCAGGTCGCGCATAACATCATGCGTACGACTCCGTTCCAGGCGGGCAAGATGGATCACACCGCCAACTGGGGCGACCTGCGTCTGGGCCGCGACACGACCGAAACCTATGCCGCTGGGATGATGGCGCACGGGTGCAGGGCGAGTACGGCCGCATCGCTCTTTCGCCTCGCCCCGAGCCGCACGCGCCAGATGTACATGGCGATCCACGACCGCCGCTCGCCCTGCGGCAATCTTCCGAACTCGCAGCAGTGGTTCGTTGCAAAGCCGCAGCATCGTCTGCACTCGACAGTGTTCGTCTGGCTCTATCGTGCGGCGTTGAACATGGGCGCCAACACGCCTCAGGCGCTGATCGCGACGGCGGATCTGTACTCGAAACTGTTTTCCGGTAGCGAACTGCTTACGCTCGACCGCGGCTGCTATCTCACGCGCTGGATGGCCGCCGACAATCGCCTGGCCATCGCGCCCTGCCGCGAGTGCGGCACGCATTACATCGTGAGCAACAACGAGTCGAAGATCGAGATGCGGCAGAACTTTAGCTGCCCTGCCTGCACGCACAGCCTCGCACCCCGGAATCGCAACCGCAACCAGAAGCAGCGACATGCAGAAGACTGATATCCAGGAACTTCCCGCCGGACTCGTCGTATTCACCGCGGACGGTGCCGTGCAGTTCGGCTGGCGCCATCCCGAGACGGGCGACTATCACGCCGAATCCGATGGAAGCTGCATTGCGGGCGCGGTCGTAGCCGTACCGTGGTGCGCAAACGTCGTTCACTAGACGGCTGGAGCGGCGCGATGGACGACTATGGGTGGCTTGTGCGCGAAAGCGCCGCCTCGTGGCTGCGCGGGGGTGGCGACGGACGGTTCCAGACGTACGAGCGCTTCTACCGGAAGGCACGCTTGCAGGATGCGGGCTTCGATCTGGAAGCGGCCAATGAGGACTACGGGCAATGGCTTGAAGAGCGTCCGTCGCGTCTGGTTGGCGCGCTCGCACGGCCGGCCGTCGCGCATGGCCTGATCATGCTCGTGGCGCTCTGGAGTGCTAGCCGGGCCTTGCCGACCCTGGCCTCGGCCGCCCCAAAGACCACCGGCGTCGCGCTCGTCGCCGCGTTCATCGCCCTGCGGGTGATGCGTCAACGACGACGCTAGCGCGGTGTGCCCGCATCGCCACGCGCGACACAAAAAGAGGGGGGCGGCGCAAAGACGCCCCCCTCTTTTTTTGGTTCTTCGCGGATTTCCGGGGAGACCAATTGCGGACAGGCTGTAGCCGGCCATGAGCCGCTATTCACCGTTGCCGCCCCGCGGACATTCAGACGTCTTCTCCGTGGGCACAAAGGGCCATTCGATTCGCGCCAACAAAAACTGCGCACTTGCGCCACATGGGAGCACGCAGAAGCCAACATCATGCAGCGATCCTGTAAATTTTTAATTGTCGATTACCAAACTAAGGCACGCTTAGTTGTGAAGCTGCTATACTCCCCGCTTCTTTCACAGGGAAAGTCATGTCTAAATACCGCGAAGCACTTCTGGAACAGGCCCTCGAAGAAGTCTGGTTGACGGGCAATGCCACGATTCGCAAGGATCAGTTTTACCACTGGACCGGTGTCCAGCGCATGGTCAAGAAGCCTTATCGCACCCTCAACAGTCTTTGGGAAGATCTCTGTCAAGAGTTTGGTCACGAGGAAGCTCTGCCGCTTATGGTCCTTGAGGGCGATCACTTCATTTCGCTGCGCCGTGAACGGTTTGCCAACGAATCTGAGAAGGCGATTGCAGATCTCATCTAAAACTAACGCCAGCGTCCCTCAATAAGAGCTCACGATGAACCGCCAAGCACGCATCGACGGCAAGGTAGCGGAACTGTTCGCCGAATTCGAAGCGCGGTTACGCGCATTGGGTTTTACTACGACGCACCAGCCCGCATCCGATGGCCAAGATGGCTTTCTGTCATATCAAGAGGCTAGAAGCGGCGATCTGTCCTGCGCCACCTGCGAAGAGACCGGAGAGATTACGGAATGGTTCGACAAAGATGACGCTCCTGGACGAAACGGCGAGTACCAGGTCAGGCGCGGAAATGAAGTTTCATTCGTGATCTTTAAGGACGGCGCCTGGGAATGTGGTGAGCCCGATGCGTGGCGGGGGATTGACTGGCGAATTTCGAAACAAGAGCACAATAGGCACCTTACTGTCCTGCGAGACAAGGTGCACGGTAGCAAGCCTGATGCCGCTTTGGCACTGATACGTCATCACATCTGCGCGAATAGCAACGATCGGGTCATGAACACCCTAACGGATGAGTTCGGCATCCGGGCAAAAGTCTGTTGCGGCGTCATCCTGCGAAAGGATCCTGACGGCGCAAGTCAGATCCTCCATCTTGTGAATGATGACGTTCTAGAACCCGTACCCGAGGATGTTCGTCAGCAGATCGAGCATAGAATCGAGACGTTCGATCTGCGTCTAGATTGACCTATCTTGGCCGCATTGACCAACTTGCCGGGTACGTACAATGACGAAAACGCCAAGGAAGGTACTCGACATCGTCCGGTCGGCGATGGCTGAACCGTTACACTTGCCCCTATCCGCAGGAGTTCCGATCTATGAGTACGACGGACGTCCACTGATAGGCGCGCGCGATCGGTGGACTGTCAGCATTGGTACTGCGCCGGGATGGCGGACATCTGAAACGTGTCGCGCCCTCAAAGCGAAGCTTAAGACAGCTTGGAGGGCCGACCAGAAATCGGAATTGGGGTTCTCAGGCCTTGCTGGGAAAACACTTACGAATAGTATGGGCGCGTCGAGCGTGTGCAAGCAGAATTCGCCCGACGAACCATATTCAGCCCCCGCCCTCCGAACCTATTATGTGCTGGTGCTCTCCAATCAAGAGGGACCGGTTGGATTCTGTGCTTTTGCAGTGAATCTCGAATTGATCGACCGAGACGAGTTGGTCGCGTTCGAAATCGAGGTGCTGGAAGTTTTCATCGAACCTACGCACCGCGACAGGTGTCATAGCCACGGTTTCTGCGAGGTCGTCGCGCAGTTCGCGATCAACGCCCTTGAAGAGTTCAACGATCGGCTGTACGCGGGGGGCGCTCGGTTCGCTGAGGGTGTCACTCTCAATATCGTTGGAGATGTAGAGTCACTATCGGGAGAGCGGTTCCTATTGTCAATCAAAAAGGAATTGGAACGCCGGGAGGAGGATTCTCGATTTGATGACGCCTCACCATTCGAACTCAGCGTAGGACTCTGCATTGAGGAAATCGAAGTCAATCCTCGATGGTAGCTCTTGTTTCGGCCGCGGACTTCGCACCACGAACGTCCGCTCCATTTTAAGAAGAGCCGTTACCGTTTCGGCGAGTCGGTAGTCCGCTCAGGGTCGAACAAAGACCTCCCACGGAAAACGGTGAAGAGCCCTTTTTTCGCCATCCGATCCCGGTTTAACGGCCAACGTAGCCGCGGTAGATGCTCTCGACATCACGCCAGTAACGTTCGCGGCGCGCCTGCTGCGCCGAGTTCTCGGCCGTGCCAGCGTTGTAGGCGCCGACGCCCTGCCAGTCGATTCCCCGCCGCCACTCGACACCGTAGTGTGAATAGTTGCTCGACAGCACCCAGGCTCCGACGTTGATGCAAATGCATGGGTCGGCGAGCAGGCGTTCGCGCGTGATGCCCCATTGCGCGAGCTGCGCAAAATGGGTCGAGTTGATCTGCATCATGCAGACGTCTTCCGTCCCGTTCCGGTTCCGGTTGACCGCATCGTTGCGAAGGCGGGACTCCTTCTGCGCGATCGAATAGAGCAGCAGCGGATCGACGCCGTAACGCGCGCCCGCCTGTTCCCAGCAGAGATTGCTGTTCGCGACGCACGGATTGCACACGGCCGCCATGGCAATCAGGGCGGCCAGCCGCCCCCGCCTCACCGCACCGCCTCCAGATGCTTCTCGATGACCGAAGCCTGCTGCGCACCGGGAACCTGCGCGCCGTTGAAAAAGACAAGGCCCGGCGTGCCGTTGACGTGCAGTGTTGCCCCCAGTGCCGCGTTACGTGCAAGGGGCGTGTCGCAGGTGCCAGCGTTCGACGGCAACACGCCATGGTGCATCCATGCGTCCCAGGCGGCCGCATGGTCCGGCGCGCACCACAGCAGCCGCGCCTTGCGCGTCGCGTCCGGATGGAGGCCGTCGAGCGGATAGAGGAACGTGTAAATCGTGACGTTGCTGATTTCCGGCAGGCTCTTTTCTTCCAGCATGTGACAGTACGGACAGTCCGGATCGCTGAAGACAGCGAGCTTTCGCTTTCCGTTACCCTTGACCGTCACGATGGCGTCCTTCAACGGGAGTGACTTCCAGTCCACGCGCGGCAAAGCAGCGATCGCCGCTTTCTCGGTCAGGTTCTCGCGAGTCTGCATGTCGAAGATCTCGCCCTGAATCACGCGCGTGCCGCTCGCGTCGACGTAGAGCGTGTGGCCGTTATCGGAGACAGCGTAGAGTCCCTTCACCGGACTCGGCGTGATGCTGCCGACGCTCTTTTCTCCCGCGCGCAACAGGTTCGCCCTGATGAGATCCTCGGGCGCGGCTGCATTTGCGTGCGCCGCACCGAACGGGGCGAGTGTGATTGCCGCAACGACGGCGGCCGGTTTCCAGATGCTCATTGTGTGTGCCCTTTTGCGTTTAAAGGAACCGCAGTTGCAGGGCGTCGCCCGCGACTGCGCAACCGTCGAGCCTATTAGAGCAGCGATATGCGGGCACACACCGCACAAAAGATGGCAGATGCAGTGCGCTTTTCGTCGGGCAAAAGAAAAAAGGCCCGCCGTTTCGGGGCGGGCCTTCGTCGAAGTTTTGGGTCGCTTACGCGAGCGCGTGGGCTTGCGCGAGGGTCGTGGTCGGCTGTCCAACGATCGTGACGCCGATGCCCGCCAGGTCGTTTGTCACGGAGTCCACGTTCTGGATATCCTGGGTGACCTGATGCGCGATGCCGGCCATCTTCACTGCGTTGGCGCTGCTGCTGTCGACCGAGGCGAGAAACATCCGCGCATTGGCCGCCGCTGCGTCACCCGAATAGTAGCCCGTGGCCAGCGAATCCGAGGCGAGCGCATTGGTGGTCGCGACAGCAACGACCATCTTGTTGTTCACGATCGTCTGATCAGAGCCCGACGCACCGTTAAAGATTGCGAGCGCGGCGGCGGCGGCGGAAGTGGCACCGGTCGAAATCTGGTTCTCCCAGTACGCGAGTCCTGCATCGTCTGGAGTCCGATTGAACTCGTGCTGGTAGATCGAGCTGACGATCTGGCTCACGCTCTGACCGTTATAGAGCGACTGCGATTCAGCCGAGTTGCCGAACGCCCCGATGATCGAATCGAGATTGCCACCGGTGGCCTGAAGCTGCGCGGTCCAGTAATCAAGGCCGCCTGCGTCCGCCGGACGACCGTAGTAGGCGACATAGGCCGCGTGAACTTCCTGCACGGCAGGACTCAGGCCAGCAATATCAGAAGGTCCCGTCGGTGACGGATGCGACGCCTGCGAACTAGACGCCGCCTGCGCAGCCGCTTCGGCGAGCGTTGGCGCGCCGCCGTTCGACGTCACCAGCGGGTCGTTCACAGCATTAGCAAAGGCTTCCGTGACGGTATCTCCGCCTTGGGTTGGCGTGCCCGTGAAAATGTCCTTAACCGTGATGTTGTTGCCCGTTGCCCAAGCCTGAAGCTGGGATTCCGAAATTAGGCCATTTTGCACGGCGAGATTGGCTATGACAGCGACATCCGGAGTGAGGGATGCACCGCTCTGCTGGTTGTTGACCACCCAGCCGGCAACCATAGACTCAAGCGTCGTAACCATCGACGCTGATATATCCGAGAGTATTAGTGATCCATCCGGCCCATATTCGTAGGAGGAGATGCTGCCGTCTGCGTTGAGCGTTACCGTTGATGTCGACATATCTTTGAATTCCATTGAACGAATGGGCACAGGGCGGATGCGTCACCCTACCGCAACATTATTTATTGTGATACAAGAAAAGGTGAAACGCAACTATTTATTGTGATTCATTTATTCAGGACAGACATGGCAACCTCAGCGAATCGTTCGCGCGGACGGCCGCCAATTGATCCGGCGGAAAGATTAGTCCAGCGCTCTATTAGGCTTACCGCAGAGCAATGGGCGAAGGTCGACCAGTACGGAATCAACTGGCTCCGAGATCTCTTAGAGAAGGCGAAGCCACCTCGCGATCCCGGATCAAATGGCACCCGTTGATATGCTGAAGCTTATCGAGATTCTGACCGATTTGATCGCTCCTTCCGTTTTCACGTTCCGTTGCGTGTGCAAGTTAGGCTGCCGATAACGTAGCAGTGTGATGCACCGGTGCCATTTGCATAGTTCCAGCACGATTGCCCATTTGGGCCGTTGGCACTCCCGTCCCACGCAATATCGCACGTGTAACCAGAATTGTTCCAGCATGACCATTGAGCTCCAGCGCGTGCATCGAAATACGTGTAGGTCTGGGTCGAACCCGGTAGCACGGCAGAACACCAGTTCTGAGCGGTACTGTCCGCTGCCGAAAGATAGATGTTCGATGGCTGCTTGTTCAGGTTATGCGCGCCTGCTGTCGAATCCGTGTCGATCACCTGCGGATTGGTAACCTTGTACACGCACGTCGCCGCGCTGATGGTCGTCGACCCGTTGTTGCACGCAATCGTCGCACTGCCAGTGTACGTTCCGCCCATCCCGGACGGATCGATATGGCCGCTTGCATTGCTGTACGCCTGCGTCGCACCCGACGTGAGGTTGACGTTCACCGAGCAGATCCCGCCACCCCACGACACGGTCCCCGTACATCCGGCAGCCGGCGGCGTGCATGTCCCGCTTTGCAGCAGCCAGCTTCCGCTCGAACACATGAAGGATGCGGTGCCCGTGCCATAGGTGGCAGTGACAGATCCCGAGCTGCCGCTTGCACCGGCGGCCACCGTGCCCTTGCAGCCCGAGCCCCACGTGAGCGTTTGCGCGCCGCATGACGGAGCCGGCAACGTACAGGTCCCGCTCTGGTACAGCCAGTTGCCACTCGAGCACACAAACGTCGCACTGCCCGTGCCGTAAGTCGCGCTCGATGAGCCGGTTGTGCCGCTCGCGCCGCTGGATATGGAGCCCGAGCAGCCCGAACCCCATGTCACGCTGCCAGCAGAGCATGAGGGGGCCGGCGGCGTACAGGTGCCGCTCTGGAACAGCCAGCTTCCGTTCGAACAGATGAACGTCGCCGAGCCGGTCCCGTAGGTTGATGACGTCGAGCCGGTACCGCCGCTCACATTACCCGCAACCGTGCCCCTGCATCCCGAGCCCCAGCTGACCGCCTGCGTCGCACACGGTGAAGGTGGTGAGGTCGTGGCGTTGGGCGTGGTCCAGATGCCGTTGATACAGGACGCGATCGAGCCCGCAGCGGTCGCTGCCTGATAGCCGTTCAGACCCGGGCACGCCGCGCCGTTCGAGACGATCGTGCGAAGCCACAGCCGCCCGGTGATCACGTCGCCACTGTTCGTGATGTTGCCGGTATTCGTGATGCCCTGTGTCGTCGTCGTGCCATTGACCGTCAGCGTTCCGCTATCGGTAATGTTGCCGCCGTTGACCAGCGCCCCGGTGTTGGTGATGTTGCCGGTATTCGTGACGCCATGTGTCGTCGAGGTGCCCGCGACGCTCAGCGTGCTGTTCAGTGTCGTTGCGCCACCCACGTTCTCGGTGCCGCCGATCGTCGCAGCGCCCGAGTTGTTCAGAGTCGTGGAGCCGAGCGCATTGATGTTCGAGACGTTGATCGCGTTCATGTTCCACGGGCCGGTCGGCGGGGCCGAGCCGTCACGGCGCGTGAACTGGGAGAAGCCCATCGAGCTGTAGCCGCCCTGCACCGCGAGAATCCCCACGACGCTGCCCACCGGGTTCGTCGTGCTCCAGCCCCCTTCCAGCCCGGAAATCAGCGATGGCGATGCGGCCGTGCTGTACCCCGCATTGCCGCCCACGCTCGCGGCTGCCTGACCGAGCGCCGCCGTGTCCACGCGGCGCGTGAGCGAATTCACGATCGGCGTCGTCATCCACGCAAGCGTGCGCAGGTCGCATGCGGGCGCGACGCATCCAGACGGCGCGAGCGACACCTTCATCGCGTAGCTGCCGCCATAGTGATTGTTTGCCAGAAAGGCCGTGGAGAGATAGCCCAGCGTTTTGAGCTCTGCGATGGTCGGCGCATATTCGCTCGCCACGCCCGTGACCGTCTGGCCGTTCACCAGTGGCGTGAACTGCATCGTCGCATAGGTGTTCAGCGCATTGCTGAGCTCCAGCAGGTTCTGTCCGACGCTGTTGGCGTTATCCATGTCATTGGAGCGCTCCTTGAGCCACAGCACGGTCGCGACCAATGAAATGATGATGAACATCGCCAGCATCGTCTCCAACAGCAGGAAGCCGCGCTGCTTTCGCCTGAGTCCCATCTTCCCCACCCCCGTCTGAACGCGCGCGCCTAGTGCGGAATGTCGTAGGTGACCGAGTTCTGGTCGGCCGAGCAGGCGGTCGCCAGCGTGTTGATGTTCAGCGACTGGCCGTCAGCCTTCACCTGTGTGCCGCCGCCCGCCGTACCCGAGTTCGTGTTGTCGACGTACACGCGACGCAGCGAGCTGGCCACGGTCTGGATGATGTTGTTGCATTCGGTCTGCGGCACGTTGCTGTACACCAGACGCGCGATATCGTTCGTGGTGTTGATCGTGGCCGGCGTGAGCGTCACCGGGCCGCCCCAGCGATCGTTGACGGTAGCCGAACCGCTGGTCGGCACCGTCGTCTCCTGCGCGGGCCAGATATTGCCGCGCGCCACCGTATCGAGCGTGAGGCCCGCATAGTTCGACTGGCTGTTGTAGGTCGCCTGGATGCCGGAAATCACGGTCGGCAACTCGCGCGTTTCGTTCACCGAGTTCATCTTCGAGCGCGCGGCAAGAAAGCCCGCGGCAATCACCACGAGCCCGATAAGCACAATGCCGCCCCACATCATCACGTCGATGAGCGAGAAGCCCGCCTGACGGCGGCGGCGCGCTGCGACCGTCAGCTGGCGCAGCGCCGTGCGCTTTTTCAATCGTTCGTTATACATATCTTTCATTTCTGCCTCTTTCTGGTCTGTATGGCCAACAGGAATGTCGCCCCGTTCAGCGGGGATTCGCGCGGGCGAGCACGTGCGCCGCATGCCCGATCAGGAAGATCGAGCCGCGAGACTCACGGCAAGCGGCGCCGGGACACCGTTTCAGGATGCGGATGCACGCGCGCTTTGTCCGCCCTGCGATCCGCGCTAATACTTCCAATGCATTGCCCTCCGACAGTGAACTCAATGCCTTCCCGATTAGATCGCACGGCCGCACCCACGCAGACGGCGAAAGCTGGCCGATTTCCAGTCCGTTCCGCACGGGGTCCCGACGCGGGGCAGGGACGCGCCCCGCCCGCGCGGATGTCCGCGCGCAAAAACGCAGAAAGCTCACAAAAAATGTGAGCTTTCTGAATTTGCAGCGATGTCTGGAGGTCAGTGACGCAGCGCAGAAGCCGCGGCACTCGCGTGGTCAGCAGCGTAGAAGAGGACCGAACCGGCGCCGGCGAGCAGCAGGACGAGTGTGACGGCCACCGCCATCAGGCTCGCGACGTTGAGCACGCGCGCGATCGCCGTCACCTGCTCGACGAGCTTGTCCACTGTGCCGATACCCACCTTGCTGATCGCGTCCTCGAAGTTCGAGCGCCGCCCGAAACTCTCCACGCGATCGGTGTTCGCCTGTGAGAACACGCCGGTGGCAAAGGCCTTGGCCGGTTCATCCGCCTCCCCGTCGAGGCGGTGAGCAATCTCATCGATGTGCCAGCGCAGCCACGGCATCGCCTCACGACGCAACTCGGCAAGCGACTCGGCCAGACCCACGTCGCTCTGCATGAGCGAGGCGAGTGCCACGAGGAAGATCGATCCACTGTAGCCGCGATAGATCGAGTACACGGGGAAGATGTTGTCGACCCGCGCGCGCGTGCGCCCGCTCCAGCGCGGCATGAGCCACGCGACCAGGAAGAAGATGGCGAGGACCACCGCGCCCACGACGACTCCGTAGTCGCGCAGGGCCACCGACATGTGGTACACGACACGGCCAATGAACGGCCAGTTCGCAGGCGGCGCGATGGACTCGAGCATCGGCTCCATCACGAAGCCGAACACGAGGATGTAGGCGACCAGCATCAGTCCGAGAAACGCCGGCATCGTCAGGGCGCCAACGAGCGCGCCCTTCATTCGCGACGCGATCGCAACCGTCATCGCGAGAAACCGGAGTCCCTTCGTGAGGTTGCCCGCCGCATCGGCCGCGCCCAGGATCATGATGTCCATGCGCGGCACGGTGCCCACGATGGCCTGCGGGAAGCTCTGGTTGTCCAGTCGCGAGAGCCACAGATCGAAGAGTCCCGTTTCAACGTCGCGGCGACGCGCAAGCTGGTCGCGCGTTTCCTCCAGATATTCGGCCAGGTTCGCGTTGTCGCCCAGCGCCTCCGCAAGATCGGCATAGAAGGCCTGGCGACGGCCGCGGAACGAGAACTTCGCCAGCCCCAGCATGACCGGGTTCATGCCGGCACCGCTTCGTCAGGCGCCGGTGCCGGCTCGTCCGATACATCCGCCCCTGCTGTGACAGGAACGGCGAGCGGCATGACCTCGTACAGTTCGAACGTCTCGTCCAGTTCGTTGGCCATCGTGTGGGGGTCGACGATCCCGCTCGCGACCTTGTACAGCCCGTGCTCGAAGATCGTCTTGCCTGTCATGTCCGGATCATCGAACGCCGTGCGGCGCGCGCGGCGGTACATCTCTTCGGCCTGCGAGTCGTGCCCTTCGCGGATCAGCGCGCGCATCTCGTGCGTCATCTGGATGACTTCGGCAAGCACGGTGCGCCCCAGCACGCCCTTGCCCGAACACGCCGGGCAGCCGCCCGGGCGCACCACGCGAACACGTCCGAGATCCAGGCCGTACTTGCCTTCGAGCAGTGACGCCGTTTCGGTATCGAGATTGCCGCGCGCGGGCAGCGCGCAGGAACAGAGCTTCGCGACGAGGTCCTGGAAAATGATGCCCGCGAGGAAGTTGCGGCTGCCGAGCACGTCGCGCGACATGCCGATCTTGCCCGAGGTGAGCTTGCGGATCACGGGGAAGCCGCCGCTCGCGTGCGTCGTCGTCATGCCCTTGTGACCCGAGTCGATCATGTACTCGAAGAGTTCCGCACCGGCGCTGTCGCGGATCTCCCCCGGCACTACCACGTCGGGGTCCATACGCATTGCGGTGCGCATGGCCGCAAGGAACGGGTCACCCGTGCCCGACGCCGTGCGCTGGATGCTAATTTCCGTTGTGCCCTTCTTGCGGTACTCGTTCGGGTCCTCGATGAAGATGATCTTCTTCTTGTCCCGGTCGGGAATCAGCGTCTGCGCCGTGCGGAGCGTGGTCGATTTGCCGCTGCCGGTATCGCCGCCCACGATGAGCGCCCCCTTGCTGCGGATGAGCAGGTTCACAAGCCGGTCCTGCCCTGGCTCGTAGCCCAGCTCGGCCAGCGTCGGCACCTTGCCGTCCACGCCGGTTTCAAGGAAACGCAGGATCACTTCGAACCCGCCCACGCGAGGCTGCGAGGCCCAGCGCAGCGTGAAATGCCGCCCGTCGATCACAATGGGGATGTTGCACGACTGCGACAGACGCTTGTTGAAGGACGGCTCACTGCGCGAGGTCTTCTCCGCGAGCTTCGTGTAGGCGTACATCACGGCGTCAGTCGCGCGTGAGGACGGCTGGATGGTGTCGAGCGTTGCGAGTTCACCGTCGATGCGATATCGCAGTTCCGCGCGGTTGTCCTCTTCCGAGATTTCAACGTGCAGGTCCGATGCCTTTTCACGCACGCCACGCTCGGCCATGTCGAGAAACGTCGTGCTCGACTGCGACTGCTCGCCTTCGACACGCTGCCACGCGGCAACCGTCTCGTCCGCATCGGCGGCCTGGTCATAGAGCGCGAGCAGCACGCTGTGGCCGACGATCTCGGTCTGCACCCTCGCATAGCGCCCGCGAAGGCGCTCGACCAGCGACAGGTACTCGTTGCTGAAGCGCGCGCGGCGCGTGACGAGCACGATCACGCGGATCGAGTCGATCCGCACGGCCGCGAGCATGGCGCGCTGGCCTTCGCTGAGCGACAGGTCGCCCTTGCCGGCCGTAAGCAGCACCTCGAACGCGGGCAGGCCATTGACGTCGGCGATCTCACCCGAGCCCACCTCCTCCACCCATTCGGCAGGCTCGACCGGCCCGCCCGCCACCGGAAGGTCCCGGCGGGCTGCGCGCAGGCGCCCGCGCAGCAGGCGGCCAAGCATTCCCGGCACCTTCATCGCGCGCCTCCCGCCGGCTTGTCCGTGCCACCGTCCTTCGGGAGGTCCGCGGCCGCCGCTGCGGCCACGCCGAGATCCACCACGCTGCTTTCGCCGCCACGCGAGAACGTCGCGCCGTGGCTGGTGAGGCCAGTGAGCCTCCAGCCGGAAACCGGTTCGTGATCGCCGAGACACCGCGTATAGAGGACATCCTGATACATCACGTCGAGGCACACGCGCGCGCCGAAACGGTAGTAGCCGTATGGCGAGAAGTCATGCGAGGGCACAGCGGGCCGCTCCTTCGTGACCGCCGCGGTCTGCCCCTGCGCATCCGCCACGCGGATGCGGGCCTGGCTGTCCGCGATATCGGCCTTCATGCGCGCCTGGGCGAGCGCGCCCTGATCATCCTGCATCTCGCCCAGCGAATACGCCTGCGCGGTACCCGCAAGCAGGCAGGCGAGCGCGCCGGGCAGCGCGCGCCTGAGGAGTTCAGTTCGCCACATAGTAATTGCCCTCAATCACAATAACCGCCTCTTCCGGGTTGTTCTGCGGAATGTTGATGTGCACGTGATCCACCGTGAAACCCGGCGGAAACCGTTCGGGAAAGCGCACCATCCATGCACTGCCCTGCATCTGCCACGTGCCGGAGCGCACCGGCGTGCGGATCTGCTCCTCGCGCACCCCGGCCGGCAGGCCGACCACGGTTGGCGCCCCAACCGTGAGCGTGACCCGCGTGAGCGCGTTCTTGTCCGTCGTGCCCCGGTTCAGCAACTGCTGGAATGTGCCGATGCGCTGCATGAACGCCTGGCGCGTCAGCAGCCCGGGCAGTGTCAGGCCCGTCGCCTGCGCCGGAATCGTGACGGGAAACATCGCCGTCACGGACTTGAAGTCCTGGCCGAACTGCACGGCCTGCGCCCCACTGACGGGGGTCGCCGCAAAGCTGTCGTAGGTGCCGCCGTTGATGCTCCAGCCCGCACGGCACGAACCGCTATCGCAGTCGACGCTCGTGAGCCACCAGCCCGCCGTGGAAACGGGAATCGCGCGTGCGAAGTCCGTCATCGCCGTGACGCGCTCCGCACGCAGGCCGGCGCCACTGAGCAGGCCCGGTAGCACACGCGCGTAGGCGACGTTCGGATCAACGTGTTTCGCGCGCTCGCGTGCCTGCTGCGCGGCCAGATAGTCCGTGTAGGCGCTCCACGCATACGCACCGGCTCCGGCCAGCACAAGGAGTGTGAGGGCCGATACGATGAGACCACGCGGCAGCGACGCTGGCGCAAGCCTCGCCCGGCCCGCGTCGCGACCGCCCAGCAGCTGCTCGGCCGACAGGGTCTCGACACTCTCGATAAACGTGCCGCGTCCCAGCACGCGCACCCGGGTGTGCTCGCCAAGCTGCTCGCGCAGCTCTTGGAGGCGCAGCCGCACCGTCTCGTGCGTGGCGATGAGATCGAATCCAACGACGGGGACGCCGTCGCGCGCGGCAGCCAGCGCCGCGCGCCCGCTGCCAAGATCCCAGAGGAGGACCGCCACGCCCTGCGGGACGTACTGGCCGAGCAGTGCCGCGGCCGCATAGGTGCTGCGTCCACGGGGCACGCCGTAGCCGAAGCCGAAGAGCGGGCGCGAGGTGCCGCCATTGCGCAGCACGATCACGTGCGAGGGGCGGCGCGCCTTCACTTCCATGCGCCGCTCGCGCTTCATGTCGACAACGCCGCGCGGGGACAGCCATTCGATGCCGAAGGCAAGCCGCCGGCGCCGGTCCACGCGCAGCAGGGTTGTGCGCTCAGCCACGATCAACCTCCCGGCAGCAGCTGGGCAGTCACGAGAATCACCACGGTGACCTTCTCGCGCGTGCCGCTGTACGCCCCCCCGAGACCCACCGCGTGGCCCAGGAGAGTCTGCTGGCTGTAGTTCTGCGAGTCGTGCGTGAGGCCCGCGAGCACGAGGGTGGCGCCCGGCTTGAGCGCGACCTGCGGCATCGACGTGAAGCCGTTGACCTCCGGCGTCTCGATGGTCTGCTGCGTCGCGCCCGAGCCGGTCGAGATCTGGCCGAGACTCTTGAGCACGGAGTTATCCAGGTTCAGGTTGAGCAGGATGCTGCCGTCGTCGAGGACGGTCGGCAGCACGTGACCGATGAGACCCGTCGTGACCTGCCCCGGCGTGAGGCCCGGCAGACCGCTGCCGCCACCGACCGAAGACGAGTAGCCGGGCGACGTCTGCGCGAGATAGGTCTTCTGGTCCGTCGACGCGAGCGTGCCCAGGTGCCGGTTCAGCGTCACGGCGGCCGCCGAGTTGACGTCGTTCACCCGGCCGACGCCCTTGAGCGCCTGAAGCAGGAGCGACGAGCCGCTCATCTGCTGGTAGATGTTCTGCGAACCGGCCGTGGCGGGCGCGAGGATGGCGGCACCCAGGCTGCCCGTGCCGGAACTCACGAGCGAGGCGGGGCTCGCCATCGAGAGGGTGAAGTCAGGCAGCGCGTTCGTGAGCTTGGAGAACACGACGTTCCAGTTCACCCCCAGGTTGCTGTCGTCGCTCGTGGTCACGCTGATGAGATCGATATGCACGACGACCTGCTGGGTCATCACCCGGTTCTCGTGCTTGACGATCCGGTCGGCCGCCTCGATCGCATCGCGCGTGTCGCGCATGACGACCGTACCCGTCGCCTGGCTGATCGTGAGCTTGCCGCTCGCGGATTTGACCGTGTTCAGCTCCTCCTCGATGCTCTTCCACACCGAGAACTTGCCCGTCACGGTGACCTGGCCCGCCGACGTGAAGCTGCTGCCGCCACTGGACGAACCCGATCCGCCCGAGCCGCTTCCGCCACCGCCGCCGGACTGCGAAGTCGAGCCCGAACTCTTGCCCAGCACCTCGTTGAATTCGGTGTCGCCCGAGTTCGTATTGATCTGCCACATGCGCGTGACGTACCGGTAGAACTGGATCGCGCCATCGCGATACTCCCAGTTGACCCCGAAGTGCATTGCCACGCGGTTCAGGAAGTCGCCAAGCGAGCCGTTGTAGTTCAGCTCCATCGTCTCGGTCCGCAACGGGATGGCCGCGCCGCCCGTTCCCATGCCGGGGCGCGAGGGCGGCGGCGGCAGGTTGCCGCCGGTCGTCGCGTGGCCGGTATCGGGCGCACCCGCACCCGCGTCCGCAGTCGTCTCGTTCACATCGGGATTCAGGCGAACGGGAATGCCAGTGATCTTCGAGATGCGTTCGGCGACGGTCGGCAGATCCGAGCGCTCGAGATAGCCGAGCTGGAACGGCCAGCTTCGCGCGTTGCTGAATTGCGGTGGAAGGGTGGAATCCTCACCCAGGCTCACGATCTTCGGCGCGAGCCAGTTGCCGCGCACGCGGCTGACCACCGTTGCCTTCCCGGGCATGGTGGACGCCATATGGCGCTCGACGTGCGCACCCAGGTCGCGCCCGCTGGCATCGATCTGTTCCTTCTGGGCGACCGTGCACGCGGCAAGCGCGACGCTCAGCGCCACGCATCCCGGCTTGAGCAGGCGCTTCGTTCGTTTTGCAACCGGCTTCATCAGTTCGCTCCCCGTCGGCATTCGCTTACGTCACCCACGATGCGGATCGCGGGGTTGTCGTAGACACACATGGCGAGGGACATCTCGCCGCCCTGCAGGTCGTTGAGGACCTGGGTCACGATGTCGACCACGCTGCCCCGGTAGGTGGGCGCACCGGCGATATCGACATCCCTCGGCCGGTCCCATGCGAACTGCCAGCCAACGGAGACGAGCCACTGCTGGAGCTGGCTGCGCAGGTTCGGCCCCGACGGCACGAGATGCAGCGTGTACTGCGCGTCGGTCGCGCCCGCTGTGCCGCCTGCGCCACCCGTCCCGTCGCCCGCCGCGGGGTCCGACGCGCCGGTCGCGGCGGTGGCTGCGCCGGAGCCCGCCACGCTGGAGCCGGCCACTGGCGCGGCCGCCTTGATTGCCGCCACTGGCCCTCCCACCACGACATCCGGTGTCGCCAGCAGCGGTGGCACGGTCGCCCCCGACGCAGCCGTCGCCGTCGAAGCGGCCGCTGTCGGCGCATTTGCCGGCGCGCTGGCCGCAAGCACCTGCCAGCCATCGTCGGCCGTGCCGGAGGCGTCATGTGCGGGCTCGATGCTCGCCAGCGCCAGCGGCGCCGAACCCAGGATCGCGAGCGCGAACATCGTCTGGGCAATCCTCCGGGTGTACGGCCCGGCTCCGGTCGTGGAAGGTCTTCTCATCTTCGTCGTGGCCCTGATCCTGGGGGCGTCGTTGGTTCGGATTTGGTTGGGCGGCACAGTCGCGCCCTGCTGCGGGTCGGTATCGGCGGACGCGCTCACGACGCGCCTGCCGGTGTCTCTTCGTAGCGCACGTCATGTCTGCGCGTGACGCGCACGCTCTGGCCATCGGCGCTCACGTTGAACGTCGCCGAGGTGCCGTTAAAGCGGTAGTAGCGGCCCTTCTGCTCGCCGGAGCCGAGGTGCCGGTCGTCCACCACGGACACGTTGATGACCGTGGGCGCGAACTTGAAATAGGTCGAGCCGTCCTGGTCGAACACCGCTTCGAGGTGCGCGGGGTTCGTTGCCGCGAAGTCATAGACCGTGGCCGCCGTGCGCGCGACCTCGACGCGGTGCGTGCCATCCGATACCGTGAAGCGCGGCGCGCGGTCGATCGTCATCACGCTGGTCGCCGCATCCCAGTGCGGGTGCAGCGATCCGCCCTCCGGTGTCGTGAAGGCCAGGTCCCGTGCGGGCTTGCCGTTGAATCGCAACTGCGTGTGGGCATCGTCGGCGTCGCGGATCGCGTTCGCGCCGAAGTCGCGTGCAAGCTGTGAGTCGATGTGGGCAGGAGCCGCCATCGTTGCGCTCACATCGGGATGCCCGTCATCGTGTGCGGGGCCTGCGTAGGCCAGCGCGCCCGATTTGCCCACGTCTCGATGCAGCCGCACGCGGCGCGCATCGAAATCGATATCGGCATACAGGTCCGCCTGCACCATGAGACGATCGAGCGCCTGCATCCAGTTCTCGCCCGGGTGTGTGGCAAACCGGCTGGCTGCGCTCAGGTCCACATCCTTTTGCGCCGCGCCGCTCCAGCCCTGCGGGACAAGCGACTTCACGAGCTGGGCAATGGGGAGGTTCGCATCGAGCGTGCGCACCGGTTCGAGCGCCCCGTGCGCGCCGATGAGCGACAGGTGTCCGCTGAAACCGGCGAATGCCGCTGGCTGGTCGTCGCCCGTACCGGGCAGCGCGCCATGTCCGCCGATGAAGGCGTTGGCGCGCTTCCAGGTCGTAGTCGCCCCCTGCCCGCCGACGGTGTAGTGCACGGACGCGGGTGTGCCGTCGACCACGACATACGGGCCTTCGCGATGGCCGCCATCGGCGGTGAGGTCCTGTCCGGGGCGTGGCTGGATATAGGTCTTTGAGCCGTCGTTGAAGACGAGGGCAGGCCGCTGCGCGATGCCGCCAAGCACGTCATAGTCGAAATCGAACGGGTCGGTATCGGAGGCGCGCGCGTGCTGGAACACCAGCGCGAGTGCGAGCGCTACGGCAAGGGTCGTGGTGGGCTTCATGGCGCGGCGTGGATCTGGTTGAGGTGGCGCGCGAAGCGCGCGAGATAGGCGCCGCCGGGCACGGGGTTCGCGCTGTGATACCAGGCGATCGCCTTCGCGGCCGAATGCGTGCGCTGGTAGTTCTCGTTGAGGATGGCTTCGGCAACCCGGATGTTCGTTGCGGGCGCAAGCGCATCCCAGGGTGAGGCGAAGCGCTGCCGGTGGTAATGCCAGTTCACCTGCATGATGCCGACGTCGAAATCGTCGCGACCTGCGGCGAGCAGCTCGCGGATCGCGCCATACGCGTCCTCGCGCGAACGGAAGAAGTAGCCGCGTCCCGCAACGTTCAGGGTCCACGGCCACGCCCGGCCATTCACGCCGGACTCGTTCAGCGCGATGCCTGCGAGCACGCGCGGATCGACGCTCGTGTGCATGAGCGCAAACGGCACCACGGCGTTAGCGCACGCCCAGCCGCCGCGCCCCTCGGTGATGGCGGCCTGCGCCACGTCGTCGAGCACGGCGGGCCGAAGCCACCCACGCTCAACGAACAAACGATCGAGCGGCACCTCGCGTGAGCCCAGCGAAACGGTCATGCCGTCGGCCGCGCCACCTTGCACCGGCTGCCCGACGAGTGGCGCGGCCCATGCGTTGAATGCGGGCAGGCCGCAATAGAGCACGGGCGCACCCTCGATCGACGCAACGGCGCGCGCGGAGGCTGACGTGAGGACTATCGCCGTGGGACTGATCACGCCGGCAATGGTCGCGGCGTGCGCCGCCCCGATGGCAAGCGACGCCGAAATGAACACGGCAACCACGCGACTAGCCACGGTACGGCTCCAAGTGGATGTCGCGGTTCACCTTGATCATGAAGCGCTTGCCCGGCTTGATCGTGATCGTGGGCGGGATGTTCTGGTAACGGCTCAGAATGGATTGCGAGGTCTGCGCAGCGACCTGCCCCGCCGTGCTGCCGACCTGCGTGACGCCATACGGACTGCTCGTGGTCGAGGTCGTGTCGCTGCCATCGAAGTGGTTCAGAAGGATGGCCGTCAGGAACGATGCGCCGAAGATCTTCCAGAAGTGGTTGTTCACGTCGCCGGAAAAGCCGGCGTAGCCGTTCTGGTCCGCCCCTTCCGCACCATAAAGCGCGACGTGCTTGCCGTTGGGCAACGTCATCATCGTGCTGGCGACGAGGATGCTTTCCTGTCCCACCTTGATGTCGCTCTGGTACGGGGCGGTGATCATCGTGCCCTTCGGGATCATCAGGCAGGTTCCCGTCACGCTGTCGTAGACGTCCTGCTCGACCATGAGGGAGGCGGTGCCCGGACGGTCCGAGTTCTCGCCCTCCGTGACGAGCACGCCGATGTGATGCGGGGGCGAAAGCGTGCAGGAACCGGCCTGCCCCACGAATCCCGCACTCAGGAAGCCCTCGCCGGACGCGGACTGCGCCTTCGCCGCGTTCAGGAACTGGGCATCGCGTTCGCCAGACGATGGACCGGCGCTGTTGCCCTGCCCCATCGTGGCGGCGATCGCCTTCGCCTGCGCTTCGGCGGTGCCTGCGGCGGCCGCTTGGGCGGAGGCCTGCTGCATCGCCATCTGTTGCGGCGTGAGCACGCCGTTGGCCGCGGGCGCAGCCTGCTGCGCCTGGCCCCTCATCCCCCCGCCGGCGATGAAGATCGGCGAGGCTGCGGCCGAGTCGTCCTTTGCGTCCGACGCGAGCGCGTTCGTCGCATGCGAATCGCGCTCGTACTGGTCCAGCGAGATGCCGGGTTTCGATGCCGGCGCGGGTGCGGAGGCGGCCGCCTCACGGGCCGCCTGCTCGTCGCGTCGCGCCTTGGCCTGCTGGTCGGCGATGATGCGGTCGATATCGTTGTCGGGCTTGTGGTCCACGGCGGCCGCGGCTTTCTCGGCCTTCTCCGCTCTCGCCTGCTGGTCGGCCTCGTCGCCCGCCTTCGACTGGTAGTAGTAGCCCATCGCGCCGATGATGACGGCAAAGACTCCGCCAACGGCATAGAGCGCGTTGCGCGGCGACTTGCCCTTGACGACACGGTCCTGGTCAGGAAGCGGTGGCTGGTTCGGGGTCGACATGCGCTCAGAACCCGAAGATGCCGCGACGGTGGCGGGAGATGGTCACCTCGTCGTCCGCCGCGCGCAGGACAATCCGGTCGGCGAGCTGCTGCACGACGAGATACTGGCCACGGCGGATGAAGTTCGGACTCACGTCATCGCCGTGATCCTTGACGATAGGCACGGCGAACGGTGCATCGACAGGCAGGCGCAGCCAGACGAACTTGCCGTCGTCGAAAACCGTCTCGGGCCTGAAAGGCGCCGAGCCGTCCACCTTGTAGTCGAAGTTGAGCTTGTCGGGCGACACGCCAAGCGGACCGGAATCGCCCGCGTCGTTCCCGCCTGCCGCTGCACCACCACTGTCATTCGCATCGACGCCCTGTTTCGCGCGCATCCTCGCCATGAGCGAGCCTGCATAGTGAAAGCGCACGCTCTGGTAGAACAGCCCCCCAACGGGCGACGAGACAAGCGTCAGGTCGTACTCGCGCATGTTGGTCGTGAGGTGCAGCGTGTTCACGAGCCCCTGCTTCACGGGCTTGATGAATACGTGATTGGCGCCATCGGTATCGATGAGCCACTGCACCGAGTCCCCCATCGCCGGATCGGTCGTGAGCTTCTCGCCCGGCGCCAGTTCGATCGTCGTGAGCTTCAGCGGTGCGGTGAGGACCCGAAAGATCTGGTCGCGGCTGTACTCGAACACGACGATGCGCGCGTCGTTGGGCATCGCCACCGGATCGGTGCCCGAGTTGTACGGGTTCACCGGACTCATCGGATCGCCAACGATTGCGCCCATGTCGAGCGATGGTGCGGGCAACGAAGGCTTCCTCGCGGCGAGCGACGACTGGGAAAACGCGAGCGCGCAGACGAGCGCGGCAAGCGGCATGAGGGAACGGGTTGCCGGGATCGTCATACGGTCTTTTGCAGCGTGAAGAACGGGAAGAAGATCCCGAAGGGGTTCGTTCCCACCGCGTCATCCGAACTGGCAGGCACGATCTGGTAGCGCAGCGTGAGCGCGTAGCGCTGTTCCACTGGCTTGTCGGCGGGAAACTGCGTCGTGGTGGTTGTGAACTCAACCACCACCGTCGAATCATCAAGCACGGAGACGTTGTTGATACGCACTTCGCGCACGAGTTTGGGATCGGCCGTGATGGCCTGAAACGGCGCATCCCTCTTGAGCCAGTCCGCGAACTGGTTCTTCGCGTTGTCGAGCATCTGCGCCTTCACCGCGTTGATGTTGCGGGCAAGGCGCGAGGTCTCGATGGTCTGCGTGAGGACCGGCTCGATGGTGAACCAGCGTTCGACCGAATCCTTGATCGAGGAGCGCAGTGCCTGGTCGTCGGGCTTGTAGGCGGCAAGCTGCTTGATGAGTGGTCGCCCACCCGCATCGGAAGCGATGCCGTAGGACTTCACGACGGAGGGCGGTGGCTGGCGCGTCCAGACCGCGCCGCCCGCGACGACGGCGAGCACGAAGCAGAGGATCTTCCAGTGGTTCGCCTCGACACGCAGCCGGGTGCCGCGGTCAAAAATGACCTTCTCGGGATCTTCTTCGGAGTAGCCCCCCGGTGCTGTCGAGAGGGCAATCTGTTTCTTGGACCGACGGAACAGGGGCATGACGCGCGTACACAAGTTGGTTCGCGTCAATTGAATCAGCGGCCGGGGTTGCTCCAGCACGCAAAAGGCCAGCCATTTTTTATACGATTCCGGCATCGGCTCGCCACGCACGGTTCACGCGGATGTCCGCGCCGTCTAAACCGGAATCGTGATGAAAATCGGTAGCTTTTTGATGGGCCACATCAAACGGACAAGAGGGATGCTGTCCCACGAGTCCCACGTCAACAAAGCACTCTCTTTCATACACATTACCCACATAAATCAAATGGATAACATATTTTTGCCCAATTTCAGGGCAAAAACGGCGCGGATGTCCGCGCCGTTCTGATCAGGGACGCGCCAGATATCGACTCGAATGGCGGGGAGGAACGGGGCGACGGCGTGGCCGTCCTTGACTTCAGCCAACGTCCGATATTCTGTGCGTACTCAACGATCTCGTGCCTTTGAAAAATGCGCCGGTGTTACGGAAGGAGCGCGACGTACGGGTAGGCAAAGCACTGCTGGCCAAACTTTCCGAGGTACTCACGATGTGGCGCAATGGTAAGGACACCAATGCCCACTCTCGCGAGCAAACAGTGTGTAGCAATTTGTGCCCTTAGGGGCGGGAAATACGATGAACGATAGATCGACGATCCGCGCGGCTCACGCAGCGTTATTAGCGAACAACGGGGCGATATACGAGCAGGGGAAATTGTACTTGGCGGCATTGTTGAGCGGCTTGTGGGATACACAGGCAAGCCTGGCACAAGAGTTCGCCGAATCGAAGTCGCACATATCGAGGAAGATCGCGCTCGCAGCGATTCCACCAGCGGTCATCGAAGCGTTTGGTGACCCTCACGTCGTCAGCTTTCGCCTCGGCGATACTCTGCTCTCCGCGATAAAGGAGCTGGGGGAGGACAGGGTCGTCTTGAATGCGTATCGAGCGAGGGAACTGAGGCTGCGAAGCCCTGAGAACGTCCTGCAAGTGATCCTTACCGGGAGGCTCGCCGCAGCTCAGCAGACGGTCATCCGACTGACGTTCGCACAAGACGAAAGATCGATGCGAATCGAATCTCCCCAAATCGCCAGATTGCGCCCGTACCACGAGCAATTGAAGAGCTACCTGGAGCGTGCACTGCTTGATTTCGAGCGGACTATGCGTTTTGCCGACGTGTTAAGGGCACGTGACGCAGCAGTCCGACGGCAGAACAGCCCATCCACACCAAAGCGTCAGGTCAAATACGCGAGGCTGCCCGATGTCGAGGCGAAGACGAAAGGTCCCGCGGGCAAGCCTGGAACATGACGTCGGCATCGTGGCGTGTTTGACTTGAATTTTGGCCCGTGCTTCCCGCTGTCACCTTAGCATCCCTCGCACTATGATCGGGACTCCGTCGGATCTTGGTTCGGCGAACTGATCGCGTTCGCCCTCCACTAGCACGGTGTCGCGGGACATCGCAATCGAGCCCGAGTGGACGGCTCAATTGATACGGTGACGCAATTCAACAAGCCGTCAATCGCAACGAGGGAATCGGTCATATGGGTGTTGGCTTCATCATTATTCGCTGTTTCGCCATTGACACCATCCTGTGCGAGTAGAATCCAGCGCCTACCGAAACGCCAGAGCCGGAATTGCGAAGCTCTAACACCGATACTCGCTGCGCGGAGCAGCGGCGCACCTCGCACTCGCTCTACTGGCTTTTGGTCGTGCCTGACTTGGTTTTGTTGAAAACATAGCCCGAAAATCCGTCCATCAAATCAGGGTACTTCTGCACTGTCGCCTCAGCGAGATCGCTTATCAGATCGATTCCTAACCGACGCAAGGTGAGTTTGCCCGCCGGAGAGGCTTTATAGCTTCTTCGCCAATCTTCTTGTTGCTTCAACGTCGCAGTTGCGTACGCATCCCATCCACGCCGGACTTCCTCGACACGGCGGTCCTGCGCGTGCATATCCTGAGCGGCAGTTCGCAGCGCCATACGAGTGTGGGTCTGCTCTTTGAGGTCGGCCTCACGTCGTTCAGCCTGCGAGAGGTTTTCTTGAATCTCGACCATCGCGCGCTCCGCGTCGGAGATAATCCATCCCTCTTTCAACGCCTTCATGAAGAACCCGGCTGGGCTCTTCGATACCTTGCCCATTTTCAGGCTGAAACGTGTGCGCTCAATTGCCTGATCAAGACGCTCGTCGGTATAGGTATCTCGCTCCGCCGCAATCTGGTTGAGCTGCGCGCTGGACAGGCCGAACTCCTGCTTCAAGGTTTGGTAAATCGCTTGCGCTTGTTCGTGCGTATGCAACATTCGCTCGGCCATCTCTTTGCGCTCAATGCGAAACCGCAAGCGCCCAATTTTGCGAGACCCCGGTTCATTGCGCGTCTCATACGAGAGCGTGAGGTCGGAGACCGCATTGATTTGCTCCACAGCAGGCGCGAGCCAGTCACGCTTGAAATACTTGAATTCCTGTGCTTTGGCACCCATCGCGCCTTGCCACGAACGCAGGTCTTCGAGCATAAGCCAATCCGTTATGCCTTCGTCTGCGTAGGGGAGCAAGTGGTCGTACATCACACGCGCATAGCTGAGCGTGAAGAGTGAGGTGATCCGCAGACTCAACCAATGCGACTTACCTGGGCCACGTATTATTCCGATGAGGTCGGGGGGTACTCGAAACTGGAAGCGCCCACCTGCGTAGGAGATGCGACCTATGAGTTGCACAGAACCAAAGGGCTTCTCGCCATCGGCATCCGGCGCAGCGGTCGCCTGAATCAGTGCCCTTTGCGCCTCGGTAATGACCTGTTCGAGGTGTGTGTTGTTGCGGCTCGAATAGCGCATGAGCCACTTGAAGTAGTCCAACTCAACGTCATACAGGTCGCGAACGCTCTCTTCCTGTGCGACGATGAAATACGCCGCGTCGATCAGCCGTCGGGCCGCTACCCCCAGATCAATGATGCGAATCAGGACGTTCTTTCGCGCGAATCCAATATCGGAGCGAGCCGTATCGACGGGCAGATCCTCGGCGTTCGCGTCGTCAAATAACGCCAGCGCCAGTTGTCTGGATGTAGCCGCCTGCCCCGCTATCGCCATTCGGCCTCCGAGCCACTCTTAAAGGGTGATATGGGGCGCTACGGTACCCACGCTAAGGTGCCCTGTCAACACAGATTACCTCACCTTGGGAAACGGTTAGCACATTTCACCTCACCTTAGCCCGCCTCCCCTACACATTTCACCTCACCATCAGCGCCCAAACGTCTCACCTTCGCGAAGAATTCGTTTCACCTTGCCGTGGTAAATACCTCACTTCATCACTCAATTAACAGCACCTCTGACACAGAACACCTCACCTTATTCGTCTAAGTATCTGAATCTATTGAGTTGAGTGGTCGCTGTTAGTTGTTTGTGGGTTTGATTTTTAAGTAGACACAAACCAACCACGCGGCACGGAACAGCCAAAACAAGAAATTGGCGTGGAAAGAGCGCCTCTGGAAGAGCAGCGATGAACAAATTGAGACTTGAAGCATCTGCGGGCCTTTTGATGTCATATCGGACATCACCAACGGCCCCAAAGCATCACTGCAAAGGTGAGGAAAATTGTGTTTCGTTTAAAAAGCTCTACCAGCGCGTCCCCCTTTTTGCCGTCTAAGGTGAGGTGTTCTGTGTTACGCCTGAGGTGTCCCCGTGCGCTAACCCATGGATCTTTCTGCACATTGCTCGAAATCTCTCGCCTCTGATATTTTCTAACCATTTGAATTAAATGGATTTTTGCCGGTTTGGCATCGAACACTCATTTCCTTTGAGATTCCGATAGCCATTATGCGGTCTGACGAGTATTCTACGGTTCGGTGTCCATCTAGCTTAAAACCGTAGAAACTGATGGTGAGCGTGCAGAAATCACCTCACCGTCGATAGAAAGAGGAACTGTTCCAATGAATTTGAGCGAGTTGCCAGGTATTGATCGACGCGTGAAGCTCTCCAATCTTGGGGAATTCGCCGAACGCCTATCGGTCATGGCGAACGAACTACGCGATCAAATCCTCGCGCCTCGACCGCGTAAGAAGCCTCCACTCTTTACGATCGGTGAGCTTTCGGAACTGTGCGGTATCGACCGCCAGAAGATCAACTATCTGGCGACCAAGGATGCCGGGGATTTGCCCCCGGGTGAAGCGCACGGTACTGGCAGAGCGCGGATCTTTTCCTTGAAGGATGCTCGCACATGGGTGCAGCAAGTGTCTGATATCTATCAGACACCGCTCGTCACCGGGACACGAGAGCACCGAGGCCGCGTTTTGATCACCGCGAACTTCAAGGGAGGATCCTGTAAGACTACGACAACGATGTGTATTGGGCAGGGCTTGAGCCTGCGTGGTCGCAGAGTACTTGTGATCGACCTCGATCCACAAGCGTCACTTTCGGAGCTCTGTGGCCTCTACGCTGAAAAGGACGTAACCTGGGAAGACACAGTGCTTCCGTTCATCTATGACCCGAGCATGGAAGGTGGACTTGCGTCGAAAGTTCAGACCACCTATTGGGACGGGCTCGATGTCATTCCAGCCCACAACTATCTTCACGACGCGGAGTTCCATCTTCCGACAGCGCAGCAGAGTAGTCCTGGCTTCGAGTTTTGGTCCGTGCTTCGAAAGGGGATCGAACCGCTTCGAGCGCAATACGATTACATCATTCTTGACACGGCGCCGTCGCTCTCCTACATGACTCTCAACGGTCTCATGGCCGCAGATTCAATGGTGATGCCGTTGGTTCCGGAGAGCTTGGACTTTATCTCTTCCGTTTCATTTTGGTCGCTGTTCGCAGAGGTCGCGCATGGCTTCGTCGAGCACGAACTCGATAAGACCTACGATTTCATCTCTGTTCTTCTGTCGAGAGTCGACTACGGCAACACGTCATCAGCGCCTGTCGTGCGCTCATGGTCGCAGCGAGCCTACGGAGATTGGCTTCATGCGACAGAAATTCCTGCGAGTTCGGTGATGAGCAATGGTGCTCTTGCCTTTTCAACGGTGTTTGACTTGTCACGCTCTGACACCGTAGCAAAGACATTGGCGCGGGTTAAACAGCCGCTGATGGATTACTGCAAGTGGATCGACGATCAGTATGTTGCTCAATGGAGGGCCGGACAATGAGCAGTCTTCGTGACCGCATGATGAGTAAGACCGCGGAGGTTCGCGCGGCGAAGGACATCAAGATCGATCCCCAGCAAGATAAGGCAACAAGTCCGCGTACCGCGCCGGGCATGGCTGGCGCGTTGGCGATGGCGCAGCAGCGCATAATTGAACTGGAGAAAACGGGGGCATCGTTCGAGGTGCCGGTTGCGAGCATCGTCCCCAATCCGTGGCAACCGCGGCAGTTGTTCAATGAAGCGAAGCTAACGCAGCTTGCAGAATCCATTCGCGAAGCGGGCCTGGTTCAACCGATTGTCGTCCGCCGAGCGACGTCAGGCTATCAGATAGTGGCCGGCGAGCGTCGTTGGCGGGCGCATAAGATGATCGGGAAGGAGACGATCAAGGTCATCATCATTGACATTTCAGATGAGGAAATGGCGATGCTTGCGCTTGTCGAGAACGTTGCGCGAGATGACTTGTCCGACTACGAGGTTTCACGCTCGGTGCGCAGAACGGAAAAAGAGTTTCCTAACCGGAAGCGCATGGCGGAAGCATTGGGTATCAGCCGGTCCGAACTCTACCGCTACCTTTCCTTCGGCGATCTGCCAGAATTCGTGATCCAAGACTTGGATATCCAGCCTAGGTTGCTCGGCGCACACGCTGCACAAGATATTGTCGCTGCACTCCGCGAACAGGATGCGCGCGCGTTTGAACTCGCACGAGATCTTTGGGCGAAGGTTGTAACCGGGGATCTGGATCAAACAAAGCTCGCGAGAGCCATCACGCAGGCTGTGGAAAGCGACGGAAAGCCGGCTGGAAATCTAACCGACCGTAGTATTGAGAAAATTTTCGCAGGGAAGATTCAAGCAGGCTCGATCACCAAGGACGCAATTGGATTCACCGTGAAGATCAAGGCTGGAGCGCTCACAGCAGAGAGGGAGAGGCAGATTAGAACGCTCATCGCTCAACTATTCTCTGACGACGCTTCATCAGACTGATTATGACCGCCCGACTAGCTCGGGCTTTTTTGTGTCTCCAATGGAGACACTTCTGCGCCAACAGCGGCATGCTGTCGATTGATAATTCTCGGCACGGCCCGCGTTAGCGGGAAAAGGGGAATCAACTTGGCGTCTGATGGTGTTTCTTGCCACGAACGCTTGCCGTCCCGCTTGGTCCGGAGCACCTGTGTTTGCATTTGAGACAATTCTCACCGCATATCGATATGCCTGCCGATCGAGGCATCGCGGTGTTGCTCATTTCTGCGCAAGGACGATGTACGTTGCGCCTCTGGCTACGCTTCTTCGTGGCATTTCGACTCTCAAGCCAGCCCTCGCTGGTCGCTGTGTCTCCATTTGAAACGCTTTGGCTAGGATCGGCGTGGTTGGCTCCACGGACGTGCAGCGGCGGGATACGGATCCACGAAACAGTGCCGTTCACATAACGTCCGATGAAGCTTCTGGTGACGTATGCAGCCATGTCCGGCCACTTTGGACCATATGTGTCTCCATTGGAGACTAGTATGGTCCAAAGTGGATGTGCTTGCCGTTGGACGGCTAGGCGGTGACGCTTTCGCATACACGAAAGGATGAGACCGTCAGCGCCTCGACTCTGACGACGCATGCTTGTCCGAGTGAGGCAAGCAGTCCATTGTGTCTCCAATGGAGACACACTGGGCATTGACTCCGTTTGGACAGATGGATTCATCGGAGACGCGCAGACGATTGCTAGGGCTTCCGAGTCGTGTTTCTTACATGGTCTCGTCTATTGTGATGGGCACTGGTCGCTCATAGCCTCTGTCTCTCTTACATCAGAGGCATCCTGCCGGTCCTGCCCCAGCCAACTGTAGTTCGATGTGACGTCTTTCGAGGCACATCGAGTGCCGTCCGTTTTGTGTCTCCATTGGAGACATTTTTCGCTGACAGCGCAGTACCGACCGACGGACGTGCTTCAAGTTAGGAGCATTTGCTTGCAACAAACCGGCGGCATCCATATCGCACTTCGGCCGCCGTGTTCTTCGTGACTTAGTGACTGCTCGACGACCTCATGCACTTTGTAAATCAGCTTGAGACTCTCCGTGTCATCACCGATACGTCAGGCCACGAGATTGCTGCGGCCGCGTGTGCTGGCGTAAAAGAGCGCTGTCCACGTCGCCTCCTAACGACACTTCGTTCGGAGCAATTCTGTTGACTAACCTGAGTGACGCACCAAGCACTTCTAGTTTCTCCGCTGAAGGCATTTCTCCCCAACACCAATGCGCCTCTTCGTAGGAGTGCACTAGCCGGACACGCATTGGCTGAGAGCGCGGTGACCTAGTGAGTGCCCTGACGATGCTCTTCCTGATTTAATCTGAACGGGCGAACATGTCGTGCCCTTCACGTCCGCAGTAGAGACACGTAGCGAGTCGCATTCGTTTGATGTTGTGTCCCTACGAGGCATTTTCAGTTGCGGCAACTTGGATCCCACAACAGATGTCGCGGAGGAGTTGCTCGTCGGCACAAAAGGCTTGCGTCCGTGTGACGCGCCCGGCCACGAACTATCTTGGTCCTCTTTCAAGCAAGCTCAGAAAAATCAAAGGCCATCAAGAACCCGGAGATCAAGTCGGAGTTGTCCGGCGTGATTACCGAATTCTCCGATTTCATGTCGGACTTCATCCAGTAGGAGCGGTAGGGAGGCCCGAGACGGACGACTGTCAGGACATGATGTCGCTGGGGAAAGCCAAATGGCGGACTTCAGTTTGCCACTCGAATTTGATCGCATATGCAACTAACAATCCATAATCGAGATTTATGGAAACTATCGAATGCGCGAGGTTGCGCTAGTCGCAGATCAGTGTACCAGGCGAACGAGTCATTGCACGCTCTGACGAAGCTGACGTCACGAAAGACCAGAAGGGCCGCGATGGCGCACGACATCAACGTCGTTCCGATTACCTGTTCGTGTCAGGTGACACCGCGAATGCTTCCATCCCACGCAAAAGGTTGGCGCCGCGAAACCGTAACCGACTGGCGGAAAATGAAGCGAATATGGAGATTCTCGACGGATGTGACTCGTGAAACATTAGGGGGGCAGATTGAATATAGCTTAAATCCTTGCAGGACGGGCAGTTTGGGCAATTCGAGCAGAAATGTTTCACGCCAACAGTACCCTCGCGTAGCGAGAACCGCACTTAAGTGGAGAACCGATGTATGTGAGTGGAGGGGCGATATATTTCGTACTATCCGTTACGTAATTTGTAGCGTTCTATGGGGCGTCTTCGTAGATCCGAAATCGTAGGTGTTTCGATGGGGCAGTAAACCATTCGCATGCCGATCGCGGCAAAGTTCGCGCAAGTCTTCGGGTACCGTCGGCGGTTCGTAGCCATCGATGATTCCGCATTCGGTTCGCGCCCCGTCGCACGGCGGAGGCATCGCGGCACAGGGAATCGTTTCAGCACATGAATGTGTTCGCTGCCCCAATAGCTCAAGTGTGCGAGCCGATCCTGCTGTCATCGGGCGTGAAAGGCGAGGTAGAACTGCACTATGCGATCAAGGCCGACCAGAGGTCGGTGTATTTCGCCAGCTCCTGCGCCGTAGAGAAAAAATGGCCTGACTCGTGAACCGGCAAGCGAGACGATTGCCGTCACCGTCGAGCAGCCGCACTAGCTGCTCGACGGCATCAACCTCGCCGATATCCAGAAGCGTCCACGACGTTTTTGCGAACAGACCGGCTGAGCGCCCGGTGCGCCAAGATGGCCGAACCGGCCATGCCGAACGAAATCATCACACTGAGCGCCGAAGAGTATCAGGCACTGCTCGTCGAGCGCGGCGCATTGCGTGGCGAACTTCCTTTCGCGAAGGCCGAGCGTGATCTTGCGAAAGAACGGCTGAGTGCCTAGAGGCACGAGCTGTTCGGCGCATCGAGCGAGGCGCGTGAGACAGATCAGCTCGGCCTGTTTAACGAAGCCGAAGCGCTCGGTGTCGGCGCCACTTGCACGTTAGGACGAACTGGGCATGCAGATCTCGGGCCATACGCGTGCTAGGCTTGGTCGCCATCCGCTAGATTCGAATCTGCCGCGCGAGATCGTGCCGCATGAATTGCCGGAAGGGGAACGCTTCTGCCATACACGACAACCATGCGCCGGTTGAGTTCGACGTCGAGACAAGCGAGCAGCTGGATGTGATTTCCGAACAGGTAGCCACTCGCGTCATGCTCGGCTCAAGCATTCAACATTATTGGGCCGAATGTGATGCCATCGTTGGGTGTCACACTCAGCGTCGCCCAACATTATGTGCAACTAACGGTCTGATGCGACTCTCTTCAGAGACGAGCAGAGTCTACACAAACCTGTTTTCAGACAAAGGGGTACAGCGCTCGCACAGGACTTCAGGAAGCTATGCGAGTGCTTGCGGGTCTTCGAACATGACGCGGCTGTACCGGCCCAGCTCCCAAACGGGATTTCGTCTTGTTAGCAGCGTTTCGGACACGCTAAGGGATCCTCAGAAGGCTTGAGTCCAGCCGGGCGGCCTTATCGTGTGCAGATAAATGCAAGTCGGACAATGCCGGGTTATCAGGCTGGATGACGTTCGCCAACCAGCGAAGTCGCGGCCTTTGACCCTGGGGCGCAAGTGGCAACCGGCTGACACGAGGACAGGGTGGAGCAGTGCAAGGCGCCGCCGGCAGGCTCATCCCAGTCGCCGTCCGCGCCATTGCGGCGCCGCCGGATTTACGCCAGGCTCGGAGAGCCCTGACTTCCCCTGCCGCCCATGGCCGACCGCTCGAACTTGTTGCCCTCGCGCTGCCGTCCGGCTGCGCCCCCGAATCCCTGCCGCCGGCGGTCGTGCAGTTCATCGCCGCGTGCTGGCCGGGGATGAGCCGCGCTCAGCTGCTCGACCGGGCCCGGCGCCTCGCGCGACGCGTGTCGCTGCGCGTGCGACCGGAGCCGGGACCCGACGGCGTGCGCCTGTATGTGCTGGTGCTTGTTGCCGGGGCGGCGAAGGCGGAACTGGTCGCCCACGTGCGGCGGCTCGCGCGCCGCCGCGGCACCCGGCGCGCCCGGGCCTCGCTGCCGCGGGCGCGGGACGCGAGGCAGGCGGGGCTTTTCTAGAGTAAGGCTCGCCATTTGCATCGAATCCGAGCAGGGATAGTCCGACAAAACAATGACGAACAGGCGGTCGATTAAGTAAAATAATCAGTTCAAACACGTGCCGATGCTGGACGCGTGACAAATAGGGACGGACCAAAGCATTTCAGGTAAGGCCGCACTATTATTTCTCTCACAGAGTCAGCGATCCCGCGACCGGCGAAACCTTACTGAAGGAGGCGAACATGTCGGCGAAACAAGTTCTTGCGCTCCTGAATTCGCATGTCGACGGAGACGAGGATCAGTTGCTTTCCATCGTGCTGCAGATTGCTGCTCAGGAGGCACGCCAAGGACGGCAGGACGACGCCGACAAACTGAAGCGGCTTGTCCAGAAGGCGCGCGATCAGCGCAGGTCCGGGCGACCTGCGCGCGGCCAAACACCCATTCCGTTAGCGCGGCCACGCGGTGAACTGCAGGAAATCGTCGAAAGCAGCTACCCGAAGGTTGCTCTGTCTGACATGGTGCTGTCGGATGACATCGCCAAACGCCTCACGCGCGTCGTTCGTCAGCAACAGGAGCGAGTGACGCTGCGCGAGCACGGCCAGACTCCGGCTACGCACATGCTGCTCGTTGGTCCGCCCGGTACGGGAAAGACCATGACGGCGTCCGCATTGGCGGGGGAACTGCGATTGCCGCTCTTCACGGTTCGGCTCGAGTCCCTCTTTAGTCGGTATTTCGGGGAGACTGCGAGCAAGCTTCGGTTGCTTTTCGACCAGATCGCTCAGACTCGAGGTGTCTACCTGCTTGATGAATTCGACGCGATTGGCGCGCGACGGGGCGACCCGAATGACGTGGGCGAGATTCGACGTGTATTGAACTCCGTGCTCGCCTTTATGGAGGAGCCAAATTCGACCGATAGCATCGTGCTCGCGGCGACGAATCACGTCGAAATTCTTGACGAAGCATTGGCACGCCGGTTTGATGAAGTCGTCGAGTACACGCTGCCCGACGCGGTAGCCGCTCGCGGAATCATCGAGCGTCGCCTCGGGAAATTCAGGTTTGCACCCAGGCTGTGGAGTTCCTTGTCATCCTCGCTCGACGGTCTGAGCCAAGGTGAATTGGTGCGGGCTGCCGATTCTGTTGTCAAGGACGCGATCCTTGAAGGCGTTCAAAAGGTGTCGCCCGCGGCACTGGGTGACGCACTGGACAATCGCCGGTTGCTGAAAGGGAAATTTCACCGGCGAACCATCGTGCCCGGGCAGTAAAACGAACGAATCGCACAAAAGAACAAGTAGGGAATTACATCGGTGCCCGACACTTTCGATAGCAGAAACCGTCCGCATCTTTCGATCGACCTCTTTCGCGAGACCTCGGCCTACAAGTTTCCTCCGCGCAACCTTGGGCGCAAGCCGCGTCGAAACGATCATGCGGCACACGCCGCCACGCTGCTCCAGCAGCTTGATAGCTCGCTGGGCAATCTGCCGTCGCCAGGAACTGATCTGCGACTTTCGATTCAGGGGCTGAAGCCAGGTACGGTCGTCGAGGTCACCACGGCAACTCCGCCGGAGAATTCCCGCGTAAAGGCTGTGAGAGTCCCCGCGACGCTGGAATTTCCCACGCAGGATGTCGTGGTATTGCGTTCCCAACGCAACGAGAACCGCACGGAAAGCGCGCTGCTTTTCATCCCTGACGAAGCTCGCACGTTTCTGAAGCGGCGAATCTCGGCGTACGGCGAAGATCACGGTGACGACCGCCCTGATGTCGAGCGCTTCGAGGTCATTGAGGCAATCCGGAAGATTGCCGTCGAGACCCTGTTCACGGGTGGGGTCGACCTGAACGTTCCCGATCAGTTCTGGTGGGAGCTATGGATTCGGGAGCCGGGTGTATCGGCCCGTCAGCTCGCGGATGCAGCACGCAGCGCGAATATTGAAGTGCATGCTGACCGTCTGATTTTCCCCGAAACAACCGTGTTGTTTTTTCACGCGTCTGCTGCCGTGCTTGCAGCTTTTGCAGAGACCGTACCTGGCGCCGTGACCGAAATCCGGCGGGCAACAGGCACGATCGAACCATTTCTCGAGCGTGGCGCGACCGGCATCGGACAGCATGATTGGGTCGAGGAACTGGCCGGGCGTGTGACTGGCCCGGTGGAGGGAGCACCGGTCGTGTGCGTGCTCGATACAGGGGTTGCCGCAGCTCATCCATTGCTTGCGCCCGGGCTCCACGGCGCGTGGGCCTATGACGCGGCATGGGGAGTGGATGACCATTACGCGAACGGGGGCCACGGGACGCCGATCGCCGGTCTGGTCTTGTACGGCGATCTCGACCCCTTGATGAATGACGCTCGGGATGTTCGATTGACCCATGGCGCGGAGTCGATGAAGCTCCTGCCTCCGCGCGGCTTCCCACCGACACAACCTCCCAGTTACGGAGTGGTGACGCAGGGTGCGGTAGGTGCCGTCGAGGCAGAGCGTCCGGATGCACTGCGCAGTTTTTGTCTCGCTTCCTCTACGACTGATTTTTCGCCGTCGCGCCCTTCGACGTGGAGTGGCGCGCTGGATCAGATCGCTTCAGGATCAATGCCTGGCGATGAGAGCGGCATACCTGCGGCGCAGCGTCCGAAGCGCCTTATCGTTGTATCGACCGGCAATGTGGCGGGTGGGATGCAGGAGGATGTCCTTCCGTCGCAGCCGATCGAGGATCCATCGCAAAGCTGGAATGCACTGACTATTGGTGGATTCACACGCAAGGAACAGGCGCCGACACCACCACCCGTCATGCATCCAGCCGTACCGGCTAACCACCGCAGTCCTTATAGTCGAGGAACCTGCCTCTTGCCAGAGGACCTGACGCCCATCAAGCCGGAAGTACTGTTTGAGGCCGGCAACATGGTGGCCGACGCGGCGGGTTTTTGCGGATGGGACCCCGCCGTGTCGCTTCTTTCGACGGGGGCGGACGTCGTGACGGAACCGCTCGTGCCGTTCTGGGCGACCAGTGCCGCGACAGCCATGGCTGGTAATTTCGCTGGCCGTTTGCAGGCGGCGCACCCTGATCTCTGGCCCGAAACGCATCGAGCATTGACGGTCGATTCCGCACGCTGGCCGGAGCCGATCCGGAAGAAGTTCATCGGTACCGGCGCTCACTGGAAAACCGGAACCAAGACTGAAAAGCAGCAGAAACTTCGTGAATTCGGGTACGGCGTGCCGGATATCGAACGCGCCATGCTTTCGGCGCAAAATGACGCCACGTTAGTAGCGCAGGCTGAAATACAGCCGTACACCACTGGGAACGATGGCCGGGGCGGTGTGTTCAACGAGATGCACTTCTACGACTTGCCGTGGCCGCGGGCGGCGCTCGAAGCGCTTGAAAATGAAGTCGTATCGATGAAGATTACGCTGTCCTATTTCATCGAGCCCAACCTGACCGGAAAAGCGGCCACGCGGCCCGAAACGTATCGCTCATTTGGCCTGCGGTTTGCCATGAAGAAGCGTAACGAATCGGATGCGCGATTCAGAAGCCGGATTACTGCCAGCCAGGCCAACCCGGGATCAGAGGTGGACGAAGAAGCGAGTTACTGGCTTCTTGGCCCCAAGGCGATTCAAGCGGGCTCGTTGCACTGCGATCTCTGGCGTGGGCTAGCCATTGAGCTTGCCGGTCACGACTCGATCGCTGTGTACCCGGTCGGAGGCTGGTGGAAGTCGCACGTGGGTCAGAGGCGTATCACCGACAAGGCCAGGTACGCGCTGGTCATCTCACTGTCTGCACCGGGACACAACGTCGACCTGTACTCGGAAATCGAAACGCTCGTTGACGCCAAGGAAGCGGAGGTCGCCCTGACAGTGACCGGTGGGGCGGGGCTGCGAGGGGGCTAGGTTCTCCGCTGCTCGCAAACTGCCTTTACGGCGGCGTCGCCTGCCAACGAATAAGCCGATAAGGGTACGTAGCAGATCATGTCGCGGCAGAGGCCGCGCTCTTTGCTGACGGGACATAGGGGGCGGCATGCAGGAACAATTCACCTACGCAAAATTCTGGCGCTGCGCGCTACAGGTTAATCCTGTTCGCTACAACAGCTCGTATAGGGGAACAGACCACGGTTTGAGTGAAGCTGAGTATAACCAAGCTTTACTCAAAAAGTGCCTTGAGTTGAAGATCACCGTAGTCGGGATAGCGGATCACGGCAGCGTGGCCAGTATCGATGCCTTGCGTGATGTACTGCGACCGCGCGGTATCGTGGTGTTTCCAGGTTTCGAGATCGCCTCGAACGACAAAACCCACTATGTTTGCCTGTTTTCGGAGGAGACTACGGGACAACAGCTCGAACGTTATCTCGGCAATCTTGAACTGCTTGATCCGGCAGATGGTGTTCGCCCGTCTCGATTGAGTTCCGAGCAGTTGATCGAGAAAGTCGATCAGCTCGGTGGGTTCATCTACGCAGCACACTGCACGTCAGATAACGGACTCCTAAAGAACCGGCTCAACCATGTGTGGAAGCTCCCCAAACTTCGCGCCGCACAGATTCCCGGGCCGATAGATGATCTAGCAGGGGTAGAGAGCGACTTCTACCGCAGGGTACTGCTGAATAAAGACGATGCGTATCGGCGCGAGCGGCCCGTCGCCGTCATCAACTCCAAAGATGTCGCGAAGCCGGAGGATCTAGCGCAGCCAGGTGCGACCTGTCTCGTCAAGATGACGCGGCCCAATTTCGCAGCGTTCAAGGTGGCCTTCCTTGATCCAGGATCACGTGTTCGTTTGAACTCGCAGCAAGCAGAGAGTCCGATCGGCAAAGTACTCAGCATGACTGTCACCGGAGGCTACCTCGATGGTGTACGCGCGGACTTCTCCGATCACCTGAATACCGTTATTGGCGGACGGGGTACTGGTAAATCGACCTTGCTCGAATGTCTGCGCTACGCCTTGGACCTTCCGCCGAAAGGTAAACAGGCATCGAAGCTTCATCAAGCGATCATCAAAGAGAATCTTGGCCGCGCAGCGGGTCGCCTAGAGCTGCTGGTGGTGTCGTCAGCTCAAAACGGTAAGCAATATACAGTCTCGCGCCGTTACGGCGAACCGCCAATAGTGCGTGACTTGGACGGCAACGTATCGACGCTTCTCCCACGTGACTTGTTGCCCGGCATTGACGTCTATGGGCAGAACGAGATTTACGAGCTGGCTCAGGATGAAACCAGCCGGGTCCAATTGCTTGATCGCTTCCTTCCACAGGGTGAAGATTACGAGGCGAAGAGTGCCGAGGTTCACCGGCGCTTGGTCGAGAACCAGCGCAAGCTCGCGAAATCCTTGTCCGACCTTGACGACGTGAAGGCGCAGGTGGATCGGCTGCCGAAGCTGGAAGAGCAGCTCCGTGGGTTTGAAGAGCTAGGCATCAAGGAGAAGCTGGCTAAGACTCCCCTTCTCGCCAGAGAGCGAGAGATTGCCAAGAGTGTCACGGAGAGTGCTCAGTCTCTGCGGGACGCCCTTGTCGATTTTCGCGACAGCGTGCCTGACCTGGCCTTCATCAACGATGAAGCCCTCGAAGGGCTACCCGATATATCCCAGCTGGTCGCAGTGCGGACGACGCTGGAGGGGCTCAGTCAAGGGTTCAACGAACACCTTGCAGCTATGACAGCCATGTTGGATGAGGCGTCGGCTCAACTCGCGGTACAGCAGGAGGCTTGGCAGGAGGCTATCCGAGGACACGAGGCCGAACTAGAAAAATCGCTTCGGACGCTTCCCTCGGCTGCGGGTAAGAGTGGACAGGAAGTCGGTGCCGCCTATCAACGGCTCATGGGTGACATCGAACGCATCAAGCCAATGAACGCTAAGCTGTCAACGTACGAGATCCAAGGCGACACCTTGAAGCAAGAGCGGCGCAACCTGTTGGCCGAGCTGTCCGACCTGCGAGGACAGCGGATTCAGGCTCTACAGAAAGCTGCAAAGCGCCTGAACAGGCGACTTGAGGGCAAGCTCAAGGTCGAAATCGTGCCGGAGGCCAATCGTACGCCGCTGCTGAGCTTCCTGCTGGGGTGCAAGCTGGAAGGCGTAGGGGAAAAGCGATTGTCGTGGATAGACGAGGCGGAAACGATCAGCCCCATGTCGTTAGCGCAATCGATCCAGACTGGGTCGGCCAACGTTCAACTGGACTGGGGTGTCACCCAAATGGTGGCCGAGGCGCTGACCAAGCTCCAGCCATCGCAATTGATGGAGCTGGAGGCGCTTGAGCTGGAGCACCGGGTAGACATTTCGCTGAACGTTGCCCACGGTCAGGCTGATCCGTCGTTTCGCCAATTGAGCAAGCTATCGACTGGGCAGCAATGCACGGCCATATTGCACATGCTGCTGCTGGAGAACGCCGATCCTCTGCTCATGGATCAGCCTGAGGACAACCTGGATAACGCCTTCATCGCAGAGCGAATCGTTACCGAGCTGAGGGATGCCAAAACTCGTCGGCAATTCCTGTTTGCGACGCACAACGCAAACATCCCAGTGTTTGGCGATGCCGAGTGGATAGGCGTCTTTACCGCGGCTGAGAGTCAAGGCTGTCTTGGACTAGAGGCACAAGGGTCGATTGACGTGCCGGTAATTCGTGATCAAGTTGCCAGCATTCTGGAAGGAGGGCGCGAAGCCTTCATCCAGCGCAAGGACAAATATGAATTCTGAGACACTGCGTCGGCTGCTTGGTCGCGCCAGATGGCCGATCAGAGCAAAGAACGGCGCTCGGCCCTTAGCCATCAAATGCTGGGCGTACAAATGACGCAATCAGCTTGGACCCGTGACGGTCGGCCGGTGGATGCGGCCGCTATCCCCCGCGCCGAGTGGGAGGCTTTGAAGCAGTTCGCGCAACTCGGCGACTTTATGATGCCTTGCTGCAAGGCACCGGCGGTGCTCAAAACCAGCATCAACGGCCTGCCGTTCTTCGCTCATCTGTCGGACGAGTGTCCACTGGAGTTCGGCAGCGACTTCAACGGCCTGGTGTGCGCGACGGCGGATCTCGACTACCCGAACCCGGCCGCAGATCCCGAACTCGCGCGCTATGCGGAAGACCTTGCCGATTCGCAGAATGTGGAGGCTGTCGGCTCGACCGCACTCGAAGTGCGCAAGGCAATCTACCTGCTGCTGCCACTAGGGCAAGCTAGCGTCGAGCAGGTTGCCGCACATCTGCACATGAGCGTTCGCACCATGCAGCGACAACTCGACCTTGCCAATACCAGCTTTTCGCGCGTGACGGAGGGAGTGCGGTACGAACTCGCTGTACGTTTCATGAGCAACTCACGGTTTCCGATCGGGCAAGTTTCGGGGCTTGTTGGATATTCGCACCGGGGGAGGTTTACGAACTGGTTCGTCGGACGTTTCGGCATGACGCCGCGCGACTGGCGCTTTAGCCGCACGAGGCCGCTATGCAACTGATCGCACATAGGGAGCTTGAGCGCCGGCTCGACGCATATCCATGTTCGCGCAACGATTTCACTGTGGTTTTGGGCTGAGCAATCGGACAAAGGTCCGATTGCGCCGTCGGGCCCCGGCACATATTCTGGAAGCCCGCCCATTCGGTTGAGGTTGCGATGCTTCCAGTGTCTACCTGTTCCGCAAGCCGGGGCGCCGCAATAACGGTGTTCATTTCATTTTCGCTTTTGCGCATCAGGATGGCTGCAGGTGCGCTGCGCGGCCCTGTCCCGCGACACACGGCGCGGATGCCCGGCTGGGACAGCCGTGCGTGTGCTCGCGGAGAACGGCAATGAGAACAGGGGAGAACTCCGGCGAACCGCCGGTGGACGCACCGCACGGATCTTTGCGCGTAACCCCCATGACCCGGGAGACCGGAACACGGCCAGCGGCGCAGCATCGGGCTGGCCGAGGATCGCGTCGTTCTCCACGCCATGGGCGCGCTTGCCCGTCAGAGTGATTTATCCTGGCCCTGAGAGGAGCGCAGGGTAGGTACAAGCCGGATGGCCGGCAGGCGACCCGCAAGGCTGATTGTGGGCCGACGTACACAGTGGCGGTCAAAATTGACGTTCCCAACCCCGCCAGGTGGCAATCTGGAAATCCGCGATATCAGGCAGGAGTGCCTTTTCTGAGATTCCTCGGGCTGTGCAGAAGCTGTGGCCATTAGGCAGGCGTAGTCGGGAACGCGCTCCGCTAGAGAATCCTGAGATGCGAATCTTTCAAATTCTCGGCGAGCGTTCGACGATCAGGTTCGCGATGAGCCCCGGCAACAGGGCTTTCGGGCCGTTGGCGGGCATATAGCTCCCGAGCAGCAGGGCACCTGAACAGAAAATACCACCAGCGCTGCCGCCCGCGAAAATTGCCCGGCGCGTGTGGCGAATGCAAAGGGCGTAGCCAGAGCCACTGTTGACCCTGAGCGTACACACTCTCAGAGGCAGCAAACTGGCTAAATGTGGTTACTGACGATTACTCCCAGGCGGCTATCTAGCGCCCACGCGGACGCTAAGACAACGCAGGCGACCAACTCGCGCCATCTATAATATCGAAGTGGGCGTTCATGTGCCGCGTATGGGGTTGTCGCACGTGAGGGAGCTGGCTTCGGCATTTGAGAGCCTTCAAACAATCAATAAGGTGAGGGTTCGAAATGAACGCGTTGGACAAAGCGTTGCCTTAGCTGTCTATGCTCGTCGAGTAATCGGGCCGTCGCTTACGTCTTACCAGTGACCGTCGTTTTCGGCGTAAGCGCGTGCTATCAAGGATGCATGCCGGCACCGCCGGCTGAGAGTCGTAGGGAAGAGGGGTACCGTGGATACATACCAAGACATCATTTCCCGGCTGGGAGCCTATCTGGCGGACATTGAAGCCGACGTTCACAAGCCACTAGCCGATGCCGCAAACAAGTACCGACTTACAGCTGAAGTCATCTGCAAGGCAATCATTGTCGGCCATAAGGGGGAGCCGCAAGGACTTCTCGAAAAGTTGATTGCAGATGCCCTGAAGTGGATCGAAGCCGAAGAGACAAGTCGCGACGCAGGATTGTTCAAGTCTGAAATTAAGTATTTGCAAAATGTCGGAAACGCATATTCGCATGATGGCGCGGCTAGCGCACTCGCGAGAAACGAAGACCAATCCGCAGCGTTTGATGCGTTAGTAAAGACAATCCGGGTCGCGTTTTTTGGCCAAGGTGACCTAGATGCGCCAGTTCTTCCAAAATTAATAGAAGGCCGCATACCGGCCAGGACGCTCGGCCGCGGTACGTTCGAGAACCCGAGGGCAGAGGAGGTTGTGCGTCTCTGTTATCCAAAGCACAAGATCGAAAATAAGCTGAGTCGGTCCGATCGAGTAAATCGCCTCGTGTACGACTATGTCGTCGTCGACCTTGGGGGGTTGACGAAGGGGATGCTATTCATCCGCTCGAAAACAGCAATCGAAAAAACCCTCGTCGACTTTAATGCAGCCATCGGTCTAGATTTCCCGGATGCTCTGGAAATCATCACGCCACGGGCCTATCGACCTGACGGCGGCGAGATTGATCGGCGGAAATCAATAACTGATATTATCAAAGACCTGTCATTCGATTCGAGAGGGCGCAAGGTCAGCGTAAAATACTTCGACGATTTTGTGTGGGAGTCATGCCTCCCACAGAAATTTAGAGATGACAAAGCTCCAATAAAGAGGGCCTCTAATTTCATTGAGCAAACTCTCGAACCAATCAACGAGTCCGGAATCTCGTCGGGCACATATTCAAGTACATCTCAATATATCGAGAAGATATTAAGAAACACGCACGACTATAACCCAGTTCATATTGTCATTGGACCTGCTGGTATTGGTAAAACGACGTTCAGCGACGACATCTCATCTTACATAAATGCCCAGGATCGAAAGCGCGTCATTCTTTTTTCGGCCACCGACTTCAGAGATCTGTCGAATTCTGCGTCCGTCAATTCTGTCAGTGATTTATATCAGGTAGCCGCAGAGAACGAGTTAATGGACGAGGATAGTTTGATCGAAAGTCACAATTTTGAGATCAATCTAGCCTGTGGAAATTTTATTCTAATAATAGACGGATTTGATGAAATTGAATCGCATTTGGGTTCGTCACTTAATTTTGATGAATTTATGCGGTCACTTTCAGATCTGGAAGCATGTTTTCGGAAGGTCCTGGTGATTTTGACAGTCAGAGACTACGATATCGAGCGTTTCAGGCGATTCCGCCAGACGTCTATTTGCAGGCTGCGAGGTTTTACGGGGGATGACACCGATAGGTACCTTTCGGGACGCCTTCCCCATGGGAGCATTCCTGAGGCGAACGTCCTACTACGCGCCTTCAACGAAGCGGGGAACGTTGAGAAGCCCACTACTATTCCGCTGTATGCATCACTTATATGCGACTATCTCCTCGAATCCGCGGCGACATCTGATTCTTCGTCGGTTGTTACATCCGAAAGCGCAAAGTTCTTCGAAAATGGGAAGCCGTTAGATACTCTGGTGAGAAAAATCGTTGATCGGGAAATCGCAAAGCAGTCGCTAGGGCGTATTGGGCCGGACGATTTCTTCGAAATTCTAATTGAGATAATCCGAGCACCTCAACACACGCTTACAAGAGCGGCGCTGGTTGACTACGTGAGTGCTTGTGATGGCGACTCCCAGTCTATTGATCCCGCAAACTTTTTGCGCAACATTTTTTTGCGATGGGAAAAGGATACGATTTCATTCAAGTATGATTCGCTCACTTATTTTTTCAAATCTCGCTTACTCTCACGGAAAGTAAAGGAGGGGCAATTTTCCCCATCACCGTCGATAGAGTTCATGGCTGAATTCTATCGAGGGGAAGGGCCTCTATACGACGAACTGAAGGCAATTTTTCCCGCGGCAAATTTCCGTACCAGCGCTGGTACCCTTAAGTGGTTTGAAAGCCTGATGCAGTATGGGAGAAGGGAGCCTGAGTCGAAATTGCCGTGGAGGAAGGCGATGAGTGCTTTTTTGTATTGGGCGCTCGACAACAGTGTTGACAAGTTTGATCGATCCTCGAATTTAAAGACATATTTCGGGGGGGATGTTTTAAACGGATTCTCTATTTATGATCGATTTTATCCGCTCGATCTTACTGGTGTGAGCGTGTACGACGGTCATATTGAAAATTTCTCTAACCTGAATAATTGCGACTACTTGCCAGGTAAGGCGGTTTTTCACTCAAGTCAAATCAACTTCGATGATAGATTTTTGCCGGAAAAACTGGACCGGTCCTTGTTCGCGGAAGATTGTGTGTTCAGTCCGAATCTAGCGACCTCCTTTCAGGCGAAGGATTTGGCCGACGAGACTAGTCACGAAATTATCCGAGATAACGTCTATAAGATATTGAAAGTGGGATTCAGGGGAAATCGCTTTTATTGGAAAAGCAGGGATGTTTACAAGAATGTTATGGTCGTCGGCAAGCACTCTTTGGATGCCTATTTGGCCTTTCTGGCCGAGCAGGGCGTGCTAATGCTCGAACACAGTCGGACGGGAGGAGAGCCTGGGTATGTGGTTTCCGACGGATGGTACACCGACGCGCGAAAGCTCGTCGAAGAAAGAAACCTTACGAGCCGGATGTACGCGTTGGTCTCTAATTTACCGAAGTCTATCCAATGAACGGCTGCGACGTCAGCCGACGCTGACCCGCGGGTGATCTCAATCGCTTCTGGCAAGGTGAAGTTGCTGCTCTACTGGTCATTTGGTGCGCATTGACTAACCGGTCCTCAACAAGGGGTGTGTGAGAGGGCACAATTGTTGAGGCCGCAGTCTTCGGAGTGATCCATTTTGCCCGCGTTTTCAAATTGCTTCGCCCGGTTACTGCCGGACGCGTTGGTTGTGGCCGAGCCGTCACCATGCGTGGCGCGCGGCGCGTGCGTGCATGGCAGCGCCGCCCGTGCTGGCAGTCGAGACATGCTTCGGCAGCGCGCCTCATGTGCGATCAAGCGCATCGTTCACCGATTACAAAGCGTGGGTGCGGAACATGGCGCCGCGTTGACGAACGTGCACGAAATCATCGGCGGCATGTTCGCCGCGTCGACAAGGTTGGGACCTTAGATGGCGCGCCTGCGTAGAAGCACGTGCCCGCCGGGGCGCCCGTGAGCGAATGCTCGGGCGCCGCACAAGCGGGATTGCGCGGCGCTGCAGAGTCAAGCATTGCAAGCAATCCCAGTCGGTGTTCCCACACTCAGCGTGCGCGCTTTGCGCGATGGATGCATGCCGACCACTTTGGGACTGGCCCGGTACTTTTATTCGGTTCGAGTTAGCGCTTTTCGTGCTTCTCCCTGTAGGCGCTCAAGTTCTTGGTTGCTCAATGTAATTTATACGGAGCCCAAAAACTCCATCGTCACGACGAATTTCTCTCCCAGCTTTTCTACTGCCGATTCTTGTTCATTGGGTGTCGCTAAGAAAGACCGAATTTCTTCCGATTTTACAAATCCGGCGACCCCAAAAAGAACGACATGGTGATAAGGCACGCCTGAGCCGTTGGTAACGCGGCCTATATATATCGCGCGATGAGTGGGGGTCTCGATCTGAGTGGCGCCTGATTGTTCAGATATATCCGACTGTTTCGCATCTTCTGCGAGTAGCTGCACGATTTTTCTGGTCTCGACGGGAAAAAATATCTCTTAGTGATCTCCTGAGTGCCGTTAGACCCGAAACTTTGCCGTGGACCAGCGCGGAAATGCATGTACTTGTGTGTCCGGTAAAAAATAATTTTCAGTTTCGGTACGCGCTCAGAACGTATCGCTAATGTTAATCAAGTCGATGATAAGAGCTTCCAGCATCGGAGTCAGCCATGAAATCTCCGCCTCCTCAGCACTTCCACGCAGGAACGCGAAGCCTGAGTCGGTCCGCTCTGCATGGGCAATCTTATTTCTAACGAAGTACATGTACTTGATACAGAGAGTTGTAACGACATCGCTGTGATTAACCTGTGGGGTTGCTAGCATTGCACCGATGTGTGTACTAGCTGCGTTGTAACCTCCTTCGGCTTTCAGGAGGGTCTCTCGGATAGACAACGTATCGCGATAGATCTCAATAATTCTACTATCTGCGGTGCGAACGATAGCATCTCGCAAATTCTTTGTTCTTTTAGGCGTCGGGTAGTTGTTCTGCAGCATCAGATTCCATCTTGTATGCTTTCGAATCTCATCTTTTGTCAATGGAGTAACTTTGGCAACGGAAAGCGGATATCGAATCGGATTTGCGCGGATATCGTTAGCCAAATCGATATGGCAATCTGTATCCTTAGTTTTACCGGAAAATGCCTTATACAGTGCATTAAACGCACGCCAGAGACGATCAAATCGTTCGAACGGACCGTCGCTATCCAAAGCCTTAATTAGATGCGTGATCGCGTAAAGAACGGCTCGGCCTCGGTCTGTCTCTTCCATGAGAAGTTCGGCCTTGGCTTGAACGATTTGCGTCAACAAAGACAGGTCAGTTTTTCTGCCGACGATCTGAACGATTTCTGATTTCTCAACAGGGAACTCAGTCGTCGCCCCCGAAGCGGCGATCTTGCGCCAACATATGGTTCGAATCCGCGCAGGTTTTCGCGCCAATGTGTAGTAAAGCGCTAGGCTTTTGATAATTAGCTTAAAGAACGTACTGTTATGAGCCGCCAGTGGTGCCGACTGCACCGAGGATCTCTGCAAATTAGCGGTAATTTTTCGGTTTGTTATCTGGACCTGATCTGTCTGATTCGTAGACGATCTCGTCTGCACGGCTCCATCGAAAAGGAGTTTCGTGGGTCCACTAGAAGTGAGCTTAACCTCGATTTGTATATCGGCCATGATGTTTTTTTGGCGTGCTTTTTGGCTAATTGTCAGGCAATAAGAAGGTCGTAGCGTATCAGATCGAACGTAAGGATGTTGTGATTCGGGTTTCCGTCTGTTGGAGCTTAATCTATGCTTGCGCACGGGTACACGCTTGAGGTAGCTGGACGTGGGATGGCTGCCCGTATCCATTCCTCGCCGATAAGCACGACCTATACCGGCTCGAAGATCGTTGGGCAATGCCGCTCAATGCTCTTTGCATCCCCAAAGGTCATCACCGACGATACATTCACATTCAGGGCATGCGCAGCGGCGGCTCATGACTTGACCTCCATCACCGAAGGATTGACGGGAGGCGCGCCGACGAGCCCCGAGCGCGCGATACGGGCAATGGTCGGCAATAACTTCGGGTCAGCGCTTGACTTCGCGATATCGGCAATGACCGAAAGCGCTTCGCGCATGCGGTCGTTGTCGTGCTGCACGTGCAAATGCGTATGCAGGCGCAATGAAAGCGCGTGGCGTGTGAGGTGTTGATGCGTGGTCATGCGAATACCTCGAAGGGATCTGTATTGAGATCGAGCAGCGGAGCGTTGAACAAATCGAATGCCCCCAAAGGCCACACCCAGCGTGGACCATGGCCTTTGACGCGTTCCAGTGCCTGATGCGCTTAGGCATCCGCGCCTTGAGGTATTGGCTCCCGCAGTCGCCGCGTACTTCGTTGACGGGATCCGTCTGCAAGGCGAACCCAGATCGGAGCAAGCATGGTCCCGCGGCCACGCCTGGCGCCACAGGGACAGGCGTACTCGCTGCCTGAATCGCGCGCTTTCGCCGAAACTTCAAGCGCGTAGTCGATGAACAGTTCCTCGCCGGGCTGGATCTCCCTGAGCGCGTTGATATAAACCCGGCCTGATTCCTCTATCGCCTCGCAGTTCGCCTTGCACGCATGGTTGAGCCACCTTGCGCCGTTACCGCCGCGGCCGCCATCAATGACGCGCCTGTCCGACAACCCGAATAGGAAAGTGTGCGCGGCGTTGGCGCGCTGCGTGTAGGTGCGGGTCGCTTCCTGCCAGGTGGTGACGAGCCCCTTGTACTCAAAGATGCGCTCGCCAGCGGAAAGTGCCAGCAAGGCAAATACACCCTTTCCGCGGACGGGGGACTGCCGAACGGAGACGCGCTTCATGTCGGGAAAGTGTGAGAAAGCGAGGTCTGGAGTATAGCCGCAGCAACGGCCCCAAATGTGTCGCACCGGATCGTTACGGGAGTCATGGTCATGAGCCGGCGCATATGGGCCGCCGCAAACCGCCATTGATTGCTTGGGTAATGCAATGTGGCTTGCCGCGCTTGTCGCACTCGATGTCCATGAGGGTCGTCTCGTGTTTCCGTTCGCTGGCCTCGCCTCGCCGGCATGGCGCTACTGCAGCTATGTCCGCAAAGCACGGCTCGAAGATCACGCTATCAATATCTTTTCTGGCGTGGCTGCCCGATCTCGGGCAGCGCTTTTCACAGGGGACGTAGCGCGAGATCTGGCAGTCATCGGAGGGGCGGGTGCGACCTGCAACGGCTAACCGCCTTCCATCCGTGACCGGGTGTATTCTGCGGCCGTATGCCCGCCCATTCGGCGCTGTCCGCTGTCACTGTCTGGAGACGCGATGAATACTAGTAACCGGAAGCTTGTTTCCTCTACCTGCACAGCTTGTGCAAGCTGGGCGGGAGTTCAAAGGCAAACAAGGGCTCACCTATGCTGTCGGTATCTCTGCGGAAACCGTGGGATCCAAGCATGTGCATCTTCAGTTTGCAACCATTCCGCCAGGTGGCCGCGCGAAGGCGCATCTCCACGGAGAGCATGAGACCGCTATTTACCAGCTGAGCGGTGTATCGGGGTGCTGGTATGGCGAACGCCTGGAACAACATGCGGTGGTTCGAGCCGGAGACTTCTTTTACATTCCGGCAGGGGTGCCTCACGCTCCGTATAACGCGAGCCCGGATGATCCTTGCGTTGCGGTGATCGCCCGAACGGATCCCAAAGAACAGGAAAGCGTCACGATGCGGCCGGACCTTGACTCGTTAGTCCCCGGGTCTGGCGTTACGCCCTGATATCCGCATTGATCTGGATTGGCGCTTGCTGCTTCCAGCGAGTTTGCTGCTCGGCAAAGCGCACGACGGTCCTGACGTACCAGGCGGCCCTTCATACCACGGAGCGTTTCGTCAGCATCGGAAAAACCCGCCATCTTTAGCAGAGCGGGGCGGCGATCCGGTTCAGTCGGATTTTCATACGCTGAAGTTTAATGATTAAATGGAGACATTGTGATAATAAAAATTATCTAAATAGACGCGTTTTGTGTCGATTTCTGGAGGAAAACTTCGGCGGACTGACCTCGGGAAATCGTCCTCGCCGCCTCTAACGGCCTTGTCTCGGCCTGCAGTCGTCGTAATCTCTTCCCCCACCATGGAAGTTGGCCAATGCCTCCACCGATTCAAGTACCACCGGATGAACGGCTTGCGGCCCACGCTCATGCTTTCGCTTCAATTTGAGCCGTTCCCTGCGCGAGTCGGTGGTACCTGCGATAAGGCGATATCGCAAACAGCGCATTCGCTCATCGGGACCGAGCACATCTTCCGTGCGACCCACGCCGTGATCGCATGTTCTGGTCCGACTGGTATGCTTTGTTGGAGCGCAAGGCCGCTTGCTCACGGACCGTGCTCAGTTTTCAGTTGACGTTGACACGTCCTTCCACCGGCCGCTGCGCCCGACAATTTGAGTGCCACTGCCGCGCCACATCTTCGCGACCACGCAGGCATTTGATCCGATCCGGCCATGGTGCACTGAACAACCTTGACCGGGCATCATTCATAGGCGGCTTTGATGGCCGAGTGCGCAACGGAGAGCTGAACGGAGGTCTTTCAGCACGTCCTGCGTTGCTGCGACCGCACGGTACGCGACGTGCCCGTCTGGCCGCACGAGCACTGCACCCGTCGACCCGATTCCATACAGGTCGCCGAAGTCGATGGCTTCGGGAACCAGGTCTCCGTCGTCCGCAACACGAAGAGGCAAGATTCGCGGCTCGCCCTCTTTGTTCAATTCTGATGCGGCACGGATCCATGCTTGTCCACTAGCGCCAGTAAGCAACACGAAATCTTGATCGAACAACGATACAGCCGAGACTCGGTGACCTCCGTTTGCCGTGCGCGCCCAGAAGTGGGGAGCACGCCAGCCCGGCTTTGCGTGCGGCGTGTATTCAACTACGGCATTGCCGACAGATGGTGGGCTTACGTTATCCGGCACGTAGGCGCCGGGTCCTTCCGTACCTTCGTAGTGGATACCCAAGTCGAGTCCAAGCCAGTTACCGTACTGCTTTGAGGAGGCAACGATTCGACGGCGCTCTTCGATGGACGACGACTCACGCAAGGCTCGCATCATCTGTTCAATGTAGCCGGCATTGACTTTCGCGAACTCGCAATTGCGGAGCGCGGCCTCTCGCCGCTCATTGTTGTAGGTATCCAGTAGGGCGTCGGGAGCAACGCCGCGCAAAACGGCCCCGAGTTTCCACGCAAGGTTGTGCGCTGTATGGATGCCCGTATTGAGCCCCCAGCCACCGTGGGGAAGCGTCCGGTGTGCAGCATCTCCGGCAAGCAGAAGTCGCCCCTTCCGGAATGTGTCCGCAACAGATACCGTCAGCGTGTACTTGTAGTACTTGACCAACTCGATGTTCAACTCGTCGCCATCGGGAACACCGACCATTCGGCGAATCTTCTGGAGCACGTCGTCCGGTGTCCACTCATCCGGATTTTCTGAGTTCGGATCGTACTGAATTTGAACAGACCAGTTGTCTGCACCATCGAGTGGATGGAATACCCCAGCAGCGCTAGGCGCCAGTGTCCAGATCAGCGCACCCTCTCTTCCGGTCGAGTAAGTACTGAGGCCGCCGTGAAAGCGGGCTGCTACAAATGAACGATACGTCGCGTTGTAGGCGTCGCCAATCTCCGCCGCCGCGCGAAGACCACTCTTCCCACCATCGGCAGCAATCAGATACTGCGCACGGAGTTCGTATGGAGCAGTTTCCTGCGGTGAGCTTCGATCCACTATCGTGACTGTCACCGAAGAACCGTTGTCAACATAGTCCACGACTTCGTGACTAAAGAGGATGGTGCATTCCTCGAAGCTCTCTGCCTTTGCGTACAACATGGGGTCGAGACGGTCTTGGGCTGCTATGCGGTATTCGCAGGCGGAATGGTCCGCCGCCATCCCCGGTCCCATGTTGCCCGGCATGATGCCGATGAGCTCGCCAGCCATCGTTTCGGTGTAAACGAACTGACGTGCCCACGTTGGTGGCAACGAGCCACGCCGCAACTCTTCGCCCAGGTCGAGTTGGGTCAATATTTCGACGCTCCGCACGTTGATTCCACGCGCGCGGGGCATGGTATTTATCTGCTCGCGTTTTTCGAACACAATGTTGCGAATCCCCTGGCGCGACAGGAGAATCGAAAGCATAAGCCCGACCGGGCCCGCTCCAGCAATGACGACCGGATAGTCAAATTCATGTTGATCTGAGGATGCTGCGTCTTTCATAGATGTCCCTGTGTCTCTGATAAGCGTGGAATGTGGTGATTACTGGCCGCCTTCGCCGGGAGAAGAAAAGGGCGACTACCACGCGACGTTGGTTGATGTACTCGATGATGAAGCATCTATGGCAAAACCGGAACAACGTGAGAATGAACACCCCATATCACGATTCTGAATATCGCCTAACGATGGGCTACGCCCGAGAGCCAGGCCCGGCGTCTATCTCGGTGCCCGGCTCGGCGCGATTGGTGTCACTATGCGATCGGAGCTAATGCGGCCTGTGAAGGAGGTCGGCCGTGATGGACCGCTTACGATTCACTGTTCCTGCTCAGCAAAGTGCTCATAAATGAGCTGTCTAAGCCACTGATTGCCGGCATCCCTGTGATTCTGTGCGTGCCAAAGCACGTTAATGCTGATCTCGGGGATGTCGATGGGGCATGGGGCTGTCGCAAGCGTCTCAGTGCCAAAGGCTCGCCTGGCGTATGCCGCCGGGACGATGGCAACCATATCGGTCGACTGCAGGATGTAACCTACGGCTACGAAGTTGGGTACGCACAGTCTCACGTTCCGCTTGACCTTGGCTCGATCAAGCATGGCTTCAATCGCGGCGTACCCAGTGCCCTCAGCGAGGACATTGACGTGTTCAGCTTCCTCGAAACGCTCTCTTGTGCAGCCGAGCGTCTCGAACGGATGGCCGCGTCGAAAGAGGCACACATACTGCTGAGAAAGAAGCTTGCGTTGAAAGAAGCCGAAGTCGAGATCGGGTAGTAAGCCGATGGCAAGGTCAATCCTTCCACCCTCCATTTCGTCACGCAGGTTCACGGCGGTGTTGCGCACGGAATTGATCGTTATCCCAGCGCCTGCCGTAGCCAACAATTTCATCAAGGCGGGAAGAAAGTAAATCTCCCCTACATCGGTAAGCGCAACATTGAAGTTCCTGTTGCTCGTGGCCGGATCAAATATTGATACTTCGTTGACGCTATCAAGAATCACCTGCAACGCGTGGGCGATAGGCTCGTTCAGGTGCTCCGCGAAGCGGGTAGGCGTGAGCCCTTTCGATGTGCGTAGGAAGAGATCGTCGCCGAGCATTTTGCGCAGTCTGTTGAGCGAATTGCTGACGGCTGGTTGGGACATGCCCAGGGTTTCCGCTGCCTTTGAAGCACTACCTTGCGTGAGCAACTCGTGGAGCACAACGAGGAGGTTGAGGTCGAGTTCTCGCAGTTTCATACTTAGGCCATGTACGTGTTTTAAAGGTCGACATGAGGCTTTTGGCGTTGAGCTCCACCGATTCCAAGGACTCGATGAGGTCGTAATAACGGTTCATCCTCGGTAGGGATCGCGCCTGTGTCGTCACTCTCGGTATATCGTGTAGTGGCGTCAGACGAAAGTGCCTTTCGCTACCCCATAGCGGTCGACTTTGCTCAGTCAGCAGTCTGCCGAGCGAGCTTGCGCAAACAGTTTGCCCTGTGCAATTGCGATGTATTGCCGAAAATTCTGATTTTTTAACGATTCGCACGGTTTCGAACCCTGCCTGTTGGCGCCGAGACGCCATATTGCCAGCGGATTTGTCGGTGAAAGGAGTGCGAACGTCAGAGGAATGCAACGTGACCAGGAGAGGTCAGTCGCATCTTTTTTGTGTTGGCGTCGTCGTGTCGCCACAGTCAAAATACCAGGCACGAAGTTGGCGTGCCAGTTGGCGGGCCAGGCAATTCGGAAGGCGTGCGAACGCACCACCGGGAGACAGGCGAGGCTGCGCCTCGCCTGAATGTCAGAACTGAGTCTGGAAGCCGACCCGGGCGATGAACTGACTGGGGCTGCTGGAAGACCCGTTCGGGTTAGTGATCCCGTTGATCAATGCGTTTGCGCCGCTGTTCGTGCGTTGATATACACCGGTAAGGTACACAGTGCTGCGCTTCGAGAGCGTATATGAGAGAGTAGCGGTGCCTTGGTGCGCATGGTTGTCGTTGAGTGCGGCATTGCCGTCCATGTACATGTAGTTCGCGCTGACGGCCCACGCCGCATCCAGCCTGTACAAGGCGCCTACTTGCCCCTGCCAGATTGCGGCATGGTTTGCACTGTTGCGAACAGTCGTGAAGAGCGCAATTGTTCGAAGCTTGCCGAACGTATAGTGTCCGCCCACGCCCCAGTTCTGGATGCTTACCTGATGTCCTGCAACGGGGTACTTGACGTTCGTATATGCAGCGTTGAAACCAGCTGGACCGGCTGAGTAGTTCAAGGCAAAGCTTGACGCATTGTTGGTGCCAATAGAGCCGGCCACGCCGCCGAAGCTGTACAGTGCGCCTGCGGAGAAGCCGGCGAAGGTGGGGGTTAGATATTTGACGGAATTCTGGATTCGCTCCCCGGCCATTCGATCCCAGTCAAACGCGCCCGTTGGGTTACCCGGAATCGCCAACTTGTTGAAGGGGCCGTTTCGGAAGCCGTAGAGACCTACCCCTGGAAATGTTGCTGCGTCGTTGAAACCAAAGGTCAGGGAATCTGTCATAAAGTCATACTGGTTCCCAAGTGTCAGTCTACCCAGAGCGTGATCGTCCAGACCGACGTACGCCGTCCTGCTGAAGAGGCTTTGACCCGGAAGGATGCTGCCAGTACCGATGGAGAATTGATCCATCAATTCAAAGATTGCCGCAGTGCCCCCGCCCAAATCCTCTCTGCCAGAAAATCTCAGAATGTTTGGGAAGGCAATGCCATCATCGAATTTCGTGTTGCTGTGTCCGGCCTCGTTGCTGATGTAGGAGACTCCGGCATCCAAAATTCCGCTCAGTGTCGCGCTGCTTTGCGCGAAAACCGAGCCAGAAATAAGTAACGCCGAAATCGATACTAAGCTCCTCTTCCTCATTGTGTCTCCTCTGGTTTATATGAAAGTCTTTTTCATGGCGAAGCTTGTCCGCTACTCTCGAACCTTCTACGTGCAGACACCTTCGTTCTATGACGGTATTCGGAGTCGGATGGATTGAAAGTGACTCATGAGTTCCTGGCGTGAAACCAGAAAATGAACGAGCGAAGCCGACCCGCGATTAGTCGCGGGGTCTTCTAAAATCTTCCTCGTTTCGAACTAGATACCTACGCTAATGAGCGTAGATACTCACCTTCACGTCAGACGTGCCATAAAGGTGCGCAGTAGTTCAGACCACTTTTTTGCGTCCACGCCAGAAGCAAAGTGGCCGAACCGACTTTCAATCTGGTGATACTCGGCTGCAACGTCCGCGTGCGCCAATGCCTGCATTACTTCGTCAGACAGAGTCGGGGGGAACAGGCGATCAGTCGACGAAAGTGCAAAGAAGACATGTGCCTTGATATTGCCTAGACGAGGGCGTACATCAAAGGCACTTGCAGCCTTCATGAGGATCAACATCGAATTTGCATCGAATTTTTCGGCCCATTTATCCGCTAGACGCACTATTTCCGTGTCGCGCTCTACAGCATCGGGAAACTGCTGTTCGAGGACTGCGTCGATACCAAACACCTTCAGCGTCTCGGAGCGCATTTTTGCGAGGGTGGGCTTCACGCCCAGACCGGCGTAGTAATTGCCACCGTTCCAGTTCGGATCGCTCGAAAGTCGTTTTTCAATTCCTGCAACGTCGGCAGCTGGGCAGAAGGGCGCGCTGGTCAAAGCGGCGATCCCGTCGACAAAGTCGGGATATGAAATTGCCCATTGGAAGGCCTGAAATCCGCCGAAGGATGGACCCACTACGGCGACGAGCTTCTTGACCCCCAAGGCGTCGACCAAGCTGCGTTGCGTCTCGACGATGTCGCCCAGTGTGATATCCGGAAAGGAAGAGCCATATGGGCTTCCCGTCGCAGGATTTATCGAGGCGGCGTTCGTTGAGCCATAGGACGAACCCAGCATATTCGGGCAGACCACAAAGAACTGTTCAGTGTCTATTGGCTTTCCAGGCCCGACGATTTCGCACCACGAGCCTTCGACTGCGTTACTGCCAGGAAGCGCCATGTCGTGGCCGCTTGTGTAGCCATGCGTTAGAAGTACAGCGTTGCTCCCGTCAGGTGCAAGATCGCCCATCGTGGTGTACGCAATGACGACGTCTTGAAGCGTCACTCCGCTGGCTAGCGTCAGAGTGGGGATAGTGTGCAACGAGTTCTTCATTTTATGGACCGGGTGGCTCAATAGTTGGGGCAAACGAGTCTCTAGCCAACACTTGCAGGTTCGATCGAACTACATCCGGCAAGGTTATTCGCCGTGAAATTCTGTCCACGAACACGAGATTTCGAATGTTCGACTCGCATCTCACTCATGGATAGCGTCCACTCGAATACTGCTCAGTCGCTGGCCACCATCGATGACGCGTACAGTGCGCCATATGCGACTCGAGACTTGTGAAGTCTCTGCCAGACACGTCTGTTCGTGCGGACGAGGTTGTCTCCACTGTTCTTATCCCTCTGACTGATATGTCTTGGGGCAAGCTGCGATATAGGCAGACGGACCTATGATGACCAGCCCATTGAAAAAGAGGAATGGGTTAGGTGGTATATGGGGGTATCACGAAGGTGAATAAGGCCGAAGGACGGACAGTACCGGCTGGCACGTTTGCGCTTTTGGTCTTGCAAACTTTTGGCGTCGCAGGTCTAAAGCTAGAGCAAGTCCCGAGACTGTCAGGCTGCGCACTCCGGCGCGAGTGAGTGGAAGCTACGTTCGCGCCGGAGCATTCGTGCGTTCGGCTTAATTAGGTCTCACCGGCCAGACGATGAGATTGTTGACAACCGCATGTACGCCCGGGGCTTCCTGCACCGCCGCACCGATCTTCGAGATTTGCTCAGCATCTGTCACGCGACCCGTGATTAGAACATCACTATTCTTCGCGATAATCGCGACGTCGGCGAGGTCAAGGCCTTTCATATGCGCAATGTGCTTCCACACGGACTTTGCGAAGGCCTTGTCCGCCGGGCTGGAATAACGGAATTGCTTGTAAGGGCTACCCTGAGCAGCCGAAGCTTGCGGTTCCGAGGCGGGCTGCGCTGTTGCGATGTTTTGTACCAAGACGATAGTGACGCTGCCAGCGATAAGTGCGTATGCGAGTAATTTCATGGTTCTCTTCCACGGAAGGTATCTGACGGTCGTTGCTTTTTATATATCCATCTCGCCGCCAGAGAAGAGCCGGTTGGTCGTTACTCTGGGGCTTGCACTATGATGGACAAAGCGACATGCCCGCGATACCCAATCGGGCGAATACGGGGATATAACTAACGTGAATAAAGCGCGTCGCGTTTAGTCGAATGCTATGGACTAGCAGAAAACCCTCGCGCGGATGCGGGATTGAGGCAGGAGTTCCTGCGTAACCCGAAAGTCGCGGCAACTGAGAAAGAATTTACTCAAGGGTTCCACCGACAATGGCCGTCTCATTTCACGCATCGAATGTGGCGCGTGTTCCACGTATTCTGGAGACTTTTCATGACGGCACGCCCGGCTTTCGGCGATTCTTCGGCACTGTCTGACTACAAGCTAACCGACAACCTTACGGCAACGACTGGCCGCATATTCCTGACCGGCACGCAGGCGATCATCCGCCTCGCACTCATGCAGCGCGCACTCGACCGCGCGCACGCGCTGAACACTGCGGGCTTCATCAGCGGCTATCGCGGCTCGCCGCTCGGCATGGTCGACCAGCAGGCGTGGAAGGCGAAGAAACTGCTCGAAGCCGCCGACGTGCGCTTCCTGCCCGCCATCAACGAGGAACTGGGCGGCACGGCCGTGCTCGGCACGCAGCGCGTGGAAGCGGACCCGGAGCGCACCGTCGAGGGCGTGTTCGCGATGTGGTACGGCAAGGGCCCGGGCGTGGATCGCGCGGGCGACGCGCTCAAGCACGGCAACGCCTACGGCTCGTCGCCGCACGGCGGCGTGCTCGTGGTGGCCGGCGACGATCACGGCTGCGTGTCGTCGTCGATGCCGCATCAGAGCGACTTCGCGATGATGTCGTGGCACATGCCCGTGGTGAATCCGTCGAATATCGCCGACATGCTCGAATTCGGCCTGTATGGCTGGGCGCTCTCGCGCTACTCGGGCGCGTGGGTCGGCTACAAGGCGATTTCGGAAACGGTGGAGTCGGGCTCGACCGTCGATCTCGATGCGATCAAGACCGACTGGCAAGCGCCCGAAGGCTTTACTCCGCCGCCTGGCGGCCTGCACAACCGCTGGCCCGATCTGCCGAGCCTTTCGATCGAGCAGCGTCTGGCCGCCAAGCTCGACGCCGTGCGCCACTTCGCGCGCATGAACAGCATCGACAAGTGGGTCGCGCCGAGCCCGCACGCGAATGTGGGCATCATCACCTGCGGCAAGGCCCACCTGGACCTGATGGAAACGCTGCGCCGCCTCGATCTCACCATCGACGATCTGGATAAAGCCGGCGTGCGCATCTACAAGGTGGGCCTGTCGTTCCCGCTGGAGATGTCGCGCATCGACGCGTTCGTCTCGGGCCTCACCGACGTGCTCGTGATCGAAGAGAAGGGCCCCGTGATCGAGCAGCAGATCAAGGACTATCTCTACAACCGCAAGGAAGGCGCGCGCCCGACGGTGATCGGCAAGCACGCCGAAGACGGCACGCTGCTGCTCTCCGAGCTTGGCGAGTTGCGCCCCTCGCGCATCCTGCCCGTGTTCGCGGCGTGGCTCGCGAAGCATCGGCCAACGCTTGACCGCCGCGAGCGCGTGGTGGATCTCGTCGCGCCGCAAATCCTCTCGAACGCCGCCGACGCCGTGCGCCGCACGCCCTACTTCTGCTCGGGCTGCCCGCACAACACATCGACGAAGGTGCCCGAAGGCTCGATCGCGCAGGCCGGCATCGGCTGCCACTTCATGGCTTCGTGGATGGAGCGCGACACGACGGGCCTGATCCAGATGGGCGGCGAAGGCGTGGACTGGGCCGCGCATTCGATGTTCACGAAGATGCCGCACGTGTTCCAGAATCTCGGCGACGGCACCTACTTTCACTCAGGCATCCTCGCGATTCGCCAGGCGGTGGCGGCGAAGACCAACATCACCTACAAGATTCTCTACAACGACGCGGTCGCGATGACGGGCGGCCAGCCCGTGGACGGCAGCATCTCCGTGCCGCAGATCGCGCGCCAGGTGGAAGCCGAGGGCGTCTCGCGCTTCGTGGTGGTGAGCGACGAGCCCGAGAAGTACGACGGCCATCACGGCCTGTTCCCGAAGGGCACGACGTTCCATCACCGCAGCGAACTCGACACGGTTCAGCGCGAACTGCGCGAAACGCCGGGCGTGACCGTGCTGATCTACGATCAAACCTGCGCCGCCGAAAAGCGCCGCCGCCGCAAGAAGGGCGAATTCCCCGACCCGGACAAGCGCCTCTTCATCAACGAGGAAGTGTGCGAAGGCTGCGGCGATTGCGGCGTGCAGTCGAATTGTCTTTCGGTCGAACCCGTGGAAACGGAACTGGGCCGCAAGCGCCGCATCGACCAGTCGTCGTGCAACAAGGACTATTCGTGCGTGAACGGCTTCTGCCCGAGCTTCGTCACCATCGAAGGCGGCAAGCTCAAAAAGGCCGCGGGCGCGGCGTTCGATCCGCAAGCGTTGGCCGCTCGCGTGAATGCGCTGCCGGTTCCCGCTACGCATCTGGATAACGCGCCGTACGACATTCTCGTGACGGGCGTGGGCGGCACCGGTGTCGTGACCGTGGGCGCGCTCATCAGCATGGCCGCGCACCTGGAAGGCAAGAGCGCCTCGGTGCTCGACTTCATGGGCTTCGCGCAAAAGGGCGGTTCGGTGCTTTCGTTCGTGCGCTTCGCCGCGACCGATGCGCTGCTCAACCAGGTGCGCATCGACACGCAGCAGGCCGACCTGCTGCTCGCCTGCGACATGGTGGTGGGCGCAAGCGCCGATGCGCTGCAAACCGTGCGCCACGACCGCACGCGCATCGTCGTGAACACGCATCAGATTCCGAACGCGTCGTTCGTGCAGAACCCCGAGGCGAACCTGCACGCCGATGCGCTGCTCGCGAAGATGCGCCACGCGGCGACCAACGGCGCAACGTCGACGCAAGATCCGCTCTCCGCGTGCGATGCGCAAGCGCTCGCGCAACGCTATCTCGGCGACACGATCGGCGCGAACATCGTGATGCTCGGTTTTGCGTGGCAGCTTGGCCTCGTGCCGGTTTCGCTCGCGGCGCTCACGCGTGCCATCGAGCTGAACAACGTGGCCGTGAAGGCAAACCTGTTCGCGTTCTCGATCGGCCGTATGGCTGCCGCCGATCCTGCGGCACTCGAAGCGCTCGACACGCAACGCGTGAACCAGGCCAATGCCGCTGCGAAAGCCACGGCACGAAAGCTCACGCAAACGCTCGACGAACTGATCGCCGATCGCGAAACGCGTCTGCTCGCGTATGGCGGCGCGAGCTATGTGAAGCGTTATCGCGCGCTGGTCGATGCCGCACGCAGCGCAGACAAAACCACCGAGAACGCGCTTGCACGCGCCGTCGCGACTACGTTCTATCGGCTGCTCGCCGTGAAGGACGAATACGAGGTCGCGCGCCTGCACACCGACCCGGCGTTCCGCGCGGCACTCGAGGCACAATTCGAGGGTAAGGCGGGCAGTGACTTTACGGTCAAGTTCAACATGGCCCCGCCGGTGATCGCCCGTGAGAAGAACGGCCAGCCGCCGCGCAAGATGCAGTTCGGTCAGTGGATGTGGCGCGCCCTCGCGCTGCTCTCGAAGGGGCGCGGCGTACGTGGCACGTGGCTCGATCCGTTCGGCCGCACGCTCGAGCGCCGTATGGAACTCGCGCTCGCCGACGATTACGACGCCACGATGCGAAACGCATTTGGGAAGTTGACTACCGAATATGCCGATGCCGCCGATGACGTTGAGAAGCTTGCGGCGCTGCATCAGCGTGTGCGCGGCTACGGCCACGTGAAGCTCGCGAACCTTGCGGCGGTCAAGCGCAATGAACGCGAACTGGCTGCGCGCCTGAAGCTCGACGTGAAGACGAGCCCGGTTGTTCAGGAAGCCGTTGATTCGTTCAAGGGCGCCGGTGCGTTGCGCGGCATCCCGGTAGTCGTAACGAAGTGACTCTAAGCTTGCGCTAGATGTCTGTGCTTGTAGAGCAGCCGATCTTGGTGTTCCGAGGTCGGCTATCTTGGTTAGATGACAGACCTACCCGAGGGCTGGATGGATCTTGAAGAGCAAGGCGTACATGGAAAAGCTAGATGTCTGTGCTTGTAGAGCAGCCGATCTTGGTGTTCCGAGGTCGGCTATCTTGGTTAGATGACAGACCTACCCGAGGGCTGGATGGATCTTGAAGAGCAAGGCGTACATGGAAAATTTCGTCTTTTGTCGCGGGTATGACCTGGGACTCAGTGAGGTGCAAGAGAGACTATCGCGTTTCCAATCGGATGGGCGGATGTTCAAGGTTGCCTCTGGCGCGGTACAGGTTCTCAGCGACGATGGGCAGTCTGTATTGCTGACGTCCACTAAAGGGGGGGCGGGAGGTAGGCGCCGCCTATAGCTAGTCCGTCAATTTGGCGGCAGACTTGGCTTCTCAACGTTCATGCTTGGTTCGCTTTCTAGCAAGTGTCGGAAAGCGGCACTGGCCGGCCTTGCGCGCCGACTGATCCTATCAATCTGGCAGCGAGTGCATCGCGATGGCCTCACATTGCCCGTGCATTCGTCGCGACTGATCGGTTCCCTTTCGACTTTATCCGGCAGTTCACCAGTCCTTCGGGACATCAGCGTTGTCGTTCGCATTCGAAATGCCGGTGTTTTACGCGATATTCATCGAAATCGATGCGACAACTGCCTAAGTGAATTGCAATATTCGAGCGCTGACATTCTTGCAGGCAGCGAAGTGGCGGTCGGTGTGGATTGGCTTGCGAGGCTACGCGGCACTAAGGGCGCGGGCGATTACTTCGCAGAACCAGTGTTGCGCAGTCGTATCATCAGCTCGAGATTGCCAGTACAGGTTCACATCGAAGTTCGGTATCGGCAATGGGAGCGGTAGGATGCGTACGCGACCATCTTCGGCAACTGCCCGAGCAACTCGCGTTGGCAGCGTAAGAAGAAAGTCCGTCGAGGCGATTACGCCAATCGGATTCGTAAAATGAGGCACCCGGATTGCCGTTCTGCGGGTAAGTCCCATTTCTGTCAAAACGTCCTCAACTAGATGGTGCCCCGAGTGTGGATCTACAACGACATGTTTCTCGGCGACGTATTCGTCTAGGGAAAGTTTCATGCCGATTCTGGGGTGAGACGCACTCAGAATACATGAGTATGTCTCTGAAAAAAGAGTTCGTTTTCGAGCTAGGCCGCCAATAAACTGAAGGTTGCCCACAACGGCATCGACGGTCCCTGTCGAAAGCCAGTCACCGACGCGCGCGCTATCCAGTTGCACAACTTCTAAGTTGATTTCGGGTGCAACCTGCTGGAGTTCTCGCACTAGGAGTGGCAACAGGTAATGCTCGCCGAGATCCGAAAGAGCCAACCGGAAGCAGCGACTGGATTGTTCTGGTATGAAGTCACGAGTCGCGACAATTGCGCGCTCGATGTCGTTTAGTGCGGAACTGAATGCGGTGTACAACTGCGACGCATTGAATGTCGGCGCCATGCCCTCTCGAGTGCGTGTGAAGAGCTCGTCGTTGAGCAGGTCGCGAAGTCGGCCAAGAGAATAGCTGACAGATGGTTGTGTAATGTTCAACCGCCGTGCAGCAGCGCTGACACTCCCGGCTTCATAGATTGCGATGAAAACTCGAACCAGATTCAGGTCGGAGATGGCCATGCGAGTAAATATAGGTGAAATCTATGTCGATAGATATGAAAACGCTCTCCGGCTTATTTTACTTGGAAATTAGGCACTGCAACTGCTCGAAGAGAAATCCTTTCAGGCGAGTGCCTAACTGAACTGGCTGGACGTCGACGATCGCTCCGGCGAGTTCGCATCGCGACGCGGCGCAAATGTGCATGCAGCGGCGGATGGCGTCATCGCCCACAGCGGATAGACATAGCCTGGACGTGCGCTGCGCACGGGCGAGCCCAGTGGTCCTGTACGAGACAGGCGAAACGCCATCGAACTACCTGTCCGGGAAGGCAGGGAATCGGGTGTCGCCGCCTGGTGCAGCGTTCACGCAACTTACAGGCGGCGCCGGAATGCGAAAGGGCCCCGTGGTGATGACGGTCCCGGCCCCCCCGCGCAGCATGAGCGAACGTTTATCTTGCGCGACCATTCTGCGTGAGTAGTTGTCTGCTCCTTCAAACTCGCCGTCGCTGAGTACGATCGGTTTCTCAACTTTGATGGTTAGGCTCGCGCATCTGTGCCGAAGAAGCTGTCGCACAGCTCGCAGTCGACAAGACCATCGTTGTCCCACAATGAGAACACTCTTTGGGTAGAATCAAATGCTGGTCAACGTGAGTTGTTCCGTTGGATTGTGAGGTGAAAGATGGACTTTGATTTTGATCAGAGTGAGCAAATTCGAGGTTGCGCCTCATTGAATAGAGCGCGACTCCTGTTAGGTAGTGCGTCAGGTTTGCTATTAGATGAGTCGAGTTGGCGCCAACCGGCAAGCCCGTCTGTCGTCTCGGGGGAGCATGTTGGTTTTACGATAAGTCGGTTTGCTGATCTAGACGTGAATACCAGGGAGCGGGTTGCGGAACAGGAAGGTGATTATTATTCGCTCTCACTTGGGATTCGATCTACTAATGTCGCCGCCTACTCGAACGGGCGGAAGGTTTTTGACGGGCTAACCCCAGCAGGCGCAATCCACCTGGAGGCTCCGCGGGTGGCTTTGCGCGGGATTTTTCGAGCACCCACCGACGCATTGCACGTGTTTTTCTCGAGTCGGGTGCTTTTCGACTTACAGTACGAAGTTGGTGTCACGGCTCGGCCCTTGACGCTGCGAAGCATCTACTTCAATCGCGATCCGGTGTTGGAAAGTTTGCTGATGGCCTTGGCGCGTGAACAATTGGGCGCCTGTAGTCTGGATCGCGTATTTGCTGAGGCGTTGTGCATTGCAATAGCTTCACATCTCCTTCGCACCCGGGGAGGGATGGAGTCCACCACGCCTGCAACGAGGCACGAAGGGCTCGCCGGCTGGCGCGTGCGTCGCGTAATCGACTATATCGAGGCAAATCTCGCAAGTTCAATATCACTGAACGATCTTGCACGGGTAGCGGGGCTGAGTCGAATGCACTTTGCGGCACAATTTCGCCAAGCTACCGGTCTTCGACCACATGAATGTGTCCTGAAGCGGAGAATTGCTCGCGCTCAGGAAATGATGCTTCATTCCGATCTGGCACTTTTACCTATCGCGACCACCGTAGGATTTCAAAGTCAAGCCCACTTTTCTCGCGTTTTTAGGCAAGTGGTAGGGGCGACGCCATCTGCTTGGCGCGTAGCGCATAAGCGCTAAGGTGAGACGTGCAACTACCCTGCGCTATCCGATAGATAACGACTTCTAGATAGGGAATCTAAATCGCGCACGTATGGCTGAAGCAATCAATACGCGCTTTCGCGGGTCACGGGTCGATACTCGCGTTCCAATATGCGCCGGTTCGCGTGACGCTCATGTCACGCAGCGGATACCATTTTATGAGTCGCAGCGTAGGGAGCAATTAAATATCCGACTGCCGCTCAACGTTGAACTGCCGGTTGACGTGGGCTAGTGAACACGAGGCGGACGTATCGTGAGTCGTCGCGCGAACTCACTTCCATCCAGTTGCGAGTCGCAAGCTCCATCGCTTAATCACGATCGGATCATGCAGTGTGCGACCATAACGCCCTACCGGTTTATCTGCTTCCAGTATCCGGAAAACATGCCGCAGACCAGCATGTTGGCCTTCTACGCACGACTGATTTCTGCCTGTAACCTAACGCTTGACCCAGTCCAGCTGCGTCTGCGGCGGACAGCCGATCATCAACTCGCCCGCCGCTTATCTACGGATGTTCGCTGTGCTGCTTGCGTACCGCACGCCTGGGCTTTCGGAAAGAACTTGGCTACCGTCTTGTGTATGGACTGACTCTCTCAAAAATGCGAGCCTCCGAGACGACCAGTGCGGTTCACTGCGATTTGAGCGATTGGATCCGCTTCGAAGTCAAAAGGCGGTCGTTGAACGAACTCACCTTTGCGCTCTAGCTGAGAGCACTTCCGTACGCCATGCCCGAAGTGTGAGATGCACGCGAACGCAACCGCGAACTAGGTCGGATCACGAGTGAGCCCAGGCTCTTTATTTAACGCACCAACCGACACTCGCTCGGACTGCTCCAGTGAGTGCGATTCGGAGAGCTGTCACATATCCATGTGATGTCGGTGGCTTGAGTCACTTTGGATAATGGGTCCACGAAAATGCCGCGAGCGGCGGCCAACCTCTCATGGACTCATGCAATGAATTTCGGAATTGCTACGGTGCTTACCCCTGCCCCAGTAGGTGCGCTTGAAATCGGCGAGACATACTGGACATTTGACGTCTTGATGCAACACGGTATCGAGTTACCATCCGTTGATGTCAAGGCTCTGTTTTCGGATTGGTCCGCAAGTGTTGACCTGCTGGAAAAGGTTGCGGAAAAGTGCGCGAAGGACCCCGAGTTTGCAGCGCTGGGACGCGGCGCAGACCAGGTAACGCTTGGTGTGCCATTGCTATATCCGAACAAGGTCATCGCGGTCGGCGCAAATTACGCAAGTCATCTGGAAGAAATGGGATTACCCGTGTCCCGTTGGGAGCCGTTGCCGTTCTTCTTTAAGCCCCCGACTACTACCTTGGTGGGCCCGGGCAAGACGGTGAAAATCCAGCCACGTACTCGCCAGCTTGACTGGGAAATCGAACTTGCGGTCGTTGTGGGGGCGCGCCTCAGTGATGCAAGCCTCGAGCAGGCAAAGGCGGCAATCGCAGGCTATTCCATCGGGCTGGATATGAGCGCGCGAGACTGGATCCAGCAGCCCGACTCCCCGCTCAAGGTGGACCTGATGCGCGGGAAATGCCAGGACACTATGTGTCCGCTCGGACCGATCATCCGACCGTCGCGCTTCGTCCCTGATCCGCACCAGCTACGACTGCAGCTCTCTGTAAATGGGGAGCCGAGACAGGACGCATCCACTGCCGAAATGCTGTATCGAATTGAGGAGCAGTTGAGCCTCATCAGCCAGTTCATCACGTTAGAGCCGGGTGACATTGTTCTCACGGGTTCGCCGGCTGGTTCCGGCGTTTCATACGGTTCATTCCTAAAGCATGGGGATCGTATATCGGCCTCGATTGAGGGCATTGGTACGCTAAATGTCGAAGTGGCCGAAGAACTGCGCTAAATCTGTAACGAATGGGGAAGGCCGCAAAGCGGCCGCCATGCTGGGCCAGGCGCTGCCCAATAGCTTGTTGCGCCAAATCACAATAAAACTTGAAACATGGTTTGGAGACAACGTCTATGTATCGCAAACTCTCGGCGATGGCTTTGGCCATCTCGTTGCTTAGCCTCTCGCAGCTCGCCGAAGCCCAAAGCTCAGTAACGTTGTACGGCCTGATTGACACAGGCTTGACGTATGTATCGAACGCAGGCGGAAAGAGTGATTTCCTGGCGAACGACGGCATCATCCAGCCCGGCCGTTTTGGCTTTCGTGGTAGCGAGGACCTTGGCGGCGGATTGAAGGCAATCTTCACTCTGGAGAATGGCTTCTCCTTGAATACTGGGGCTTTCTCTCAGCCCGGGCTGATCTTCGGCCGTCAAGCCTTTGTCGGCCTATCACATCCGAAATTCGGCGCGCTAACGCTCGGCCGACAATATGATTTCGTGTGGGACTACGTCACCCTGTTCTCGATGGGTTCGCGCATTGGCGCTTTTGGGTTCCATCCGGGAGACTATGACCACTTAGCCGGGTCACTTCGTATTAACAATTCTGTGAAGTACGCGGTGGACCCAATCGGCGGCTTGAGCATCGGCGCGTTATATGCGTTTGGGGGGCAGCCGGCAAGCGCAAGTAACGGTCGGGCAGTCGCGGCTGGTGCGCGATATACCGGCGGTGTCTTCAGCGTTGCGTTTGCATATAACAATGTGCGCGACATGCCGCTCAATCCTCCGGCCCAGATCGCAGCGTCACTCGGCCCTTCGTTTCCGCCCGGAGCGTTTGTGGCGGAAAATATGCAGAACATCGAGGCGGCTGCCAGCGTAACGTTCGGTCCGTCATCGACTCGAGCTCTCTTCACCGCGACCACGATTGACGACTCGAAAAGCTCCGTAACCATGCGTTCCTATGAGCTTAGCGAAGTTTTCCAGTTCACGCCTTCTTTGTCGGGTAGCGCGGGATACTCGTATACGCGAATGTCTCCGTCCGCATGGCGTACTATAAGCGCGATCCTTGACTATTCCTTGTCTAAACGCACGGATGTTTATCTGAGTGCCGCATATCAGAACGCCACTGGTGGAGCACGCGCTGCATTTCTTGCCATCCCCGCATCTAGTAATGGAAACGATGTTGCCGTGCGTGTTGGCATCCGTACGTTCTTCTGATAATGTCCGGGTCGATCTGACCGCGAAGGGCGATTCTTAATCGCGACCGTACGCAACCTATTGCGGGCGTCGCCAACGTTGGATTGAACGGGGGAATTGATGATCAAGATCAGATGGAGTGCAACAATCGTGTTCGCAGCGATTGCGTTGGTTTCTCTGAACTCGCAGGCTCAAGGAGAGGACTCAATGTCCTCCGCGACAGCGACAGCGAGTAGTGCGAAAGCTGTGAAAGCTGCGGATCGCGCGCTTCAGCGTAGAGTTCGGAAGGCACTTGCGAAAACCAAAGGCCTGACTATTACCGCGATTGCAGTGAGGGCACGAAGCGGGGCGGTTGTGCTGGAGGGTTCTGTTGTCGACCAATCGCAGAGTGATCTTGCCGCCGAGGTGGCGGCTAGGGTCCCTGGCGTCAATTCTGTCAAGAACGAGTTGACGTTGCGCCCTATCCAGTAGGGATGGCGTAGTGCGAACCGTGCGCGGCTGCTTGACGCGGGCGGCTTCTGCTGGCGCAGGGCTCTCGTCCGTACAGGGACGTACGCGAGCCCCGAAGTAGTAGGAGTCGTTCGAATTTCTGAGTTGGGAATTCTATATGGATGCCGGAAAGCGCTGTCGAACCCGAAAGGCTGGCGGGGATCGCGAGAATTGTGCCGCGATTCTTGCGTTTTGGATACTTCGCTGATTGCGATGCAAACTGCTAACCCATCACCGTCGCAAAACTCGTCGGCCTCGAATCGGCACCTCTTTTACGAAGATGCATTGGCTTTGGTGATAGGTGCGCTCCTCGTATCCACAGGAATCGGTCTCTACGGTTACGTGGGGCTGTTGACTGGGGGAACAGCCGGTATCACATTTCTGATTCATTACCTGACGGGTGCTCCATTCGGACCAGTCTTTTTTCTGGTCAATCTTCCTTTCTGCGCCTTTGCATTTCGTAACATGGACCGCCGTTTCAGACGCAAGTCCCTTGTTGCGTCGTCTTTAGTGTCAGTCTTTACAATGGTTCAACTACAACTTGTCCAGTACAGCAAGCTCAGTCTTCCTTACTCGGCCGCGTTGGGTGGCGTGATGATGGGGACTGGTTTTGTCGTACTTTTTCGACATCAGGCGTGTCTTGGCGGCGTAAATTTCGTCGCCCTTTTTTTTCAAGAAGAGTATGGATTTCGGGCGGGAAAGATCCAGATGGTAGTCGACGTGATGATCCTCATGGCGTCGTGCTTCATCGTTAAGCCGCTGATTCTTGCGGGCTCCGTCATGGGCGCCGTTGTATTGAATCTCGTCATTGCTCTCAACCATCGACCTGGTCGGTACACCGGGGTGTAGCTGGCGGTTCACCGCCTCGAGGGCAATCAAAGCCTGAATCGCAGAAATTCGAGAGAACTTCGTCACAGGATTGTGTGATTGGAGATCGTAGGGGGCCCGAGGATACTGATATTGGGTTCGACTAGGGGCACGTGGCGTAAGAAGCCATTTTGCTGGAAGGCCTTTCTAATCATGCGGGATTCGGCGCGCGTGACTTCCTAAAACTGAATTGTCCGTCGCGAGCAGTCGTAACGACGGCAAATATTCATCGTTTGGCCATGACTACATTCAAGAGTGAACTGCGCGAAGGCTGGCGCGATATCGTCGGCGCTGGCATTGGTCTTGGCTGTGGCATCGGTGCTTATACACCTGTGTCGAGCCTCTTCTTTCGTGCACTCGAACACGAGTTCAACTGGTCCAGGGGTGCTGCGACCGCAGCTCTGATTGCGCTCCCGCTAACTGCTGCAGTCCTCCCAATCTTCGGGGTCGTCGTTGACCGAATCGGCGTGCGGCGCGTCGCTGCGGCTTCGGCTCTCGCTATCACGGCTTGCTATCTCGGCCTGTCATTCATGACAGGCACGCTATTGCAATTCTACGTTCTAATTGTGCTGCTCAATGTCTTGGGCGCCGGCACAGGTCCAATCACCTATACGCGGCAGATTGCGGCCAGATTTCAGGCGGGCCGGGGCGCAGCTCTGGCCTGTGCGCTGGTTGGGATAGCAGCTGCCGGCATGATCTTGCCGGCCGTTCTATACCATACCCTGACGGTCGGAGGCTGGCGAGCGGGATATAGCTTGATGGCCATCCTGACATTGTGTGGCACGGTCATCGCGCTCCTTTGCATCGGGAATCGGAAAGTGGATCCGGCCCGTCGCAGCCTTGAGGAAAGCGGCGTTAGCGCGTCGCAGGCTGCGCGCACCGCTGCTTTCTGGTGTTTGGGGCTCGCAATCTTCTTCGTCAGTGCGGCGACCATCGGGATGGTCTCGCAGTTTCAATCGTTACTAATCGAGAAAGGATTCACGCCTCAACGCGCGGCTGAACTACTTTCGGTGTTGGCAGCCGCCGTAGTGATTAGCCGTGTAGTTGTCGGGCGAACACTCGACCTTGGGCGTCCGAAGCAGGTCGCAGCTGCAGTTTTGATGTTAGCGGCGTTTGGTGCCGCGATGTGGATAGGGCGCCCCGGGACTGTCGGCGCGATTATCGGCGTGCTGCTGTTCGGCTTCGCTATCGGTGCTGAACTCGACCTGCTGTCATTTTTTATTGCTGCCTGCTTTGGCTTGCGTCGGTACGGCGTTATCTACGGATGGCTTGGCGCGTTCTTTTATACGGGCATGGCGGCGGGCGGGCTCGGCTACGCCGTGCTTCATGATAGGACCGGGTCCTATCAGTTTGCCATCTATGGCTCGGTCGCCCTGCTGGTTGTTAGCGCCGGCCTGTTTTTGACCTTGAAAGTACGGGGCACCGAGGAGAACGGCACCAAGAATCAGAGCTTTTCACCCGCAAATACGGCTCTCAATCCAAAGGAATCGCCATGAAGCTGCCCCGAATTGAAGGCATCCATCACATTAAATTCGCTGTCTCTGACCTCGATCGTAGTTTGGCATTTTATGAAAAATCGCTCGGTGCGCGTCGCATAGAAAAATTCGACCATCGTCGCCCGGATGGTGTTCTATTCGCGTACATCCTCGAAATGGATGGTCTTGGGACACATCTCGAGCTTCGACTGTCGCCGCAGCAGGCCGCAAGCGAGGCGCGGCGTGACCATGTGACATTGACAGTGGATACGCACGAGGAGTTGAAGGCATGGGAGGCGCATTTTGAAAGCGTCGGGGTAGCACACTCGCCGGTGCTTACTGGGCTCGTTGGTTGGGTTCTCGCCCTCGAAGATCCAGATCAGCGACGTATTCGTTTCTATACACGAGAAACACATCCGATGGGTGTGGGTGTGTCATCGAATCCTTATTGGCTGGGAAATGACCACGAATCACCGAACGATTCGTGAGGTAAAGCGTTGCCGTGCGCGCTAATGTCGCCGTCGGACAGCTGAGCAACCTGCAGTGGTCGCTTGGATGCCGCCGGGTTGTCGAAAGCGTGAGGGTTCAGCACCAGATTGGCTGGCATGCGGATCAAACACGTTTGGCAATGCTTTAAGTGGGGGCAGAGAATTGGGGGAGTAGAAATTCTCAGAATCGGACAATCGATACGCACTAGAAAATCAATGCTAAACGGGGAGAGGAATGCATAGGTTCTCGTTGTCAATCAGCCAGAAGCTAACACTTGGGTTTGGTGGGAGTGGTGCAATCATGCTCATAGTCGGGGCCGTGGCCAGCGTCTGGTCTTACCGACTGATTGTGCTTGGCATTGCCCCCCATCAGTGGGAACTCGGGGGACTGCTCGCGGTTGCGGCTACGGGGCTAGCAGTCGCAATATACGCTGGGGTTCATCTGCACAAAGTTGTTTGCGGCGCACTTCGGCGGATGAGCGAAATATTTGAACATATCGCGCTAACGCTAGATTTGTCGAAGAGGGCCACTCCGCCGAGAATGGACGAATTTGGTAGGGCGGCAGTTTCCTTCGGCCGGTTCATGCAGCGAGTTGAGGAGACAGTAATTGCTGTCCATGATTCCACTAGTTCAGTGACCGTTGCAACACGAGAGATTGCGATGGGAAACCAGGATCTATCGGTTCGCACGGAAAAACAAGCCGTGTCATTGCAAGGAACATCGTCGACCGTTGCGGAGCTCAGTGCGATGGTGACACAAAATGCTGCGAATGCGCGCCACGCGAACTCGTTGGTATCCGAGGCGTCCGAGAATGCCGTCGCGGGGGAGACCGTCGTTGAAGCTATGGTGACTATCATCAATAGGATCAATAGTAGCTCTTCCAAAATCAGCGAGATTACTGGTGTTATCGAAGGGATTGCGTTTCAAACAAACATACTTGCGCTAAACGCCGCTGTGGAGGCGGCGCGGGCCGGTGAGCAAGGCAGGGGCTTCGCCGTAGTCGCTAGTGAAGTGAGAAGCCTTGCGCAGCGTTCGGCGTCAGCGGCAAAGGAAATTCATGAACTCATTTTGACATCGGTTGCCGACATTCGCGCGAGCTCAGAACAGGCCGCTAGAGTCAGTACTACCATGTCTAGTATCAAGGCGTCAGTCTCGCATGTGGCGGAAATCGTTAACGACATCGCACACGCGTCCGATGAACAGAGCCGTGGGATTAACCACGCAAACGAAGCAATCGAGCAGATAGACCGAACGACGCAGCAAAATGCCGCGCTCGTAGAGCAAGCTGCCGCAGCTGCGCAGTCTCTGGAGGAGCAGGCCGTGAATCTCGGCATGGTCGTCTCAGCGTTTAGTTTGTCTAGCAGCGCCACGTTTTAAGACATAGGTTGATCAAGGTTGTGACTGGGGCGCACCCATCTTCGACTCGTCGCATGTCTGAAACGGCTGTAGAGAGCTTCAGTATTGAGCAGCAGTTAGCTCTGAGCGAGGCGAGCTGAAGAAGATGTACGCGGGTGTGTCATTTCGGGCCAAGTTTTTGGTCCGTTTTTTTTGGGGGGGGGGGAAACAAGCTGCTTCGCTGCAACGTACCGTTGTCGTTCGAAGGTGACGACGGGGAGCTCGAGCTATACCGCAGTTCCCTCCTCCGACTGGGGATCACGTGCCGGAGGCACGGCACCGCCGCCGAGAGGCGGCGGGTTGGCGCAAAGAGTTCTTCCGCTAAAGACATAGCAAACATACTTGATCCGGCCTGGACGTCGACCATCGGTGCAGTGAAATACGCATCGCGACGGGGCTGGAGTGTGCATGCTGCTGCGGCGGGCATCATCGCCCGTCGCGGACAGAGGTTGACTGAACGTCTGCCATGCGCGGGCACGGTTGTCCATGTTCCATTGCGGGGCGGCCATCACGCCCTCGAGCTACCTGTAAGGAAAGGCCGGGATTCGCGTGTGGCTGCTTGGTGTGGCGTTCATGCGGCGTACAGAGGAGTGGTGCGCGAGCATGGGCTAGCCACCCGGCGCGGTTCGCCGCGCCGGAGTGCGAAAGGTACCCGTGGTGGTGGTGCACGCGCCGCCCCCCTCAGCAGCGGTGACCGTTTGCTCTGCGAAGACAATCTGCGTGAGCAGATTTGTGCATCGTCAAACTAACGGCCAGAGGCTGCGGGTTGTCAGCAGCAGGACTTAGCTGCACAAACCTGGCATCGCGCTTAAAAATTGTTGCTATACCCGATATCTTTGGGAAATATCGGATGGACCGCTTGTCAATCGGTGAAGTAGCGGTTCGACCTAGCGTTGCCACGGGGACCTTGCGCCGCTGGCGTCGGCAGAGGTGGACAGAAGTTGACTGAACGTTCGCTGCGCGCAGGCCCGATGACCGGTGTCCCGGTGCGAGAATGTCACTGCGCCCTCGAACTCCCTGCAAGGAGTGGCCGGGATTCGCGTGTGACGGTCTGGCGCAGCGTTCACGCAGCGTACAGCGGTGTGGTGCACGAGCGCTGGCCCGCTACCCGGCGCGGCCAACCGCCACGGAGTTCGAAAGGCACCCACGGTGGCGGCGCTCGCGCTGCTCCCCTCTGTGGGGACGTCCTTCCCTGCGACTACAAACTGCGTGAGCAGATTTTTGTACCTTCAAACTAACGGTTACGGCGATCTAATTTACTGCAGAAACTGAAGTGTACTGCCCGTTTGTGTATAAGAGGGGCGACGATCTCCCAGCATCTTCGCTTCCTAGAATGCGCTCGCAAGTACCGACGACGATATCGTGTGTGCCGAAGGAGAAGGTCGATGCAACCTTGCAGAAGATGTTCACTGGTGAATCTACGAGATACGGAATCCCATCAAGTTCGCAATTCCATCTGCCGGAGGAGAATTTATCCAGCGGATTTTCGACCGTTCGGCTGAACGCTGCGGACACCTCTTGATGTTGGGTCCCAAGTAGATTCACGCAGAATTCCGATGCCTCGGAAATCGCAGCATAAAAATTATTGCCACGATTGATGCACAAGAGCAGGGAAGGAGGGTCGGCGCAAAGGGATGTTATTGCAGTAGCAGTCATGCCGTACCAAGTTCCACGTGCACGACAGGTGATGATGTTAACGGAGGCAGCGTATTGCCTCATAGCACTTCGAAAAGCGCTTTCCAGTTCCTTTTTCATCTTTTCAGTTGACACTTGAGAGAGTTCCAGGGCGTATCCACAGAACTAACTGCTTGCTGTGGGGCTGGGTTGCGGCTATACCATGGCTGACGGGCTTTGCTCTGAAGTAAAGCTGTTCGTTGGTCGCGGCAATCCGAGGCGCTCACGAAGCGTTGTTCCGTCATATGCGCGTCGCGCGACGCCATGATCTCGAAGAATTGGAAGTACGAGCCTGTCGAAATCATTGACCGACTGCGGCATGACACCGGGGATGAGCATGAAACCGTCGGCGGCACCATCGTTACGCCATTCAATGAGGGTGTCCGCAACGTGCTGCGCAGATCCGACCAGCGTTAAGTGTCCGCGTGCGGGAGCAAGACGTTGATAGAGCTCGCGCACGGTCAAGGTCCCATCGGCTCCCATCGCCTGAATCATTTCAAGTCGGCTTTTCGACGTGTTCACATCGGTGAACATGGGCAACGGCTTGTCGACGTCGATATTCGACAACTCTTCCTTGCCAAGCAGTTTTGCAAGAAGTTCGCGGCCGACCTCAGGGTGGATCAGGTCCTGCAATTGTGCGAACTTCTCCTGTGCTTCCGCATCGGTCTCTCCCACAACCGCATACACGCCCGGCATGACGATCAGTGATTCTGGCGTCCTGCCATTTGCCGCGAGGCGGTCCTTGATTGAGCGATAGAAGAGCTGAGCCGCCTGTTTGTCAGTTTGGGCGGTAAATACAATATCTGCAGTAGCGGCTGCAAGGTCTTGCCCGGTATTTGACGATCCTGCCTGGATGATCACGGGGCGTCCTTGCGGCGGCCGTGACACGTTTAATGGTCCTTTGACAGAGTAGTACTCACCCTTGTGGTTGAGCGCGTGCAGCTTGGACGGGTCGATAGCAATGCCTGAATCTTTGTCCCCAACAAGAGCATCTTCTTCCCAGCTGTCCCACAACCGCCGAACGACATCGACGTATTCGGCAGCACGCGCGTACCGATCTGAGTGCAGCAAATGAGCGTCGAGGCCATAGTTCTGCGCCTCAAGATCGGATTGCGAGGTAACAAGGTTCCATCCTGCACGGCCGCCACTTAGATGGTCTAGTGAAGCGAACGCGCGAGCGAGCGTGTAAGGGAACGAATAGGTTGTGGAAACCGTTGCTGCAAGCCCAATGTTTTTTGTTACCACAGACAGTGCCGAAAGGAGGCTAAGTGGTTCCAGTTCGAGGTGAGGGTGACGCGGGTATCGGCGTTCGCCGCCTCGCTCGCCGTGGCTCATAAATAGCGAGTCTGCAATGAACAGTAGATCGTAGTAGGAGCGCTCAGCTGATTCAGCAATCTTTCTGAAATATTCGAAGTTGGCTGCGTCGTGAAGGGGTGCGTCCGGGTGGCGCCACGCTGCGGTGTGAGTGCCTGTCGGTGTTAGCAACAGGGCAAGAGGCATAGGCTTTCGTACGTCCATGGCTATTCCGTGAGAGCGGTGATGAATGAACTTCACGCTTTCGTATCGATGCACTGATCGACCAAGGTAACCAGATACACTCAACAAAAAAACGTATGGGACCTGACGATCAAAGTATAGTCGGGTATTGCTCACCTGCAATGCAGAGGAAACCCGAACTGCTTGTGAGAACTGGAGTACCAGTGTCGATTGTTCGAGAAAAGTGAGGGCAAGAATAATCCATTGCCAAAAAGTTCATGAGGAGGTATTTAATTCGTATGCGAACGTCCTTGCTCGCGGCATGTGTTCGTTCAGCAAGCGCTGGAAGAGGGGACCTCAGGGGGTAGCGCGATTTTGAATGACTGCGTGGGCAGAACTGACGCCGATTTCCAAATTGATACTGGAGCTTCAGACAGTGCCGAATTCCAAAAGAGTATGTTGCGAAGAGAGCGATTAAATCCTTCGCTCTGGCATAGCCTGAGACTCGGCATGAACTAATAAGTGAACGGCGTCGAATCATACGTCTATTTCTTGGCGCTATTCGTAGAAATCCAGGTCGTACATAGTGGCGATACCCACGAGGCGCTGTTGTCCCGAGCCAGCATTCCCGATTACAGCGATGATTTTGCCTTCGTAGTCGACATGTGCAGAAATGCGCGGGCGGATGCCCCACCAAACGAGTGGTGGAGACTACTTTCTCATGCGAGATTTATGTACTGGTCGTGTGCTTGGACTGGCGGAATGCGTGCTGCCCGAAGACGTTAGTGGACTGCCGGGATATGCCGACTTCATCGAAGCGTTCAGCGATTTGACGCACGAAGAATACGACCCCTTTCTCGAGTGGTGGAACGGCAGCTTCGATCCTGCTGCCTTCGAGTTCGCGCTTACACACGCTCAGAGGTTGAGTTTGAACGCCACGATGGCCCCGGGTTGACGTTTACCCTTGGTGAGTTAGGCGTCGACTTGTACGGCTTCCACAAAAGAAGCGTGCCGCGTCGCGCCAGCACACATCGCAAATGCCACGGCTGCTTGGGGAGGCGTGTGTAGACGGATTTCTTCTCGGCTTAAGCAACCGCCCTAGCGAACGTAACCCGTTTAGGCGCGCTGGCACATTCTAGGTGAATCTCGCCTGAGCTCATCCTGTAGGGCGTTCGGTAGGATATAGACCGTGTCTATTTCGGGAACCCAAAAATGATGATTGGATCGGTCACGAGCATGAAGCTAGCATGCGTCGATCGATTGGGACTATGGCTTATGACGACTGTTCACCAAGCATGCTACGAAATTCTGCGCGAGCAAGGATTGACGACCTTCTTCGGGAATCCTGGCTCGAATGAACTACCGTTTCTGAAGGATTTTCCGAAGGACTTTCGCTATATCCTCGGCCTGCACGAGGGTGCCGTTCTTGGCATGGCTGACGGTTTTGCACAAGCAAATGGAAAACCAGCGCTAGTAAATCTTCATTCGGCCGCCGGCACCGGCAACGCCATGGGTGCACTCACCAACGCGTGGAATTCGCACACTCCGCTCGTCGTGACTGCCGGGCAGCAGGTGCGTTCGATGGTGGGCGTTGAGGCACTGTTGGCAAACGTCGACGCGGCCAGTTTGCCGCGACCTCTGGTCAAGTGGAGCTGTGAGCCGACTTGCGCGCACGAGGTCCCACTGGCCCTGAGCCGCGCGATTCATATGGCGGCAACGCCGGCGAAGGGGCCGGTGTACCTTTCTGTGCCTTATGACGATTGGAAGGAGGAGGTCAAGCCGGGTGTTGAGCATCTTGCCAGCCGACGCGTCGAGTTGGCCGGGCTGCCGTCGGCGGACACTCTCCATTCGCTCGCGCGCACGCTTGAGCAAGCATCGAATCCAGTGCTGGTCGTTGGCCCGGATGTGGACGCGTGCGGCGCTAACGCATCAGCGGTCGAACTAGCCGAAAAACTGTCGATGCCAGTCTGGATGGCTCCTTCAGCGCCTCGCTGTTCGTTTCCGACGACACATCCGTCTTTCCGTGGATTGCTTCCAGCGGGCATCGCAAGCATCAGCCGTTTGCTTGATGGGCACGATGTTGTGTTGGTTGTAGGGGCGCCGGTATTCAGATATCACCAGTACGAACCTGGTGACTACTTGCCCAAGGGCACCAGGCTGATTGCAATTACCTGTGACATCAACGAGGCGACGCGTGCGCCGATGGGTGACGCGATTATCGCGGACATCGCTCCGACGCTGTCTGCGTTGTGCGCAGCGACCAGCAAGACATGGCGTCGCGTGCCGGTACCGTTGAGTCGTCCTGAACCGGCTCCGGAGCAGCCCGGGCCGCTCACGCCCGAACGTGTGTTCGACATCCTCGACGAGGTGGCACCGCGCGATGCGATTTACGTGAACGAGTCGACCTCGACGACGAACATCCTTTGGCAACGGCTTCGCATGACAGAGCAAGGAAGCTACTACTTCGCCGCCGCAGGTGGGCTTGGCTTTGCTCTCCCGGCGGCAGTTGGTATCCAGTTGGCGAAGCCAGACAGGCAAGTCATCGGTGTGATTGGTGACGGCTCGGCGAACTATGGAATTCAGGCGCTCTGGACTGCGGCACAGTACAACATCCCGGCCATCTTCGTCATCTTGAAGAACGGTACCTATGGCGCGTTGCGATGGTTCGCAGGTGTACTTCAGGTTGAGGACGTACCCGGTCTTGATGTGCCTGGAATCGACTTCTGCGCACTCGCTCGCGGTTATGGCGTAGAGGCAATGCGCGCCGATTCCGGCGATTCGCTGAGGGAGTCTCTTCAGCGTGCTCTCACAAGCAAGTCGCCTGTACTGATTGAAGTTGATACGCTGGCTTAACGACATTGAGGGCCGCATCATGAGTAAGCCAGTCAATGTCGCCGATTTTCGTGCCCTCGCAAAGAAGCGTCTTCCCAGAATCGTTTTCGATTACCTTGACGGCGGCGCGGAAGATGAGATGGGCCTGCAGCACAACCTCGATGTCTTCCGGGAGGTAAAGCTGCGGCCTCGTCGATTGATTGACATTAGCAAGCGCAACAGTCGGACGTATCTATTTGGTAAGGCGTGGGCAGCGCCACTTGTCATCGCCCCGACTGGCCTGAACAGCATCTTCTGGCCGGATGGCGATATTGCGCTCGCCCGTGCGGCGGGCAAGTTCGGGATTCCGTTCGCGCTTTCGACCGCGTCGACTTCCTCGATCGAAGCCGTAGCGAAGGCAGCGACGGGAGAGATCTGGTTCCAGCTATACGTTGTTCACCGTACGCTCGCGCAATTGCTCGTGAAGCGCGCGCTTGACGCCGGCTACACAACGCTTGTTCTGACTACAGACGTGGGTGTCAACGGCAAGCGCGAACGTGACATAAGGAACGGCTTTAGCATGCCGATGCGGTACAGCATGCGCACTCTCGTCGACGGTATGATGCATCCGCGTTGGACATACAACCTCGTGCGTTATGGGATGCCTCAACTTGCGAACTTCGCGAGCCAGGATGTGCAGGACGTAGAGTTGCAGGCAGCGTTGATGAGTCGGCAGATGGACACGACCTTCGCGTGGGACGACCTCAAATGGTTACGCGATCTCTGGCCTCACACTCTGCTCATCAAGGGTATCAGTCGTGCCGACGACGCTGAACGTTGCATCGCGCTCGGTGCGGATGGGGTGATCTTGTCTAACCACGGCGGCCGGCAGTTGGACAGTGCTATCGCACCGCTCGAAGCCCTGAGCCCAAGTGCAGACCGGATTTCGGCGCCGGTGCTAATCGATAGCGGCATTCGTCGCGGCTCGGACGTCGTCAAAGCCGTCGCTTTAGGGGCGAAAGCCGTACTGTTAGGTCGATCCACGCTATATGGGCTTGCAACAAATGGACAACGTGGGGTTGAGGCCGTGTTGTCGATCATGATGAATGAAATCGACACCACGCTTGCACAGATCGGTTGTCCAGACGTGGAGAAGCTAACGCGTGATTTCGTCTCAATTCCCCAATCGCGCGAATCGGCGACTTTGAGTCGCGCATGTACCTGACACTTCGGTAGAAAAAAATGGACGACATCAAAATTACCGGACTGCGCGTGCGCGCAGTCAATGTTCCGCTTCAGTATCCCGTCAAGACCGCGGTCGGCGTTGTGGCGACGTCTCCTCTGGTCCTTATCGATCTTTTGACTAACGCGGGTATTACTGGGAACTCCTATCTGTTCACGTACACGCCGTTAGCGCTCAAACCGGTGCAACAGATGGTCGAAGAGCTGGCGGCTGTAGTCGAAGGCATGAGCCTCGCGCCACATGAGATCGGGCGGGTGCTGCAATCGCGTTTCAGGCTGCTGGGAAATACTGGCCTCGTGCGCATGGCGACGGCTGGCATCGATATGGCGGCATGGGATGCACTTGCGAAAGCACACACATTGCCCCTCGTTGAGCTTTTGGGTGGAACTGCGCGCCCGCTCCCGGCGTACGACAGCCATAGCATGGACGACGTCGAACTCGCCGTGAAACGAGCACACGACGCCGCGCAACAGGGATTCGCCGCGATCAAAACGAAGATCGGCTACCCGACGTTGGAGCACGATCTGCGTGTCATACGCGCAATCCGCGATGTCGTCGGCGAAAGCGTCCAAATTATGGTTGATTACAACCAGGGGCTGACGGTTCCGGAAGCCATGCGACGAGGCCGTGCAGTGGGTGAGGAAGGGGTCACCTGGATTGAAGAGCCAACTCTGCAGCATGACTTTGTGGGGCATGCTGCCATTCGAAATGCGCTGCGAGCACCGGTCCAAATGGGCGAGAACTGGTTTGGACCGGACGAGATGAGCAAAGCAATCGCGGCAGCCGCGTGTGATTTTTGCATGCCCGATCTGATGAAGATTGGAGGAGTCAGCGGATGGCTGCAGGCGAGTGCGCTGGCGGAACAGCACAGCCTGCCGATGTCGAGCCACATCTTCCAGGAATTCAGTGCGCACTTGCTGGCAGTGACTCCAACCTGCCATTGGCTTGAAAGGATGGACCTTGCAGGTCCCATCCTGGAGCCAGTACTTCAATTTAAGGACGGGAAGGCACATTTCGGCACCGAACCGGGTGCCGGCATCATTTGGCGGGAGGGGGAAATCGAGCGCTACGCGGTGTGATCCTGCGACTCGTCGAGCAAAAGAAGCGCCAAATATAACGATTCGATCGTCGCAATCCGTCATCGGTGGCAGTCGATCAATTGACAAAGATGGAGACACAGATGAACCACAACGTCATCGACGATGTGTTGAAAGACACCCCCTTGAACTCGTTTCACGTCGCGATCATGTTCTGGTGCTCGATGCTCATGCTATTTGATGGGTATGACCTCGTGATCTATGGGTCGGTGCTTCCTCAACTAATGGTCGACTGGAAGCTCTCGCCAGTAGTCGCAGGGGTAATCGGAAGCAGCGCGTTGATGGGAATGATGGTGGGCGCGTTGACGCTTGGCAGCTCGTCGGACAGATTCGGGCGCAAACGTGTCATTCTTGCGTGCTTGGTCGTCTTTGGTGTGGCCGCGTTAGGCAATGGTTTTTGCGGGAACGCGACGCAGTTCGCAGCATGCCGCTTTTTCACGGGCGTTGGCCTCGGTGGCATGGTGCCAAACGTGGTCGCGCTGATGACGGAGATGTCGCCTTCTAGAAAGCGCAACATTCTGTTGACCGTCATGCTGAGCTTCTATTCGGTAGGCGGTGTGGTCGCAGCCCTAACGGGCAAAGTGATTACGCCGGCCTTCGGATGGCGTGCGAACTTCGTCGTTGCAGGCTTTCCCTTGCTGGCTCTCCCGGCCCTGTATCTGTGGCTGCCAGAGTCTATCAGCTACCTTATTGCACGTGGACGTTACACGGAAGCCGATCCCATACTCAAGCGATATGCGCCCGAATTTCGTGGTAGCTCCTCGAGCCTCGCGACTCCGACCGCCGAGGGGGTAGAGATCCAGGCACGTTCGCGCATGGTGGAACTGTTTGCGCGCGGCAAGATTATCGACACGCTTCTCCTGTGGGTTGCCTTCGGGATGTGCATGCTGATGGTCTATGGCTTGAACACTTGGCTGCCAAAGCTCATGGCCGCGAACGGGTACTCGCTGGGTTCCAGCCTGACATTCCTCACGGTTCTCAACGTCGGGGCGCTCTTTGGTGGACTGTTTAGCGGTTGGCTTGCAGACCGTCATGGTGGCAAGCCGACGTTGATTCTGTTTTTTGCGGTCGCAGCCCTCTCTATCTATCTCCTGGGATACAGGCAGAACACGTTCGTACTGAACTTGCTTCTCATGTGTGCTGGGGCGACGACTGTTGGTACCTTGTGCGTAGTCCATGCGTTTGCTGCGCAGCTGTATCCGTCCAACATCCGTTCTACGGGTGTCGGCTGGGCTGCCGCAGCAGGCAGACTTGGTGCAATCGCGGGCCCGGCCTTGGGTGGCTACCTGCTCAGCCAGCAATTCTCAATCGGGTTCAACTTCACGGTGTTCGCCATACCTGGTGTAGTTGCCGCGATTGCCTCTTTCATGATTTCAGGTAACGGAAAGAAGACTCTTAGCGATACTCAGGAATTGGTTGCGCACGTCGATTGAGCAATCTGGCAACAGAAGTCACATATACAATTTTTGGAGAGACAGAATGAGTAATGTTAGTCAGTCGCGCGTTTGGGAAGGTCACGTCTTTTCGAATGGATGGGGACGCCCGAAGGGCGGTACCGCTTCCGTCATTGAGCCTTCCACGGGTGAAACGCTTGCGACGATTGGAATGGGGCTACCTGAGGACGTGGATAGCGCCGCGACGTCGGCTGCAGCGGCTCAGGAGTCCTGGGCCTCGACGCCGTTCGACCAACGTGCCGCGATTCTGCGTGAAGCAGCAAGACTGCTCAAGGAGCGCGCAGCCGAAATTAATGAATGGAACGTTCGCGAATGTGGCTCGACCCCCGCAAAGGCTGAGTGGGAACTGCATGCGACGTACGAGCAACTGCTTATGGCAGCTGCGATGCCGATGCAGCCCGACGGCGCCTTGTATCCGTCTGCGATGCCGGGTCGATTGAATATCTGTCGCCACGTCCCGGTTGGTGTCGTCGGCGTCATCGCGCCATGGAATTTCCCCATCCTGCTTGCGATGAGGTCGGTCGCGCCCGCTCTGGCGGTGGGCAATGCTGTCATCCTTAAACCGGATCCCCAGAGCGCCGTATCGGGTGGTCTCCTGTTGGCCAGTGTGTTCGAAGATGCGGGTTTGCCGAGCGGAGTCTTGCACGTCATTCCTGGCGGCCCAGCAACGGGTGATGCGCTGGTACGCCACCCCAAGGTAGGGATGATTTCATTTACCGGCTCAACGGCCGTCGGTCGCTCGATTGGCCAGATCTGCGGGCAGATGCTCAAGAAAGTCGCACTCGAGTTGGGTGGCAACAACGCGATCGTCGTGCTGGATGACGCGGACGTCGACGCCGCTGCTTCGAACGGCGCGTGGGGTGCATTTCTTCATCAGGGACAGATTTGCATGCAAACGGGCCGTCATCTTGTGCACCGCGCCCTTGCTGACCAATATGCACAGAAGCTGGCTGAGCGCGCGAAAAAGTTGCTGGTAGGCGATCCGCACAAGGAACAAGTCCACTTGGGCCCTTTGATTAATGAAAAGCAGCGAGATCGCATCCACAATATCGTGCAGAAGAGCGTCGCGTCTGGTGCAATGCTGCTGACGGGTGGGCAATACACGAATCTCTTCTATACGCCGACTGTCCTGACAGAAGTGACGAAGGACATGCCGGCCTTCACGGAAGAGATTTTCGGACCGGTAGCGCCGATTACAGTCTTTGACAACGATGATGAGGCTGTGGCGCTTGCGAACACGTCGGACTATGGCTTGGCGGCAGCGGTGCATACGCGGTCCATGTCGCGCGGTTTGGCACTGTCTTCGCGAATTCGAGCCGGTATGGTTCACGTGAACGATCAGACGGTCAACAACGAATTCCACGTTCCGTTCGGCGGCATGGGTTCATCGGGGAACGGCGGGCGATTCGGGGGACCCGCAAACTTCCACGAGTTTACGCAGACTCAGTGGGTCAGTGCTCTGGACAAGCCAATTATCTACCCCTTCTGATTTTCACCGGTGGCGAGTTGTCGGAGCGTCTTTCGGACGGCAACTCGCAAGACAGCGCGCGAGGGGCGTTGCACGCCGGCTGAAGTTGAACCGCCCGCAATTTCGTGACGAGTCCGACCGTGGTTCGGATGTCGCTTAGTGACCGCGCTACGGTCACGAACAGCATGTCGTAAGGATGCCACCGACTTCGGCACAAGTCTGAACTTGTACCTCGATGTGGTCACTGGGAAGTCACGCGGGCCGTAGACGCTCGCCAAGTCGGCGCGGGAGCTTTGGCTCACCGCCGGTTTTCCCCTCGATCACTTGGGGGGTGTAAGCGGCGTCAGTACGTTGGCCGCGCAGAATTCTAATTGTCAGATTGACGCGAAAAAGCGTCGTCATAGTAGGTTCGACCCTCCTCGAGATGGTCTTTGAACGAGAAGCCGCGCGCGAGCATTTCTTCCATATCTGCATGCCTTATTTTCATCACGTAGCTATGTTCGGTAGTGACGAGACGACATGCTCCACGGGTAGCACCGCCGCTGAACCATTTTCCCGGATCAGCATGGCCGGCGGGGTAGCTGCGAACGCCTGCTTCCACTTGCCAGCGACCGTCGAGCAGTATCCATGTGTCTAGATGGTCTGAAGCACTAGCGTCGCAGGTGGAGACCACTGTCCCGGCGTCGGCTTCCCATTCTCGAGAATGATCGATTGTCCAGCGCAACCGATCCTTAGTAAAACCAATGAAGAACGGCTTATGCCGAAGCAAGTGTAAGTAAGTTACGGAGGGCTTCATCATGGGACGCTCATTGGTATTGCCGTTTGTACTATTGACAGGGCTGCACGCGGAAAATAACAAAGACATCGTGCTAGCGATTGCGGCGAATCGAACGTAATGGTGGAGTTTCATGGTCACAGATTCTTGGCAACCGCAGTCGATTGAACGCGGCACGGTGGTCTGCCGTCTGTGCCGCATTGAGAGTTATTTCAATACACGTGGTTTGAGGAGATCCGACAGGCCAACTCGGTGCAGCATTTCTGCCCGCACCCGGTCCAGCACGGTAAAGCCTACGTCCGCGCCATCCTCGGCTGGGTCGATATGTACGCGGAATGGTCGCGTGCCAAACGGCATGCCGATGACCTTTACGATGGCTTCTGCGACTAGGCCGACATCAGCATCGGGCGGTACGATCTCGGCGAACGCTTTTTGCACTTGTTGGCCGAGCCCTGCATAGGGCCCTACTTCATATTCGGTGGCGCGCGCCTGATCGGCAGGCGCGCCCGCATGCGCGAAGTGGTTCATCCGCTTGTGCGGCCGGATCGCGAAGAAGTTCTCAAGCTCGTCTCTGACTTCAACGGTCAACTGAGCCACGCCGGATGGGAGCTCTACGAGGAGGAGCGTATCGCTGGTAGGCCGCGTTTTGCGTACCGCCGAATCACTCATAGTGGCTCTCGTGCTGTGTCACGCGCGCGTACTGTGGTCGAGGCACTGGACGCAGGTTGGATGGCGAAAGAGATCGAGAGACTGGAACTGGCCGTGGACCGAGATCTGGTGCTTGCGATCGGGACTGCAAAGGAACTCATAGAAACCGGCTGCAAGACGATTCTGACGAAGAAAGGTATCGCGTTCACCAAATCCGAAGATCTCGGCGATCTGACTAAAAGGTCGCCCGAGAGCTACAACTCGTGCCGGAAGGAATCACGGACGAAAAGAAAGGCGCAGACAACATAAGGCTGATCTTGCGCAATCTCACGCAGTTCACCAACAATCTGGCTCAGTTGCGCGGACTTTACGGGACTGGTCATGGACGTGACGGCCAGCACCGAGGCTTGCAGCCGCGCCATCCCCGTCTTGCGGTCGCTTCCGCGGTAGCATTCATTGACTTCGTTGCCGAAACATTCCGCCATCGGGAGACGGCCAAGAAAGCAAGATGAGCGCGCCAACATTGCAGCGTCAGTCCCGTAGCCGTCAGCGACATATCCAGAAAAGAATCTTCCTATGCAGCAGCAAGAGCGTGTCCTGACCGCATCGAATATTAGCCAGATTACGCAGGAGTTTCTAGATACTCTTGCGGAGCTTGGCGATTCCATCCACGGTCTGCGCGGGATTCCGTTGCTCACGGCGCTCAAGCGTGAGAAGTTGGTGCGCGGACCATATCCTGGCGTCAGTCTGTTCGAGGCCGCCAATCGAATCATGTCGGACCTTGTCATCTTGCGTGGTGTTGCAGGATTAATCGAGGCCGGGACGTTCGGCATAGAGCGATATCTTGTCGAATTTGGCAATGAAGACCGCAATGGTTTTGACTTGAATGGAGTGGACCACGATGGGCGCACGCTGGTGGACGAGGCGTTTAATGTAGCTCCCTCCTTCTTCGGACCGAAGAAGCAGAAAGCGGTTTCGAAGCTTCGCTCTAACGGAAGTGCAGCCACATATCGTCTTCTGCTGGTCAACGACGACGCGGTTGCTCCCGGCTACACACCACGGCTAGAGGTGGGACTGCACTATGTGTTCGTCAACATCGAGTCAGGTCGGATTCGGATACATAACGCGCATAACGCGCCGTCTTGAAGGGCTCGTTTCTAGCGGTGAGCACCGACGATGACGATTACCAGCGGTTCGCGAGGAGGGTAATTCAGGCGCGTGCGCGGCGGCGTTTGCGCGCATTGTTGCAATTTTGTTCACATCCCATTGCCCTGGATGCCATCGTTGGAAGCAATGTGGCGCACTATACTCCAGCCATTACTAATGCTTTCGCTTGGATTGCCATGAAACGCTTGTCTGGGATCGCCATCGCCCTGCTCCTATGTAGCGGCCCCGTTTTTTCGCAGACCCTGTCTTCCCAAGATGCTGTGCCAGCAGAAGCCCATTACGGCAAAACCCGCGCAGAAGTGAAAGCTGAATTGGTTGCAAGCGAAAAAGCGGGCCTCATGCCCATGAATGACCCTAACTACCCGGCCGCCCTGGTTGCGAGCAGTCAAGGGAGCCGGACTGCGAATCTAACGGCCCCCCAGACACTGGCACGCCAGACACGGTGAGTGCCTATTCCAACCATCATCGGAAATACGCGATAGCGCCGTCGATGATGGTCCGTACCTTTTGCGGAATGTATTGACGGCTAGGGTAGACGAGGGAAACCTCGACGTCGGAGTTCACAACCGTATAGTCCGGCAAGAGTCGAATCAAGTTTCCAGCAAGCAGATCGTCGGAAACGAGGCCTGCCGGCAACATGGCAATTCCCATTCCAGCGAGCGCAGCCTGTTTGAGCATTGTTGCGTTGTTCACCGTAAACGACGGATTGAAAGTGATTTGTTCATGGTCCTGCTTCGCAAACGTCCATGATTGCGATCCTGTTTCTTGTGTTTGACTAAGGATGCGATGTTTGGACAAATCAGCTGGAATGCGTGGAGAACCTGCGTCTGACAGATAACGCGGCGAGGCAACGGGAACTCGCGAAGCCAGAACCAGTCTGCGCGCGATAAGGGATGACGAGGTGATCATCCTGTCCACGACGATCCCGACATCATATCCAGCGTCCAGCAGGTCTACCGGCCGCTCCGTCAGCGTGACTCGTAGGGCGACGCGCGGATATTCGCGCTGGTACGCCGCAAAAAATGGCGCGAGTTGGAACAAGGAAAAGCTGCCGGACGCCACGATCCGTAGATCGCCTGCTATTTCACGTGAGGTTAGTGTGGCGCGAGTCTCAAGCTCGTCGATTTCGTCCAGGACGGAACGACATCCCGCCATGTATTCTCGTCCAGCTTCTGTTAAGGTCGTTTTGCGCGTTGTACGCTGAAACAAGCGAACGCCGAGATGGGATTCGAGGTTAGCGACGTGACGGGTGACTATCGACGTCGACAAGTTAAGTTGCGACGCAGCTTGCACGAAGCTGCCCGTGTCTGCAACGCGGACGAAAACCTGCATCGCGTGTAAAAGATTGATCATTGTTCAGTTGAGTTGCTCGCCAAGGGCTGGAGAGAGCGAGTAAGATGCGACGGATGACTACTCCTTCAAGTCGACGGCTGATCAGCAAATGACAAAAAAAGATCCCCAAATCAAACACGGGCAATACGCGTTGCCGCCCGAATGGACGGAGCGCTATCACCGCATGTACCCGGATTTGCCGCCGGAAATCTTCGATGCAATCTACGCATTGCGGCGGACAGCTCAGCGTGTAGACAATGCGTTCTCAGCATGGCTTTCGAACACTGACCTGACACCCGCAAAAATGGGACTTCTGATGCTTGTGTGGGCAGCAGGCGACGAACCGGTTAGCTTCTCCCAGCTGGGTAATCAGCTGTCTGTGACGCGAGCCACGATTTCTGGTCTAGTCGATGGATTGGTCAAAGATGATTTTGTTATGCGGGTCGAGGATCTCGTTGATCGACGCAATTTGCGAGTGAAGCTTAGTCCACAGGGGCGCAAGCGCCTTAAGCGCGTCATGGACGATCATTGCCGTCGCTTGACGTTTGCATTCGGGAGCATGGACAGTACGGAACTGACGACGATGGCTCAGCTGCTTAATCAACTCGCTGACCGCGCGGAAGCCATCAGCGATTCGACTCCTCTGTGAAGGTGCGCCCGGGGGTAGCAGATCCAGTAGGGATGCTCCTTCAGGCGACAACGCGCGATGATTCATCCAAGACTGAATCACGCTGTGCCGGCAGAGCCCTTTGCTGCAGCAGGTGGCGAAACGTCAGCATAAAAAGCTCGTTTTGAGAGGTAATGCCAAGCTTCTCATAGACTCGCTTGCGGTAGGTGAGGACACTGTTGATGGATATGCCCAGGTTGAGCGCAATTCCTTCGGACGTGTAGCCAGTCAGAATTCCAACGCAAACAGTGCGCTCGCGAGTCGTAAGCGACGCGAATACTTGCGCATCCGCGAGAATCCAATCGTCGGCCAATCCCGGAGAGGCTATCGACGAGTGGCCGTCCTTCGGCGCAGTTCGTTCCACGTTGTTCATCACATCAACTCCTTGCCGCTGTCGCATTTCCAGAAAAGTCAGGCGTGGAGTACCCACCTCGACACCCTAAATTTGTAAGGCGCCTGACGATTTGGGCGTAGACTTGGCGTCCCGTCGGTTAATTTTCGATGGTCCATCTCTTCGGCTGGCCTCGCCGCAGATGCCAGCACAATCACCTGTGTGGTCATGCCAACCCGTCATTCGAGACCACGGCTCGCCTTCCTAGTGTATGATGCCACAAATGGTAAGGCACCTGACGGTTTGAGTATAGAACCTGCCAATTTGAAGCTGCAAGGCATGGAAAACCCTGCACCGCCCGAGTCGATTGACGTCTATTTGTCTGAGCAAGGCGGCGGCTTTGCAGCGCTTTTTATTGGGGCAAGAACACTGGTCTGGCATGCGACGCCCCTTCCTTCGTCCACAAGATGGGGGAAGCCTGTGCACCTGGTGGCTATCGCATCGAATAGGGCCTCCGCCGTATGCGCTGTTACATCGCGAGTCGATTGCTTCCCCGGTCCCACATAGAATCAAGTGAGAACACCTGAAGTAGCTCGACCACAGGCTACCTCAGGTAATCGGGCTGGTAACTCGTTAGGGTCGGGCTGGAGCGTGTTAGTGCGGATGAGTGAGGCACTGGGAATATTCGCTCTGATAGCAGACAAAAACTCAGGAGTATTGAATGTGTGAAGGCTTGCCTAAGTCCAGCTCCGTAGCTGTAATCGGAGCGGGGCAATGGGGGAGGAATTGCCCAAGTTGCAGCGCTTGCGGGGCATCGCGTCGTCCTGTTCGATGTCAATCAGGAGGCTGTGAGCAACGCAATCAGATCCATTGCGACAGCGCTGGGGAAGTCGATAACAAAGGGAAAGATGTGTGAAGCTGAAGCTCAGACAGCTATCACGCGCATCGTAGCTGCGAACGGAATCAGCGAGATAAAAGGTGTGAGCCTGGTCGTCGAGGCTGTCGCAGAGCGGCTTGACGTAAAACAGAAAATATTCGCCGATGTCGAAGAAATTGTAGAAGATGCTTGCATTCTAGCGACGAATACCTCCTCGATTTCCATCCCCGCCATTGGTGCACAAATGAGGCGACCTGAGCGCCTCATCGGGATGCACTTCTTCAATCCCGCGCCGGTCATGGCATTGGTTGAGATAGTAAGCGGTCTCGCAACGTCGAGAGATATTGCCGATTGCGTCTATTCGACTGCCAGAGATTGGGGCAAGGTTCCTGTGCATACGAAAAGCACACCGGGCTTTATCGTGAACCGTGTGGCCCGGCCATACTATGCTGAAGGATTGCGTTCGCTAAACGAAAAAGTCGCAGACGCAGCCTCAATCGATGCCTTGATGCGCGACTCTGGGCAGTTTCGCATGGGGCCGCTCGAACTGATGGATCTGATTGGGCACGACGTGAACTTTGCCGTCACGGAGTCAGTGTTCAGTGCGATGTTTGCGCACCGTCGTTTCACGCCTTCCATCATTCAACGTGAATTGGTAGACGGCGGCTTCTTGGGCCGGAAGACGGGTCGTGGCTTCTTCGACTATTCGGAAGGCGCACAGAGACCCGGACCTACTATTGAACCGTTGGCATCCGCGCCGGCAAATGTGAAGCTTGGGCCGACACTATCTCCAGGAACGAAGTTGCAGGAACGCCTCGTAGAGGCGGGATTGCCTGTGTCACCAGAGCGGACAACGGACACTGATGTCATCGCGGAGGTTGCCGGTGGACAGTCATCCGAGTTTGCAAGCCCGGGCGTTTCCGTGTTTGCGACACAGTAAGCGTGGGAACGTAGAGAAGCGTCAGTTCCACTGACGCCGTCGGCTTAACCCTTATCGCTCGCCAACGGTTGGGTCTCGTTTCATACGAGACGCAACCTCTTTGGCGTAAGCATCCGATGTTGCGGTTGGGCCGCAACCGGAAGGCGTTAGCGGAACGAGAGTGCAAGTTCTACGAATAGGGTAACGCGCGCATTTGCTTCACCGTAGCGGTGGGCCACGGAAAGCGTAGTCGACGTATCTTCATCGTCAAGCGAACGAAACACAACACCGGGAATGACAATGGCACGCAAGGATGCTGGAACAAGCGCAACTCCTAGCCCTGTCGCAATCAACCCGATAAGGGTGGAGGCTTGTTGTGCTTCTTGTACTACCTTTGGCTGGAAGTCGCGCTTTGCGCACAACGACAGCGTTTGCTCGTGGATCACGACGCCAGCCTTCTGGGGATACGCGATAAATGGCTCATCACGCAAATCGGCAATTCGAACTTTCCGCACCTTGGCCAAGCGATTTTGTGATTGCACAGCGAGGAGTAGTGGCTCGGTGTAGAGCGGCGTTATCGCGATGCTAGAGGAAAGTGGGGCCTCGGGGGCCCGCAACAAGCCGACGTCCAACTCGCGTTGGTCGAGCGCCTCAAGCTGACGGGAAGACGAAACCTCGGTCAAGGTGATGTTGACGTTGGGTCGTTGGGTCCGGTAGGCGTGTATGAGCTTCGGAAACATGGGTGAGAGTGACGACGCGTTTGTAAATCCCACCCGCAACCGGCCGACATCCCCGCTAACCGTCTCCCAGACGGACTCTTTGGCGTGCTCGACCCGCGCGAGGATCGCTCGCGCGTCGTCGACGAGGGCCATTCCCGCTTCGGTCAGCGAGACCTCCCGCCTGGTGCGATGAAACAGGCGGGCCCCAAGTTCTGCCTCGAGTGCCTGTATTGCAAGGCTTAAGGGCGCCTGGGTGATGCCGAGGCGCTCGGCGGTGCGTCGGAAGTGAAGCTCCTCCGCGAGGACCGCAAAGTACTCAAGATGCCGCAGATTCATTGATATGTTTTGTAAATCAATAAAATGAAATTAAAGAATAATGCAAAACACAAGCATCGGCCATACTTTCATCACCCGATAGAACGAACGGAGACAACATGGACGGAGCGGAATTGCTCGAGCGCCTGCGTGGGGGACACAACGTCGTCGCGCTGGGAATCCGCGCCTCGCGGACGCCAGAAATCGTGCGCTGGGCGAAAGCAGCCGGTTACGACTCGATCTGGATCGACATGGAACACAGCACGATGCCGGTGGATGCGGTGTCGCAGATGTGCCTTTGTGCCCAGGATCTCGGTCTGATGCCGTGGGTACGCGTACCGGAGCGCGACTATGGGGCGATTAATCGCGTGCTTGACGGTGGTGCACTTGGGATCATCGTGGCACGCATTGAGAGCGCTGAAGAGGCACGGGTGGCCGTCACCGCGACGCGCTTCGCGCCGCTCGGCCAACGCTCACAAATTCTGACGTTGCCGCACGTAGGGTACGCCGCGCTGCCAGTGCGCGAAATGAACGCCAAGGTGAATGCGGCGAGTGCTCTTAAGGTGCTCATCGAAAGTCGCGCGGGTGTTCAGGCTGCATATGAGATCGCAGCGGTGGATGGCGTCGATATCGTGGCGCTCGGCTGCAACGACCTGTCGGCAGACCTCGGTCACGCGGGCGAGCCTACGCACCCGGAGGTTGTCGAGGCGTGCCGTCATGTGCTGGAGGCCGCTCGTCGCCACGGAAAGGTCGCGATCGTCGGCGGAATGCCGGAGAGCGAAACACTTGCCGCACTACGCCGCGACGGCGCCAAGCCGTTCCTCTTCGCCGGCATCGATACGGATCTATTTCTGGCCGCATTGCGGCAAAGGGCTGCCCAAGCCCGTGCAACCAATTAATTTATCGAACTACAGGAAGTCATGGCTAACCCTACCGATACTCCGCTCATCTCTACGCCCATGCGCGATTGCCTTACGCTTGAGCGCCCCGCGTTTGAGATGCCCGATCTTGCGTGCGACGCGCACATGCATGTATTCGGCCCGCTCGACCGTTATCCGTGCGTTGCGCGCCCTCACTACACGCTGCCGGACGGCAAGCTTGCTTCCTATTTACAACTCATGGCGGTCCTGAAGCTCAAGCGCTTCGTGATCGTGCAGCCGAGCTTTTACGGCACCGACAATCGCTGCATGATCGACGCACTCGAAGTGGCTGGATCGATCGCGCGCGGTGTCGCGATGATTGAGGAGGATACCGACGCAGCAACGCTGGACAGCTTCCACAAGGCAGGCGTGCGCGCCGTGCGTCTGGACCTGTTTGCACGTTCTGTTCTGCCGACGGCCGAAATCCAGCAGTACATCACGCGCATGGCGAAGCGTTGTGCCTCGCTTGGTTGGCACCTGCAGTTCTATGCTCCGGGCTGGGTTGTGCGCAACCTGATTCCGTTCCTCGCGGACGTGCAAACCGATTTCGTTATCGACCACATGGGCTACATGCTGGAAGAAGACGGGCTCACGCAGGACGACTTCGCACGTCTGCTCGATTTGCTTCGCGACGGTAACTGTTGGCTCAAACTTAGCGCGCCGTACCGCATTGCCAAGCATCGCGGCTACGAAGCGGTCGCGCCGATGGCGAAGGGCATCATCGCCGCAGCACCGCACAAGGTTATCTGGGGCTCGGATTGGCCGCATATCCCGGACGGATCGCGCGATACGGGTGAACTGCTTAACCTGCTCGCGCAGTGGACTGATGACGCAGCCGTGCATCGAGCGATTCTCACGGACAACCCCGCGCGTTTGTTCGACTTCTGAGGAAGTGGGAGAGGCAATCATGAGTTATCAGCCAGATCCCGCCTTCGCGGGCCTGTTTCGTGCCTTTACGTCTGACCCCGAGAGCATCGGCGCGCATTTGAGCGTGCAAATGGCGGATCTCGCTGCGAGCGATCCGATTATTGTCTCGACAGGCTCGGATATCGTACTGTTCCCGGGCGACGGCGCTGCGCCGAAAATTGAAAGCTTCCGCAAGTCCACGCGTGGTTTCATTGAGTTGACTGCAGTCTCGCACCTACCGCTCGCGCTGGCGTATCTGGCGCGTATGCGCGAGCTGGCAGGTGACGACGGGGCCGAGGCGTTATGGCGCACCGACGCGCAAAGATTGCTCGGCCACGTGGAAAAGACGCGAGAGGCCAATTCACTCGCGCTGTGGCGCGATTACGTGGATGTTGCGAGCTTTGCGGGCTACGAACAGAAGATTGTTGATCTTGTTGACTACACATGTGGTGCCTCGCTCAATATGCTTGAGCGTGCGCTGCGGGACCCGGCACTACTGAGCTTTGACGCACTGAATGCGCAATTCTTCGCGCCGCATCCGGGCGAAGGCGTGAGCGTGCCGATGAACGACGTCATGTTCGCCACGTTCGGGCTCGCCTACCTGGATATTGTCTATCGCATCGGTAACTGGTTGCGCGAGCAGCGGCTCGACTGGAGCCGGACGATGGCGCTGGTAAGCGGGCAGTCGGGGCGGCCAACCGCTGGCGTGACCTGGGCGTCAAACAATATGTGCTACCTGCTGTGGCGCTCTTCGGAGAGCGCGTTGCTGCCCGAGCGCGTGCTTGTTGCTCCGCATGCGCCGTCGTTCTCCGTCGCACAATCGCCCGACGCGGCAGGCCTCGCGAAGCTGGAGCGTGACTACAGGGTGCTGTGGCTCAACACACGCGCAAGCATTGACGTGGCGCGAGAGCTCTTCCCGAATCACGCCGGTTATCACTTTGAACCCCAGACGGCAGGCGGCATGCCACCAATCACGGACCTGCGCGATCGCACAGCGACCACGGCGCGGCTCCGCCGAATCATGGAGGATCCGGCGCAACTACTCTCCAATTGCGTAGCGGACTATATCGTCGATCAGCTGCACGCGAACGGCAACGATCCGACGCTCGTGCCGATCCCCGGTTTCACCGATGTTGAATATCCGCCGCAAGGGAGTGTGTGACACGGCGTCCTTCGGCGCAGTAGGAAACATCTCGATAATGAAAGGGCGACGCTATGATCGTCGCCCGCTGGAGACATAAACATGAATGCCCGTTCCACTGAGCGAGCCGCGCTAATCACGCTGGTTTGTTTCGCTGTGTCGATGATAGACGGCTTTGATACGTTGATGCTGTCGTTCGTCGCCCCGCTAATTTCGCATGCACTTCAGATCGATCATGCAGCGCTTGGTCGTGTTTTCGGCGCGGGCTTCATTGGCACAGTAGTCGGCTCGATAGTGGTGGGGCCGGCCGCCGATCGATTTGGTCGCAAGCCGATGTTGATTGTGGCGCTCGCACTTACGGGCTTGCTTACGCTCGCTTGTGCGTTCGCGACTTCGGCGCCGGAACTCGCTCTGCTGCGTTTCATTGGTGGTCTCGGGATGGGCGGTGCGATTCCTCCGGTCGCTGCGATCACTGCAGAGTGTGCGTCACCGCGACAGCGGTCTTCGCTTGTCATCCTGATGTTCATCGGCTTCCCGCTCGGCGCAGTGGTGGGCGGCGCGATTTCGGCAGCTCTAATGATCCATTACGGCTGGCAGATTGTGTTCTGGATGGGCGGCGCGTTTGCTCTTGCCATGCTCGTTCCTGTGATTTGGCTTATTCCGGCGCAAACAGGTGTGTCAGAAGCACCGACGCGAGGCCATGCGAGGCTCGGCGCAATCCTCGCACAGGGCAGGGCTGCGCCCGCCTTTGCACTCTGGTGCGGTGTGCTTGCGAGCATGATCGTTTCTGGCTTCTTGGTCAGCTTTATTCCGACCATTCTGAACATGAACGGTGTCCCGCCTGCACGCGCTGCCCTAGGCGCGGTCGTTCTCAACGTGGGTGCCATCGTCGGCGCGCTTGGACTGTCATGGATTGTGCGCCGACGCGAGCCTTTCCGCCCGGTAGCAACGTCATTCGTTGGCGGCGCACTATTGACGTGTGCGCTGGGGCTGCTCATCGGCGTAGGTAACGCCCTCTTTGGCATGTTGTTCCTCGTAGGGGCCTTCCTTGTAGGTGGCCAACTGACATTCCCCGCAATCGCCAGTCGCTTGTTCCCGTCTGCGGTGCGAGCGTCTGGCGTGGGATGGACCATGGCAATCGGCCGACTTGGCTCGATCATCGGTCCGGTAATTGGCGGACTGATGTTGGCACATCAGGTCTCGTTCGACAGATTGTTTGTTTTCGCAGGGTTGCTTGCATTGTTCGCTGCTGGCGGGGTTGCACTCGCGAGCTTCTGGGGACGCGGCGAGGGACTGGCGGGAGAAAGCGAGTCCGAGGCTGGCGCTTCTCTCGTTGTGGCGGAAGGGAAGCATTAGGTCGCGCCGGATGTCTGAGCGACAAGAGTAATTTAGGAAAAGGAGAAGAATTCAATGAGCGTACGCATCTTGACGCCGATTCAAGAGCTCGAAACGACTGGTGCGCGAGCGTCGGCGACTTGGAAAATTGACGACATCCGCTACCTTGCCGTGGCGCAGCTTGCGCGCGATCTCCCGGGTGAGCCTCCATACATGAATGGTGGCGACAGCGATATCGAGGCGCCACTTTTTCGGATGGAAGGGGAGCGCTTCGTTGAATGTGGCGCGTTGCCGCTAAAGGGTGGCGAGGACATCGAATACTTCGAAATCGGTTCCCGGAGATTTCTTGCTACTGCGGGCATTCGTAGGGGGCGTGGGCCGTACGAACTCAACACACAGGCCGCGCTCTATGAGTGGCGCGATGGCGCGTGGGAGGCGATGCAATACTTTGCTGTTTTCGCGGCGAAGCAGTGGCGGGCGTTCACGATCGGCGAAAGGCATTTTCTTGCGTTGGCACAAGGCGTAACCGTGGACGGAGTGGATGCGACGCACCCGCGCACTTCGCGAATCTTCGAGTGGACCGGTGAGCGCTTCGAACTCTTTCAGACAGTAGAAGGTCTGTGGGGCTATGACTGGAATCACTTCCAGCACGGTGATATGCACCTTCTCGCGTACTCGGATCATGTGAGTGGCTCGTCGGTGCTGCGCTGGAACGGTGATCAGTTCGTGATGCTGCAACTTTTCGAGGAGAAGGGCGGACGCACGTTCCGATTTTTCGAGGCGGACGGCAAATTATGGATGCTTCACGTCAATCTGCTCGCACACACCACGCTGTATAAATTCGACGGCGACCGCTTTGTCGAAACGCAGCTACTGGGTAAGGCGGGAGGACGCGAGCTCTGCCTCATCGAGAGCGGAAGCGAACTCTATCTCGTGCGCGTGTGCTTCATCACTGGAACTCCCCAGGCGCCTATTGTTGAACGCGAATCACAGGTGTTTCAGTGGGCGGGCGACGCGTTTGTGCTCATCGAGACCTTCGAAACGAGTGCAGCAACGTCGGCTACAAGCTTTGTGGAAGGCGGTACTCGCTACCTGGCCGTCACGAATAGCTTGAGCGCCGAGCAGCGATTTGGCGTGGCCTCAACTTTGTACCGCTTTAACGCCTAACGCGAGTCGTCGCGTTCACCTTATGACCCGGCTGGGGCCGGGTCATCCCCTTATCGCAAATGAGTCCCTCACGCGAGGGAGGGACTCGCATTAACTAAAAAAAGCAAAGGAGACGCGCAATGAAGAAAACCATGACGAAGGCGGCGGTCGCAGCCCTCATAGGAGCCGGCACGGTGGGGACCGCGCATGCGCAGAGCAGTGTAACGCTGTACGGCATTATCGACGCGGGGATTACCTACTTCAGCAATTTGAATGGCCATCATACGTTCGTCGCCAATGACGGATCAATCCAGTCGAATCGCTGGGGTCTGCGCGGCGTGGAAGACCTCGGCGGTGGCACCCGAGCAATCTTTGACCTCGAAAACGGCTTCAATCTGTATACCGGTACGATGGTTCAATCGGGCGTTCTATTTAGCCGTCAGGCATGGGTGGGGCTTGCTAACGACACTGCGGGCACGCTGACGCTTGGCAAGCAGTATGACTTCTTCTGGGACAATCTTACGCAGTTCGCAATGGGCCAACTCGCGGGACAGTATTCGTGGCATCCCGGAGATTTCGACCATCTTGCCGGCACGTTGCACATCAACAATGCCATGAAGTACACATCGCCGAACTATGCCGGGTTCACATTTGGGGGCTTGTATGCATTCCCCTCGCAGTCAGTGAGTGCAGGAACGGGGCGTGTTTATTCTCTTGGCGCGCGCTACACGAATGGCCCGCTTAATCTTGGTCTGGCATATACGAACACCCACGACCTCGGCTTGAACGGACCGACCCAAGCTGGCACAACGTTCTTTCCTGGTCTGCCCGCAGGCCCGGTACTCGCCAACAACGTCGCGTCTCTTGGGGTGGGCGGCAGCTATCGCTTCGGCCGCAGCCTCACGCGCTTGCTCTTCACCGATACGCGCTTCAAGATTGGCAAGGACAGCGGTTCAATGTTGACCTACGAAGCGAACGAAGCATTCTTTCTTACGCCGTCGACGACTTTGATGGCCGGTGCTTGGTACAGTAAGCTCGGCTCGCAGAAGTGGGTAAACGCGACGGCGCTTTGCGACTACTGGCTCTCGAAGAGCGTCGACATTTACACGAGCGCGACGTGGCTTCGCGCGACTGGCGGAGCCGCGCCTGTATTCCTTGGCGGCGGATCGGCACCGGTTTTTGAGAACGGCGTTTATGTAGGAACAGGCGATACTTCCGTCGCAGTGCGAGTGGGTCTGCGTAAGCTGTTCTAAAGCGTTCGATTCATTCCACAAGGGCCTCGTCGTCACGTTTGTCTGGAGCTATTCGACCCTCGCAAGGGCCCCGAATAGCATCCGCGACAGCAGCGCCGTCCTCCAGATGGTGGACTGTGGCTAACGAGTGCGGAAATGCGTCAGCACTGCCTGCGCGACGCGACTCAAGTGCTTTTCGACTGCCCGTTGTGCAGCTGCCGTGTCGCGCAGGCGGATTGCGCGTACGATGGCGGCGTTTTCGCTCACGACGTCAGGCAGCTTCCCGTGGCGCCTCAGCCCTTCGACACGTGCACGCTGGACATGACGCGAGAGCAGGTTATAGGTGTCACGCAAAGCTGCGTTATTCGCGAGATTGATGATACGACGATGAAGAGCTTGGTGCAGCTCGAAGTACCTCTCGGGGGTCTCCGGGTCGTACTCTGCAGCGAACGTCTTGTGCAGCTGCACAAGCTCGGCAATCTCCTCGTCCGTCGCGTCTAGGCAGACTTGCCGGGCGGCGTAGCCTTCCAGGGCGCCGATGATTCCGAGCTTCTCCTCAATCGTCTCAACGGAAATCGCTGCGACGACGGCGCCACGATTGCGGAACAACTGAACAAGCCCCTCAGAAGCCAATACTTTCAACGCCTCGCGCAGCGGTGTGCGGGACACGTTGAACTCCGCGCACAGTTCTCGCTCGGAAATGGGCGTGCCGGGCGGGAGTACCCCATCCACGATCCTGTCCCGGAGGACTTCTGTAATCTGGTGGTGCAGATGCGTGGTTTCGGACATCTCTTTGGCGAAATAGACGATCGCGCCCCATGCGCGGCGACGTCATTATAGGCCATTGACGCCCTCCTCACGGCGGCGGCTGTTTTGTCGACGCGGGCCGCTGGAACCGTCCGTCTCGTGGTGAAAGACAGACGGTTGTTCGCAGTGAAAATTCGTCTGCCGCCAATTCCGGCGACGTGCGCCTGGTGCGAACATTCGCGTGATCCCGAATGCGATTTCAAACAGGCTTTTGGCAGATCACGCCAAACCAGCCCAGCCCGCGATACGCCTCGTAGCCTGGGGTCGCGGCGAAAGAGACGACTGTTCCGTCTGTTGCCCGGTAGAAGCCCGCCGGCCTGCCGTATGTATGTAGGCGGAAGCGTTCGGTCAGGAGCCCCTGCCCGTCCGAGGCCGCAATCACGCGAAACGCCGAATCGACAATCATGCAGCGCGTGCGCACCCATTCGTCCTCGCTTAGGCGTACGCCATTTACAACAGCGCCAGCCTGTGGCGCCCAGTCAAAGAAGATCACGAGGGCACCCAGCACGCGACCGTCTGAGTGACCGTTCTCGCGGATCGCGGTTGAATAAGTTGCCACCTGAGCATGCTGCAATAACGCAAGAGACTCGACGTCGGATGCAACATATTCTGCGCCTGAACGCGTTTTCATCGCGGCCTTGAACCACTCTGTTCCTGCTACGTTCTGCCCACGTACCGCGTACAGGCCATGCCGCCCATTGGCGACAACGAAGCCGCGTCCGTCAGCAACCGATATGTCGCGGTAGACCGTGTAGCTGTCCAAAATCACGGAAAGCCGCTCGCTCGCGTGCTTTGCCGAAGACGGCTCGCTGCGGGTGAGACATTCCACGACGGCCGAATCTGTTGCCCACCACCGCACGTCGCAAGAACGCTCATAGACATTGCGGTCGATGACGTCAATCACGCTGAGCGCAAGATCTGCGCAGCGCTGGCCGTCGTGTGAACGCAGGCGCTCAATCATGCTGTCGCCGAGCTGCGTAAGCGTAGTCAGCGAGCCGGCGAGGTCCTTGTTCAGATCCGTGGTGATTTCAGAGATGCGCCTAGAAACGTGCTTGACCTGATTGGCGAACACCGCGAAGCCTTTTGCCCGCGTTACCCGCCCGAGCCGCTTCGATGAGTGCATTCAACGCGAGAAACGTGGTTTCGCGATGGATGTCGTTGATGTCGCTAATCTTACTGGTTGCGAGGCGCTTCACTTCATGCGTGAGGTCGACGATAGCTTGGGGATTCGACATGTGATGATTCCATCAGGGCGTTAGCTTGCTTGTCGAGTATGCAAGCTTTGGGCCTGTTCGCGCTGGTGCGTTGGATGCCGAATGCAAACGTTTTCTTCACGACAATGGGGCGGCCGGCTTTTGGAACGGCACGGATTTGGCCGGTAACACGCCCACGTTGTGGGCAAGGCAGTTCGACTATTGCGAGTCGCATTTCCCGGCACGTCCAACGTACCGCCTGAGTGCATCCCGGTATCGACTCCGTTGCCGGATCATGTCGCAGAGCCGGAAGCTTGAATTTCGATATCCGCAGCGATTCCGCGTCAGTCGCACTAGCTCGTCGATCTCCGTCCGCTTCCAGCGGGCGAACAACGCGCGGTCCAACTGATCGCGTGCGATCACGTGCTTGTTCGAATCTGTGCAGAACTGCTACGCAGACGGTCTTCAAAAGTACAAACACTCACATTCATGGAGAAAGGCGGCGCAAAGGCCGCCTTCAAAGATGTGCAACGTTAAAGTGCAGTGCGGATGGTCAGCTTGTCGATTACCGATGTCACACCGGGTACCTGTGAAGCGGCGGAGGTCGCGAGACCGATCTCGTTCTGCGTGGGCACCGTGCCCGTCAAAACGATGACCCCGTCGTGGGCCAGGACGGAAACACTTGACGGATTGAGGCCCGCCGTCCTCGCGAGCTTTCGGCGGACAGCCTTGATCAGTTGTTTATCTTCGGGCGAAGGGTGCTTCAGATCACGTATAGAAGGCAGACTAGCGCTTTCCGGCGCTTGCGGTTGTGCGAACGTGGGTGCAGCGACCAAGATCGCCTGCGACGCGAGCAGAGCGAAAAGCAGAGGAAAGTAGCGGTTCTTCATCAAAGCCTCGATGGGTAGACTGCGGTGGATGCACGGCTTGGGAGCGTTGCGCTTACTCGTTCAGAAGTAGTGCATGATCCCACTGAAGAGGCCGAACTGGTTGTGACCCAATGCGGGGTTCATAGGCGAACCCTCGGGCTGTTCCACGGGACTGAAGTTCGTGTTCTTGCCGTTGAAAACATACCCGGCGGCGGCATAAAGGTAAGTTCGTTTCGACAAATTGTACGTCGGAGCGATTTCAACCAGTGTCGCGTTTCCGTGGCCATTGCGCTGGTGTAACCAAGCACCACCTAAGATTACCTTGAGTGGTCCGAGTGCGTTGTATGTCACGCCACCCCATGCGTAGTCTGCGTACCGAGGACTGCTCGCGGGGGCCTGCGGCGCAGCCATGTAGGTATATGCCGCCTGGAACTTGAAAATGCTGCCAGTGAAACCGGCGCCGACGAAGAACTGCTTCTGCGCTGTGAAGAGATCACTGAATTGGCCGTTCGCGTCACGAACCTCTTGGTAGACGGCCCGAGTCGAGAAAGCTCCCAACCGGTATGTCAGTTGCACACCGCTAGTTCTGCCACTGTTGAACTGACCGGGTACGCCGCTCAGGGAGTACTGAAAGCCCACGTCGAAGCCCGCGAAAGAGGGCGAGTAGTAGCTGAAGGTGTTGCTGAAGTTCGGCCAGTTTGCTCCACGAACGAGCGACTCCATGCCGATATGTTGCTGATAGAACGGATCGTAGTCGGCGGTCCCGTCCTTGATGATCCCGTCGTCACGCCCCATGCGGAACGAGCCAAACGGTCCTGACATGCCGACGTAGGCGTTTTGCCAGAACGGATTCGAGCTCATACCGTTCGTCACCAGGATGTAATCCAGCAACTTGAAGTTGATCTTGTAGCCGTTCCCAATGTCTTCTACGCCCGTCATGCCCCAGGCGCTCGCGCCGGCATCGCCACTATCCATACTAAACAGATTCGAGCGCGAGCCGTTCGCTGCCGCAACGCCGGTCAGGTATTGAACCCCCGCGTCAAGACGTCCCCAAAGTGTCACACTGCTTTGTGCGTATGCCCCCCCGGACACAAATATGAGGGCAAGACAAATCCGTCGATTCAATTTAAGTCTCCTAACCAATTTTATTAAGTGATTCCGTAGTTATGATGTTGCTGGGCAAAGTACATCGGTCGCCTAGAAGTGAATTTAGATTGCATTCAATTTAAATTCACTTGGCGGTTTTACCTATGGCGCATGTTTTGCTGTGCGCCGTGCAGAGGTAAGCTGCGGGCTAGTTGATGCAATGCGATGCGTAAGCATCGCGTGATGGCCGTGGTGTGGGAGGGTCGGGCTTCGAAGGTGCTCGGCGCTGGCGCGACGTGCTACCCGACCTGGATCACGGACTCGTTACTGTCTCGGCGCAGCTTGAAGTGTCGAACTGCTGCTGGAAGGCTCACGTACAGATATGGACGAGAGCAGGAAAAGAGCCAATGCCGCTGCGACGGGGGGAACTGCGCAAAAGAGAAACATCTCGGACGGTTGTGCCGTAATGGAAAGCACGAATCCGCCCGCTAGCGGCCCGAGCAGCGAACCGAAGCGGCCAACGCCCTGAGACCAGCCCACGCCCGTACCACGAATCGACGTCGGATAGAAGCCGGTGATATATGCGGTCACTGCTAGTTGTGCTCCGATCATGAAAAAGCCCGCGAAAAAAATGCAGGTCATGACCGGGACAGTGCGGCTACCTGAGAGTCCAATGCCTGCGATGGCCAACGCGCCAAAGACATAGGCGTACCCGAGGCGGCGTAGGGTATGACGCTTCGCGACGCGTACCACGAAGAGGCTCCCGATAATGGCTGCAAAATTGATCATGGCCGTGCCCATAACGGCTAGCTGCAGCGGCATACCAATCTGTTTGAGCAACGACGGGATCCAGTTGATGAGACAGTAGGTGACGCAGAGCGACGAGAACAGAGTGAACCACAGGAGGATTGTATGAATGCCGAAGCCGTTGCGGAACAGCGCCAGGAAGCTACCGCGGCTCGTGCTTACCTCAGCAACGTAGAACGCTTGATCCGCACTATATTTGCGGCTGTCATCAATGCGCGAGAGCATGCGAGCGATCCCGTCTCGATGCCTGTCCGAAAGCGTGGCATAGCGGATCGATTCAGGCAGCAGGAAGATGAGCAGTGGTACGCACAAGAGGGGCAGTACGGCGCCGAGATGGAAAATTGAAGCCCATCCAAAGTGTTCAATCATGCGACCGGCGAACGCGCCGCCTACTACGGCACCAAGAGGGAACCCCCACATGCTGATAGTAACGGCAGTATTTCGCAGTCGTTCCGGTGCATATTCAGCAGCGAGTGCGAGGAAGTTCACGAGCGCACCGCCGAGGCCAATGCCCGCAAGCAAGCGGTAAACGAGAAGTTGGGTGTAGGTGTCTGCGATACTGCAGAACCACGTGAGAATGCCAAACAGCGCGACCGACAGGATAATGGGGCGACGGCGACCGAGGTGGTCGGCTGCCATGCCGAAGAGGACTGCACCCAATACGGTACCGCTCAACCCTGCAGAGAATATCGGGCCGAACGCGGACGGCGCCAGCTTCCACTGCGCACTGATGGCAGGTGCGACGAAGGCGATAGACTGGGTGTCGTAGCCATCGATGACAATGATGAGAAACAGCAGCGCGAAGATGCGCCACTGTAGCGGGCTGAACCTCGCGCCGTTAACTACGGCTGCGACGTCGATGCGTTGGTTTGTCTCCATCTGTATCCTCTGTATTTGCGGTTTTTACTGATCAACGTGAAGCTGTCTCGATGGCATGCGCGAGTTTCTCGGCGATCATGATGGTTGGTATATGAGTGTTGCCGGCTGGTACGCGTGGCATGACGGATGCATCTGCAACGCGTAGGCCAGCTACGCCGTGCACGGCACCGTCTGGACCAGTAACCGCCATACGGTCGTTCGCCCTTCCCATTGCGCATGTGCCGCAGACGTGGCCGGTTCCAGTGACCGAAGTGCGTATGTAGTCGAGTAATGCATCTCCGCTGCCGCGAAGTGAAGCGAGTGGCGCGAGTCTCGCGAAGTGTTGAAGGACACGCATGCCACCTTGCGGGTCAAGGTCCATCCACGCAGCCGCAGCGGCTGCACGCACCGCATTGAACTTTGAAGGCGTGTTGTATCGCATCAGGCGTGCCGCGTCCTGCATGACGAAGGGCGCATGACACAGCTCGGAAACTTCGGGTGCGTCGAAAACCCTGCAGGCGAGCTCGAAACCCTGAACGAGGCGCAGGAGATCGCGTTCATTGGAGGCGAACGCAAACTCTACGCGTGGCGCGCCGTCGAGCGCGTCGGGGTCGAGTCGCACGGTGCCGCGCGAGTCGGGACGCATAAGGACGGGGGCGAGAGAGGCGAGGCGGCGGCCAAGTGCATGCCATGACAGGTAGCTGCGAATATAAAGTCCGAGATCTCCTGGCGGGCCGTCTTCAATTCCTGATGTCCACCGCAGGTATGTGGAGCCTGCCGGACGCCAACCCGGTGCGTCGCGGCCTTCTGGTCGGAGCAGTGCTGTCGTGAAAAGGATAGGGTGATTTTGCAGATTGTGACCGACACCGGGGAGATCTGTGCGGACTTCAATCCCAAGCGCATGCAATTCGTCACCTGGACCGATACCGGAGCGCAAGAGCAAGCTCGGTGAGCGCAACGCGCCCGCCGTCACGATAGTTTCGCGAGCATGCACCGATTCGACGCTGCCATCGTCACGCCTAACAGCTGCGCCAACTACGCGGCCGTTGTCGAACAGCAAATGAGTCGCCTCGGTGCTCGGCAGTAACGAAAGATTAGGGCGCACCCGCGTAGCGTGGTCGAGATAGCAAAGACCAGCGGATGCGCGAGCTGCCTCATAGCGACTGATCGGCAATGTGCAATGACCGTCGCCGAAGTCGGCGTTCATGTCCTCAATATGCCTAAAGCCCGCTTTCGTCGTGGCCTTAAATACCGCGCGCGCAAGCGGTTGCCAGTCGTCAGGTTTTTCTCGTCGGATGGGGACTCGTCCGGTGCTACCGTGTAAAGGACCGTCGAAGTCAATATCGTTTTCGAGTTTGCGAAACCAGGGCAACACGTCATCCCATCCCCAGCCGTCAGCACCAGCTTCCTGCCACTCGTCGTAATCGCGCGGAGTACCGCGAACTGCCCACATACCCATAATCGACGAGCTACCGCCCACGTTGCGGCCTTGCTGGAGCGGAACAGCAGGGGAGTCCTGTGCCGTTCTCCAGTGGACTTTTGAGTCAGACCACATATAGCGCGGATTGAACGCCGAAAGCGGAAACACGTTCTCGATGTCGTGTGGGACACGTTGTGCGACTAGATCCGGTCCCGCCTCGAGCAATGCAACGCGAGCGTTGCCATTTTCGGTTAGCCGGTTGGCGAGCACGGAGCCTGCTGCCCCGGCCCCGATGATCAAGTAGTCGAACGTATCGCTCACCGACTAACTCCTCGTGCGGGGGCGTGACCGCTGGCGCACGACCCCGCAGATATCGGCCGAATCGGAATCACGCCGCTCCTGCCTTGCCGATGCCGATGGAGTCTCGCTTGATAGTCTGCGCTCATGTCTTCCGGGTCCCAGTCGAACTGACTGTCAAGCCGGACCTCGACATTAGCGATGCCGGGCATATCACTAAGAGCCTTGTAAGCCTCCGTCGCAAACGGCGCGCCCATGAGGCATCCATATTCGGTCACAGCAATCACGACTTCGACATGAGTGCCGGCTTCAGTTTCGCGCAGTGATACTTGACGCACGAGTCCCATGTCGTCGAGGCCGGCGGTGCATCCGGCGGCTACACTGCATGGATCGATGACGCAATTCAGGGCTGCTCGAATTTCCTTTTCAGTCTTCATGCCGCACGCTCCCGCTCCTGCACACCTGTCCACGGTTCGGCCAGCGTCTTCTGCCTGCCGAATTCATCGTTTTTGATTTTTGCGCGAAGCGCATCGACGTTCCAGTCGAGGAAGCGCGCGTGATTCAGGCCGAGGACCTTTCGCTTGATGGCTTCCGTCAATTGCGGGTAGCCGTAGTCGCGACTCATGTCCTCGGGAATCTGGAAGTCCCAAAAGAGCTCAACGAATGGCCTCGGATGATGCGCAACACAACCCGTAGACCAAAAGATTCGGTCTTCGCCGCCCCACATGAGCAGGGAGCCAAGCAGTTCGGCAAAGCGCCTCGGCGAGCGCTGGAGCAAATACGCACTGCTGCCTTCAAGGTTGACGGTCACGTTCGGGAAGCGCTGCATTTGCCACGCTGTTTCCTCGAGGAAAGCAATCCCACCGTGCACCACTTCGAACGTCATATCGGGGAACGCAACTGCTGCGCCGGCAACGTCGAATGGTGCGAACGGCTCGCTCGGCACTTGACCCTGCGGGATCGCCTTGTGGGTTGCGATCATCTTGATGCCGCGCTTGCGTGCGTGTTCGAGCAAAGGGAACGCGATCTCGGGATCGTCCAGTCGATAGCTGCGTACTTCGCCGTCCACGAGGTCCATCGGGTAGAACTTGAGACCGACTACCTTGTCTTCCTCGACGAGTTGGTCAATGACATCGATGGCATCCGGTTGCCACGGACTCACGGGTCCGTAAAGGGCCACCCGATCCGGCCAGCGTTCCCGCATTGCTCGGCCTACCGACAAGGGTGAACCGCCGTCTCGGTAAATGCCATAGAGCGGCGTACCGTGATAGACGCATACGTCGGTCTGACTTTCGGCGAAAAGCGCGTGACCCAACAGGTCAGGATCGGCTGCATGTCTAAAGCGCTCGTGCGACAACGCCCACTTCGGATTGCCGTCGGGGATGAGCTTGCTATGGCCGGCAAACAAGGTATCGGAAAGCTGGATTGCGACGCGTTCCTTAAATTTCCCGTCCACATGGTTTTCCGGCAGCGTGTTGTACCCGTGTACGGTGGAGTCGAGAATGAATATGTCATCGAGATGCCAGCGATTGCTAGATTCGGTCATGTCTTTTGCTCCGTCAGTGACAGTATTGGGGATCAGGCGATGTGGAGATGCGCGGGGCGGGATTCGTCGTCAATCACGGAATTCCGGAGGATCCCAATTGATTCGATCTCGGCTTCGACAACATCGCCGTGTTTCAGGAGGCGTTCAGGAAAGCGCTTGCTAAATCCAGCGACACCACTTGTGGTTCCCGTAGTGAGAATGTCACCTGGCTCGAGAGTGAGACGCGACGACCAGTACTCGATGATCTGTCCGCAAGTAAAGATCATGTTCTCGGTGTTGTCGTGCTGTCGTGTCTGGCCGTTCACGCGCAGAGCAATTTCGAGAGAGCCGGGGTCAGCAATCTCGTCCTCGGTAACGACGCACGGTCCCATCGGACACGTAGTGTCGAGGTTCTTGCCCTGAAAGACCACGCCAGTAGGCTTCTCTTGGACGATGAGATCGCGCATGCTGACATCGTTGACGATCGTGAATCCCATTACGACGTCGCGCCAGTTAGCAGCGGGAACATCTCGGCAGCGCTTGCCAATGACCATGGAGAGTTCGATCTCGTAGTCCAGTTCTTCGGTGTGCCGCGAGCGCACGATCATGTCATCAGGGCCGATGACGGCGGAAGGCATCTTCAGGAAGGCCACCGGGTAGGCGGGGAGTTCTCGCAGGACGCCGGCATCCCGCCCTTCGGCGATGTGGCCAGAGTAGTTAGCGCCGATGGCTATGATCTTGCCGGGCCGCGCGATTGGGGCATGCAATTTGGCGACGCTTGAAGGTTGAAGCACGCGTGCAGCAAGCAATCTTCCATAGCCTGCGTCCCCAAGTGCCTGGCTAACATGGGCGAGCGCTTCGCGCGCGGCAGTAATCGAGAGCGGACCACCAGCGATGAGTGCCTTGAGGTCTTGAGGGATGCGGATGGCAGCGATTTGAAGCGCAAACGGATCCGCGACGACGTCTTCCAGGTAGAGTGCGTATGCCCGTTCAAGATCGACGATACATTCCTGCGGCATATCAATCGATTTCAAGAGCGCGCCGACGCGCGGACCGATACCGTCGCTGCCGGTGTACGAAACAAATTTCATTGCTGCACCTCACGTGCTTGGCGAGTGAGCCGTACTGCACGTGCTCGCACGCCGTACGGTTCCAGATCTCGAGCTATCCGCTCTTCTGCTTCACGGGAGACGCCCATACCCGCAACGCGAACTTCGGTCACACCGTCGATTTCCATGAGGGCGGGACGCACTGAACCTTCTGTCGTGACAGGCCGCAATTCGCAACCCAGGCACATACCGGTATAGCGAACGGTTACGACGCCGTTGAGATCGTCGACGCTGACGAGTTCGAGCCCGCCCGCGTGCGCGCGAATCAGGCGTGAGAGGCAAGTAACGGCCTGCTGAACTTGCTCAAAGTTGATGTTCATGCAGCCTCCACCTTTTGCGTGGAGAGCTTTCCGTTGGCTGCTAGTTCGTGCTTCTTCTCCTCGAGGTTGATACCCATTAGCCGCGCAAAGTTCTCGCCGAGGATTTTCTTCTTCGCGTCATACGTGATTTGCGGATAACCATAGTCACGGCGCAGGTCTTCAGGAATTTCGAGCTCCATGAATGCCTTGAGCGTCGGTGCCGGACCTCCCGCGAGCGCTGCCTCAGATGCCCACAACAATTTCTCAGGTCCCACCATTTGCAAAAGACGACCAAGGTGTTCTTGAACGCGGCGCGGAGCGAACCGGTAGAGGCTGATATAGCCGGCCAGTGACAGATAGACATTGGGAAAGCGTGCGGCAATCGATACCATCTGCTCGAAGTAGGGCAACGCGAGATGATGGACGATGAACGAGATCCCAGGGAAATCGCGTGCTGGCGCCTGAATGTCATAGGGCTGGAGATACTCCATGTTCTGGAGGCCCCACGGATTACCCTTGTGAAATTGGAGCACGTTGACGCCTGCCGCAAGTGCACGCTCATACATCGGATAGGCTAGGCGTTCGTCGTCGCAGCGCCAACAGTCGGCAATACGATCGTGGCCGTTGTAAAACTTGAAAGAGCGTGCGCCGAGGTCGTGCATCTGGATGTCCATCTGGTCGAGCGCGTAGTTGAGCCCTCGATGCATTGGATCGACACCTCCGCAGAACAGCACCTGATCGGGATAGGCCGCTGCCATAGCGTGCTGTGTCGCGACTGGCGATTCGCCATTCTTAAAGAGGTCAAACATTGGCACGACCTGCGCCATCGCCATATCAGTTGCTGATTGTTTGAACACCAGGTCGTACATGTCCTCGGCTTCCCAACGGCGTGCCCAGTTGAAACTTGGGTCTTCAAACCGCGGGTTGCCCGGCCATCGCAATGTCTTGACGTATTTCAGGATACTGTCCCGAGTCACTGCGGCGTCGGGTCGGTCCTCCCTCAGATTCTGGGCGGACATGTCGTAGAGGTGAATTGCGTTATCGAAAACGAAGATATCGTCAATCATTGTGAGCTCCGGTTACTCGCTCTTGGCCGCGCTATCGTTTTGCGTGACTGGTTCAATCGAAACTGGTGAAAATTCCGTTGGCCGCAGAATGGAGTTCCGCATACCGAGCATTGGCGCGAGCGCATCGACCTGATTGCGATATTCGGCCCAACGAGGATCCTTTTCGAGTTCGCCTCGGGCTTGCATACGGCGGGCGACGTCAAAGTGTCGCCACAGATGCGTGACTTCGTCAATCTGGCCCAATTCGCTCAGGTACATGCCGAGAAAGTCCCCGCCATGCCGTCGCGTATGTTCGAGCTGAACGGGTAGTGCAGCCCGTTTCCAGAGTTCGAGCCATTGTTTGAGGAGATCAGGGCGAACTCGGTAGAATCTCTGTTCGATTATCATCGCGCGATCCTATTGGTTACGTTGAGCGGTCAAGGAGCCGAATACCTCAAAGAGAGCTGCTGCGTCTTGGTCTGCACGATCCTGCTCCTGTGCGACGCGATAGATGTCAAGGGCAGCCTGGAAGAGTGGTGTAGGAGCACCATGTTGGTCGATGAAGTCGGCGATGATGCGTGTGTCCTTGAACGGGATAGCGAGCTCGGCGGCCTTGGTCGCCGGGTCGTCGTAGATGCCACTGAGCATCAGCGGTACGCGCGCGAGCCAGATGCCGGAGGATGCGGGACTCTTGCCGATGATTTCATTGACGAGCGCGAGGTCGAGACCGGCGCGTTCCGCAAATCGCATTGTTTCTGCGATCAAGACCGTTGTTGTGCAGACGAAGTGATTGACGACGAACTTGAGCCTCGATGCTGTGCCGAAGCTGCCGACGTATCGGTACTGGCGGGCCGTGTCCGCCCACAACGGTTCCGTCTTCGGCCACGCTTCTTCGTCTCCGCTACCGAGGATAGTCAGCATGCCGGTCTTTGCCTGAACGGCACCGCCGATAATTGGACAGTCAAGGAACTTCGCATCGGTGTTGGCCGCGATGCGAGCAGCGGCGCGCTCTTTATCTTCGACGGCGAACGTGCTGGTTTCGGCGATTACATGGTGCGCATTCGTGCATGAGGCGAGGTTGGCAACGACGTCGTCCAGCGCGGCGCTAGAAGGCAGCGAAAGCACGATTAGGTCGGAGAACTGAGCCACTTCTTCGATTTTTTGTGCGACGTGCGCACCCGCTTCAGCGAGCAACGCCGTGCGGGACGGTGAGACGTCATAGCCCATGACCTCCCAGCCGCGGGCTAACCAGTTAATGCTCATGGGGAGCCCCATGAGTCCGGCGCCGATGATGCCAACGCGCTTGGACATAAATCTTCTCCGTTTAATCTTTTATGAATTCAAAGTGAATTCAATTTGAGGCGAACTTGTTCTGGACCGTCACGTGACTTCAGGCGAGTGCGGGTTCGAGAACTCGCTTGAAGAACTCGCAGGCTGGCTCCATCACGAGATCGAAACCAAACTGATAGGTCGGTGTGACGTCAGCGTAGTGGTTCATGAAAGGGATCAAATGCACCTCGGCTTGTTCGTTGCCGTGCCGCCTAAGTGCTTCGTTCATCCAAATCGTTTGTTCTGGCGGAACATGCATGTCGAACTGACCATGAATCCCAAGCACTGGTTGGTGGATTTGTGATGCGTAGCTGATCGGTTGGATCATTTCATAGAATGCACGGTTCTCATCAGGCACGCCGCCTAGCCAATTGCAGAGAAGTTGATAGCGACCCGGTGCGTACGGGGCTACGCCACGCACATGCTGAAGGAGGTCGGTCGGGGAGCCGAAGCTCACAGCTGCGCGGAGTTCGGGGATAAGTGCTGCAGCCCGAAGCGCACTCATGCCGCCTCGAGACATGCCGAAGACAGCGATACGATTGCCGTCAACGCCTTCGCGTTCCGAGAACCATTCGAGTGCGATGCGAATGTCCTGAGGATCATGTTCAGGGGAGCCGGAGCGGTAGGTGATCGAGAGCGCATTAAAGCCCGCACGTGCGAGTCGGCTCGCCGCCCAATCGATGCTGTCAAGCGAACCCGTTGCAATGCCACCCGGCGTGACCATGATGCCTGGTGCGTTGCCGGTCTGGGCAGGACGATGGTGACGGACAGTGAGTGTTACGTGACCATCGTGGAGCTTGTGGTCAGTAGGCGGAAGTGGGATATCGGACATGAGGATTTCCTTGAATGGAATGTAAAGAGGGAGCTGTTGCTGCACGACGGCCGCACAGGGTGGCGCTCAAGTCGGCAGCAGCTTTCTCGGCAATCATGAGGACCGGTAAGTTCGTGTTGGCACTCACGACAGCGGGCATGACTGAAGCGTCGATGACACTTAATCCTTCGACGCCGCGAACATGGCATTGGGTGTCGACAACTGCATAAGGGTCGCTTGCTGAGCCGATACGACAGGTCCCCGCCACATGGCCCGTGGGTACTGCGCGTTCATACGCGAGGTCTGCAATCGCCGCGTCGTCGTGGCTTCGCAGCGAGGCGCAGTCCAGACCAATTGCTGCAAACGCTTTGGTTCGAGCATGAGGGCTTAGGTCGAACGCCGAAGCTGCAGCACGGGCCTTGAGCGCGTTCCAGGTACCAGGACGGCTCAGGTCCCGGATGAGCTTCCCCTTGACCGGCAGAATCGCACCGTCGATTTGTCGTGCAACGTTCGGCTCAGCCAGCAAATCGAGGGCGACGCGCAGACCTGCCCCCAGTCGCGTCCGATCGCGCTCGTCGGCGAGGAGGTTGAAGCGCACGCGGGGAGGTATTTGCGCATCGCGCGATTGCAGTGCAACGTCCCCCTGCGAGAATGGCTTATAGACCGAAACGCCGATGCCACCAATCGATCTACCCAGAGCATGCCAGGACGTCTTGTTCAGCATGACGAGGAACATGTCGCCGCCGGGACACTGCGCATGGTTGGAGGAGTATCGAAGACAGTTCGAGAAGCCGGGCCTCAAGGCATTGGGCTGGCGCGCGCGGGGTTTGAGCCACGCGGCCAAAGAGACGAGGGGATGGTTCTGGAGATTTTTGCCGACTCCCGGCAATGCATGGATGACCGGAATGCCAAGCGCCTGCAATATGCCCGGCTCCCCGATCCCGGAGCGCTGCAATAGTGCCGGTGAGTGGATCGCTCCTGCGGCGGCGACGACATGACGTGCAGCGATGAAGCGCTTTCCTTGAGGTGTGGAAACGGTGACACCTGACACTCTTTTGCCGGTTAGTTCGACGCGCTCAACGAGGGTTGCGGCCAGAATATGAAGGTTCGGTCGCGCGCGCACCGCCGCATCGAGATATGCGACTGCAGCGGAAATACGGCGGTACGGAAGATTGCTCATCGGCACAGCGCCGACCCCGTCTTCAAAGCTGCCATTTAGATCGGCCACACTTTCGTAGCCACGTGCGCGAAGCACGTCCGCCATGGCCGACGAGAAGAGGGGCCACGTCCAAGGCGCGTGTCTGCGAATGGTAACGGGCCCTTTGTCACCGTGCATCGCGTCTTTGAAGTCGAGATCATTCTCTAGCGCGCGGAACCAGGGAAGAACATCGTCCCAGCTCCAACCGACTGCGCCTGCGGCGGCCCAGGCATTGTAGTCCGATGGAAGACCGCGCAGCGCAGCCATGCCCATTACCGAAGAGCCTCCCCCCATCACACGTGCTTGCTCGAAGGGCCTGGGAGTCTCCTTGGGGCGGACTTCTGCGTTCAATGGCGACCAGAACCATTCGGGTTGCCCGTAGGAACGCGGATAGCTGTCACGCATGGTGGCGGGTTCGTCGCCAGGCGCGAAATCGCGCCCCGCCTCAATCAGCAATACGCGAAGCCCAGGTTCGGCCGAGAGGCGATTGGCCAGCACGCAGCCGGCGGACCCTCCACCGACAATCACGACGTCGAACGCACCGAACTCGTCGTTCGATGCGTTCGCACGCTGCTTGCCGGTAGGTTGCATGCTCATAGCAGACCACCGTTCACATGAATCACCTGCCCGTTGAGAGCGCGTGACGTACTCCCAGCCAGGAAATGTACGACGTCCGCGATATCTGCCGTCTGTGCGATCCGTCCAAGCGGTGTTGCGCCAACGACTGTTGCACGGCGTGCTTCCGTAGTTTGCGAGAGCATCGTTTCCGTTGCGGTCATTCCGGGCGATACGACATTTGCGGTAATGCCACGTTCTGCAAGCTCCTGCGCTACCGTTTGAATGTACGCTTCTGTCGCGATCTTTGCCCCAGCGTAGGAGGCGGTACCGGGGTAGGGTTGGGTGGCCGTGCTCGACGAGATAAAGATCAAGCGGCCGCCATGACGGAGCAGGCGCGCGGCAGCCTGAATCGCAACGAACTGGCCGCGCGCATTGAGGCGCATGACTCGATCGAAGTCCTCATCTGACGTTTCGGCGATTGACTTCACAACTGCGTCACCTCCGGCATTCAGCACGACAATGTCGAGCTTGCCGTGGCGCGCTGGAATCTGCTCGAACAGCGCCTGTATCTGTGGAGGATCGCCGACATCTGCTCGCACGGCCTCCGCGATTGAACCGTCCCGCACGATCTCCTGGACGAGCTGGGAGGCCAGTACAGATTGCGATTCGTCTGGATAGTTGACGACCACAGTTGCACCGCTCTTTGCGAGCCGACGCGCTATTTGCGCGCCAATTCCGCGGCTTGCGCCCGTGACGAGAGCGACGCGGCCAGCGAGCGGCATTGAGGGATCGACTCCGTCGGAACTGGAGGAAGGGCCAGGCATACAAGGGGCTCCAATGTTGGTGGATGCGCGTATGCGCATCTGGACGGGAGTGGTTTCATCAGGCGACAGCGGTCTCAGCTGCGACGAGCGTTTGCCCGTTGATCCAGCGTCCTTCCTCGCCCGTGAGAAGGAGGACGAGGCTAACAACATCACAGGACTCGGTTCGTCCGCCCGAAACCACGTTGACGGTGATTCCGCGCGCTCCAATTTCGCGCGTCAATACGCGGGCGAAGGTACGCACAGCCGCGTCTGCCCCCGCATTCGCAACGCCCGCGTTGTGGTTGGCGGTCAGAACAAGAACAATTCGGCCGTGCTCGGATACGTGTTTGGCAGCCTGCTGAAGCAGGAAAAAGGGTGTTTTGACTCGCTCGCGAACGATAAAGTCATACTGTTCAAGAGTCAGGTCAGTGATGCGTTCCGGCTCTTCGATAGACGTAAGCAGATAAACAAAAATGTCGACGGCGCCCATCTGCTGAGTGGCAAAGCCGAAGAGATCTGCTGCTCGGGGCGAAGGCGTGTCCCGACAGGCTCTTGTATCGTTGGTGACTTGAGCCCCCTCGTCGATGAGTCCTTGCGCGACGCTTTTGCGAAGGGTCATAGATCCACCGCTCACGAGTACGCGCTTGCCACTCAGGATGGTTGACTGCATGCGTTGTCTCCTGCTCCATATTGAGGCCTTCGCCGAAACCCATAAGTGTCTCGCGGCGCCTCGAATTGTGAATTCAATTTGAATTCAATTTAAGACGATGCGCTGCCGATGTCAACCGTCAAGTGCCCAGGGTTTCCGATGGCGCGCTGAGTGCTTGCTTCGTACTGTCGTTTGAATCTAGAATGGAATTCAAACTGAATGCAATTTGTATCAACTTCAAACCGGCTGCGCTTTTCGACCTCGCCGCCGGGTCGTCATACGGAGGATCGATGGAACACAGTGGGATTGCTCAAGACGAATGGGGCGCAAGACAAGAGCTTGCGGCCGTCTATCGACTCGTGGAAATTCATGGTTGGGGCGAGAGTATCTACAACCACATCTCGCTGCGCGTGCCGAATGAACCTGGCTCCTTCCTGATCAAGGCCCATGACCGGCTGTACAGCGAGGTGACTGCTTCGAATCTCGTGAAGGTGTCGATTGAAGGCGACCTCGATGAGAAGTCAGGCGTGAATCGACCGGGCTACGTGTTGCACGGTGGGGTGCTTCAATGCAGACCGGACGTTAATTGCGCGCTTCATGTTCATACCGCAGAGGGCATTGCTATATCGGCTTGCGTCGAGCCGTTGCGAATGCTTTCACAATATGCCGTACGATTCTATGGACGTGTGGGCTACCATCCATATGAGGGAATCACTGACGGGCTTGATGAGCGGGCGAGAATCGAGCAGCACCTCGGTCAGAACATTGCGCTCTTCATGCGTAACCACGGGGTATTGACAGTCGCGTCAAGTGCGCGTGCCGCGTTCATCCGTATCAAGGATCTGCTCGAAGCCTGTCGCATCGAGCTCATGTTGCTAGCTTCGGGCCGCGAACTCGTCGAGGTGCCTGCGGAAGTGTGCGAGCGTACTGTGCGTCAGTTTGCGGCCCACGACGATGGGCGCGGCGGCGCCGATTGGCCAGCGTATCTGCGCATGCTTGACAGCATGGATCCCTCCTGGCGGAGTTGATCAGGCAGTGTTGAGCACAGGCTGCCGTCCCAGGCGCCTGTGCGATATCACTCAACGTGCGCGGAAGTGCTTAACGACGGCCTGCGCGACTCGGGTGAGGTGTTCTTCCGCTGCCAGTTGTGCGGCCGCGCTGTCGCGCGCGAGCAATGCCTTGAGGATCGCTGCGTGTTCGTCGATAACTTTGCGCGTGGGAACGTGCTGACGGACACCTTCAATGCGCGGTCGGCGTACATGCTTTGAGAGCATTGCGTGCAGATCGATAAGCACGCCGTTGCCGGACAGCGCCACCAGCCTGCGGTGGAATGACTGGTTCAGGTCGAAATATTCTTCGGCATTCTCAGCGTCGAAGTCTTTTGCAAAGCGACGATGGATTTCAGCCAGATCCGTGAGTTCCTCATTGCTAGCGGTTTCACAGGCGAGCTTCGCTGCGTAGCCTTCGAGCGCGCCAAGGACGGCAAGCTTATCTTCAATCGTTTCCACTGAGATCGGGCTCACGATTGCACCACGGTTTCTGAACAACTGCACGAGCCCCTCGGACGCGAGAATTTTCAGCGCCTCGCGCAGCGGCGTACGCGAGACCCCGAGTTCCTCACATAATTCCCGCTCTGATATTGGCGTCCCGGGGCGCAGCTTACCGTCGACAATCTTGTCACGCAGAATTTCAGTGACTTGATGATGCAGTTGTGTAATTTCGGGCATGTCAGCGGTATGTTGGGAGCGTGCCAAGATGGGACACTAGTATCCATATCCTAGCACATTGCATTCAATCCGAATGCGATGTGTGGGGCCGAGATCGCCACAGTCGAGGGGAATGCCTGGAACGTGACAGCGGGCAACTTCGAAGTTCTCGAAGTGACATGCCTTCGCGAATGCGAATGTGAAAGAGATGAGTGGGAAGAGTTGACCGGCGGGTACCCACGCAGTGAGTAGCAAGTCGGGCGAAATCGTTAGTATGAGCCAGCAGTTGTCCGCAAGAACCGACGATCAGGCATCCGCGCTGGAGCAAACGTCGACCGCGATGGGAGGGTTGATGACCGCAGTTCGGCTGACGAGAATCTGCTGCGCTCGGTCTGAAGACTGTGCGTGCTTTTGTCTAAGGTCCATTTCAGTAAGCGAACGCCGAAGAATTCCAGCCGCGGTGGCAACGAGCTGCGTTCGACAAGAAGACAGTTGCTGGCGTACATTAGCCGTCTCCATCTGCTGCGGTGAAGTTTAAGAATATTGCCAGTGAGAAGCACGAACCGGGTTTCCCCAGACTATTGCCGGTATGCGGATGCTTCACCTGGCGTTCAACTGGGCGGCCTCATCGCCGGTGGATTTGTGCCGCTCGTTGCGATGCGGCACTCTGGCCGCGTGCATCGACGACCATACTGCTCGCCCGCAATTCCCCTGCCAGCGGAGCTCGTTACTCCAGTCGAATGACAGTTGGGCTTGACCGAGTGTCGCTTCTTCGCCACCAACGGTCTCGCCGCGTAACGACTAGTCTGTGCGTGGTTCCGCGTACAGGCCGATCAGCGCCTCAAGGTCTTTGGCCGCAACAGGTTTGATCAGGAAAGCACAAGCGCCGTGCGACAACGCTTTTTGCTGAAGTTCAGGGGTGGGGTAGGCCGTTATGAAGATAGTCGGTATCAACAGATCTTCCCTAACCATGTGGAGAAACATCTCGATCCCCGACATGCCCGGCATCTGGACATCGGAAATGATGCAACTGCACCGGTTGTTCCGGATCCACGCTAGCAGCTGGATACCGGATTCAAAGCCGACAACCTCGTAGTCGAACGACCTCAACAAACTCGACAAGCCGACTCGAACGGACTCATCGTCGTCGACGATGCAAATCACCTGTGCGGGGCACAATTGTTCTTCTCCCAGACCCATGTGGCGGCCAATTGCGGCAAACGCAACGTGTACCCGACGAGAGCCTAACCGAGACCGTTGGCCGACGAAACCCATACGGAGGTTTATATAGGTAGATCTTCGTCCGAAAGTTAAGATGTTATTGATAGGTGTCTGGCGAGCGCAGAAGGATCTCGCGAGAAAATTGCAAAAATATTTCAATATTATTTCATTTGCATAACAGGTGCAGGTGGCCGTGAGGCGCTGCCGGCAGAGACGTCAGCGCGTTTCGGGAACGCTGGCACCGGCGGCTGGAGCGTGCTGCCTTTACTGACCGGTCACCGGCCGGGGAATCAAGTCCCAACCGTCCACGTCCGTAGCGCCGACGGAGAGACAGAAGTAGGGCGGGGTATGTATCGATGCGACGGCGAACGGTGCGAAGTCAGCGGTCCCTCGTCTGTTCGTCAGGAGTTGCGCCCGGTGAGCGGCCCGAGTAAGAGGGCCTCTCTTGCTGAAGAGGCTCAAATCTGGGCGCGACGAAAGTCGTTGCGTTTGGTGCGAAGGGGGCAGTGTGGAAGCCCTTGCAGCATAGTCCGGGTTGATGGCGGTTTACTTCGAGATTGTCACAAAGTGGAAGAGGTTGCCGCTATTCGTTTCACTGGTGCCGCTCGGGCGCTGTCCCGGCGAGAACCTCAGTTTTTGCGCTGTGAAGTCGTCGATACAGGAGCTTAAGACGCCGCATTAAGAATGGAGCCATCACTGTTTGAATTTTCAGCACAAATTGAGCAATATTTTTTAAGCGCTGGGAGAGAAATTCGCATTCTCGATTGAGACGAAGCCTGGATTTAAAGTCCTCGAGAATTCCGGTTTGGAAACCTGGTTCTTGGGAGAGGGTGATTGCCGCAACTTTGAGCAGACCCTGTCGCGCTAACGTTTCGCGGCTGCGAGTGACGAAAAAGTATTGATGATGGTGTCCGGCCAGGATGAGCTATGCTGACTCCCGCCGGGCAGGGGCGGGCATGAATCGGCCTGCTGGGACGAACGCACTGGATTAAGTCGAAATGGAGCAGATGAATTCGATTGTCTACGTCGTGGACGACGATGAAGGTGTTCGCGCAGCCCTCGAGAACTTGCTCGAATCCGCAGGGTTCGAAGTTCAAGTGTTTTCGTCCACTTCCAACTTTCGCGCGCACGAGCGAGCGGAAACCCCGAGTTGCCTGATTCTCGACGTTCGCCTCAAGGGCGAGAGCGGTCTGGCATTTCAGGAGTGGGCGCTAGAGAACCGTATCACGATTCCCATTATCTTCATGACTGGATATGGCGATGTCGAAATGTCTGTCCAGGCCATGAAAGGTGGCGCGGTGAATTTCTTGGCGAAGCCGTTTCGCGAACAGGACATGCTCGAAGCCGTCACGGAAGCCCTGACGATCGACGAGGCGCGACTCAAGACCAGACGCCTATCCGAAGCCTTACGGAAGATGTTCTCGACTCTTACGCCGCGCGAGCGCGATATCGCTCGTCTTGTTGCTGCTGGTCACATCAACCGGGTGACCGCTGAGAAATTGGGTCTCACGGAAATGACGGTGAAAATCTACCGCGGGAGGGTGATGAAGAAGCTTTCCGCGCGCTCGAAGGCCGAACTGGTGAAGAAGGTGCGGGCGTTGTGTCCGGATGAAGAGTCCCAGTGAATGATTGCGCACGCAGATGAACCGGCATTGGCGCGCGAGAGCGCCGGCCCGGGTATGCCCATGGGAAACTCGATGATAAAGATCCTCGGCGTGATAGCGTGAGGCATCCGAATGCAAAAGAACACGATGCAGCCCGCGTCCTCGATGGGGGGGGCGATGGTTTATGTGATTGACGATGACGAGTCGGTTCGCTCCGCATTGTCCAGTCTATTGCGTTCGGAAGGATTTTCAGTGCACACGTTCGAGCGCACTCTGGAGTTTGTCGCATTTGACAAGCCCGACGTCCCGAGCTGCCTCGTGCTGGATGTTCGCTTGCGTGGCGAGAGCGGTCTGACGTTCCAGAAGAGCGCTCGCGAACACCTGGCCGACATGCCAATCATCTTCATGACGGCGCACGGGAACATAGAAATGTCCGTCCAGGCGATGAAGGCGGGGGCGCTGGATTTTCTCGCCAAGCCGGTCCGGGACCAGCGTGTGATCGACGCGGTATCGGCAGCGATTCGCCGTCACGCTGCGAGTCTCGAAAAAGCCAGATCGGCGGCCGCCCTCAGGGAGCGATATGGCCTGCTCACCGCCCGCGAACGGGAAGTCATTTCCTATGTGATCGATGGGCTGCTGAATAAACAGATCGCAGGGAAAATGAATCTGAGCGAAATTACGGTCAAGATTTACCGCAGTTCGGCCATGCGCAAACTCGGTGCGCAGTCAGTCGCCGATCTCGTCCGCAAAATGGAACACGTCAATAGCACGACGTCGTTCACGCCATGAAGCGCCAGGCGCGCAACGCCGTCACGCGGTCGCCCCGTCTGGCGTTCCCCCAATCATTGCTGTTGTCGTGCTTTTAACCCGAATACGTTTGCGCCGCCTCAGGCCCGAACGCGTACCGGCTTGATGGAGGCAAGGATGCCTTTGCTGGAAGATTCATTTGTGGATGCGAACATCCCGGGCTGGGATGCAACGGGGGCTGCTGAAACCCTGGGGCGGCTGGTGAGCGCAAATGTCCTCTATAGCGAGGATGGCATTGCGATGTATCGCGTCGTCACGACCGGTGCGCCGGGTTCGATCCTCGTAAAGTGCCCAACCGGCGAGCCGCCGCCGCGCGAGGCGCTGTGGGCGCTGGAAAAGGAACATGGCCTGCGCGCAATGATTGGCGGGGACTGGGGTATCCAGCCTCGCGATCTGTTCAGTGCGAGAGGCCAATTCCTGCTGGTTCTAACGGACTGCGGAGGCTGGCCGTTGGCGAACGACATCGCGATCGGCCGTCCCCTGAAACAATTTCTGCCGCTTGCCGTATCGCTTGCGACGACCGTCAAGCGTCTTCATGAGCGGGGTCTCGTCCACAATGGCCTGAATCCGGTGAATGCCTTCGTCGGCACCGACAACCGGATCTGGCTCACCGGGCTTCAGAATACTTCCAGCGTGTTTGATGCGTGCACATCTTTCGACGGTGACCATGCCATCGCCACTGGCGCACTGCCGTATCTCGCGCCGGAGCGTATCCGCGGCACAAGTGTCCACGCCGATCCGCGCAGCGACCTCTATGCGCTAGGAATACTGCTCTATCAACTACTGTCCGGCCAGCTTCCCTATGACGCGAGCGAGCGCGAGGAGTGGCTCTACGCCCATCTCGTCAGTTCGCCTCGCACATTGAAAAGCGTGGTTCCCGATCTTCCGCCGCAGATCGATTTCATCATTAACAAACTGCTATCCAAGGCGGTGGATGACCGCTACCAGACCGCGGCGGGTGTGGAGTCGGATCTACAGCTCTGTATGGAAGACATCGGCCAGAGAGCTGACTTTCCGACCGGGTTGCCGGGTCGCGGCGATCGGCGCGACCGCGTGGTTTTTCCCGAGACGTCCTATGGGCGGCGCCGGGAGTTGGCGCAACTCCATTGCGCATTGGAGCAGGTGCAGACGTCCGGGCAAGCGCTCATCGTGGTCGTCGAAGGGGCGCCTGGCGTGGGCAAGACGTTTTTCATCGAGGAGTTCAAGCGCGAGATCGGGGCGGCGGACATTCCAGTCACGCTAGGCAAATTCGATCAGTACAACGACAACCTTCCCTATGGCGCGTTTGTCCAGATGCTTCGGGGACTGGTTCGTCCCCTGCTGGGCAAGTCCGGCCCTGAGATTGCGGAGTGGCGCAGAAAGTTCGAGCAGGCCATCGGGCAAAACGGCCAATTGATCGTCAATCTCGTTCCCGAAATCGAGTCGATCGTCGGGCCGCAGATGCTTTGCGAAACCTTGCCGGCGCAGGAGGCGACGAATCGCTTCGTACTGGTCGTGCGCCGCTTTCTGAATTTGTTCGCCGATCCGCAGCGGGCCCTGGTGCTGTTCCTCGACGATGTGCAATGGCTCGATGCCGGCACGCTCGAGATCATGGACGGCCTGTCCTCCGACGCTGAGCTAGGCCGCATTCTCGTGGTGCTTGCGTACCGCGACCAGGAGCATGGCGCATCGCGTGTCACGAGCGAAAGGCTTGAGCGCTTGCTGTCGGGCCCGCGTGTGTCCGAGCGCATCCGGATATCGCCACTCGCGCCGGGTGATGTGCAGGACCTGATTGCGCACATGCTCGACGAGGAGCCGGATGCCATCGCACCACTCTCGACCGTCATTTTTGAAAAAACGGGCGGGAATCCATTCTTCACGATTGAATTTCTCCGCGAGCTGATTCAGGAGCGGCTGGTCGTGCCGCATCCGCTTCGGTGCGGTTGGAACTGGGACCTGTCGGGCATCGCAGAAACCGACTTCACCGATAACGTCGTCGATCTGCTGACGCTCAAGCTCACACGGTTGCGCGAAAGTACGAAGCAGCTTCTCGCGATGTTTGCCTGCGTCGGCGGAGTCGTTTCGGCAACCGCATTGGCCCGGATGGTCGGCGAGGGCACCGCCGCGGTGGTCGCGACCATGAGCGAGGCGGAATCGGCCGGCCTGGTGTCCCGCAAAGGCGACTCGTACCGGTTCGTTCACGACCGGATCCAGGAGGCGTCGTACGCGTCGTTGAGCGCCACGGACCGGGAGCGCGCGCATGGCAAGATCGGCAAGAACCTTCTGGCCAACCTGCCCGCGACGCCATCGACGGCGGAGGTGTTCGAAACAGTCGGCCATCTCAACCGTGCGCAGGCCAGGCTCACGTATTCCGACCAGGTGCGGCTCGCAGTGCTGAACATAGCGGCCGGGCGTTCGGCCAGGTCGGCGACGGCGTGGGGCGCGGCCCGCGAATACTTCACGCACGTCGAGACGCTCGTCACACGGTATGGCGTGGAAGCGAAGAGCATTGACGTATTCGATCTCCTGCTGGAACTTTCGGAGTGCGAATGTCTGACTGGAGATTTCAAGCGGGCATTCGAGCGCGCGCGTTGTGCCCGCGATCGCGCCCCCGATATTCTCAAGCGCGCGAGCGCACTGCGCATGGAAATCCGGATACACACAGCCGCCGGAGACTGCGGGAGTGCGGTCGCGACATCACTCAGGGCGCTGTCGTTGCTCAATATCGACGTCTGGGACGGCAGCGACAGCACGGACGTTTTGAGCAAGATTCAGGCGTTGCGCCAGGAATGGGCGTTGCAGGGCGTGGAAAGTCTGCTTGAACGCGGGCGGATCGACGATCCGATGCTCGAGATGGTCATTGGCGTGATCGTCGACGCGATACCCGGCGCGTATATCGGCGACCCCGCGTTGTTTCCTTGGCTGGTCCTGAAAGCCACGGAGTTGTGTTTGACGCAAGGCTTCACCCGTCTCGCCGGCTATATTTTCGTTACCTTCGCCGCGTTGCTGGTCGGCTTCGCGCGTGATTTCGAGTTGGGAGTGAAGTTTGCCGAAGTGGCGCTCGTGATCAATGACCGCCACGGCGAGCCGCGATTGCGGGGTACCCTGCTTCATCTGTATGGCAACCACGTTCTGGTTTGGCGTAAGCCGCTGCGCGAGTCCGTTCCCGTGCTGCAACAGGCAAAAGATCTTTGCATGGAAGTGGGTGATTTCATCTACGCGGGATACATCGCCTTCGAGACGGTCTGGCAAGCGTACGAAAGAGGCGAGGACCTGAACGAAGTGCTGCTTCTGTGCAAGGAAAATCAAAAGTTCGCGGCGGAACTGCGAACGCCGATTATCAGTACCGTACTTGAACTCGAGCGGATCTTCCTGACGCAACTTCAGGGCAGGGAACACGTCGATGCCGGAGAAAGTGTGTCCGTGACCGGCCCGACCTATACCGGCCTTGTCGAGAGCCTGCGCGAAGCGCAATTCGGCTGTGGCGTCGCGTTCGCGATCGTCATGCAGATGACCGTCGAATTCCTCGATGGTCGATTCGCAGCGGTGGTCAAACTCGCGCGGGATATGCAGCCGATCACCGGGACGATCATTACCCTTCCCGTAGAGGCGACATTTCATTTCCTCAGGGCGTTCGCCACACTGCGCGTAATCGACGAAGGCGCCGAGGGTGCGAACGGTGAGACACGTGAGGATCTACGCGACTCCCTGAACCGGTTGGAAGCCTGGGCGGAAGGCTCGCCTGACAATTTCGGGAGCCGGCACGCTTTGGCGGCCGCGGAATACGCGCGTGTCCATGGGGACGACGCACGCGCCGAAATGGAGTACGAACGGGCGATCTCGCTTGGGCGGGCGCACGGCCACGCGCACTATGAAGCCATGGCGCTGGAATTTTCTGCGCACTTCTACGCGGCCCGCGGTATTCGCTCCGTTTCGAGGTCGTGCTTGCGCTCGGCGCGTGACGTGTACGGCCGATGGGGCGCCGGGGCGAAGACGCGCCATCTCGAGCAAGCCTTTTCCTTTCTGCGCGAACCGGTGGCGCTCGTGAAAAACGGGCTCGCCAGCGCGACGTCCTTGGGTATGGTGGACGTCGTCGCGATGTTTCAGTTGTCTCAAACCGTGTCCAGCGAAATTGATCTCGACAAGCTGGTGCGTGCATTCGTTCAAATTGCCATACGTCGCAGCGGAGCGGACCGCGCGCTGCTCATGCTAAGGATAGCTGATGAGATCAGGATAGCGGCGGATGCCGGCTTTGACGGACATGATCTGGTCGTCTGCGCGACGGACGCTGATCTCGGCGATGTCGCGCTGCCGTTGTCGGTGGTGAGGCACGTCATGCGAACCCGGGAAGATGTCGTCATCGAAGATAGTGCGGTAGCCAACGACTTTCGGAACGACGACTACGTGGGCGCCGGACACTGCCGATCCCTGCTGTGCATCCCACTGCTGCGCCATGCCGAACTTGTTGGCGTGCTGTACATGGAAAACAGAAAATCGCCCTACGTATTCGATATCGCGCGGGTGAATCTGATGAACATGCTTGCCGCGCAGGCTGCGATATCCATCGAGAATGCCCGCCTTTATACGGAACTCAAGCGGGAAAACGCTGAACGAAGGGAGACGGAAGCGCGGTTGAGACGCAGCGAGGCATTTCTGGAGGAAGGGCAGCGCATTAGCAAGACGGGCACCTGGATCTGGAACGCGACGACGGGTGTGATGCTCTGGTCGAGGCAAAACTACGAACTCTGGGGCGTCGATGCCGACTGCAGGAATCCGACGCTCGAGATGTGCGCGCAACGCGTCCAGTTAGCCGACCAGCTTCGGTTCAAGGAGGAATTTTCGAACGCCATCCGCGCCGACGCAACGCATAGCGCGGAGTTTTCGGTTGCCTGTGGCAATGACGAGACGCGTCGCCTGCATCTGCTATTTCGCCCGTGGCCAAACAGCGGCAATGGCTCGCGCGAATATATCGGGTCGACGATCGACGTGACCGACCGGCGCGCTTCGGAGAATGCGCTTTGCCGTAGCGAGATGTATCTATCGGAAGCGCAGCGTCTCAGCAATATCGGCAGCGTCGGCTGGAATATCGAGTCGCGCGAGATGACTTGCTCTGCGCAAACGTACCGGATACTGGAAGCCGACGAGCCCGCGCATCCGCGCCTCGACTTCATACTGGAGCGCATCCATCCCGATGATGTCGAACATGTCAAGCGTGCGCTCCAGGAGGCCGAGGAAGACGCTGCCATTGTCGAGGTGGAATATCGCGCATTTGCGGCAAGCGGCGTCATCAAGTATCTGAGGATGGTCGCGCGCCCGGTGGAATCCGCAATCCGCGTGGTGGAGTACGTTGGGGCGCTCGCCGACATGACCGAGATTCATCAGGCGCAAAATGCGCTGCTTCGCGCCCAGGCCGAGCTGACCCACGTAACGCGCGTCTCCACCCTTGGGGAACTGACCGCTTCCATTGCTCATGATTTGAAGCAGCCACTGATGGCGATCATTACCCATGGCGAAGCGGGCATTCGCTGGCTGGATCGTGCGGTGCCGTCTTTGGACGAAGCGACGGCGAACCTCGATCGTATCGTGAACGACGCAAATCGCGCGAGCGAGGTGATCAACCGGCTTCGTGCGCTGGCTCGCAAGGAGCGGCCGATCCGTTCGCCGATCGATATGACCCAAGCGGTCGCCGAAGTGGTCGCGCTCGTTCGCCAGGAGCTCGAACGAAACCGGATCCGGCTGCGCGTTTCGGCAAGTGAGAGCCTTCCCAAGGTTGTTGCCGACAAGATCCAGATTCAGCAGGTGGTGATGAATCTCGTCTTCAACGGCCTGCATTCGATTCTGCGTTCCGACAGTGAAAACCGGGTCTTGCAGATTTCCGCGCACCGGACGACGACAACGATGGTTCGTGTTTCGGTGAGCGACTCGGGAACCGGCATATCGGCGGCGATAATCGGACGCCTCTTCGAACCGTTCTTCACGACGAAATCCGATGGCATGGGACTGGGGTTGTCGATATGCCGGTCGATTATCGAAGAGCACCGCGGAACAATTTGGGCATTCAATAATGACGACGCGGGTGCGACGCTTTGTTTCGAGTTGCCGGTTGGCGATAGCGTCTTGCAGTAATCGTTGAAGTATCGAAAGCCGCGACGCACTAAACCAACGTATAGCCCATATACGCGAAGGTTCGGCGCGACGAGACGTTGGTGAAGTAGATGCGTGCGATGTTCCTATTTATGCTTCCTTTACGCGCATGAGCAGAGTCTGTTCATGCTGGCGTGGCCGGTATCACCTGGTATGGGAGGCAAAGATGGATGTCATTGGTCAGCGATCCAGTCCGTGGTTGCACATTTTGGCCATGCTGGAACGCTTTGAAAGCACGCATCAAGCGCTCGATTCGACGCCTCGGCATCGCCTGTCATGCCAACCCAGGACTGGCCGTTCCGAGGGCGTGGCGATCCGGATCATCGAGCGCCCAACACCCTATGTCGCTTCTGTCACGTGGACCGACTCGACTTCATGCCATTACGGCGAACAGTTGTGGACCTGTGCGAAAGCGCGCAGGTCGGGGGTTTGCGTGCTCAGCGGAGAGTCGATCCAGCGTGGCGATGAAGTCTTTCGGCCTCTGAGGCGGCGCCGGCAGATGCCTGCCAACGCGGGATTCATGATGCTGGCGGCTTCGGTGCGGGGGGCGCCCGTCGCCCGGTGACAAGCGTGCCGGGCAGCTCGAACGCGCAGGCGCGCGGATTGCCCCCTAGCCTGATGCCATTGCGCCACGGATGCTCGATCCGTGCACTGGGACTGTCATGGTCCCACTCATTCACTTCGACCGTTCCATCGTTCATTTCACGGCTGTGATTTCGATGGAGCCGGCAATCTCGACCGCTCCCGCAATTTCCCCTTTGCCCGTTGTCCGGATCAGCGCGTCCGGTCGCACCGGGTCGTGCGCCATGATTGCGGCGAAAGCCATTCCGCTCTGGACGATGATCGTGCAGGCGAGCAATCAATCGTGCGAAGCATAAACGAGCCGCAGCGGCAATCGTTCACAGTTCACGCCTGAGACACCGGCAGCCAGCCGGTGCATGAAACGGAGTGAGCCTATGTCCGAACCTCTTACCATCAAGGCGTTAAAAATCCGCGCCGTCGTCGTACCGCTGCGACGCCCCGTTGTGGCCAGCATTGGCCGTTTCGACACCTGGCCGCTCATCCTCCTCGATCTTGAGACGCAAGGGGGTGTCGTCGGCCGCAGCTACGTCTCGCCGTACCGCGCAAGCGCGGTGCCAGCCATCGTCGCCGAACTACGCGACCTCGCCGACACATTCAAGGGCAAAGTGTTCGCTCCGTTCGATGCCTTCCAGTCCGCGGCGCAGTTGCTCAACCCGGTCGGCTTGAGCGGCATCACCACGATCGCAGCGTCCGCACTCGACATGGCGCTTTGGGATGCGCTCGCGAAGCACGCGGGCAAGCCATTGGCGGTTCTGCTCGGAGGCTCGCTCGGCCCCGTACGAGCCTATAACAGCAATGGCTTGTGGCGTCACGAAGTCGGGACGCTCGCGGCGGAGGCGCGGGCGCTTCACGAGGAGGGAGGTTTCCAGGCCATGAAGCTGCGGCTGGGTAACGTTCATTTGGACGCCGATCTTGCGGCAATCGAGGCGGTGCGCGACGGCGTGGGAAGCGACATCGACTTGATGGTCGACTTCAACCAGGCGCTCGGCCTGGGTGACGCGATGCGGCGCTGCCACGAACTGGACGACAAGGGGCTGTACTGGTTCGAGGAACCGATCGCCTACGACAACATCCGTGGTTACGCGCAGCTCGCCGCAAAGGTACGCACTCCTTTGCAGATGGGCGAAAACTACTATGGCGCGCGGGATCTCTATGCGTTCCTCTCCGCGGGCGCCGTGCACTATGCCATGGCAGACCTCATGCGTATCGGCGGCGTCAGCGGCTGGCTGCGTGCGGCACATCTGGCCGCCGCGACTGGCGTGCAATTCTCGAATCACCTCTATCCGGAGATTGCCGCGCATCTCTTGCGCGTCACGCCCACTGCGCACTGGCTGGAGTGGGTCGACTGGGCCAATCCCGTGCTCGCGGAACCACTCGAACCGCGGCGCGGAGAAGTGAGTGCGAAAGACGTACCGGGCGTGGGTATCGAATGGAACGAGAAGAGCGTCGAGCGCTATCTCGTGAGTGCCTGACCCGGCGCCAGATTTTCCTGCTCGCGGTACCGGCGGCTTCCCCTTCGGGACGATCGGCCGCAGCTAATTCACTGGAGACTACCATGGCTTACCAGACCATCAATCCTGCAACAGGCGAGATCCTGAAGACGTTCCAGGGCATCACCGACGACGACGTAGAAACGGTCCTTGCCCGTGCCCAGCATTGCTTCGAGCACGAATGGCGCAACCGCCCCGTGGCGCAGCGAGCAAGCGTTCTCTACCGCGCGGCGAAGCAACTACGCGAGCGCGCCGAGGAGTTCGCGAGCTACGTTACGCTCGAAATGGGCAAACTCATCGGCGATGCCCGTGGCGAAGTCGCGCTTTCCGCCGATATTCTGGAGTACTACGCGGAGCGCGCCGAACATTTTCTTCGACCCGCACCGATCGCAGGCGCGCCGGGCTGCGAGATCGAAACGCGGCCGCTAGGCGTGATCTTCGGCGTCGAGCCGTGGAACTTTCCGTACTATCAGCTCGCGCGCGTGGTAGGGCCACAGCTGATGGTCGGCAACACGGTGATCGTCAAGCACGCGAGCAATGTGCCCCGATCGGCACTTGCGTTCGCGGAACTCTTCGAGGGCGACGGCATCCCTCTGGGCCTCTATAGCAACGTCTTCGCGAACTTCGATCAGGTGGCGCGGTTCATTGACGATTCGCGGGTCCGCGGCGTAACGGTCACGGGTAGCGAACGTGCCGGAGCGAGCGTTGCCGAGCGCGCGGGCCGCGCGCTGAAAAAGTCGGTCATGGAACTGGGCGGGAGCGATCCCTTCATTGTGCTCGAAGATGCCCCGCTCGAACCCACGCTCGACAACGCGCTGTGGGGGCGTATGAACAACACGGGTCAGAGCTGCGTAGCGGCCAAGCGCTTCATCGTCGTTGGCAAGGCGCGTGGCGAGGCCTTCATCGAGGGCCTGGTTGCGCGTATGCGCGCGCTCAAGGTGGGCGATCCCTTCGATGAATCGACGCGCCTCGGACCGGTCTCGTCGGAGGCGGCAATGAAGCATCTGCTCGACCAGATCGCGGCTGCAAAGCGTGGCGGCGCACGCGTGCTGGTTGGTGGAGGGCGGGTGGATCGTCCAGGCTTCTACGTCGAGGCAACCGTGTTGACCGATATCGATCCCCGCAATCCCATTTACACGCAGGAGCTCTTCGGGCCCGTCGCCTCGTGCTACGTCGTTGGTAGCGAAGAGGAGGCGATCGCGGTTGCCAACGCGACGCCGTTCGGTCTCGGCGGCTCGGTGTTTACGGCCGATCTTGCGCGGGGACGACGCGTGCTCGACCGGATCGAAAGCGGTATGGGATTCATCAACCATCCCACCTGGACTGCGCCGAATCTGCCGTTCGGCGGCGTGAAAAATTCCGGATACGGACGCGAACTGGCGGAACTCGGCTTCGGTGAATTCGTGAACCGTCGGCTCGTGAGCATCTCGCCAGCGGGCTCGACGGCGCCTTCGGTCAATCAGGGTGGTTGATTCTGTTACACACAACATCGGAGTGGTGAAATGACAAAGACTGTACAGGAAGCATTCTTCGATATGGCGCGGCATCTGGGATTGACGACGGTGTTCGGCAATCCGGGTTCGACCGAAGAAACGTTCTTGAAGCACTTTCCGGCCGATTTCCACTATGTGCTGGCGCTTCAGGAAGCGCCAGCCGTTGCGATGGCCGATGGCTACGCACAGGCGACGGGCCGGCCAGCACTCGTGAATTTGCATACTGCCGCCGGCATGGGCAATGCCTTGGGCAACATCGAAAGTGCGTGGTACAACCGCGCGCCGCTGATCATCACCGCGGGTCAGCAGACGCGCGAGATGCTGCTGCTCGAGCCGTATTTGACGAACACGCAGCCGCACGCAATCGCGCAGCCTTACGTGAAGTGGTCCTATGAGCCGGCACGGCCCGAGGATGTCCCCGGGGCGCTGATGCGTGCGTATGCAATGGCCGTCCAGGCGCCGGCGGGCCCGGTGTTCCTGTCGCTACCGATGGACGACGCCGACAAGCCGTGTCCGCGCATTCCCGCGGTGCGCTCGATTGGGCGGCACCTCGGCGCAGACACGAAATTTCTTCAGCCAGTGGCGCAAGCGCTGACAAGCGCTCGCTCGCCAGTGCTCGTGCTCGGCGGCGCGGTTGACCAGAGCGGGGGCTGGGACGATGCTGTGCGGCTGGCCGCCAGGTTGCGCTGTCCGGTCTGGGCCGCGCCTGGTGAAGGACGGCCGGGATTTCCCGAAACGCATCCGCAATTCATGGGCTCGTTGCCCGGCGCCATTGGGCCGCTATGCGAGCGACTCGAAGGGCACGATGTGATTCTGGTTATCGGGGCGCCGGTGTTCCGCTACTACCCCTATGTCGCGGGCGAATACATCCCCCAGGGGGCGCGGCTCTTCCATATCACGGACGATCCGTCCGAGGCCGCGCGCGCTCCGGTGGGTGACAGTGTGCTGGCCGACCCGGGACGCGCCTGCGCCGTGCTCGCCGACCTCGTGCGCGAATCGCTGCGCCCCGCGCCCGTACCGCGTCCCGCGCTGCCGGAGCCGGCCGCGGGAGAGCGGATAACAGCGGAGCGGCTGTACTACGAGATCGAGCAGATTCGTCCAGCAGACAGCGTGATCGTGCAGGAGTCGATGTCCACGCTCAAGCAGTTGCGCCAGCGTTTGCCCACGCATCGATCCAACTCTTTCTTTTCGATGAGTGGTGGGGTGCTCGGCTACGGCTTGCCGGCTGCCGTGGGCGTCGCGCTCGCCGAACGCGAAAAGGGCACGAACCGCAAAGTGATCGCGATCGTGGGGGACGGGGCGGCGAACTATGTGATCCAGGCGTTGTGGACCGCCGTGCAGCACAAACTGCCGGTCCTGTTCGTCGTGCCGGCCAACCGGGCCTACAACATTCTCAAGGCATTCGCGAACCAGCTCGATACACCGGGGGTGCCCGGACTCGATTTGCCGGGCCTTGACTTCGTATCGCTGGCGAAAGGCTATGGTTTGCATGCGACGCACGTGAGCGATCCCGCCGCACTCTCAGGTGCGCTACTCGAAGGGATGAGTGAAGACCAGCCGTGGCTCGTCGAAGTCGAAATCGATCCGACAGTGCCGTCGCTGCTGTAGCAGGCATTTCAGTGCGTGTGCGGTGACAGTCGGACCACGGCGCACGCACGGCAGGCGGACTATACGGAAGTATAGGGCCGCCATCCTTTTTAGCAGAAATCTCCAACCGTACGTGATCTGGTTTTCATCTCGCTCAGAACGTAACTTTTACGTGTGGCGCAAGCGCTTGCAGCATGTCGCGGGACACCGTGGCGGCAGCAGTCGATGGCTCGCGAGAGCGCTTCGCGTACACGACCCAACGAGCAAATGCTCGACCCGGCGAGACATTGGCCACGTACCGATCGCCGGCGGACAACACGCGTTTCTGCCGCGGCTGCAGATCGATACACCCCACGGGATGAACGAAACCATGTCAAACCAGCTTGATACTGCGAAGGAAGCGACCGTGGAGGACGCGGGGGGACTGCCGGAGCGCGACGAGGGCGTGGCGGGGCAATGGCGCGCATGGCTCGTCTCGGCGCGGCTCGCACGGCATAGTGCAAACGAAACCATCATGCGCGGCGTGGTCGCCCCGAGCGAACACAGCGCGAGCCAATGCGACCGTGCTGCCGCAGGCGGGAGCCCACTGCGCGGCGGACTCGCGCCATGGCAACTGCGGCGCTCCCAGGTATATATGCTCAAACACATGAACGACAGTGTCTGCGTGGAAAGCGTTGCCTCAGAGTGTGGCATCTCGGTTAACCACTTTGTGCGCGCGTTCAAAGGGTCGGTTGGCACCACGCCGCATCGCTGGCTCATGACCGAACGTCTAAAGGTTGCAATGACGCTGATGTACGACGACAACCAGTCACTCGCACAGATCGCCGTTGCGTGCGGCTTTTCCGATCAGAGTCACCTGACGCGGGTTTTCTCCGCGCGCATCGGCATCCCGCCGGGGCAATGGCGCCGCAACTTAAAGGCGATGCAACCGGCGGTCTCGCCACGTATACGGGCGCTGGTTCACTCGTGGCCGGCGATCGCAAGTCTTCTGGCGTAAGCTGCGACGACCAATCCGGCTCCAGGACACTGTCGGCCTTCGGTTCAGGCCGCCGTGCGATCACGAAAGGATCCGTTCTGATCCGAACCGGATCAACGCGCCGGGCAAGCATCATCAGCGGCGAGTCGGCTGCGAGCAAATTGCGTCGATCAACAGAGACGTCGTCGCGCTGATTCGCTGTCCGTGTCCCTTAATATTTTTTCACCATGGAGTTAACATGAAATCGAAAATCATCAACTTCGCATTCCTAACAGCCTTGTCCAGCACGCTCGTGCTCGGCGCGCACTCAGCCGCTGCTGTGGCGCAAACGCCGGCCACGCTTGCGCCCACTAGTCGAGCCGAGGCCCGCAAGGAAAATCATCAATTGGAACACAACGTCCAGAAGGCGCTGGAAGGAGCGAAAATCGATGTCGCCGATATTCGCGTTGTTGCGAAGCACGGAAATATCGGCCTCGATGGCGAAGTTTCCAACGCGAACGACATCGAAACGGCCGCCGCGGTCGCGCGGAAGGTCGCTGGCGTGACCTCCGTGAAGAACTACCTCAGCGTCTATGAGGAAGGTGCGCAGTAGGCCCTGGTCGAGCAGGCACGTGCCGGCAGTGCTCTCGGCGGCGCAGACAAATCGGGCCGGCACATGCGTTGGAAGCATCGACTGGACTGAGGATTGGGGACAAGCCCATTCCGGGAATTGGAGTTAGGCATGTTTTCGTCACTAGCGGCCGAACAGGAGTTCGAGAGCACGGGGATTGCGGCGTCGCATATCTGCTCCGAGCGGATCTGGCGTAGACCGGAGATGGACGAGCCGGGCGCCGGAAATTCGGACGGGCGAATCACTCTGGCGCGTTGGACGACGGCGGATGGTCCGGTGGTCGATACGGGAACGACGTGTCTGCAGGATTGCTACGTAGTCGGCGTGAGCCTGCGCTCAACGAGGGTGTTGTTCCAGCAGGAAGGAAAGCGCCTATTTGAGGGCCAATTGCGTTCGGGCATGTTCCAGGTGACATGCCCTGGTGTTTCGGCACGTGCGGTATTCAGTGCAGGCTGCGACGTACTGCATTTGCTTACACCGGCTTCGGTCTTGAATGCGGTTTCGATGGAGGCGTTCGACGGGCTGGATGTCGACTTGTCACTGCGACGGCGTCCGGAGATCGCCGGCGACGCCTGCATCGAAAGGCTAGCGAATGCACTTGTCCTCGCCGACGGGTCATTTCGCGCCTATGGCCAGCTATATATGGACAGCGTGAGCATCGCGCTGATCAGCCGCTTGCTGGATCTATCCGTGCGGCCGCATGCGCAAGCCCTGTGGACCCGGCAGGCAGGGCTCCCGAAATGGCGCTTGCAGCGCGTGGTCGATTTCATCGAAGCGAATCTCGCGCGACCCATTGGATTAGAGGATCTGGCCAACGCGGCCGGCCTGACGCGCATGCATTTCGCTTCCCAGTTTCGTCTCGCGACCGGTCTCAGACCCCATGAATACTTGATGAGACGACGTATTGAATTTTCGCAGGCGCTGTTGGCTGCGGGCGACCTCTCGCTCCTCGACGCCGCCCTTCGGGCCGGGTTTCAAACGCAGGCCCATTTCACAACGGTTTTCAAACGGGTCGTAGGCACCACGCCCAAATGCTGGCGCGACGAGGCACGTATTCGCAGCGCGTGAGCCAGCGGAAACTCCGCTGGAGGATTCAATCAATGAGTTGCGTGGTAAGGGCGCAATGCTCGTGATCACCCATGCGCCGCGCAGCATAATCTTCTGTGAACGCAGCGACCATCAATCCAATTCGGCAGCAACTGCTTCTACGCCTCGATTAGCATGGAGCCTTGTCGCTCGCCCCTGGCGCGTTCCCGAAGTCCGGCGATATATATTGCCTGGAGTGTCTCTTGTCTCGATCCAACCAACCGAATCAATGCGCGAAGCCAATTCGTCAGCCGTCCGGGCGAATCACTGCTGGGCTTCGATCTAGCCGAGCGGAAGCGAACTGTTCGCTTTGACTTCCTTGAGCGCGAAACTCGACTGGATGCTCGCGACACCCGGTATTCTCGACAGACGGTCGATCGTGAGCCGTTCCAGCGAAGCCACATCAGGGACCGCCACGCGCAACAGGTAATCGGCTTCGCCGCTCATGAGGTAGCAGTCGAGCACCTCTTCATGGGCCATGATCGCCGCTTCGAACGCGCTCAGGATTTCACGCGACTGCTTTTCCAGCCGCACGCGGATGAAGACGTTGACGTTCAAGCCGACTGACTCCGGATTGAGCACGGCGATATAGCGCGAGATGACCTTGTCGCGCTCCAGCGCCTTGACGCGGGCAAGACATGGCGAAGGCGACAAAGAGATCGCTTCAGCCAATTCGACATTGGTGAGCTTCGCGTTGCGTTGGAGAACCGAAAGAATACGCCTGTCGGTCGCGTCGAGTTTGCGGGTTTCCATATCTTGGGACTTTTCGGACGAACATTTGTGAACTGCGCAAGGGAGCGCAGAAACGGCATACTGGAGCACTTCGCTTTCGTTATGAACATAATGTGACGAATGTGGTGTCGCCGGCAAGATTGAACGCGGTGAAACACCTTCGCGTTCGTTTTGATAGTGACAGTCCACGTCAGGTCCTCGAACCCGCACGTCCGTGCGCCGGGCAATCGCGTTTGTAAACATGGTATATCTATGAGCCGCACGCGCGACAACATCGCCAGGCGCCCTCACAGGACGGCAGCGGAGTCACGTAGTTCTCCATAGGTTACCGAAAGCTTTCGGTCGCGGAATTTTGCGCTGCGCGCTCTCGTCGAAGAAATAAATTCCCTCCGAACAATACGAAGGTTTTCAATGGCAGAAGATTTCGGATACTTGATAGAGCCACTTCGCGAGGGATCAGACTTCACTTTTTACCGCGGCAGGGAAGTCACAAGCCGGATGCCGATCCTAGCGTTAGCCACGACCGCCGATCAGCCATCCCCCTGACCCTGCGCAGGCTCGAACACGAAATGGCGCTTGCGCCGGAATTGAACCCTGAATGGGCTGCACAGCCCCTCGCCCTCACTCGTCATCAAGGGCGTACGGTCCTGCTTATGAGCGACCCTGGTGGCGAGCCTCTGGACGGGTTGATCGAACAAAATAAAGGCCGTCCGCTCGATCTAGTCCGGTTGCTGAAGACGGCGATTGGTTTGGCGTCCGTGCTCAGCCGCGCCCACCGGCAAGGCGTCATCCACAAGGATGTCAAACCGGCAAATGCGCTCGTTGATGACTCGGGTCGCGCCTGGCTTACCGGCTTCGGCATTGCGACACGACTTCACCGGGAGCGCCCGCAGGCCGTCCCGCCGGAGTTCATTGCCGGCACGTTCGCATACATGTCCCCGGAGCAGACGGGCCGCATGAATCGCTCGGTCGATTCCCGCAGTGATCTGTATTCGTTGGGCGTAACGCTTTACGAGCTTTTTACGGGGGAACTGCCCTTTGCAGGCGCAGATCCGATGGAATGGGTGCATTGCCATATTGCCCGGCAGCCACTTCCTCCGGTGAAACGGCGGCCGGATATTCCGCTACTGGTCTCGGCAGTCATCATGAAATTGCTCGCCAAGACCGCAGACGAGCGCTACCAGACAGCCGTGGGCCTTACGCGCGACCTTCAGCGATGTCTGCGCGAATGGAAAACTCATGGCCGCGTCGAAGCGTTTGCGCTTGGGGAGGACGATACGCCTGACCGGCTCCTCATTCCCGAAAAGCTGTACGGGAGAGCCGCCGAGATCGAAATACTGCTCGCGTCCTTCGAGCGGGTCGTAGGCAGCGGCAAGTCGGAACTCGTTCTCGTTTCAGGCCATTCGGGCATCGGGAAATCTTCCGTCGTCAACGAACTCCATAAGGCCCTTGTCCCGCCTCGCGGCCACTTCGCATCAGGCAAGTTCGATCAATACAAGCACGACATTCCATACGCAACGCTTGCGCAAGCGTTCCAAGGTCTCATCCGGCAGATCCTCGCAAAAGACGATCAGGAGTTGAAGGTATGGCGGAATGCAATCATGGACGCACTCGGCTCGAACGCGCAGATCATCATTGATCTTGTGCCCGATCTGAAGCACGCCATTGGCGATCAACAGCCGGTTGCGGAACTGCCCCCGCAGGATGCACAAAATCGCCTGAAACTCGTCTTTCGTCGCTTTGTCAGCGTGTTCACGCGGGACCACCCGCTTGCATTATTTCTCGATGATCTGCAATGGCTCGATACGGCTTCGTTGGATCTGATGGAGGATCTACTCACGCATCCGGACGTGAAACATCTGTTGCTCGTCGGCGCTTACCGCAATAACGAGGTCACGTCCGCTCATGCGTTCTTTCAGAAAATCGAAGCCATTCAGCATGCGGGCACGCTAGTCAGTCACGTCGTGCTTGGTCCGCTAACCCGCAGCGACCTTCAGGAGTTGGTGGAAGATACGCTTCATTGTGTCCCGTCGCGTGCACGGCCTTTGGCGGAACTGCTCGAGGAACGAACCGATGGCAACCCGTTCTTTACCATTCAGTTCCTTTCCGCGCTTGCAGAAGACGCCTTGCTTACATTCGACTATGGTGACGGGCGATGGTCCTGGGACCTAAACCGCATACGCACGAGAGGCTATACCAACAACGTCGTGGATCTCATGGTCCACAAGTTGAACCGATTGTCCAATGGCGCGCAGCAAGCATTGCAACACCTTGCGTGTCTGGGCAACAGCGCCAGCCTCGCCACGTTACGCATGGTGTACCTCGAATCCGACGAACAACTTCACGAACACCTTTGGGAAGCCGCCCAGGCGGGACTCATTTCCCGCTCGCAGGAGACTTACCGCTTCGTCCATGACCGCATTCAGGAGGCGGCCTATTCGTTGATACCTTTGCAGGCGCGCGCGGAGGAACATTTGCGCATTGGTCTGTTGATGGAGACGCGCATCCCCGCCGACGAGCTTGAAGAGGTGATCTTCGAAGTCGCGATTCAACTCAATCATGGCGCTCACCTGGTCACAGGCATGGTAGAGCGAGAGCGGATTGCGCGAGTGAACCTTGCTGCTGGCAGGCGCGCAAAGCTCTCAACCGCGTATGCGTCGGCGCTCGAATACCTTCGCGCCGGACGCGATTGCCTGACCCACGCTGCTTGGGATCAGAACTACGATCTTGTCTTCGCGATTGAATGTCTCCTCGCGGAATGCGAAATGTTGACCGCCAATGCGGTCGCCGTGGAAGAGCGGCTGGGCCTGTTGGCAAACCGCGCATGCAACGCACACGATCTAGCGCTTGTTACTCGCTTGCGCCTGACACTCTATGAACTCATTGGTCAAAGCGAACGCGGGGTCGAGGTATTCATCGAATACCAGAGGGGGCGAGGTTTCGAATGGTCAACGCACCCCGACGATGACGAGGTATTGCAAGAATATGATCGAATCTGGTCGTTGCTGGGAGCCCGGGAGCTTGAAGACCTTGTAGACCTTCCCTTGATCACGGATCGAGACTTGCTCGATGACCTGGCGGTCTTGACCGAAGTCGTGTTGCAGGCGATGTATATCAATTCAGGCCTTCTTGCACTCGTCCTCTGCCGTATGGTGTGCATCAGTATCGAGCACGGCAATAGTGACGCGGCGTGTTTCGCGTACGTGTCTCTGGGTATGCTCGCCGGGCCTCGCTTCTCGAACTATCAGGCCGGATTCCGGCTAGGGAAGCTCGGTCTCGATCTGGTGGAGAAGCGCGGCTTGAGGCGCTATCAGGCGCGCGTGTATTTGCGCTTCGGGAGCCACATCGTACCGTGGGGACAGCATGTCAGGGAGGGCAGGGATCTGCTGCGGCAAGCCTTCGACGCCGCCAATATGGCCGGTGACCTTACTTTCGCCGCGTACAGCTTCAACAATCTCAACACAATTCTTCTTGCCGCCGGCGTTTGCCTGACCGATGTGCAACTTCACGGCGAAGCGGGTCTCCAGTTCGCTGAGCGTTTGCGCTTTGGCCGCGCCATCGCTTCGATAGCGCCACAGCTCGCGCTTGTGCGGTCGCTTCGTGGACTAACGGACAAGTTCGGATCACTGAGTGATGGGAGCTTTGACGAGGTCGGTTTCGAAGAGCAGGTGGCTACCCGCTCGGCGTTGCTAATACCGTGCTGCTTCTATTGGATCCGAAAGTTACAGGCACGCTACCTGGCCTGCGATTACGCCGGTGCACTGGAGGCGTCCGCGAAAGCGAAGCCGCTTCTATGGGCATCGTCGTCCTTTTTTGAAGCGGCAGAGTACCACTTTTACAGCGCCCTTGCGATAGCGGGACACCTTGAATCCGTAAGCGATGAGTCGCGAGGGGAATACCTCAACGCGCTGATCGGCCACCAGGCGCAATTGGCGATCTGGAATGCGAATTGCCCGGAGACATTCGAGGACCGCTTTGTACTTGTCCATGCAGAAGTCGCCCGAGTCGAACTGCGGGACATCGATGCGATGCGCCTGTACGAGCGAGCGATCGCCTGTGCACATGCAAGCGGCTTTATCCACAACGAAGCCATCGTGTGCGAGATTGCAGGAGGCTTCCATTTGTCGCGTGATATCGAAACAGCAGGCTATGCCTACCTCGGCCGGGCGCGCAACTGCTACGACCGCTGGGGTGCGGCCGGCAAGGTCAAGCAACTGGACGAGAGGTATCCGCGCTTGCGAGCGGGGCGGCTATCGCTTCCCTCAGCGGCGAGTGGCGATCCTGTTGCGCAACTGGATGTTGAGACTGTTGTGAAAGCGTCCCAAGCCATTTCGAGCGAAATGTTGCTGCCGTCACTGATCCAGACATTGATGCGGATCGCCATGGAGCACGCGGGCGCAGAACGGGGCGTGTTGATGCAGATCCGTGAGGAAGGGCTAAAGGTGGAGGCCGAAGCGATCACTGGATCAGGCCGGATCGAGATAACGCATCAGCCGGCGATCGTCGGCCCGCTCGATCTTCCGCAATCCATACTGCAAGTCGTCGCTCGAACGCAGGAGCGTGTGCTTCTCGACGATGCCTCGATCGATCTCATCTATTCAAAGGACGAGTACATCCAACACAAGCGGGCGCGGTCTATATTGTGCTTGCCGATCGTCAAGCAGGGAACGCTTTTCGGAGTCCTGTATCTGGAGAACAACCTGGCGTCAGGCGTCTTCACATACGGCAAGGTCGCGGTGCTGCAGTTGCTTGCTTCACAGGCAGCCATTTCGCTAGGGAGCGCCGGCCTCTTCGCGGGATTGCAACGCAGTGAGGCTTTCCTGGCTCAAGGGCAAAGGATCAGCCATACGGGCAGCTTCGGATGGCGCGTCGAGAACGAGCAGTACTACTGGTCGAATGAAACCTACGACATTCTCGAGTATGGCCTGGATGTGCGGGCCTCGATGGATCTGACGTTGCAAAGAACCCATCCTGACGACCACGATCGGGTGAAGCGGGCTTTCGACCAGCCTCTTAGCGAAGAGCGTGAGAGTGACTTCGACATTGAATATCGCTTGATGATGCCCGATGGAAGAATCAAGCACGTTCACGCCACGGGAAGGAGGGCGGATGCCGGCGATCTCGACTTTGTGGGAGCCATACGCGATATCACGGAGCGCAAGCGGGCGGAGGTGAACTTGCGTCAAGCGCTGACCGATCTTGCTCACATTAGCCGCGTAACGACGATGGGAGAACTGACTGCATCGCTCGCTCATGAAATCTCGCAACCGATCGTTGCGGTCATCGCTAACGCGGAAGCCAGCCTGCGATGGCTCGACCGGGATCCGCCCAAGTTCGAAAAAACGCGCGAATCTGCTGAAAGAATCGTGCGAGATGGACACCGTGCCGCTCAAATCATCGATCGAATCCGAGCGCAATTCAAAAAGGAAGTTCTCGAACCCGCGGTCTTCTGTATCAACGAGATTGTTGGCGAGACCGTTGAACTCCTAAGCAGGGAAGCTCAGCGTTTCGACATTTCAGTGCGCGCGGAATTGGAAACGGGGCTCCCATCGGTTGTCGGTGATCGTGTGCAAATTCAACAGGTCATGATGAATCTCATCCTCAACAGTATCGAGGCGACAAAGGCGAGTGATGGACTGCGGGAAATGGTCGTGAAATCTGAACGGGCGGACGATGAATGGATTCTGGTTTCGGTCAGCGACACCGGTGCAGGGGTTCCGCCGCAGCTTGCGCAACAGATATTTGATCCGTTCTTTACTACCAAACCGCATGGCACCGGCATGGGTCTTCGCATCAGCCGTTCTATCGTCGAGGCCCATGGTGGACGACTGTGGGTTTCGGAAGGGCCTCGACGAGGCGCCGTGTTCCAGTTCATGATTCCAGGTGCAGGGGGGAACACGGAGGTTCCTGCCGAATTACGCAGCCGTTGAACGTCGCGCTAGCTGGCCAGACAATACCTTCTCGTTTTCGCTCTCGTTGGGGGTGAATCGGTTCGCCCCCAACGGCGCACTGTTGCTGAAGTAGTCGCGAGTATAACTACTGGGGGTTTTGCCGGTAAACGAGGTGAATGCGAGAGTGAACGCCGCAACGCTGTTGAATCCGACGTCCAGCGCAGTCTGGGTGACAGACAAGCGCCTGAGGGTCAACAGTTCGATGGCGCGGGTCATTCTCAGCTCCTGGAGAAAGCGACGCCAGCTCATTCCGAGCTCGTCCTGGAAATAGCGGCGTAGTGTGCGCACCGAAGTCCCGGCCGCTTCTGCCGCGAGTTCGATCGTGACGCAGTCCAGTCGCGTCCGGCTGAATGCAATCGCCCGCTTTAGCTCCTCGGATTCTCCAAACGGAATCCACATCATCCGCGAGCACTGGAACCATTCCTTGCAAAGAAGGCCCAGCGCATTGAAGTAGGCGTTGGCGACTGAGTCCTCGGCCGCACGATCCCGTCCCCAACGCAGCGCGTAGCCCAGCATTTCCTTTGCGAGACCGTTGATCGGGGCAGCCCAACATCCTTCGTGCTCCCAAACAGTATGTTGCGCGCCGAGGTGCGCAACGGCGACCACCGCGTCGGGGCTCGTATAGACCCGATAGGGGCGACTGTGAGGAATGAAGACCATGTGCGCCGGTAGCAATACCCACTGGCCGTGCGGCCCTTCGAGTTTCACCCTGCCTTGCTCGATGCAGAGGATCTTGTTTTTGGGGTCGCCGAGCGATCCGGTAGTGGTCTTCCCTGGTCTGACCTTTTCGACGCATTCGGCGAATTCGTCAGTGCATTTGAACGGATTTCCTGGGTCGTCCTCCGGCATCACCCAGTCCACCCGTGTGTAATCCGCTGCCATGGTGTCTCTCTCCAGTGCATTCCGGCCGGCCAGCCGATGGCCGAATTTCGATGGCGTGCTGGCCGATTTTAGGTTGGACGCCGGTTCGGCGTCGTCCAATAATAGTAAAAACAAAAAACAGCAGTAGCAAACACTGAATTCGGCCAACCGCATTCATGGAGTGAGACATGGCGGCAAATCATCCAGGCGCGAGGGCGCAGGACCTTTCGCATCCGGCGCCCATATTGAAGGTGCAGGGCATCGCTAAGCGCTTCAACGGCGTACCTGCGCTTCAGGACGTGAGTTTCGATGTGTACCCAGGGGAGATCGTTGCGCTCCTCGGAGAAAATGGGGCCGGCAAATCGACCCTGATAAAGATACTGGCAGGCGTTCACGCGCCTTCCTCGGGGGGCCTGCTGTTTCGCGGCGAACCGGTCGATGCGCGGGCCATGCATGGCCGGCTTGCCTTCGTTCACCAGGACCTGGGTCTCGTTGACTGGATGACGGTCGCGGAAAACATGGCGTTGGCGACGACGTTCTGCAAGAAACGAGGATTGATCGCGTGGCGGGACGTGAAAGAAAGAGCGCGCGCAGCGCTCGCGCTGGTCGGCGGCGATATCGATCCAGACCAGCGTGTGGCGTCGTTGTCGCGCGCCGAACGATCGCTCGTCGCGATTGCCCGCGGCCTGTCGAGTTGCGCGGACTTGCTGGTGCTCGACGAGCCAACCGCGAGCTTGCCGGAGAGCGAAGTGCAGCAGTTACATCAGGTACTGCGCAAGCTCCGGGCGCAGGGGGTGGCGATGATCTACGTTTCCCATCGGCTCGACGAAGTGTTCTCACTGTCCGACCGGATTGTGGTCCTGCGCGACGGCCGGCGTGTTGCTGATCAGACGACGGCCACGACACAGCCAGCGGAACTGATTCGCCACATTGTCGGCAGGGAACCGGACTCCGTCTTCGTGCGTCCGCCCGCGACCGCCGCCGCGCCTGTTGCATTGTCCGTGCGCCGGCTTTATACGGACGAAGCCGGTCCATTGAATTTCGACGTGCGCCGAGGCGAGATTCTGGGTCTCGTCGGACTGCGCGGCGCGGGTCACGACACCGTGGGCAAGGCGTTGTTTGGCGCCGAGCCCGTTCTTTCCGGGACCATCCTGCTCGACGGCCGCAGCGTCGATCTTTCCACGCCGGGCGCGGCCTTGCGTAACGGCCTGTGCCTCGTTGCAGGCGATCGTTATGGCGAGTCGGTCGCACCGGGACTGAATATCCGCGAGAACCTGTTTCTGAATCCGAAGGCGACAGGGCGCGCGTGGTTTGCACCGCGTTCGGCCGCGAACGAAGCAGACGAGGCGCTAACGTTGGGTCGGCGCGTGGCCCTGAAACCCAACGATCCAGGCGCGTTGATCGAGACCCTCTCCGGGGGCAACCAGCAAAAGGTGGTGATCGCGCGCTGGCTGCGCATCGGCGCACAGGTGCTCGTGCTCGAGGACCCCACGGCCGGTGTCGACATCGGCGCCAAGGCCGAGATTTACCGGCTGCTTGGTGACGCCGTTCGAACCGGCATGGCAGTCGTCCTGATTTCCTCGGATTTCGAGGAGACTGCACAGATCTGCCATCGCGCGCTCGTGTTCCGCAACGGCACGATCACGCGCGAATTGCCGCTCGAACAACTAAGCGTTTCCGAGTTACTGCATTGCGCGTCGCTCGACTATGGCGTCGCGCCAAGCGCCCCCCTTTCAATGAACGCCTGAGGCAATACCATGCAATCACTCAAATCCAATGCGCTCGAGCCCACTCGCCGCGAACTTGCCGCAATGGCGCCGCTCTCGCGAGTCATGAAGCTGCTCCCTGTCTTCGGACTGCCGATACTGACATTCGCGCTGATTGCCGTGTTTTCGGTGGCGCTGCCGGACACGTTTCCGACACTGCTCAACGCGCGCTCGATCATCGGTGACAAGTCCATCATCGCGATTCTGGCACTCGCCGCGATGATTCCAATGGCGACGGGGCGTATCGACCTGACCGTGGGATACGGCATTGTGATGTGGCACATCCTCGCCATCAGCCTGCAAACGGCATACGGGATCGACTGGCGCCTGGCGGTGCTGATCGTGCTGGCGCTCGGCGCGCTGCTCGGGTTCATCAACGGCGTGCTCGTGGAAGTCGCGCAGATCGATTCCTTCATTGCGACCCTCGGCACGGGGACCGTGCTGTACGCATTCGCCATGTGGCATACGGGCGGAAGACAGGTGATCGGTTCGCTGCCCGACGCCTTTACGTCAATTTTTTCGACCTCATTATTCGGACTGCCAATTGCTGCGACGTACGTAGTCATCCTTTCGATCGTGCTATGGATCGCCGCGGATTATCTGCCGATCGGGCGCTACTTCTACGCGATCGGAGCGAACCCGCGCGCCGCTGCGCTCAATGGCATCCCCACACGCCGTTATGTGATGCTCGCGTTCGTCAGCTCGGGCGTCCTGACTGCATTCGCCGGCGTGGTGCTCGCGGCCAAGTTGCGCATCGGGCAGGCGAGCGTCGGTCTCGACTACCTCCTGCCTGCACTCGTCGGTGCATTCCTCGGGTCGACGACGATCAAGCCCGGTCGCGTCAACGTATGGGGAACGGTTTTCGGCGTGTCGATTCTGGCAGTGGGCATTGCCGGCATCCAGCAAATGGGTGGCGACTTCTATGTCGAGCCGCTCTTCAACGGAGCCACGCTGCTCGTTGCGATCGGTATTGCCGGTTACACACAGCGGCGCAGACGCAGTCCTCGTCGCAACACAAGCGCAGTGCAGCCCGTGAACCCGCAGGCGACCACGGAAAGCTCGCCGTCTGCTACATCGGAGTCCTGATGAACTTGGAGCGCTACAGTAATCAAAACCAGATTGGAGACGTCATGAAACGCACACTTATTCTTTCCGCTTCGGCCGTCCTGTTGGCCTGCATGACAGCGACCGCCTTTGCCGATGGCGACATTGTCGCGCAGGCCAAGGCGTACACCGCGAACGTCACCCGGTCCAGCTTGCCGTGGACCGGGCCGACCACCGGGCCGGCGGCCCAGCACGGCAAGACCATCGTGTTCGTATCGGCCGACCAGCGTGACAGCGGACCGCGCGGTGTCGCGCAAGCCGTGCAACAGGCAGCGAAAACGATTGGATGGAACTATCGGCTCATCGACGGGCAGGGCTCCATATCGGGCCGGTCCGCCGCTCTGAATCAGGCCATCGCGCTCAAGCCGGACGGCATCGTGCTTGGAAGCGTCGACGCGAGGGAACAGGCTGCGCTGATCCAGCAAGCCGCTTCCCGCGGCATCAAAGTCGTGAGCTGGCATTCGCTGCCGAAGCCAGGGCCGGCTGCGCAGTACGGCATTTTCACGAACCTGGCGACCGATCCGCTCGAGGTTGCCAAGGCGGCCGTGATGTATGTGATCGCTACCTCGAATGGCCGGGCGGGGGTGGTGATTTTCACGGATTCGACCTACGAGATTGCAACGGCCAAGGCGGACGCGATGGCTGCGTTGGTGAAGCAATGCACGGGCTGCCAGTTGCTGAAAGTCGAGGATACGCCACTGTCCGATACCGCGACCCGTATTCCACAACTCTCCGCGACGCTGCTCCAGCGCTATGGCGCAAAGTGGACCTGGGCCTTGACCATCAACGACATGCCGTTCGACTTCATGTCCCCGACCTTGCAGCAAGCCGGCTATAAGGGCACCGGTCCGTTACTTGGGGTGTCGGCGGGAAATGGCAGCGAGTCCGCGTTCCAGCGCATCCGCGACCACGACTACCAGGCGGCGACCGTGGCGGAACCGGTGTCGCAACAGGGCTGGCAGGCGGTCGATGAACTGAATCGGGCATTCTCGGGAGCCCCCGCGAGTGGTTATGCGGCACCCGTGCATCTCGTTACGGGTGCCAACATTGCGTCGGACGGCGGCAAGGAGAACGTCTACGACCCGGACAATCACTACCGCGATGTTTATCGGCATATCTGGAAGATTCAGTAGTTCTAATTTTATTTCGGACGGAATTGAAACATGACACAGGCAAATCACCTGACTCCCGATTTCGCACGCAACATGCGTCTTGTCGGGCATAGCGACCAAGGCGGCCGCGCAGACGGCGTGCAGCTGATGGTTCATCGTGGCTTCGCCTATATCGGCCATATGTTCTCGAAAGGCTTCAGTGTCGTCGACGTTCGCGACCCGCAAAGCCCAAAGGCCGTCGCCTATATGCCGGCGCCGCCCAACACCTGGAACATCCACCTGCAGACACACGACGACCTGCTTCTCGTGATCAATGCGAAGGACATGTTTGCGGCTTCCCAGTTTCAGGACGAGCGGGAGTACTACCAGGGCGCGCTGGGCCGCAAGGTTGGCACGGAGCAGGCTTCAGGCACGACGCGGAACTGGCGGGCTGGCCTTGCCGTCTACGACATTTCAAAAGGCGACAGCCCGCGGGAGATCGGCTTCATGCCGATCGAGGGGGGCGGTGTGCATCGGCTCTGGTATGTCGGGGGCAGGTGGGCCTATGCGTCCGCGCTGATCGACGGCTTTTCCGACTACGTGTTCATCACGATCGACATGTCGGACCCGACGCGGCCGCGCGAGGCCGGCCGGTTCTGGCTGCCGGGGATGAACGTTGCCGCCGGCGAAGCGGCTTCGTGGAGCGCGTCCCGGCGCTACGGGCTGCACCATCCCATCGTGCATGGCGATATTGCTTATTGCGCATGGCGCGACGCCGGTCTTGTCGTGCTCGACGTCGCGGATCGTTCGCGGCCCACGCTGCTGGCTCACCGAAACTGGTCGCCTCCATTCGGCGGCGGAACCCACAACTGCCTGCCCTTGCCGGATCGCGATTTGCTCGTCGTGCTCGACGAAGCCGTGCTGGATCATCAGGAGGATGGCGAGAAGCACATCTGGATGTTCGACGTGCGCGAACCCTCGAATCCCGTGAGCATCTCGACATTCCCCGGACCTCGTGAAGCGGACTTCAAGAGCAAGCCAGGTCATTTCGGTCCGCACAATCTTCACGAGAATCGCCCCGGAAGCTACGTCAGTTCGGAATTGATCTTCACGACCTATCAGAACGCCGGAGTGCGGGTGTTCGATACGCGCGACGCGTTCCGGCCTGTCGAAGTCGGTGCGTTCGTCCCGCCGCAGCCCGAACGGCTCATGGATCACCGGCCCAACCGGGCGAAAGTGATCCAGTCGTGTGACGTATTCGTCGATGCGAACGGACTGATTTACTCGACCGACTACAACGGTGGTCTCTATATCCTCGAATTCGACGGCCTGCGCTGAAGCGCTGTGCTTCGATTGTCATTGTCTTGTTACCCATTCGAGGCCTGCGTTGAAGACAAATTTGCAGCAAGCCGGCCGCAACGCTTCGAGTGCAGTGGCCTCGGCCGCGCTCGAAGCGGACCTGCGTGCCGCACTCGGAGCGGCGGTCCGCTTCGACGTCGCACACCGGGCTGTGTATGCCTCGGACGCGTCCAACTATCGGCAAACGCCAATCGGCGTCGTTGTGCCGGGCTCGATGGAGGACGTAGCGACTGCGCTCTCCATTTGCCGCCGGCACGACGCGCCGGTACTCTCGCGTGGCGGCGGCACATCCATGAGCGGACAGTCGGTCAACGCCGCGGTCGTGTTCGACTATTCGCGCAGCTGCAACCGTATCCTCGAACTGGATCCGGCAGCGCGAACCGCCATCGTCGAGCCCGGCGTGGTATGCGACACATTGCGCGATGCCGCCGAACAGTACGGTCTGACTTTTGCCCCCGATCCATCGACGCATAGCCGTTGCACGCTCGGCGGAATGATCGGCAACAATTCCTGTGGGCCACATTCGGTAATGGCCGGCAAGACGCAGGAGAACGTCGAGGCGCTCGAAGTGATGACGTACGACGGCGAGCGCTTCTGGGTCGGCAGAACGTCCGACGCCGAGCTTGAGGCAATCATTGCCGCCGGCGGACGCCGTGGTCAAATCTACGGGGACCTGAAGACGTTGCGCGATCGTTACGCAGACGCGATTCGCAAGCGCTTTCCGGCGATTGCGCGCCGGGTTTCCGGGTTCAATCTCGACGAATTGCTGCCGGAGAACGGCTTCAATGTGGCCCGCGCCCTGGTCGGGACCGAGGGAACCTGCGTGATCACGACAGCCGCAAGAGTGCGGCTCGTGCATAGCCCGGCGCACCGCGTCGCCCTCGTTCTGGGGTTTCCCGACATCTACGCGGCCGCCGATGCCGTGCCCGAATTCCGGGAGTTTGGTCCGATCGCTATCGAAGGGCTGGACCGCGCTATCGTTCGTGGACTGCAGACGCGCGGGTTGCGCGCCGAGGAAATCGCGCTGCTTCCGCGGGGCGATGCCTGGGTCGTCCTGGAGTTCGGAGCAGATACCGCGGAGGAAGCAACCGCGCGTGCGCAGCGCGCCGCCGATGCATTCGGCAGGCGTCGCGATGGGCCCGTTCCATCGACACGGCTCATGACCGAGCCACAAATGCAGCAACGCATCTGGTTGATTCGCGAGACCGGCGCGTCGGCCACACAGCTCTCGATCGACCCGGAGACGCCCGACCCGAAGGTTGGCTGGGAGGACGCCGCAGTGGACCCCGACCGGCTTGGCGACTATCTACGCGCGTTCCAGAAGCTGGTCGACCGATATGGCTATCAGACATCGCTGTTCGGCCATTTTGGCGACGGCTGTGTGCATGCGCGCATCACTTTCGATTTTTCCACTGCCGACGGCATCGCACAGTGGCGTCGCTTCACACGCGAAGCGGCCGAGCTGGTCGTGCGGTACGGCGGATCGCTATCCGGCGAACATGGCGATGGGCAGGCGAGGGCGGAGTTCCTGCCGATCATGTTCGGCGAGGACCTCATGGAGGCGATGCGCGAATTCAAACGCATCTGGGACCCACGCAATCGCATGAACCCGGGAAAGGTCGTGGACGGCTATCGCCTTGATGACAATCTGCGCGCCGGCCCGCAATACAAGACCGTTCGATTGCACACGCAGATGGCGTTTCGCAGCGCAGAGGGCGAGGGCTTTCAACGGGCGGTCGAGCGATGCGTCGGCATGGGGCGATGCCGCTCGCTCTCCGGTAACACGATGTGTCCGAGCTACCGCGCAACGCGGGAGGAGCGCTACTCGACACGCGGCCGCAGCCGGCTGTTGTGGGAAATGCTCCAGGGAGACGTGGTAGAGGGCCAATGGAACAGCGAACCCGTGAAAGAGGCACTCGATACCTGCCTGTCGTGCAAAGGTTGCCGTTCGGACTGCCCCGCTCACGTCGATATGGCGAGCTACAAGGCAGAGTTCCTTTCGCACTACTATGAGACGCGACGCCGACCGCGCCAGGCGTGGTTCATGGGGCGCATTGGCCAATGGGCGCCCGTCGCGGCGCGCCTGCCACGTGTCGTGAATCTGTTGACGCAGACGCGCTTTCTCGCGGGGGTCGCCCGGCGCGTGGCCGGAACCACGCCGTCCCGATCGCTGCCGCGCTTTGCATCGAGGCCATTCCGCAAAGCATGGGCGGCGAATGAGGGCAAGCGGGATCAGGCAGGTGGCGCGCGCAAGGTCATGCTATGGGTCGACACCTTTTCCGAGCACTTCCACCCGGAGATCGCGCTCGATGCCGTCGAGGTGTTGCGCCACGCAGGCTTCGACGTCGTGCTGCCGCCGAAGGTACTGTGCTGCGGACGTCCCCTTTACGATTTCGGCTACCTCGCCGCGGCGCGCCGCCATCTCGAAGCGATCATGACGACGCTAGCGCCCCTGTTCGACGCGCAACCTGGTTACGAGCCGCCCGTAGCGCTGGTCGGTCTCGAACCCGGCTGCCTTTCGGTATTCAGGGACGAACTGCTGAAGCTCTTTCCTGACGATGCTCGTGCGCAGCGCTTGTCATCTACCGTCAAGCTGCTCGGGGATTTCCTGATCGAACACGACTATGAGCCGCCGCGCTACGAGGCCCGCGTACTGGTTCATGCGCATTGCCACCAGAAGTCGATCTTCGGCACTCGCGCCGAACGTGTGCTGCTCGAAAAAATGGGCGCGCGGTTCACGCTGCTCGACAGCGGCTGCTGCGGACTCGCGGGCTCATTCGGCTTTCATCCGGCGCACAGCCCAATTGCCGACGCCGCTGGTGAACAGGTCTTGTTTCCGGCCGTACGCAGTGCGCAGGAGGGAACCCTTGTCCTGACAAACGGCTTTAGTTGCAGAGAGCAGATTCGTCACGGCACGAATCGGGAAGCACTGCACCTCGCGCAGCTGCTCGTGCGAGCAATACACGCCAATGGTTCGGAACCCAAGACGGTTTCGCGCCCCGTAGCCTTAGGCGATTCAATGGAGAAGTCATATGTCGAACCCTGATCCAACCCGGCATCGCGGCATTTTCGCACCTGTCCTGACGCCGTTTTACGACAACCTCGAACCCGATATCGAGGCCTTTGTCGCACACTGCAAGTTGCTGCTCGCGTCTGACGTTGGCCTGGCCATATTTGGGACCAACTCCGAGGCAAGTTCGTTGTCGTTTGGAGAAAAGATCGAATTGATCGATGCGCTGATCGCAGCGGGAATCGATCCGGCGCGCATCATGTCGGGTACCGGGTCCTGCTCGCTCAAAGAGACAATCGCCCTCACGCGGCATTCAATTGACGCGGGCGTCACGAGCGTTCTGATGCTTCCTCCGTTCTTCTACAAGAACGTGAGCGAAGACGGTGTTTTCGCGTTTTATTCGGCGGTTGTCGAGGCCGTGGGAGACAGGCGGCTCGGCGTCTACCTGTATCACATTCCCGCGCTATCTGGCGTTCCTGTCACGCCGACACTGATCGAGAGGCTACGCAAACGCTATCCGTCAACGATCCTTGGTGTGAAGGACTCGACCGGTGATTGGGAAAACACCAGAACGCTGTTGACCCTGTTCGGCAACGACGGCTTCGACGTGTTTCCGGCGAGCGAGGCGTTGCTTCTCGATGCGCTCGCGCTGGGCGGTGCAGGGTGTATCAGTGCGACCGCGAACCTGAATCCCGCCGTGCTGAGCGCGCTATATCGCATGGGACCCGGTGGGGCCCCGAACGCCTTGCGCGATGCCGCGTTTGCCGTGCGCAGGGCCTTTCAGCAACTCCCCATGATTCCCGCCATGAAAGCGGTGAAAGCACTACGCACCGGCCATCGTGGCTGGAAGAACGTGAGGCCGCCGCTCACTGGGCTTTCGGGCGTCAATGTCGAGCCACTGGTTTCCCTGCTTGAGGCGGCAGAGGAGACGACGAGCGTGCCCGCCGGCGCACTACCCGCCAGCGCGGGCCGGTAGTGCGGGACTTGATCGCAACGGCTGGTGTGCGCTCAAGCTGATCTTTTCGTCCTGGTTGAAAATCCTTCAACGTTGAGCCCCATTCTCCTGTTTGCGTTGCACGGACACAATTGCGCCTGGTTCAGTGCGAATCGATAACCTCCATTCGACACGAGCGGAATCCATTCACTTCCAGAGCGATGACTAACATGAGCAAGGTTGATCTCTTTAGCGGCGGTACACTGGCCGGCCGCGACGTCGAACACCGCATTGTGATGGCGCCGATGACGCGGGCACGCAGCACGCAGCCTGGCGACGTACCCAACGAGACGAATGCGCTTTACTACGCACAGCGCGCGACGGCTGCGTTGATCGTGACGGAGGCGACGCAGATCTCGCCTCAAGGCAAGGGCTATTCGTTTACGCCGGGCATCCACAACGATGATCAGGTTGCGGGCTGGCGCCGTGTGACTGGCGCCGTGCACAAGGAGGGCGGGCGGATCTTCCTTCAACTTTGGCATGTCGGTCGTATGTCCCATCCAGACTTCCACAACGGCGAACTGCCAGTTGCACCTTCGGCCATACCCTTCGAAGGCCAGATATGGAAGGTTGATCCGGCTACGGGCGTGGGGGCGATGGTCGACTGCCCGACGCCGCGCGCACTGACTACGCAAGAGGTACGTCAGGTCGTGCAGGACTTTCGCCAGGCGGCACGCCGCGCCATCGACGCGGGGTTCGCCGGCGTGGAGATTCACGGCGCGAACGGCTACCTGATCGACCAATTCCTGCGCACGACGTCGAACCAGCGCACCGACGAATACGGCGGAACGCGGGAAAACCGTCTGCGCTTCCTGAAGGAGGTGGTCGACGCGGTGTCGCAAGAAATCGGTGCTGAGCGCACGGGCATCCGCCTCGCGCCGTTCCTCACTGCGCGCGGCATGGACTGCCCGGACATCCTGCCGACGATACTGGATGCCGCTTCTTACCTGCAGTCGCGCGGCGTGGCCTACGTGCATCTGGTCGAAGCCGATTGGGACGACGCGCCGCAATTCACTGAGGCGTTCCGCCGCGAACTTCGCGCTCGATTTGCGAGGCCAATCATCGTGGCCGGCCTCTACGACGTCGAACGCGCGAACTGGGTGATCTCGCACGGCTACGCGGATTTCGTCGCGTTCGGCCGCAAATACGTCGCGAACCCTGACTTGCCATACCGTCTTGCCAATGGTTTGTCGCTCGCGAACTTCGATGGCAGCACGCTGTTTGGCGGCGACGCGCGTGGATACAGCGACTATCCGGCGTGGACGGAGCATGAAGAGGAAACGCCGCCGGCGATGCCCGCCTGAGGCAAGCGAGGCGGGCAAACTGAAGGCGAGGGGGCGTCTGTCGCCTTTGGGGCGCGGGCTTATCCCGTAACGCGTCGCTGTGCGGTCACGTGGCTTGTGACAAGCCTCGCTGCGCGGATTTCATCCATTAGTGCTTCTTCGAAGTGCTCCATCGCGGGGGAAAAAGTTTTCCCCTTGCGCCACCGCAGCGCAGCGATTCGAGACATCCCCGGATCCGCGAGGTCGGCCATCGTTAGCGTCGTATTGCGCGGCAGCGCGAGGCGGCTCGCGATCGTCGCGTACCGACCAGCTTCTGCGAGCCTCATTAACGAGTCGACGTTGGCGGCCTCGACGTGCACATCGAGAGCAATTTCCGCTCGTGCGAAGACGGTGTCGATCTGCCTGCGCATGGCGAAGTCGTTGTTGAGCAACGCGAGAGGTTGCGTTGCCGCGAATTCGAGCGACGCTTTCGGTTTGCGGGTATTCGGTGGGGCTAGCCACGCGAGCCCCAACGTTTCTTCGAAGAGGGTGCGCTGCTCGATTTCCGGAGTGGAGAGGTTCGAAAACGCAACGCCAATATCGAGTTCGTTGTCGATCAGCGCGCGATCGATCGCCGCCGCGGGCAGCTCGCGCACGGAAATACGCAATTGCGGATATCGCGTCAGCAACGCTGACACGCCGGGCACCACGAGCGAGCGTGCGTATGTATCGATCGCACCAATGCGCAGCGAGCCTTGCACGGTTTGCACGCGGTCCATTGCGTCAGTTAGGACCAGGTCGAGCTTCGCTATCAGCGGATCGAGCTGCGCATAGAGGTTTGTGCCCGCATGTGTGAGCGCGACTCCGCGCCCAACGCGATCGACGAGCGCCACGCCCATGAGCTGCGAGAGATCCCGTAGATGTTGCGAGAGCGCTGGCTGCGTGAGATGCAGTTCGGCAGCCGCGCGGGTAACGCTTCCGGTTCGCGCGACAGCAAGAAAGCTTCGCATGAGGCGCAGGTCGATTGCCGCGGAATTCATAAGAGACGCTTATTGATTCAGTCGATAAAGATAAATATACACGAAAAATATGTGTGTTTAAGCTCAAAGCAATTTCACTCCTACGAATGGTGAGTACCGTGCCGCACCTCATTTTTGAAGTCACTCCCGCAATACATCGGGCAATCAATTTTCCCTTTCTGGCCCGCACTATTCACGAGCGCCTGGCTGCTACCGGGCACGCGGTGCTCGACGAACTCAAGAGCCGTATGTATGCCACCGACGAATATCTCGCAGGCAACGACCCCGACGGCGAGTTCGTCGTCGTTCGTCTCTTTCTCTCGAAGGAGCGGCCGCAATCGGCCCAGCGCGCAATGGGTCAGGTCATACACGACGCGATACGGGAGGCGGTCGTGAGCGCCGGTGTCGCGGGCTGGTGGCAGTGTTGCGTGTTCGTCATGGACTTCAGCGCGGCTCCCTACGTCAAGACGGTATCGGGTACCGACCATGAGACGAGCCCGGCGCACGCGTGACACCGGCGCGCGACAACAAGATAGGAGACAAACTTGAATACATTCGATGCCATGAAGGACCTTGCGACACCAACTCAACGCGAGGACCAATCGGCGGAGTTGTCGCCTGCACTGTACCGCCGCATCGTCTGGCGGCTCATGCCGTTGCTGCTGGCCGCGCAGGTCCTGGCCTATCTGGACCGCGTAAACGTGGGCACGGCCAAGCTCCAGATGGCTGGCGAACTCGGTTTCAGTGAGGCCGTATACGGCTTCGGTGCAGGCATATTCTTTCTAGGCTATTTTATTTTCGAAGTGCCGAGTAACCTGATGCTGCGTCGTTTCGGCGCACGCCGCTGGATCGCGCGAATCATGATTACCTGGGGTGTCGCCGCCGGTGCGGCGGCGCTCGTGCACACGCCAGCGACGTTTTATCTGCAACGGCTGTTGCTAGGTATGGCCGAGGCAGGATTCTTTCCTGGCATCGTCCTGTATCTGACCTACTGGTTTCCCGCGCGCCAGCGCGGGCGCATGACGACGCTGTTCATGAGCGCGACAGCCGCAGCCGGCATTTTCGGCAATGTGGTTTCCGGATGGGTCATGGTGCATCTCGACGGCGTTGCCGCAATGGCTGGCTGGCGATGGAGCTTCATTCTTGCCGGATTGCCCACTGTCGTAGTAGGGGTGGCGATCCGCGTGCTGTTGCCCGACACGCCAGGCGAAGCCCGCTGGCTTTCGCCTGCTGATGCGTCCGCAGTACGCCTTGCGCTTGTGCCGGAGGAAGCCGCCAAACTCGCAGTCAAAGGCTCGGCGCGCCTTCCGGTTACCGATCTTTTGCTTCTGGCGGCAATTTACTTTCTGCTGCTCACGGGATTGTACGGTGTGGGCTTCTGGCTACCGACGCTCATTAAGAGCGCGGGCGTGCCGAACGTTGCGGCCGTCGGCTTCTACGGCGCAATTCCCTACGTTGTGGCCATCGTTACGATGAATGGGTTTGCTCGTCGCGCCGACCGGAACGGCACATGGCCCGCACACGTCGTGCTTGGCGCTGTGGTTGCGTCGACCGGCTTCGCGATCATGGCATTCGGCAACCAAAGTTTGCCCTGTGTGCTCATTGGCGCATCGCTCGGTTGCGCGGGGATATTGACCGCGCTGCCGCTCTACTGGAATTTGCCGACAGCACGCCTGGCTGGCGTGGGCGCTGCCGCCGGTATCGCTGCGATCAACAGCATCGGGAATTTGTCGGGGTTCTTTGGCCCGCTCATGTTCGGCTGGCTCAAGGACCGTTTTGACGATGCCACTGCAGCTACGTTGCTGCTCGCCTTGTGCGCGGCACTCGCTGCGCTGCTGACCCTCGCCTGGCGCGCTCGCTCGCGTCGTGCGATGCAACGGCAAACGGCGTAAAGCGCAAGTCGCGATTTTTCTGCCTGGATTGAAAGTCTCTTCATCCCAAGCCCAATTCTCGAACGGTGCATTCAACCCGAGAATGGGCGTAAGGGGCGCGCAAGCGTTCCGGCGGCCCATTTCCGAGTTCACAGAATTCACTATTCGAGACGTCGCTCTCGCTTCTTGAGGATACCCGTATGCCTGTGCAAGAGAACCACGCAACGAATCCGTCCGACGACAAAGCAACGATCATCCCGGCGCGCCGCTCCTTTCTTGCGCAAGCGGGGCTAAGCGCCGGCGCATTGGCCGTTGGCGCAGTCATGTCCAGCCACGCTTCTGCGCAGACCGTTGCGCCGTCCACGAAATCCGACGCACCAAGCAAAGGCGATTTTTGGCTGAACGGCGCGCGCCTCGTGATCTCGATATCGATGCAGTTCGAGGCCGGAGGCCAACCTGCCAAGGGCGCGGACAATCCATTCCCCAAAGTCGATTTCCCTCCCAGCGTACCGGCCGATCTTGCCGCCGAAACGTGGTTTGCCTATGGTTATCGCGAAGGTATTCCACGAATGCTCGATCTTTGGGACAAGCATGGCGTGAAGGTGTCGTGCCACATGATCGGCGAAGCTGCAAAACGGCATCCAGAAATCGCACGTGAGATCGTTGCACGCGGTCACGAGGCCTCGGGTCACGGACCACGTTGGAGTTCGGAGTATGCAATGACGCGCGCCCAGGAGCGAGAATTTCTGATTCAAGCGCGTTCGATGGTGGAAGAGGTCACGGGGCAGCGACCGATCGGATACAACTGCAACTGGCTGCGGCGCGGACCGAATACATTGTTGCTGTTGCAGGAGTTAGGGTACGTGTATCACATCGACGACGTGAGCCGCGACGAGCCATTCATCGAGAAGGTCAACGGTAAGGATTTTGTGGTCGTGCCGTACACGCTGCGTAACAACGACATTCTGCTGGTCGAGGGTCGCAACTACTCACCGGACAAATTCCTCGGCCAGATTAAGCTCGATTTCGATCAGCTTTATGAAGAAGCGGGCTCGAGGCGCCGCATGATGTCGATCAGCGCCCACGACCGCATCAGTGGCTCGCCGCAGATGGCGCGTGCGTGGGACGAGTTCCTGCGCTATGCAAAGAGCCATCCCGATGTCGTTTTCATGCGTAAGGACGATATCGCACACTACGTGCTGCAGAGCCCAATCACATTGCGGGAGAGTGAAACGATCTAGCCATTTTTTCGCTGATTGCGCCATCGCACACGCTATGTCGCGCGCCACCGGTGCGATCGTAACGACGCCGAAAGCGGACAAGTCCACACGGAAGATGACGAGGCGATGCCGCGCTGGTGGTGCGCGGACACCTCGTCCTACGGGCGTACACAAAAGCGAGGTGGGCGCCCGGTCACGTCAGTTCTTTTCGGCTGGCGGCACAATGTCGATGCCGAACTCTATGGCGGCCGCACGCATGCGCGTCTTCGCAGCGTCGTTGGGCGGGACGGGAGCGACGGTGCTGTCGTAGGCATCGGAACTGGCCGCGACGAATCGGTCGAATCCCGCGGGCGAGCATATCAGCAGATAATGCGCCGTCGTTGCGCCGCGATTCACGAACTGGTGGGTGGTGCCGCGCCCGAGCACGACGTTCTCTCCGGGCTTGAGCCGATGCGGCGCGCCGTCGACAACGACTTCGAGTTGGCCTTCGAGCAGCATGAGTGTTTCGTCCTCGCGCTCGTGCCTGTGCGTCGGCGTGGAGCGCCCCGCGGGCGCGAAGATTTCGAGCATGCACCAGGCGCCGCCAGTTTGCTCGCCAGGCACGAGAAGCCGGGTACGGGAGCCGCCGAAGTCATATTCGGTGGGCTTATTGTTGATAACGAACATCGTACATTTTCCTTGTTGATTACGGATGCGCGCGAAGCGTGCTGCTTAATTTATTGGGAAGATCGTGAGAGTTCAACAGGGGTGCAAGCCGTATCACTGAGGACTCGATGTCGGGAATAGACGCATGAATAACCTGAGCCAGTTCGTCAACTTCGCTGCAGTCGCCAGGCACCGCAGCTTCGCGCAGGCGGCGCGCGAACTGGGGCTCGCGCCCTCTTCAGTGGCGAAGAGCGTAGCGCGTCTGGAGAGGGAACTGGGCTCACAACTCTTTCATCGCACCACGCGCTCGGTGAATCTCACGGAAGAAGGGCGGTTGCTCTATGCAAAGACCAAGCGACTTCTCGAAGAAATCGCTGCGCTCGATCTGGGTTCGGTCGCCGCGAGCGACGAGCCGGCCGGGCCGTTACGTATCAGCGTTCCCATCGGATACGGTTCGCGAGTCCTGCTGCCAATATTCACGCGTCTTCAACAGCGGTACCCGCTGCTCGAGATCGATCTGCGTTTCGCCGATGGTCGCGTGAGTTTGCTCGAAGAGGGGGTGGACGCAGTTGTGCGCTTTGGCGAACTCGACGGCTCGTCGCTCATTGCCCGTCGCATTGATGAGCAGCCGTTGCTGCTTTGCGCGCACCCAGGCTATCTGGCAAACAGCACAAAAATTCGCTGTGTGGACGATCTGCGCAACCATGCGTTCCTGGTGTTTCGTATGCCGACCACTGGCCGCGACCGTCCGATCGAATTGGTGGAGCGAGGGAGCACGGTCGTGTTGACGCCAGACTCGCGCTTTCGCGTCGATCATGGTGAGGCGCTCGCCGATGCTGCCGCGCTAGGCACGGGGCTCGTGCAGATTCCAGAGTTCCTTGTCCGGCAGCAGTGGAGCGACGGCTCGCTCGTGGAAGTGTTGCCTGAGTGCCGCCCCGCGCCGCTCGCCGTGACCCTCGTGATGGCAGGCTCACGCGTGCGACCCGCGCGTATGCAGGCGCTGATGGATGCGTTAGCCGCGGAACTCGTGAAATTACGTTAGCAAACCAGCTTCACTTCCCGGTCGATCTTTCTGTATAGCTTGAAAATCATTCAAGAACGGGACTAATTATCATGCGGCGCGGTTGTAAGCAGAATAACGCCAGTCCTAAAGCGATTCCACCGCCTAACTGGAGACTGCCATGCCCCTCCCAATACTTGCGCTGGCCTTAAGCGCTTTCGCTATCGGCACTACGGAGTTCGTCATCATGGGCATTCTGCCCGACGTGGCGCAATCTCTTTCGGTTTCCATACCGTCCGCAGGGCTGCTCGTGAGCGGCTACGCACTCGGCGTCGCGGTCGGCGCACCGTTGCTCGCCGTCCTCACGAGTCGCATGCCGCGCAAGTTCGCGCTGTTGCTGCTGATGGGTATCCTCATCGTGGGCAACGTCCTGTGCGCGGTTGCGCCGGGCTACACGAGCCTCATGGTGGCGCGTGTCATCACCTCATTTGCACATGGTTCGTTCTTCGGCATCGGTTCGGTGGTGGCCGCGTCGCTCGTTGCGCAGGACAAGCGCGCCAGCGCCGTCGCGTTAATGTTCACCGGCCTCGCGCTCGCTAATGTGCTGGGCGTGCCGCTCGGGACCTTCATCGGGCAGACGCTCGGTTGGCGTGCCGCATTCTGGGCCGTGGCCGGTGCGGGTGTGCTCGCAGCCATCGCTCTTGTGGCGCTCGTTCCGGCCACAGCAGACATCAAGTCCGGGGGGCTGGCGCACGAAGTGAGCGTGCTGAAGCAGCCGCAGGTTTGGCTCGCTTTCCTTATGACTGTGCTGGGTTTTGGCGGCGTGTTCGCTGTGTTTACCTATATCACGCCGATTCTCGAGCAGATGAGTGGCTTTGCGCCCCATGCCGTGACGCCGATTCTGGTGCTGTTCGGGATAGGTCTTGCGCTCGGCAATGCGTTGGGCGGCAAGCTGGCGGACCGCGGTGTTATGCGCGCGCTGATGGGCGTATTCCTCGCGCTCATTGTAATCATGGTGGTTTTCAGCCGCACGATGCATCACGCGGTGGCTTCGATTGCGACGATCTTCGTGTGGGGAATAGCAGCGTTCGCAACGATTCCCGGCCTGCAAACGCGGGTGCTCAGCAAGGCTGCCACAGCCCCCAATCTTGCTTCAACGCTTAATATCGGCGCGTTCAACGTGGGCAACGCCATGGGGGCATGGCTGGGCGGACTCGCCCTCTCGCATGGGCACGGTCTCGACACGCTGCCCCTCGTCGCCGCAGTCGTCACGTTGCTGGCGCTCGCAGTAACCGCTTTCGCAATGCGACTCGATCGCGGCGATGCTGCGCAGGCGCAAGCCGCCATAGAGCCTATGAAGTCTGAACTAAGTAAAGCTGGAACAGGTTCGAACTGACTGCCGCAAAGGGGCAGCACCGCTTTCAATCGATTCATCGGATCCGACTGCGGACCATTTAAGGAAGCCGAAAGCGAATGCGAAAGCTGCTTTCTCCGTCGGCTTCTCTGTCGCTAACCCAGCGGCCGCCGACGCCCCATGTCTAATCGTCGACTTGGTGACGCTTGTACAAATGCGCGGCCGTACCTGGACGCCCAGGCGCGCCTTCTAGTCGCCTCACGGGATTGGCGGGAGGTCGCGGCGAGCAGGTCGTGGCTGACCTTCCGTGTGTGTCGTGGCGCACCGTGCGTACATTTCAACATTCATGGTGATTTTGTTCAATCGAAAGCCGTTCGTTAAATGTAGTCTGTAGATGCCATCCGGGCAGGCCGCCGTAGAACGGGGCGGGACGGCTCACATAGCGTGGAAAACATCGCTTTTGCAGACACGATTTCACAATGGAGGTGTCGATGCCGGGCGCAGCGCAAGAACAGAGCGTATGGACCGCTCAGAGCGACAACGTCAGTGACACCGGTGTCTTTCTCGATGTGCCCGATGTCGTGCGACGGTGGGACTCAGCCGTCAAGCGTACGCAGTGGCCCGAACCGGTGCCGCCATCATTTGCAGCCTTCGCTGAGTTCGATCCGCTTATCGACGTCGAACTTCCGCCCGCGCGATCGCTTGGACATTTACGGGCGCTTTGCGACACGAAGCGGCCCTCGAGCAACGTTTTCTACGCGCTTCGACTTGATGGCGTGTTTCGTAGCGTTCGCATCGAGTCTATGGAGCCGACCCCGAGCTGCCGGTCTCCGGCGCGAGTACACGGGTGCGAGTGGACCAATGTGGCCGGCACGGTGGTCGGTTTGTGGACGCCGGGCGTTTCGAGTGTGTTCAGCCTGCCTGGCTATCACTTCCAGTTTTTTTGTACGACGCGCCGCCGAAGTGGACGGCTGGTCGCGCGCACTTCGCCGGAGCTACGGCTCAGGATGGAACCGCTCGGCGATTTCATTTGGCACTGCCTCCGGTCGCAATCGTTGCAAACCTGAACCAGAACGACGCGGTGGCTTCCTCTGCCAATAGTGACCTCGATAGGCGCGCGAACGCAGTACCAATACGCAGGATCGTGTCGCCACATGATGTCGGCATGAGGTTACTCGAACCGATCTTCTTGTCTGGCTTGAAAAACATTCAATGGCCCGGCCAATTATCAAATTTAGCGGGGTAGGGACAATAGCGGTGTCCCTACTATTCTCTCAAGGAGAAAACCATGCTTAAAGCGCCCAACGCACTTCCGGGAGTGGCCCGCTTCACGGCGGCCTCGGTTACCGCTGTCCTGCTCGGTGCTTCGATGCCAGCGGTGGCCGCTACTGCCGGCCTTGCACAGCCGCAAGAACTGATCGTCGATAAGAGCATGCCGGCAAAGCAGCGCGAGGCGCAAATCCACGCCGCGCGCCTGTACGACACGTTCTGGACGACCGGAGACGAGAGCCAGGCCCGCGCAGCGCTCGCGCCGGATTTCATGGACCGCACGCTGCCTCCTGGCCGCCCGCAGGGCGTGGCTGGACCGCTCGCCGCATCGAAGGTTTTTCACGGCGCGGTGCCCGACGTGCGCGCCGACGTCGAGCAGATGATCGTGACCGGCGATCGCGTCGTCACGCATCTGCACTTCACCGGCCATTTCACCGGCACGTTCAATGGCGTGCAGGGGACGGGGCAGCCGATCGACTTCATCGCCACGGACATCTATCGGATTCACGACGGCAAGATTACCGACAACTGGCACCTCGAGGACAACCTCACGTTCCTGCAGCAACTGGGCGTGGTGTCGAAATAAGGCTTGAGGGCCTTTCGTTTTTCAACAAGACAGCAAGGAGCCAATCATGGATTTCAACGGACAACGGGTGCTGGTCGTAGGCGGCAGTTCGGGCATCGGCGCAGCGGCGGCGACAGCGTTCGCGGGACTGGGCGCGCAGGTGACAATCGCTTCGCGCAGTGCGGAGAAGCTCGAAGCAACGGCGCGTGAAATTGGTACGCCGGTGGAGCTGATGGCAATAGACATCACCGACGATGAGAACGTCGAGCGAGTGCTCGAAGCGGCGGGTGAATTCGATCACGTCGTAGTCTCAGCCGCGCACACGCCGACCGGTCCTGTGCGAGGTCTGGAACTCGCCGATGCTTATCGTGCGATGGACAGCAAGTTCTGGGGGGCCTACCGCATCGCGCGCGCTGCGCGCATCCGCGAGGGCGGCTCGCTTACGCTGGTCTCGGGCTTCCTGTCCGTGCGGCCCAGCAAGACCTCGGTTCTGCAAGGCGCCATCAACGCCGCCGTCGAAGCGCTGGCGCGCGGTCTCGCACTTGAGCTCTCGCCAGTGCGCGTAAATACGGTGTCGCCCGGGTTGATCGCCACGCCGCTGTGGTCGAAGCTTGATGCCGGTGCTCGCGACAAGATGTACGAAGGCGCGGCAGCACGCCTGCCTGCGCGGCGGGTGGGCCAGCCGGAGGACGTGGCGAATGCCATCGTCTATCTTGCATCTACGCCATACGCGACGGGCTCGACGGTACTGGTCGATGGGGGCGGCGCGATCGGCTGAGCGAACCGCTGGAGCTGGCGGAAAGACCCGGCATGCAGTGTCCAGACTGCGGCGTGCCGCAGTAAGACGTCAATGGGGGGCCCGGTTGGCGAGCGCGATGGCATCAAGCGGTATACAGTTCGATGCAGGCCTGACTCTACTCAGCACATTTCTTGCGATCATGGACAATCTCGGCGACATTCGCCTTTTCGTTGAAGCGTCGAGCCAGGGTAGTCTTTCGGCCGCGGGGCGCAAGCTGGGCTTGTCGCCCGCTGCGGCTAGCGCACGGTTGGTAAAGCTGGAAGGTGTTTTGCGCACGCAACTCTTCGAGCGCTCGACCCGAAAACTACGCCTCACCGACGAAGGGCGCATGTATTTGGCGCATTGCCGGCATGCGCTGCAAACGCTCGAAGACGCGCGGGCGGCGTTGCAGGCCGGGCGAACGAGCGTGAGCGGCGCGTTGCGCATCTCGGCCACCTCCGACTTCGGCCGCTCGGTGTTGCGCCACTGGCTCGACGAATTCAATGAACGCCATCCGCACGTCACGCTCACGCTGGTGCTTTCGGATTCGGTCTCGCATTTGCTGCAGGACGATATCGATTTGGCGATTCGTTTCGGTGTGCCTGAAGACAGCTCGCTGGTGGCCAAACGCATGGCCGACAACCGCCGGGCGTTGTGCGCCTCGCCCGAATACCTCGCGACGCACGGCACGCCAGGCCATCCCGATGATCTGCACGAACTCGACTTCATCCTGTTGACGACGTCCTCGGGCGTGGCGAACAACTGGCGCATGGTGCACGGCGGCGAAACGGCGCTCTTTACCGCGCCATCCGAACGTTCGCGCCAGACCAACGACGGTGCACTTGCGCGTGAGTGGGCCGTGGACGGGCTCGGTCTGGTCATGAAGTCGATATGGGATATCGGCGCGGATCTTCAGGCCGGCCGGCTGAAACTCGTGCTTCCCGAGTGGCGATGCCCAGACGTGCCCGTGAATGCGCTGTTCCAGCGCACGCCCTACATGGCGCCGCGCGTGCGCACGTTGCTCGATTTTCTTGAGCAACGATTCGCAGAGGCTTCCCAGTCTTTGCAGTCCTTCCTGCGCTGACGCAACGCTCGCTTCCAGGTCGTTCCTTTTTCCCGTGGATGAATTGCCAATGGCCCGGCAGGGTGAGGTGCGATTCAGTCCACGCCCATTCCTCGCTAGAAATATAGATCGGACTGCGACTGAATTTTACATAATCTTAATTAGCGAACTTTTTGTTTGTAGCGGCTAAGTTATAAAGTCCGCTTTTAGCCAAGTTCAGATGTCCGCTTCGCGTTCATCGTAAGCTTGCCGCCCGCTGGAGATCCAGCTTCGGGAGCTTCGATGGCAGCCGCAACAGAACGGATAACAATGACGATGCGCGAGCTGGACAGACTTAAGATCATTCAGGATGTGTTGGACGGCAGGCTCAAACCGTGGCGCGCGGCGCAGCGTCTCGAGCTGACGACACGGCAGATTCGCCGGCTCGTCGCGCGGCTGCGTGAACATGGACCCGAGGGCCTCGTATCACGCAAGCGCTCGAGGCCCAGCAACAACCGGCTGGATGCGAGGACAGCCGATCGAGCCCTGTCGATCGTGCGCGAGCGCTACGCTGATTTTGGGCCCACGCTGGCGTGCGAGAAGCTTCGGGAATGCCACGGCATCCGGCTGGCGAAGGAAACGCTCAGGAAGCT